>NZ_PVTG01000036.1 GCF_003002915.1 Geodermatophilus tzadiensis | reverse complement strand
CTAGGAAGTGTCCGGCGGATCATGGGAGCCAGGTCAGTAGTGCGGCGAGGGTCAGTGCGCCGGCGTCGTGGCGGGCGTGTTTGCCGTAGCGGGTGGCCAGTCCGCGCCACTGTTTGACCTGGCAGAAGCCGCGCTCGACGACGTTGCGGCGGGCGTAGCGGACCTTGTCGAAGCCGACCGGGCGGCCGCCGGCGGAGCCCTTGCGGCGCCGGTTGGCCTGCTGGTCGCGGGGCTCGGGGATGGTGTGGGCGATGCCGCGGCGGCGCAGCAGCGTCCGGTTGGCCCGGGAGCTGTAGCCCTTGTCGGCGACCACGTACTCCGGGCGGGTCCGGGGTCGGCCCGGGCCGGCTCTGGCCACCCGCAAGGCGGCCAGCAGCGGGGCGAACATGGTGGTGTCGCTGATGTTGCCGCCGGTCAGCAGGAACACCAGCGCCCGCCCGTGACCGTCGGTCAAGGCGTGAACCTTGGTGGTCAGCCCGCCGCGGGACCGCCCGATCGCGTGATCGCCGGGCTCGACGACGGCGACTTCGGTGGCGGAATCGGCACCCGCGGGGTCACTGATCCGGGTGCCGGCCGCCCTCCTGGTCGTCGTCGGCGGCGTCCCGCCTGGTCGCGGCGTTGCCTCCGACCCGTCGCGCGCTGGCGCCGTGCTGGTGCACCCGGACCACCGTGGAATCGGCCGCGACCAGCCAGTCCAGCTCGCCGGCGGCGTCGGCGTCGGCCTGGGCGCGGGCCAGCAGCCGGGCCCAGGTGCCATCGGCGCTCCACCGGGTCAGCCGCTCGTAGGCGGTCTGCCAGGGCCCGAAATGCTCGGGCACCTCGCGCCATGGCGAGCCGGTGCGGTACTTCCAAGAGATCGCCTCGATCACCTGCCGGTGATCGCGCCACCGCCCTCCGCGCCGACCAGTCGAGGACGGCAGCAATGGCTCCATCCACGCCCACGCCTCATCGGAGACCACCATTCGATGCTGTCGCATCGTCCGGAGACTGCCGACTTACGGCGTCAAGATCCGTCAGACACGCCCTAG
>NZ_PVTG01000035.1 GCF_003002915.1 Geodermatophilus tzadiensis | reverse complement strand
TAGGTTCGGCTCGTGCCCGAGATCGAGGACGACGCGCCGCCGGTGTTCACCGGTGGGCTCCTCGACCTGCTCGTCGCCGGGGCGCCGGAGGTGCAGCGGCTGCCGGTGGCGCTGTTGTCGCGGGAGCAGAAGGCCGCCGAACTGGCCCGGGTGCAGGCGGTCAAGGCGATGACCGCCGCCTACGAGGCCGAGCTCGTCCTGGGCCTGGCCGACGACACCCCCGACGACCTCGATCCTGCGCCCGGCACGCCCGGCGCGAAGCGGGGGTCGTGGGCGCCGGATCCGGAGCTGCCCGGCGTCAGTGAGTTCTTTCCCGCCGAGCTGGCGGTGGTCCTCAACTGCGGGCGCCGATCGGCCTCGCTGCTGGCGCAGCGGGCGTGGGTGTACCGGGAGTCGCTGCCGGCGACCTGGGCGGCGCTGGCGGAGGGGGTGCTGGACGAGGCGCGGGCGAAGGTGCTCGTGGACGTGCTGCAGCACACCGACCCGGCGGTGGCCCGGCGGGTGGAGTCCCAGCTGATCGGCCAGGCCGCGAGCTGGACGACGCACACCCTGCGCAAGCGCGCCGTGGCCGCGCTGCTGGCGGTGGACGCCGATGCCGTTGATGAGCGGCGCAGGGAGGCGGAGCGGCAGGCCGATGTGCGCGTCTATCCCTCCCCGCGCGAGGGCATGTCCACGCTCACGGCGGACCTGCCGGCGCCGGTGGCGGCGGCCTGCTTCGACCTGGTCGACCAGCTCGCGGTCCTGCTGAAGCAGGACGGCGACGACCGGCCCATCGGCCGGTTGCGCGCCGCGGTGCTCGCCGACCTCCTCCAGCGGCCCTGGGACGACAGCCGGCCACCGGTGACGGCGCACCTGCAGCTCATCGCCACCCTGAGCGCGCTGGCCGGCCGCAGTGGCGAGGCCGGGGAGGTCAACGGCCTGCCGATCACCATCGGCCAGCTCCGCGACCTCCTCGCCCAGCTCGACGCCCTCGGCCTCCGTACGCCGGAGGGCGGGTCGGTCGCGTTGGCGCTGGCCGACGACGACGGCGCCCTGCGCGCCACCACCACGCTCGAGCAGCTGCGCCGCCTCGCC
>NZ_PVTG01000034.1 GCF_003002915.1 Geodermatophilus tzadiensis | reverse complement strand
TGAAGTGACCCCCGTCAGGCGGACACCTCGTTCTGTGTCAGGTGCATGTTCTCGTAGTCGGCGGGGCTGAGGTTGCCGAGCCGGGAATGCCGGCGGCGGGTGTTGTAGAAGCCTTCGAGGTAGGAGAAGACCTCCATCTCCAGCTCGTGGCGGGTCGGCCAGGAGCGGCGGTAGATCAGCTCGGTCTTCAGGGTGGCGAACACCGACTCGGCCATCGCGTTGTCGAATGCCGAGCCGACCCGGCCCATGGAGGCGAGCAGGCCGGAGGCGCGTAGCGCCTTGCCGAACTCGTAGGAGGTGTACTGCGTTCCGCGGTCGGTGTGGTGCACGGTGCCGGCCGCCGGCTTGCGGGTGGTGATGGCCATGCCGACGGCGTCGAGGACGAGCTCCGTGCGCAGGTGGTCGGCCATTGCCCAGCCAACCACTCTGCGGCTGAAGGCGTCGACGACGACCGCCAGGTAGACGAAGCCCTCCCAGGTGCGCAGATAGGAGATGTCGGCGACCCAGAGCTGGTCGGGTGCCGCCGCGGTGAAGTTCCGCTCGACCAGGTCAGGTGCCGTGGCGGTGGTGGCGGTGCGGCGGCCGTACTTGCCGCGCCGGCGCCGGTGCACTCCTTCAATGGCGCCCAGGCGCATCAGTCGGGCGACCCGCTTGCGGTTCCAGGCGTGGCCGCGGTCGCGGACCTCGGCGGTCAGCCGGCGGGCGCCATAGACCCGGCGGTGCTCGACCCAGGCCGAGCGGGCGGCCTCGACCGCGTAGGCCTCCTCGACCTCAGCGGCGGTCGGACCACCGCGACGAGCAGCCCAGGCGTAGAAGCTGGTGGGGCTGATCCGGAACACGCGGCAGAGACGGCGCACGCCGTAGCTGGTCTTCTCCGCGGCGATGAACTCGCAGACCAGTCCGCGGCTCACCGGCCCGTCTCCCGAGCGAAGAAGACCGCGGCTTTTTTCAGGATCTCCCGCTCGAGTTCCAGCTCGGCCACCTTGCGCCGCAGCCGGGCCAGCTCCATCCGCTCATCGGCGCTGAGCGCGGCCGACCCGTCGGCCCGCTGGCGGCGCTCGGCGGCGACCCAGTTGCGCAGCGTCTCGTGGTTGATCCCGAGTTCGCCGGCGACCTCGCGGACGCTGCGCCGGCTGTCGAGCACCAGCTGCGCGGCCCGCTGCCGGAACTCCTCGGGGTACTTGCTCCGTCGGCCCACCCGGGCCCTCCCTCCTCGGCTTGCGCCAAGTCTGGAGGTGTTCAGCCGACGGGGGTCACTTCA
>NZ_PVTG01000033.1 GCF_003002915.1 Geodermatophilus tzadiensis | reverse complement strand
ACGTGGTGGATCTCGCGGGCGATGTAGCGCTTGAGGCAGCGGATGATCTCGAGGTTGCTCAGGCCTTCGGCTCGTCGGCGGGCGGCGTAGTCCTGGGTCGGCTGGTGAGACGAGAGCCGGACCAGGGCGATGATGTGCAGGGCGAAGTTGGCGTGCCGGTCGCCGCCGCGGTTGAGGCGATGCCGGGTGGTGCGGCCACTGCTGGCCGGGAGCGGTGCGGTGCCGCAGAGCTGGGCGAAGGCGGCCTCGGAACGCAGCCGGTCGGAGTTGTCCCCGGCGGTGACCAGCAATTGGGCGGCGACCTCGGCGCCCACGCCGTAGACCGCCATCAACGCCGGTGCGGTGGCCGTGACCAGCGGGCGCAGTTCGGCGTCGAGCTCGTCGATCTCCTCGCTCAGGGCGGCGATGCGCCGGGCCAGCCGGCGCATCGTGAGCTTGGCGGCGGCGGTGATCGGATCGGCTGCCTCGGTCAGGTGCTCGGTCGAGCGCAGCCGCCGGCAGGTGGTCAGCAGTTGGCGAGTGCTCTGCCCGGCCAGGGCCTGGCGCAGCTTGGCCGGTCCGGTGAGTACCACTGCCTTGAGCTGGTTGATCGCCTGGGTGCGGCCCTTGATCGCGCTGCGCCGGGCGACTCGCAGGGTGCGGATGGCCTCCACCCGGCCGTCGCGGGTCTTCGGCGTGCCGGCCGCGGCGCCGGAGAGCACCGCGGCCGCGGCGGCGTAGGCGTCGATCGGATCGCTCTTGCCGCGTTGCCGGCGGGTCTTGCGATCGGGCCGGTCCACCTCGATCACCGTCTGACCGGTCGTCTGCAGATGCCGGGCCAGGCCCGCGCCGTAGGCGCCGGTGCCCTCCACCCCGAACGCATTGATCTCCCCGTGCGTCCCGGCCCAGGCCAGCAGCTGGCGGTAGCCGTCGGGTGTGGCCGGGAAGCCGGCATCGGCCAGCGGCCGGCCGACCTCGTCGATCACCGCGGCGTGGTGCACGTCGCTGTGGGTGTCCACGCCGACGGTGACAACCCGCCGGGTGCTCGTCATGCTCGTCATGTCGTCTCCCGCTCGCACCGGTGATGGCGACGCGCGTCCGGGCGGGCCGGTCGGACAAGACAGTGATGGGCGCCTCTCGCACAGGCTCCTATGAGGTCACGGCCACCCGTCCGGACGTGCGCACAGACGCCACCGGGCACGGCCGACAGATCTCAGCCAAGACAGCCAGGCGTCGGTCAGCACTCAGGGTCAGACCGCGCCCGATGGCGCCGCAGACATCCTCACTGTCA
>NZ_PVTG01000032.1 GCF_003002915.1 Geodermatophilus tzadiensis | reverse complement strand
CGCGGTGGACGTGCCTCCCGGGAAGGTGCTGGAGCACCTCGAGGTGTTCCAGGCCATCGCCAACGCCAACAACAGCAACCGGGCCTCGGGCACGTCCGGCTACCGGGGCAGTGTCGACTACGTGGTCGGCAGGCTGAGGGCCGCCGGCTACGCCCCGCGGGTCCAGACCTTCTCCTTTCCCTTCTTCCAGGAGGTCAGCCCGGCCACGGTCAGCGCGGGCGGCCGGCCGCTCGCCGCCGCGGACGTCGCGGTGATGACCTATTCCGGCTCCGGGACCGTGACGGCACCGGTGCAGGCCGTGGGAACGACCGGCGAGAAGGCCGCGAGCACCAGCGGGTGCGAGGCCGGGGACTTCGCCGACTTCGTGCCGGGGAACATCGCTCTGCTCCAGCGGGGCACGTGCACCTTCGGGGTGAAGGCCGCCAACGCGGCGGCCGCCGGGGCGTCCGCGGTGCTGATCTTCAACACGGGACTGCCCGGGGCGGAGGGGGCAGTCGCCGGCACCCTGGGCGCCCCGGGGGTGACGACCATCCCCGTGGTCGGCCTGAGCTACGCCGCCGGGGTCGCCCTGCTGGGCGGGGGCGAGGTGACGGTCAGCACGCAGACCGTCTCCGAGAGCCGGGAGACCTTCAACGTCCTCGCCCAGACCCGCTCGGGGAACCCGGAGCGCACGGTCATGGTCGGCGCGCACCTGGACAGCGTCCCGCAGGGCCCCGGGATCAACGACAACGCCTCCGGCTCCGCGGGGATCCTGGCCATCGCCGAGGTGCTCGCGGGCACGGAGACCGCCAACGCCGTGCGCTTCGCCTGGTGGGGCGCGGAGGAGTTCGGCCTGCACGGGTCCCGCCACTACGTCGCGGACCTCAAGACCAACGATCCCGCGACGCTCGGGAACGTCGCGCTGTACCTGAACTTCGACATGATCGGCTCCCCCAACCACGGCCGCTTCGTCTACGACGGCGACGCCTCGGCGTTCGGCCCGGACGACGGCTCGGTGCCCGCCCCGGCCGGCTCGGCCGCGATCGAGGCGGCCTTCCACGAGCACTTCGGCTCCCGAGGCCTGGCCTCGGGTGAGACCGAGTTCAGCGGCCGCAGCGACTACGGGCCGTTCATCGCCGAGGGCATCGCCTCCGGCGGGCTGTTCACCGGCGCCGAGGGGATCAAGACCGTGGAACAGGCCGCGCTGTTCGGCGGCCGGGCCGGCATCGCCTACGACTTCTGCTACCACGCGTCGTGCGACGACCTCAGCAACATCGACCACCGGACGCTGGACGAGATGACCGCCGCAGCCTCCGCCGTGACCCTGCGCTTCGCCAACTCCCCCCTGGGCCTCGAGGAGGAGGCCCGGCAGCTACTCGCCGCCGTGGCGCCCGTACCCGCCGCCACTGTCGACCAGGGACACGGCCCGAGCAACGCCGCCGAGGCGAGACAGCCGTACTGAGGCCGCCACGGTAGGGCCGATGCGCCGGCCCCACCGCGG
>NZ_PVTG01000031.1 GCF_003002915.1 Geodermatophilus tzadiensis | reverse complement strand
GCCAGCTCCTTGACCTCGTTGGCCACCACCGCGAAGCCCTTGCCGGCCTCGCCCGCGCGGGCGGCCTCGATCGTGGCGTTGAGCGCCAGCAGGTTGGTCTGCTCGGCGATGCTCGTGATGACCTTCACGACGTTGCCGATCTCGGCGGAGGACTCGCCGAGCTTGGCCACCGTGGCCGTCGTGGTCTCCGCGGCCGTCACCGCCCGGGCGGCGACGGCGGAGGCCTCCGCGGCGTTGCTGGCGATCTCGCGGATGGAGGCGCCCATCTGCTCGGCGCCCGCGGCGACGGTCTGCACGTTGCGCGACACCTCCTCCGCCGCACCCGCGACGACGCCGGACTGGGCCGAGGTCTCCTCGGCCGAGGCCGAGATCTGCGCCGAGGACGCCGACAGCTCCTCGCTGGAGGCAGCCACCGCGTCCGCCGAACCCGCCACGGAAGCCATCACCTCGCGCAGGCCGGCCTGCATCGCCGCGAGGGAGGCCGCCATCTCGCCGACCTCGTCCCGCCGCGAGACGCCCGACTCCACGGTCAGGTCACCCTGCGCCGCGGCGTCCAGCGCCGACCGGACCCGCCGCAGCGGCCGGACCACCGACCGGGCCGCGAGCACGGACAGCCCCGCGGCGATGAGGACGGCGAGCACCCCGACGACGCTCAGCAGCGCCGTCGCCCGGGTCTGCGCCGCGTCCTGCTGACGGCGCAGGTCGGCGGCGCGCTCCTGGGCCGACGCCTGCACGGTGTCGGCCAGGCCGAGGACGATGCCGTAGCCCTCGCCGGCCTCACCGCCGTTGATGCTCTCCAGCGTGGTCCGCAGGCTCTCCGGCGTGCCCGCGGAGAGCCACTCGACCACCTGGTCGTCCCAGCGGAAGTAGTTGTCCCAGGCCGGGCGCAACTCCTCGAACGCCTCCCGCTCGGTGGCGTCCATCGCCGAGGTGTCGACCTGCTCGAGCCACTCGTACACCCCCGCCTTCGCCTCGAGGAGGCCCGCCCGGTTGTAGGTGTCCGGCGCGAGCCCCACGGCCGGGCCGAAGGCGGCGACGTCGGCCACGACCAGGCCCTGCCAGCCGGTGACGTCGGCGATCTGGAAGCGCGCGGTCTCGGCGTCGGCGAGGACGCCGTCGACGGCGCTCAGCTCCTCGGCGAGGTCGCGCTGCTCGCCGACCGCGGACAGCCCGGCGCCGGCGCTGACCAGCACGAGCAGCCCGACGGCACCGAAGGCGAGGCCGAGTCGGCGTCCGACGCGGACGTCCGAGAGGCGGGGAAGGGACACGGGTTCTCCTCTTGTGGCCCCCTGCAAGGGCCCACCGCGAGCGCGCGAGCGGTGGGCCCCTGCCGGGGGTCCTCTCTCAGTAGGTGAAGCGGGCGACGCTGGTGCGCAGGTCGGCGGCCATCCGCGACAGCTCGTCGACCGCGGAGCGCGTCTGGGTCAGCGCCTGGGTGGTGGACTCGGCAGCGGTCGAGACCCCGGAGATGTTGTCGGCGATCTGGCCGGAGCCCTGCGCGGCCTCCTGCACCGACCGCGACATCTCGTTCGTCGTCGCGGTCTGCTCCTCCACCGCGCTGGCGATGGTGGTCTGCCGGTCGCTGATCTGCGCGACGATCTGGGAGATCTCGCCGATGGCGCCGACGGCGGCGGTGGTGTCGCCCTGGATCGCCTGCACGCGGCGGGCGATGTCCTCGGTGGCCTTGGCCGTCTCCTGGGCCAGCTCCTTGACCTCGTTCGCGACGACGGCGAAGCCCTTGCCGGCCTCCCCGGCGCGGGCGGCCTCGATGGTCGCGTTGAGCGCCAGCAGGTTGGTCTGCTCCGCGATGCTCGTGATGACCTTGACCACGTTGCCGATCTCGGCGGAGCTGTCGCCGAGCTTGGCGACGGTGGCGGTGGTGGTCTCCGCGGCGGTGACGGCGCGGGCGGCGACGGCGGAGGCCTCCGCGGCGTTGCTGGCGATCTCGCGGATGGAGGCACCCATCTGCTCGGCGCCGGCGGCGACGGTCTGGACGCTGCGCGACACCTCCTCGGCCGCACCGGCGACGACACCGGACTGCGCGGAGGTCTCCTCCGCCGAGGCCGAGATCTGCGCCGAGGACGCCGACAGCTCCTCGCTCGAGGCGGCGACCGCGTCGGCCGACGCGGCGACGGCCTGCAGCACGCCGCGCAGGTTGTCCTGCGCCGTGCCCAGCGCGGCGGCCATGCGGCCCAGCTCGTCCTGCCCGCGCACCTCGGGGACGACGGTCAGGTCACCGTCGGCCAGGGCCTCGACCGACCGCTGCACCGAGCGGACGGTGCCGACCAGCCGGCGCACCACGACCACGGTGAGCGTGCCCGCGACCAGGATGCCGACGGCCAGGGCCACCCACAGGGTGGTGGTCGCCGAGGAGTGGATCGCGGCGGCCTCGTCGGTGTCGGCCTGCCCCGCGCCGACCCGCCGCTCCTGCATGGCGTTGTACTGGTCCATCAGCGTGTCGGAGCGGTCCTGCAGCGGGCCGGTGATGACCGCGCCCGCGGCAACCAGGTCCCCGGCGTCGGCGGCGGGCACCAGCTGCTCGTCGGCGACGGCGTAGTAGTCCTCGACCGTGGCGCGGAACTCGTCGAACGCCTGCCGGTTCACCGTCACCGCGGCGTAGGCGTCGAGCTGCCCGTCGATCGTGTCGCGCCGCTCGGCCAGGTCGGCCAGGAGCGCGGTCCGCGTCTGCGCGTCGGCGACGGGGTAGGTGTTGTACCGCGACCGGTCGCCCTGCCAGGAGCGCTGGATGTTCGCCAGGTCGGCCAGCCGGACGACGTTGTCGTTGATCCGGACCGCGGCCGCCTCGAGGGCGGACAGCCGGCTGACGGCCAGGACGGTCATCGCGATCGCGACGAGCGCGAGGACGACGACGGCGGCGCCGATCTTGACGCCGACGGGCCGGTCGGCGAACCAGCCGCCCGTACGGCCGCTGCGGGTGTCGCTCATGGGGGTCTCCTGGGTGAGGTGGTCGGGCGGGCGGTCAGTAGGTGAAGCGGGCGACGGTGCTGCGCAGGTCGGCGGCCATCCGGGCGAGCTCGTCGACCGCGGAGCGGGTCTGCGTGAGGGCCTGGGTGGTGGAGTCCGCGGCGGTGGAGACCCCGGAGATGTTGTCGGCGATCTGGCCGGAGCCCTGCGCGGCCTCCTGCACCGAGCG
>NZ_PVTG01000030.1 GCF_003002915.1 Geodermatophilus tzadiensis | reverse complement strand
ACGCCCACGCCTCATCGGAGACCACGCATCGATGCTGTCGCATCGCCCGGAGCCCGCCGACTCCAACCAACAAGATCCGTGAGACACGCTCTAGCCGCATTGGCGGCCCGCTCAGCCCCACGGCACCTCGGTCGAGGTCAGCTCCGCCGCATCGGGGGAGGAGGTCTGGGAATCTCGACCCGGGCGCCCGTCGGCCCTGTCCGTTGAGCAGTCGATGCCATGCGGCGCCCCCGTAGCGGCATGCATTCACGCCTGGCGCGCGACTGAGTTGGAGCAACCGCTCCAGGCCGGCGAGGCCGAGCGCTCGCTCACGGTGGCCCCTCGGCGCATCCTGTCGGTCGTTTGTCTGGGTTCCCGGGTGATGGACTCCAGCTTCCGTGCGTGGTGCCGATAGTTGACATTGCGGCGATGTCGTCGGTGGTTGACATCGCCACGATGTCGCCGATGGTTGACACGCTGACCATGTCGCACATAGTTGACACAGGATCGCGGAGGAGGCCTGAGTGCAGCTCAGCACGGTGCAGGACCTAGGGAACGCCATACGTGCTGCACGTCTACGCAAGGGACTGACCCAACTGGAGGTGGCTCGCCGGGCAGGACTCTCCCGCCAGTGGCTCGCGGGCCTGGAGCGCGGTAGTGCCAACCCGACATGGGACGTTGTTCTGCGGCTAGCGGCAGCGCTGGAGGCAGACCTCACCTTCACCGACCGCGCCGAAACGGCCCAACAGTCCGACCGCCAACCCCAAATAGACCTAGACGCCCTACTCAACGCCCACCGAGGATCATGACAACGAGCCAACCGCAGCGCGGGCGCACGCCCTCCCAGCTGCGCGTGCTCATGTCCGGCCAGCCAGCAGGTTGGCTACGCCGGGACGAGCAAGGACGTGTAAGCCTGCGGTACGACACGGCCTACGCGTCCAGTCGCACCGCCACGCCCTTGTCGATCAAGCTTCCTCTCACCGAGGAGGAGCATCGCGGACGGCCGCTGCTGGCATGGCTGGCCAACCTACTTCCGGACAACGACCGGGTCCTTGCCCGATGGGCGGCCAAGTACCAGGTATCGGCCGGGTCTCCATACGCCTTACTCGCCCACGTAGGGGCCGACTGCGCCGGTGCGGTGCAGTTCCTGCGAGAGGATCAGCTCGAGCAGGTCCCGCAAGGTGGGCTCACCCCGCTGACCGACGCGGAGGTTGGAGACCTGCTCCGAGCCCTCGCCGCCGACCCAGCGGCGTGGACCCCCTTGCACGAGGGCGGACAATTCTCACTCGCCGGTGCCCAGGCGAAGGTGGCGCTGCACTGGGACGGGCAGCGGTGGAGCGAGCCGTGGGGGCGCGAGCCCAGCACGCACATCCTCAAACCTCCCATGCCCTCCCTCGCCTACCAAGAGATCAACGAGCACCTGTGCCTGCGCATCGCGCGTCACCTCGACCTGCCTGCAGCCTCCTCCCAAGTGCGCACCATCGGCGGGCAACAAGTCATCGCCGTCGAGCGATACGACCGGATCCGTGCGGGCGATCAGCTGTTGCGGCTGCACCAGGAAGACCTCTGTCAGGCACTGGGGGTGATGCCCGCGAACAAGTACCAAGCCGAGGGGGGCCCAGGAGCCGCCGACATCGTCAGCCTGTTGCGACGTGTCATGCCCGCCACCTATGCCGAGGCAGCCATCGGCACGTTCCTGGACGCACTGGCCCTGTCCTGGGTCTTGGCCGCGACCGATGCGCACGCCAAGAACTACAGCCTCCTACTTTCAGGACCTGCTGTCCGTCTCGCGCCGCTGTACGACATCAACAGCGTCTTGCCCTACTTGACGGCGACCAGGCGGGGCATGTCACCAGGCCAGGTCAGCACTCACTCCGCTCGTCTTGCCATGTCCATCGGCGGCAAGGCACGCCTCGACGAGCTTGACCGAACGGCATGGGCCAGCTTGGCTACGGCCAGCCGACTCCCTGAATCGACCGTCCTCGACAGGGTGACAGCCGTCGTCGAAGCCGTGCCGGCAGCCGCCCAAGCCGTCCTGGACGAGGAAGGCACGGCCGGCCAACTCACCGTCGATCAGCAAGCCTTCGTCGAGCAGTTCCACCAGCAGATCGACCGTCGAGCTGGGCTGTGCCGCAATGCGCTCCTGGGGCGAGGACCGAGGGTGCCACGACGAACGCGACGAGCGCCCACGCCCGGTGCTCCGCGCGATGACACCCAAGCGATGCGTTCCAGCGGTGCAGAATCCGCCTCATCTGACCGAAATACCGCCTGAACCGGCCGCCACTCACGTCGGTTGCGGACTGCTCAAGGTCCCCTCTTACAGACCGTCTGCGGCCGATAGTCAGACGGATTGTCAGCCGCCGATGACACCGTTGGCCCGTGTCGATGACCACCCGACGCGTACCGGATGCACCTACGGCGCTGCTGTGAAGTTTGATAACGTTTCCGTGGCGCCGGTGAACCTACCTTAGCTCGACTGGGCGCTCGGCGGCATGGTCACCATCGGAGCGCCGCGAATCGCCTTGACGGATCGGCGTCTCTGTCGACTGGTCGGAGACACGGTCCAGGCGCACGGCTTCCGCCTGCTCTGCGGCGGTCGCAACCCGAGCGGCGCCGATGGCGTCCTGCTGCGGCAAGCCCAACGGCTTCGCCGCCGCGGCATCGAGGGGGTCCTTGGGGCCAGTAACGACCACACCTTCGCCACATTCGTTCCGCAATTGTACTTGCATCGACAAGAGATCGCCACACAGGCGCGAGCCGCGCTTGAGGAAAGGGATCAGGCGGAGAGCCCGCTATCGCGATTCTATCCCCGTTTCTGAGAAGAGATGACTTCTGACAGCAGCTAGGCTCGGCCTGGCTGGGCAGTGCGAGCGCATCACCTTCGGCGTGGCCCGGAACGCCCGGCCGAGTGCTGAGAGCTCGCGCGGGGCCTGCATGGCACCGTCTGCGCAAGTCCAGCTCGGAGTGGAGGTGACACCGTGGTGACCGTTATCGCCGCGCTTTCCTATACGCAATGTCGGACTCTCGCCTTGGAGTTGAAGCGGTCACCGAACTGGTCCGCAGTGCGGGATACGCTGCGGCCGCGTGGCCCCGCCTGGTTCCTCCGCGTGCGAGCGCCAGTTCCCGTCGTCCTGTATCTGGCCGCGCATGACGAGGACCTGCGGACAGACCTATCTGGCGGGTATGCAGTCCTCGCGCCCCCCGAGGATGCCCCACGACAGGCGCCCACGGACCTCAAGCTTCTCCGGATGCTGGACAGGCACTGGGACGTTCTGTGCTTCATGGCCGCGCTCATGGCTCTCTTGGCAGCAGGAATAGTGCTTGCCCTCCTGCATCTGAGGACCGCGAGCCTCGTCGCGATTGCCGCAGCCCTGCTCGGGTACCTCGTCGCAGCGCTGGTCCTTACTGTTCGTCAACTAGCTTCGGCTACCGCTGGACGAAGGCGCTTGGTCGACGTAGCTATCGGCCAGCTGCGCGTTGAACACTGGACGATCACCATGCTTCACAGCCCCCAAGGAGCGCAGGCAGCTAGAACTCTTGTCAGTGACATCCTCGCCGCTGCACCAGGCCCACACCATAGAGTCTTGATCTTGCGCGCCGGCCTGACGCACCACTCACCGCAAGGTGAGTCAGCCAGTCTCTGCGTCAGTCAGCTCTCCCCTCACCATCCAGTCCTGGTCGCCTTCCGCCCTGGTGCGCCGCGATGGCATCTGCGGGCCGCGCCCGGGAGGTTGCCCGGAAGCGCTGTCGGTCTCATGTTGGGCGCCACGACCTTGGCTGTTCTTGTCGCGGCCTGGTTGGTCGCTGGCGAAGAGAAACGGCTCTGTGCGTCAACCTGTGATGGCGTTCCGGCCTCGTACGGAGACGCCGTGTATTGGCTCATCAGTCGACTGATCGGTGGCGATCCCGAGGGCTTAGGAGTAGCCAGTCCCGGCAGCCGCGTTCTGGGCCTTCTCATGACGGTCCTCGGTGTCTATGTCCTGGTGGCGATCATCAGTCGCGTTCTGCGCCAGCGCATGGACGAAGACGCCCGCAGCGGCAGTGAAGTCGTTGAGGCATTTGAGGCGGATCGGCTAGGGAGGCCCACGGCAGGCGAGCCGGCGGCACCTGCACCTGCACCGGCACCGGCCAACGGCTCAGCTGCCCGCCCGCAGTGGCTGTCTCCGGCCGTCGGACTCAGCGGAGTGGCTGTTGGCGTCCTGATCGGCACCCTGCTGCACAGACTTCGCCTTGAATCGCATCCTCGAACGCAACCGGATAGCGTTGCCGCCAGCGAAACCCGGTGAGGCGCTAAGCTCATTTCACGATCGCGGCGCGCCGGCGCGGACCGCTCCAGCTGTGGCGGAAGGTGGCCCATCCCTGCACCGCGCTCCGCCTGCGCCTAGGGAGTTTCTGCCGGATCAAGGGAGCCAGGTCAGTAGCGCGGCGAGGTTGAGCGCGCCGGCGTAGTTGCGGACGTGCTTGTCGTAGCGGGTG
>NZ_PVTG01000029.1:1993-5175 GCF_003002915.1 Geodermatophilus tzadiensis | reverse complement strand
GTGTGTGGTCAAGCCCTCGGCCTGTTAGTACCGGTCAGCTCCACACCTCGCGGTGCTTCCACTTCCGGCCTATCAACCCGCTGGTCTGGGCGGGGGCCTTACCCCATTGACTGGGTGAGAGACCTCATCTCGAAGCGAGCTTCCCGCTTAGATGCTTTCAGCGGTTATCCCTGCCGAACGTAGCCAACCAGCAGTGCACCTGGCGGTACAACTGGCACACCAGAGGTTCGTCCGTCCCGGTCCTCTCGTACTAGGGACAGCTCTTCTCAAGTCTCTTACGCGCACGGCGGATAGGGACCGAACTGTCTCACGACGTTCTAAACCCAGCTCGCGTACCGCTTTAATGGGCGAACAGCCCAACCCTTGGGACCTACTCCAGCCCCAGGATGCGACGAGCCGACATCGAGGTGCCAAACCATCCCGTCGATATGGACTCTTGGGGAAGATCAGCCTGTTATCCCCGGGGTACCTTTTATCCGTTGAGCGACACCGCTTCCACATGCCGGTGCCGGGTCACTAGTCCCAGCTTTCGCTCCTGCTCGACCCGTCGGTCTCACAGTCAAGCTCCCTTGTGCACTTGCACTCGACACCTGATTGCCAACCAGGCTGAGGGAACCTTTGGGCGCCTCCGTTACACTTTGGGAGGCAACCGCCCCAGTTAAACTACCCACCTGACACTGTTCCTGATCCGGATCACGGACCCAGGTTAGACATCCAATTCGACCAGAGTGGTATTTCAACGGCGACTCCACGAACACTGGCGTGCCCGCTTCCTCGTCTCCCACCTATCCTACACAAGCCGAACCGAACACCAATATCAAGCTGTAGTGAAGGTCCCGGGGTCTTTCCGTCCTGCCGCGCGTAACGAGCATCTTTACTCGTAGTGCAATTTCGCCGAGCCTGTGGTTGAGACAGCTGAGAAGTCGTTACGCCATTCGTGCAGGTCGGAACTTACCCGACAAGGAATTTCGCTACCTTAGGATGGTTATAGTTACCACCGCCGTTTACTGGCGCTTGAGTTCTGAGCTTCGCCTTGCGGCTAACCCGTCCCCTTAACGTTCCAGCACCGGGCAGGCGTCAGTCCGTATACATCGTCTTACGACTTCGCACGGACCTGTGTTTTTAGTAAACAGTCGCTTCTCACTGGTCTCTGCGACCCCCCTCCGCTACCCACTGCAAGAGTGTTCACGGGCGAGGGTCCCCCTTCTCCCGAAGTTACGGGGGCATTTTGCCGAGTTCCTTAACCACAGTTCGCTCGATCGCCTCGGTATTCTCTACCTGACCACCTGAGTTGGTTTGGGGTACGGGCCGCTCGGAACTCGCTAGAGGCTTTTCTCGGCAGCATAGGATCATCGAATTCGCCGCACACGGCTATGCGTCAGGCCTCACCCTGCATGCGCCACGGATTTACCTATGGCGCGGGCCACACCCTTGCACCGGTACTACCACTCACCGGCCCGACTACCTTCCTGCGTCACCCCATCGCTTGCCTACTACCAGTCCGGGTCCCCAGCTACTCCCAGCGCCTGCGTCCGAAGACGAGACACCGGTTTCGGTGGGTCAGCATCGCTGGGTCCGGCATGGGCGTTCCTTCGCGGGTACGGGAATATCAACCCGTTGTCCATCGACTACGCCTGTCGGCCTCGCCTTAGGTCCCGACTCACCCTGGGCGGATTAGCCTGGCCCAGGAACCCTTGGTCTTCCGGCGGGGGAGGTTCTCACTCCCCTCTCGCTACTCATGCCTGCATTCTCACTCGCGTGGCGTCCACGGCTGGATTCCTCCGCCGCTTCACCCGCCACACGACGCTCCCCTACCCACCCCCACCCCTGGCCGGCGTTCACGAGGAACGACGACGGGGACACGCGGGAGTGCCACGGCTTCGGCGGTGTGCTTGAGCCCCGCTACATTGTCGGCGCGGAACCACTTGACCAGTGAGCTATTACGCACTCTTTCAAGGATGGCTGCTTCTAAGCCAACCTCCTGGTTGTCACTGCGATCCCACATCCTTTTCCACTTAGCACACGCTTAGGGGCCTTAGCCGATGATCTGGGCTGTTTCCCTCTCGACTACGAACCTTATCGCCCGCAGTCTCACTGCCGCGCTCTCACTTACCGGCATTCGGAGTTTGGTTGACGTCAGTAACCTTGTGGGGCCCATCGGCCATCCAGTGCTCTACCTCCGGCAAGAAACACGCGACGCTGCACCTAAATGCATTTCGGGGAGAACCAGCTATCACCGAGTTTGATTGGCCTTTCACCCCTACCCACAGCTCATCCCCCAGGTTTTCAACCCTGGTGGGTTCGGTCCTCCACGCGGTCTTACCCGCGCTTCAACCTGGCCATGGGTAGATCACTCGGCTTCGGGTCTAGAGCACGCGACTATCGACACCGAAGTGTCAACGCCCTGTTCGGACTCGCTCTCGCTACGGCTACCCCACACGGGTTAACCTCGCCACGTACCGCTAACTCGCAGGCTCATTCTTCAAAAGGCACGCAATCACCGCCCACCCGAAGATGGCTTCACGGCTCTCACGGCTTGTAGGCACACGGTTTCAGGTACTATTTCACTCCCCTCCCGGGGTACTTTTCACCTTTCCCTCACGGTACTCGTCCGCTATCGGTCACCAGGGAGTATTCAGGCTTAGCGGGTGGTCCCGCCAGATTCACACCGAATTCCACGGGCTCGGTGCTACTTGGGATACAGAAACAGGGAGACGACCGGTTTTCGTGTACGGGGCTCTCACCCTCTACGGCGACCCCTTCCAGAGGCCTTCCACTAACCAGATACGTTTTCTGACTCCCCGCCGCCCCGGCAGGAGCGACACGACTGTCCCACGACCCCGACGACACAACGCCTGCCGGCTGTCACATGCCCTCGGTTTAGCCTCATCCGCTTTCGCTCGCCACTACTCACGGAATCACGGTTGTTTTCTTCTCCTGTGGGTACTGAGATGTTTCACTTCCCCACGTTCCCTCCACACGCCCTATGTGTTCAGGCGCGGGTCACACCACATGACTGGTGCGGGGTTCCCCCATTCGGACACCCTCGGATCAACGCTCGGTTGGCAGCTCCCCGAGGCTTATCGCAGCCTCCCACGTCCTTCATCGGCTCCTGGTGCCCAGGCATCCACCGTGTGCCCTCAACATCTTGGCCACACAAAACCTACAAACCAACCCCACGC
>NZ_PVTG01000028.1 GCF_003002915.1 Geodermatophilus tzadiensis | reverse complement strand
ACGTGCCCGAGGCCCGGTTGCTGTTGTTGGCGTTGGCGATGGCCTGGAACACCTCGAGGTGCTCCAGCACCTTCCCGGGAGGCACGTCCACCGCGGTCACAGCGACCACTCCGGCGTGGTCGGCTTCGCAGCGGCGGACACGTCTTCGGCGCTCCCGGCGCCGGTGCCCAACAGCACGAGGGCCGCTGCGGCGGCCACGGTCCGGTGGTGACGGGTGCGGTGGCGCATGGGATCTCCCGAGGCAGGGGCCGATCGGGGCTCGACCGGCACGGATTGCACTTTCGCCCCGTCCAATCAGGGGATTCGAAGCGTTCAGCCAGAAAGGTTAGGCACGAGCCGTCACCGGATCGTCACGTTCGTGTCACGGCCACCGCGGCTGATCAGTGACTAGCTGTGGGCGCTGGTCGTCGCGACCGCGCCGGAGTTCTCGGACGAGGTGCTCACGGGATGGGCCCGTTGCGAGGGTGCAGCCCCGCGCCGAGTAGGCGCGGTCCGGCTGCGCCCCGGGACACCGGCGACTGGCTCCTCGCCCCGGCGCCGGTCCGAGCCGGGCCCGCCGATCCGGCACGACGTCTCACAGCGGCCGGCGGTGACGCCCAGCCGCCGGACGACCACCCTCCCGGTCGGGACAGCTGGGGACCGGCGTCGTGGTGCATTGTCGTGGACGCTGTGGCCCACGGAGAGCTACCGTCGGTCCGTGCCCGGACGCGCGACCTCCTTTCCCTGCCCCCGGCTGCCGAGCAGCCGTGCGGGCTCCGAGGTCTGCCGGTAGTCCCGTTCACGGAGCCGTCGGCCGGGGGGATCCACCACCCGACCGACACCCCGAGGGGACTCCGTGACCACCCTGCTCTCCGCCCGTGACCTGCAGGCCGCGCTCGAGCTGCGCGACCTGTCCGACCCCGCCGGTGGGCCGCACGCGATGCAGCTGCTGCTCGAGGACGTGCTGACGGCCCTGACCGACGCCTGGGACTGCACCCTCGACCTGCAGCGGCGCCGGCCCCTGGTGAGCGTCGAGGACAACTACGACCGCCTCGGGTACACCACCGAGGACGTCACCCGCGACACCCGGTACAGCCGCTACGCCGCCGAGACGGTCATGCTGCGCAGCCACACCAGCGCCGGTGTCCCGCCCGCCCTGCGGGCTCTCGCCGCGAGCACCCACCGGAGCGCCGCGGCGGTCGACGTCCTGCTGGCGCTGCCCGGCCTGTGCTACCGCCGGGACAGCATCGACCGGCTGCACGTGGGCACCCCGCACCAGGTCGACCTGTGGCGCATCACCGCCGGCGGACCCGACGGGCGAATGGACGAGGACGACCTGCAGCAGATGATCGAGCTGCTCGTCCACGCCGTCCTCCCCGGGGCACCCTGGCGCACCCATCCGGCCCGGCACCCCTACACCCGCTGCGGCCTGCAGATCGACGTGCACACGCCGACCGGCTGGATGGAGCTGGCCGAGTGCGGGTTGGCCGCCGACCGGGTGCTGGCGGGGGCCGGCCTGGACCCCACCCGGTGGAGCGGCCTGGCCCTCGGCATGGGCCTGGACCGGGCGCTCATGCTGCGCAAGGGCATCGACGACATCCGCCTGCTGCGCTCGACCGAGCCCCGCATCGCCGCCCAACTGCTCGACCTGCGCCCGTGGCGGCCGGTGTCGGCGCAGCCGCCGGTTCGCCGGGACCTGTCGATCGTCGCCGACCCTCCGGTCGACGCCGAACTGCTCGGCGATGCCGTCCGCGCGGCGCTCGGCCCCGCCGCCGAGGACCTGGAGTCCGTGACCGTCGTGGCCAGCACCGGCTACGCCGACCTGCCGGCCGCCGCCCGCACCCGGCTGGGCCTGCGCCCGGATCAGGTCAACGTGCTGCTGCGCCTGGTGCTGCGCCCGCTCGCGGGCACCCTGACCGACCGGCAGGCCAACGAACTCCGCGACGAGGTCTACGCCGCCGTCCATCGCGGACCTCACCGGGAATGGGCCGCCTGACCGTCGCTCCGGGTCGACCGGGCCGAACCGGGTCGATGGCTGGCGGCCGGTGGACCCCAGTGTGCGTAGGCGACCGCGGGGCGGTGACGATGTCAGCAGTCCTCCAGGTAGGGCCTCACCGCCTCGCGTCCCCGATCATGAGCGCGCCGCAGGGGGCACGACGAGGGCAGCCCTTGAGAATCGGGCTCGATCCATCGACATCCACGAGGATCGTCGGGCGGACACTCGGTTCAGGTCGTCCGCGGCGCAGGGCTTCCATCCGCGAGAATGCGTCGCTGGCCCAGCTGCGGCACGCGCCCTCGTGCTGCGGTGATGCCGCGAAGCCTCGGTCTGTCGACGCCTGGGTGACGCGTATCAGGCCGGATGGCTGAGCGCTCTTCTCGATCGGCGGACTGCAGCGGGCTGGGGGCAGGCTCCCGATCCCGCCGTGATCTGAGATCAGGTCCTGTGGAGGTCCGGTGGTGTCCGACGAGCCGCGGCAGGCCAACGGGCGGTGGGCCAGGTCTGGATCACTCATGTCCGACGAGAGGTCGCCGCAGAGTCCGTCAGCCTGTCGTTCGACCGACGAGGCACTCCGGACGGAGCGGGTCGGATCTGCGTCGTCGATGTCGCGGTGCCGTCCTGGTCGGAGCCGGCTGCCCTCGCAGCATCGAGGGGTTCTCGGCCCGGGCGAAGCGGCGGGCGCCGGGTCGGCGGAGAGGACACGGTCGAGGTGGACGAACAGCTCAGGGAGGACAGCATGGCCAGCCAGCGGCCGGACACCGGGGTGCACGGGGTGATCGCGGCTCTCGACGAGCTGCGCCGGCAAGGTGTGCGTCGGGCGCGGATGCGCCTGAAGATGCCGCAGGGCAACGCCATCGTGCTGGCCGTGTTGCGGTCGCGCGCACACCGTCTGCTGAGCGCCTCTGCGATCGAGTTGCGCTACGTCGGGCGGCGTAGTGGGCGGCAGTACGTGGTGCCGGTGCAGTACGCCCGTGCCGGTGACCACCTCGTCGTGTGGCCTCAGCACTGGCAGCGCGCCACGTGGTGGCGCAACTTCCGTACACCGCAGCCGGTGAGCGTGCGCCTCACCGGTCGACTGCACGAGGGCATGGCGCGCGTGGTGGATCCGGGCGACCCGCAATGGCACTCGGCCAGGCATGCCTACGCCGTGCGCTGGCCGCGGATGGCGCCGCGCGTGACCGGACCGCTGGTGCTGATCAGCTTGCGACCTCCGAGGTTCGACGTCGGGTTCACGACGCCGAGCCTGGGCACCCTCGCCCGCATCTGGACGCGCCATGCCGTGCCACCGGACTGACGTTCCCGCAGGAACGCCGTCAAGGAGCAGCGTCCCCCGGCAACGCGATCAACCAGGCCACCCCTTGGAATACGTCATCCAGGCCCAGCCGGTCGGGTGTTACCGACGCCAGGGACGACTTCGCACGACACCTGTCCCCGGCCTGCGGCTGCGCTTTCCGGGGACACGGACGGCGACCGTCGTAGGAGCACCGCACGGTCACCTCGCGACGAGGTCCTCGAGACCGGCCGTTGCAAGAGCTACCCGCAGGCGAGCGAGGATCCGAGCACGTGTCGGACCGATGCTGCCGACTGGCATGCCCAGACGGGCGCTGATGTCCTGGTAGCTGATCGGAGGAAACGCCATCAGCAGCTCCATCAGCTGGCGGTGCCGGTCGGGGAGCTCGGCCAGCGCTCGACGGACCAGTACCTGGTGCTCCTGTTGCAGCACGGCCGCCTCGGGACCGTCCTCCCGGAGGCCGTCGTAGCGTGCGCCCGCCCCCAGGCCGCGGTGGTCGTCCCAGTCGGTGAGCTGCTCACGCCCGCTCTGACGGATGACCTGCAGGCACACCCGATTTGCGGTCGTCTTCAACCACCCCGCCACGTGGTCGGGTTCTCTGAGGTCGGCGACGTGCTCGACCAGTCTCAGCCATGTCGTCTGCACCGCGTCTGCGGTCTGGGCCTCGTTGAGCCGGAACCCGCGGACCACCGACCACAGCAGACCGGAGTACTCGTCGACGATCGCATTCCAGGCCGCCGCATCGCCCTCGGCAGCACGGTGGATCAAGACGGTGACCTCGGGAGGCTCCATGTCCCTGTTCCTCTCGTCCGTTCGGCGCACCGCGCCGACACGGGAGAGGTTCGGGAGGCCGTGCTAGCGAAGCGCCAGCCGGACGAAGCGCCTGGTCAGAGGTCGGAAGGAACGGGCGGCCCTCAGCTGCGGGGCGTCAGCCGCTGCGCGAGCGCGCGCGTCCGCGGCTGGGGTGGCACACCCAGATCGCGCAGCATCTGCTGGCAGCGGCGCAGGGCGCGGTGGGCGTCGACGAGGTCGCCGTCCGCGAGGTGGACGGCGACGAGCAGCTGGTGGGCGTCCTCGGAGCACTCGTCGCCCCGCAGCGCACGCTCGGCGAGGGTCCGGGCCGTCGAGGTGTCCCCCCGCGCCAGCAGCAGGTTGCCGGCCCGGACGGCGCTGGAGACGAACAGGCTCCGCACGCGGTCCCGCTCCCACTCCAGCCAACTGGCACCGGTCACGTCGGCGAGGAGGTCCCCACCCCACAACTCCACCGCCCGCAGGTAGGCCGGCAGTGCCGCCGAGGGCGCGCCCTGGCCCTCCAGCCGGGCGGCCTCGTCCAGGACCCGCTCGAACTGCAGCACGTCGATCTCAAGCGCGCCGTCGGTCACCAGGTGCAGCACCGGACCGGCACTCCGGAGGAAGTACGGCGGATCGAGCTCACTCCGGTCGGGCTCGAGGAGGTTCTGCAGGTACGTGAGGGTGACCCGCAGGTTCCGGCCGGCCGCCGCGTCGTCGAGGTCGGGCCACAGCTCAGCGGTGATGGCGGTCCGGGTCGGCCGGTCGTGGAGGAGCAGGTAACCGAGGAGTTGACGCACCCGCTCCCGGCGCAGCTCCGGCGCGGCAACGACTCCGCCGTCGCGGCGCAGCTCCAGCGGGCCGAGGACGCGCAGGTGCAGCCGTACGGTCGGCACCGCCGGGATCGCACGCAGCAGCGAGCGAGCGGTGGCCGCGAGGGCCGGGGGCGCCGTCGCGGCCTGGGCCCGCAGGGTCGTCCGGGCGGCAGGACCGAGATCCTCGACGAGCGCCCGTGCGCCGTCCTGACCGGCGGCGGCGATCGCCAGGGCCAGCTCGGCCACCCACGGCACCGGCAGGAGGGCGCGCAGGACCGGCCAGGCGCTGGGCGGGACGGCGCCGGCCGCAGCCGCCGACCCGCGCTCGCGCAGCTCGACGAGCGCCCGGGCTCCGGCGTGCAGGTTGGCGAGGGCCCCGGGGGGTGGGTCGGCGTCCCAGCGTCCCCGGACCTCGGGCACGAGCACGTAGAGCAGCGGCAACGCGACCGGGGAGACCCGGATCGTGCCGGAGTTGCGCCCACCGCCGGGCGAGCTGATCGACCGGAGGATGGCGGCTGCCCGTTGCTCGTCTCCCGAGGAGAGGGCGTGGAAGACCTCCGCCAGCGTCCCCGCGACGGGCGCCCACGCAACCGGGGACCCGCGCAGGATCGATTGCGACGTCTGGAGCAGCTCACCGGCCTCCGTCCGTCGTCCGAGGACGTCGAGCAGGGAGACCGCGCAGGTCACCAGCTCGGGTGAGGTCAACACCTTGGCCGGGCGCATGTCGGCGAGCAGGTACGGCAGCAGCCGCTCCGCCTCGTCCAAGCGCCCCCGCAGGCGGAAGGACTCAACGAGGAGGGACCGCGCAAGGCCGTGCATCGTCGTCGCCGGGTGGGACAGCGCACGGCGGGCCAGTACCTCGCCGGTCGAGGTGTCGCCCAACCTCAGCAGGACGAGTTGGGCGTGCAGCCAGTGGTGCACGGGGTTGAGCGCCGTCCGTGACATGAGACTGGGGTCCGCCAGCGCGGACCGGACCTCGTCGGTGTTGCGCGCCAGGATGCCGCGGACGAGCGCGACGAACGTCGAGGCGCCAGGGTGCTCATCCGCCGGCAGCTCCTCCAGCAGCAGCGCCATCCGGTGGCGATCGTTGCGCCAAAACGCCAGCTGGACCAATCCGTTCACACAGGCGTAGCGCAGGTCGCGGTCCCCGTGCGCGCCGGCGAGCGCCTGCATCAGGAGCTCCTCGGCCGCGCCGGGGCTGGTCGGCTGCGCCGCCATGGCGGCGAGCAGCAGGCCCTCGGGGCTCTGCTGCACCTCGCGCGGTAACCGGCGCAGCCACGACTCGAGGACATCGGTCGGCACCAGCGCGGTGCAGCACTCGCACACCTCGACGACCAGCCGGCGGACGTCCTCCCACGCCTCGGCGTCGAGCAGCAGGCCCATCGCCTCCTGGTACTGCCCCCGGCCGCGAAGGACGGCGGCCGCGGTCCGCCGCGCCTCGGCCACCTGCCCGGAATCGAGGTGGTGCTGCAAGGCCGCTGCCCACAGCCCGTGCAGCGACCACCACCCGGACCGGGAGGGCACGACTAGGGGCAGCCCGTCCAGCAGGGACCGGAGGTCCACGTCCCGGCCGACCAGCGCGGCGGCGATCTCCTCGTCCGCCCCTCCCACGGCGACGAGCAGCGCCAGTACGTGGCGGCGCTCCGGGGACAGCTGGGCCAGCAGCTCCTCCCAGACGTACCCGCTCACGGCGAACGGGCCCGCAGTGGCCGTCAGTTCGGCCAGGGCCGGCCAGCCCCCCACGTCACTGAGAAGCTCCGGGGGGACACCTCGGGACTCGGCGAACGCGGCCACCTCGTCCTCACGGAACTGCAGGTCGTCCTCCCGCAGCACCAGGGCGTGCCCGGTGGCCACCAGTCGCGAGATCGACAGCGGCAGCGGCGGACGGGAGGCGAGGACGAGGTGCCCGTTCCGCGGCAGCTCCTCCACCAGGTGGCCGAGAAACTCTCCGGCCGGAGATCCCCGGGTCACCAGGTGTACGTCGTCGAGGACCAGCGCGATGTGGCGCGGGGCCGCGCTCCACAGCGCCTCGGCGACCGCGACCGCAGCCTGCCGCGGGTTCTCCGGCACCGGGGCGGTGAGACCGACCGCGGCGAAGGCACCGGAGGCCAGGACCGAGAGCGTGGTGTCGTCCCGCTGACAGGTCAGCCAGCGGTCCTCCCCCGCCGGGGAGAGCGCGTTCTCGCTGACCGCCTGACCGAGCAGCGTGGTCTTGCCGAAGCCGGCGGATGCCACCACCACGGTCAGCGGACGCTCGAAGCGGCTCCGCAGGGCGTCCAGGAGCCGGGGCCGCACGATCAGGTCCCGGCTGGCGAGCGGCGGTGTGTACCTGAGCGCCCGGCTCATGGGCCGACTGTAGGCACCGTGTCACCGTCGGCACACCCGGATTCCTCACCGCTGACGCACGGCTAGCGCCGTCCTCCGACCCGACTCCCTCGCTCCTCGTATCAAGGTCGGGCGTCGCGGCCTCTGTCCGGTATCGATCTCATCCGGTCCCCACCTGCGTCTCCTCGGTCTGCCGGTGAGAGGACGAGTGCCGGAAGGAGGCGGTCATGGGCCGCAACGGTCGCTGTTCGTGGGACGACGGGCAGGTGTTGAGCCTCGTGGCCCAGGCGCTGGATGACGGGGATGCAGGCTGTGACGAGTCCCCGACGTCCTCGGCACAGGACCACAAGCCGACCGAACTCTGCCTGGCCGACGTCGTCGACGCGGGGCGGGCCGCCTTTGTCTGGCTGGACGTGATCGTCTCCCTGCGGCACGTCCCTCGGCACGACGGACTGCTCCGAGAGCCTCGACGCGTCATGAGCCTGGCTCCGACCGCACTGTCCCCCTGATCGGGACAGCCGGTCGGGCGAGGCGCTGACTCGCGGTCCTGCGACGACGTCCCCCGGCGACGTGCATGACACGACGGTGACGGCCCGGTGACGGGCCCGACCGTAGCGTTCGACGGCGTCACGTCTGGAACGCGCGTCGCCGGTCGGGTCGTGCGTCAGGGGCGCCGGGGACGGCGTGGACCGGGCTGTCCACCTGGGGCTCGGTCGGGAGGAGCAGCTCATGCGACAGCTCGTCGTCTGTTGCGACGGCACCTGGCAGAAGCCTCATGACCGGACCAACGTCCACCGTCTCGCGGCCGCCTTGGCGCCGGTGGACGCGAACGGCCACGAGCAGCGGTGTCAGTACTTCCCGGGCGTCGGCGCCACCGGCCTTCTCGTCACCCGGGTGACCGGCGGCGTAGCGGGCAAGGGCCTCTCGGAGAAGGTGATCGAAGCCTACTGCTGGATCGCAACCACCTTCCGTGAAGGTGATCGGATCTCCCTCTTCGGGTTCAGCCGCGGCGCGTACACGGCGCGCAGCCTGGCCGGGATGATCAGCGCCTGCGGCCTGCTCGACCTCTCCGGCATGTCCGACAGAGCGGCGCGGGGACTCGTCGAGCGGGTGTACGAGGAGAAGTACCGGGAAGGCAACCAGGCGCAGCCGAGCTGGCGGCGCGGACTCCGGTTCGCCTTCGATCCCGAGCAGAAGGCCGACATCCCCGTCCGGTTCATCGGCGTCTGGGACACCGTCGGGTCCCTCGGGATCCCCGATCACCTCGGCCTGGTGAACCTTGCCGACTCACCCCTGCGCTACCAGTTCCACGACGTCACGCTCAACCCCTGCATCCCGCACGCACGTCACGCCGTCGCGCTCGACGAGTTCCGCGGCCCCTTCGCCCCCACTCTGTGGTCAGCACCGGGGCCCGGGCAGGACGTCGAGCAGGTCTGGTTCCCGGGCGACCACAGCGACGTCGGGGGTGGGCACCGCGAGACGGGTCTGTCCGACGGAGCCCTGCTCTGGATGATGACCGAGGCCACCGAGGCGGTGGGGCTCGCCTTCGACCAGGTCGCGGTCCGGGCCGTCCGCGCGGATCCCGCCGACCGGATCCACGGTGACGTCCGCAGCGTGTCCGGGCCGGCTGGGTGGGCGGCCGAGGCGCTGTTCCAACCCCGGCCCCGCGCCGTGCCCCTCCTCGACCCTCGGTGGCCGAACGATGCGGCGGTGCACGCCTCCGCCTACGCCCGGCAGCAGGAGCAGGGCCTCCAGGACGGGCCCTACCGTCCCACCCGTCGGCTCGCCCCCCGGGAATCCGCGACCGTGGAGGTCCGCGCGGACGACTGCTGGACCGAGACCGGTCTCTACCTCGAGGCGGGCCTGCACCGGTTCACCGCCGAGGGCTCGTGGCGCAGTTCCACGTTCGAGTCCGGTCCGGCCGGTGAGGCCGGCGGTCGCCTGCTGCGGCCGCGCGCCATCGGTCAGCTGGTCGGCACCCTGGTGGGACGGGCCGAGGAGGTCTATCGGCGGCTCACCGGCAACCGGGCCGCGGACTTCTACGGAGCGCGCAGGGAAGAGACGCTGCCCTGGATGTCGCTCGTGGGTGTGCTCGCGAACGAGGTCTCCGACGTCCCGCCGCAGCAAGCACGACCGCACGAGCGGATCGCCATCGGCGCAGGCGTCGAGCACGACGTGGCCCGGCCCGGGTATCTCTACGCCTTCGCGAACGACGCCTGGGGCTTTTACGGCAACAACTCTGGCCGGGTGCGGCTCACCGTCACCCGCGTGTGACCAGCCGCCGTTCCACAGCCGCCGGGATCATGGCGCCGTCACCACCGCGGCCGCCCCGGGGGACGGCGCGGTGATCGTCGGCGCGCACGGCGGCGAACCGGTGCGGGTGTGCGGGTCAGCGCAGCCCGGTCGGCCACCGGAGCCGGATCACGCCGCGTCTAGCCTCCCGTCCGGGCGTCAGGCTCTCGTTGGCCAGGTAGACCCCCTCCGGGCCGGGCACCGCGGAGGCCACGGAGACCAGCTCCGGTCCTCGGTACATCGCCGACCACAGCGGGGTACTGCCGTCGGGGCTGACCACGAGCACGCCGGTGCGTCCGGCCTGCCGCAGCAACAGGCGGGCAGGCAGGCGCATGACCAGCGGCTTGACCCAAGCATGCGCGTGCACCCAGGTGATCAACCGGCCGCGCTCCGCGAACAGGGCGACCCAGATCCGCCCGTCGGCGTCCCGGTCCATCCCATCGGCCATGCCGGGGAGGCCGTCGAGCACCACGTCTGCGGCTCCGGCCCGGGGTCCGCGCAGGTGGAAGCGGGTCAGCCGGAACATCGACGTCTGCGTGACGAGGACGGACTCCTCGCGCGGGCGCTCGGGGTGCGGGTCGAGGAGCACCGCGTTGACGAAGTGGAACCCGGCCGCCACCAGTCGGGTGGTTCCGGTGTCCAGGTCGTGTCGCCACAGCCGGCCGTTCGGGGCGAGTGCGATGGCCTCGTCGACGGCGTCGTCCACCGACGCGCCGATGTAGTCGAACGGCTCGGAGAAGTAGATGCGCCGGCCGTCATCGCTGACGTCGAGGTTGTCGCACACGGCCAGCGGGCGGCGCGGCCCGGTCCGTCCGGGTCCGGCCTCGGGCGCGGTCGGGTCGTCGTCGGCGTACACGACCGGCCCGCGCGGTCGGCCGTCGTCGGCGGGGACCTCGAGGACGAGTGGTTCGACCAAGCCGTCGTGCCGCGTCAACCGGTACAGCCCCGGGGAGGCGACCATGCCCGTCCCGTCGGGTCCGCCGTAGGACCCGGCCACGCAGAGGTAGACCCGGTCGGGGTCGTCGGGCGCTTCGTGCAACCCGTAGGCCATCGACGGCAGCGCGACGAACGGCTCCGCGGCGTGGGTCCGGGTGTCGACGGTCCAGATCCGCCGGTCGGTCGCTGTGACCAGCGCGGTCGCGCCGGCGTCGACGAACACCAGGTCGTCTATGCCCGGCAGGTCGGACGGGAACCGTTCCAGGTCCCGGGCGAAGTCGGCGGAGTGGTCGACCGCCGCGACCGCCGCCGCAGTGGACCCGTCGATGTGCAGGGGGTCGGCGATCTCGATCTCCGGCCGGGGCGCCGACCGCCGCCACCACACCAGTCCGGCCAGCAGCGCCAGCCCGAGTCGGATCACGAGCGGGCTCCGCGTCCGCTGTGGTGCGGTTGGCTGTCGGTGGCCCGCAGCCAGGCGGTGGTGTCCTCCAGCGTCCTGGTCAGCGGACGCGGGCTCCAGCCCAGCTCCGTGCGGGCGAGGGTGGTGTCGTACCAGGCATAGCGCCCGAGCAGCTGCAGGACCTCGGGAGCGACCGGGAGCTCCTTCCGGCGCAGTCTGCTCACCAGGTCCGCGACGGCCACCGCCGCGTGCAGCAGGGCGACCGGCGCCCGGAACCGGGGCGGGTCGACGCCGCCGATCGCGGCCACCTGCTCGAGGAAGCCGTCGGCGGTGACGTTGTCCCCGCTGAGCAGGTAGCGCCGGCCGGACACTCCCCGCTCGGCCGCCAGCAACATGCCCGAGGCGAAGTCCCGGACGTCGAGGCAGCCGAATCCCCCGACCGGGATCCTGACCCGCATCCGGCCAGTGAGCAGCGCCCGGACGAGCCCGTTCGCGGGCGCTCCCACGGGGTCGTCCGGGCCGAAGGTGAACGACGGGCACACAGCGACCACGCTGAACCCCGGCCGGGCCAGCGCCAACGAGGCCCGCTCGGCGTCGCCACGGAGGACCGCGTACGGGAGCGTGAACGCGTGCTCGGCCGGGTCCGCGGACTCGTCGAGCGGCTCCGGCCTGCGGTTGACGCCGATCGTCAGGGCGCTGCTGGTGACGACCGCGGTCCGGACGCCGTTGGCCGCGGCAGTTGTCAGCAGACGCTCGGACCCGAGGACGTTGACCCGCCGCATCTCTTCGACCGTCCTAGGGCCGCCACCCATCCGGACCCTGAAGGCCGTATGCAGCACCGTGTCGACGTCCGCACAGGCTGCCCTCACCACCGCGGGGTCCTCGAGGTGTCCCTCGGCCTCCTCGACGTCCCACTGTTCCAATGGCCGCCGGTCGCTGTCCCGGAACTCCAGGACGCGTGGCCGGACCCCGCGCTCGTTGAGCCGCCGGACCACGTGCGACCCGAGGAAGCTCGCGGCGCCGGTGACGAGGACGCCGCTCACCGCGGGCCTCCGCCGACGCCGATCCGCAGGCTGCGGGCGTACAGGTTGTGCTCGTCCAGTTCCAGCTCGGTGCGGCGCTGCAGCCTCCCCAGCCGCAGCACGGCCCGCAGCGACTCCTGCAGCGTGATCTCCGACGCGTAGCGGCCGAGGCACTTATGGCGCCCGAACCCGTGCTGCAGGTAGAGCCGGCTCTGCGGGGCCTCGCGGGCGCGCTCGGCGTCCTGCCGGTAGCCGACGAGCTGCTCGTCGCGGGTCACATCGAAGGCCAGCGGGTGCGGCACCGTACGCGGGTCGCGCATCGCGCCCGCGTAGCCGACGAACACCGGGGTGCCCCGGCGGATCGGGAGGCCGCCGAGCTCCGCGCCGTCGGCGGTGCACAGCCGCAGCAGCACCTCCCCCTGCGGCCGCAGCCGCAGGGCCTCGAGAGCGTAGGCGCGCAGTCTGGCCAGTCCCGTCTCATAACCCGGGTCACCGCGGTCCAGGCGGGCGAGTCGCACCGCGTCGTCGTAGCTCGCCCCGTCGACCGTCTCGTACTCGCCCGCCTGCAGGCGCAACATCGCGTCGACCACCCGGCAGGTCGCCTCCTGCGGGTTGACGACCGCACCCACCACGACACCGAAGACGTTCGACCGGATCATCGAGTCGGACAGGCGCCGCGCCAGCTCCCCCTCGGGCGGCGCGGCGCCGAGCAGCGCGGTGACGTCCTCCGTGAGCGAACCCTCCTCCGCTCCGCCGACCTCCTGTTGCAACCTGAGCAACCGGGTGAGCAGCGTGTCCGGGACGGGCTCACCGCGGAGCAGCCGCTGCTTCTGCGCGACCAGCAGCGCGTGGATCCAGGCGGTGAGGTACTCGGTGGCGACCAGCCCGCGCTCGCGGGCCTCGGCGAACCACGGGCTGGCCTGGTTGAAGTTGTTGAAGGTGTTGCGGAAGACGTCCTTGATCCAGCCGAAGAGATCGCCGGCCGTGGGGACCCGGCCCTCCGCGATCTGCTGGAAGGCGTAGACCCGGAGCAGCGCGTCGTCGAGGGGGAACGGGTCCCCGCCGTTGCACCCGTCCAGGGCCGACGGTTCGCCGAGTTCCGCAGCCGGCACGCCGAGGTAGTCGCCGACGATCCGCATCGGCACGGTCCTGGCCAGGGTGGGGACGACGTCGACCACGCCGTCCTCGGCCGACGCGGCCGCGCTGGCCCAGCTCTCGGCCTCCGCGCGGACCAGGGCGGTGAGCCGCGGCTCGTCGGCGCGGGACACCGTGCGGCGCAGGAGCACGTCGTCGATCCGGTACAGGTCGTCGTCGTCGGTGCCGAGCAGGAAGTGGGAGAAGGCGCCGGGGTTCCTCGTCCGGTCGTCGGTGGCCCGGGCCATCTCTCGCGCGTACAGGTCCACGGTGAACAGGTCGGGGCGCGACAGGCAGGTGATCACGTGCTCGTGCCGCGCAACGACCACCGGGCCGAAGGCCGGCCGGAAGACCGGCATCACCGCATCGGGCTGGTCGAGGAGTTGCTGCAGCATGTCCAAGGGGGCCGTGGCCACCCAGGTCGAGACGACCCGGCCGACCGCCTCGCCCCGTCGCTGAGCCGCCGCAGCGAAGGCCGAGGAGGCGGCTTCGGCGACCTTCCGGTCCTGCTCGTAGAGCTCCGGGTCGCCGCTGTACTCCGGGGCGGCCGGATCGGGCATCGGGGGTGGCGTCGGCGGGAGCGGGGTGTCCGCCTCAGCGGTCGAGACGTCGTCGAGAAAACTGCCCGGCGTCGGGGCGGTCGCGGTCATCAGGGGCTCCAGGCGCTCGGTCTCAGGGTGCAGGCGTGTCGCTCAGGAGGCGGAGAGCAGTGATGCTGGGGACGAAGAAGTACTCGCCGCCGCGCACGGTGACGAAGCGCGGGAGCCCCCTGAGCCAGCGCGGACGCCGTCCCTGCCAGGTGAAGGTCCCCCCGCCCGGCCCGGCGATCGGATCCGGGTCGTCCTGCAGGCCGTCGAAGTCCGGCGCGTTGATCCACTCACGCTGCACGAACTCGTACTGACGCTCGATGCTCGCGTTCAGGAAGACCCCGACGAGCCCCCGGTCGGCGCCGTCGTCGGACGCTCCGTCGTCCAGCTCGGGGCCGTACGGCAGCCCTCGACGGATGAGCAGGTGCCGGCGCTCGGAGGGCGAACCCGTGCGCGGATGGGCACGTCGCACGTGCGCGCCCCGCGGGCAGCAGAAGCCGAGCTCGTCGTGGAGGTAGTCGAAGGCGTTGTTGTGTTTCGCGCAGGAGGCCAGGAGGGGATCGTCGGCCCGTTCGGCCAGCGCGAGCGGTGCTCCGCTGGGCCAGCGCCCCATCAGTTTCGCGGCCAGGAGGTCCGGATCCCCTCTCCCCTCGGCATGCAGGAAGCGGCGGAACGCGGGGACGTCCTGGGAGAGCTTGCGGTACACGGCGTAGGTGCCGTTGCGTCCGAGGAGAGCCGGGTGCAGTGCGCTGACCGCATCCCGCTCGTCGGGGTGGCCCAGCAGGAACTCCCCCGGCTTCACCGGCGGCCGACCAGGCGGTGCGTGCTCCTCCAGGCCGCTGCCGCGCAGCACCGGTTGGGAGATGCCATCCCGGAAGCCGAAGTGCTCGCGCTCGGCGTGCGCGCCACCGAGCGCGGCAGCGTGTTCGCAGCCGACCTCCTCCAGGCCGCCCCCGGCCCCGGCCCGCTCGCGAAAGGCGCGCACCCGCTGCTCGAGCTCGCCCCGTTCGTGCGCGGAGAGCATGAGCATCGCGTGCACGCCGCGGGAGGCGAAGGGTGGCTCCGGCTCCCAGTTGCCGAGGAGGTCGTCGCCGACGTCGCCCAGGTGCTCGGCAGCACGCGCGGCCATGCCCTGGCGGAAGGCCGCCGGAAAGCTGTCGAGGGACTCCGTCGGCAGGTCCAGCGCCTCCAGGCCCGGGTAGGTCAGTGCCACGTTCGCGCACCACGACGGTGCGGCGTCCCACTCCTCCGCCGTGGTGACCGGATCGACCATGTCGGCCAGCCACTTGCGAGCGGCCGGCCCGTCGGTGAACCGGTAGAACAGGTATGCGGCGTGGGGCATGCGGTACCCGCGCAGCACGAACCCCTGGATGTCGCTGCGGTCCAGCACGGTCGTCTCCGACTGCATCGTCCGCAGCTACCGGCTGGCTTCGTCGAGCGCGTCGATGAAGCTCTGCTTCAGCCGCAGAGCGCTCTTCACCTCGCGCACCGTCGCCATGGGATAGGCCCGGTAGTAGACGTCCGACGGCAGCGAGTTGTCCTTGATGTACTTCTTGAACGCCTCGATGTCGGTGGCGCCGCCTTCCGGCCATCCCACGCAGTTGTCGTAGATCAGCTGGAAGGACTCATGCGCCTTCTCGGCGAACGCCTCGATGTACCGGTCCCACGGGCCGTCGTAGTTGGTGGTGAACAGCAGGCCTCCCTCTTCACCGCAGTCGGGGAGGATCACCCATCGGGCGAAGTGGACGGTGCCGATCTCGTCGAGGGGACCGAGCTGGCCCGACGCGATGCGCTCCCCCACTGTCGCCAGGACCTGCTGCAGCTGCTGCCGCCGGCCGGGCTTGATGTGCACCAGCGCGGTGAGGGCCTGCGTGCCCCTGGCCAAGGGCGAGCTGGCCGAGTCCTCGGTCACGTCTGCCGTCCGCGAAGTCGTGGTCACGGGATGCTCCTCTCGGGACTGCGGTTGCATTCGGCGCGCTCTCCGGCGGGACGCGGGTGTGCCCGGGCCTGTCAAAGGCGCGTCGCTGTCCCGCGCCGCGCCGGAGTCGAGGGGAAGGTCAGCTGCCCGGTCACTCGGCGACATGAGGACCACCTCCCGACGCGACCTGCTCCCGCGTCGGCCGGGAGCTGTGCGACAGGCGCAGCATCGCGAGCAGCCCGTCACGGCGGCGTCACCGCGCAGGTGACGACACCCGTCAGGGTCGGCACCTGCCCAGGGGCCCGACCGTCGGGCACGCCTCCAGGCCGGCTCAGGGCTGGTTCGGGCCACCTCGCGCGGGGAGTGGGGTGCCGTTGACCTTCTCGACTGAAGTGACCCCCGTCGGCTGAACACCTCCAGACTTGGCGCAAGCCGAGGAGGGAGGGCCCGGGTGGGCCGACGGAGCAAGTACCCCGAGGAGTT
>NZ_PVTG01000027.1 GCF_003002915.1 Geodermatophilus tzadiensis | reverse complement strand
GCCAGCTCCTTGACCTCGTTGGCCACCACCGCGAAGCCCTTGCCGGCCTCGCCCGCGCGGGCGGCCTCGATCGTGGCGTTGAGCGCCAGCAGGTTCGTCTGCTCCGCGATGCTCGTGATGACCTTGACGACGTTGCCGATCTCGGCGGAGGACTCGCCCAGCTTGGCCACCGTCGCCGTCGTCGTCTCCGCGGCCGTCACGGCCCGGGCGGCGACGGCGGAGGCCTCCGCGGCGTTGCTGGCGATCTCCCGGATCGAGGCGCCCATCTGCTCGGCACCCGCCGCCACGGTCTGCACGTTGCGGCTGACCTCCTCCGCCGCACCCGCGACGACGCCGGACTGCGCCGAGGTCTCCTCCGCCGAGGCCGAGATCTGCGCCGAGGACGCCGACAACTCCTCGCTGGAGGCAGCCACCGCGTCCGAGGCGCCGGCCACCGACGCCATCACCGTGCGCAGGTCGACGACCGCGGCGTCCAGGGCGGCGGCGGCCCGGCCGACCTCGTCACCCCGGTCGACGCCGGTCGTGCGGGTGAGGTCGCCGGCGGCCAGGCCCTCGGCGACGTGCGTGAGGGCGAGGACCGGCCGGACCACCCGGCGGGCGACCGCGAGGGCCATGCCGAGGACGAGCAGCGCGCCCAGGACGACGACGGCGGCCATCGTCCACGTCGTCTGCGCCTGCTGGGCGTCCGCGGCGGCGCGGGCCCCGGTCACCCGCTCGTCGAGCGAGTCCTTCAGTTGCGCGGTCAGCTCGAGGATCTCGAAGTAGACCCCGTAGCCCTCCCCCTGGATCAGGGTGTCGGCCGCGTCGACGTCGGCCGGGGTCCCCCGCGTGTACAGCGCGACCGCCCGGTCGTCGACGGCGAAGAACTCGTCCCACTGGTCGACGACCTGCTCGTAGGCGTCCGACTCGTCCGCGTCGAACACCTCGGTCGGCGCCGCGGCGAGGGCCGCGCGCATCCGGTCGGCGACGTCCAGGAAGCCCGCCCGGTTGGCGTTGTCCGCCTGCACCGCCGCCTGGGGCCCCACCCGGCGCGCGTCCCAGGCGTAGGCGACCTGCCACCCGCTGACGTCGGCGTTGTAGTAGGTCATCTCCTGGGACCAGCCGAGCGCCTGCTGCAGCTCGCCGACCTCGTGGCGGTTCGTGCCGGCGCCCTGCAGGCCGGACAGGGCGAAGCCGCCGACGGCGATCGCGGCGGCCATGCCTGCGCCACCGACCGCGAGGATGGCGCCCCGGACCCCGACACGGGTCCGGCGGGACGTCGAGCTGGGCATGTCGAGGGTCCTTCCAGGGTGGGTGTGTGCTCCGCCGGCTTCCGGGGCGGGAGTGCGGCCCGGCGGCTTCTCGTCCATTCCGGGTGAGGACGACAGTAGGGGTGCGCGAAACACGAACGGACGAAGAACAGGTGCGCGTGACCGCATCGTGAGGAATGGCTCCGACGCGGTCGTCGCACCATTCGGTGACCATTCCTGCCGTGTCGACACACCGGTACGGGACCGGCCCGCGCACGGTTCCCCCGCAGGTCGCGGGGCAGCGGGGGAGTGGGCTCCCGGTGGTCACCGGGCGGGCCGCGTCGCCGTGTCGACGGCCCGGGGCGGTGACCGCGCGACACGCCGCGTCGCTGCGACGTCCCCCGACAGCAGGACGGGCCGGGTGACGACCGCGCGGTCGTCACCCGGCCCGGCCGGGGTGCAGCCCCCTCAGGGGGCAGGTGGTCAGTAGGTGAAGCGCGCGACGCTGGAGCGCAGGCCGGCGGCCATCCGCGACAGCTCGTCCACGGCCGTCCGGGTCTGCGTCAGGGCCTGGGTGGTGGACTCGGCAGCGGTGGAGACCCCGGAGATGTTGTCGGCGATCTGGCCGGAGCCCTGCGCGGCCTCCTGCACCGAGCGGCTCATCTCGTTGGTGGTGGCGGTCTGCTCCTCCACCGCGCTGGCGATGGTGGTCTGCCGGTCGGAGATCTGGGCCACGATCTGGGAGATCTCCCCGATCGCCCCCACCGCGGCACCGGTGTCGGCCTGGATCGCCTGCACCCGCCGCGCGATGTCCTCGGTGGCCTTGGCCGTCTCCTGCGCCAGCTCCTTGACCTCGTTGGCCACCACCGCGAAGCCCTTGCCGGCCTCGCCCGCGCGGGCGGCCTCGATCGTGGCGTTGAGCGCCAGCAGGTTCGTCTGCTCGGCGATGCTCGTGATGACCTTGACCACGTTGCCGATCTCGGCGGAGCTGTCGCCGAGCTTGGCGACCGTGGCGGTGGTGGTCTCCGCGGCGGTGACGGCGCGGGCGGCGACGGCGGAGGCCTCCGCGGCGTTGCTGGCGATCTCCCGGATCGAGGCGCCCATCTGCTCGGCACCCGCCGCCACGGTCTGCACGTTGCGGCTGACCTCCTCCGCCGCACCGGCGACGACGCCGGACTGCGCCGAGGTCTCCTCGGCCGAGGCCGAGATCTGCGCCGAGGACGCCGACAACTCCTCGCTGGAGGCAGCCACCGCGTCGGCGGCGCCGGCCACGGTGCCCATGACCCGGCGCAGTTCGGTGACGGCCCCGTCCAGCGCGGCGCCCATCCGGCCCAGCTCGTCCCGGGTGGTGAGGCCCGAGGTCCGGGTCAGGTCGCCGGTCGCCAGCCCCTCCGCGACGGTCTGCACGCGGGCCACGCCTCGGGCCAGCGCGCGGGCCACCAGCAGGCCGAGGCCGAACGCGACCGCCAGGCCGGCCCCGAGGACCACGAGCACGAGGACCCGCTGCCGGCCGGCGCCGGACTCGGCGGCCGCGGCGGCCGCGGCGGCCTCCGCCTTCTCGATCTCGACCAACTCGACGACCGCCTCCTCGACCGCGTCGCCCAGCGGCTTGGCCTGCGCCTGGTTGGCCTCGTCCCAGGCCGACTGCTGGTTGGCCCGCGCGAGCGGCGCGAGGACGGTCTCGCCGACCTCGAGGTACTGCTGGAAGGCCTCCTCGGCCTGGGTGACGAGCGCCTGCTGCTCCTCGGTGAGCCCGCCGGCCTCGTAGCGCGCCCGGGCGTCCTCGAACCGGGCCTCGAGCTCGGGGACGGCGTCGAACGCCTCCTCGACCCGGGCCGGGTCGACGCTGATGAGCGCGTCCCGCGTCTTGATCCGCACGTCCTTCATGACGCCGCGCATCTCGGTGACGTCGGTGAGCGCCGTGATCTGCGCGTTGAGTCCCGTGGCACGCTCGGCGGCGCTGTCGAGCCCCACGACGGCGGTGGCGCCGACGACGAGCGCCACACCGGCCGCGGCACCCACGGCGGTGAGGACCTTCGTCTTGACGCCGCGGTCGCCCCACCAGGAGGAGCCGGCCGCGGGAGCGCGGCCCGGGACGTCGGTCGGGGTGGTCATCGTTCTCTCCAGGGGTGTCGAGCAGGGGAGCGCCGGTCGCGCTGTCGAGGAGCACTGTGCGGCACGGGAATGGTCCGCGCACGGTTCCGGGAATGGCGTGTCGGTCACGATCCCGAGACGGCGCGAATGGTCGTCCGCCACGACCAGGAGAGGGATCGGACGTCGGTGTCGACATGACGCCGGCAGGATCCGGCGACCATTCCTGCGCGTCAGCGGAATGGTCGTGAGGGAGAGACGCGGCCCGCGCTCCCTCCCGGCGGAGGGGGCGCGGGCCGTGGTCAGGGACGTCCCGGCGGGGTGGTCACCAGGTGAAGCGCCCCACGGTGGCCCGGAGGTCGGTGGCCATCCGGGCGAGCTCGTCGACCGCGGTGCGGGTCTGGGTCAGCGCCTGGGTGGTGGAGTCCGCGGCGGTGGAGACGCCGGAGATGTTGTCGGCGATCTGACCGGAGCCCTGCGCGGCCTCCTGCACCGAGCGGGACATCTCGTTGGTGGTCGCGGTCTGCTCCTCCACCGCGCTGGCGATGGTGGTCTGCCGGTCGGAGATCTGGGCGACGATCTGGGAGATCTCCCCGATCGCCCCCACGGCGGCACCGGTGTCGGCCTGGATGGCCTGCACGCGGCGGGCGATGTCCTCGGTGGCCTTCGCCGTCTCCTGCGCCAGCTCCTTGACCTCGTTGGCCACCACCGCGAAGCCCTTGCCGGCCTCCCCGGCGCGGGCGGCCTCGATCGTGGCGTTGAGCGCCAGCAGGTTCGTCTGCTCCGCGATGCTCGTGATGACCTTCACCACGTTGCCGATCTCGGCGGAGGACTCGCCCAGCTTGGCCACCGTCGCCGTCGTCGTCTCCGCGGCCGTCACCGCCCGGGCGGCGACGGCGGAGGCCTCCGCGGCGTTGCTGGCGATCTCCCGGATCGAGGCACCCATCTGCTCGGCACCCGCCGCCACCGTCTGCACGTTGCGGCTGACCTCCTCCGCGGCGCCGGCCACCACGCCGGACTGGGCCGAGGTCTCCTCCGCCGACGCCGAGATCTGCGCCGAGGACGCCGACAACTCCTCCGACGACGCCGCCACCGCGTCCGCCGAGCCCGCCACGGCGGCCATCGCCTCGCGCAGGCCGGTGCGGGCGCCGTCGAGGGCGGCGGCCATGTGGCCCAGCTCGTCCCGCGAGTCGACGCCGGTGGTCCCGGTCAGGTCGCCGACGGCCAGCGCCTCGAGGGCGGACTGCACCCGCCGGACCGACCCGATCACCGAGCGGGCGGTCAGCCAGCTGAGCCCGACCAGCAGCACCAGGCCGAGTGCGGCGGCGAGCAGGGCGGTGGTCTCCCAGCGCGAGATCGTGGCGGCCGTCTCCCGCTCGGCCGCGGCCGCCTCGGCCTCCAGGGTGTCCTTGGCCGTGCCGACGGCACCGTCGGTGAGGTCGTTGGCGGCCTGGATGTCCTCCCACCGCACGCGGGCGGCGGCCTGGTCGGCGACGGCGCCGTCGACGTAGGCGGTGATCGCGTCGGTGTAGTCGCCGAAGGTGCCGGCCAGGTCGGCCACCGCGGCGGCCGCGTCGCCGTCCAGCGGGACGTCGGCCAGCTCGGCCAGCAGCGCCTCGGGCTCGGCGACGTCGTCGGCCAGCTCCGGGAGCTGGTCGGCGGGGACGTCGCGCACGAGCGCCTTGAACCCGTCGACCTTCAGCTCGCTGGCGCGGGTGTCCAGCCGCAGCACCAGCGTCTCCGCGTGGTGCAGGTCGGCCAGCCGCTGCTGCGCGTCCCGCACGGCGCCGTGGCCGACCAGCACGGCACCGAGCAGGCCGCCGAGGGAGACGGCGGCCACGGCGACGAGCGCGCCGAACTTCACCGCCAGCGGGCGGTCGGCGAACCAGCCGGCGGTGCGGGGGCGCGGGGGAGTCGCGGCGTTCACGGGGCCTCCTGGGGCGGGTGTGCACGCCGTGACCGCCGTGACGTGCGGGGCGCGCACGGGAATGGTGCGGCTCCCCGGACCCCGCGCCGGGACACGGACGACGGTCCCGGCCGGATCGTTGTGCACCCGGCGGCGACCTCCGCCGGCACCGTCGTCAGGTCGACCGCGCCGGCGCGCCGACCGGCCCGGCCCCGACGGCCGGACGGGTGTCCGCGCAGGTCCGGAGGACGGGTCCGGTCGCCGTGTCGACCGCGCCGGGGCGCCGACCCGACCGCCGTCCGCCGGTCACGCAGCCCGGGACCCGGACACGCCGCGCTCGGACCTCCGGGGGCGGCTCAGCCCAGCCGGTCGGCGAGCAGCCGGAGGACGTCGACCACGGCCGCCGGGTCGGCGACGCGGTGGCCCGCGGCCGTCTCGCCGTCACCGACCTTGATGCCGACGTCCCGGGGGCGCAGGGTGCCGAAGACGTCCTCGTCGGTGACGTCGTCGCCGAGGTAGACGACGGCGGCCGCGCCGAGCTCCTCGCGCAGCCGGCCGACGGCGCTGCCCTTGTCGGCGTCGGTGACGGCGACCTCGAGCACCGCCTTGCCCGGCTTCATCGTCAGTGACGGATCTGCCGCCGCGGAGGCGGCGTCCGCCAGCAACCGGGTCCCCGCGGCCGCGTCGGTCACCTGCCGGACGTGCACCGCGACGCTGGCCGGCTTGACCTCCAGCCGCGCGCCGGGGACGGCGGCCACCAGCGGGGCCAACAGCTCGGCGACGGCGTCGCGGCGGCCGGCCAGCTCGCCGGCCAGGGGCCCGCCGTACTCGGCGCCGTGGCTGCCCACCCAGCGGTAGGTGCCGGCGAAGCCGCTGACCTGCCGCAGGTCCTCGACGCCGCGCCCGCTGACCAGCGCGACCGTCACGCCGTCCGCCGCGGCGAGGCGGGCCAGCAGCCCGTCGACGCCGGGGGAGGGGACCGCGGTGGAGGGCTCGTCGGTCAGCGGCGCCAGGACGCCGTCGTAGTCCGAGGCCACCAGCAGCGGACGGCGGCCGGCCACCCCGGCCAGCGCGGCCGCGAGGTCGTCGGGGACCGCGGTCACCCCTGGGCGCGCAGCGCGTCGAAGAACGACGACGCCCAGTGGTCGAGGTCGTGCCTGGCCAGGTAGCGGCGCATCGCGCGCATCCGGCGGGCGGCCTCGTCGGGCTCGGTGCGCAGCGCGCGCAGCATCTGGTTCTTCACGCCGGCGATGTCGTGCGGGTTGACCAGGAACGCCTGCTTGAGCTCCGCGGCGGCCCCGGCGAACTCCGAGAGCACCAGCGTGCCCCCGAGGTCGCCGCGGGCGGCGACGTACTCCTTGGCCACCAGGTTCATGCCGTCGCGGTAGGGCGTCACGAGCATGACGTCGGCCGCGCGGTAGAGGGCGGCGAGCTCCTCGCGGGGGATCGACTGGTTGATGTAGTGCACTGCCGGCCCGCCGAGGCTGCCGAACACGCCGTTGATGTGCCCGACCTGCTGCTCGATCGTCTCGCGCATGTGCACGTAGTGCTCGACCCGCTCGCGGCTGGGCGTGGCCACCTGGACCATCACCGTGTGCGGCGCCTCGACCGCGCCGTCCTCGAGGAGCTCCTGGAAGGCGTTGAGCCGGACGGCGATGCCCTTGGTGTAGTCGAGCCGGTCGACGCCCAGGACGATCTTCTCGGGGTTCCCCAGCTCGGCGCGGATCTCCGCGGCCCGCTTGAGCACCTCCGGGGAGGCGGCCAGCTCGTCGAACGCCTTGACGTCGATGGAGATCGGGAAGGCGCGCGCGGTGACGGTGCGGCCGTCGTACTCCACGGTCGCGCCGCGGGTGGGCAGCTCGTGCAGCCGACGGGCGAGCTGGACGAAGTTGGCCGCCGCGCTGGGCCGCTGGAAGCCGACGAGGTCCGCGCCGAGCAGCCCCTCGACGATCGCCGAGCGCCACGGCAGCTGGGTGAACAGCTCGTAGGGCGGGAAGGGGATGTGCAGGAAGAAGCCGATCGTGAGGTCGGGACGCCGCTGCCGCAGCATCGCCGGCACCAGCTGCAGCTGGTAGTCGTGCACCCACACGATCGCGTCCTGCGCGGCGACCTCGGCGGCCCGGTCGGCGAAGCGCTTGTTGACCTGGACGTAGGTGTCCCACCAGGTGCGGTGGTACTCCGGCTTCTCGACCACGTCGTGGTACAGCGGCCACAGCGAGGCGTTCGACATGCCCTCGTAGTAGCGGTCGACCTCCTCCTCCGAGAGCGGCACCGGGATCAGCGACATCCCGCCGGACTCGAAGGGGTCCGGCGCCTCGCCGGCCGACCCCGACCAGCCCACCCACGCGCCGCCGCGGCCGGCGACGAAGGGCTCCAGCGCGGTGACCAGGCCACCGGGGCTGCGCTGCCAGCGCACCGTGCCGTCGGGCTCGGTCACCGCGTCGACCGGCAGCCGGTTGGCCACCACGACGACGGGGCTGTCCGCCCGCGCGTCTCCTGCGTCAGTTCCGGCCATACCGGTACCGACCCTACTGACGGCGCCCTCCTCCGGCACGCGCAGGCTCAGCCGGCGAGGGCGTACCCCGCCGCGGCGGCCCCCAGGCCCAGGACGACGCTCGCCGTCGCGTACCCGAGCGCCCGGCCCACGGCCCGCTCGGCCACCAGCCGGACGACGTCGGCACCGAAGGTGGAGAAGGTGGTGAGCGTCCCGCAGAACCCGGTGCCCACCAGCGCGACGACGCCCGCCGGGACGTCCCCCAGCCCCAGCAGCACCCCGAGGACGGCGGACCCGGCGACGTTGACCGCGAGCGTGCCCAGCGCCGGGTCACGCCCCCGGCCGGCCGCCAGCCGGGTGGCCAGCAGCCGCACCGGGGCGCCGACCAGCGCGCCGGCCGCCACGAGCAGCGGGGTCACCGGGGCCGCGCCAGGCGGACACCCGCGGCCACCGCGAGCACCCCGCCGACGACCGAGACCAGCACGTAGCCCGCGGCCGGCACCGCCGCACCGGCGTCGGTGAGGTCGACGGCCTCGACGGCGAAGGCCGAGTAGGTGGTGTACCCGCCGAGGACCCCCACGCCGAGCAGCGGCCGCGCCCACGCCGGCTCGGGCTCCCGGCCGGCGAGCACGCCGAGCAGGACGCCCATCAGCAGGCAGCCGCTGAGGTTGACCAGCAGGGTCGCCCACGGCCAGCCGCCGTCGTCCCGGGGGAGCGCCTCGGCCACGCCCCAGCGCGCCAGCGCCCCCAGCGCCCCGCCCAACGCCGCGAGCAGGTAGGCCACTCGTCCCCCCGAGGCATAGGAAGCAATCCGCACGTCCGCGCGGGCCGACACGTGCGGAGAGCCTCCTATGCCCGTGGGCCGGTCAGGGGGTGCGGGTCGGCTCCGGGGTGTCGCGCCGTCCCCGCCGTCGCCACAGGGGCTCGACCTCGGCGAGCTCCTGCTCGGTGGCGACCCGGAACGGGGGAGCGGCCGGGGACTCGACGGCGCGGCGGCCCTGTCCCCGGGTGGCGCGCAGGCTCGCCCACACCGAGACGCCGAGGATCGTGGCGATCACCGCGAGGCTCACGGCCGTGGGGACGTGGTAGACGTCGATCTTGAGCAGCATCTTGACGCCCACCCACATGAGCACCAGCGCCAGCCCGACCTTGAGGTAGACGAAGCGGTGGACCAGGTCGGCGAGCAGGAAGTACATCGCCCGCAGGCCCAGGATGGCGAAGGCGTTGGCGGTGAAGACCAGGAACGGCTCGTCGGTGACCGCGAAGATCGCCGGGATCGAGTCGACGGCGAAGACGACGTCGGTGACCTCGACGAGCACCAGCACGGCGAGCAGGGGAGTGGCCAGCAGGACGCCGCCCCGCCGGACGAGGAACCGCTGGCCGTGGTAGGCGTCGGTCATCGGCACGAACCGGCGGAACAGCCGCAGGGTCCGCGACCGCGAGGGGTCGACGTGCTCGTCGCGCTGGCGCAGCATCCGGTAGCCGGTGACCAGCAGGAACGCCGCGAAGAGGTAGAGCACCCACGAGAAGTCCTCGACGAGGGCCGCACCGCCGGCGATGAACGCCCCGCGCAGCACCAGCGCGCCGAGCACGCCGAGGAACAGCACGCGGTGCTGGTACTCCCGCGGCACGGCGAAGAACGTGAAGACGATCGCCCAGACGAAGACGTTGTCGACGGCGAGCGACTTCTCGATGAGGTAGCCGGCGTAGTACTGCTGGCCGAGCTCCGCGCCGTGGGACACCCAGATCCAGGCGCCGAAACCGACGCCGACGGCCACCCACACCGCCGACCACGCGGCGGCCTCCCGCACGCCGATGACGTGCGCGCGGCGGTGGGCGACCAGGTCGACGGCCAGCATGGCCAGGATGAGACCGAGCACGGCGAGCCAGAGCCAGAAGGGGACGTCCAACGAGGGCCTCCAGTCGGTGGGCACCAACCGGAGGTCTCTCCCGGCGCCGCACCGGACGCCCGTCCCGCCGGGTCCGCGCCGGGGCGGACCGTCCTGACGACGGGGACGCGGGGGATACTCCCCTCCTGCGGACCAGTGAAACAGAATTCACCTGTTGCGGCCAGTGGGCGGCTACCGGCGGCGGGTCTCGGGGAAGAGCAGGTCGACGAAGCGGGCGGCGGTCGGCTGCGGCTCGTGGTTGGCCAGCCCCGGCCGCTCGTTGGCCTCGACGAAGACCGCGTCGGGGCCCTCGACGTCGGGCACCAGGAAGTCGATGCCGGTCACCGGGATGCCGATCGCGCGGCTGGCGCGCACCGCGGCCTGGCCGACCGCCGGGTGCAGCCGGTCGGTGACGTCCTCGATGGTGCCGCCGGTGTGCAGGTTCGCCGTCCGCCGCACGCGCAGCCGCTCGCCGTTGGCGAGGACGTCGTCCATCCCGTGCCCGGCGGCGCGGACGACGTCGGCGGTGACGTCGTCGAGCGGGATGCGCGACTCCCCGCCGGTCGCCCGCTCGCGCCGCCGGCTGGTCTCGCGGACCAGGTCGGTCACCGTGCGGCGGCCGTCGCCGACGACCTCCGCGGGCCGGCGCACCGCGGCGGCCACCACCTCGTGGTCGATGACCACCACGCGCAGGTCCTCGCCGGCGACGAGCTCCTCGACCAGGACGTCGGGGCAGAACAGCCGGGCGGCCGCGACGGCGCGCTCGAGCTCCTCGTCGTCGGTGACGCCCACGGTGATGCCCTTGCCCTGCTCGCCCCGGGCCGGCTTGACCACCACCTCGCCGCACGCGGCCAGCAGCCCGCGGGCCGGGCCGAGGTCGTCCTCGAACGCCGTCACCCCGCGGGGCACGCGGACCCCGGCGGCCTCGACGATCCGCCGCGTGACCCGCTTGTCGTCGCAGCGGCTCATCGCGACCGCGGTGGTGAACTCCGACAGCGACTCGCGGGTGAGCACCCGCCGACCGCCGACCGACAGCCGCATCTCGCCGGACTCGGCGTCGGTGACCTCGACGCGGATGCCGCGGCGCAGCGCCTCGTCGGCGATGATCCGCGCGTAGGGGTTGAGCAGCTCCAGGTCCGGCGGGCCGCCGGCGTACAGCGGCGTGTTGATCGGGTTCTTGCGCTTGACGCACACCGCCGCCGCCCGCACGAAGCCGAGCTTGCGGTAGAGCGCGATCGCCCCGCTGTTGTCGTGCAGCACCGAGAGGTCCACGTAGGAGCGGCCGCGGCCGACGTAGCGCTCCGCGAGCACCCGCACCAGCGCCTCCCCGGTGCCCGCCGGGGCGCTCTGCGCGTCGACGGCCAGGCACCACAGGCTGGTGCCGCCCTCGGGGTCGCCGAAGGCGAGCACGTGGTCGACGCCGGTGACCGTGCCGACCACCCGGCCGGTGCGGGTGTCCTCGGCGACCAGGTAGGTGAAGCAGCGGGTGCGGTGGTTGGCCCACATGGTCTCGGGGTTCCCGGTGACCATGCCGTTGCGCGCGTAGATCTCGTTGATCGCGACCATGTCCTCCAGCGAGGTCACCGTGCGGACGAAGACGCCGCGGATGAGCTCGTGCCGGGACCGGTAGCGGTAGAGGTCGAGGCGGTAGGTGTAGCTCGGGTCGATGAACAGCTCGTCGGGCGCCAGTCCGACGAGCACGTGCGGGTCGCGGGCGTAGATGCAGATGTCGCGCCGCCCGGTCCCCTCGGCCCGCAGCGCCGCGAGGATGTCGCGCATCTCGGCGAAGGTCTGACCGAACACCAGCCGACCCCAGGCCAGGTCCAGGACGACGTCGGAGTCCATGCCCTCCAGCTCGTGCTGCGAGGGCCGCCCGTAGGTGCGCCCGGTCAGGTCCGGGGTGTGACGACGGCGGTGTCCGGCGAGCCGGGGTGCCACGGGGACCCTCAGACCCCGTGGTTCTGCAGCCAGAGCTCCAGCAGGCCCAGCTGCCAGAGCTTGTTGCCGCGCAGGGGGGTGAGCTCGGCGTTGGGGTCGTCGAACAGCCGCGACACGTACTCGGGGCGGAACAGCGCCCGCTCGCGGGCCGCCTCGCTGGAGAGCGCGTCCTTGACCAGACCGAGCACCTTGCCCTCGAGGTGGGTGATCGCCGGCACCGGGAAGTAGCCCTTGGGCCGGTCGATGACCTCCGGCGGGATGATCCGCCGGCCGATGGCCTTGAGCACGCCCTTGCCGCCGTCGGCGAGCTTGAGCTCCGGCGGGCACTGGGCGGCCAGCTCCACGAGGTCGTGGTCGAGGAAGGGCACCCGGGCCTCCAGGCCCCACGCCATGGACATGTTGTCCACCCGCTTGACCGGGTCGTCGACGAGCATGACCTCGCTGTCGAGGCGCAGCGCGGCGTCCACGGCGGTCTGCGCGCCGGCGCGGGACATGTGGTCGCGGACGAACTCCAGGCTCGGGTCGCCGTCGAGGGCGTACCGCTCGCCGACCAGCGCGCGCATGTCGTCGGCGCCGCGGTCGAAGAACGCGGCGGCGTAGCGCTCCACGGCCTCCCCGCGGTCGACGCCGGCCAGCGGCGGGTACCAGTGGTAGCCGGCGAACACCTCGTCGGCGCCCTGCCCGGACTGCACGACGCGGATCGACTGGCTGACCCGCTCGGAGAGCAGGTCGAAGGCGACGACGTCGTGGCTGACCATCGGCTCGGCCATCGCGCCGATGGCGTGGCCGAGCGCGGCGGCCAGCTCGTCGGAGGAGACGCGGATGCGGTGGTGGTCCGTGGCGAACCGCTCGGCGATCACGTCGGAGTACTGGAACTCGTCGCCCTCGCGGCCGCCGACGGCCTCGAAGCCGATCGAGTAGGTGGCCAGCCCGCTCTGCCCCTCCTGGGCGAGCAGGCCGACGATCAGGCTGGAGTCCAGGCCGCCGGAGAGCAGCACCCCGACCGGGATGTCGGAGACCAGGCGGCGGCGGACGGCGACCCGCAGCGCCTCCTCGATCGCGTCCTCCCAGTCGCGGGCCGACCAGCCCGAGTGCTCGGGGCGCCGCTCGTAGGTGGGCTCCCAGTAGCGGTGCTCGCGGCTGGTGCCGTCGGCCTCGATCACGCGGACGGTGGCCGGCGGCAGCTTGCGGACGCCGTTGAGCAGCGTGCGCGGCGCCGGGACGACGGCGTGCCAGGTCAGGTAGTGGTGCAGCGCGACCGGGTCGATGGAGGTGTCGACGTCGCCGGCGCGCAGCAGGGCCGGCAGCGACGAGGCGAACCGCAGCCGCCCCGGCGTCTCGGCCAGGTACAGCGGCTTGATGCCCAGCCGGTCGCGGGCCATGACCACCCGGCCGGTGTCGCGCTCGTGGATGACGACGACGAACATGCCGTGCAGGTGGTCGACGAAGTCCAGGCCCCAGTGGTGGTAGCCCTTGAGCAGCACCTCGGTGTCGCTGGTGGAGAAGAACCGGTAGCCGTGGCCCTCGAGCTCGGCGCGCAGCTCCTTGTAGTCGTAGATGCAGCCGTTGAAGACCGCCTCGAGGCCCAGCTCGCTGTCGACCATCGGCTGCGACCCGCTGGCGGAGAGGTCGATGACCGACAACCGGCGGTGACCGAACGCCACCCGGCCGGCGCTCCACTGGCCCTGGCCGTCCGGCCCGCGGGGGACCAGCGCCTCGACCATCCGCGCCACCGCGGTGGTGTCGGCCAGGGAGCCGTCGAACCTGATCTCTCCGGTGAGGCCGCACATGGGTTCGATCCAACCCCACGGGCGCGGCTCCCGCGACGCCTCGCGGAGATCGTCACACCGACGCAACACGGCCGGTTCCACGTGGAACGGGGCGGGGCGCCGGTCCCCGCCGCGGTTCGGCAGGCTGGGGTCGTGCACGACGACCCGGAGGGGGAGGCACCCTGGGCGGTGCAGCTGGTGGCCCGCGTCGAGAAGGCCGCCCCGCCCGCCCGGACCGCCGTCTGCGCGGCCGGCGCGGTCGCCGTCGTCCGGCTGCTGGACGACGAGCGGGCCCGGCCCGGCGGCGCGTGGCACCCGCAGGTGCGTCGGTGGACCGACGGCCGGATCCGCAAGCACTGCCGACGGGCGCGCGGCGTGGCCTGGCAGCGGGTGACCGCGCTGCCCGGCGTGACCGCCGCGGTGGACGGGGCGGAGGTGCGGGCGCTGGTGCCGACCGCGCTCGACGCGCTGCCGCGGGAGGTCGCGAGGCTGCAGCTGTCGGGCAGCGAGCTCGAGGACCCGGACGCCGTGCCGGTGGCCGATCCGGTGCCGGGCGGCCCGGTCGTGGTGTCGCTGTGCCCGGAGCCGTTCCTGCCGCTGGGCAAGGCCGCGGCCGCCGCCGGGCACGCCGCCCAGCTCGCCGCGCTGCGGATGCCCGCCGGGCGGCTGGCCGCCTGGTCGGGCGCCGGGTTCCCGGTGGTCGTCGAGCACCCGGGTGCCGCGCGCTGGACGCGGCTGCGTCCGACGGCCCCAGTGCAGGTCGTCGACGCCGGGTTCACCGTCGTGGCGCCGGGGACCTGCACCGCGCTGGCCCGCTGGGCGTAGCCGGCCCGGTCCCGCGGCGGGCTCAGCCGTAGTAGAGCGCCACCGGGCGGCCGTCGATCTCGCGGACGTCGACCGTCGTGTCGTAGACGTCGGCCAGCACCTCGGGACGCATGACGTCGCGGGCCGGCGCGTCCGCCACCACCCGCCCGTCGCGCATCGCCACGATCCGGTCGGCGTACGCGGCGGCGGAGTTGACGTCGTGCAGCACGGTGACCACCCGCTTGCCCAGCACGTCGGCCATCTCGCGCACCAGCCGCATGGTCTCGCCCATGTGCCGCAGGTCGAGGTTGTTCAGCGGCTCGTCGAGCAGCACGTAGCGGGTGTCCTGCGCGAGCACCATCGCGATGGAGGCCCGCTGCCGCTGACCACCCGACAGCTCGTCGAGGAACCGGTCCCGGTACCCCTCGAGCCCGAGGTGGGCGACGGCGCGCTCCACGTGGTCGCGGTCGTCGACGGTGAGCCGGCCGCGCGAGTGCGGGAAGCGCCCGAACTCCACGAGGTCCTGCACGGTGAGGCGCGCGGCGACGTGGTTGTCCTGGCGCAGCACCGCGACGCGCCGCGCCAGCTCCTGCGACGGCGTCGTCGCCACGTCCAGGCCGTCCACCGTCACCCGGCCGGCGTCGGGCCGGACGAGGCGGCCGACGAGGCCGAACAGCGTCGACTTGCCCGCGCCGTTCGGGCCGATGAGCGCCGTCACCCCCTCCCCTCCGAGGGCGAGGGAGACGTCGTCGACCACCGTCTGGCCGCCGTAGCGCTTGGACACGCCCTCGAGCGCGATCACCGCGCCCCCTTCCGCAGCACGAGGTACAGGAAGAACAGCCCGCCGGCGAAGTCGACGACGGTGGACAGCGTGCCGCCGAAGCCGAGCACCCGCTCCAGGACGAGCTGGCCGCCGAGCAGGCACACCACCCCGAGCAGCACCGCCGTCGGCACCGTCCACGCGTGCCGGAACGAGCCCGCCCACGCGTAGGCCAGGTTGGCGACGATCAGGCCGAGGAACAGCACCGGCCCGACCAGCGCCGTCGACGCGGCCACCATCACCGAGACGACGGCGAACAGGGTCAGCACCACCCGCCGGTGGTCGACGCCGAGGCCGACGGCGACCGGCTCGCCGAGCGTGAGCACGTCGAGGGTGCGCAGCAGCGGCACGACGACGGCGCAGCCCACCGCGACCAGCGCCGCGGTGAGCACCAGCAGCGTCTCGTCGGGCCGGGTCAGCGAGGCGAAGAACGCGTCGGAGAGCACCTGGAAGTCCAGCGGGTCGAGCATCCGCTGCATCCACTCGCTGAAGGAGCGGAAGAACGTCCCGAGCACGATGCCCACCAGCAGCATGAGGTGGATCGAGCGCCGCTTCCCGCCGAACAGCCAGGTGGACAGCACGACGCTGAACCCGACCATCACCGCCACCTGCACGGCCCACAGGACCAGCGGGTCGGCGGCCAGGAACGCGGCGGACCCGGCGGCGAAGACGACGGCCGTCGAGACGAGCAGGTAGAACGCGTCGAAGCCCATGATCGACGGCGTCAGCACGCGGTTGCCGGTGATCGTGTGGAAGACGACCGTCGAGACGCCGACCGCCGCCGCGACGACGACCGTCGCGGCCACCGTGAGGCCGCGCTTCTCCAGCGCGTAGGCCAGCGACCCGGGCACGTCGGTGAACAGGTAGGCGGCGACGAGGGCCAGCACGAGGCCACCGAGCGCGGCCAGCCGGACGGCGGACCCGGCCCGGCGCACGGAGGCACGCAGGCGGGGCCGCGGGCGGACGGCGACCGGGGCGGGTTCAGTGAGCACGGCTCCGCCTCCGCAGCAGCAGCCAGAGGAACAGCGCGGCGCCGATGATCCCGACGACGACCGACAGCGGGATCTCGTAGGGGAAGCGCAGGACCCGCGCGAGGACGTCGCAGGCGACCACGAACACCGCGCCGAGCACCGCGACCCACGGGATCGACCGCCGCACGTTGTCGCCGATCACCAGGCTGACGACGTTGGGCACGACCAGCCCGAGGAAGGGGACGAGCCCCGCCGTCACCAGCACCGAGGCGGTGATGACGGCGACGACCACCATCCCGATGGCGACCACCCGGCGGTGGTGCAGGCCGAGGTTGGTGGCGAACTCCTCGCCGAGGCCGATGACGCTGAACCGGTCGGCCGCCAGCCACGCGACGACGACCATGACGCCGGCCAGCCACACGAACTCGTAGCGGCCCTGCACGACGCCGGCGAAGCTGCCCTGCGACCACTGCGCGAGCGACTGCAGCAGGTCCAGCCGGTAGGCGACGAACGTCGTGACCGCGCCGACGACGCCGCCGAGCACGATGCCGACGAGCGGCACCAGCACGAGGGAGCGGACCGGCACCGCCCGGACCACCCGCAGGAACACCCAGGTGCCGAGGAGGCCGGACAGCGCCGCGACGGCGGTCTTGCCGGCGACGGGCATCCCGGGCGCCAGCACGATCGTGGCGAGCATGCCGAGGGTGGCGAACTCGGTGACCCCGGTGGTGCTGGGCTCGACGAAGCGGTTGCGCACCAGCATCTGCATGATCAGCCCCGCGATGCCGAGCGAGGCGCCGGCCAGCACCAGCGCCACCGTCCGCGGGATGCGGCTGGCGACGAGCAGGAACGCGGCCGGCCCGTCGCCGAGCACGGAGGCGGGGGAGACGTCGGAGACGCCGACGAACAGGCTCACCCCCGCGAGGAGCACGAGCAGCACGCCGACGAGCACCCCCAGACCGGTGCGCCGGGGGCGCGCCGGGGCGGGGGTGCTCGCCGGGGGAGCGGAGAGCGCCGTCACGGGCAGCGGGGGACCGGGACGGTCACTCCGCGATCTGCAGGACGTCGTCGATCATGATCCGGGTGGTGTCGATGCCACCGAAGACGACGTACCAGGCGACCGGGTCGAGGTGGTGGATCCGGTCCTGCCGCGCGGCGGTGGTCCGGGCGACGATCTCGTTGTCGAGCACGGCGGCGGCGGCCTGCGCGCCCTCCTCGCCGGTGGCGGCGTCGCGGTCGACGACCCACAGGTGGTCGGGGTCGGTCTCGAGCAGGAACTCGAAGGACACCGGCTCGCCGTGGGTGGCGGCCTCGACGTCCTCGACCGCCGGCTGCACGCCGAACGCGTCGTAGATGAGCCCGCCGCGCGCACCGCGGGCGTCGGAGTCCTCGCCCGCCGGGGCCATCGCGGACAGCTCGCCGCCGGAGACCATGAGACCCAGCCCGGTGCCCGCGTCGGCGGTGGCCGCGCGCGCCTCTTCGATGCCGGCCTCCAGCTCCGCGATCGCCGCGGCCGCCTCGTCCTCGGCGCCGAGCACCTCGCCGAGGAAGGTGGCGTTGCGCTCCAGCGTCTCGGTGTAGGTGCCGCGCAGGCTCAGGTCGACGGTCGGGGCGATCTCGCTGAGGTCCTCGTAGAGCGCCGAGGAGCGCCCGCCGATGACGATGAGGTCGGGCTGCTGCGCCTCGATCTCGACCAGGTCGGCCTCGAACAGCGTGCCCGCATCGAAGACGTCGTCGGCCAGGTGCTGCTGCAGGTAGTCCGGCACCGAGTCGACCGGGGCGCCCGCGACCTCGCCGCCCAGGGCCCCGATGGTGTCGAGGGCGGCCATGTCGAGGGCGACGATGCGCTGCGGGTCGACCGGGACCTCGACCGACGTCTCCTCGAGCTCCGGCTCGGCGTCCTCCGCGGCGACGTTGCGGTCCCAGGTCCAGGTGACCGTCTCCGCGCCGGTCGCCGCCTCGGCTGCCGGCTCGCCGGCGCCGCAGGCGGTGAGCGCGAGGGCCGCGGCGAGGGACAGGGAGGTGGCCGCCGGCGGCCGGGACGCGGTGCGCATGGTTCTCCAGACGGTTAGGTAAGGCTGACCTGACTGAGCCTGTCCTAACCTGCCACACGGGTTCCGGTACACCGCGGTGGGGGTGGCCGCACCGGCCTCCCGGGGTTCGCCCACCGCCGACCCCGGGCACGACGGGGGTCATGGAGACACGCACCCTGGGGTCCCTGTCCGTCCCGGCCATCGGGCTGGGCTGCATGGGGATGAGCGAGTTCTACGGCACCGGTGACCAGGCGGAGGCCGAGCGGACGATCCAGCGGGCGCTGGACCTCGGCGTCACCTTCCTCGACACCGCCGACATGTACGGCCCGTTCACCAACGAGCGGCTGGTCGGGCAGGCGATCGCCGGCCGCCGCGACGAGGTGGTCCTGGCCACCAAGTTCGGCAACGAGCGCGGCGAGGACGGCTCCTTCCGCGGCATCAACGGCCGGCCCGAGTACGTGCACCGGGCCTGCGACGCCTCGCTGCAGCGGCTCGGCGTCGACGTCATCGACCTCTACTACCAGCACCGGGTCGACCCGTCGGTGCCGGTCGAGGACACCTGGGGGGCGATCCGCGAGCTGGTCGAGGCGGGCAAGGTGCGCTCGGCCGGCATCTCGGAGGCCGCACCCGAGACCATCCGCCGGGCGCACGCCGTCGTGCCGGTGACCGCGGTGCAGACCGAGTACTCGCTGTGGAGCCGGGACCCGGAGGAGAACGGCGTCCTGTCCACCTGCGCCGAACTCGGCATCGGCTTCGTCGCCTACTCGCCGATCGGCCGCGGCTTCCTCTCCGGGCAGATCCGCAGCGTCGAGGACCTCGCGCCCGACGACTTCCGGCGCCGCAACCCGCGGTTCCAGGGCGAGGCGTTCGAGCAGAACCTGCGGCTGGTCGACCGGGTGCGCGAGATCGCCGACGAGAAGGGCGTGACGGCGTCACAGCTGGCGCTGGCCTGGGTCATGGCACAGGGCGGGCGCGGCGGGAACCCGGCGGTCGTGCCGATCCCCGGCACCAAGCGGGTGCGCTACCTGGAGGAGAACGCCGCGGCGGCCGACGTCCGGCTCAGCGACGACGACCTGCGCCGGCTCGACGAGGCCGCGCCCGTGGGCGCCGCGGTCGGCGACCGCTACCCCGACATGTCCAGCGTCCACATCTAGACGAGTAAGTCCTATCGACCCGAAGGGTCGAAGGGCGCTGTAGACGCGGACGGAGGGTGTTCAGGCTCGGGTTGTGACGACCGACCTCAAC
>NZ_PVTG01000026.1 GCF_003002915.1 Geodermatophilus tzadiensis | reverse complement strand
ACGCCAACGCCGAGGACGTCGTCCTGCGCGGGCTGACCGACGACCAGCGGGCCACGCTGCTGGCCACGCCCACCGATGACGGCTACCGCCTCGACATCCGCCTGCAGGGCGAGCACGAGACGGTCTTCTTCGCCCTCTGAGCGGGCAGCGGCGCCCGCCTACGTCGATTGTCGCAGTCGAGATGGCAGCACACGCCGTCCGGGAGGGGTCATCTGCGGCATCCGGCGCACCTCGCCCCTCCCTAGGTTCACGAGGACGCCTCCGGAGACCCTGGTCACAGGAACCCCGGGGAGGCGTCGGAGCATCCCGGAGTCGGCGGACCGCCACCCGGGACGGATCCCCTGAGGAGGGCGTGATGACGCGACCGGCCGACGCTCAGCACGGCGTCCTGGTGCTGTCGTGCCAGGACGCGCCCGGCATCGTGCACGCGGTGTCGGGACTGCTGGTGCAGGAACGGTGCACCATCGTGGAGAGCCACCAGTTCGACAGCCCGACGAGCGGGATGTTCTACATGCGCGTCGAGTTCGCGCACGTCGACGGCGCTCCCCTCGACCTCCCCGCGCTGCGCCGCGCCTTCGAGGGGACCGCGGAGCACTTCGGGATGTCCTGGCGCCTGGCCGACGCCGCCGAGCGGCAGCGCGTGCTCATCATGGTCAGCCAGTACGCGCACTGCCTCAACGACCTGCTGTTCCGCAACTCGGTCGGTGAGCTCAACCTCGACGTCGTCGGCATCGTCTCCAACCACCCGACGCTCCAGGGCATCGCGGACTTCTACGGGGTCCCCTTCCGGCACATCCCCGTGACCCGCGAGACCAAGCCGGAGGCCGAGGCCGCCCTGCTCGAGATCGTCCGGGCGGAGGGCGTCGACCTGGTGGTCCTGGCCCGCTACATGCAGATCCTGTCCGACGACCTGTGCAAGCAGCTCGAGGGCCGTGCGATCAACATCCACCACTCGATGCTGCCGAGCTTCAAGGGCGCCCGGCCCTACCACCAGGCGCACGCCCGCGGCGTCAAGTTCATCGGCGCGACGGCCCACTACGTCACCGGGGACCTCGACGAGGGCCCCATCATCGAGCAGGAGATGCTGCGGGTCGACCACTCGGTCAGTCCCGAGCAGCTCGCCGCCCGGGGCCGGGAGGCGGAGACCCGCGCCCTGGCGCACGCGGTGCGCTGGCACACCGAGAACCGCGTCATCATCCACGGCAACCGGACCGTCGTCTTCGAGTAGGCGACCGCACGAGACGGTGCCGGGGCCGCGGGCCCCGGCACCGGGCCGGTCAGAGCCGGGTCAGGCGGCACGCGGTGCCGTACGCGCAGACCTCGCTCCAGGTGCCGCCCATCTCCGTCGTGTCGAAGCGCATCGCCACCACGGCGTCGGCGCCCCTGGCCTCCGCGGCGGCGGTCAGTCGCTCGAGCGCCTCCTGCCGGCTCTCCTCCAGGTTCTTGGTGAGCCCCTTCAGCTCCCCTCCGGTCAGCGACTTCATCGCCGCGCCGAGCTGGGCGCCCGCGTGACGGGAGCGGACGGTCAACCCGAAGACCTCGCCGAACACCTCCTCGATGCGGTGGCCCGGTACGTCGTTCATCGTCGTGATGAGCACAGGATCACGCTCCCTCGGTGTCGTTCCCCGTCCGTGACGCGGTGCAGTGTCCGCCGGGTCGGCGAGCGGTACCAGCAGGTCGGCCCTCCGTCCCGGAACGGTGACCGGGCCTCGGGGGGAGCGCCGCGCTCCCGGACCGTGCGGTCAGGCGGGCGCGGCCGCCGTGCGGGTCGGGTCGACGACGTCGGCCAGGGTGAGCCGGGCGCCGTCGGCGCGGGCCCGCTCCGCGGCGCCCGGGTCGAGTGCGGCGGTGACCGCGCGGAGGGCGTCCGGGGTCTCCTCGAACGCCGGCCAGCGCAGCCCGGTGCGCACCGCCTGGGTGCGGGCCGCGGAGAACAGCCGGACCGCCTCGCGCGGGCGGCCGGCCATCGCCGTGGCGACGGCCCGCAGCTCGAGGGCGACCGGCCCGTCGGGGGTGCCGAGCACCAGCCGGTGGGCGATCATCCGGTCCGACCAGGACAGGGCCGCCGGCGCGTCGCCGGAGCGGAGGGCGCCGACGACGGCCATCCCGGCGACCACCAGCGCGACGGGCTCGTCCCCGAGCGCCAGCGCCCGCCGGTGCAGAGCGGTCAGCCGCCCACCGGGCAGGACGCCGGAGCCGCTGTCGACCAGGGCGGCGCAGGTCTGCGCGAGCAGGTCGAGGTCGGCGTCCCCGACCGCGGTCCGCGCCGCCGTCGCCACCGCGGCGGCCAGGGCCCGCGCCGGCTCGAGCGCACCGGCCGCCACCAGGGAGTGGGCGAGCAGCGTCTGGACCTCGGCCACGGTGCGCGACCGCGCGTCCGGGCTGCCCTCCAGCAGGTCGGTGGCGACGGCGAGGTGGGCGACGGCGAGGCCGTCCTGGCCGCCGGAGGAGAGGTGGTGGGCGAGGGTCAGCCGCACGAGCGCCGCGGACACCGGGTCGGCGAGGTGCTCGACCTCCAGCGCCCGCTCGGCCCAGGTGCGGCCCTCGACGGTCCTGCTGCGGAAGCACCAGAACGTGCCCAGCCGGCCGGCCAGCCGCACGCCCTCGGCGGAGGGCGCCTCCACGAGCAGGTGCTGCAGCGTGGCGCGCAGGGTGGGGAGGTCGTCGTCGAGGGCGTCGAACCGCGCGCTCCGCGCCCCGCGGCCCCGCGGTGGCCCGGCCAGGGTCAGCGCGGTGGCCCACCCGTCCCGCCGGCGGCGCAGCGCGGCGGTGTCCGGGCCGGCCGCGTGCGCGGCGTGCCCGCGCACCGTCGCGAGCTGGGCGAACCGCGAGGGGCCGCCCGGCCGCGCCGGCCCGAGCGGGACCAGCAGCGAGCGGTGCACCAGGCGGGCGACGAGGTCGGCGGTGACCGTGTCCGGCCGCGACCCCGCCCCGGGACCGCCGAGGACGGCGCCGGCGGCCACCACGGTGAACGGGCCCGGCAGGACCGAGGCGGCGCGGTGCAGTTCCGCCTCGTCGTCGGGCAGCAGCGCGTAGCTCTGCTCGACGGCGACGCGGACGGTGCGGTGGTGGTCGCTGCCGCGCCCGGTCCGCGCCAGCGAGCTGGGGTCGGCGGTGACCTGGTGGGCGATCTCGTCGAGGCTGAAGGCACGCGCCCGTGCCGCGGCGAGCTCCAGGGCCAGCGGCACGCCGTCGACGGCGGTGGCGATCCGCACGACCGCGCTGAGCAGGCCGAGGTCCTCCCGGTCGGCGCCGGCGGCGGCCAGCCGGTCGAGCAGCAGCGCGACCGCGGGGGAGGAGGTCACGTCGTCGTCGCCCTGGGGCAGGGGCAGCGGCCCGAGCCGGTGCAGTCGCTCGCCCTCGACCTCGAGCGGCTCGCGGCTGGTGACCAGCACGGTGGGCGCGCCGGCGCCGGAGAGCCAGTCGTCGACCAGGTCGGCCACGGGGTCGAGGACCTGCTGGCAGCCGTCGAGCACCAGCAGCGCGCGCCGGCCGTGCAGCGAGCCCCGCAGCGCCGCCGCGGGCCGGGCGGTGTCGGTGGGGGCGAAGCCCAGCGCGGACACCACGGTGGACAGGACGGTGGCGGCGTCGCCGGCCGCGGTGAGGTCGACGAACCACACGCCGTCGGGGAACCGGCCGGCGACCGTGCGCGCCACCTCGATGGCCAGGCGGGTCTTCCCGCACCCGGCCGCGCCGACGAGGCTGACCAGCCCCGAGCCCGTCACCAGACCGGTGAGCTCGGCCAGCTCCCGCCCGCGCCCCACCAGGGACGAGGTGCGGTGCGGGAGGTGCGCCGGCGGCGGCGCGACGGCCTGCGCCGGGGGCCCGTGCCGTGGGGACGGGACCGCGGGCCCCGCGCGGGCGGGCGTCCGGGGGCCGGCCAGCGTCGGGTCCTCGGCGAGCATCCGGCCGTGCAGCTCGCGCAGCTCCGGCCCCGGCTCCAGCCCGAGCTCGTCGCGCAGCACGGCGCGGACCTGCCGGTAGCTGCGCAGCGCCTCCTCGGGCCGGCCCAGGCGGTGCTGGGCGAGCATGCGCAGGCTCCACAGCCGCTCGCGCAGCGGTGTCTCGGCCATGGCCGCACCCACCTCGAGCAGGGCCCGCTCGGGGGCGCCGTCGGCCAGCAGCGCCTCGGCCAGGAGCTCGCGGACCTGGTCGCGCAGCTCCTCCAGCCGGGCGACGGCGGCGGTCGCCCACGGCTCGTCGGCCACCGTCGGGTAGGGGCGCCCGCGCCACAGCGCCAGGGCCTGCTCCGCGACCCGGCCGGCCTCCTGCGGGCGCCCGGCGGCCAGCAGCGCCCGCGCCTCACCGACCAGTCCGGAGAACCGCCGCGAGTCGATGGTGGTGGGGTCGGCGACCAGCCGGTAGCCGCCGGGCTCGCGCAGCAGCACCGCCGAGGGGGCGCCCGGCGGACGGTCGGGCTCGAGCGCCTTGCGCAGCCGCCAGACGTGCGAGTCCAGCGTCGACGGCGAGCGGGCCGGGGAGTCCGCACCCCACACGGCCTCGGTGAGCGCATCGACGCTGACCGGCCGGCCCGCGTCGACCAGCAGCAGGGACAGCGCCGATGCCAGACGGGTGCCGCCGAGGGCGACCGGCTCCCCGCCGCGGACGACCTCGAGCGGGCCGAGGTCACGGAAGGACAGCACGTCGGCAGGAGCGTCGCCGTGCACGTTGACCCCCTCGCGTGCCACCCCCGTGCCCGCGACGACGGGACCGGCCCCGTCCTCGGGGAGCCGCGTGCGCGACGCGGCCACCGTCGACGACGCCCCAGCGTCGGACCACTGCGTACCGCATCCGGCGCCGTCCCGGTAGGGGTCCGGACCCGGCCGCACGGCCGGGTTGGAGCGTGCTTGGAGCGCCCGGCCGGAGGGTCCTCGGACCGGCCCGCCCGCCCGGCGGGCCCGGGGACCACCGCAGGGGGAGCCGTGACGAGCGTGCGAGGGACCAGTGGGGACACCGGGGGACGAGGCGGCGGGGTCCGGCGGCTGTCGCGGCGCGGCTTCCTCGCGGGGACGGGGACGGCGGCCGCCGGTGTCGCGGTCGGGACGGTCACCGGCGCGCTCCCGGCCGCGGCCGCGCCGTCGCAGGGAGCGGGGAGCGGGCCGGTCCCCGCCGTCGAGGTCGGCCCCGGCGACCCGCGCTACCCGGCGCTGGTGACGGGGTTCAACCAGCGGTTCACCGGCACCCCCGCCGCGGTGGTCGTGGTGACCACCGCCGACCAGTGCCTGCAGGCGGTCCGCGTCGCTGTCGCCGCCGGCCGGCGGGTCACCGTCCGCGCGGGCGGCCACTGCTACGAGGGGTTCGTCACCGACAACCCCGGCGGCGTGGTCCTCGACGTCTCGGGGATGCGGGCGGTCACCCGCACCGACGACGGCGGCACCCGCCTGGAGAGCGGCTGCACCAACTGGGACGTCTACGAGCTGCTGTACAAGAGCCAGGGCGTGACGCTGCCCGCGGGGTCCTGCTACTCGGTGGGCCTGGGCGGGCACGTCGTCGGCGGCGGCTACGGCCTCATGTCGCGCGAGCACGGGCTGACCGTCGACCACCTGTCCGCCGTCGACGTGGTGGTCGTGGACGCCGACCGCTCCGTGCGGCTGGTGACCGCGCGTCCCGACGACCCGGAGACCGGCGACCTGTTCTGGGCGCACACCGGCGGCGGGGGCGGCACCTTCGGCGTCGTCGTCGCCTACACCTTCCGCGACCTGCCGGCGCCTCCGCCGACCGTCCAGCTGGCCACGACCACCTGGCAGTGGAGCGCCCTGGACGCGGCCTCGTTCGCCACCCTGCTGGGCAACTACGGCGGGTGGCTGGCCGCCAACAGCGCGCCGGACAGCCCCGGGCGCCGGCTGTTCGGCCTGCTCAAGCTCTCCCACGTCTCGGCCGGCACGGTCACGCTGGTCACCCAGGCATCCGGCGAGGACCCCGCCCTGCTCGACGGGTTCCTCGCCGCGCTCGACGCCGGCATGCCCGCGACCGCGCTGCCGGCGACCACGCGGCGCACGATGCCGTGGCTGCAGGCGACGCAGACGCTCAACGGCTCGGGCCCCAACCAGCGGGGCAAGTACAAGTCGGCCTACCTGCGCCGGCCGTTCCCCGAGGCGCACGTCGCCGCCCTGCACGCCGCCCTGACCGACCCCTCCTACAGCAACCCGCAGGCGCTGGTGCAGGTCGACACCTACGGCGGGCAGGTGAACGCCGTCGCCGGCGGCGACACGGCCGTGTCGCAGCGGTCGTCGATCATGAAGCTGCAGTACCAGACCTACTGGACCGACCCCGCCGAGGACGAGGTGCACCTCGACTGGATCCGCCGCTGCTACGCCTCGGTGTACGCCGCCACCGGCGGGGAGCCGGTGCGCGACGACGTCACCGACGGCTGCTACGTCAACTACCCCGACGTCGACCTGCGGGACTGGCCCACCCTGTACTTCGGGCCGAACTACGGCCGCCTGCAGGAGGTCAAGGGCCGGTGGGACCCCACCGACCAGTTCCACCACGCCCAGTCGGTCCGCCTGCCGGGGCGCTGACCGGGCGCCCGCTCACCGGGCGGTCGCGGGAGCCGGCGGCGGGACGGCGGCGAACAGGTCGACCAGGGCGTCCCAGCGGTTGCGGCGACCCGGCGGGAACCGGCGCAGCGACCGGGCGCGGTGCGCGCTGCCCTCGGGATAGCGCCACCGCGCCCACGGGGACGCCGGCCGGGCCAGCCGCACCGCGCCGACGAGGGCCACGAACGGCACGAACACGCCCACGACGCCGAGGACCACCCGGCCCTTGAGGACGGCGACGAGGGCGGCGGCGACGTGGACCAGCAGCGTCAGCGCGAACACGCCCTCGCCCCGGGCGTCGTCGGCGTCGAAGGGGTTGGCGCCGACGAGCAGCATGACGCCGACGACGAGGGCGATCAGCACCGCGTCCACCGAGCTGCGGCCCTCGCGCGACCAGTACACGTCCTCGAGGTGCAGCCACAGCGCGAACTCGTCGAGGGTCAGCGCCGCGCCGGTGCCGAACAACACGGCGAGCAGGGCACCGCCGGCGCCGTCCGGGCGCCACGCGAACTCGGCCGTGCCGGTGCCCAGCAGCAGGAAGATGCCGTAGACCTCGTGGTGCACGTGCACCCCGCCGACGCTGGCGTCCCGGAACGGCCCGCGGCCGGTGCGGATGGCGTGCGTGACGAAGCGGGTGACGAGGAAGGCGACGAGGAACCCGAGGACCAGCCAGGCGACCAGCTCGCGGCGCCCGCTCAGGACCGGCAGCAGCCCCGGGTCCAGGTCCGTCCCCACCAGGTCCACACGCTGCGGGTCCACACGCTGCGGGTCCACGCAGCCTCCTCGCCTCCGGCCGTTCCGCGATCGTGCCGTCCACGCCGCCGCCGTGGGGGACGCGCACGCGTGCCTTCCGCCGCGGTGGCGGACCGGCGAGGATCGCCGAGCGCGCGGGGCGAGGGGAGGACCGGGTGGATGACGTCGTGTCGATCGACACCCTGGCCGCCGTCGCGGCCGTCTCGCTGCTGGCGGCCGTCGTCGTCGGGCTGTTCCCGCGCCTGCTGGTGCCCCAGGTGGTGCTGCTGCTGGCCGGCGGGATGGTGCTCGGCCCCCACGTCCTCGACGTCGGGGCCGCGGCGGACGTGCGGGTGCTCGCCGACGTGGGGCTCGGCTTCGTCTTCCTGCTGGCCGGCTACGAGCTCGACCCGCGCCTTTTCCGCGAGGACGCCGGCCGGCGGGCGGTGCTGGCGTGGTCGGTCTCCCTGGGGCTGGCGCTGGGGGTGGTGGGCGTCCTGGCCGCCACCGGCGTGGTGCGGGCCTTCCTGCCGGTGGCGCTCGGGCTGACCACCACGGCGCTGGGCACGCTGCTGCCCGTCCTGCGGGAGAAGGGGCTGCTCGGCGGGCGGCTCGGGCGCTACCTGCTGGCCACCGGCGGCGTCGGCGAGCTGTTCCCCGTGCTCGCCATCGCGGTGTTCCTGGGCAGCCAGGGCCGGCTGGCCGCGCTCGCCTCGCTGGGCGCGGTCGCCGTCCTGGCCGTGGTGCTCGGCCTGCTGCGCCGCGGCGTCCGGGACGGCGGGCGGCTGGCCGCCGTGGTCCGGGCGGGGCAGGACGAGACCGCGCAGATCACCCTGCGGGCCACGGTGCTCCTGCTGGTCGCGCTGATCGCGCTCACCGACCAGTTCCACCTCGACGCGGTGCTCGGCGCCTTCCTCGCCGGCGTCGTCCTGCGGCAGTGGGTCGGCACCGCCGCGCCGCAGCTGGAGGCCAAGCTCGACGCGGTCGGGTACGGCTTCTTCGTCCCCGTCTTCTTCGTCTCCTCCGGCATGGCGCTGGACCTGGCCTCGATCGCCCACGCCCCGCTGCGGCTGCTGCTGTTCTTCGTGCTCATGCTCGCGGTCCGGGGCGGCCCCGCCCTGCTGGTCTACCGCCGCGTGCTCCCGGCGCGGCAGCGGGTGCAGACCGCGCTGGTGAGTGCGACGGCGCTGCCCGTGCTGGTGGCGCTGGCCGAGATCGGCGTGCGCAGCCGCACGATGCTGCCGGAGAACGCCGCCGCGCTGGTCGGCGCGGGCGTGCTGACCGTGCTGCTGTTCCCGGCGCTGGTCGTCGCGCTGGACCGGCGGCCCGCCGTGGCGGCGCCGGTACCGGCCGCGGGAGGCCCGGCGACCGGCGGGTGAGCGCGGCCGCGGGGGTCGCGGCCGCGCTGGCGCTGCTGGCGGCGGCCCTGTTCGCGCTGGCGTCGGCGGTGCAGCAGCGTTCTGCGGCCGCCGTGCCGGAGGGAGCCGGGGGGAGCCTCCGCCTGGCCCTCGCCCTGGCCCGCTCGCCGCGCTGGTGGGTCGGGACCCTCGCCGACACCGGCGGCTACGCGGCGCAGGCCGCCGCCCTGGCCGTGGGGTCGCTGCTGCTCGTGCAGCCGCTGCTGGTGACGACCGTGCTTTTCGCGCTGCCGCTGGGTGCCCGGTGGGCCGGGCGGCCGCTGAGCCGCGCCGACTGGTCGTGGGCCGCGGTCCTCGTCGTGGCCCTGGCCGCGTTCGTCATCACCGGGGAGCCCACGGCCGGGGACGACGCGGCCGGCTGGCGGACCTGGCTGCCGGCGTGGGCGGTGCTGGGCGCGGTCGGCGGCGCGTGCCTGCTCGGCGCCGCGCTGCGGCGGGGCACGCCGCGCGCGGTCCTGCTCGCGCTCACCACGGGCCTGGCCTACGGCCTGGCCGCGGCGCTCACCAAGGGGGTGGTGGACCTGCTCGACGAGGGCGTGGCCGCGGTGCTCACCTCGTGGAGCACCTGGCTGCTGGCCGCGGCGCTGCTCGGCGGGACGTTCGTCCAGCAGGCCGCGTTCCAGGCCGGCCCGCTCGGCGCCTCCCTCCCCGCGGCGACGGTGGGCGAGCCGGTGGTCGGCGCGGCGCTCGGCGTCACCGTGCTCGGCGAGCGCCTGCGCGCCGGCGGGACGGAGTGGCTGCTGGTGGCCCTGCTGGTCGCGGCCATGGTCGCGGCCACGGTGGCGCTCGCCCGGTCCGCCGCATCCTCCGGGGCGGTCCCGTAGGGCTCAGCCGACCGGCGCCGGGGCCCGGCGCCGGGCCAGCAGCGCGAACACGAACGGCGGCAGGGACAGCACCACGGTCGCCAGCGCCAGCAGGGCGACGTAGCCGACGGTGCTGCCGGTGGCCAGCTGGCTCGGCGGCACGAAGCCGAGCAGGAAGGAGGCCAGGCAGCCCAGCAGCCCGACGCCGCCGACGAGCCACACCCCGGGCAGCCCGCCGGGGATCCGGTAGGGCCGGGGCACGTCGGGACGGGTGTGCCGCAACCGGATGACGCTGGCGAACACCAGCGCGTACATCGCCACCACCACCTGCGCGGTGACCGCGGAGAGCATCCAGTACGACGTGCTCACGCTCGGCACCACGACGAACAGCAGCGCGAAGACCGTGCCGGCTCCGCCCTGCACGACCAGCAGCGCCACCGGGACGTCGTTGCGGTTGGTCCGCCCGAACCGCCCCGGCGCCAGCCCCTCGCGGGCGACCACGGCGACGCCCTTCGCCGGTCCCAGCACCCACGGCGTGAGGTGGGCGACGCCGCCGAGGACGACGAGCACCGCCAGCGGCGGCAGCAGCCAGCCCACCGAGAGCGTGTCGAGCACGCTGGCGAACAGCTCCATGGTCCCGGACACCAGGCTGATCTCGTGCCTCGGCAGCACGAAGGCCATGAACAGCGAGCCGAGCACCGAGAACACCACCGTCACCGCGACGGCGAGGGCGATCGCCCGGGGGACGGTGCGGCCGGGGTCGCGGGTCTCCCGCGCGTGGAAGCCGGCCATCTCCATGCCGGTGAACAGCAGGATGACCCCGCCGAGGAACGCCATGTTGCCCAGCGAGACGTCGGGCACCAGGGCACCGGCGGAGAAGGGGATCTGCGAGGGGTCGCCGCGCAGCAGGAAGGCCGCCCCGAGGACGACGACCAGCAGCGCCGGGACGATCGAGCCCGCGACCGTGCCCACCGCGCCGATCACCGCGGACGTGCGCACGCCCCGCAGCGCGGCGGCGGTCGTGCCCCAGAAGACGATCAGCATGACGACGACGAGGTAGGCCCGGTCGTCGGCCAGCGACGGGTCCACGACGTAGGCCGAGGAGGCGGCGATGAACGACAGCACGGTGGGGAACCAGGCGACGTTCTCGGCGTAGTCGCACCACACGGCGAGGAACCCGGTGCGCCCGCCGAAGGCCTCCCGCACCCAGGCGTAGACGCCGCCGTCGCGCGGGAACGCGGTGCCCAGCTCGGCGGCCGCCATCGAGACGGGGACCAGGAACACCGCGATCGACAGCGCGAACAGCAGCAGCATCGACCAGCCGTACTCGGCCATGACCGGCAGGTTCCGGGCGCTGACGATCGAGGCGACGTTGACCATCGCCAGCGCCAGCACGCCGAGCCGGGCGGGGCGTGCGGGCCGGCTCACCGGGCGCCCTCGCCCACCAGCGCCGCGCGCAGCCGCCGTCGCGTGTCCTCGTCCCCGGTGCCGGGCAGCAGCACCGTCGCGTCGGCCACGGTGAGCACGGCCCCGCTGCCGCGCGGGCGGGTCAGCGACTCGAAGCGCCGGGCGGCGGCGTCCCGGGCACCGGGGGAGGCGAACCGGTCGACGACGACGGTCACCGCTGCCCCCGGGCAGGTCGCGGCCACCTCGTAGGCGCGGCCGCCGAGGCTGCCGCCGGGCAGGTCGTGGGCCACGTCGGCGGTGGCGCAGACCCGCAGCCCCGCCGCGGTCACCGCCCGCTCGACCGCGGCGAGGGAGCCCGGCCCGAACGGCGCCCGGTCCCGGGCGGCCCAGGAGACGACCGCGAGGGCGCCGAGCAGGGCCGCGAGCACGACTCCCGTCCCGAGGACCGTGCCCGCCCGCCTCACGCCGCCGCCCGGCCCGGTGGGTCGGGCGGCGCCGGCACGCCGCCGACGGCGCGGGGCACGAGCAGCGACCCGAGGCCCGGGACGGTGAGGAAGCCCTCGGCGCCGGCGTAGCGCAGGCCCACCCGCGGGAGGTCCGCGCGCCGGCGGACGGCGAGGACGCGCGGGAGCCACTCGGGGTGGAACCGCTCGTTGAAGTCGCGCAGCGAGCGGATCTGGAAGAACGGGTTGAGCACGCCGACCGCCCAGCGGGCCGCGCGCTGCGCCGGGGTGAACTCGACGTCGTCGGCGAACAGCCGGCCCCACACGGCGAAGTTCATCGACAGCCGGGCCACGCCGCGGGCGCCCAGGGCGGCGGCGGTCTGCGCGATGAGGAACTCGGTCATCCCGTTCGGGGCGCCCGGGTCGTGCCGCATCAGGTCCAGCGTGTAGCCGAAGGACGGGCCGTAGGCCGGCACCAGCCGCAGGAAGCCGCCGGGCACGCCGCGCTCGTCGAGGGCCACGCAGAGCAGGAACTGCGGGTCGGCACCCGCGCCGCGCACGTCCTGCGACAGCGTCATGGTGAACCCGCGCTCCGGTGCCTTCCCGCGCCAGCGGGCGCTGATCGCGTTGAGCTGGTCGACCAGCGCCGGCGGCGCGTCGGCCTCGGCGAGCAGCCGGAACCGGTGGGTGCGGCCCACCCGCCGCACGGCCGCGCGCAGGCTCTTGTGCCCGGCGCCCTCGAGCAGCGGCTTCCGGCAGTCGATGACCGCCTCGTCGCCGAGGTAGACCGAGGTGAACCCGCGCGAGGCGTACAGCGGCATGCTCGCCTCGCGGACGGCGAGCAGCGCCGGCGTCCACGCGCGCTCGTCGCACAGGGCGAGGAACTCGTCGAGGACCCGCACCACGGAGTCCCGGGCGCCCACGGGGTCCCCGGACACCAGCGCGTACCCGCCCAGGTAGGTGTAGGCGAGGAACGCCTCGCCGTCGCTGGAGAAGAAGAAGCTCTTGTCGTCGCGCAGCGAGAAGTAGGCCAGCGTGTCCCAGCCGTAGGTGTGCACCAGGCGCGAGGCGTGCGCCCAGTCCTCCCCGGTGTGCGGCCGGCGGGCGGCCAGCGGCCGCAACAGCAGGACACCGAGGACGACGAGCCCGGCGACGCCGAGGGCGAGGAGCGCGTCGGGGAGGAACCGGGCGAGGAACGCCGAGCGGTAGGTGTAGGGCCCGTCGAGGCCGACCAGCCCGCCGAGCACCGTCTCCAGCGCGCCGCCGGGGGTGAGGGCCGGGTCGACGCGGGCGCGCTCGGCCCACAGCGTGGTCAGGCCGAACAGCAGGACCCCGCCGAGGTACAGCGGCAGGACGTGCAGCAGCCGCAGCAGCGACGGCGGGTCGCCGGGCGCGCGGAACGCCGAGCGGGCACCCACCAGCGCGACGACCATCGCGATGCACAGCGCCACCGCGACCGGGTGCGGCCCCTTGACCGCGTGCGCGACCGCCCCGACCGCGAACAGCGCGACGACCAGCTGCCACGCGCGGTGCTTGCGCCGGGCGAGCTGCCGGGCGAGCAGGAGGAGCAGCAGGCCGACCACGACGGAGGCCACCGAGCCCGCGACGGGCACCCACAGCGGGTCGACGTCCACCGTCCCGCCGCCGATCCGGTCGTGCACCACCGGCAGGCGGACGGCGAGCTGCAGGACGCCGCACAGCGCGGTCAGCGCCGACAGCAGCGCGACGGTGCGCGGGCGCACCTGCGCGCGGGGCGGCGGCGCGGGCACCGGGTGCGCCGACGGGGCGAGGTCGGGCAGCGCGGTCACCGGGCCGCCGTCGGCCGGGACCGGCGTGGGGGTGACCAGTGGCCGCGGCGCGCCGCCGGGGCCGCCCCCGGGTGGTGGTCCGGACTCCGGCCGCAGGGTCGGGAAGAGGATGACCTCGCGGATGGAGTCGACGCCGGCCAGCAGCATCACCAGCCGGTCGATGCCGACGCCGAGGCCGCCGGTGCAGGGCATGCCGCGTTCGAGCGCCCGCACGTAGTCCAGGTCGACGTCGCCGGCCTCGGGGTCCCCGTGCTCCTTGGCGCGCGCCTCGGCCTCGAAGGCGGCCAGCTGCTCGACGGCGTCGTTCTGCTCGGAGTAGGCGTTGCACAGCTCGAAGCCGGCGACGATCAGCTCGAAGCGCTCGACGTAGGCGGGGTCGTCGCGGTGGGTGCGGGCCAGCGGGGAGACCTCGCGCGGGTAGTCGACGCAGAAGACCGGCCCGACGACGTCGTGCTGCACGCGCTCGTCGTAGACCTCCTTCATCAGCCGGCCGGGGCCCCAGCCCGCCTCGTAGGGGAGGCCGAGCCGGTCGAGCACGGCGCGGGCCTCCTCGACCGGCATCGCCGGGTGCATGACCGCGCCGGTGACGTCGGTGATCATGTCGGCGAAGCGCCGGCGGGGCCACGGCGCGGCGCCCAGGTCGATGTCGTGGCCGCCGTGGTGGACGACGAGGTCCTCGCCGAGCGCGGCCCGGGCGGCGGCGGTGACCGTGTCCTCGACCAGGTCCATCATGTCGCCGTAGTCGGCGAAGGCCTGGTACGCCTCGAGCATCGTGAACTCGGGGTTGTGGCGGGTGTCGATGCCCTCGTTGCGGAACACCCGGCCGATCTCGAAGACCCGCTCCATGCCGCCGACGATCAGCCGCTTGAGGTGCAGCTCCAGCGCGATGCGCAGGTAGAGGTCCAGGTCGAGCGCGTTGTGGTGGGTGACGAACGGGCGCGCGCTGGCGCCGCCCTGGATGCTCTGCAGCACCGGCCCCTCGACCTCGGTGAAGCCGCGGTCCTCCAGGTGCCGGCGGATGGCGCGCACGGCGGTGTGCCGGATCCGGAAGACCTCGCGGGTCCGCTCGTTGACCTCCAGGTCGGTGTAGCGCTGCCGGTAGCGGGTCTCGACGTCGGGCAGCCCCCGGTGGGGGTCCGGCGGCGGGAGCAGCGCCTTGCCGAGGACGGCGAAGTCCGCCACGCACACCGACAGCTCACCGCGCCGGGTGGTGATCACGGTGCCCTCGGCGCCCAGCCAGTCGCCGCGGTCGACGTCGTCGAACTCGGCGTGCCGGTCGGCGCCGAGCACCGAGCTGTCGACGAACAGCTGCACCGTGCCGGTGCGGTCGCGCAGCGTGGCGAAGGTCAGGTGGCCCTGGCGGCGCACCAGCTCGAGCCGGCCGGCGACCCGCACCCGGTCGGCCGCCCGCTGGTCCGGCGCCAGGCCGGCGTACCGGTCGTGCAGGCCGGCGGCGGTGGCGTCGGTGGGGTAGCGGTAGGGGAGCGCCCGGCGCTCGTGCAGCGCCGCGAGCTTGCGCAGCCGGTGCGCGCGCTGGTCGGCCGCCGCGCCCGTCCCGCCGGGCGTCTCCGGCGCGCTCACCGGGTCGCCACGTGCCGGCGGTGCTCGCCGGCGACCACGGCCGTCGGCGGCGTCCGGGCCGGCTGTCCGCCGAGCTCCTCGTCGGCGGGGTGGATGCGCGCATGCCGGGTCATCGGTCGTCCTCCCAGGTGCGGGCCGGTGTCGCGACCGGGACTGTGGCGAGCCCGCCTCCAACCCGGCTCCAACGGGCGGGGCGCCCGGTCAGGCGGGCTGCGGCTGCACGTGCAGGAGGTCGGTCAGGTACTCGGTGACGGCCCGGTCGTCGCTGCCGGCCGACAGGTAGCCGACGTAGCCGTCGGGCCGGATGAGGGCGAGCCCCGCCGCACCGGTGCCGTAGCGGTGCGCGACCGCCCCGGCGGGGTCGACGAGGGCGTCCGCGGGTGCGCCGGCGGCGGTGGCGACCACGGGCACGACCGAGCCGAGGGCGCCGAGGGCGCTCCGCAGCCGGTCGAGCACCGCGGGGTCGCCGGTGGTCGTGAGCAGCAGGAACCCGGGACGGCGGAGCAGGTCCCCGATCCACGCCTGCGCGCCGTCGGCGGTGATCAGGCCGGGCACGTCGGGTGCGTGGTCGCCGGGGGAGGCGTGCCGCCGCCCGCCGGCGAGGCCGGTGACGGCGGGGCTGCCGCGGTAGGCGATGGTCGTCTCGGTCATGGCCGACACCAGTTGCTCACCCGCCGCCGGCACGTGCCCCAGGACCGAGAGCGCGAGGTCGCGCAGGTGCGCGAGCGTCCCGTCCGCGCTCATCACGTCCGTCAGGGTGCTGGTCAGCCGCACCACCCGGGCGCCGACCGGGTGCCGCTCGGCCTGGTAGGTGTCCAGCAGCTCCGGTGCGGCCCGGCCGGTGCTCACCAGGGCCAGCTTCCAGGCCAGGTTCACCGCGTCCTGCACGCCGGTGTTCATGCCCTGCCCGGCGGCCGGGCTGTGGACGTGCGCGGCGTCCCCGGCGAGCAGCACCCGGCCGGAGCGGTACTGCGGGACCTGCCCGTGGTGCACCTCGAAGTAGGTGAGCCACCGCGGATCGTCCAGCCGCCACGCCCCGCCCATCCGCTCGGCGACGAGCCGCTGCGTCTGCTCGAGCGTCGGCCGGGCGCCGGGTGCCGGGGCGCCGACGAGGAACAGCAGCCGGAGACGCCCGCCCGGCATGGGGAACGCGCCGCCGATGCCGTCGGGGTGCAGGTACATGCGGATGGTGTCGGCCGACGGCGCGCCCTCCGCGGCGACGTCGGCGAAGAGGAAGTGCCGGCCGGAGAACACGCCCTCGAGGCGGGTGCCGACGGCGGCCCGCACCCGGCTGTGGCCGCCGTCGGTGCCCACCACCCAGCCGTAGCGGTGCCGCGTGGTCCCGGTGGGGGAGGTCAGCGTGACGGTGACACCGTCGTCGTCCTGGTCGAGGCCGTCGAGGGACGTGCCGCGCTCCACGGTGATCCCGAGCTCGCCGGCCAGGGCGGTCAGGAACGCCTCGGTCTCCGGTTGGGCCAGGTCGAGGATGCGGGGGAAGCGCGAGTCCACCTCGGCGGTGGTCGCGTGCACCCGCAGCGTGGCCTCCCGCCCGGCCCGCAGCTCCAGCGCGGTGATCGCGAGCGCCCGTGCCTCGAGCCGGTCGAGGACGCCCATGGCGGCCAGGTGCTCCTGGGTGCGCGGGTGGACGACGACGGCGCGCGACTGGTCGGTGGGCTCGGGCAGCGCGTCGACCAGCCGCACGCGGGCGCCCTGGCGGACCAGCTCGCAGACCGCGGTCAGGCCCACCGGTCCGGCCCCGACGACCAGGACGGTGCGGGCGTCGCCGGTCCCTGCGGCGGGTGCGGTCATCGGGTCCTCCTCGGTCCGGGGTTGGGGCCACGGTGACCGGAGGCGGTCCAAGCACGCGCCAAGCGGCGGGTCGGCCGCTGACGGCCCGCCCGACGACGTCCCGACGACGTCGTCGGGACGTCGGTCAGCCGTAGAAGCGGTAGACCGGCTCGGCGATGCAGACCGGCTTGCTGCCGCCCTCGGCCTCGATGACGGCGGTGGCGGTGATCTGCAGTCCGCCGGGGATCTCCTCGACGTCCTTGAGCGTGGCGGTGAGGCGCAGCTTGGCGCCGACCGGCACGGGGGCGGGGAAGCGGACCTTGTTGAGCCCGTAGTTCACGCCCATCGTCATGTCGGTGACGACGAGCACCTCCGACCACATCGGGATGAGCAGGGACAGCGTCAGGTACCCGTGCCCGATGGGGCCGCCGAAGGGGCTCTCGGCCTTGGCCCGCTCGACGTCGACGTGGATCCACTGGTGGTCCCCGGTGGCGTCGGCGAACAGGTTCACCCGCTCCTGGGTCACCTCTACCCAGTCGCTGGTGCCGAGCTCGGTGCCCTTCAGGGCGGGCAGCTCGGCGAGGGTGGTGGTCGTGGTGCTCATGCGGAGTGCTCCTCGGTGGTGGCGTAGCGGTCGCGCAGGTCGGGCTTGCGGATCTTCCCGGTGGCGGTCTTGGGCAGCTCGGGGACGAACTCGACGTGGCGCGGCACCTTGAAGCCGGCCAGGCGCTGGCGGAGGGCGGTGCGGATCGCCTCGGGGTCCTCGGCCGACCCGGGCGCGGGGACGACGACGGCCAGGCCGACCTCGCCCCACGTCTGGTCCGGCACACCGATGACGGCGGCCTCGAGGACGTCGGGCAGCTCGAGGAGGGCCGACTCGACCTCGGCGGGGTACACGTTCTCCCCGCCGGAGATGATCATGTCCTTGTAGCGGTCGCGGATGTAGAGGTAGCCGTCCTCGTCGGTCGAGCCGGCGTCCCCGGAGTGGTACCAGCCGTCGACGATGGCGGCCGCGGTCGCCTCGGGGGCGTTCCAGTAGCCGGCCATGATGTTCGGCCCGGACAGCACCACCTCGCCGATCTCGCCGGGCGCGCACTCGGTCCCGTCGGGGCGGACCACCCGGACGTCGACGAAGAACTGCGACTTGCCCGCCGAGCCGACCTTGGCCACCGCGTCCGCGCTGTCGAGCGCCGTGCCGGCCGGTGCCGACTCCGTCATGCCGTAGGCCTGCTGCACCGTGACGCCGCGGTCCAGCCAGGTGCGCAGCAGGGGGAGGGGGAGCGGTGCCCCGGCGGCGCCGATCGTGCGCAGCGCGGACAGGTCGACGTTGTCGAAGTCCGGCTGCCGGCTGAGGGCGTCGAGCATGGTCGGGACCGCGAAGAACGACGTCACCCGCTGCTCGACGACGACCCGGAGCGTCGCCGGCGGGTCGAAGCCGCGGACCAGGACGACGCACCCGCCCCGCAGCAGCGTGGGGTTGAGCGTGCCGTTGAGCCCGCCGATGTGGAACAGCGGCGCCAGGCCCAGCGTGCGCTCGTCCGGGGTGAAGTCGAACCCGAGGACCTGGTTGATGCACGACCAGGTCATGTTCCCGTGGGTCAGCGTGGCGCCCTTGGGCCGGCCGGTGGTGCCGGAGGTGTACATGATCAGGCAGGGGTCGTCGAGGGTAACCGTCTCGTCGCGGAGCACCGGCTCGGCGTCGGCCAGCAGCTGCTGCCAGTCGAGGGAGTCCGCGCCGCCCTCGAGCGGGGTCTCGGCGGCCGCCCAGTGCCGGACGGCGGGCACCGCGGCCCGCAGCGCGTCCGCCGTCGTCCCGTGCTCCCGCCCGTGGACGACGACGGTGGCGCCGGAGTGCTCGAGCACGTACCGCGCCTCGGGGACGGTGAACCGGGCGTTGACCGGCACCCACACGGCGCCGAGCTGCCCGCACGCGTAGAGGACCTCCAGCGCGGCGGGGTGGTTGGCACCGAACCACGCGACCCGGTCCCCGCGCCGGACACCGAGGGCGTCCAGCGCCGCGGCCGCCCGGCGGACCCGGTGCGCGAACTCGCCGTGGGTGGTCGTCGTCCCCTCGAACCAGATCGCCGGCTTGTGCGGGGAGATGCGCAGCCGGCGCTCGGGCCACGAGCCCAGGCCCGCGTTCCTCATCGTGGGCCGGTCGGGTCGAGGTTCAACGCCCGGATCGCGTTCTCCTTCATGATGAGCGGCCTGACCTCGGGCTTGATGTCCAGCTGCTCGAAGTCGGCGATCCACCGCTCGGGCCGCAGCAGCGGGTAGTCGGAGCCGAAGAGCACCTTCCTCTTCAGCAGCCCGTTGGCCGCCTTGACCAGCTGCGGCGGGAAGTACTTGGGGGACCAGCCGGACAGGTCGATGTAGACGTTGGCCTTGTGGGTGGCCACGGAGATGGCGGCGTCCTGCCAGGGCACCGAGGGGTGCGCCATGATGATCGTCAGGCCGGGGAAGTCGGCGGCGACGTCGTCGAGCAGCATGGGGTCGGAGTACCGCAGCTTGATGCCGCGCCCGCCCGGGAGGCCCGCGCCGATGCCGGTCTGGCCGGTGTGGAACAGCGCCGGGACGCCGAGGCTCTGCAGCTCCTCGTAGAGCGGGTAGACCGAGCGGTCGTTGGGCTCGAAGGCCTGGATCGACGGGTGGAACTTGAACCCGCGGACCCCGTGCTGCTCCACGAGCTTGCGGGCCAGCCGGATGCCCGACACGCCGCGGGCGGGGTCGACCGAGCCGAAGGGGATGAGCACGTCCGGGTGCTCGGCGGCGAGGTCGGCGATCTCCTCGTTGGACAGCGCCGGCTGACCGGTGGCCATCTCGGTGTCGACGCTGAACACCACGGCGGCCATGTTCTTCGCCCGGTAGTCCGCGGCGATGTCGGGCACCGTCGGGTCGTACGGGTCGCCCTTGAAGTACTTCGACGCCGCGGCGGACAGCTCCTCGTCCAGCGCCATGTGGCCGTGCGTGTCGGCGTGCACGTGGGTGTGCACGTCGATCGCGACCAGGGCGTCGAGGTCCAGGCGGAGCGTCACTTCGGGGGCTCCGGGAACTGCTGGCCGACGGTCTGCTGCGCGCCGGCGAAGGTCGAGGGCCACACCTCGGCGATGGCGTCGGCCGACCAGCCCGTGCCGTCGGCGAACTCGACCACGGCCTCGCTCGGGTGCGTCCACAGGGCGAGGCGGTCCCCGCCGATGCCGATCGCCTGGCCGGTGATGCCCGCCGCGGCGTCGGAGGCGAGGAAGGCCACCAGGCCGGCGGCGTCCTCCGGGGGGCCGAAGGCCAGCTCCCGGCGGGCGTAGGGCGGCAGCGGCTCGCCGGCCTGCAGCGCGTCGACGTAGGGCTTGAGGAAGGGCACCGTCTCGGTCATGCCGGTGGCGGCGACGGGCACGACGGCGTTGACCGTGATCTCCGCGCGGGCGAGCTCCATCGCCCAGGTGCGCACCATGCCGACGATGCCGGCCTTGGCGGCGGCGTAGTTGGTCTGCCCGAAGTTGCCGACCTGGCCGGTGGGGGAGCCGACGCAGATGACCCGGCCGCCCTGGCCCTGCTCGCGGAGCCGGACGGCCGCGGCGCGCGTGCAGGTGAAGGTGCCGCGCAGGTGCGTGGTGACGACGGCGTCGAACTGGTCGTCGGTCATCTTCCACAGCGTGCTGTCGCGGAGGATGCCGGCGTTGTTCACCAGCACGTCCAGCCGCCCGAACTCCGCCACGGCCCGGTCCACCAGGGCCTGCGCGGCCTCGCTGGTGCCCACCGGGACCACCTCGGCCACGGCGCTGCCACCGGCGTCGGTGATCGTCCGCACCGCGGCCTCGGCGACCTCCGGGTCGACGTCGTTGACGACGACGGAGGCGCCCGAGCGGGCGAGTTCGCTGGCGTAGGCGAGGCCGAGGCCCCGGCCGCTGCCCGTGACGATGGCGACCTTGCCGGTCAGGTCCACGGGGGCTCCTCTTCGGGACGGGGGTGGTGCGGGCAACGTAGGTCGGTATCGTGGAGGTTGTCAACGATGGAGGTCTTCATGGTCCAGCCCCTGGCCGACGACCTCGGCTTCCTGCTCTCGCGCGCCAGCGGGCAGGTCGTCCGGGCCACCAACGCGGCCCTCGCGGCGCACGGGCTGCGGGTGCGCCAGTACTCGGTCCTGGTGCTGGCCTGCGAGACCGCCGACGGCATCAGCCAGCGCGAGGTGGCCGCGGTGCTGGGGCTGGACCCGTCCCAGGTGGTGCTGCTCGTCGACGAGCTGGCCGCCGCCGGGCTGGTCGAGCGGCAGGCCCCGGAGGGCGACCGGCGGACCCGCCTGGTCGTGCCGACGCGGGAGGGGCGCCGGGTCCGCGAGGCGGCCGGCCGGGACGCCGATGCCGCCGTCGAGGCCCCGCTGGGCCTGCTGGGCCGGGCGGAGCGCGACCGGCTGCGCGACATGCTGACCCGGATCTGGACGGCGAGCGGCTGAGCGAGCCGCGGCCGGGGAGCGCGGCCTAGGGAACGCGACCGGCGGCGCGCAGACTGCGCTCCAGTGCCGCCCGGGCGGCCGGCGCGAGGCCGTCGAACACGCGCCGGTAGACCGCACTGCTGGTCGCGGCCGGCCAGTCCGCGCCCAGCTGCGCGGCCGGCAGGCCGGGGTCGGTCCGCAGGAGCGCGAGCCAGTCGGCGCCGAGCAGGGTGAGCTGGGCGAGCGAGCCGGCGACCGCCGGTGGACGGCTCCACGTCTCGATGAACCGCAGGTGGGCCTCGCGCACGGCCGGCACCTCCCACGCCCGGCGCACCAGGCGGTCGACGTCGGTGCCCGGCAGCACGCGTGCGGCGAAGGCGTCCGCCAGGCCGGCGACCTCGGCGAGGTCGGACCGGCCCAGGACAGCGGCGACGTCGACCGTGCCGGGAGCGATCCACAGCCCGTCGCGCAGCCCGCCGAAGCCGGCCCAGGTGAGCCGGGCGCGCACGCGGTGGCGCAGGTCGCGCCGGCTCTCGGGGACCGAGTAGCTGAGCAGTGTCCACTCGCCCTCGGGGTGCTCGAAGGGAGCGGGGGAGGAGACCCGGCCGGTGGCCTCGCGCAGCACGTCCTCGGCCAGCGGCGTGAGGGCGTACTCCGCCGTCCGGCCGACCTGCCCGCGGGACAGCAGCCCGCGCTGGGTCATCCGCTTGAGGGTGGCCCGGCCCGCCGCCTCGGCGACCCCGAGGTCGGCCAGCAGGTCCAGCAGGGTCATCGAGGGCAGCGGGGGGAGCCCGGCGTCGAGGACCAGGGCGCCGAAGAAGCTCAGCAGCAGCGACTGCGGCCGGTGCGCGGCCGCCGGCTCCCGCGCCGGTCCCGGAGCGCCGTCCACGGCCTCCAGCGCGCTCATGTGCCTCCTCGGTCGCGGTCGTCGATCAGAGCACAGCCCGTCCTCCGCCTGCTGAAGTTAGACACTTGCTTGACGTGCGTCTACTACGGCTCTAGCTTTCCCGTGACCTGCAGCACCTCCACCCCCGTCGGGTCGACCGGCCGAGCCACGAGGACGCCGATGTCACAACCGCTGCTGAGCGTGGAACACCTCGACGTGTCCTACGACGGCGCCGTCCAGGCGCTCGAGGACGTGTCCCTGGAGGTCGCGCCGGGACAGGTCGTCGCCGTCCTGGGGTCGAACGGTGCCGGGAAGTCCTCCCTGCTGCGGGCGATCTCCCGGGCGCTGGGGTCCTACGGGGGCGCGGTCACCGGCGGCACCATCCGCTACCAGGGCGTGGACCTCGCGGGGATGGACGCCTCCGCGGTGGTCCGGCGGGGGCTCGTGCAGGTGCCGGAGGGTCGGCGGGTGTTCCGCGACCTGACCGTCGAGGAGAACCTGCAGGCGGGTGGCTTCACCGTCCGGGACGCGAAGAGCCGCACCGAGGCGCGCGACCGGGTCTTCGACCTCTTCCCGGTCCTGGCGGAGCGACGGTCCCAGCTCGGCGGGCTGCTCTCCGGCGGGCAGCAGCAGATGCTGGCGATGGGCCGGGCGCTGATGACCTCACCGGAGCTGCTGCTCCTCGACGAGCCGTCCCTCGGCCTGGCCCCGCTCCTGGTCGACCAGATCGGCGAGATCGTCTCGCAGATCAACGCCCAGGGGACGGCGGTGCTGCTGATCGAGCAGAACGCCGTCATGGGGCTCCGCGTCGCCGACCGGGCCTACGTCCTCGAGGTCGGCCGCGTGACCGCCTCGGGCAGCGCCGACGAGCTGGCGGCCAGCGACGACGTGCGCGAGCGCTACCTCGGGGTGGCGGTCCCGGTCCGGGCCGCCGACGTCGTGGTGAGCGAGCCCGCCATCCCCACCGCCGAGGCGCCGAAGCGGCTCTCCGTGGAGCACCTGACCGTGCGCTTCGGCGGCATCGCCGCGCTGTCCGACGTGTCCTTCGCCGTCGAGCCCGGCACGGTGCACGCGCTCATCGGGCCCAACGGGGCCGGGAAGTCCACCTGCATCAACGTGCTGGGCGGGGCCTACCGGGCCACCGAGGGGCGGGTGACCTACGGCGACGACGTGCTCACCGACCTGCCGGCGCACCGGACCGCCGGGCTGGGCGTCGCGCGGACCTTCCAGAACATCTCCCTCGCGCTCGAGGACACCGTCGAGGACAACCTGCTCGTGGGCCGGCACCGGCTGATGCGCTCCGGCGTGCTGACCGGCGCGGTGCGGACGCCGCGGGCGCGACGCGAGGAGCGGCAGCACCGGGAGACCGTCCGCGACATCGCCGAGCTGCTCGGCCTGACGCCGCTGCTGCGGACCCCCGTGCACGGCCTGTCCTACGGCAACCGCAAGCGCGTCGAGATGGGACGTGCCCTCGCCGCCCGGCCGTCGCTGCTCCTGCTCGACGAACCGGTCGCCGGCATGACCCACGGGGAGTCGCAGGAGATGGCCGAGACCATCCGGCAGGTCCGCCGTGACCTCGGCCTGTCGATCCTGCTCGTTGAGCACGACATGCCCTTCGTCATGGGCCTGGCCGAGCAGGTCACCGTCCTCGACTTCGGCAAGAAGATCGCCGAGGGCACCCCGGCGGAGGTCCAGCAGGACCCCGAGGTGCTCCGGGCCTACCTGGGAGCGGCAGCCGTATGAGTTACTTCCTGACCCAGGTCCTCAACGGCCTCTCGTTCGGGCTGGTGCTGAGCCTGATCGCGGCCGGCTTCGCGATCGTGTTCACCTCCACCGGGGTGCTCAACTTCGCGCACGGCTCGGTCGTCCTGCTGGGTGCCTACCTCGTCGCGGTCACGCACCCGACCATCGGGTTCTGGGCCGCCGTGCTCGTCGGCGTCGTGGGCGCCGCGGTGGTCGGCGTCCTGGTCAACGCCCTGCTCGTGCGCAACCTCGCCGACCCCAACCCCGGCACCGCGGCGATCCTCATGCTCGGGGTCGACATCCTGCTGCTCACCGAGTTGACCCGCCGGATCGGCAACCGGGTGCTGCCGCTCGGCGCGCCCTGGGGTGCCGACGTGGTCCGCTTCGGCGGCATCGCCCTGCCCGCCGGCCGGGTGCTGGCCGCGGGGGTCGCGGTGGTGGTGTTCGCCGGGCTCTGGTTCCTGTTCGCCCGCACCCGCCTGGGGATCGGGATGCGCGCCGCCGCCGCTGACGGGCCGACGGCGTCGCTGATGGGCATCCGGCTCTCCCGCACGGGCGCCACGGGGTGGGCGCTGGCCGGGGTGCTCGCCGCCCTCGCCGGGGTCTTCCTGACCTCGTTCCCGTCACCCGGGGTGGCACCGCCGGTGGCTCTGTCGGCCTTCCTCGCCATCCCGGCCTGGGTGCTCGGGGGCTTCGACTCGGTGCCCGGGGCGGTGCTCGGCGGCCTGGTCATCGGCCTGGTCACCGCGCTGACCGTCGGCTACGAGAGCGAGCTACACGTCCTCGGCGGCGGCTTCGGCGAGGTCGTGCCCTACCTCGTGATGATCGTCGTCCTGCTCGTGCGGCCCCAGGGTCTGCTCGGCAGCAAGGAGGCCGTCCGTGTCTGAGCTGCCCCGCCGGATCGCCGGGCTCGTCCTCCTCCTGGTGGCCGTCGCCCTGCCGCTGGTGCTCGAGGACTTCTGGCTCCAGCTCGGCCTGTTCGTGATGGCCACGATGATCGGTGCCGTCGGGCTCACCCTGCTGGTCGGGGTGGCCGGGCAGCTGTCCCTGGGCCACGCCGCGTTCGCCGCCATCGGTGCCTACGTCTACGTCTGGGCGACGTCGGAGTCCGAGCCGACGCTCGCGGGGGCCGGCCTGCCCGCCGTCGTCGGGCTCGTGCTCGCCGTCGCGGTGGCCGCCCTGGTCGGCTTCGTGTTCTCCCCGGTCGCCAGCCGGCTGCGGGGCATCTACCTCGGCCTGGCCACCCTCGGCCTGGTGTTCCTGGTCCGGCACCTGCTGCTGAACCTGGATCCCTGGACCGGGGGGTTCAACGGCCGCTCGGTGGAGCCGTTCACGCTCGGCGGCTTCAGCTTCAGCAACCGCGACCCGGACTACCTCGCCGTCGCCGGTGTGGAGCTCGAGGGCCTGCACCGGCTCTGGTACCTGTTCCTGGTCCTCACCCTGCTGGCCTGCTGGCTGGCGGCCAACCTGCGGTCGAGCCGGACCGGCCGTGCGTGGGCCAACCTCCGCGACAGCGAGACCGCCGCCGCGGCCATGGGGATCGGTGTCGCCCGGTACAAGGCCGCGGCGTTCGTCGTGTCCTCGGGGTACGCCGGGCTCGCCGGTGCCCTGCTCGCTCTCGCGTACGGCCGCCTGGCGCCCGACGTCTTCACGCTCACCGTGTCCGTCGACTTCCTGGTGATGATCGTGATCGGTGGCCTGGGCTCGGTGGGCGGCGCCATGGTCGGCGCGCTCTTCGTCACCGCACTCCCGCTCGTGCTGACCCAGTACAGCGACGCGCTGCCCTTCATGGCCGCGCCGGGCTCCGGTGGGCTGGACCCCGCGACGACGTCCCGCCTGCTCTACGGGCTGGCCATCATCGCCGTCCTGGTCTTCCTGCGCGGGGGACTCGCCGGCGCGTCCCGCCGGCTCACCGGACGCCGTGCGGCGTCCGGCGCCCCCGACGACACCCCCCGCCCCACCACCCCGATCGCCCCCGGCCACGAGGCCGGGGACCGCACCTCCGAGTCCAAGGAGACCGCTCGATGAGGAAGACCCGCCCCGCCCTGGTCGCGGCCGCAGCCTGCGTGTTCGCGGTCACCGCCTGCTCCACCACGGAGCCGGAGGCCGCCGGCGGCGGGGGTTCCGGAGACGTCGAGACCGGCAACGGCGTCACCGACTCCGCCATCACCGTCGGCGTCCTCACCGACCTCTCCGGGCCCTTCGCCGCCGGTGCCGCCGTGCAGGTCACCGAGTTCCAGGCCTACTGGGACCAGGTCAACGCCGACGGCGGGATCTGCGACCGCGACGTCGAGATGCAGGTCCAGGACCACGCCTACGACCCGCAGAAGGCCGTCTCGCTCTACCGCAGCATGTCCTCCGACATCGTCGCCCTGCAGCAGGTCCTCGGTGGACCGACCAGCGCCGCCGTCCTCCCGCTCGCGCAGCAGGAGAGCGTGTACGTGGGCGGGGTGGGCTGGGCCAGCACCGCGCTGCAGTACGAGAACAACCAGCTCCCCGGCGCCAGCTACAGCATCCAGGGCGCCAACGCCATCGACTACCTGGTCGACGAGCTCGGGCTCTCCGAGGGCGACTCCGTCGGTGTCGTGTACTTCGTCGGGGACTACGGCAGCGACGCCCTGGCCGGCGCCGAGCACGCCGCCGCGGAGCGGGGGCTCACGATCGTCCCGCAGGAGATCACCCCCGCGGTGACCGACCTCTCCGCGCAGGCCTCGGCGCTGGTGCAGGAGGGCGTGCAGGCCGTCGTCCTCGGCGCGGCACCCGCACAGCTGGCGTCGCTGGTCGGCGTCCTCTCCTCCCAGGGCGCCGACGTGCCGGTCATCGGGATGAACCCGACCTTCAACCCGGCGCTGCTGGACACCCCCGCCGCCGAGGCGCTGCTGGCCAACACGTACAGCATCACCAGCGTCGCCCCCTACGCCAGCGACGCGCCCGGCGTGCAGGAGGCGAACGCCCTGTACACCGAGGCCGACCCCGACGGTGCCCTCGGCTGGGAGGTCCCCCTCGCCTACGGGCAGGCCCAGCTGCTGAGGACCGCGCTCGAGGACGCCTGCGAGGCCGGCGACCTGACCCCCGAGGGCGTGGTCGCCGCGCTGGGGAACGCCTCGGACGTCGACACCGACGGCGTGTTCCCGGACGGGCTGGACTACACGCAGGTGGGCGAGTCCCCGACCCGGACCGTCTTCGTCTCCAAGGTCAGCGACACCGCCGAGGCCGGGCTGGAGCTCCTCGACACCTACGAGGGCCCCAGCGCGCAGAGCTACACCTTCGGCTGACCGTCGTGCCCCTGGACCGCAGTGAGCTGCTGGCCGCTCCGGTCCCGGGCCCGGTGGAGGGCGTCCTCGGCGACGTCCTCCACCGGGCGGCCCGGGAGGCGCCGGAGGACCTGCTGCTCAGCACGCCGGCCACCGGCGAGACGTGGACGGCGGAGCAGCTGCTCGCCGACGCCCGGGCGGTCGCCGGTGGCCTGCTCCGCGACCTCGAGCCGGGCTCCCGCGTCGCCACCTGCCTGAGCAACGGCCCGGAGCCGGTGCTGCTCCAGCTGGGGGTGGCGCTGGCCGGGATGACCCTGGTGCCGATCAACCCCCGGTCGCGCCCGGCGGAGCTCGAGCACGCCCTGCGGCTGTCCGGCGCGGTGCGCCTCTACGCCGCCGTGGACGCCGGGGGCAACCCGGTCGCCGACCTCGCCGCCGAGGCCGCCGACCGGCTGCCCGCGCTGCGGGAGGTCCGCCGGTGCGGCGCGGGGTGGCGCTCCGCGATCGAGCTGGCGGAGCCTCCCGACCTGCCGGTGGTCGACCCGGAGAGCCTCGCGCAGGTGCAGTTCACCTCCGGCACCACGGGGCGGGCCAAGGGCGTCCGCATCACGCACTCCGGCATGGTCACCACCGGCCGCGCGTTCGCCGACCGGCTCGGCCCGCGGGCGGGACGGGTCTGGGTGGACCCGATGCCGCTGTTCCACACCGCCGGCAACGTGCTCGGCGTCGTGGGAGCGCTGTGGGCGCGGGCGGAGCACGTCGTCCTGCCCTTCGCCCCGGCGCCGGTGCTGCAGGCGCTGGCCGACCGCCGGGCCACCCTGCTGTCGGCCGCGCCCACGCTGCTGGACCTGCTGGCGAGCCACCCGGACCTGCCGGACACCGACCTGTCCGCGCTGGAGGTCCTCTTCACCGGCGGCATGACGGTTCCCCCCGCGTTCGTCGACCGCGTCGAGACCCTGTTCGGCGCCCGGCTCTCGATCACCTTCGGCATGACCGAGACCTGCGGCGCCGTGCTGCAGACCGCGCCGACCGATCCCGACCCGATCCGCCGGCAGACCGTGGGTGCGCCCCTGGCCGGCACGGACGTGCGCATCGCCGGCCCGGACGGATCGGCCGTCCCGCCCGGGACCGCCGGCGAGCTGTGGGTCCGGGGGGCGCGCATCACGCGGGGGTACCTCGACGACCCGGCCGCCACGGCCGAGGCCATCGACGCCGACGGGTGGCTGCACACCGGCGACCTGGCGGAGATGGACGCCGACGGAGCGTGCCGCGTCGTCGGGCGCATCAAGGACATGATCAAGACCGGGGGTGAGAACGTGTCCCCGGTCGAGGTGGAGGAGGTCCTGGTGGCGCACCCGGACGTCGCCCACGCCGCGGTGGTGGGTGTGCCCGACGAGCGGTGGGGCGAGCTGGTCGTGGCCTTCGTGGTGCCGGCCGGCAGCCGGGACCCGAGCCCGGCGGAGCTGACCGACCACTGCCGGGACCGGCTGTCGCCGTTCAAGGTCCCGCGGTCCTGGCGGCTGGTCGACGAGCTGCCGATGACGGCGTCCGCCAAGGTCCAGCGCGCCGAGCTCCGCCGGAGAGCGGCGGCGGAGGCACGGTGAGACGGCAGCTGCTCGCCGACCTGGCGGCCGAGGGCTCGGCACTGGAGGAGGTCCTCGTCCGTCTCGCGCCCGCGGACTGGGCGCGGCCCACCCCGGCGCACGGGTGGACGATCGCCTCCCAGGTCGCGCACCTCGCCTGGACGGACGAGGTCGCGCTGCAGGCCACCACGGACCCGGGCGGGTTCGAGCGGGCCGCGGACGACCCCTCGGACGCCGTCGACCGAGCGGCAGCGGAGGGCGCGGCGCTGCCGCCGGCGGCCCTGCTGGCTCGCTGGCGTTCCGGGCGGGAGCGGCTCGCGGCCGCGCTGGCCGCGGCACCCGACGGGGTCCGGCTGCCGTGGTTCGGCCCGCCGATGAGCGTGGCGTCCATGGCGACGGCCCGGCTCATGGAGACCTGGGCGCACGGCACCGACGTCCGGGACGCCCTGGGTCTGGAGCCGCTCGACTCACCGCGACTGGACCACGTCGCCCACCTCGGCGTGCGCACGCGCGCCTTCGCCTTCGCCGCCCACGGGTTGCCCGTCCCGGCCGCCCCCGTCCGGGTCGAGCTCGACCGCGCCGACGGCTCCGTGTGGAGCAACGGACCCGCGGACGCCGAGCAGCGCGTCACCGGGCCGCTGCTGGACTTCTGCCTGCGGGTGGTGCAACGCCGCCCCCGGGCCCGGCTGGCGCTCACGGCCGTGGGACGCGACGCCGAGACCTGGCTCGACGTGGCACAGGCCTTCGCCGGCCCCCCGGGCCGTGGCAGCGAGGCGGGGCGGCACGCCGCCCGGACGGAGGAAGCGCCTCCCCGACCCCGGTGACGCCACCGCGCGACGTGGCGGGGACTGCCGGGCGAGGTGGTCGTCAGCGGCCACGACGGACACGCGCACCGACCGCGACGGCCGTGGCACCGACGTGACGCCCCGGTGACGGGTCGTGCCTAGCGTCGGCACCCGGCGGGCCGGGTCCCCGTCTGCCGGTGCCGCAGCACGGGAGGGTCCGATGGCGAGCCTGATCGCGAGAGTCACGTCCACGAGCCCGCGGGCCCCGCTCGCCCGGCTGCTCACCGCTCCGCTGGGCCTGGACGTGTGGGAGGTGAGGCCGGATCACCTGGTGGTGGAGGCCGACGAGGCCCAGGCCGCCCGGCTGGAGGCGATGGGGTACGGCGTCGAGCAGGTGCAGATGCTCGAGCCCTACCTGTCCACCTTCGCGACCGACGCCGCCGCGACCGGTTACCACACGGTGGCGAGCCTGGAGGAGGACGTGCGGCGCCTGGCCGAGGAGCACCCGGAGATCGCCGAGCTGCACGAGATCGGGCGCAGCGTGGAGGGCCGCCCGCTGTGGGCGCTGCGCATCGGCGAGCGCCGCGGCAGCACCCGGAAGGTCGCCGTCCTCGGCTGTCACCACGCGCGGGAGTGGCTCGCCGTCGAGGTGCCCCACCTGCTGGCCGAGCACCTGCTCGAGAACTCCTCGTCCGACCCCGTGCAGCGGTGGCTGCAGCAGGGCGAGGTCTGGGTGGCGCCGATGGTCAACCCGGACGGCCACGAGTACACGCGCACCGACCACCGGCTGTGGCGCAAGAACCGGCGCCCGAACCGGGACGGCAGCGTCGGTGTCGACCCGAACCGCAACTACGGCTACATGTGGGGCTCGCTCGACGTCAGCACCTCCAGCCACGTCCCGTCCGACGCGACGTACGTCGGCCCGCGGGCCTTCTCCGAGCCCGAGGTGCGGGCGGTGCGGGACCTCGTCGCCCGCGAGCGCTTCAGCGGCGTCCTCAGCTACCACAGCTACTCGCAGCTGATCCTGTACCCGTGGGGCTACACGGCCGAGCGGATCGCCGACCAGAGCGACTTCGCCGAGCACCGGGACCTGGCCCAGGAGATGGAGCAGCTGATCCGCAAGGTGCACGGCAGGACCTACGTCGCCCAGCAGTCGTCGGAGCTGTACCCGACGGCGGGTGACACGACCGACTGGACCTACGGGGAGTACGACGCGGTGTCGTTCACCATCGAACTGCGCCCGGCCTCCGCCGAGGAGGGCGGGTTCATCCTGCCGTCCAGCGAGATCCGGCCCTGCTGGGAGGAGAACCGCCCGGCGGCGTTCGAGTTCATCGAGCGCGTCCTCGAGCGGCCGGAGCACTGACCGGTCGTGCCCGGTCCAGGTCCCACCGGCAGCCCCGCGGCGAGGTCGGCTGCGCGGGCCCGCAGCCGCTGACCGCGGGCGAGGGCGACGAGCCGGTGGTCGCCCGCGTGACCCCGGAGGCCGGCCGCAGCGTCGCCGAGCTGCTCGGCATGTCGCTGGGGCTCGACGTCTGGGAGCGCCACGCCTCCTTCCTCGTCGTCGCCGCGCCCGAGAGCCGGCTCGGCGAGCTGGAGCGGCGCCGGCTCGCCCGGGTCGACCGCTGGGCCACGGTGGCGGACCACGTGACACAGGCGCAGGCCCGGCCACCGGCCGAGGACGACGAACGGGACGCGCAGGAGGACGGCGAGCCGACCGGGTGACGGTCGGCGGCGGACCCCCCGCGACCGGCCGGGGGCCCGACGCGGCCGGGATCTCGGCCGGGGCGCGCCGGGCACACCGGCACGACGCGCCGGAGACGAGACGACGGCGCGACGGAACCGGGTGACAGCCGTGGGTCCGGTGTCCCAGCCTGGGCCTCCTCGCATCCCGGATCGACGCGGTGGGGTGACAGCGGGTGGCGGACCTGACGATCGACCGGGCGCCCGAGCGCCGCGCGCACGAGCACGACCACCGCGCACCCGACCAGCGCTCACTGGACCAGGTCCCGCGCCCTCGCGACCGGCCCGACGCGCCGCCGGGCGCGGTCACTGGTGTCCCGCTGGCCCGGCTGACCGCCCTGGCCCGGCTCACGGCCGCGCAGGCCGTCGAGCTCGGTGCGGACCTGCTCGCCGAGGCCGCGCGGGCCCCGGAGGACGCCGCCCGGGCGGGCGGCCCGGACCTGCTCGACCGGGTGACCGTCGGGACCGACGGGCGGGTGCGCCTCGATCCCGCGACGGCGGGCGCCCCGGCAGGGACCGCTCTGGCCGCGGTCCTCGCCGGCATCGCGGCGGCCGCGCGGTCCCGCGGCCGCCCGGCGGAGGGCGCGGCGGCGGACCTGCTGGCCCGGCTCGACTCCGCGGCGGCCGACCTGCCGGTGGCCGGCGTGCCCGCCGTGGCCGAACGGCTCCAGGAGACGGCGAGCGCCGCCGACCGCGCCGCCGTCCGCGCCGAGCTGGCCGCGCTGGTGCGGGCCGTCCTCGCCGGCCCGGCCGCGGCGCGGGCCGGCTCCCCGCCGGGCCCGGGCCGCGCGGCCCCCGTGCGCCGGTCCTCCCTGGCGCCCTCGGGCAGCACGTGGCGGCGGATCGGCGGGTGGCTGCTGTCCGTGGTGGTCCTCGGCGCGGTGGTCCTCGTCGAGGTCGTCGTGCTCCGGGACGACATCGCCGCCGACGTCGAGGTGCTGCTGGACGCCGGCCGCAGCGGCACCGAGCCGTCAGCGGCGCCGGAGCCCGACGGCGTGCCGGTGACCCCACCCGCGCCCGCGGCGGCCGGGGACGTCACCGCGGTGGACCTGCGCAACCTCGCCGCGTGCACCCCGGGCACGCCGTGCACCGTCCGGGTGCAGGTGCGCCTGCAGCCGAGGAGCGAGCCGCGGCAGGTGAGCTGGACCTACACCCTCGTCGACCGCTGCACCGGCGCCACGTCGACCACGCCCGGCGGATCGGTCGCCGTCCCCGCCGGTGGTACGCGGGCCGAGGCCGTCGGGGTCGTCGCGCTGCCCGCCCTCCCCGCCGTGGCCGTGCTGGCCGTCACCGAGCAGCCCGCCGCCGCGGCGTCCGCCCCGCTGTCCGTGGGCTCCTGTCCGCCCGACGCGCCGGTCCGCTGACGGGAGGACGCGCGTGCTGGACGAGAGGGACGCCGGCGGACCGGTGGACGAGGAGCGCAGCCGGCGGTGGACCCGGCGCCAGCGCCGGGTGCTGTGGGCCGGTGCGCGGGCGGCTGCCGAGGAGCCGGAGGACGGCGACGGTCGCCGCCGGCGGACCCGGCAGGAGCGCCGCGACCGCCGCAGCGCACGGTTCGACCTGCTCGCCGTCGTCGCCGCGCTCGCCCTGGTCGGGCTCGGGCTGGCCAACCTGGTCCTCATCGGCGAGACCGAGCTCGCCGCGCGCCAGGCGGCCATCGCCGTCGGCGGGGTGCTCGCCCTCGCCGTCTTCTGGCGGGTCCGGGTGCGCTACCTGGGCGTCCTGGGCTGGCTGGCCTACGGCGCGGCCGTCGTCTTCCTCGTCGGCGTCCTGACGGTCGGGGTGACGGTGAAGGGCGCCACCCGATGGTTCGTCCTCGGCTCGGTCACCTTCCAGCCCTCGGAGCTGGCCAAGCTCGGGCTGCTGCTGGTCCTCGCCGCCGTCCTCGGCTCCGGCCGGCCGGCCTGGCGCCGCTTCGCGCTGGCCGTGCTGCTGGCGGTCGTGCCCATCGCGCTCACCCTGCTCCAGCCGGACCTGAGCACCACCATGCTGCTGGCCGTCCTCACCGCGTCGATGCTCGTCCTCGGGCGGGTGCCGGCGCGCTTCCTGCTGCCGCTGGGCGCCGCGGCGGTGATCTCCGCGCCGCTCCTGATCAGCCTGCTGCAGCCCTACCAGCTCCAGCGCCTGGGCACCTTCCTCGTCGGCGCCCACGAGTCGCCCACCGGCTCGGGCTGGGCGCTGCGCCAGGCGCACATCTCGGTGGCCTCCGGCGGGCTGCTCGGACGGGCGGACGACCCGCTGCGCGAGCTGCGCGCGGAGTACCTGCCCGAGGGGCACACCGACCTCGCGCCGGCCAGCCTGGTCGGCCAGTGGGGCCTGGTCGCCGGCGCCGGGGTGGTCCTCGCCGTCGTCGTCCTGGTGTGGCGGCTCGCGCTGGCCAGCCGCCGGGCGCGCACGCCGCACGCCGCGCTCGTCGGCGGCGGGCTGGCCGTCCTCATGGGCGTGGAGACCGTGGTCTCGGTGGGGGCCAACCTCGGGTTGCTGCCGCTGGCCGGCGTCCCGTTCCCCCTGCTCAGCTACGGCGGCACGGCCCTCGTCGTGCACCTGGCCGCCATCGGCGTCGTCCTGGGCGTCCGCCGGGACGGCACCCGCCGGCGGCTGTGGGCCCTGCCGAGCCGGCGCAACCCGCGACCGCGGCTGGTCCGGCTGGCCGCGGTCGCCCTCTCGGTCCTGCTCGTCGCCTTCGGGGTCTACGGGTGGCGGCTGCAGGTCACCCGCGGCGAGGAGCTCACGCTCGCCGGCGAGGAGCAGATGACCCGGTGCATCCGGCTGCCCGCCCCCCGCGGCGCGATCACCGACCGGCACGACACGCCCCTCGCCGTGGACGCCGCGGTCGCCGGCACCGGCGTGGACCGCGTCCTCGTCGTCCCCGCCCTGCTGCGCGACGCCCCGTCGGCCGTCGACCGGCTCGCCGCCCTGACCGGCCGGGCCCCCGGCGACCTGCAGGCCCAGATCGACGCCGCGGCGCCCACCACCCTGTCGCTGCCGGTGGCCGACGTGCCCCGCCCGACCGGCGACGCGGTCACCGCGGCCGGCATTCCCGGCGTGCTCGTCGTCCCGGAGCCCCGCCGGTGGTACCCGGAGGGCGCGGCGCTGGGGCCGGTGCTCGGCTTCGTCGGCGTGGCCACGCCCGAGTCCGAGGCGCGCTGGGCCGTCCTGCCGGCGGGGGAGTTCGTCGGCCGCGCCGGTCTGGAGCTGCAGTACGACGCGGTGCTGCGCGGCGTCAACGGGCGCCAGTGCCTCTACGTCGACCCGGCGGGCGTGCCCGTCGCGCTGGCCGAGCGGGTGGCGCCGGTGCCCGGGGCCGACCTGCGTCTCTCCCTCGACCTGGGGCTGCAGCGGCAGGTGTACCAGGGGCTGGTCGCGGCGCTGGACGCCCAGCGGCGACCCGACGGGCACGTCGCCGCCGCCGTCGCGATGGACCCCCGGACGGGTCAGGTGCTCGCGATGGCGAGCGCCCCGTCCTTCGACAACGGCGTCTACGGGCCCCCGGCCGACCCCGCCGCGCTGGCGGCGCTGGCCGGGGCGCCGGGCTCGCCGACGCTCGAGCACGTCACCCAGGCGGCGCTGCCGCCCGGATCGACGTTCAAGCTGGTGGTGGCCGCGGCCAACCAGGCCCACGGGGCCTTCGACGCGGACTCGGTCATCCCCACCGGCGGCAGCTTCACCTACGGCGGCCACACGTTCGGCAACTGGAAGCCGATGGGACCGATGGACCTCGTCGAGGCGATCGCGTGGTCCAACGACGTCTACTTCTACAAGCTCGCGCTGGCCCTCGGGCCCGAGGCGATCGCGGAGACCGCCGGGGCGCTCGGGGTGGGGCAGCCGACCGGCATCGACCTGCCCGGCGAGTCCGCCGGCTACCTGGGCACCCCGGAGTCCGTGGCGGCCGACGGCGGCACCTGGTACGGCGGGTCGACGGTCATCCTCGGCATCGGGCAGGGCGAGATCCAGGTGACGCCGCTGCAGAACGCCCGGTGGACCGCGGCCGTCGCCACCGGCGTCCTGGTCACCCCGCGCCTCGGCCTGGCGGTCGGCACGGAGGGGACCTTCACCGCCGTCCCCGCCCCGGCCCCGTCGCCGCTGACCTTCGCCGACGGGCTCGGGCCGGTCCGGGAGGGGATGCGACAGGTCGTGACCACCGGGACCGGCACCCGGCTGGCCGGCCTCCCCGCGCCGGTCGGCGCCAAGAGCGGCACCGCCCAGGACGGCGGCCTGGGCGCCGACGAGTACGACTTCTGGATGACCGCCGCGTCCCCGATCGACGCTCCCGAGATCGTGGTGACCTCCGTGGTGCAGGGGCCGTACGAGCGGAGAGGCGACGCGGCCACCGTGGCGAACGACGGGCTGCAGTACTTCCTCGACCACCGTGCCGACGTCCTCGCCACCGGGCCGGTGCAGGGGCCCTGACGGTCAGCGGCGGCCGTAGGCCGCCAGCAGCGGCCGGTTGCGCAGCGCCCGGGCGGCGCCCTCGGCGACGCACGTGAGGGGCTCCGCGGCCGTCGTGACGGGGAGGCCCAGCGCCCGCTCCAGCTCCTGGGGCAGGCCGGGCACCAGCGAGCCCCCGCCGAACACCAGCACGCCCTCCGCCATGACGTCGGAGAGGGCCTGCGGGGGGAGGTCGTCCAGGACGGGCGCGAGCGTCCGGACGACCTGGTCGGTCACCGGCCGCACCGCCTCGGCCACCTCGGCGGCCCGCACCGTGGCCAGCCGGGGGCGGCCGGCGATCCCGTCGCGGCCCTGCACGACCAGCGGCCCGTCGCCGTCCGAGCCGACCCGGACCTTGAGCGCCTCCACCTCGAGGTCGCCGACGTGCAGCTGGTGCTCCTCGCGCAGCCAGCGGGCGACGGCCAGCGTCATCTCCTCCCCGCCGGTGCGGCCGGTGCGGGAGGCGAGCACGCCGCCGTAGCAGAACGCGACCGCCTCCGCCGTGCCGCCACCGACGTCGACGACCAGGTGCACCCGGCGCTCCATCGGGTCGACGCCGCAGCCGACGGCGCCGGCGATGGGCGCGTCGAGGGCGGTCACCGGGCGGATGCCCGCCTCCTCCGCGGCCTCGATCAGCGCCCGGGTCTCCAGCGCGGAGGAGCCGACGGGCACGGTGACGACGGCGCGCACCGGGAGCCGCCACGGGCGCTGCCCCGCCGCGTGCAGGACCGCCCGCAGGTAGACGCGGGCGGTCTCCAGGTCGGTGACGCCCCCGTCGTCGAGGGGCCGCACCGGCGTGAAGCGGGAGGGCGCGCGGCCGAGCAGGTCGGCGGCCTCGGCGCCGACGGCGAGGACCCGGTCCCGGCGACCGCCCCCGCGCCGCACCAGCATGACGGTGGGCCCCTCGAAGAGGACCCCGCGGCGGGCCTCGCTCACGACCGTCGTGGTGGTGCCCAGGTCGATGCCGAGTTCCACGCGCGCCTCCTGGTGGTCCGGTACTGGGCCAGTCTCGTGTCCCACCGGTGCGCGGTCCAGGTCTGCCGCCACGGCGCGCGAGGCCGTCCGACGGAGAGCGGGACCCGCCGCCCGTCCGGCCCGGTCCGGCCCCGCGATCGGGGCGTGGGGAGGGAGGTCCCCCCGCCTCGGGGCGTCGACGGAAGGGTGCTCGTCCCACCGGGTGGACGCGTCAGACGTCACCTCCGGTGGTGTCCGACGTCGGTCCGGGCGACCTGTCCCCGTCTCCGGACCCCGCCGGCCCGGGAGCGCCGAGACGACCTGCGCGACGCGTGCTCCTGGACCGCAGTCGACCGACTCCGGCACGCAGCCACCGCGCCGCCGTCCACCGCAGTACGCCGCCACGGGTGGCCCGTCCGAACGGCACCCCGCCGGACGCGGTCATCATGGCGGCTGCTCCTCTGGCCCCTGGAGGGCGACATGCCTGATCGCCGTGGGATCGCCGGCACCACCCTCCTGGTGACCGTCGCCGCAGCAGCACTCACCGCCTGTGGATCCGGCACCTCCTCCAGCGCCGGGACGTCCTCCAGCGGGTCCTCGTTCAGCTCCACACGGAGTCCTGCGGCGGCCGAGCCCTCGGGGCCGGAGCCCTACTCCACCCAGGCGTTCGTGGTGCCGCTGACGCTGGAGGTCGACACCTGGCTCACGTCGGTGACCCCGGAGGAGGACTCCGCGCACCTGGTCTACTGGAGCGCCGCGGTCGACGACTCCCGGGTGCGGTTCCTGGTCCCGGTCGTGACCTACGTGCCCGGGACGGGCAGTCCGACCGACCCGCCTGCGGACTTCGTGTCGTACCTGCACAGCCAGCCGGACTTCCAGCTGGAGGACGAGGCCGGCACCGAGGTCGACGGTCGGCCGGCCACGGTGATGACCGCCACGTCCCAGCCCGGCCGGGCCGAGGGGTACTACGACGGATCTCTGGGGTGCGTCAGTTCCGACGCCGAGATCGACGATCCCGTCGGGTGTTTCGGACTCCAGCCGGACCGCGAGCTCCGTCTGGCTGTGATCGACCTCGGCGACGAGACCCTCCTGGCCTGGGCACGCATCGCCAAGGACAGCCCCGACGCCCCCGAGCTCTTCGAGCACTTCGAGACCATGCTGAGCAGCATCCGGTTCCGCTGACCCGCCGGCGGTCCGCCACCTCGGCGGGTCCTCCGCCGCTCCGCCGCACGGGAGCAGCGTGGACTCCGCACGGTCATCGGCCGGTGCAGCCTCCGTGGAGTCCGCCGTGATGACGACCGCCGGTGGTCACTCCACCTTGGAGAACGGAGCGCTCTCGTAGATCGTGCGCTGCGCGAGCAGGTCCACCGAACTGCACTCCGGGTTCTGTCCCTCGTCGCGGAGGACCTCGAGGGTGAGCTGGTCCCCCTCGAGCGTCGCGCGGTAGTCGATGGCGCACCCGGCATCCGCCTCCCGGGCGTGGACCACGTCGCCGTCGACCGTGTACGTGCCCGTCCAACCGCGCTCCGCCTCGCCGTGGTCGGCCCGCTCGTACTGGTCCCACACGCCGTCGTGGGCGTGGAACTGGAACTGGATGGTGCTCTGGGCCGAGCCGGAGCCGAGTTGGTCCACGAACGCCTCCGCATCAGCAGAGCTGCCGCCGGCGTCCTCGTAGACGACCCGAGCCTCCTCGAGCGGGATGTCCGGGGTCTGCCACGTGCCTTCCAGGTCGGCCGCTTGCCCGGCCGGCGACGACTCGTCGGTCGCACTGGCCGGCGTGGAGCCCGCCTCGGAGCTGCCGCCGCCGCAGCCGGCTGCCACGAGGAGAGTCGCCGCGGCAGCCGCACGGGCCCACGCCGGACGCCGGGAGCGAGAGGTGACCATCGTGACTCCTCCACGGGGACCGCTGGGAAGAGAGGACGGACGAGTCCGGTCAGGACTGCTGACGCAGCTCTGCAGGAACGGTAGGGCGATCGCCGCGGGAGCACCACGCCCCCGCTCCCGGATGCCGCGTCAGCCGACCCCGTCGTCGGGTCCCGACCCGGATCCGACGACCTCCCGGGCGGCACGCGTCGTCGAGGAGGGCCGAACCGACGTCGACCGCACCGATCGTCCCGGCACCCGGCGCCGGGGGGACCCCAGCAGGTCCTCCCAGCAGGTCGACGAGGATCCTCGGATCGGGCGTCCTCGCTGCGGCGTGCGAGTCCACCACCGCACCGGCCCCCGCGGCCTCGGCGCGGGCCCACGAGTGCTCGACGAACCTGACGGAGGTCCACACTGGCCGGTGCCGGACGAACGGGCGGCGGCTGACACCCCGTCGGTGCTCGCCCGTCCTCCGGACGTCCGTGTCCTTGACGTCACGACGAGGTCACGCGCAGTCTCCTCGGGGCGGGACTGTGTAAACGGTCACGTTCGACCCTTGTTCACCTGTCGACATTCTGGTTCCCTCTTGCGAAGTCGGTCTCGAATGACGCAACAGAGATGGGGAACGTCATGGAGAACCCACGGAAGCCCACCTCGTCCTCTCCCCAGAGGAGCCGACCAGGAGCCGTGGGGGCTGATCCCCCGTCCGGCGAGGGCGCGGCGACCGCGGCGGACCGTCCCGCCGTCCACGCGACGGACGTGACCGTGACCGGGACCCACCCGGCGATCGCCGAGCCCCCGCCCTGCGTCGCCGACCGGCACTGGGCCGTGGACCGGGTCCTGTTCGCCATCGCCGCGATCATGGCGCTGGGCTTCGTCGCCTGGGGCTTCGTGAGCCCGACGGGTCTCGGCACCGCCAGCGGTACGGCCCTCGGCTGGATCACCGGCAACCTCGGGTGGCTGTTCGTGCTGCTGGCCTCGGCCTTCGTCATCTACGTCATCTGGCTGGCGGCCGGCAAGTACGGGCGGATCCCACTGGGACGCGACAACGAGCAGCCGGAGTTCCGCACCATCTCGTGGATCGCGATGATGTTCAGCGCGGGCATGGGCATCGGCCTCATGTTCTTCGGGGTCGCCGAGCCGCTGTCGCACTTCGTCGCGCCACCCCCGCTGACGACCGAGGCCGGGTCGTCGGAGGCGATCCAGACGGCGATGGCGACCACGCTGTTCCACTGGACGCTGCACCCGTGGGCGATGTACGCCGTCGTCGGGCTGGCCATCGCCTACGGCACCTTCCGCAAGGGCCGCCGGCAGCTGATCAGCTCCGCCTTCATCCCGCTGCTCGGCCGCCGGCGGGCCGAGGGGCCGGCCGGCCGCGTCATCGACGTCCTGGCCATCTTCGCGACGCTGTTCGGCTCGGCTGCCTCCCTGGGCCTGGGTGCCCTGCAGATCGGCAGCGGCGTGGAGATCCTCGGCTGGGCCGGCGACGTGGGCAACGGCGTCCTGGTCGCGATCATCGCGGTCCTCACCGCGGCCTTCGTCGCCTCGGCGGTCTCCGGCATCGAGCGGGGGATCCAGTGGCTGTCGAACACCAACATGGTCCTGGCCCTGGTGCTCGCGGTGTTCGTCTTCGTCCTCGGCCCGACGATCTTCATCCTGAACCTGATCCCCGACGCGGTCGGCAGCTACTTCTCCGACCTCGGCGAGATGGCCGCGCGCACCGAGGCCACCGGTGGCGACGCGATGGCCACCTGGCTGCGCGGCTGGACGGTCTTCTACTGGGCGTGGTGGATCAGCTGGACGCCGTTCGTCGGGCTGTTCATCGCCCGCATCAGCCGCGGCCGCACCATCCGCCAGTTCGTGACGGGCGTCCTCCTGGTGCCCAGCCTGGTCAGCCTGCTGTGGTTCGCGGTGTTCGGCGGGGCCGGGATCGCCGCCCAGCGCAACGGCGTCGACATCGCCGGTCAGGGCACCACCGAGGGGCAGCTGTTCGCCGTCCTCGAGCAGTACCCCCTGGCCACCGCCGCGACCGTGCTCGTGATGGTGCTCGTGGCGATCTTCTTCGTGTCCGGTGCGGACGCGGCCTCGATCGTCATGGGCTCGCTGTCGCAGCGCGGCACCCTGGAGCCGAGCCGCTGGGTCGTCGTCTTCTGGGGCGTGGTGATGGGCTCCGTCGCAGCGATCATGCTGCTGCTGGGGGAGGACGGCGCCGCGCTGACGGGGCTGCAGAACCTGACGATCATCGCGGCCCTGCCGTTCGCGCTGGTCATGGCGGCGATGGCGGTGAGCCTGGTCAAGGACCTCCGCCACGACCCGATCGTCCTGCGCGGCAACTACGCCTCCCTGGCCATCGAGCAGGCCGTCGTCGACGGCATCAGCCGCCACGGCGACGACTTCGTCCTGGTCGTGGAGAAGACGCCGGATCCCTCGTCGGACACCGCGGCGGAGGCCGGGCGACCGCCCACGGTGAGCCCGGGGGCGAACGGCCGGCTGCCCATCAGCCCGAGCGGCAACTTCGTGGCACCGGCCGGAGGGGCGCCGTCCGTCCCCGCGCAGAGCTCGTCCAGGGCCGAGGCGATGGGCCGACCGTCCGGTCCGCCCGTCTAGCGCGCCGGCCGGCAGGGAGGAGCCTCCCGGCACCGGAGCTGCTGCGTGCCGCTCCGGTGCCGGGAGGCTCCGCCGCGTCGGGCTCCGCGGAAGGATCGGCCCGCGTGCTGGTGTCCGTGCCCCGCCGGCCTCGACCGGCGGGGCTGCGGCCCGTGACCGCGTCGCCTCGTCGGTCCGCCGGCCGCGGGTCCGCGCGCTCGGTCCGGTGGGACGGGCCAGGTGGACGTCCGGCCCGGACGCGACGGCCGGGACGTGACGGCCCGGGGCGCACCACCTGCTCAGGCCGTCGGACCGCCGGGGTGCCTGCCCGGCGCAGCCGCCCTCCTCGGGGCGCTGGCCGCCGGACGGCCCGGCCGGGTGGTCAGGACGGCGTCGGCACCGCCGAGCGCAGCTGCCGGCGCCACCGGGTGAACAGGCGGGGCTGGTTCATCCCGAGGACGGCCACCGGGTGCCCGTCGCGCTCGTAGACGACCAGGAAGCTGCGGTCGGCGCAGCTGCCCTCCACCACGCGGGCGACGTCCCCCTCGCGCCGCGAACCGGCGAACTGGATGCGGGCGCCGTACTGGTCGGACCAGAAGTAGGGCACGGGCGTGGGCACCGGCCCCCCGGTGCCCAGCAGGGTGGCGGTCGCGGTGGCCGGTTGCTCGAGCGCGTGGGTCCAGTGCTCGGTGCGGACGTGCCGCTCCGCGGTGACCGACCACGTCGCGGCGCAGTCGCCGACCGCGACCACGCCGGGGATGCTGGTGGCGCCGCGCGCGTCGGTGAGGACGCCGTTGCCGAGGGCCACGCCGGAGTGGGCGAGCCACTCGGTGTTCGGGGTGGCGCCGATGCCCACGACCACCACGTCGGCGGGCAGGCGCGTGCCGTCGGTCAGCTCGACGGCCTCGACCCGGCCGGTGCCGACCAGGGCGGCGACCCCGGTACCGACCAGCAGGCGGGTGCCGTGGTCGGCGTGGAGTCCGGCGCAGACCGCACCCATGTCGGTGCCCAGCGGGCCCGCGAGCGGGACGGGCTGCGTCTCGACGACGGTCACGTCCAGTCCGAGGGTGCGGGCGGTGGAGGCGACCTCCGCGCCGATGAACCCGGCACCGATCACGACCAGGCGCTCGGCGAGGGCCAGGTCCTCCCGGAGGGCGAGCGCGTCGTCCAGGGAGCGCAGCACGTGCACGCCGTCGAGGCCGTCACCACCGGGGAGGCGCCGGGCGCGGGCGCCCGTGGCGAGGACGACGCCGTCGGCACGGACCTCGCTGCCGTCCTCGAGCAGCACCGCGCGGCTGAGGGGGTCCAGGCCCACCGCCGTCGTGCCGAGCCGCCACTCGAGGGAGAGGTCCTCGTCGTCGGGCGCGCCGAGGGCGATGTCGTCGAGCGACGCCCTGCCGGCCAGGAACTCCTTCGACAGCGGCGGGCGGTCGTAGGGGGCGTGCTCCTCGTCGCCGACGACGACGATCCGGCCGTCGTAGGACTGGTCGCGGAGCGCGCGCGCGGCGGAGAGGCCGGCCAGCGAGGCCCCGACCACGGCGATGGTGGGACTCACGCGGCGCCCTCCGCGGCGACCCCGGGTCGCACGTAGACCATGCCGTCCGCCACGACGACGCGGTGCGTGCGGACGGGCGTCTTGGCCGGAGGGCCGGACACCTTCCCGGTGCGGAGGTCGAAGCAGGAGGCGTGCAGCGGGCACTCCACCGCGCAGCCGTCCAGCCAGCCGTCGGCCAGCGAGGCGTCCTGGTGGGTGCACGTGTCGTCGATCGCGTAGAACTCGCCGTCGACGTTGAAGACCGCGATGGGCTCGTCGGCCTCGACGCGGATCGCCTCGCCGGGCGGCAGTGCGGTCGTGGGGCAGACCGGGATCATGTGTGCTCCAGGCTCATCGCTGTTGCGTTGGACGCAACTTCGTGCCGATGACGCAACAGCATGCTGGAGAGCGGCCGGGCCCGTCAAGAGCGGCAGGGTCCTGTTCCGTCCGCGCCCTACCCTGAGGCCATGAGCGGGCCACGGGGTGCGAACGGAGAGCGGAACTCGGTCGCCGCGGTCCAGTCCGTGGACCGTGCGCTGAGTGTCCTCGAGATCCTGGCGGCGCACGGGGAGGCCGGTGTCACGGAGGTGGCCGCCGAGCTGGGCGTGCACAAGTCCACCGCCTTCCGGCTGGTCGCGGTGCTGGAGAGCCGGGGCTTCGTCGAGCAGCTGGCCGACCGGGGCAAGTACCGACTCGGCTTCGGTGTCGTCCGCCTCGCCGGCGCGGCCGCCGCCCAGCTGGACATCGCCCGGGAGGGGCGGCGGATCTGCGAGGCGCTGGCGGCCGATCTCGAGGAGACGGTCAACATCGCCATCCTCGACACCGACCGCGCGGTGAACGTCAGCCAGGCCCGCGGGCCGGCGGCGCTGAGCACGCACAACTGGGTGGGGCAGGGCACCCCCCTGCACGCCACGTCGAGCGGCAAGGTGCTGCTGGCACACGCTCCCGAGGCCGTCCGCAAGGGCGTGCTGTCCCGGGACCTGCAGCGGTTCACGGCTGCCACGATCACCGATCCCGAGGTGCTCCGGCAGGACCTCGACCGGATCGTCGAGCAGGGGTGGGGCTGCACCGTCGAGGAGTACGAGGTCGGGCTCAGTGCCGTGGCCGCCCCCGTCCGGGACGCGGACGGCGACGTGATCGCGGCGCTCAGCGTGTCCGGGCCGTCCTTCCGCATGGCCTCGGAGGACTTCCCCAAGCTGGCCAGGCGGGTGCTGACGGGTGCGGACGAGCTGAGCAGGAGGCTGGGCTTCTTCAGCCAGACCCGCTGAACCCGGGGGCGCGAGCGGTGCGGCGCGTTGTTGCGCTGTGCGCGAGCGGCTGAGTAATGTGCAACACGGCGGTCGTGTTGAGCTCGCTGGCGGACGACGACCGTGGTTCGTCGCAGACCCGTGTCGTGCGACGTCCGGCGCACCCCTCCCTCGCCCCCCGGAACCCCGAGGTGCCGTATGACCACCACCGAGAAGCCCGCGAGCCTCATCTCCACGTTGCCGGGCCACTACTACACCGACCCCCAGGTCTTCGCGTTGGAACAGGCCCACGTCTTCGAGGACATGTGGTTCTGCGTCGTGCGCTCGGGTGACCTGCCGACGCCCGGCTCCTTCAAGAAGGTCCAGGTGGGCAGGGAGAGCGTGCTCGTCGTCCGCAGCCGGGACGGCGGGCTGCGCGCGTTCCTCAACGTCTGCCGGCACCGCGGGGCACAGATCTGCACGGAGGACTCCGGTGCGGTCAAGCGCGCCTTCCAGTGCCCGTACCACGCCTGGACCTACGACCTCGAGGGCAAGCTGATCGCGGCCCCGAACCTGACGAAGATGCCCGACATCGACCGCGTGGAGTACGGGCTGGTGCCGGTGCACCTGCGGGAGTGGCTCGGGTACGCGTGGGTGTGTCTGGCGAAGGAGCCCCCGTCGTTCGAGGACGACGTCGTGGGCGCCATCGGCGAGCGGCTCGGGGACGTGGAGTCCATCGACCGCTGGGAGCTCGACTCGCTCACGGTGGGCCGTCGCATCACCTACGACGTGAAGGCCAACTGGAAGCTCATCATCGAGAACTTCATGGAGTGCTACCACTGCGCGACCATCCACCCGGAGCTGACCGAGGTGCTCCCGGAGTTCGCGGACGGCTACGCCGCGCAGTTCTTCGTCGGGCACGGCGCGGAGTTCGGTGAGGAGGTCCAGGGCTTCACCGTCGACGGCACGGAGGGCTTCGACAAGCTCCCCGGCGTCGCCGAGGACCAGGACCGCCGCTACTACGCCATCACGGTCCGCCCGACGGTCTTCGTCAACCTGGTGCCCGACCACGTGATCTTCCACCGCATGTTCCCGGTCGCGGAGGACCGGACGATCGTGGAGTGCGACTGGCTCTACTCCCGCGACGTGGTGGAGTCGGGCAGGGACGTGTCCCGGTCGGTGGAGCTGTTCCACCGGGTCAACGAGCAGGACTTCGCGGCCTGCGAGCGCACCCAGCCGGCGATGTCCTCGCGGGCCTACGCCAACGGTGGCGTGCTCGTCCCCTCCGAGCACCACATCGGCGCCTTCCACGAGTGGTTGACCCAGCGCCTGTCGGGCTGAGGGCGGACCCGCCACCGAGGGGCCGGGAGGACGACCTCCCGGCCCCTCGGTGTGCCGGCCGGGACCGAGCCCCGGCCGGCCGTCGCTCAGGTGACGGTGCCGAGTTCCGCGGAGATGCGGGTGTCCGGGCCGTGGCCGGTGTGCACCACCGTGTCGCCGTGCAGG
>NZ_PVTG01000025.1 GCF_003002915.1 Geodermatophilus tzadiensis | reverse complement strand
CGCCGGCATTCCCGGCTCGGCAACCTCAGCCCCGCCGACTACGAGAACATGCACCTGACACAGAACGAGGTGTCCGCCTGACGGGGGTCACTTCAGTCGGCCAACTCCTCCGGCCAGGCGGCCACCTGCGCGACCATGCCTTCGGTCGCCGGGTCGGCGACATGGTGCGGACCCCTAATGCTCGCTGGCGAATCCTGGACTTCCGGGAGTTCGAAGACTCCATCACCCATCGGCCGAAGGTTGAGTACCTCGTCCGCCCGATCAGGCTGTTCAAACGGCTTCCAGGCGTCTGGACCCCGGGCGAACGCTTCATGCGGAAGTAGGTCACGCCCGGGGCGGGTGTGTCAGCGCGTCAACGGTGGATCAGGCCGTCCCTGAAGCGGCCTTCAGGGACGCGGGTGACGGCGTACAAGATCCGCGGGACAGGCCCTAGGTGTCAGCGATAGGGGACCGCACGCTCTCGATCCATTCGTCGGACGCCGGGTTTACCGTCCAGAAGTCTCAGGTCGGCGGGAGCGGCTGGGCTTGGGGCTCTCTGAACCGCAGTAGCGGGCGGTCCAGGGAGGCTGTTCGAGTCCGCGGCGAAAGCCAACTGGGGCACCCCGCCCGGCCTCGATGGCCGGGGGCCGGAGCGGGGCCGCCGCCCGGGTCGCCGTGGAGGAGTCGTCTCAACCGGCGAGTCATCGAACAGCCTCAAAGGTCTGCCTCTTGAGCCGAGCAGCCTGTCCGCTCAAGGCACCGTGCCGCAGCCCCGTAATGTGCCGAGCGTGCCGGTTCCGGACTTTCAGACGGTGATGCGCCCTTCCCTCGTCGCACTAGAAGACGGGCAAGCACATACCTTGCAACAGATCCGGGATGCGGTAGCCGGGACGTTGGGTGTCTCCGCCGAGGACCAGGAAGAACTTCTTCCAAGCGGTAAGCAGACGACCTACTCCAACAGGATCGCGTGGGCTCTCACGCACATGGCGAAGGCCGGACTGGTTTCCCGACCTGCACGCGCCCAGTACAGGCTCACGGAACCCGGACGTGAGGTGCTGCTTAAGCACCTCGACCGTGTGGACATGAGCGTCCTGTCGGGCTTCGCTGAGTACCGGGAGTTCCGGACCCCCAGGTCGCTACCGAAGACGGAGGCAGGGGGCGCCGTCGCTGCCGTCGCCGACGAAGTGTCTCCCAGCGAGGCGATCGGAAGCCTTGTTCAGCAGGCAGACGATGCCCTGGCGTCCGAGTTGCTCGACCGGGTGCTCCAGCAGCCACCGGCCTTCCTGGAGCGACTCGCCCTGCGACTCCTCAGGGCCATGGGCTATGGAGGCCGCGAGTCCCTCCTTGAGCACACCGGGAAGAGCGGTGACGCTGGACTGGACGGTCTCGTACGCCAAGACGCACTGGGCCTTGACCTCGTAGGCGTGCAGGCGAAGCGCTACGACAAGTTGGCCACCGTGCAGCGTCCGGAACTGCAAGCCTTCGTTGGGGCGCTCCAGGGCGCTCAAACGAGTCGCGGTGTCTTCGTGACGACGGGCCGGTTCAGCGCGGGAGCGCGCCAGTTCGCGGAGGGTGTCGCTATGCGCCTGGTTCTTCTGGACGGCATAGAACTGGCCCGACTGATGGTGCGGTACAACGTTGGCGTGTCAGTCCGGGAGACGTTCGACCTTAAGCAGATCGAGGAAGAGTTCTTCGAGGACTGAGGGGCCCGTAGTCCGGCGCCGACACGACCTCGCCGTGATCCACTCGTGCCCTAGAGTGACCAAGCCGTTACGAGTCGTCTCGGGAGTGCAGGCGCCAATGACCCAGGAGACACGAGCAAGGGCTCTTGCGGACAGTCGGGACCCGGATTGAGCACTTCGCCATGGGCCGACGCCTGGCAGCGCGCGAAGGAATCTGCCGCGAGCAATCGCGTCCCGTCTTCACCGAGTCCGGGCACCGCCCGTGCTGCATCAACGTCCGTCCATTCGTGGGAAGACGCCGAACGTCTTGCGGCAGCACACATGCGACAACTCGGTTTCCATGACGCGAGCCTCACCTCGCGTGGTGCTGACATGGGAGTCGACGTTCACGCCGCCGGTGCGGTAGCCCAGGTCAAGTTCCACGGAACGAAGACCGGCCGCCCCGACGTGCAAGCGCTCTACGGAGCAGCGACTGCCGAGCGGGCAACACCGCTCTTCTACGCGACCGGGTACACGCTGCAAGCCATCAACTACGCCAACGCCACGGACATCGCGCTGTTCACTTACACCCCAGCCGGTCACATCACCGCGGTATCCAGAAGCGCTCACGACCTTGCGCGTCGCTCCCCGTCGGCAACGTCCCGGGCTGGCTTTTTCCAACGAGCCCGCGCTGATCGCTACCGACAGGAGGCCGAGCGCATCCGATCAACGGTGGCCTCGCTGACTGCTCTGATGCACAAGAGGACGCAGTCCCGCTCGGCAGCCAAACGCAACGCTGCCGGACAGGCCGCTCAGGCGCTGCTGATTGCTACGCGCAGCCTGGACAGCATGGAGTTCCTCCCGCCACACGATCGCCGCCGCGAAGACTTCATGAAGGCAGCGAGAGACGCCGTCAAGATGGCGAAGAAGTGGCTCTGAGCGGCGGGTTCCAGCGGGTCTGTGCACCCGCGCAGGAACATAGAGGCTCGGTTTAGGTCTCCGTCGGAGCGACGGGGGTGGGCGGGGCAGCGTCTTGCTCCACCGCCTCTGGGCCAATGGAGACGAGGCGGCTAGTCCCCGGGCGGGGACCGGTCAGCCGACAGACGTACCAGAAGGCGGCGCCCACCGCCCCCGATACGACGAGGGCAATCCAGACCGGCAGCAGCGGCGTGTTCGGGTCGTTGACCAGCGCGGCTCCCATGACGGGGACCATCAGGGAGGCAACGAGCGAGACTGTTGCGGTCCCGCCGCCGAGAAGGGAAAGATCTTAGTCCGGCCGTCGCTCGCAGAGCGCATCCTTTCTAATGCTGCGTGGTGGTAGCGGCAGAGCGCGACGATGACCCCGACTCCCAGCAGCAGCGACCCTGGTATCAGAAGCCAGTGCCAGAGTCCGGGGTGCCTGGCCTGGCGGGTGGTTGCGTCTACAGCCCCACCAACGACGTAGGCGGCGGCGACAATCGGCCCAACGCTGCCTACCGCACGATCTGCCATGGCCTAGGTGCGTGGGGCTACGGAGACGACTTCCCTCAGGGCGAGCAGCATGAGGAGTCCCGCTGACGTGAAGCCCACACCCATCACTACGTGCTCGACAGTGGCGAGATTGCGGTTCTCCTCTCCCCCCAGGACTGCATACCCGAGCGAGCACAACGCCAGCCCAAGGAACGCTGCGAACAGCAGCAGGGCTGAGTTGTCCGTCTCTTCAACCTCGTCCTGGTGTTCGTCGGGGTCCGACGTAAGGCGCTGGGTAATCACAAGGGCTAATCCAGCGAACGCAAAGCCCGCGAGAACGCCCGTGAGTTGGGAGTAGAGGCCGCCGATAGCGGCCTCGTCGACCGCCAGCACATCCAGAGCCATGTCCTAGGACGCTAGCGACTCGATTCGCCTTCAAGCCGATACGCCTCACGACGGGCCACGTTTCTTGGGGCCTCAGAGGCCGGGGCCGCGTCGGCAGGTTGCTCAAGGATTCTGAGGCCCGACGCTCGCAGCCTAGGGTGGTGGCCGTGCCGCCCTCGAAGTCTCAGCCGTCTTCCGTCGTGAGCCGCCGCCCCGAACCGCGAGCCTGGGCAGAGGCGATGAAGATGGTCGGGGGCGACTATCGCTTCCTGACCGTTCTGTCAGACGGAACGGTTCACGTCGCGAACAGTCCGCGATAGGTCCACTCTGGCGGCGCAGGCATCTATTGCCAGTTCAGAGGCATTTTGCTCGGGTGCACCGCGATGGCTGCCGTTGCGATTGACACAGTCATGGAAGCCCAGTCGGCGTGCCCGCCCTGAAATGCCGCACGGCGCGCTGACCTGCTGTGTTAGCCCCGCTGCCATCGGATCTGTCCGTTTGAATCCCTCATGGGCAGTGGAAGGTTCCCGGCCGAGACGGTGGAGTGTCCGGACAGACGGTGGCCTCATCCCCCCACTGACCTGGGCCTTTGCTGTTTCGCGTACCAGCCGCTCCGGACCTGCGGGTCTGCGCTGACCCGTGGGCTCCGTCGACCGGGTACCAGGTGCGGATACCCGGTCGCGTGCCCGCTACGTGCCCGTACGGTTCGGCGTCGTGCCCGCCGCGAGGTGCCCGAGGTGGACCGCGACCTCGGCATCCCGCCGCTCGGCCGCGTGCTGGTGGACCATCGCCGTGATCCGGCAGCGATTCCGGGGAGCGCGTCATCCCGATCGCCCTTCAGCTCACGGCGGGCCCGACCCTGCTCGGCCTCCACGTCGGCCGACTGCTGGCGCACGGCGGCCGCGTCCCGGTGCTGCAGCCCGCTCGACGACGTCGGGGCCGCTGTGGTGGTGCTCCGACACGTCCGAGAGAAGCGTCGGCCGGTGGGGCCGGATCAGGCGAGCAACTGCTCGCCGAGCCAGCCGTCGTCGGTGACGCCGGGCAGCACGAAGTAGAACCCGCCTCCTTCGGGGAGCACGTACTCCTCCAGTGGCTCTCCGCGGAGCCGATCGGTGACGGCGAGGAAGGTGGCCAGGGTCTGCGAGAAGCTGACGAAGGCCAGCCCCTGGTCGAGCAGCCCGGCGGCGTCGTGGCCGCGGGAGTAGGAGAACCCGCGGCGCAGCAGCCGCTGGTGCTCGGTGTCGGCCGTGCGGGGGCGGGCCAGTCGGATGTGGGCGTCCAGCGGAGTGACTGCACCGTCGGGGTCAGCGGCGAACTGCGGATCATCCTCCTCGCGCCGTCCGTCCAGTGGTGCGCCGGAGGCCTTGCGCCGGCCGATGATCCGCTCCTGCTCGGCCAGGCTGGCCCGGTCCCACTGCTCGACGAACATGCGGATGACCCGGACGACCTGGTAGGTGCCGCCCACCGTCCACGCCGGCTCGGTTCCGCCGTTGCGGTCGGCGCCCACCCACACGGAACGGTCCATGACCTCGCCGTCGGTCGGGTCGAGGTTGGCCGTGCCGTCCTTGAAGCCGAGCAGGTTGCGGTTGTCGGTGCGGCCCGGCGTGTGCACGGCATCGGCCCGGTTGTAGCCGTCGAGCACCCAGCGCACGGTCAGGTCGGCCCGGGTGACCCGCATGACCTGGCGCAGGGCGTGCAGGCATGCGTCCGGCGCGTCGGCCGACACGGTGAGCAGCAGGTCCCCGTGGGTGCGCGCCGCATCCAGCCGGTCGTTGGCCAGGAAGGGCATGGGCACCAGCTCGGCCGGCCGCCGGTCGGCCAGCCCGAAGCGGTCGTCGAACAGCGATGCCCCGACCGACACCGTCACCCGCGGCCGCCGGTCGGCGGTCACCACTCCGGTGTCGGCCGGCGGCAAGCGGGGATCTCGCTGCTCGGCCGGCACGCCGTCGACCAGCCGCCGGGTCTCGGCGGTCAACGCCTGCAACGCACTCGCCAGGGCCGCCCGGTCGGAGCCGACGACGTCGAAGGCGGCCATCAACCCGAACGCCGACACCGGCTCGGCCACGCCCACCTGCTGGGTGCCGGCGAACCCGCGGGCGCGCTCGGCGGCCGAGTGGTCCTGCCCGCGGGTGCACCCGGTCAGGCCCAGCGCGCCGGTCACCCCGGTGGCCGCGGCACCCGCGAGCAGCGCGCGGCGGCTGAGCTGCGGGCTCACTCCAACCCCAGCGCCCCGGGCACACGGGACAGGTCCTCGGCCAGGGCCGCCAGCTGCGCCGACAGCCGCCGACGATCCTGCTCGGTCAACGTCTCGTAGGAGGCGTAGCCGCCCTCGGGCAGCGCGTACGGTCCCAGGCCCGCCTGCACCTCGGCCAGGCCGGCCTCCACGTCGGCGAGCAGCTGCGGGTCCTGGGCCTCCAGTGCCGGGCGCAGCCGCTCCACCGCGGCCACCGCTCCCTCGATGTTGGCCGCGAAGTCCCACAGGTCGGTGTGGGCGTACCGGTCCTCCTCGCCGGTGATCTTGCCCCGGGACACCTCCTCCACCAACTCGGTCGCGCCGGTGGCCACGTCGAGGGCGGTGATGTCGACCTCGGCGAGCTCGCGTTCCAGCGTCGCCAGATCCGCGTCGAGCTGGTCGGCGAGAGGCGCGCCGCCCTCGGTCGTGCCGCGCTCGAACAGCAGGAACTCCAGCCGGTGCCAGCCGGTGAAGTCGGGATCCTCGACACCCTCGAAGTCGTCGACGCGCGCGTCGAGCTTGCCGTCGAGCTCCTCTACGAGGCCGGCCACCGGCTCGATGCGCTCCCAGCCCACCCGGCTGGGCGCGTAGGCCGCACGGGCGGCCTCGAGCTCACCGGCGCGCACGGCGTCGGTGAACACCGCGCTGGCCTCCCGGGTCTGCCGGGCCTGCTCCAGCACGTACTCCCGGTAGGAGACCACCCCCGCGTCGACAGCGGTGGCGACCTCGGGGCTGACGGTGGCGGCGGACGAGCCGTCCGATGCCGAGGAGCCAGCCGGACCGGCGCCGTCCACAGAGCCGGCACACCCGGGGAGGGTGAGCAGGGAAGCGGAGAGCAGGACTGCCGACCGGCGCATGGACACCCCTTCACAGACAGGTAAGGCTCACCTAAGCACAGCGCACCGAGGGCCGAGCCGCCGCCCTGTCCCGACGGCTCCGTTCCCAGGGACGCCGGCTGCGGGCCCGACCGCGGCCGGCGGCCGACCCGAGCCGCACGAGCCGATGTGGCCGGGACGAGCGGCCGCGGCGGGGCGAGGAGGCACCTCGTGCCGGGTCCGGCACGGGGACGGAGTGGATCCCCGGCACCTGTACGGATGCCGCCGACGCCGGCACGGCAGCCTCGGAAACCGCGGTTGCGAGACGGCGCGCCCGCCCGGGCGGTGCCGGCCCGGGGCATGACCCGTCCAGGACGTGCCTCAGGTGCGGGACCGCGCGGTGAGCAGCTGCTCGTGCGACGCCGAGCACCACTGTCACCCAGGAGCCCGCACCGTGGGCGGCGACCACGCCTACTGCGGCACCTCCGTGGAGATCGGCTCCCGCGCCGGGATCGACCGCAAGGGGCTGGTGGGCGCCGGTCACCGCTCGGACGGCGTGCACGACGGCACCGGTGTCGGTTCGGGAGTCGCCGGTACCAGGCTCGAGAACCGCCATGGGGTCACACCCGTCGTGGGTTCGGATCCCACGCCCTCCGCTCGTGGTCAGCGGCGCGTCCCGGGTGGCTCGCGCGGGGCCGCGCCCGCCGCGCCGGCGGAGCGCGACGGCGGGCCCCCGCTGCCCTACCGTGTCGTCCGCCCGAACAGGGGTGTCGACAGGGGGGGCTCATGGACGACGGCGTCCCGGTGGCCACCGACCACGCGCACACCGCGGCCGCGCTGGAGCGCAGCCGGCGCTGGCTGGCCGAGGCGCAGCGGCTGGCGGCCATGGGCAGCTGGGAGTGGGACGTCGTCTCCGACGCGGTGACCTTCTCCGACGAGCTGTTCCGCGTGTTCCGGCTGGACCCGGCGACGGTGACGCCGAGCTTCGAGGCCTGCCTGGAGATGGTCCACCCCGAGGACCGGGACCGCGCCCGGCACGCCATCGGCGCGGCGCTCGCCGCCGGCGGGGTCTTCGACGTCGACCACCGCGTGGTCACCGGGGACGGGGAGGTCATCTGGGTGCGGGCGCGGGGCTCGGTCACCCGGGACGCCCAGGGGGCCCCGCTGCTGCTGGTGGGCACCGCGCAGGACGTCACCGAGCGCGTGGCCATCGAGGCGCGCCTGCAGGAGAGCGAGCGCCGGCTGCTCGAGGCGCAGCGGGTGGCCCGGCTGGGCCGGTGGGACTGGGACGTCCGGGCCGACACGCTCGTTTGGTCCGACGAGATGTTCCGCATCTTCGGCATCCCGCCCGCCGGGCTGGTGCCGACCGTCGACGGCTACCTCGCCCGCATCCACCCCGACGACCGCACCCAGGTGCTGCAGATGCTCGCCGACGTCCGCGCCGGCCGGCAGGACTACGCCCTCGAGCACCGGGTGCTGCGGGCCGACGGGTCGGTGGGCTGGGTGAGCTGCCGGGCCGCCGTCGACCGGGACGACGACGGCGCCGAGGTGCGCATCCACGGCACCGCCACCGAGATCACCGAGCGCAAGACCGCCGAGCTGTCCGTGGCCCGCGCCGCCGAGGAGCTCACCGAGCAGGCCGGGCAGCTGCGCCGGCTGGCCTTCACCGACCCGCTGACCGGGCTGGCCAACCGGGCGCTGTTCCACGACCGGCTGCGGGCCGCGCTGGCGGCACGCCACGAGGGCGGGGTCAGCGTGCTGCTGCTCGACCTCGACGACTTCAAGGACGTCAACGACGTCCTCGGCCACCACGTCGGCGACCAGCTGCTGGTCGAGGTCGCCGGCCGGCTGACGCGGTGCACCCGGCCCGGGGACACCGTGGCCCGGCTGGGCGGCGACGAGTTCGCCGTCGTCCTGCGGGACGGCGACCACGGCGAGCGGGTGGCCGAGCGGGTCACCGCGGTGCTCGACGCGCCGGTGCGGCTGGGCGCCCGGCAGCTGGTGCCGACGGCGAGCATCGGCCTGGCCCGGGTCGGCCGCGACGAGCAGGTGGCCGCCGACGTGCTGCTGCAGCGGGCCGACATCGCGATGTACGCCGCCAAGCGCGGTGGCAAGGGCCGGCACGAGGTGTTCGACCCCCGCATGTCGGTGGCCGTGCTGGCCCGCGCCGACGTCGAGGACGGGCTGCGCGAGGTGATCGAGCGCGACGGGCTCGTCGTCCACGTGCAGCCGATGGTCGACCTGCGCCGGCGGGAGACGCTGCGCGTGGAGGCCCTCGTGCGCTGGCCGCGGGCCTCGGGCCTGGCGCACCCCGCGGAGTTCCTGCCCGTCGCCGAGCGCAGCGGCCTGGTGCGCACCCTCGGCCAGCAGGTCCTGCGCACCGCCTGCCGGGAGCTGGGCGCCTGGCTGGCCGCCGACCCGCGCCGGTCGGTGGCGGTCAACGTCTCCCCGGTGCAGCTGCGCGAGCCCGACGTCGCGACGGCCGTCCTGGCGATCCTCTCCGACACCGGCACCCGCCCCACCCAGCTGGTCCTCGAGGTCACCGAGTCGGTGTTCCTCGAGGCGGGGCCGCGGGTGGTCGCCCAGCTCGACGAGCTGCGCGCGGCCGGCGTCCGGGTGGCCATCGACGACTTCGGCACCGGCTACTCCTCGCTCGGCCGGCTGCAGGAGCTGCCGGTGGACAGCGTGAAGATCGACCGGGCGTTCGTGCAGCAGGTGGTCCGCGGCGACGAGCCGCTGCCGATCCTCACCTCGATGGTCGTCATGGCGCACAACCTCGGCCTCGACGTGACCGCCGAGGGCGTGGAGACGCCGGTGCAGGCGGCCCGGCTGCTGCAGCTGGGCTGCGACCACCTGCAGGGCCACCACCTGGCGCGGCCGGTGCCGACGGACGAGCTGCCGGCCGCGGTGGCGGCGGCCGACGACGCCGTCCGGGCCGCCGCCCGCGCGGCGGGACGGCCGTGCCGGCCCACCGTCCTGCTCGTCCCCGCCGGTGGCCGGCTCGACCCGGCGGTGCCGGGTGCGCTGCTGCGGGCCGGCCTCGAGCCGGTCGAGTCGGGCGCGGCGGAGGGTGTGCTGCTGGTGGCCGACGACGGCGAGGCGGCCCTCGCCCGGGTCGCGGAGCTGCGGTCCTCCCCGTGGCTCCGGGAGGCCGTGCTGGTGGTCGTCTGCGCGTCGGCCGACCGCCTCACCCGCGCGCGGCTGCTCACCGCGGGGGCCGACGACTGCCTGCCCGACACCGGCTGCCCGGCCGAGCTGGCCGCGCGGGTGCGCACCGCCCTCCGCGCCGCGGCCCGCTGACCCCGGGGCGCCGGCGCGCGGGTCAGCGCAGCGAGCGTGCGGCGGCCAGCAGGGTGCGCGCGGTGAGCCGGCCGTCGACCAGGCCGAGGGCGACGACGTCGTCGAACACCCGCTGGTCGGCCGCGGCGGCGCGGAAGGCGGCGTCCATCACCACCGGCCAGCGGCTGACCAGCGACGCCGCGGACGCCGACCGGTGGTGGGCGCCCAGCCGCCGCCGCAGCGCCCGCCGGTGCACCGCGCCGGCGCCGGCGCCGGCGGCCGCGGCCCGCCCGGCGAGCACGCCGGAGAGGACGGCGTAGAAGATGCCCTCGCCGGTCATCGGGTTGACCAGCGAGGCGGCGTCGCCGGCGAGCAGCACCCGCCCGTCGGGCTGGCGCGGCCGGCCGGTGGACAGCGGCAGCCGGTGCGCCCGGAGCCCCTCGGGCTCGACCCCGGGCAGCAGCCGGTGCAGGCCCTCGACCAGCGCGGCCCGGGTGGCGCCGCCGGACACCAGCTCGCCGTAGCCCACGTTGGCCCGCCCGTCGCCCAGCGGGAAGGACCACGCGTAGGCCGGCCAGCGCTGCTCGGTGGTGACCAGCACCTGCGTGCCGGCCTGCCCGGGCGGCTCCGGGGCGTAGCCGCGCAGGGCCACGGCCATCCGGTCGTCACGGTTGCGCGGCAGGCCCACGGCCCGGCGGACGACGGACTCCGCGCCGTCGGCGCCCACCAGCACCCCGGCGGTCAGCACGCCGTCGACGTCCACCCCGTCGGGCCCGGGCGTGACCGTGCGGACGGTGTGGCGGCGCAGCACCGCCCCGCGGTCGAGGGCGGTGGCCAGCAGCCGGGCGTCGAAGATCTCGCGCGGCACCACCCACGAGGGCCGCTGCGTGTCCCGCTCCACCGCGGCCCCGCCGGGGGAGCGCAGCGACAGCCGCGGCACCGGCGGGGAGCCGGCGGTGAGGGCCGCGACGTCGACCCCGAGACCGGCCAGCACGTCGAGCGCCTCGGCGGCGATCGCGTCGCCGCAGACCTTGTCGCGCGGGAAGTCGGCCCGGTCGAGCACGAGCACCGACGCGCCGGTGCCCAGCGCCGACAGCGCCGCGGCCGCCCCCGCCGGGCCGCCGCCGACGACCACGACCTCCCAGCGCTCCACGCCCGCGACGCTAGGCAGCCCCCGCGCCGACGGCCAGCCGGGGTCCCGGTCGCGGACACGTCGTGCTCTGCCCCCGGTGCGGACCAGAGCACGACCGGCGGCGGGGGACCGGTCCCGCCCTCCTTCGTGCTCTGCCCCCGAGTGGGGGCAGAGCACGACCGTGCCGGCCGGGGGTCAGGCGCGCGGCGGCGGCCTGCCGTCGGCCCACTTGCGCGGCGGGTGCTCGTAGCCGGCGACGAACGCCAGGAGCTCGCCGGCGTCGCGGACCACGCCGAGCGCGTCCAGGCGGCGCCGCTCGAGGTAGCCGTCGTCGGCCATCCGGCCCAGCTGGGCCAGCAGCGGCTGCCAGAACCCGTCGACGTCGAGCAGCGCCACCGGCTTGGCGTGCAGGCCGAGCATCCCCCAGGTCCAGGCCTCGAAGAGCTCTTCGAGGGTGCCGGCGGCGCCGGGGAGGGCGACGAAGGCGTCGGCGAGCTCAGTCATGCGGGCCTTGCGCTCGTGCATGGAGGGCACGACCTCCAGCCGGGGCAGCCCGGGGTGGGCCAGCTCGTCGTCGACCAGGTGCTGCGGGATCACCCCGACCACCTCGCCGCCGGCGGCGAGGGCGGCGTCGGCGACGGTGCCCATCAGCCCGACGTGCCCGCCCCCGTAGACCACCCCGACGCCGGCCTCGGCCAGCCCGGTGCCCAGGGCGGCGACGGCCTGCCGGTGCGACTCGGGGCCGGGCCGGCTGCCGGTGAAGACGGCGATCCGCATGGCAGGACCGTATGCGGGTGGGTCCCCGGCTGCTGCTGCCGGATCCCGCCGGTGCGGTTCACTGGGGGTGTGGCGACTCCCGGCCTGACCCCCACCGACGGCTGGACCACCTGCGCGCAGGGACACCGGCACTGGGGACGGGCCGGGGCGGCCGGGCTGCTCGTGCACCGCGACGGCGACGACGGCCCCGAGCTGCTGCTGCAGCACCGCGCGCTGTGGTCGCACCACGGCGGCACGTGGGGCACGCCCGGCGGCGCGCTGCACCGGGGGGAGTCCCCGGAGCAGGGCGCGCTGCGCGAGGTCGAGGAGGAGCTGGGGCTCGCGGCCGGCGACCTGGTGCTCGGCGTGCGCTCGGTCGACGACCACGGCGGCTGGGCCTACACCACCGTGCTGGCCCGGCCGGTCGGCCCGCTCGACCCCGCCGGCCTGCGGCTGGACGGCGAGAGCACCGGCGTGGCCTGGGTGCCGCTGGCCGGGCTGCACCAGGTGACCCTGCACCCGGGTCTGGCCGCCTCGATGGACCGGCTCCGTCCGCTGCTCAGCGGGTCGCCGGCGGTCTGACCGTCACCGTCAGCGCCCGGTGGTCGCCCACGCGCAGGTGGTGCGCGGCCGGGTCCGACCCGGCGAGGCCGTCGCCGAGGGCGAGCAGGTGGTCGAGCTGGGTCCGCGGCGCCGCCGCCGGGAAGCTCGGCTCGCTGACCAGCCGGGTGGCTCCGGCCAGCCGCGCCGGCAGCCCGCCGGGCAGGTTGAGGTCGCCGGCGAGCACCACCGGGCCGGGCAGCGACGCCGCCCAGCGCCGCAGCCGCCGCAGCTGCCCGACCGACGTCGGCGGGGCGAAGGACAGGTGCGTGCCCACGACGGTGAGCCCGTCCAGGCACGCCGCGACGGCGACCCGCGGCTCGTCGGGGATCCACCACAGCCGGGGCCGGCCGGTGGTGGGGTCGGGTGCCCGCAGCGGCAGCCGGGCCCGCCCGGCGCCCAGCCCGAGGACCTCCCACCGGCGCACCGGCAGCCGGCTGACCAGCGCGATGCCGTAGGCCGGTGCGGTTCCCGCGGTGCGCGGGCCGCGCAGGGCCGGCTCGGCGGCGGTCCAGGTGCGCCGGAAGGGGCTCGGCGTGCCGTCGAGGGTGGCGGCGGCCCGCCAGTCGGCCGCACCGAGGGCCCCGGCGAGGACGGCGGCCTGGTCGGTCCCGCCCGACCGGGGCTGGCACGTGTCGACCTCCTGGACGGCGAGCACGTCGACGTCGAGGTCCGCGACCGCGGCGGCCAGCGCCGGCGACGTCAGTACCCGGCCGTCGTGGCCGCGGCCGGAGGCGAGGTTGAGGGTGCCCACGCGCAGGGCGGCGCCGTCGGGCACCCGCGCGACGCTACCGGGGGTCCGCGCCGTCCGCCCGGAGCGGGCCGGGACGCCGCCGCGCGGTTAGGTTGCTCGCATGAGCGCCCGCGACGACGTCTCGGAGATCTTCGACGGCGGCGCGTGGCGGCCGGTCGAGGGGTTCGACTTCGGCGACGTCACCTACCACCGCGCCGTGGACGCCGGCGTCGTCCGCATCGCCTTCGACCGGCCCGAGGTGCGCAACGCCTTCCGGCCGCAGACCGTCGACGAGCTGATCACCGCGCTGGAGCACGCCCGGCTGAGCACCGACGTCGGCTGCGTGCTGCTCACCGGCAACGGCCCGAGCCCGCGCGACGGCGGCTGGGCGTTCTGCTCCGGCGGCGACCAGCGGGTGCGCGGGCGGCACGGCTACGAGCACGAGGTCGGCCGCACCAGCGGGCGGCTGCACGTGCTGGAGGCGCAGCGGCTGATCCGGTTCATGCCGAAGGTCGTCGTCTGCGTCGTCCCCGGCTGGGCGGCCGGCGGCGGGCACAGCCTGCACGTGGTCTCCGACCTCACCCTGGCGAGTGCCGAGCACGCGCGGTTCAAGCAGACCGACGCCGACGTCGGCAGCTTCGACGGCGGCTTCGGGTCGGCCTACCTCGCCCGGCAGGTCGGGCAGAAGTTCGCCCGCGAGGTCTTCTTCCTCGGCGAGGAGTACTCCGCCGAGGACGCTCACCGCATGGGCATGGTCAACCGCGTCGTCCCGCACGCCGAGCTCGAGGCCACCGCGCTGGACTGGGGACGCCGGATCGTGGCCAAGAGCCCGACCGCCCAGCGGATGCTCAAGTACGCGTTCAACCTGCCCGACGACGGCCTGGTCGGCCAGCAGCTGTTCGCCGGCGAGACCACCCGGCTGGCCTACGCGGCCGAGGAGGCCGTCGAGGGGCGGGACGCGTTCCTGGAGAAGCGGGACCCGGACTTCTCCCGGTTCCCCTGGCACGTCTGAGAGGTGCAGTGGTGATCGTCGAGGTGGTGGGGGGCGCCGACGAGCGTCCCGAGGTCCGGGTCGTGGAGACCCACGACCTGACGAGCCTGCACCTGGCCCTCGGCCAGGTGACCGACGAGGAGGCCGACGAGGCGCTGCGCGCGGCCGGCCTGGGACGGGTCGAGGGCGAGACCGGCCACCTCGACACCGCGGCCCTGCGCGCGGCCGCCGAGCCCGCCGAGGCCCCCGCGGACTGGGCGCAGCGCTGGGACGCCATGCTCGAGCAGGCCCGCAGCAGGGGCTGGGCGGCCGACGACGGGGCCAGCCTGCAGGTGCACGTGGAGAGCGCCGCGGGCGCGTGAACCCGGGGGTGCGGGAGCGTCCGACGGGTGACTCGTGGACCCTGGTCGTTGTGGTCACTCCACCGACACGTCAGGATGTGGACGTGCACAACTCAGTCACGCGCGAACGGACTTCCTCGTGAGCGGCACCCCGGGGCGCCCCCTGAGCGCCGAGCTGTCCGAGCAACTGGTCGCGGTCGCCGTCGACATCCTGGCCGACGAGGGCTGGAGCAGGCTCAACAGCGACCGTGTCGCTGCCCGGGCCCGCGCCGGCAAGGCGGGCATCTACCGGCGCTGGCCGTCCATGTCGGCCCTCGCGCGCTCGGCCGTCGGCCGCTTCACGCTGGTGCAGGTCCCCGACGACGGCGGCTCGCTCCGCGGTGACCTGGTCGAGCTGGTGTCGTCCTGGCGGCGGCCGCTGTCCCGCGAGGAGCGGGCCGTGGCCAGCCTCGTGGGCGCCGCCCGGCACGACGAGGACCTCCGCGCCGGGCTCGACGCCGCGCTGGTCCGCCCGCTGACCGAGGTCGTCGACCGCCTCGGCGCGCGCTGGTCCGAGCGCGGCGAGGAGGTGCCCGCGGAGCGGCTGGCCCTGCTGCGCTCGGTCCTCGAGGCGTTCTGGTGGCAGCGGCTCACCGCCGCCGGCGACGGCGCGATGGTGGCCGAGCACGTCGAGCAGGTGGTCGACGACGTGCTGCTGCCGATCCTGGTGCCCGCCGCGGAGCCCGCCCGCAGCTGACCGGCCGGCGCCCGGGACGCACGCCCGCAGGGGGGACGTGCGGCCGCCGCCGCGTCAGCTGGCGCGCAGGGCCTCCGCACCGGCGGCCCGCACCACGTGCGTGGTCAGGTCGGTCTCGTAGCGGCGCAGCAGCCGCTCGGCCAGCGCGCGGGTGGCCGCCGCCTGCGCCGCCACGTCCTCGGGTGCGGGCATCGGGTCGCGCGGCTCGGTCACCAGCACGCGGGTGGTCGCCAGCCAGGTGGCCGCGACCAGCCCGGCGGTCGCCCGCGGGTCGGCCGGTGCGGGCCGCTCGGCGTCGGGGCCGGTCCAGGCCGCCAGCAGCGCGGCGCGCAACCGGCCCTCGGCCTCGAAGTGCAGCTCCCGCTCGGCGGCCTGCAGCGCCGGTGACCCGGCCAGGGTGGTGACCATCCGCCGGCCCTCGACGGTGGCCAGCGACGTGACGTAGTCCGTGACGGAGGCGACCAGGTGCTCCCGCAGCGCGGTCAGCGCGGGTACGCCGGCCGGCCGCTCCCGCACGGCGGCCGAGGGCGCCTCCACCCACGGCGTCCGGTCGGACCAGTAGAGCTCGTCCTTGGTCGCGAAGTGGTTGAACACCGTCTGCACCGCGACGTCGGCCGCGGCCGCGACGTCGGCGATGGTCACGGTGTCGAACCCCCGCTCGGCGAACAGCCGCTGGGCCGTCTCACGGACGTGCGCGTGGGTGAGTGCCTTCTTCTGCGCGCGACGGGACTGCTCACTCACGGTGATAACGCTAACAACTCTCTGTGCTCGATCAGGACGGGCGTGGGGTGGGGTCGACCGTTCCGGTGGTGCCCCCGGCTCCGGTGCCGTGCGCACCGGGCCGCCGACGGCGTCGTCGCGGTGCGCCCGTCGATGGTGCCGCACGCCGCCGGAACCCGTGGGCCCGGGCCCCGGCGTCACGTGCGGCGCGGCGGTTCCCCCCGGCCGGACCTGGGCAGCTCCCCGCCATGAGCCTGCGGGTGGGTCTGATCGGGGCCGGCGGCGTCGGTGCCCGTCACGGGAACACGCTGCGCGGCCTGGACGGCGTGGAGCTCGTGGGCGTCACCGACGCCGTCCCGGCCGCGGCCGCGGCGCTGGCCGCCGGGCTCGGCGTCCCGGCCGTCGACGACGTCGACCGGCTGCTGGGGTCCGGAGTGGACGCTGTCTGGCTGTGCGTGCCGCCGTTCGCGCACGGGGAGCTGGAGCTGGCGGTCGTGCGCGCCGGCCTGCCGCTGTTCGTGGAGAAGCCGCTGGGCGCGGGGCTCGCCGTGGCCGAGGAGGTGGCCGCCGCCGTCGCCGCGGCCGGGGTGCCGACGGCGACCGGCTACCACTGGCGCCACCTCGACACCGTCGCCCGGGCCCGCGAGGTGTGCGCGGGCGCCCCGCCGCGGCTGGTCGCGGCGACCTGGCTGGACAGGGTGCCCCCGCCCGCCTGGTGGGCCGACGCCGGGCGCTCGGGCGGGCAGGTGGTCGAGCAGGCCACGCACGTGCTCGACCTCGCCCGCCTGCTGGCCGGTGAGGTGGCCGAGGTGCAGGCGGTCGCCGCGCCGTCGTCGTCGCGCGGGCGGGACGTCGACGACGCCACCGCGGCCCTGCTGCGCTTCGAGTCCGGCGCGGTCGGCACGCTCACCGCGGCGTGCGCGCAGCCGGCGAGGACCCGGGCCGGCATCGAGCTGTCCTGCGCCGGTGCCGCGGTGGAGCTGACCGAGACCTCGCTGGTGGTGACCACGCCCGACGGCACCGAGCGCGCCGAGCCGGCGGTGGACGCGCGCACCGCCGTCGACCGGGCCTTCGTCGACCTGCTGCTCACCGGCACCCGCGCCGAGGGGCTGGTCGACCACGCCGAGGCGCTGCGCACCCACCGCCTCGCCGTCGCCGTCGCCGAGTCCGCCCGCACCGGCGCCCCCGTGCGCCTCCCGTGCTGAGCCGCCCCGGTCAGCGGGCGGGGACGCGGGACCGCGGCGAGCCCGACCCGCGCAGGGTGCGCACCCGGGCGCGGCGCAGCACCTCGGCGTACACGCGCTCGTAGGCGTCGGCCATCACCGCGGGGGCGAACCGGCGACGCGCGTCCTCGGCGCAGACCTGCGGGTCGATCTCGCCGAGCCGGGTCAGCGCCGCGGCCAGGCCCGCCTCGTCGTCGCGGAGGAAGCCGGTGCGGCCGTCGTCGACGAGCGCGGGCAGGCAGCCGCGCGGGGTGCCCACCACCGGCGTCCCGGCGGCGAGCGCCTCGCACACCGCCGTCCCGCCCGGCTCCTCCCAGCGGATCGGGGTCAGCAGCGCCCGCGCCCGGCGCAGCAGGTCCTCCTTGGCCGCGCCGCTCACGCTGCCCACCCAGCGGGCCTGCGCGCCGTCGAGCAATGGGTCGACGGCCTCGAGGAACCACGCGACGTCGGGGTGGGCCAGCGCCGGGGAGCCGGGGGTGGCGAGCGCGGCGTCGAGGGCGGTGCGGTCGGGCAGCGGCCCCACCGGACCGGCCAGCACCACCGGGACGCCGGCCGCGCGGGCCGCCCGCACCGCGGTGTCGGTGCCCTTGAGCGCGCAGACGCGGGCGAGCACGAGGACGGCGTCGTCCCGCTCGCCGTGCGGCAGCGGCGGCGGGCCGTCGACGGGGACCGCCAGCGGGATCGCCGCCAGCGTCTGCCGCCGCAGCCGCTCCGGGCCGCGCGCGACCTGGCTGTCGGACACCCCGGCGAAGAACACCCGCCCGCGGCCGTCGAAGCGCTCGTAGAAGTCGGCGTTGCGCTGCAGGTCCCAGTGCAGGGTCTGCAGCACCGGCGGGGCGGCCGGGCCCAGGGCGCCGAGCAGCGCGGGGCCGACCACCTCGAGGTGGGTGTGCACCAGGTCGAAGCGGCCCGCGGTGGCCGCCTCGGCGACCGCCAGCGCGTGCGCGTGCGCGATCCCGACGACCTGGGCGTAGGGCGCGCCGAGGACGTCGAAGCGGCCGGCCGGGAAGGCGCTGACCAGCCCGTCGGCGGCCAGCGGGGAGTCCCCCGAGGCGGCCAGGACGACGGTGTGCCCGCGGGCCCGCAGCTCGGCGGTCAACGTGGCGACGACGTTCTCCAGGCCGCCGTAGCCGACCGGCGGGACCGGCAGCCAGGGGCCGGCGTCCATCAGCACCCTCACGACCGGCTCCCCGGGCGGGCGGTGCCGGCCCGCACGGTCCGCATCGGCGGCCGCTCGGTGACCCCGACGTCCCAGCTCACCGCCTCCACCCCGTCGGCGGTGCGGAGGAACTGCAGCAGCCGGTCGGCTGGGACGCCCGCCCCCGGGCGGCGGGACAGCGCCGTCTGCAGGATCTGCGCGGCCATCCGCCCGAGCGCTGCGTCGGACTGGTGACCGTGCCGGCGGGTGCCGACGTCGACCTGCGCCAGCGCGTCGACGCCGGCCACGGCCGCGAGGTCGACCAGCAGGCCGAACTCGACGCCGTAGCCGGAGACGAACGGCACCCGCTCGAGCAGCTCGCGGCGGCCGGCGTACTCGCCCGACAGCGGCTGGACGAACCCCGCGAGCTCGGGCCAGAAGGCGTTGAGCAGCGGCCGGGCGAGGAGCTCGGTGACCCGCCCGCCGCCGGAGGGCACGATGCCCTCGGGAGTGCTCAACGGGCGGTCGTAGAGCGCCTTGACGTAGCCGATGCCCGGGTCGGTGAGCAGCGGGCCGAGCAGGCCCACGACGAACTGCGGGTCGAAGCCGACCAGGTCGGCGTCGACGAAGACGACCAGGTCGCCGCTGGTGGCCGCCAGCCCCTTCCACAGCGCCTCGCCCTTGCCCGGGACCCGGCCATGCCCGGCCAGCACGGTGGCGGTGTCGACGACGCGCGCCCCGGCCGCGGCGGCCACCGCGGCGGTGCGGTCGGCCGACCCGCTGTCGACGACGACCACCTCGTCGACCAGCGGCGCGCGCAGCACGAGCGCCTCGCGGATCGCGGTGACGATGGCGCCGACGGTGGCCTCCTCGTCGAGCGCCGGCAGCACCACGCTGACCGTGGTGCCCTGCGCCCGTCTGGCCTCGGCCAGCTCGGCTGCGCCCCACGTGGTGGCGGAGAAGGTGCGCCGGCGCAGCCAGCGGCGGACGTCAGGGCGCACGCGCTGCTCCCCCTGGTCAGGCGCCGGTCCTGCTACCGGCACGGGACCCCCGGCGCGACAGTGTGCCGGAAGCGACGCGCGAGGCGAGGCCGCCGCACGGTCCCCCGCGCGTGGTCGTGCTCTGCCCACGGCGGCGGGGCAGAGCACGACCGCGCTCAGGAGGGGATGCGCCGGGCGTCCCCGGAGCGGTACCCCGGCACGGTGACCATCGGGGGGCGCTCGTCGACCGCCACCGGGGTGCTCACCGGCACGAACCCGGCGCCGTCGCTGCGGAACTGGGTGAGCAGCCCGCCGGTGCTGGCCCGGGCGGCCGGGCCGCGGGAGAGCACCGCCGACACCACCTGCCCGGCCATCCGGCCGAGCGCCTCCTGGTCCTGCGAGGTGTGCCGGCGGACGCCGAGGTCGACCTGCGCCAGGCCGCCGAGCCCGAGCAGGCCGAGTAGGTCGACCAGCAGGCCCACCTCCACGCCGTAGCCGGACAGGAACGGCACCTGCTCCAGCGCCGACCGGCGGCCGGCGTACTCGCCGCCCAGCGGCTGCACGAACCCGGCGAGTTCCGGCCACAGCGCGTTGAGCAGCGGGCGGGCGGTCAGCTCGGTGACCCGCCCGCCGCCGGCGGGGGAGCTGTGCCCGACCAGCTCCAGCGGCCGGGTGTAGCAGCCCTTGACGTAGCCGACCTGCGGGTCGGTCAGCAGCGGCGCGAGCAGCCCGGGCACGTAGTGGGTGACGTCGCCGAGCAGGTCGGCGTCGAGGAAGACCAGCAGGTCGCCGGTGGTGGCGGCCAGCGACTTCCACAGCGCCTCGCCCTTGCCCGGCCGGCTGCCGCACGACGGCAGCACGTCGGCGGCGGCCACCACGTCGGCGCCGGCGGCGCGGGCCACCTCGGCGGTGCGGTCGGTGGAGTCGGAGTCGACGACGAGCACCTCGTCGACCAGCGGCACCCGCCGCACCCAGCACTCGACCAGCCCGCCGGCCAGCCGCCCCACCGTGGCCTCCTCGTCCCGCGCGGGCAGCACGACCGACACCCGGTGCCCGCCGCGCCGCTTCGCCCGCAGCAGGACGTCGACGTCGACGTCGGCCGTCGACCGGACGGTGGAGGTGCGGCCGGAGAACCAGGCGCGGGCATCGGGTCGCATCAGCCCACTCTCGGGGACGTCGCGGGGACGGCGCCACGGCCGGGAGCCGCTGTTCACGTGCGCGGAACCGGACGTTCGCGCACACCCGCCTCACACCCGGGCGCGCTCCCGCAGGGCGGTGGGGCTGTCGGGGCCGACGGCGGCGCCCGCGCCGTCCGGCTCGGGGTGGCCGAGCTCGGTCAGCCAGCCGCGCAGCACCCGGTGCAGGTGCTCGGCGCCGACGATCTCGCCGGGTGCGGTGAGCACCCGCGGGTGGGCCAGGAACCCGTGCTGCTGCGGCCCGCCGAGCCCGCCGTGCGAGCCGACGTGCGGCTCGAACGGGCCGGCCTCGTCGGTGTCGGGGTCGTAGCGGCTGTTGACCACCACGTCGGGGCAGTGCGGGAAGGCCGACACCCGGGCCACCAGCGCCGGGGCGTGCGCGCCGTAGGGCCGCAGCGGGTCGTCGCCGAACACCTCGCCGGTGGCCAGCCGGTGCAGCCCGTCGCGGCCGAGCACCACCGGGCCGTGCTGCTCGGAGTGCACGAGCAGGAAGCCGACGCCCGGGTGGTCGACCAGCGCCGGCAGCAGGTCGGGCCAGTGGTGCTCGACCTCCTCGAGCGGCACCCGGCCGGGCAGGTCGGGGAACGAGACGCCCGCCGTGTGACCGGACACGACGACCACCACGCCCGGCGCCACCCGGGCGACGTGGCCGGGTGCGCCCGACGGCGTGCGGTGCCGGTGCTCGGCGGCCCCGGCGGTGTCGATCCGCTCGCGCAGCCGGCGGGCGATGACGCCCGGCCCGGACGCCACCTCGGCGAGGGCGGAGGCGACCTGCCAGCCCTCGGCGGGGCGGCGGCTGTCCCGGGGCTCGGGACCGCGCAGGTCCGCGGCCGGCGCGCCGCCGCAGTGCCGCCCCACGAAGGCCTCGATCGTCTCGCCGAAGCGCTGCACGAACGCCTCGCCCTGGGTCTGCCCGTGGTCGGAGAGGAGCACCAGGTGGTACGGCCGCGGCGCCAGCGCGCCGGCCCGCGCCAGCCGGCCGACCTGCTGGTCGATGCTGCGCAGCACCTCGAGGGTGTCGAAGCGCTCGACGCCGGAGTGGTGGGCGACCTCGTCGTAGCCGAGGAAGTCGGCGTAGACGATCGGGCGGCCGGCCATCATGTCCTCGAGGACGGCCGCGACGACGACGTCCCGGGCGATGACGGTCGTGCCCGGCCGCGCCAGCGGGTACAGCCCGCCCCGGCTCACCCGCGGGCGCACGTCGGCGCGCCGCTGCCGGGCCGCGGCGACCACCTCCCGGTAGACGTCGGCCAGCGAGGTGCCCACCGTGCGGACGGCGTTGACCGGGTTGGCGAAGTAGGCGTAGTAGCCGGCGCCCACGCGGTCGCGGCGCCGGCCGGCCCGCCGCGTGGTGACCAGCGGCAGCGAGCTCATCGTCAGGCTGACGTGCGGGGCGTCGCCGCTGAAGAGGTTGCCGCGGCTGGCCCCGCCGCCGGCCAGCAGTCCGCGGCCGTCGGAGTGCCGCCGCTCGACTTCCGCGGCGTCGGCCGGGTGCGACACCTGCACGACGTGGTCGCGGTCCTTCTCGTAGTACCGGAACCCCGGGACGTCGTGGTTGGAGCCGTGCAGGATGCCGCACACCGCCGCGCCGGTCTGTGAGCTCCAGTCGGTGTGCCAGGAGGTCAGCGCGTGGCTGCCCGAGCGCAGCCACGCGGCCAGCGTCGGCATCGACCCGTCGCGGACGGCGCGGCGGGCGACGTCGGCACCCAGCCCGTCGATCTGCAGGAACAGCACCCCGGGCGGGCAGGGCTCGAGGGCCCCGGCCCGGGCGGCGCGGCGGCGGGCGCGGCGGAAGAACACCTCGTCCTCGTCGACGGCCAGCACGCTGCTCACCACCGCGGTGACCGCGGCCATGGCGACCACGACCAGCACGCCGGTGCGCAGGTCGGCCACCACCACGCCCGGGACGGCGAAGGAGACGGCGAGCACCGCCGCGCCCAGCACCAGGAAGCTGCCCACGCCCAGGGTGAACAGCGCGATCGGCAGGGCCACCCGCATCACCAGCGGCCAGACCACGCCGGCGAGCACGCCGAGCAGCAGCGCGGCCAGCGGCGGCTGCCACCACCCGCCCGTCGCGAAGCCGTCCAGCCAGCGGTCGAGGACGACGAGGGCCGGCGTGGTCAGCAGCCAGGTGAGCAGCACGCGGGCCGTCGTCCGCCCGCGGCCGAGCACCCGGCCGGGGGCGCTCCCCGCGGGCCGGCTCACGCGGGGCCGCACGACGTCGGGGCGGACTCGTCCTCCGGCTCCGGGGCCGGCTGCCGCCGGCGGCGCCCGCCGACCAGGTTGAGCACCCCGCCGGCGAGCAGCACCAGCACGGTGGCCACCAGCGTGGCCACCAGCGGGTTGTCGAACACGCCGCCGCTGACGACGCCGAGCGTCGCGTAGGCCGCCGCCCAGAGCGCGGCGGCCAGCAGCGACGCCGGCAGCAGCCGCCGCCACGGGTAGGCCAGCGCCCCGGCGGCGAGCAGCACCGGGATGCGCCCGGCGGGCAGCAGCCGGCCGACCAGGACGATGAGCCAGCCGTGCGCCCGGAACTGCTCGCGCACCTCCTCGATGCGGTCGGCGTGCTGGCCGCGCGACACCCAGCGCACCGCGGCGGGACCGCCGGAGCGGCAGACGGCGAAGGTGACGACGTCGCCGACCCACGCGCCCAGCGTGGACAGCAGCAGGACCAGGGCGAGGTCGAGCCGGCCGGTGCTCGTGGCCAGGGCCGCGGCCGCGCCGACCACCGCCCCGGTGGGGACGACCGGCACGATCGAGCCGAGCAGCACGCCGCCGAGGACCACCGGGTAGCCCAGCGACGAGCCGTCGGTCCAGCTCGAGGCGAGCGTCGCGGCGCTCACGCCGCACCTGCCGAGGCGGCGGGCAGCACGACCGGGTCGCCGGGCTCGGTGTGGGCGACGGCGGTGCGCAGGCCCCGGGCGGCGACCGCGGCGGCGAACGCGCGCGGCGGCTCGACCAGCAGCCGCCGGTAGCGCCGGGCCAGCCCGGGCAGCGTCGTCCCGCCGGCGACGGCGAGCGTCCCCCAGTGCACCGGGACGGCCACCCGGGGGCGCAGCCGTGCCACCGCCTCGGCCGCGCGCCGCGGGTCGAGGTGCCCGGGACCCAGGGTGGGTCCCCAGCCCCACACGGGGACGAGGGCGACGTCCACCTCGCGCCGGCCGATCCGGGACATGCCGTCGAAGAGGTCGGTGTCGCCGCAGGCGTAGACGGTGCTGCCGGCGCCCTCCACGAGGTGCCCGACGGCGGCGGTGTCGGGCCCGTGGGTCAGCCGCGGGCCCCAGCGGTGGCCGCTGTGCCGGGCGGGGACGGCGGTGACCCGCAGGCCGCGGTGGGTCAGCGTCTCGCCGGCCGCCAGTTCGTCGACCCACCGGAAGCCGCGCGCGCGCAGCCACCTCCCCGCGCCGCGCGGCACCACGACCCGCACGGAGCGGCCCAGCAGCCGCAGCGAGGGCAGGTGCAGGTGGTCGGCGTGCAGGTGGCTGACCAGCACCAGGTCGACGCCGGCCCAGGTGGCGGCGGGCAGCGGCGGGACCACCCGGCGCAGCGGGCCGACGCGCGCGGTGAGCACCGGGTCGGTGAGCACGGTGCTGCCGGCCAGCTCGACGCGGACGGTCGAGTGGCCGAGCCAGTGCAGCGCCGGGTTCGCCACCCCGCCAGTATCGACCCGGGGACCGACGTCCCCGGCCCTCCGTCGCGCGGAGCGGCGGCCGTCCCCGTTCCGTCCCGGGGTGCGGGGCGCGGCGATCGGTCCCACCATCGCTGCCATGACCTCAGCGGGAGCACACCCGGGGTCGTCGGGCAGCGATCTGTCGGGCGAGCTGCGGCGCATGGCCCTGCACCTGGAGACCGCCGCCGTGCTGGAGCTCCGGGCGGCGCGGGCCGAGCCCCAGCAGCGCGCGGTGCTGCGGCGCCGCGCCGAGCAGCGCCGTCAGGAGGCCGCGCGGCTCCGCGAGCGGCTCGCCGCCCGCGGCGTCGCGCTGCCGCCGCGCGCCCGCCGTCCCACCGCCCCGTCGGCCTGAGCCGTCCACCGCGCGGCGCGCGGCGCTAGCGTGCCGCCGTGGCCACCTGGGCGGACGTGCGGCGCCTGGCCCTCGCGCTGCCCGGCGCGACCGAGGGCACCTCGTACGGCTCGCCGGCGTGGAAGGTGCGCGACCGCGCCTTCGTGTGGGAGCGCCCGCTGCGCCGCGCCGACCTCGAGCACCTGGGCGACGCCGCGCCGGAGGGGCCCGTGCTCGCCGCCGCGGTGGCCGACGAGGGGGTCAAGCACGCCCTGGTGGCCGACGACCCCGCCGTCTACCTGACGACGCCGCACTTCGACGGGTACGCCGCCGTCCTCGTCCGGCTCGACGCGATCGGCGTCGACGAGCTCGCCGAGCTGGTCATCGAGGCCTGGCTGGCCCGGGCCCCGGCGCGGCTCGCCCGGCAGCACCTCACCGACCGCGGCTGAGCCTCCTCCTGGGCAACTCCGCGGAAGTGCACGGGGCAACTCCGCGGAGGTGCACGGGGACGTCTCCGGCAGAGGAGGCGGGCGGACGACGTCGTCCGGCACCGCCCGGTGCCGTCCGCGCGCCGGATCGCGCGCGGAGTGGCAGAGTCCACAGGGTGAAGACCTGGCTCGACGCCTGGCCGGTGTTCCGGCAGCTGACCGGCCCCGACCCCCTCGGCCGCGGCGCGGCCGCGCGCAGCAAGGACACGGAGAGCGTGGTGAGCCGGACGGCCACCGCCGACCGGGTCGTGCAGAGCGTCTGTCCCTACTGCGCGGTGGGGTGCGGGCAGCGGATCTACGTCAAGGACGAGCAGATCGTCCAGATCGAGGGTGACCCGGACTCGCCGATCAGCCGCGGCCGGCTGTGCCCGAAGGGCAGCGCGAGCAAGTCCCTGGTGACCAGCCCGACGCGGGTGACCAAGGTCCGCTACCGCCGGCCGTACGGCACCGAGTGGGAGGACCTCGACCTCGACACGGCGATGCACATGATCGCCGACCGCGTCCTGGAGGCCCGGCGCAAGGGCTGGCAGGACGAGAACGACGGCAAGCGCGTGAACCGCACCATGGGGTTGGCGAGCCTCGGAGGGGCGACCCTCGACAACGAGGAGAACTACCTCATGAAGAAGCTCTACAGCGCCATGGGCGCTATCCAGATCGAGAACCAGGCGCGCATATAGCACTCCGCCACGGTGCCCGGTCTGGGTGCCTCGTTCGGTCGTGGCGGTGCCACGAACTCCCAGGAAGACCTCGCGAACTCCGACTGCATCGTCATCGAGGGTTCCAACATGGCCGAGTGCCACCCGGTGGGTTTCCAGTGGGTGAGCGAGGCCAAGGCGCGCGGCGCGAAGATCGTCCACGTCGACCCGCGGTTCACCCGCACCAGCGCGATCGCCGACCTGCACGTGCCCCTGCGCATGGGCACCGACATCGCCTTCCTCGGCGGGCTGATCCGGTACGTCCTCGAGAACGACCTGTACTTCAAGGAGTACGTCGTCGCCTACACCAACGCCGCGGCGCTGGTGAGTGAGGACTTCGCCGACGCCGAGGACCTCGGCGGCCTGTTCTCCGGCTTCGACCCGGAGAACAACACCTACGACGAGTCCAGCTGGCAGTACGAGCCGGAGGAGCCGCCGCACTCGGGCTCCGACGACCCGGCCGGGGCCGCCGAGCAGGACGAGCTCGAGGACCACCCGGAGATCCGCAAGACCGACAAGGCGCAGGCCGCCGGCAGCGGCGGCCCGCCGATCGCCGCCAAGCCGAAGCGCGACGAGACGCTGCAGCACCCGCGGACGGTCTTCCAGATCCTCAAGCGGCACTTCGCCCGTTACACCCCGGAGATGGTCGCCGAGGTCTGCGGTGTCGAGCCGGAGGTGTTCCTGCAGGTGGCCCGGTGGGTCACCGAGAACAGCGGCCGCGACCGGACGACGGCGTGGGTGTACTCGGTGGGCTGGACGCAGCACAGCGTCGGCGCGCAGTACATCCGCACCTGCTCGATCCTGCAGACGCTGCTGGGCAACATCGGCCGTCCCGGCGGCGGCATCCTGGCGCTGCGCGGCCACGCCAGCATCCAGGGCTCGACCGACGTCCCGACGCTGTACAACCTGCTGCCCGGCTACCTGCCGATGCCGCACGCGATGCAGCACGAGTCGCTCGACGACTACTGCGCCGACGCCGCCGGCAAGGCCGGCTTCTGGGGCAACAAGCGGGCCTACACGGTCAGCCTGCTGAAGGCGTGGTGGGGCGACGCCGCGACGGCGGACAACGACTACGCCTTCGGCTACCTCCCGCGCATCGACGGCGACCACAGCTCCTACCGCCAGATCAAGGACATGATCGAGGGGAAGATCTCCGGCTACTTCCTGGTCGGCGAGAACCCCACGGTCGGGCACCCCAACGGCCGGATGAACCGCTTCGGGCTGGCCAACCTCGACTGGCTGGTCGTCCGCGACCTGCAGCTGATCGAGTCGGCGACCTTCTGGAACGAGTCGCCGGAGATCGAGACCGGCGAGCTCGCGCCGGAGACGATCGCCACCGAGGTCTTCTTCATGCCCGCGGCGTCGCATGCGGAGAAGGAGGGGACCTTCACCCAGACCCAGCGGCTGCTGCAGTGGCGGCACAAGGCCGTCGAGCCGCCGGGCGACGCCAAGAGCGACCTGTGGTTCTACTTCCACCTCGGCCGCATCCTGCGCGAGCGGCTGGCGGGCTCGACCGACCCGCGCGACCGCCCGCTGCTCGACCTCACCTGGGACTACCCGACGCACGGGCCGGACGCCGAGCCCAGCGCCGAGGACGTGCTGCGGGAGATCAACGGGGTCGGCCCCGACGGCCGCGCCGTCTCCGGCTACCTGGACCTGAAGGACGACGGGTCGACGTCGTGCGGCTGCTGGATCTACTCCGGCGTCTACGCCGACGAGGTGAACCAGTCCGCCCGGCGCAGGCCCGGGCGCGAGCAGGGCCAGGTCGCCTCCCAGTGGGGCTGGGCGTGGCCGTACAACCGGCGGGTCCTCTACAACCGCGCGTCGGCCGACCCCGACGGCAAGCCGTGGAGCGAGCGCAAGAAGTACGTCTGGTGGGACGAGGAGGCCGGTCGCTGGACCGGCGTCGACAACCCGGACTTCGAGGCGACGAAGCGGCCGGACTACGTGCCACCGGAGGGTGCGAAGGCGCAGGACGCGATCGGCGGCGCCGACCCGTTCATCATGCAGGGGGACGGGAAGGCCTGGCTGTACGCGCCCGCGGGCGTCGTCGACGGGCCGCTGCCGACGCACTACGAGCCGGCGGAGTCCGTCGTCGAGAACGCCCTGTACAAGCAGCAGGCGAACCCGACGATCGAGCACATCAACGGCCCGTGGAACCGGGAGAACCCCTCGCTGAGCCCGGTCTTCCCGTTCCAGGTGACCACCTACCGGCTCACGGAGCACCACACCGCCGGCGGGATGAGCCGCACGCTGCCCTACCTGTCGGAGCTCCAGCCGGAGTTCTTCGTCGAGGTCAGCCCGGAGCTCGCCGCGCTGCGCGGCCTGGTCAATGGCGAGTACGCCACGCTGGTGAGCACCCGGACGGCGATCGAGGCGAAGGTGCTGGTCACCGAGCGGATGCGGCCGATCCGGCTGCGCACCGGCCAGGTCGTGCACCAGATCGGGATGCCCTACCACTGGTCCTACAGCGGCATCTCGACCGGCGACTCGGCCAACGACCTGCTCGGGATCGTGCTCGACCCGAACACCCACATCCAGGAGGACAAGGTCAGCACCGCCGACATCCGGCCGGGACGGCGTCCGCGCGGGCCCGAGCTGATCGAGTTCGTGGAGGGCTACCGGCGCCGCGCCGGGGTGGAGTCCGGCCGGGTCGGCGTCAACGGACGGGACCCGGTGGCCGCCGAGGCGGGGGAGGGGTCGCAGCAGTGACCACGATCAGCTCGGCGAGCGCGGCCTTCACCGGCAACGACCCCGAGAACCGGCTCTTCGGGCCGGTCCCGGACGTGACCGGGCAGTCCGGCTACGACACCGACCACCCGGCGCGGGTGGGCTTCTTCACCGACACCTCGGTGTGCATCGGCTGCAAGGCCTGCGAGGTGGCGTGCAAGGAGTGGAACACCCTGCCGATGGACGACTCGCACGGCGTGCGCGACGTCATCGGCCTGTCCGGGATGTCCTACGACAACACCGGCCAGCTCGGGGCCAACTCCTGGCGGCACGTCGCGTTCATCGAGCAGGCGCGCACCGTCGACCTGCCGATGCCGACCTTCGGCCGCCCCGGTGACGACCGGCGGGGCAGCGGCCCGTCGGTGGCCGAGGGCGACAACGACGGCAGCCTCGCCGCGGCGCAGCAGTCGAGCGTGCTCAACGCCGAGGCACTGTCGGAGTTCGACCCGCAGACCGGGCAGAGCGGCACGGACAAGCAGATCCGGTGGCTGATGAGCTCCGACGTCTGCAAGCACTGCACGCACGCCGGCTGCCTCGACGTCTGCCCCACCGGGGCGCTGTTCCGCACCGAGTTCGGCACTGTCGTCGTCCAGGGCGACATCTGCAACGGCTGCGGCTACTGCGTGCCCTCCTGCCCCTACGGCGTCATCGACCAGCGCAAGGGCGACGGCCGGGTCTTCAAGTGCACGATGTGCTACGACCGGCTCACCGACGGGCTGCAGCCGGCCTGCGCCACGGCGTGCCCGACGCAGTCGATCCAGTTCGGCAACCTCGACGAGCTGCAGGCCCGGGCTGACGCCCGGCTGGCCACCCTGAAGTCGCAGGGCGTGGAGACGGCGCGGCTCTACGGCCGGGACGAGGACGACGGCGTCGGCGGTGCGGGGGCGTTCTTCCTGCTGCTCGACGAGCCGGAGGTCTACGGGCTGCCGCCGGACCCGGTGGTCACCACCCGCGACCTGCCCTCGATGTGGCGGGCCGCGGCCGCCGGCGCGGCGATGATCGCCGGCGTCGTGATCTCGTCGTTCGTCGGGCGGAGGCCCCGGTGACCGAGGGACTGACCGCGCCGGGCGCGGGCTGGCGGCGGGCCGACGGCCCCTCCGCGGAGGCCCGCGGCAAGCGGCGGCGCAAGGGCGGGCGGCGCGGCGGTGGCGGCGAGGTCGCCATGGTCGACGACGCCACCTTCACCTCCTACTACGGCCGCCCGATCATCAAGCCGCCGGTGTGGAAGTCGCCCGACGTCCCGCTGTACCTGTTCCTCGGCGGGATGGCGGGGTCGTCGTCGATCCTGGCCGCGGTCGCCGACGTCACCGGCCGGCCGACACTGACCCGGGTCAGTCGGTACACCGCCGGCGGCGGGGCGCTGGCCTCGGTCGTGTTCCTCATCCACGACCTCGGCCGGCCCGAGCGGTTCCTGCACATGCTGCGGGTGTTCAAGCCGACCTCGCCGCTGTCGGTCGGCTCCTACATCCTCGCGCCGTTCAGCGGGGCGGCCGCGGCGACGGCGGCGGCGGAGCTGCTGGGCTGGTTCCCACGGCTCAAGCGCTTCGGCGGCGTGGTGTCGGCGCTGTTCGGCGGACCGCTGGCCACCTACACCGGCGTGCTGCTGGCCAACACCGCGGTGCCCTCGTGGCACGCCCCTCACGACCAGCTGCCGTTCGTCTTCGGCGGCTCGGCGATGGCGGCCGGCGGCGGCGTGACGATGGTCTTCACGCCGGTGGCCGAGGCGGCGCCGTCGCGGCGGACCGCGGTGGCCGGGGCGGCCATCGAGCTCGCGGTCATGCACCGGGTGGAGCACGACCACGGGATCGTCAGCGAGCCCTACCTCGAGGGCCGGCCCGGCACGCTGCTGCGCGCGGCGAAGGCGTGCACCGCGGCCGGCGCCGCGCTCACCGTGGTCGCCGGGCGCCGGCGGGCCGGGGCCGTCGTGGCCGGGGTGCTGCTGGCGGCGGGGTCGCTGCTCACCCGGTTCGGCGTGTTCGAGGCCGGCATGGCCAGCGCCCGCGACCCCAAGTACACCGTCGTCCCGCAGCGCGAGCGGCTGGCCGCCCGGCAGAACGGGCACGCGCCGACCGTCAGCCGCTAGCCTTCGCGGGCGTCACAGCCGGGCCTTGGGCGAGGGCAGCAGGCCGTCCTCGATGGCCCGGACGTAGAGGGCGCGGCGGGTCGGCGCGGGCCGGCCCACCTGCTCGTAGTCCAGGCGGATCCGCCGCAGGTGGGTCTCGAGCGTCTCGGGGTCCGTGCCGAGCCGGCGTCACGGTCGGCTTCACCTGGCGGTGGCTGCCCGGGCAGCAGCCTCACCTGGAACGAGCCGTCGCAGGACGGGGCCGGTGCAGGCGAACGGCTGAACCGGATCCGCGCCCGCTCCGTATCCAGACGCGAGGGCGGTGCGCGCGGACCACGGGGCTGCGTGCGCCGCCCTCGGCGCGTCAGGTGCACGTTCCGGTCACGTTCCGTAGCTTGGTGGTGGCAAAGTGCCGCCACGGGGGCCGGGAACGGCTGGGGGAGATGTGCCGTGGTGGGGATGGGTCCTCGTCGCGTGGCCGGTGGTCGCGGTCGTGGTGGGGGTGTTCATCGGGCACGCGATCCGGGCGGCCGAGCGCCGTGAGCTCGATGCCGACCGGCCGGACGAGCCTCCGCCCCCCGACGGCCCCACCGGCACCGGAGGTCAGCGGACGCCGCGGTAGCGGATGACGCTCCCGGGACCGGCCGAGCGGGCCGTGGTCAGGCACAGCGTGGCGCGGCGCAGCACCTCGCGCGCCGGGAGCCCCTCCTCGAGGACGGCGACGCCCACCCCGGCACGCAGTCCCGGGTGGCCGAGCGCGGCCACGCCGGCGGCGAGCCGGGCGGCCACGGCGTCGGCGTCGGCCGGATCGCCCGCGAGCAGGACGGCGAACTCCGCGGGACCGGAGCGGCCGATCCAGTCGTCCCCGCGCAGCGAGGCGGCCACCAGGCGGGTGGTGGCGTCCAGGGCCGGAGCCGGCGTCGGCCACGTGTCGTTGCGGCGCAGGAGGCCCAGCACCAGCAGGGCGGCCGGACGCCGCCGGGCGGTGGCCAGGCGGGCGTCGAGCTGGGCCAGCACGTCGGCCGGGCCGGGCAGCAGCGCGGCGCACCCGTCGGGGGCGGGCAGGTCGAGGACAACAGGGCCGTGCGCAATGGTCATGGTCAGGGCATCGGCGGGACGGAACCGGCCGGAGAGCCGGGACGGGCCAGCCCCACCCCGAGGGGGGAGACCGACCCGTCGTCGTGCTCGGGGTGACGCTCAGTCGCAGGAGGGGACGGCGTCGGCCCAGCGCCCCCACGCCGGCAGGTCGGCGCGGTAGGCCGCCCGGGTGTCGGCGCCCGAGGCCGCGGTCCAGTCGACGCGCCCGCCGATCTCGGGCTCGTCCTTGTCCCACTCGAACCAGTTGACCATCGCCAGCCGCGGCAGCCGCTGCGCCAGGGCGGGGTCGTGGACCTGCCGCCACCACGCCTGCTTGACCGCGAGTTCGTCGGCGCCGCCGCTGCCGGGCGCGTAGAGCGCCGCCGTCTCCGGCACGGCCACCGGCTTGCCGTGCTGCACGCCGTAGGTGCCGTGGAAGTCGGGCAGGCCGCGGTCGTCGCCGGCCAGCCCGACGTACTCGCCGGTCAGCTGCGCGACGAACTTGCCCGGCTCGGGCACCTCGTTCTCGCCCCACGGGTGCGCCGAGCCCCAGTGGTAGAGCGACATCCCGACCCAGTCGACGGCGTCGTCCCCCGGCCAGTACGGCGCGTACGGGTCGTCGGCGGCGGTGACCCCGCCGTCCCCGTCGGTGTCCAGGACGGCGGCGTCGCCGCTGCCGGCCACGGCCTCGTACCGGCCACCCGCGAAGGGGTAGCCGCCGCCGTAGTTGGGTGCCCACATCGTCGCCGACCCCGGCGCCTCCGCGTGGACGGCGGCGGCGACGCGGCGGAAGGCGGCCACGTACTCGGCCGGCTGCTGGCCCCACGCGTACCAGGAGCCGTTCATCTCGTGCGCGAACCGGACGACGACCGGCACGCCGCGGCGGTTGTAGCCGTCGAGCCGGGCGGCCAGGTCGGCGGCGGCGTCGTCGGTCACCGCGGCCAGGCCGTCGTGCGGCTCCAGGGTGAGCAGCATGAGGCCGCCCTGGGCGACGAGCTGGTCGACCGCGCCGTCGAGGTTGCGGCCGTCGTCCGGGCCGAGCGGGAAGCCGGTGAAGCTGACCGCGACGGCGGGCGCGTGCCCGGCGGCCGCGGCGTACTCGGCCAGCGTCTCGCTGCCCCAGTCGAGGTTGGCGCCGAGGTAGACGCCGTCGCCGGGGACGACGGCCGCGGCCGGCGTCGGGTCGCAGGGAACCGGCGGCGCCGCCTCCTGCGGGACGACGGCGCAGCCCGTCAGCAGGGCCGCCGCGACGGCCAGCAGGGGCAGCCGGCGGGTCACGCCGACGCCAGGGTGGACGGGTTCCACTGCTGCTCCTCCCGGGCCGCGCGCCACCTCAGCGCGCCGACCCCCATGGCCGTCGTCGCGACGGCCGCCAGTGCCGGCCAGTCACGCCCGACGAACTCCAGCCGGTGGTGCGTGCCCTGCCGCGAGCGGACGACCACCGGGGTGATGACCGGGCTCCTGCGGTCGGGCACCCACATCGCCAGCCAGGTCTCCGTGCCGACCGGCAGGACGGCCGACCCCTCCGGCAGCCGCGCCCGCGCACCGCCCAGGGAGACGTCGACGACGGTGCCGGGCAGGCCGTCGAGCAGGGCCAGGAGCGTGACGTCGAAGCGGTGCCCCTCGCGGCGCTCGGTGCCGTAGCTGTCGTCGCGGATGCGCACGACCGCGGCGGCCACGAAACCGGCGGTGACGCCCAGCCAGAGCACCGGTACCAGCGCGCTGCCGGTGAGGGCGTAGCGGGTCGGCGTCAGCCCGGCCATCGACAGCCCGGCGTAGACCATGCCGCCGACCAGCACCGCCAGCAGCACGACGAGCACGGCGGGGACCCGTGCCCGGGCGCGGGCGTCGCCGGTGCGGCCCTTGGCGGTCACCGCGAACGTGCCGGTGCCGCGCCGGACCAGCGACAGCGTCGCGGCCAGGTTCGACGGCAGCCGGACGACGTCGAACAGCAGCGACCAGTGCAGCCGCGCGAACCCGCGGCCGAGCAGGGTGGTGGCCACCTGCTGCAGCAGGAAGCTGCTGCCGGCCAGGCCGAGGAACACCCAGGGCGGCGCGTCGACCGGGAACAGGCCGGTGACCACCACGGCGACCGGCAGCACGGCCAGCCCCAGGGTGCGCCAGGAGTCGAACCAGGCCGACAGCGAGTACGCGTAGCTCAGCCGCTGGGCGAGTGTGAGCCCGCGGCCGAGGACCGGGTTGTCCGCCCGCAGCCTCACCACCTGCATGGCGCCGCGGCCCCAGCGGCGGCGCTGGGCGTAGAAGGCGTCCGGGGTGCCCGCGGCCAGGCCGCTGGCGAGCACCTCGTTGTGGTACGCGGTGCGCCAGCCGGCGCGGTGCAGGCGCACGGTGGTGTGGAAGTCCTCGGTGAGGGTCTCGGTGGCCACGCCGCCGACCGAGCGCAGCGCCGACACCCGCAGCAGGGCGTTGGTGCCGCACCAGAAGGCGGCACCGGCGTTGTGCTTGCCGGCCTGGATCACCCGGTAGAACAGCGACTCCTCGTGCAGCGCCGTCCCGTGCCGGAAGTGCTCGAAGGACTCGACGTTGTAGAAGTCCTGCGGGGTCTGCACCAGGGCCAGGCGCGGGTCGGTGAAGTACGGCTTGGTGCGGGTGAGGAAGTCCGGCTCGGGCACGTGGTCGGCGTCGAACACCGCGACCAGGTCGGTGGTGACGTGGGCGAGGGCGGCGTTGAGGTTGCCGGCCTTGGCGTGGTCGTGCACCGGGCGGGTGACGTAGCGTGCGCCGAGGGCCCGGCACATGTCGGCCACCTCGGGCCGGTCGCCGTCGTCGAGCACCCAGGTCTCGTGCGGCTCGTCCATGGCCAGGACGGCGGCCACGGTGGGCAGCAGCACCTCGAGCGGTTCGTTGTACGTGGCGACGAGCACGGTCACGGTGGGGTCGGGGTCCTCCGCGCGGCCGGGGCGGGTGCGCGCGGGGGAGACGTCCCAGGTGGTGACCACGAAGAGCACGAGCGCGGCGAAGCCGTGCACCTCGAGCAGCAGGAACGGGACGCCGACCCACAGGGCGCGGCCCTCGGGCATCGTCCAGCCGATCCGCCAGACCAGGTAGACGGCGGTCGCGAGCACCGCGGCGATGCCGAGCACGTGCAGCACCCGCCGGCGGGCCGGGCTCTCCGGTGCCGGCAGCTCGCCACCGGGGCGCGGCCGGCGGCGCACCGGGGGCGACGCGACGGGCGCCGGGCGGAGGTCCACGTGCGGGGCATCGGCCCGCCGGGCGGGCCGCTGCAGGCGCCCGGGAGGCCGCTCACCCCATCGGGTCGCGGGCTCTGACCCCGTGGCGCTCAGTGGCACTACCGTCGTGCCGGTGTTCCGCTGGGTGTGCGCCGCCGTCGCCGGGGCGGTCCTGTCCGGCTTCGCCTTTCTCCTGGTGACCGGTCGATACGCCAACGACGGTCCGGTCATCCTGCAGCTGGGGGCAGGCCATGGCCTGCACCGAGGCGACCTGTTCGTCGCCACCGGCTGGGCCGTGGCGATGGTGATGCTCGCGGTCCTCGCGTGGCCGCACCGGCGTCCGGTCAGCCGAGCAGACCGGCCCGGGCCTTCGCGGTGAGGGCGGTGCGGACGGCGGCGTCGACGGTCGCGGAGAACGCCGGGTCGGTCCCGGCGCGCGCGAGGACGGCGTCCAGCATTGCCGGGTAGACGTCGGGGTCCACGGTGAGCACCAGCGTGCCGCCGGCCTCGAGGAAGCGGGTGGCGCGCTCGCCGGGCGGGATGTCCTGGACGGCGGTCGCCACGCCGACGTCGTCGGTGACCACCGGACCGTCGAAGCCGAGCTGCCCGCGGAGGACGTCGGTGATGACGACCCGGCTGAAGGTGGCCGGCGCCGACGGGTCGATGGCCGGGTAGGTGGCCGACGACAGCATGACCATCGGCTCGGCGGGGGAGGCGGCCAGCTCGCCGAAGACGGCCACCTGCTCGCTGTCCGCGGTGGTGACCGGGTCGGCCACCCCGGCGGCCTCGTCGGTGTTCTCGTCGACCAGGCCGAGGCCGGGGAAGTGCTTGAGCGTCGAGGTGACGCCGTGGGCGGCCAGCCCGTCGACCACGGCCGCGACGTCGGCCGCGACGTCGGCGGCGGTGCTGCCGTACTGGCGGCCGAAGGCACCGATCGGGTCGTTGTCGGCCTCGGTGCCGGCCGGCACGACGTCGGCCACCGGCGCGAGGTCGAGGGTGACGCCGGCCGCGGCCAGGGAGGCGCCGAGGCCGTCGGCCAGCGCGGCGAGCTGGTCGGGCGGCAGCTGCCCCTGCTCGGCGGCGGCCGGCAGCCGCTCGAACCCGGGGCCGCGCAGCGCCTGCACCTCGCCGCCCTCCTGGTCGGCGGCCACCCACGGTCGGGGGCCGGACGCGGCGTCGGCCCAGCGGCCGGTCACCGCGGCGAGGTCCTCGGCCGGGGCCTGCGACCGGCCGGCGAGGAAGACGCCCCCGACGCCGTCCTCGACGAGCGCGTCGCCGGCGTCGAGGCCGGTGAGCGGCACGCCGACGATGAACAGCTGCGCCACCTGGGCGCGGCGGTCGAGCTCGGCGAGCGCCGCGTCGACCTGCCGGTCGACCGGGTCGGCCGCGGCGGACGGCGATCCGGTCGTCGGGGTGGCGGAGGTGGTGCTCGAGGCGCTCGTCGCGCTCGGCGACGACCCGGTGCCGGAGCAGGCGGTGAGGAGGCAGATCAGCGCGCAGAAGGCCGGCAGGGACCGGGCGGGCGCGGGCGGGCGCATGGAGCTCCTCGGACAGCGGACGGGACCGGTCCAGTCTGACCCGTCGGTCCGCCGGGGTCGGGGACCCCTCGGGCACCATGGGGCGGGTGGGGAGGGCGGGGGCACGGGCAGCGGTCCTGGCCGCTCTCCTCATCGCCGCGGTCGTGGTGGTCCTCGTCGTCGACCTGCCGAGCGCGGACGCCGTGCGCAGCCGGGTGGAGGGGACAGGGGCCGTCGGGCTGGTCCTGGTGACCCTCGGGGTGGCGCTGGCGCTGCTCGGCCCGGTGCCGCGGACGGCGTTGTCGCTGCTGCTGGGCGCCGTCGTCGGCTTCTGGGCGGGTGTCATGGCCTCCGTCATCGGCGCCGTGCTCGGCGGGCTGGCCGCCTTCGGCCTCAGCCGGGTGTTGGGGCGGGAGGCGGTGACCCGGCTGGCCGGCCCGCGGGTGCTGGCGGTCGACCGGGTGCTCACCGGCCGCGGCTTCGTCCCGCTGCTGGTGGCGCGGGTCATGCCGGTCCCGTTCAGCCTCACCAGTTACGCCGCCGGGCTCACCGGGGTGCCGCTGGGGACCTACACGGCCGCCACGGCCCTCGGTGTCGTGCCGGGATCGGTGCTGCAGGTGGCGGTGGGCGCCTCGGCCGGCCGGCTGCTCGGCTGGGCCACCTCACCCGGTGGGCTGCTGGTCGAGGGCGCGGTCCTGCTGCTCCTCGTCGCCGGCGGCGTGGCGTGGTGGCGCCGCAGGTCCCGGCCGAGTCAGGCGCCGGGCACCCGCTGAGGTGCCACCGATCACGACGGCGGGCGGTTACCCTCCTCCGGCCGAGGCACGCCGTCACAGCGGGTGTGGTCCCGGCCACCGTGGACGGGGAGGTCAGGGTGACGCAGGAGGACCTCGGGCGCCGGTACGCCGCCGACGTGGACGAGACCAGACGGGTGTGGTCGCCGTCCGGTGAGCCGGTGCTGCCGCCGCCGCCCGGTGGCTGGCCGGCGCCGCGGGCGACCGCGACCATCCAGCCGACGTCGCCTCCGTCGTCCGACGCGCTCCCGCCCGGACCCGACTCCGGCCCGGTGCCGGTGCTCCCGCCCCACGTGAGCGGCGGGTCGCGGCGCGGCGTGCTCGTCGCGGCGCTGGTCGCCGCGGTGGCGGTGGGCGGCGGCGTGGCGACCTGGTTCGCCCTCGGGGACGGCCCCGGCGCGACGGCGACGGCCGGGCAGACGACGACCGCGGCGGCCGCCGACGAGGGCGAGGACCTGGGCGACGCCGGCTCGCCGGCGCCGGTCGTCCCGGCCGCGCCCACGGTGTCCCCGGAGGACCAGGCACTCGCCGACCTGCAGGCCCTGCGCGAGGAGTCGCTGGCGCGGGTGGACCTCGACGGCCGCTGGATGGCGCAGGTGGCGAGCAAGGACGTCGGGATCACCGACCCCCTGCAGACGGCCGCCAACGGCACCCACCAGTTCTTCGCCGTCGACATCCTGGCGGAGAGCCGCGCCGCGCTGTCGTCGGTGGCGGACCCCGCAGACCTCTACGTGCTGTGGAGCACCGACTTCGGGGCGACCTCGACCGCTCCCGACGGCGACCCGTACTGGGTGACGCTCGTCGACGGCGGCTTCGCCGGCGAGGGCGCCGTCGACGCGTGGTGCGCGGGTGCCTACCCGCAGTTGAGCGCCGAGCAGCTGGCGAACACCTGCGTCGGGCGACCTCTCACCCCACCGCACGCCTGAGCACGGACCGCCGGCAGGAGGAGCCGGTGACGTCGCCGCAGCTTCGGGCCGGGATGCCGCCCGGACCACCGGTGACGGCCAGTGATACGGCCCTGGGCAGTTCCCCTTGACCCTCGGTCACCGTGCCTCCAAGGTCCCAGGACCCAGGAGGAACGGCGTAGTCGGGGCTCCACCGGTCGCGCTCGGTGAGCATGTCGAGAACCGAGGGGGTCCAGATGTCCAGCGGAGTCGAGCGGCAGGCAGTCGACGTCGGAGATGAGGACAGGCAGAAGAGGGACCGGCACCGGGCCCGCGAGGAGCTCGGACGGAGGTCCTCCCGCCCTGCGGGGCCGAGGCTGCACCGCTGGGACCGGTTGGGGCGAGGACGGCGATGACCCTCCCCACCTCCGTCTGCGTCCCGGCCTGCAACGCGGCGCGGATGATCTCCCAGACCTCCGGTCGGTGTTGGCGCAGGAGCGACGACGTGGAGACGACCATGACCGCAGCCGTGCCGTGGGCGGTGGCTGGCCCGTGCCCGACCACTCGGACGAGCGGCCCAGGCGTGCTGGCCGTCCCCGCCGCGGTGCCGCGTGGTTGACCTCGGCGGGCGGGTCGCTCTGGTCACCGGTGCATCGGCCGGCATCGGACGTCGCCTGACGGAGGGGTTGGCGATCCGAGGCGTCACCGTCGTCGGAGTGGCTCGCGGGGCGGAGCGGTTGACCCGGGCGATGGCCGAGGTCGCTGATGCCACGGGGAAGCGAACCCTCGCGATCCCGGCTGACGTCACGGATCGTGCAGCGGTGGACGCGGCCGTGGCGCGGGCGCAGGAGGAGTGTGGACCGATCGATCTGCTCGTGAACAACGCCGGCCTGATCGACGCGGCGGAGGTCTCGCTTTGGGACGCTGATCCGGACCAGTGGTGGGACGTGGTGGCCAGCCACGTGCGAGGTGCCTTCCTCGTCAGCCGTGCGGTGGTCCCGACGATGGTCGCCCGCCGCAGCGGCACCATCGTCAACCTGGCCAGTGGCTCGGGCTTGCGTGCGAAACCCGAGTACTCGGCGTACTCGGTGGCGAAGACCGGCCTGATGCGGATCACCGAGGCGTTGGCCGGTTCCCTGGCCGGTACCGGTGTGAAGGTGTTCGACCTGGCACCTGGCGTAGTCGAGACCGACATGACCCGGTCGATGGCCGTGTGGCGGGGGAAGACGGACTGGACCGACCCCGAGCTCGTGGTTCAGTGGGTCGTCGCGATGGCGCAGGGACAGCTCGACCAGTGGTCGGGGCGGTTCGTGCATGCCGCTGCCGACCGTGTCGACGTCCTGGCACACGTGGAGGGACTGGGCGGCGACGCCCGGCGACTGCGGCTCCACGAATGGGGATCCGAGGACACCTTCCGACGGTGACGTCCTGCTCGGCCGGTGCGAGGTCCGTCTGCCCCTGTGCAGCGGCCTTACTGCCACGACGGCACCTCCGGCCGGCGGCTCGCGGACGTCTGGCAGCACGCCCGCCCGCGGTCGGCCCGAGCGCTTCACCAGCACGCCGTGGACCATGGGATCGTCTCGGGCTCCGTGAAGACCGCCTCCGTCTTCGCCGGTCAGGTCGGCACCGGGGATGGCCACCTGTTGCGCTGCCCCAGAAGGACTCCGGTGGATAGGACGTCCTCGGCGGCGCACCATCGAGGACCGCGATCAGCCGGTCCCGGCGACGAGGGCGGCGTCACTGTGTGGGGAGCAGCCTGCGCAACGACTGTTGCGGTCGTTGGCGATAACCTGATCAAGCTCGGCCCGGAAGTCGATGGCCGCCACGACGAGCCTCGGGGAGCCGCTGTCCGATGAGGCACCCGGATCCCGTGCGAATCCTGATCTTCTGCGGGGCGAGCGAGTGGGGTGGCGCCGAGATCGCGCTCGGGCACCTGCTGGCCGCGCTGTCCGAACGGTACGAGGTCCGGTTGCTCGGTGTTGACGATGCGGTGCTCGAGCGCCTGGCAGCCCGACGTCCCGGCACAACCTACACCGTGCTGCCCACCGTGCGGGGGCGGTGGGACCTGGCCACAGCCAGGGCGCATCGGCGGGCCATGGCGCGAATCGGAGCGGATCTCGTGCACCTCAACCTCCCCACGCCGTTCGCAGACCCGTACACAGTTCTCGGCGCAACGACACTGCGGCGCACCCCGGCCGTGGCGGTCGTGCACCTACCGATGCCCAGTCCGGGGCCGCGCATCGGCCGGATCGTGCGGTTCACCGCTTCGCGGATCAGCGCCGTGGTGGGGGTCAGCGCCAGATCGGCGCGCCAGCTGGAGCAGATCCTCGGCTTGGCACCGGGCGGGGTCCGTGTCGTCTGGAACGGGGTCCCCGCACCAGGGCCGCCGCTCCCCGGGGCGGCACCCTGGGGTCAGCTTGTCGTCGGGGGCGTCGGCCGGCTGGACCGGCAGAAGGGCTTCGACGTGCTCCTGCGGGCGGTCGCAGGTCTGCCGGCCGCCCACCTCGTGCTCGTCGGGGACGGCCCCGAGCGGGAGGCACTCGAGGAGCTGGCGGCCGACCTCGGTCTGGAGGAACGCGTCACGATGGTCGGGTGGTCCAGCGAGGCCCCCAGGCTCATGCGCTCCTTCGACGTTCTGGCGGTGCCCAGCCGGTGGGAGGGCCTGCCCCTGGTCGTCCTGGAGGCCATGTTGGGAGGTGTTCCGGTCGTCGCGACTCCGGTGGGCGGAGTCCCCGACGCGGTGCGCCACGAGGAGACAGGACTGCTCGTCGCGGTCGAGGACGTCGGGGATCTCACCGCGGCGCTGCATCGGCTAGATGGCGATCCGGCGTTCCGTCGGCGCCTGGCTGCGGAGGCGGCAGCAGAAGCCGGACGGCGCTTCACCGCCGAGGCCATGGTTCGGTCGTACGAGGCGCTCCACGACGAGCTCTTGGCCCGGCGGGCGGAACAGCCCGCATGGCGCCGATGGGGTGGACGGCGGCCGAGGGCAGACCGTAGTACCGACGCTCCGTCGGACGACGAGGTCGCGGCCATCCCCGTGGGTGGTCCCTGGCCGGTGCTGGCACCGCCCCCGGCGCCCGGGGTCGACCGGGCAACCGAGCCCCCCAGCTTCTCGGTCGTCATTGCGGCCTACCAGGCGGAGGCCACCATCGCGGCGGCCGTCGTGTCGGCCCTGGAGCAGACTCATCCGCCGCTGGAGGTCGTGGTCTGCGACGACGGGTCGACCGACGGTACCGCAGACGTGCTGGCAGGCCTCGGGGACGCCGTCCGCGTGGTGCGCCGACCCAACGGGGGGGAGTCGGCCGCCAAGAACACTGCCGTCGCCGCTGCTCGGGGCGACTACGTGGTCGTACTCGACGCTGACGACGTCTTCCACCCGCGTCGGCTGGAGGCCCTGGCCTGGTTCGCGCGGGAGCGGCCGGACCTCGACGTCCTCACCACGGACGCCATCGTGGAGGCCGACGGCGTCCCGGTACGCCGGGCGTACCACTCTGCATGGCGGTTCCCAGCGGACGACCAACGTGCCGCGATCCTGGACCAGAACTTCGTCCTCGGGATGTGTGCGGTGCCCCGCGAGCGATGGCTCGCGGCCGGCGGCTTCGACGAGTCCCTCTCGATCACCGCGGACTGGGAGTTCTGGCAGCGGCTGGTGTTGGACGGTTCCCGGGTGGGACTGGTGGACGTCCCTCTTGCTCGGTACCGCCTGGCGCAGGGCTCCCTCAGCTCGGACCCGGTCCGGATGGCCGAGGCTCGGCTGCGAGTGCTGGACCGCGCCGCCGAACGCACCGACCTCGACCGGCACGATCACGAGGTCATCGCCCGTGCGCGGATCCGCGCGCACGGCGAACGGCGCTGGCGAATGCTCACGCACAGCCTGGACGGGGATGGACAGGACGTGAGGAAGCATGCGCTCGCGGTGCTCGTCGGCCGCGGGGAACGGCTGCGCACCCGACTCGGCGCGCTGCTCGCCGTCGTCGCACCCGACCTTGCCCGACGACGCCGGCTGCGGCGGGTGGGTGACACGGTCGAGATCGCGTCCGGCATCCGCGTGCCCCGACGCACCTGAACGGCGCCCGCCCCGGAGCGACAGTAGGCGATCCCCGGCACGTCACTGGAGGCACGAGGACGGCAGCAGGCTCGCGAACACCGACGAGCCCCTCCCCGCGCCCCTCCATGAGCCGTCGCGTGACAGTGCACCGAGTTTTGACCGACAACGCCAGCAGCCACCGCGTGCACACGGCGGGTGTCCCCCGTCCGACGGCCCGAGATGGCCCGCCGGTCCATCCAGGCCGGCCCCGACCAACAGCAGGCCCGAGCGGTTCAACCGCATCGTGCAGACCGGGTGGCCTCCGCTCTCATGGAGCATCGCAGCGACGAGCGGCCGATGCGCCGGCGCGAGCAGGGATCATGGTCGCGTGTGGAGCGGCGAAGCAGGTCTGACGGGCTGGTCGCACGGTGCCGTACGAAGGAGACCCGGACCCGCACCGACGCGCCCCGACGGGCGGGGTCAGATCGCTGAGCCGACGGAGAGGCCGCCCGATCGATCCGCCGTCAGCGCAGGGGCTCACGAGTTGGACACGTGAACGGACCGTCGCCGGTGATCGTGACCTTCACCTGGGCGATCCCGTACCCCGGCATCGACCATGCCGGCGGGGAGTACGTGCTGCGACACACGTCGGCTCTGGCTGATCGGTGGCCCGTCCTCATGGTGGCGGAGAACTCGGCCGCGAACGACCGGGGGGTGGACGTGCGCCCGCGTCCGGACCGGGTCCGGGTGGCGCTGGTCCGGCCTTACAACCGGTGGACGGTCTCGCAGCTGGCCTGGCGGGTGCGCCGGAAGTCGACGGCCATCACTGCGAGTCGAGCCCTGGCCGACCACATCCGGCACGACGTGACGCTCCAGCAGAGCCTGCGCGAAGCAGGGGTCGTCGAGTTCCAGTGGACCGACACCTTCGGCCTCGCCAGGGTGGTGAGGAGGTACGCCGGCAAGACCCCGTTGGTGGGCATCGCACACGACGTCATCTCCCAGCGCCAGAGCCGCCGGGTCTCGGCTCTCCCCCTGCCGGAGCCGGTGCGACGGGCCTATCGACGCTGGATCCGTGTGCAGGAGCGGCGGGTGCTCTCCCAACTCGATGTCGTGATCACGTTCAGCAACAAGGACGCCTCCTTGGTGCGCCAGCTCGCTCCGGGCGTCGTCACCGAGGTCCTGGCGCCCCCCGTGGCGACGGCCTCTCCCGCACGGACTGGTGCTCGCCCAGTGGGGACGCCGCCGGTCGTGGCCTTCGTCGGGGCGCTGTACCGGCCGGAGAACGACGAGGCCGTGCACTGGTTCCTCCGTGAGGTCTGGCCGCGGGTGCGACGCGATGCAGCCAATGCCCAGTTCCACATCTCCGGTGCCGGTCCGAGTGCCGACCTCGGTCGCAGGACGACCGGCCGGGACGACGTCGTCCTGTGGGGCTATCGCGACGACCTCGATGAGGCGTATCGACAGGCGGATGTCGTGGTCATCCCTCTCCTGCAGGGGGCCGGGGTGAAGTTCAAGACCATCACCGCGCTGTCGTGGGGTGTGCCCGTGGTGACGACGACGGTCGGCGCGGAGGGGATCCCCGAGGCGGCGGAGGGCGCAGCCATCGCGGACGACCCTGCCGTGTTCGCCGAGGAGGTGCTCCGTGCTCTCCGCGGGGGTGTCGAGGCGGAGCGGCGCGCGCACGTCACGGACATCGTGCAGGAACGGTACTCGGAAGCGGCGTTCGTCCGGAGGCTGCAGGAGCTCTATGACGGCCTGATGCGCCAGGCCTCGACCGGGGACCACGGGGATTGACCCCGATGTCGCTGCTTGCGGGGGACGCCGGGGAACGGGACGTCGGGGAACGGGACCTCGCGGCGGGTCCCGACCCATGACGCGATCGGACCCCCGTCCTGCGGCCCCAGCCGATCGGCTGCGCGCCGCGGACTGCAGTGGGTCGCGGGAAGGAAGCCAGGTCCGTCGTCTCGTTCTGGAGCCCCGTCCTGCTCGCGTACTCCTGTCGCCCTCCCGACAGCGTGGTCGCCATGGTCACGGCCTGATCGGCATGGCGACGGAGCTGGGCGATCTCCGGCCGTCCACGGCCTTGGTGCAGGCGACGTCCGCCACCCCACAGCGGGAGTCGGACCTCTTCTCGTCGGAGGGGCGCAACTCAGACCCGGCGTCCCGCTTCGAGCCGGTACTTCACCCCGCACGAGGGGCACTGCTCGTAGGTCCGGCGACGCTCGCGCCACCAGGGATTGACCAGAGCCAGCCCCCGCCGAGGCAGTCGCGACTCGAAGACCGGGAGACCGCTGGTCCCGCAGATGTCGCACCGGGCGTCGCTGAAGCCGATCTGTCGCCGTCTGCGACCGGACACGAGCTGAGGATGGCATGGAAGCGGCGCCGCGTTGCGAGTTCCAGTCGGGGTCGACGTCGAACGGGACGCCCGGCCGACGTGCGGCCGCACCGTCGGACTCGCCCACCACGTATGTGCAGCCGGTCGCCGCCGTCCGCACGTGCGCAGCCTGCGGGGCGCCGGGCGGCTGTTTCGCCGGTGCGTCGCAGTCCGATCGGGGACGGACCGTGGCAGGTGGACCGCCCCGTGTCCGGAGTTGAGCCGTTCCGTCGCCGGGCGGACGGAGTCATGGGACGACCCGTCGTGGTGGCCCACAGGGACCTGCAGCGTGGCAGGCTCCGCTGGTCACTCGTGGGCGGGTCCGGTCGAGACGGTGTCGGTGAGTGACCGATCGGTCCCGTGCAGGAGGGCCGTCGGTCCACTGCTCTCGATCGGGACCGTGAAGTGAGCCTGAGCACTGCCCGCGCTGCCGGAGATGGGGTGTGATGTCGCAGCTCGCGATCGTGATCGTGAACTACAGGTCGGCGGACATCCTCCGCGGGTGCCTAACGACAGTGCCTCCGACGTCGGAGGTGGCACGCATCGTGGTCGTCAACAACGACCTCGACAGCGAACACGAGAGGACGCAGCTCGCCGACATCGCACGCGATGACGGGCGCGTCAGCGTCCTCCAGTCCCCGTGCAACGCGGGATTCGGTGCAGGCGTGAACCGAGGGGTCCACGAGGCGCAGCGGTTGGGTTGCGACAGCGTGTGGATCCTCAACCCGGACGTCGAGGTCCGCGAGGGCTGCCTGACCCACCTCCTGAAGGTGCTCGAGCAGCACCCCGATGCCCTCGTCTCTCCGGCCATCACGTCCGGCCGGCCGCCCGACGAACAGGTCTGGTTCAGCGGAGGTCGCCTGGATGCGCGGCGCGGTCGTGCGGAGCACCTCGGGTACCGGGAGCGGACGGAGACGCTGGACGAGGTCACACGACCGGCGAGCTTCCTCACCGGCACGGCGTTGATGACGCGCGTTGACACCTTTCAACGCCTCGGCGGCTTCCGGGAGGATCTGTTCCTCTACTGGGAGGACGTGGACCTCAGCATGCGGGCCGCGCAACTGGGGATCCCGATGCTGGTGGTCGGAGGTGCCCGGCTGTGGCACGAGCAGGGCGGATCGGTCGATGACCGGTCGGACAAGTTCTTCTTCTACGTGCAGCGGAACCGGCTCGTGGTCAGCTGGTCCACGGCTCACCGGGGCCTCGTGGCCATGCTGATCGGCCCGGGGCTGCTCGAGACCGCGCGGCTGTTGGGGAGGCCGCTGCTCAGGGAGCGGCGCTACCGGCTGAAGAAGTGCAAGCGTTCGGTTCAGGGCCTATTGGCCGGCATCGTCGCTGTCAGGCGGCTCCAACGAGATCCGGGAGCATCGGTCGGAGGTCCAGTTTGACCGCCGCCGTCGATCTGGTCTTCGACGCGAGATCGGCTGTGGCCAGCCGGCACTCCGGATGGGAGCGCTACAGCCGCAGCCTGCGCTTCGCACTGCACGATCAGCTCCGGATCGCCGACTACGTCGGTCCGCGATGGCGCGGGGAGGTGGTCCTGCCCGCAGTCAACATGGTCCAGCCCTCGATCCTCCTGCGGAGGCACGCCGGGACGCCGGTGCACTACCCGACCTTTCCACCGCCGCCGACGGTCAGCCGTGCGCTAGGGCGCCGGTTGGTGTACACGCTCCACGACCTGACCTGGTGGAGATATCCCGAAACGGCCTCGCGGCTCGGTGGAGCGGTGTATCGCAAGTGGGCCGAGACAGCGGTGCGACGCGCCACCATCCTCACCGTGAGCCAGGCCGTGGCACGGGAGGTCCAGTCCTGCTTCGACGTCCCGGCCGACCGTCTCTTCGTCGCGTCGCTGGCCTCTGATCTGCCGATCTGCGAACCCGGCCGGCGGCCAGGGAGGGACCGTCCATACCTCCTCTCGGTGGCGGCGATCGAGCCGCGGAAGAACATCGGTCGTCTCCTGGAGGCCTTCCGGATGTCCGGCCTGGCGGAGAGTCACGACCTCGTACTCGTCGGGAGGAGGGCCTGGGGTCAGATGCCAGCGGGGACCTCATTGCTCTCGGACGTCGACGACGACATGCTGGCGGGGCTCTACGCCGGGGCATCGGCGACGGCCCTGGTCTCCCTCTACGAGGGGTTCGGGCTTCCCATCCTCGAGTCGCTCGCACAGGGGACACCGGTCGTGTGTTCGGACCTCGAGGTCTTCCGGGAGGTGTCGCATGGAGCGGGGATATTCGTCGACCCCCTGGATCCCGAGAGCATCGCTCAGGGGCTACGGACGGCGGCGGCAGGTGGATCTCCACCTGCGTCCGCGGTCATGGCTGCCCGCACGAGGAGCTGGGCCGACACGGCGCGACAGGCCTGCGCTGCCTATGCCAGTGCCAGGGTCGAGGGCTGACTCTCCGGTTCGCCGCCAGCGGGTGGGCTACTTCGACGTGTCCCTCATGACCCCGCGGGCCGCGTACGAGACCGTGCTGCGGTGGGGGGCGGCGGGCCAGTCGGCACGTCTCGTGGTGACGCCCAACCTGTCCATGTACTCCGTGTGGGAGCGGCATCCGGACTTCCGTCGTGCCTGTGCACGGGCCAACCTCGTGCTGGCTGACGGGTGGCCGATTGCGGTCGTGGGCAGCATCGCGGCGCGACGAGTGGTCCCTCGCGTCACCGGGAGCGACCTCCTCAAGAACTTGGTAGCCGGTGCCGCCGAGGGGCAGGTCCGCATCGGCATCATCGGAGGTCAGGGTCCCGCTGAGGCGGTCCGACGTTGTCGCCTCACTCACCCCGGAGTGGACATGCGGGTCATCGACGACGCCTATCACGAATCACTCTCCGAGTCGCTGGCTGAGCACCTCGCGAGACGTGCTCACCAGGAAGGCGTCGACATCCTCGTCCTGGCCTACGGCGCGCCCCGGCAGGAGGTCTTCGGGATGCGCTTGGCGCGCCACCTACCGCACGGGGTGATCCTCTGCCTCGGGGGTGCCGTCGACTTCCTGAGCGGTCATCAGAGACGGGCGCCGGTCATCGTGCGCAGGTTGTGCCTGGAGGGCATCTGGCGCATGGCGCTCGACCCTCGTCGGGTGCTGCCGAGATACGTCCTGCCCGCAGGCGCCTTCGCGCGGTCCCTGGTGGAGCAGACGCGGCCGCGCTGGTTGTCGAGCAAGCCGGCCTGAGCGGCATCGTGAGCGCCCGCCTGCCTGTCCCGAGCGGCGGGTGCGAGGCACCCGAGCGGGGGCGGGCCGGCCGTCAAGTGCTGGCCGGTGAGGCGGGTGTGCACTGATCGGCCGGACCCGTCCGGGGCACCGCCCGGCCCTCCGGTGAATCCCGGCCAACGCCAGCGCGAGGGAACGTGCGCTCGGCCAGTCCGCGGACCGGATCTCCCGCGGCGACCAGTCCCGCCGTCAGGAAGGGGAAGAAACCCGCATTGAAGGTCAGGACGTTCTCACTGATGAAGGCGGTCACCGCCTGTACCAGGAGGACCGTCGCCCCAATCGCAGCCAGCGGCTGGTTGCGCACGGCCAGATGGCACAGCCAGAGGACCAGGAAGCTCACCATCATGCCGATCAACCAGCCGGTCTGGGTCAGGACGGCGACGTAGGCGTTCTCTGCCGTGACCGCCTCGGCATAGGTGTTGAGGGCGGCCGATCCCCCGGTGCCCCATCCGTGCCCGAAGAACGGGAAGTTCTGGAACAGCTGCAAGCTGTACTCGAGGGCCGAGTGGTGTCCCAGGGTCGACGCGTCGTCGCCGCTCAGGATGCCACCGAGGTAGTCGCCCAGAGGTCGGATCGCCGCACTGGCGATCACGATCGCGACCACGATGGCTGCCATCCTGAGCAGCGCCCGGCCGACGCCGTACTGGACAGCGGCCAGCGCGGTGACCCCGGCCGCGGCCAGCAGCCAGCCGTTCCTGGTGAAGCTGAGCAGCAACGCCGCCGTGATCGGCAGGGTCACGAGAAGGGGGTGTCGCAGCGCCGACCGGTACGCCACGGCGAGGACGAGAGCGCCACCGAGCATCTCGCCGGCCGACAGCGGGTCGCCGAACGTGCCGGTCAACCGGGGGAAGCCCGCGGACGTGAAGAAGTTGCCCGGGAGGTCGGTCAGGGGGTCGACGAACAGGGGCTGGTCCTTGACCTCGACCCAGTACCGCCCCACGCCGACCGTCTCGGAGACGAAGGACCGTGGGAGGGCCAGCTCGACCAGGGCGTAGACCGCACCGATCAACACCACGTAGACGGACGCCACAGCGACACGCCGCCGCTCGTCCCGGCTGAGCAGGGCCACGCAGCCCAGCGACAGGACGGGTAACGAAGCACCTCGCATAGCTGCCAGCTGCACCGCCAGGGGAGCGGGCGAATCGAAGAGCACGTACACCACGCCGCCGAGCGTGAGGAAGGCGCCGACGAGGAGCGGGACCGCCCAGCTCTGCCGCCTCTCCTGCATGGCCCTGAGCGCCAGGACGGCCAAGAGGGTCCAGGCGAGCAGGTCCTTGGCGCCGATCATGGGCCGGATCAGTGAGCTCGGGACCCCCGCGACGTGGGCCATGGCGAACACGTGTGAGCTGAAGACGATGGTGGCGGTGATGAAGGTGAGAGCGACCGCCGGTCGCCTGTGACACACCTGCAGCCAGCCGGCGACGACGAGGAGCCCGACGGCGGCCGCGCCGAGGAGGGGTTGGAGGACGAGCCCCATCGCGAGCGTCGTGGCGATCACCGCAGTGAGGACCAGCCACGCCGCACCCCGGCCTCGCACGGCCATCCCGTGTCCCATCGTGGCAAGCGTATCGCCGGGACGGCTGCGCGAGCCCGGTCCGAGCTCCGCCGATCCTCGCCGGGACACCGTGCCGCACTCGCTCGGGTGGCCTCTGCAGTGCAGCGGCTGTGAGGACCGCTGGCCCAGGACGGCGGCATCATGAGCACATGGCCTGGTGGAGTGCGGAGGGGCAGACCGAGGACCAGCCTGGTCAGCGCTCATCGATCAGTCGCCGCCGCTTGTTCGTGCGGGGAGGGGTCGTCGGTGCGGGCGGTGTGCTCGCGGCCAGTGCGGTCGCTGCCGGGTTGGACAGCCGGGTCCGTGACGATCCCGGCCCGGGGGAGCCCGTGAACCAGGGCCTGGCGGTGACCGCCCCCGAACCGTCGGGCGAGGACGACTCGGCGACGCTCGCCGCGCTGTGTGTGGGGCGGCGGGACGTCCACCTCCGGAGTGGTGCCACGTACGTCATCGCTGCCCGCGACGCCATCAGTCAAACGGGGTTCACGGGTCGGATCGTCGGGAACGGGGCCACGCTCAAGTTCACCTACACTGGGCCGTGGTCGGAGAGCTACTCCGCCATCAACGGGCTCCACGACGTCACATTACGTGATCTCTCCATTACGGCACCCGACGCGAACCTGTTCTCCATCTTCCGTGACTGCACCAACCTGCACCTCGACCATGTGACGGTGTACGCGTGCTCGCCGAAGTTGACCTATGCACTCCCCAAGGACTTCTCGGCGCACCGGATTCGGTGGATCTCCGAGGGAGATGACCCGTCAGTCATTGATGGGTCGTTGTATGTACCGGACGCCGGTCGGTTCTCCCTCACCGACTTCGACTACGACGCCACCTTCACCGGCCGGACAGGCGCGATCGTGTCGGCTGTCGCCACGAGGACCGCTCCAGGCGCCACCGTCTACGTCGCGAACGGCCGAGCCTTCACCGCGGACCGGCCCGGGCACAGTGCGGATGGATTCATCGACATCGAGCCGATCGGGGACGCCTCGTTCGACAACGTCACGGTCCGGGACGTCGTCCTGTACAACACCAGTTGCTATCTGACCGGGGCCCGCAACGTCACGGTGGACAACTGCACCTTCGTCTACACGGCGAACAACTCCAGCGGCCGGGCCATCCCGTTCGTCGTCTACAACCACAACGAGGTCAAGCCGCCCCTGGGAGCGCTCCACGTCAGGAACTGCCGGGTCGAGTGGACCGCCGGCAATCCGGCCGACCAGACGATCGGCGTCATGACCTACCAGTCGCATCCCGGGGCCGTGGTCAGGTTCACCGACAACAGTTATCACTTCAGCCCCGCCGTAGGGCAGGTCGTGCAGGACCTCTACTGGGTCAAGGACGGCGCTCCGGCGATCATGTCGATCCACGGTGACGCGATCCTCGAGGCAGGCGACATTGCGCACTCGCAGGCGCTGATCCGGACGGATTCGACGGTGCGTCGACTCCTGGTCCGGGAGATGTCGGTCAGCGGGACCTTCGCGCAGAAGTTGCAGGCGGGGGCCGACGGCGGAGGCGGCGAGGGCGACCTCGTGGTCTTCGAGAGCAACGACTTCACGGGGGCCACGTTCACCGGCGCCGATTCCGTCGCCTCGGGTGTCACGCTGAGGCGCCGGCACTCAACCGACAACGCCGGGATCGAGTACTGACTCCATCACCTGCTCTGCGCCGCGTCGCACACGGGCAGCAGGACCAAGCACACCGTCGATCGGTTGATGCGTCCCTCGCCCGGCAGCACGAACGCGGACGACCGGACGACGCGGGCAGGGAGGCTGGACGGAGCCGAGCACCGGTCCTGGTACGCCTGCCCTCCGACGACGAGATCCCCACTTTGTGGGCAGCGGACGGTGCCGCGGCCCGGTCAGGCGAGGATCCAGAGCTCCCGGTGACCGCCTTCGGGGACGCGTACCACCGCGACGGGGGACTTGCCGCAGTTCGCGGGTCACCACATCGCACGGCGATGACCTAGGGTCCCCGATTCGGATCCCCTGCGATGACGGATGGCGCAGCGGACGGATTGGAGCGACATGGACCTCCGACAAGTGCTCACCGCGCTCCGCTCAGGGTGGTGGTTGCTCGTCGTCGGCATGCTCTCCGGCGGAGCTGCCGGGCTGGGGGGGAGCCTGCTCCAGACTCCGGTGTACGAGTCCTCCACACAGTTCTTCGTCTCGAGCACGGAGTCTGCGTCGACGTCGGATGCGTACCAGGGCAGCCAGTTCTCCCAGGAGAGGGTCGAGTCCTACGTCCGGCTCCTCACCGGCGACGAGCTGGCCGGACGGATCGTCGCCGGCCTCGCTCTGGACATGGAACCCGACGAGCTCGTGCAGCGGATATCGGCGACCGCGGCCTCGAACACCGTGTTGATCGACGTCTCGGTCACGGACTCGTCGGCGGGACAGGCGCAGCGCCTTGCGGAGGCGGTCGGACAGGAGTTCCCCCGACTGGTGACCGAGTTGGAGACCCCCGACGGCGGAGGGCGGTCACCGGTGAAGGTGACGGTCACAGAGCGTCCCGAGGAGCCGGTCACCCCGGTGTCACCGCGGCCGCGTCGCAACGCCGCCCTGGGGCTGGCCATCGGACTGTTGGCCGGCATCGGTCTCGCGATCACTCGCGCGCGTCTGGATCGGACCGTCAAGGACCCGCATGAGACGGCAGAGCTCGTGGGCGCCCCTGTGATCGGCGCAGTCGTCCGTGACGACGACCTCAAGAGGAGGCACGTCGCCGACCGCCGCGGGAACAGTCGGACGGCGGAGGACTACCGGCAGCTGCGGACCAATCTCCAGTTCCTCAAGGTCGACGCGCCACCGAGAGTGATCATGGTGTCCAGCGCGATGCCGTCGGAGGGCAAGACGACCGCCGTCGTCAACCTGGCTCTGGCGCTCGCCGCCGCCGGGCAGCGGGTGACCGCGGTCGACGCCGACCTGCGGCAGCCGGAGGTGACGACCTACCTCGGTCTTTCCGGAGGTGTCGGGCTGACCAACGTCCTCGCGGGTACCGCGGACGTCGACGACGTCAAGCAGCTGTACGTCGAGCGCCTGTCGGTGATCGCCGCCGGTCCCACACCACCGAACCCCGGTGAGATGCTCGCCTCGAGCAACATGGCGAGGCTCATCGAGAAGCTCCGCAAGACCAACGACTACGTCATCATCGACGTGCCTCCGATCCTCCCAGTGGCGGACGCCATCGGGCTCGCGCCCAAGGTGGACGGCGTCCTCCTGTCCGTCCGATACGGCAGCACGCGGAAGGACCAGCTGCAGCAGGCTGCGGCCACGCTGTCGCGGGTGGGGGCCACGACGCTCGGCGCAATCCTCAACATCCTCCCGCCGCAGGACGAGGTGGCCACCGCGTACGGCTACGGCTACGGCGCCGAGAGGGGGCGGGTGGAGGATCCGCGGGACGGAGCCGTCCCTCAGCGGACGTTCTGGCGGGTCAAGTCGAGCAGTCGGCACGCGCGGCCCCGTCGGATGTTCGCCACGGAACAGGAAGGCTGACTCCTGGCACCGACCAGCACGCGCCGGGAGGTGAGGTCGTCGGCTACCCAGGATGTCCCCGCGCGAGACGACCTACGCCGAGCGGGCGCCAGGAGCGCTCTCTGGCAGGGGCTCGCATTCGCGCTGTCGAAGGCGGCCGTTCTCGTCACGACCGTCGTCCTCGCCCGACTTCTCGCACCGGAGCAGTACGGCCTGGTCGCCCTCGCCCTGGTGTTCGTCGCGTATGCCCAGACCGTGGCGGACGCGGGGGTGGCCCAGGCGCTCGTGTACCTCCCCCGGAGTTCTCCGACCGTCCGTGCGGCGATGTCGTGCGCCCTGCTGGTCGGAGTGCTCCTCGTGGCCGTCGCGATGGTGTCCGCGCCGCTGGTCGCCGCGTTCTTCCAGCGTCCGGACGTCGAACCCCTGGTTCGGTTGTGTGCCGTCTCGCTGCTCGCGTCCTCGCTCGGTTCCGTGCCGGATGCCCTGCTCCGCCGTGACCTGCTCTTCTCCCGGATCACCGTGGCGAGGGTCGTCAGCGCGGTGGCCACGGGGGCGACCTCCATCGGGCTGGCTGCGGCGGGCGCCGGGCCCTGGGCGATCGCATGGGGCGCTGTCGTCGGCAGCACGGTCGCCACCGTGGTCTCGTGGATCGTCCTCCCCGTGCGCCCCGACGCCCTGCTGTGGCGCACCACCCGGTCAGACGTCCGTGCTGTCCTGGCCTACGGCATCCCGGTGGCCGGTGCGTCCCTCCTCGGGAAGTTCGTCTTCGACGCCGACTACCTCGTCATCGGCAGACAGCTGGGCGCCGAACAGTTGGCGTACTACACGTTCGCGTTCAAGCTCCCTGAACTGGTCATCCTCAACGTCTTCTTCGTCCTCCTGTCCGTGACGTTCCCGTTGTTCACGCACGCTCGATCCGATCCGGAACGACTGCGTCGCGGCTATCTGTTCAGCATCAGGTTGCAGTCGCTCTACGGGGTCGCAGCTGGTGTGGGCCTCGCGGTGACGGCTCCCCTGGCCGTCCGCGTGCTCTTCGGGGAGGCCTGGGCTCCTGCGGCCGGGGCTCTCACCGCTCTTGCCCTGTACGCGGCGCTGCGAACGATCGGCGGTGGGGCCAACGAGGTCTACAAGGCCCTCGGGCGTCCCGGTATCCCGCTCGTGATCTCGGTGATCCGCCTGGTCGTCCTCGTGCCGGTCCTCCTCTTCGCGACGAGGTGGGGCATCGACGGTGTGGCCTGGGCCCAGGTGGTCCTCGCTGCGGTGTTCGCCATCGCCATGCAGGCCGTGGCCCTCCACGTGCTGCAGTTGGACGCACGGCGCCTGCTCTCCGCCCTGGCGCCCGCGGCTTCGGTGGCTCCTGCCGTCGCCGTGGTGGCGGGACTCCTCGCCCACCTGCCGCTGCCGCCGGCACTCACTCTCGTCGTGGCGGTCACCGGCGGAGGCGCTGCGGCGGTTGCCGTCCTGTTGGTCGCCCAACCGGCCCTGGTCAAGGACGTCATCGGCCTCCTGTGCCGGCGCTCGGTGACCACCTGAGCCGCGACCGCGTCCCACAGCTCCGGAGTCGATTAACGTGACGCTCCCATCCGACCGGTGACCAGACGATCGGAGTCCCATGGGCTCTGCGCCCCCGAGTGACGATCCGGGGAGCCGTCCTCGACTGCTGTCGGTCGTGGCGCGCCGGCCGCTCAAGACCGCAGCGCAGTCCCCTCCGCTCCCACTGCACCTATGGCGGAGGCTGGACTGGCGCCTCCTGCTGCCCGCACTGGGCTCCGGACCGGTGGTCCTCGCCGGCCGCCCGGACGAGGAACTGCGCTCAGCACTACCGCTGCTGGGTCGCCCCGTCCACCACGTGGTGTCGGATCGGGACTGGGAGGCCGTGAGAGGGACCGCGAGCCTGGTCGTCCTCGTCGACCCGCCATCGAAGGACCTGGAGCGAGCAGCAGCGGCATGCCGTTCCGGAGCCTCGGTCTACGCCGAAGTGCGCCGATCCCTGCGCCGACTGGCGGGCCCGCGGACGCTGACGGGGTGGCGGCGGGCCTTTGCGGAGGCTGGGCTGGCGGATGTCAGGGTGAACTGGCATGCCCGCACGATCGCCAGGTCGGCCAGGATCATCCCGGTCGAGGCCCACGGTGCGGTGCGTCACGCCCTCGACCAGCACCAGGGCAACCGCTTCAGGCGCATCCTGGCCGTGACGACCCGTGCCGCCGTGGGGACGGGTCTGCTCCCCGCGCTCATCGCCGAGGGGAGCGTGGTCGGCCGCCTCCCGGAGGTGCTGCCGGGAGGCGGGACGAACCTCGTCGAGCGGATCCTGGTCGAGAACCTCGACCGGCTGGACCTGGGCGCGGTGGGGCTGGGGACAGCGCTGGAGACGGCGTTCCTGACACCTCGGTTCGTGACCTCCCGGCACGTGGTGGTCCTGGTGTACGCCAAGGGGGAGAGTCGGCCTCGACTGGTGGTCAAGGTGCCGCGTCAGCCCGGGGACAGCCAGGGCGTCCGCCGCGAGGCCGACATGCTGCTGCGCCTCGCCGCTCACCTCGACCCCAATCGGCTGCGCGTTCCTGCGGTCCTCGGAACGGTGGCGTGCGACGGGCTGACCTTGCTGGCGGAGTCGGCGGTCCGAGGCACCGTACTGAGCCCCCCACAGGCCCGCCGCCACTTCCGGACCGTTCTGGCGGCGGGCACCTCGTTCATCGATGCGCTCCCCGTCGTCCGTCCCGCTGAGAGCAACACCGACTGGTACGTCCAGGCGGTCGAGCGACCCCTCGCGCGGCTGACCGAGCTCGCACCACTGGACGGGGAGACAGCCGTCCTCTGCGCCCGCACCCACGAGTTGCTGGCGCCGCTCCGGTCGGTGCCGTTGCCGGCGATCTTCGAGCACGGCGACCTGGCGTTCCCGAACCTCTACTTCGGAGCCCGGGACTCCAGCCTCGGGGTCGTCGACTGGGAGCGCTCGACGACGGAGGGCGTGCCCGGTCACGATCTGGTCTTCTTCCTCCAGTTCCTCAGCGAGTCCAGGTGGTCTGCCTCCACCTGGTCCGCACAGGTGGCGGCCTTCCGGGCCGCCTTCGTCGGCCCCGACGCCTGGGCGGTGCCGGTCCTCCGCGAGCACCTCCGGCACCGGGGAGTAGATCCGAGGTCGTGGGGACGGCTCGTGGTCATGACCTGGGCCCGTACAGCTGCCACGCTGGTCGATCGGCTCCTGCTGGACCCAAGCGGCAACGGCCTCCGCCCGTCGGCGGCCGTGGATGCGGCGGTCCGCTTGGAGCGCGAGACGAGGCTCTGGCGCCTCGCCGTGGAGTCCGCCGGACGTGGCGAACTGGGGGATTGAGCGGGTCCCCGGCCCTGCGGTCCGGCCGCCTGAGATGCTCCTATGCCTCGTCAAGCGGTCAGTACGTGGTGGATCTCGCGGGCGATGTAGCGCTTGAGGCAGCGGATGATCTCGAGGTTGCTCAGGCCTTCGGCTCGTCGGCGGGCGGCGTAGTCCTG
>NZ_PVTG01000024.1 GCF_003002915.1 Geodermatophilus tzadiensis | reverse complement strand
CACGCCCACGCCTCATCGGAGACCACCATTCGATGCTGTCGCATCGTCCGGAGACTGCCGACTTACGGCGTCAAGATCCGTCAGACACGCCCTAGTCGTCCTCGTCCCCGCCGCTGACGCCGAGGGCGGCGCGCACGTCGCCGAGGGCGGCGGCGAGCTGGACGGCGCCGTCGGCGGTGAGGCGCTCGTCGCGCTGCAGCTCGTCGAGCCGCTGCTCGAGCTCACCGACCTTCCGGCCGGCCTTCTCCGCGTCCCCCCGCGCCGCCGCCTGCTCGATGTCGGCGACGCGGCGGTCGACGTCCCGGATCCCCTGCTCGGTCAGCGCGCCGGAGGCCGTGGCGCCGTCGACGGTGGCGCGCAGGCCGGCGAGGGCCGTCTGCACGGGATCGGCGGCGGGCTGCGGCACGGGGACGGGGACCGGCGTGGGCGCGGGGGCGGGCGCCACCGACGTGGTCGGCGCCACCGACGACGTCGGTGCCGGTGCTGGTGCCGGGGTGCTGACCACCGCGGTGGTCGGGGCTGCGGTGGCCGACGTCGGCGCGGGTGCGGTGGCCGACGTCGCCGGGTCCGCTCCCCCGCCGGCCACCAGGGCTCCGGCCACGGCGAGCACCGCGACGCCGCCACCGAGCGCGGCGAGCAGCCGCAGCGGCCGGCGCCGCGGGCCGTCGTCTTCCGGGAGCTCGGGCGCGGGGGACGCGGGCAGCACCAGCGTCGGGGACTCCCTGCTGACCGGGGCACCGGCGAGGGCACCGGCGACCTGCGCGGCGGACGGCCGGGCGGCGGGGTCCTTGTCGAGCAGCCGGGCCAGCAGGCGGTCGAGGGAGTCGGGGGTGTCCGGCCGCAGCGACGCCGCGGACGGTGGCGGGGCGTACAGGTGCTGCGCGAGGACCGCCGCGCCGTCGGCGTCGAAGGGCGGGCGACCGGTGAGCAGGGTGAACAGGGTCGCCCCGAGGCCGTAGACGTCGGCCGCCGGTCCGGCGGCCTCACCGGCGATGACCTCCGGCGCCAGGAACGGCATGCTGCCCATGACCAGCCCGGTGCCGGTCAGCGAGGTGCCGCCGGCGCTGTCGGTGAGCCGGGCGATGCCGAGGTCGAGCAGCAGGCACGACCCGTCGGCGGCCAGCATCAGGTTGGCCGGCTTCACGTCCCGGTGCACGATGCCGGCGCCGTGCGCGGCGGCCAGGGCCTCGGCGACCTGCCGGCCGTGGCGGGCGACGTCGTCGACCGGCAGCGGCCCGTCGCGGTGGACCAGGGTCAGCAGGTCGGGGCCGGGGAGCAGCGGCATGACCAGCCAGGCCGCGTTCGCGTCGACGCCGAAGTCGAAGACGCTGACGACGAACGGGTGCTCGAGCGCGGCCAGGGTCTGGGCCTCGCGGCGGAAGCGGGCCATCCCGGCCTCGTCGGCGACGGCCAGGTCGAGCACCTTGACCGCGACCCGGCGGCCGAGGACGGCGTCGGTGGCGGCGTGCACGGTGCCCATGCCACCGCGTCCGAGCACGCTGTCGAGGCGGTAGCGCCCGCCCAGCGTCCGCCCGTCCACCGCTGCCCCCGTCGTCCCCGTGCCGTCCATCGGCTCCGAGCATGCCTGCTGCCGACGGCCGACCGGCGGACGCAGCGCCGGTGCGGGCCGGCCGCTCAGACCTCCAGGACCGCTCCACGGTCGGTCGGCCGGCCCACACCGCGGCCCAGCGGGGTCTTCTCGCCGGCCTCGACGGCCAGCGGGAGCCGGTTCTCGGCCGGGGGCGTCGGGCAGGTGGCCAGGTCGGTGTAGGCGCAGGGCAGGTTGGCCGCCCGGTTGAGGTCGACGAGCACGGAGCCGTCGGCGTCCGGCGGGGGCAGCTGCAGCGAGCGGAAGGGGTAGGTGGTGCGGCCGGAGGTCTCGTCGGAGAAGAGCACCGACAGCGCGCCGGGGGTGTGGCCGGGGAAGGCGGTGAGCGACAGCTGCCGGCCCTCAAGCTCGAACTCGATGCGCCCCGGGGCGTCGTAGACGTGCTGCACGCCCTCGAGGACGCCGGGGACCGGCGTCGGGCGGGGCGCGTCGAACGGGACGAACCGCCCGGGGACCGCCCAGCGGGGGTCTGCGGGGTAGGCCGGGGTGCCCGGGTAGCCCAGTCGCAGCGGGGACTGCGGGTCGCGCAGCCGGACGACGTAGCGGCCGCCGCGCTCGGCGACCTCGACGGCGCTGTCACCGGCGGTGGACAGCACGCTCTCGCGCAGGCCGAGGTGGCCGAACACGTGCTCGCCGGTGACCGGCTGCCCGTCGACGACGAGCTCCTCGCCGTCGGCCAGGGTGACGACGACCCCCTGCTCGCCGGCCGACCAGCGACCGGGCGCACCGGGCACCTCGGTCGGCTGCTCGTCGAGCCAGACCAGCGCGGTGACGGCCAGGAAGCCGTGCGGGGAGGCGAGGACGGCCTCCTTCTGCCGGTGCCACTCCTCCCACTCGCGGACGAAGGTCTCGGTCCCGGGGACGGTGGCGGTCATCGTGTTCCTCCGGAGGGGTCGACGGACGGCGTACCGGGGACAACCGGTGCGACGGCCGTCCTCTTCCGGGCGGGTCAGACCTCGCCCAGCCGCTGCACGCCGGCCGCGTGCCGGCGGGCGAGTTCCTGGTAGATCGACGGGTTGCCGTCGACCCAGACCGCGGCGCCCTCCGACAGCGGGCCGCGCACGCGGGCCGGGGCGCCGACCACGAGCACCTCGTCGGGCACCTCCATGCCGGGTGGGACGAGGCTGCCGGCGCCGACGAGTGCCCGGCGGCCGATGCGGGCGCCGTCCTGCACGGTCGAGCCGTTGCCGATGAGCGCCTCGGCGCCGATGACGCAGCCGTGGACGACGCAGACGTGCCCGATGGTCGCGCCGGGCCCGACCTCGGTGACCGGGTCCTCGCCGCCGTGCAGCACCGAGTTGTCCTGCACGTTGGCCCCGGCGCGGACGACGATCCGGCCGAAGTCGGCGCGCAGCACCGCGCCGTACCAGATCGACGCGCCGGCCTCGACGACGACGTCGCCGACCAGCGTGGCCGTCGGGGCCACCCACGCGTCGGGGTGGACCTGCGGGGATCGGCCTTCGAAGGAGAAGAGCGGCACGGTGCGGCAGCGTAGGCACGCCGTCCCGAGGACCCGGACCCGGCAGCGCCGACGGATGGGGGACGGCACGGCGACGCACGGGGGTCCGTAGCGTGGACCCCCGGTGGAGCGGTCCTCCCCCACGCCGCCCGACGCCCGCAGGAGGAGCCCGTGCCCACGACCGTCAAGGCCTACGCCGCCACGTCCGCCACGGAGCCGTTGACGCCGACGATGATCGAGCGCCGGGACGTCGGCCCGCACGACGTCCGCATCGACATCCGGTACTGCGGCGTCTGCCACTCCGACATCCACACCGCCCGCGGCGAGTGGGGGGCCACGGACTACCCGATCGTCCTCGGCCACGAGATCGCCGGGATCGTCGCCGAGGTCGGCGCGGAGGTGACCCGGTTCCGGGTCGGCGACCGCGTCGGCGTCGGTTGCCTGGTCGACTCCTGCCGCGAGTGCCGGTACTGCCGGCGCGGGGACGAGCAGTTCTGCGCCGAGGGCTACGTCGAGACCTACTCGGGCACCGGCCGGGACGGCCGGCCCACCCAGGGCGGCTACGCCGAGGCCATCGTGGTCACCGAGGACTTCGTCCTGCGCATCCCGGACGCGCTCGCCCTCGACGTCGCCGCGCCGCTGCTGTGCGCCGGCATCACCGCCTACTCCCCGCTGCGCCACTGGGGCGTCGGTCCCGGCACGCGGGTCGCTGTCGTCGGGCTCGGCGGACTGGGCCACATGGCCGTCCAGCTGGCCGCCGCCATGGGCGCCGAGGTCACCGTGCTGTCGCAGTCGCTGAAGAAGCAGGAGGACGGCCTGCGGCTCGGCGCCACCCACTACGCCGCCACCAGCGACCCCGACACCTTCGCCCGCCTGGCCGCCTCGTTCGACCTCGTCGTCAACACCGTCAGCGCGTCGATCGACGTCGACGCGTACCTGTCCCTGGTGGACGTGGACGGCACGATGGTCAACGTCGGCATCCCGGAGCACCCGCAGTCGCTCGACGTGCTCTCGCTGCTCATGCGGCGCGTCTCCTACGCCGCGTCGAACATCGGCGGCATCCGCGAGACCCAGGAGATGCTGGACTTCTGCGCCGAGCACGGCATCGCCGCGCTGGTCGAGACCATCGGCGTGGAGCAGGCCAACGAGGCCTACGAGCGGGTCGTGGCCTCCGACGTGCGCTACCGCTTCGTGATCGACACGGCCACGCTGGCCTGACGCGCCACGACGGGGCGGCTGGAGCGCCGTCCGGCACGGTGGGCCCCGTGGGGATCGAACCCACAACCCGCGGATTAAAAGTCCCAACCAGGGCATGTCGGACGGTGTCGCATGATGCCGTCTTCGCTGGTCAGAGCCATGTCCGGTGTTACCGGTTGCCGCCGCCTGACCACCCCCGTCACGCAGTGCGCGACCACAGCGCGACCACAGCGGTGCCTATCACCCCGGCGCGGGGCTGCGCATTGTCAACGGCGGGCGCCGAACTCAAGCTGCTGCCGCCGTATCGGCAGCAGGTCGGGACCTCGGGGCCGCCTGACTCCGGACGACGGTCGTCGTCCTGCCGTCGCTGGTGGTGCTCGTCGTCGTCATGCGGACCGCGACGGTTCTGCAGGTGGCGTTCGGCGGTGCGGCGTGAGCGCCCCACGGCATAACGTCCTACCTGCGGGCGCCGTCGAGCTGTGCGAGTCGAGGCTGTCGCTCGGCCAAGTTGGGGCCCGGCTGGGGATGTCGCAAACGGCGGTGAAGCACCGGCTGCGGGTGGCCGGCGTACGGCTCCGGTCGCCGTCGTCTCAGGCACCGCCGATGTGCCGGCTGGCGGAGCAGTTGGAGGAATCGATCCTGGCGGCGGAGCGACACCTACACTTGGCGGGCTTGCAGGCGGTGGCCCTGGGTCCGGCACCGGTTCCGTCACGGCAGCATGTGGCCCCTGAGCGGGCCGCTGTGGCGTTCACCGCCGCCCGCGGCTGGAACATGACCAAGGCGCCCCGGGCTGGTTCTGCGACCTGCTCGCCGAGCTCGACCGACCGACATGGTCCCGCCCCAACATGCCCCGGGGCGGCCGCGCCTTGGGTAAGGGCGCCGCGGCGCGAACCCGTCTACGTCGAACTGGGCAACTCTGGGACGGCGGCGCGGGGGCGCGGGGCACCCGCCTTCGATCTGGACGGCCGCCTGAGCTGGGCAAAAAAAGACCCGGCCCACAAGGGGCCGGGTGAGTAAGTGAGACCTAGTTTGCCCCTCTTGGTTCGCGCTGTCTACCCAGACTCGCCCTTGCGAGGTAGGTCACCAGCCCTGGGGTCGCGTGAAGGTTCCGGCGGGGTCAGGCAGCTGCGCCGAGCGGTAGGCGGCGGCGTTGAGCTTCCACCACCAGTGCCCGCCAACGCCATCCGTCGGCTTCCCCTGAAGGTCGCCAGCGGTGTACCCGGCCGAACGCGGATTGATGAGCCCGACGGGAACGCGGTCCCGCGCAGCGCGTATCGGGAAGGCCAGGTCGCTGTCGTTCGACACGACCACGGCCGCGTCGACGGCGTTCGTGAGGACATCGAGGAGGAGATGTGAAGCGACGTTGACGTCGCTGCCCTTCTCCTCGAGGTGCAGGTACTGGACCATGAACCGGGCGTTGGGGACCTTGGCGCCGTTGGCGTCCTGGATCATGATCGGCCAGGCCGAGCTGGCGATCTGCGGCTTCCTGGTCTGGGGGTCCTGAGTCGCTAGCAGGCCGGTCTTCGTGCGAGCGACGTAGTTTCCGTACTCGATCCAGTCCACGCTCCCTGTGGCCCTGAGGGCCTTGAGGTAGACGTCCTGGTCTGCGTGTGCGGACGGGTTGGTAGCCGCGTCGACACGGGCCGTGCAGTACACAACGCGGTGCAGGGAGGCGTTGGTCCAGCCGCCTTGCTTGGCGATGGCCGCGGCCACGAGAGCCCGAATGTCGAGCCACTTCCAGCCGGCACTTCCCCGACCTCCGCAGCAGTCCCGACCGCCGTAGTACAGGTTGTAGCCATCGACGTAGACCCCGACCCGCATCGGCGCAGGTTAGCGCCTCACTAGGACGCCCAGCCCGAGGGCTGGCTCATGCCAGCGACGCTGGGCTTGCGCTACCGCCGCCCACACCGCGGCCAACGTCGGACCCCGATCCGCGGTCATGCCGTCACCTGCCGTGATGGGCGCATACCGCTACCGTCCGGAGCATGGAGCGATGGGAGACCCTGCTCGTGCGTGCCGAGGCCGGGCACAACGCGCAGTTCGTGCTGCTGCCCTCTCAGCCCGACGTCGACGGGATGCAGACACCCAACTACGCCAGCACCGTTGCCTTGCTGAACCAGCTCGGTCAGCAGGGGTGGCGCTTGGTGAGCGCGGACATGTCCGACAACCGCGCCCGCACTGGCGTCTACTGGCTGAGCCGCCGCGTCCCCGAGCCGCCTCAGGCTGGGGGCGGCTGGGTCGCCAGCGTATGACACCTGACCTCGCGCACCCGACCTGGACGGCGCGACCACACTGCGACCACCAGCCAAATCGGTGCAGGCCAGCCGGTGGGCCTGAAAGGAGCTAGTCCCGACCAGGAGGCAGCGGCGCCTCGACGGACGGCCCGCCCGCCATGGAGCCACCTACAGTCCCCCGCCTGCATGACGCGCCTGGATCTCCTGCCAACGGCGACGAGGGGCAACCCCCGGTCGCCTGAGCCCTGGTCGCAACAAGTGAGAGCCACACCTAGGCGACCTCCAGGGCGAGCCAGCGGAAGGTCCCGTATGTCCCGTCAAGGATGCTGTAGTCCCGCCACTGGACCCGGTACGTGCCGGAGAGGGTGCGCGTGTTGCCTGGATACATGCCTTTCGCCCACTGGAGCGTCCCGGTGAGCGTCGTCCCTTCGGGCATGTGGAACTCCCGGTCGTTGCTACAGCGGCGCCTTGAGGGCGACCACAGGTTAGGCTCGTTGGTCAGCATGATGGCCAGGCCGTTCTCGGCGAGGCCCGCACGACAGAACTGCTCCAGCCGGGCTAGGTCGAAGACGAAGTTCCGCCGCGCCAAGTCGGTGGCCGCGTGGTAGCGCAGCCTGAACTCTTCGTCGGTGATGCCGTCCGTCCCCGTCCAGCGACGCGTGAAGTACTTCAACTCGATCGCCGTCCGAGCGCCTGGACGGAAGCACATGAGGTCGAGGTACTGGGAGCCCTTGAGGCCCTCCACCTCCCGCAGGGGGAGCTCCAGCCGGATTTGAACCTCCGGGTCAAGAGTGTCGACCGCGCGGGCGAAGGCGAACTGAAAGTCTGCCTCGGAATGAAACACCGGCCGCCGCCTAGCAAGTTCCTCGATCACCGCCGCGATTTGAACCTGCCCCGCTATCCGCGTCATGACGGAGACAGTCGCACGGTGCGCGGGAGGCCGCCCGGGTGGCCGATAACCGTCAGCGGCGCCAGAAGCGTCTCGGGAGATGATGTATGCGGTGCAAGACCGGGCCCGGGCCACCGCCTGCAAGAAGAGGACCGGAACCCTGCCTCCGGAGGCGAAGCGGCCGGCTCCCTACGTTGGGAGGGCTGGTGTCCCGCCGGACCGCCGGCGGAGGCGCCACCCCCATGGATGCCGCGACCACACCGCGACCACACCCTCAATTTGCGCAGGTCAGATCATGCGCCTGCGGATAGGTAATCCGCAGGCGAGCCCTCACATGGCCCCGCAACCCAGGCTGCGCCCCGGCGACCTCTTACACTGGCGTGCTCTTCGCGTGACGCACTGGGGCTTCGGGGCCACCAATGGGCTCGGGCAAGGCTTCACCCAGCCGCTGACGACTGGTAGCCCCGAACGCGAAGTCGTGGGCCGGGCGGGGACGCTGACCTCCGGCGCTCGCCGGTGCCTACTCGAGCTGCTGCCTGCAGTCATCAACCAGAGCTTCGACCGCTTCGTGCGAAACGCACCTGCCCTCCAGCAGAGCCCCTGACACCGCCGCGATGGCCGCCCAGACCCGCTGCAACTCCATCTGCCAGACGACCTCGGTTTGCCGGTCGAGCTGCCGGACGAGCTCGGGCGGCAACCCGGAGGCCCGCACTTCCGCGCCAGCCCTGCGAACAATCGCGGCGTCGTCCGGCTGCGCCAGCAGCGCGCCATGGACGTGGTCTTCAAAGGTGAGTCCGTCCTCGTCCTCGTCCTCGTCCTCGTCCTCCAGTCCACGATCGCCCCAGCGGTAACGGGCTTCCGCCCAAGGGCCTGCGTAAGCGATGAACGGCTCGTCCCCCGGCTTGCCGCGATGCCTCGTGAGACCTTCCCCGTGGCGGTCGCCGAGGGCGACTGAAACTAGCGTCGACTGCCCCCGCATGACGACGGCGACGGCGTGGCCGGCCTCATGCCAGGCCGCAAGGTGTCTCTCGTTCATGCACCGTCCTCGGTGATGACCCCAGGTCTGCGGGAGCGGACCGCAGACTACTGAGCGTCAGGCGCGCGCGAGCCCGAGCGGACAGCCGACGCCGGGACGGCGCGCCCGCGCCGCGACCACAGCGCCGACTCGCGTAGACGAAACGGTGCCGTGCCGAGATACCTAATCCGCAGGCACCGACCAAGCGAGGAGTCGACGGTCGAGGCCACCCGATGCCCACAAATTGTGTTTGTGCAGCTCGCTGTCGTACGTGGGGATCGGCGATCCTTGGGTCACCGAGCCCCTGGACATCCCCGACCAGTGATGCCGGCTCAGGAACACCGACAAATGCCCAAGGCGCTGGGGCGAACACCACAGGAAGGACACAGCGCGGCGTCCTGGGAGGTTCGACCTGTTCGAGCCGCTGAGGACACGTCATTGACTGGGACCGACGGTACTGATCTCGCGCTCGGGTGCGACCCTCGAGTCGAGGAGCGCAGTTGCCGGAGCACGGCCGCGACCTGGTCCTCAGTCACGGTGATCCCGCGGGAGCGGAGCAGTGAGAACAACTTCGGTACGCCGAGATGAGGATGGGTTGTGGCGGCGCGGCGGATCTTCTCCGTCTTTTCCCGCATCGAGGGGTCTCGCCTCGCGTGGGTACCGGTCCGCAGGGGCGACGTCGGCGCCGTTCTGACCGCGGTCACCTGGGCGGGGCTCACCGGTATGCCCTTCCTCGTGAGACTCGCCGCGAGGGTTTTGGCGGTAGCACCCGGATTGGCTTGAGCGGCGGCAAGGATGGCTTGCCGCAGGGTTCCCGAGATCGGCGGCACCGCCGCTCGTCCTGCCTCCGGCCCTGCGCCGGATCCTCCATACCCTTGCGCTGCCTGCTTCCTCTTTCCACGCGCTGAGGACGATCCCCGCCGCGACTTTGGACTGTTGGGGACGCCGACCTCACGACGCGCCGATCGGGTCGTGACCACGCCCGCCGACTGGACGTCCCAAGGCTGCTGGGCTTCGACAAACTCGTCCTCTGAGGAACCGCTCGGCTCACGCTCATGATCCGCGAACCAGTCCTCGATCGACCTCGCCACTGCGCCTCCCTCGACGGCTTCGACCGTGACCACACCGGTGCGAGAAGCGTTGACATGGTCTCGCTGACCGTCACATAAGGGCCGCTTCACGCAAGCACCCCACGCCAGCGGAACCTAAGTTCTCCCCACCATCGAGGACGAGACCCGCGGACGGTCTGATGACACCGCAGTCAACGTGTCAATCGAAGCAGGTCGAAGGCCTCTCGCCGAACGAGCAGGTGGACACGGCCGCCCTGCACACACCCGGTCAGCGCCAGCACAGGTTGTCGGGATCACTGAGCCCACGTCACGGGATGCGGCCCCACCCTCGCCGGCTGGGTGATGCAGGGGGACGCCTCCACGACATGGACCATCTTCGCCCAGCCGACCGCCGACACCGTCCGCAAGGCCGTCGGCGACGTCACGCGCCGTGGCGACGCCGCGAACCAGCGGTTGCTCGGCGCGCCGCCCGAATCAGCGTCGGTGCCACCCCAGCTGCGCCCGGGACAGCCTCCTTGCCGGGGAAGGCCTGCACTCTCCGGAGTGGCGGGAACGCGGTTGGTGACACGGTCCTGATACTGGCGTCCGAACCGGAGGTCCGTCAGCGGGCCGCATCGGAAGGGATGGCGCGAGTGAGCGGGGACAGCGGGGGCGTGAGCGCGGAGATCGTCCGCCCAGGTGGGGATCCGGATGAACTCGTCCCGGCGGCTGGCGGGATCGGCGCGACAATTCGTGCGCAGGACGACGATGGGGAGGCTTTCGCCCTGGCCTTCATGGGCAAGCTCCTGCGCCTGCGCGGCGTACGCATCGACCGGGAGCACTTCCTCACCGCCGAGCTGCGGAGGAGGCGCGTGGCGGAGGACGTCATCGCGCGAGCCGTCGCCGACCGCCCCGCCGCTGCAGGCGTGGCAGCCGAAGTCCTCGACGACGTAGCCCGCCACTCGATCGCCTTCGAGACGAAGAAATCCGCGACGATGGCGTTCGCCGCGGGACTGCCCGGAGGCTTCGCCCTCGTCGGCACCGTGCCGGCCGACATCGCCCAGTACTACGTCCACGCGTTCCGCGTCATGCAGAAGCTCGCCTACCTCTACGGGTGGCAGTCGTTCCTCGATGACTGCCACGAGGTGGACGACGAGACGCTGGGTGAACTGGGCGCGTTCCTGGGGGTGATGCTGGGTGTCGCCGGTGCCAGCACGGCCCTGACCGGCTTCGCCAACAACGTCGCCCGCCCCGCGCTGCAGAAGCAGCTGGCGGGCAAGGCGCTCACGCAGACCGCCTACTACCCACTGGTCAAGCAGACGCTGAAGCGGGTCGGCGTACAGATCAACAAGCAGATCTTCGCCAGGACGGTGACCAAGGTCGTGCCTCTGGTCGGTGGCATCGTGTCCGGGGGCCTCACCTATGCCAGCCTGCGGGCGGGGTCAGGCCGGCTCATGGAGCACCTGAGGACGTTGCCGCCGGCGTTCCCTGCCCCCGCGACGGAGGCGTAGCTCCAGCGGGCAACATCGACAACGTGCTGGCCTTGCTGTGCCGACCTAGACCCGAGGACGCGGCCGGCGACCTGGCAAGCTGTCGCACTTGGCCCTGCGTCAGGCCACCGGGCGACGCAAGACCTTCGCTGCGCCGTCATGATCGCTGGCACGCCGACCGAGCGTCGAGGTGGCGAGATCAGTCGGCAGTAGGTCGGCGAACTTAAGCTGCTTCAGTGACTCGTCCGACACGCTCGGCTCGACGCCCGCCAGGTCGTCGCTGAACCGCTTCCGCGCCTCGGCGACGGCCTCGCGTACCGCGCCGGCGGTCGCGTCGCCGCGCAGCTTCACGTACCGGTTGTCGTAACGCTCGAGCTCGTCGACCAGCCCGGGAGCCACAGCAGACAGTGCCGCGGCCAGGACGCCGTTCGCCCGGCCACCGGCCCACGTCCACCAGCGCACCAGGCCGCTGTCGTGCTGCAGCACCAGGCTGGTGTCCGTGGACACCGTCGGCTCGATGTCCTCACGCACCACGGCCAGCCGTTCGGTAGCGCGGCGGGTCAGCGACACCCCGGGCATGTCCGCGCCGAGCGCCACCCGACGCATGGCGTCGGTCAGCGCGAACGACAGCGGCTGCCCCAGGCCCGACCACTTCGAGTTCCCGGGCAGGTCCGTCGGCTCGACGAACGTCCGCCGCCGCTTCCAGTCGATGAACGTCACCTTCCACGGCCGCCCGCCGAGCACGAGAACGCGAGGTCCCTCGACCTTTCGAGTCATCACAAGCGGGTCGACGGTCCCGACCTCGACCCGGCCGTGCAGCACGGTGAACTCGGGGTCGGCGGTGAACGCCGACAGCAGTTCCAGAAAGTGCCGGTAGCCGTACCGCCGCTCGGTCTCCGGTCCGACAAAGAGCATCCCCGAGTCGGAGTCCAGGTGCCCGGTCTCAAGCATCCACTCGCTGATCCGCGCGGCCTCCTCCGCGGTGGCCAGTTCCAGCCCGGAGAGGCTCTGCGTCCAAGTCGATCCGCCCACGCGCCCCTTCTGCAGGCACAGCGCCAGCAGCTGCTGCCCCACCAGGTGCCGGGGCGCCGGCGGCGGCACCACCGGCTCGACGAAGCCCTCCGACCACAGCTGCAGCAGCCCGGCCGCCTGCAGCAACTGGTCGTCCTCGGTGGCCAGGAACAACATGCTGCGCGTCGTCCCGGGACGGCGACCGGTGCGGCCGAGCCGCTGCAGCAGCGAGGCAACCGTCCTGGGCGCGCCGACCTGCAGCACCCGGTCCAGGTCGCCGACGTCGATGCCCAGCTCCAGCGTCGAGGTCGACACGATCACGCAGTCGCGCGCCTCGGCGAACGCGCGCTCGGCCTGCCGCCGCTCGTCCCGGGACAGCGACGAGTGGGAGACGAACGTCGTCGTCCCCCGTGCGCGCAGCGCGACGGCCAGTGCCTCCACGGTGCGCCGGGAGTCGGCGAACACCAGCCGCTTCTCGCCGCGGTGCAGTGCCGAGATGACCGTGGCGGCGTTGGGCACGCTGGCGACGTAGTCCAGCTCCAGCTCGGGGGGTGGTCCGGCTGTGGCCGGAGGGGACACCACGGTCGCCGTGCGGACGGTCCGGGCCGGGCCCTGCAGCCAGTTCAGCAGCGCCTCCTGGTTCCCCACCGTCGCCGACAACCCGATGCGTTGCACCGGCCGGCCGGCGACCTCCGCCAGCCGCTCCAGGACGGCGAGCAGGTGCCAGCCGCGGTCGTCGCCGGCGAAGGCGTGCACCTCGTCGACGACAACCGCACGAAGATCACCGAACATCTGCGACGGGGTCACGCGGGTCGAGACCAGCATCGACTCCAGCGATTCCGGCGTGGTCAGAAGGATGTCCGGCCGGTCGACGAGCAGCCGGCGGCGCACCGAGTCCGAGGTATCTCCGTGCCAGAGGCCGACCCGCCGGCCCAGCCAGGATGTGTACCCGGCCAGCCGCGGCTCCAGGTTGTTGAGCAGCGCGCGTAGCGGGCAGACGTAGAGAACCGTCAGCCCGCGCCAGTTCTCCTGCGTCATCCGGGAGAGCAGCGGAAAGACGGCCGCCTCGGTCTTGCCCCCCGCAGTCGGCGCGAGCAGCAGCGCGTCGTTGCCCCGCAGCACCGGTTCGACGGACGCCTCTTGCAGCGGCCGCAGCGCGGGCCAGCCGAGGGAGTTGACGATGTGGTGCTGGACGACGGGGTCCAGCAGCTGCGCGGTCACAGGTCGAGCTGGACGTCGTCGGCACGGGCGGCCGGGGCGACGCTGAGCGACGCGCTCTCCCGCTCGACGTCGGTCAGCTCGGTGGCGCTCATGATCAGCGCGTAATCCCGTCGAGGATTAAAGTCCTCGTACAGGTCGACCCGGTCGAGGACGTCCCCGACCAGCTTCTTGAGGAAGACCCGCGGCGCAACCCCGACCCGCCCACCCAGCGATCCGCTCACCGCGCCGGCCAGGTCCCCCAGATAGCCGTCATCGACCGCGCGCGTGAGGCGGTCCGGATCGCCGGCCCCGCCGGCGAACAGGTCCCGCACCTTGGCGCCGAGCGCGGTCAGCGCGGCCAGGTCGAACCCGGGTAGCCGCAGCTGCACGGCGCGGGGGTTGTCGAAGCGGGCGTCGGTGGAGAAGTCGGTGGCCAATCGCTGGGCGAGCGGTGCCAGGCGGGGCACGCCGCTGGGCCCGTCGTAAAAGGCCGGTGTGCCGGTGATCACGAGGAACAGCCCCGGGAAGCGGCCGGAGTCGACCTCGTCGACGAGCTGCCTCAGCGCGTTGAGTGCCTTGTCCCGGACATCGCCGCGTACCCGCTGCAGCGTCTCCACCTCGTCGAGGACCAGCAGCAGCCCGGGGTGCCCGGCGTCGCGCAGCACGGTCAGCAGGCCCTGCAGAAAGCCCATGGCGCCGAAGTGGTCCAACTCTCCGCGGATGCCGGCAGCACGCTTGGCGGCGCCGGCGACGTGCGGCTGCCCGCCGAGCCAGCCGCCGAGTGCATCCGCGGCGGTGAGGTCGCCGGCGACGACGGCACTGCGGTAGGCACGCAGCGCCTGGGCGAACGCCGGGGTCCGCGCCGAGACGGCGGCCAGCCGCTGCTCGAGCAGAGTGAGCACGGCCTCGTCCAGGACGGCCGAGCCGGCGGCCAGGGACGGGTTGAGGGATGCGGCGTCGGACTCCAGCGTGTAAAGCCAGGAGTCCAGCACCGGGCGCAGCGCGCTGGGCGGGAAGCTAGCCGTCCGCAGCGATTCCCCCACCCGGCGGTAGACCGTCTCCAGCTTGTGCAGCGGGGTCTCGGTCTCCGAGATCTGCACCTCGGCAGTCGCCATGCCCCGGCGCAGCGCCCGCTCGGCCAGGAAGCGAGTGACGAAGGTCTTGCCCGCCCCGTACTCACCGCGGATGGCCTTGAACGCCGATCCGCCGGCCGCCACCGCGTCGAGGTCGGCGTCGAACGCGGGCACGAATCGCTCCAGCCCGACGGCGAGCAGGTCGAGTCCGGCGGCCGGCACGGTGCCGCGGCGCAGCGCATCGATGACCTCGCGCCGGCGGCGCGGCGAGACGTCGGTGCTCATGCGCGCAGCTCGAACTGCTCGCGTAGGAGCGGCTCGTCGAGCCGGACCGTCGAGCCGTCGACATCGACGCCGAGCACCGCGTATCCCTCCACGTTGAGCAGCCGCTGGGCGTGCAGTACCGCGCCGCGGAGGGCGGCCGGTGCGACGTCGAGCGCCCGAGCGGCCGCGGATGCGGGCAGCCGCCGGTCCGGCGCGGCGGCCAGCGCGTCGAGCAGCTGCCGCACCTGCTGATCGGTCACGGTCACCCGGCCGGCCAGCCGTCGCTGGTCGGCGTAGGTGGCCGAGGCGACCGTGACCGCACCGAGGGAGTCGGCGGCCGGCGCCGGCGCCGGCTCGGGTTCGAGATCGTCGAAGAGCGTCAGCAGGGAGCTCGGCGCGGCGGTCTTGCGCGGCCGGGGGGCAGGCGCCGATGGAACCGCCGGGGCGGCCGGCGGCCCCGCCACCGGGCCGACCCACCACTCCGGTTCCTGCGGGCGGGCCGGCACCAGGGATGTTCCGGCGGTCTGGCTGCCGGCGACGAGAACGTGCACCGGCACGACGATCTCGGCCGGTGCCGCGCCGCCGTGGTAGCCGGCCTTCAGCGGCCCGTAGCGCAGCCGCTCGTCGACCGCGAGCACGGCGCGGCCGTCGTGCTTGAGCACCCGTCGGCCGGTGACCAGCAGCTCACCATCCCCGACCGGGCCGTCGGGGCGGGACCGGGCGCTGGACAACGCGGGGGCGCTGCGCTGGGTGCCCTGCCGCCGCTCGACCACGTGCCCGTGGTCGGAGGTGAGGACGACGACGCGGCCGGCGAGCCGCGCTCGCTCCAGCAGCGGCCGCAGGTGCTTGATGGCCTCGGCGGTCCACTCGGTGCCGGCGGGGTCGGAGCGGTCGAGTGCGTCGTCAATGGTATTGAGCACGCAGGTGACCAGCGGTCGCCCGGACTGGTCGTCGATGGCCGCGCCGACGTCGCCGGCGACCGCAAACCCCATGGCCGTGCTGTCCAGCGGCTTCTTGTGGAACAGCTGGGCGCCGGGCAGCCGGTGCGCTCGGGCGAGCGCCGCGTAGCCGCGCTGCTCGACGTCCTGCCCGCCGACGGTCAGCTCCCCGCTGAGCAGGGAGGCGCGGCTGACCTCGGTGATGCTCGGCAGCACCGAGACGGCACCGATCCTGCGGGGTTGTCCCTCGGGCAGGGCCTCGGTCCAGTTGCCCGGGGAGCGCGCGACGATGTCGGCGAGCACCTCGGTGCCGACCGCGGCGCTCATCCCGTCGAGCACCAGCAGCAGGACCGGCGTGCGACGGGCGAGCGGCAGGACGACCTCGGGCAGCAACTCTTCGAGCAGCAGCATGGCGGGGCTGCCCGGCCGGTCGCTGCGGGTGTGGTCGGCCAGCGCGGCGGCGAATTGCTCGTCGTGCCGGTTGCGGCGCTGCTGCACGGCAGCGAGCACCGCGGCCAGGGCGGCACCGAGCTCAGGCTCGCCGACACCGGCGGCGGCGTCGTTGACGGCGGAGTCGACCCAGGCGTCCACGTCGAGGTGCCGGCGGTGCAGCGCGGGCAGCGTGCTCTCGGCCGCGGTGCTGTCAAGGGCCAGCCAGCGGGCCAGTCGCACGGCGGCGCGGAAGGCGGTCACCCGGGGGTCGCCGGGGGCGAGGGCGTGGTCCTGCACGGCGTGCCAGGCTGCCTCGACGTCGTCGAGCCGGCTCGCCGACACGGCTGGCCGGTCGACGGTTTCGGCCGGAGAGGAGGCGACGGCGCTGCGCAGCGCGGCGGCCAGGCGAGCGAGCCGGGCGGGCAGCGCGGCCGGCAGCAGCGCGGAGCACTCGGCCAGCGCGGTGGCCCGTGCCTCGGCCAGCAGCAGGTCGGCCTCGGCCAGCAGCCGCTCGGCGGCGGCGGCTTCGGCGCGGCTCTCGAGCTGGCGGCGCACCAGCCCGCCGGCCTGCGTGGCCCAGGCGTCCAGCGCGGTCGGCGGCACACCCGCGCCGCCGGTCCGCGGCTCCAGCCGCACCAGCGCCTCACGGGCGAGGACGACGTCATCGGCCCGTTGCCCGGCCCGGGCCTGCAGCAGCGTGTCGAGCACGACGCCCAGGGGAACGGCGTCCCCACCCTGGCCGCGGCGCAGCAACTGACGCACCGGGGCAGCGGCCGCACCGAGGTGCCCGGCGATCCAGTCGAGCACCGCGTCGGTGAGCGCGTCACCGGCGAGGGTGCGCAGGTCGGCGATCAGCCCGGAGGTGTGCGGGGCCGCCGTCCAGCGCAGGACGGCGTCGGCGGTGAGTTCCTCGGCCGGCAGCCCGAGGTGCCGGCGGGCGACCGAACCGAGGGCGTGGTCGCGGGTGAGCACACCGCCGGGGGCGGGCGGCCAGCCGCCGTCGGCCGGGGTGCAGGCCAGCAGGCCGAGGGCCAACTCGCGGTGGCCGGGAACGGTGGGCAGGGCCGGGTCGAGCGCGGTGGCGGCGAAGCGGCCCTGCACGGCGTCCCACGGGTCGGGGGTGCGCAGCCGGTGCCAGATCAGGTGGCTGCGGACGCCGGCGCCCAGGTCGCCGTCGTCCCGGTCGGTGAGGATGACCAGCCACCGGTCCGGGCCGCGCTGCCGGAGCGCCTCGCGGACGGCGAGGGTGGAGACGCACGGGACGACGGTGACCGGCACCCCCTGGTGCTCGAAGGTTCCCGCGCCCGGCCACTCGGGCCGGGCGCGGATGCCCAGCGCGCCGGCGGTGTAGTTCTTCCGCCGCGCCTCGTCGAGCAGGGCGCGGACGACCGGCACCGTGGCGACGCTCGGCGCGCCGGCCGTCACCCCTCCACCCGCCACTCCACGACGACCCGCTCATCGGGGTGCTCGGCGAGGAAGGCGCTGAGCTCGTCGAGCACCGGTTGCGGAGACTCACCCTTGGCCCGGGTCACCCGGCGAGCGTTGGGCACGGGCAGCGGCACGTCGTCTGGCCGGCGCGGCGGGTCCGGAACGGGGACCGGCTGCGGCCGGTGCCGAGCCAGCCAGGTGACGGCCGCCTCCTCGGCGGCCCGCAGTACCGGCTGCAGGCCCGACACGATCTCGTCGTGGCCCAGCGCCTCCCGCAGCCCGCGCAGCGCCGTGGTGGCGCTGGGATCAGTGGCCTCGGCATCGAGCAGGGGCTGCAGCAAGGTCCAGCGGTACTGGGACAGGGCCCCGGCGATGCTGGGCGCGGAGGACAACGAGCGAGAAAGCGCCGCATCCCGGGCCGAGTCGCCGAAACCGGCCAGCACCTGCACCAGCCGCACCCGGTCGCCGCTGCCGCGCAGCTGGGCGAGCAGCGAGTCGGCCTCGCGCGCGGTGGCCAGCCTCCCGCTGCTGTCGGGCAGCCCGAGCCGCCCGTAGGCGTCGCCGAGCTGCTGGATCAGCGCCGCGGCGAAGCCGGAGAGGTCCCCGGCGATGCTGCGGACCCGCTCGGTGAGGGCGGCCACGGCGGGGGCGGTCAGGAACGGGCTTGCCGGCACGCCGAACAGCGCGGCGGCCCGGCGCACCGCGACCTCCCACTCCTCGGGGGTGGGCAGCGGTTCGGGCCGCAGCTCCATCTCCGGGCGCAGCTGGCCCGGCCGAGGGGGCGGGACCAGCGGGGCGCCGTGGGCGTACCAGGCCCGCTGCCGCAGCGCGGCCCAGGCGAGGATCACCAGGTCGGCGACCTCGTCGCGCAGGCCGTTGGCCGGGCGCATGGCCTCGATCCAGCGGCGCACGTCACCGACGGTCACCGGGTCCTGGGGCTGCTTGCCGTCGCGGGGCATGGCCCGGGCGAACTCCGGCCCCCAGGCGGCGAACCGGTCGTCCCCGAACAGGTAGTGCGTCTCACCGGCCGACCCGACCTGCAGCGGGTTGGCCACGCGGCGCACCGCGTCCCGGTCGCTGCGCTCGAGCAGCACCCGGCCGTCCGGGTCGGCGACGGCCTTCTCCACGTACCCGTAGGTCGTCGACAGCTCCCGCGGCCCGATCTCGACGTCAGCCGGCTCGAACCGCGGATGCCCGGGGTACTGGGAGGTCAGCGCCTGGTCGACCAGGTTGCCGAAGGCCGCAGCGAGGTCGGCCCCGACCGGGCTGGCGACCCGCAGCGCGGGGTCGAGCGAGATCAGAACGCGGTCGTGGGCGGCGTCCTCCAGCAGGGTGCCGGGCGTGGGCGCGGCCGCGCCGTAGGCCTCCTGGACCGAGCGCCGCAGACCCTCCCGCAGGGCGGTGCGCTGCTGCTCGAGGATTGCCTTGGCCTGCACCCGGTCGACCTCGGAGAGGTGGTCGGCGTGCGAGGTCCACCGCTCCCCCGCACCGCCGAGCAGCCACTCGAGGATGACCAGCCGGCGGACGTCACGCAGCCGCTCCTCGGAGAGGAAGCGGGGCAGCCAGACGATGGTGCGAGCCTGGAATCCGCCGGCGATCAGCTGGTCGACCCGGGCGAGGTCCTCGGCGGCGGAGTGGCCGTGCTCGTCGAAGGGGTAGTCGACGACCAGCCGCCAGGTCTGCGGGCGGGCGCGGAAGTGGTCCTCGGTCAGCCAGCCGGCGTCGCGGACGTTGCCGAAGACGACGTCCACCTCGCGCCGCGAGCCGCGCCAGATCACGGTGTGCGCCTGGGCGCCGAAGACGTCGGTGTCGCGGGCCGGCATCCCGAAGGCGTCGCGGACGAGGTCCTTGAGCAGCTCCCGGCGGCGGCCCTCGTTGTCCTCGGACTTGGCCCGCTCCACGATCGACTCGTAGTCGACGTCGGAGAGCTGGACCCGGATGACCGGATTGCGGGGGTCGGGGCTGACGTGGATCTCCGGCACCCGCCGGGCCCACTCCTTGACCTTGGCCAGCACGATCTGCACCTCAGCGCCGGGCAGCGGCGACACGATCGAACCGTGGTTGAGGCTGGCCAGCCGGGAGGCGGTGAGCTCCTTGAGCGCCGGCACCTTGGGCGCCACCGCCGACAGCAGCAGCGACTTGGCCAGCCGGTCGTCGGCCAGGTAGCCAGCCGGCAGGTCCGTTCCGCCGGCGACCTGCTCGGCGGTGAGGCCGTGCTCGGCGAGCAGGATCGGTCGCAACTTGTCGCGGTAGAGCGCGGTCGCCGACCGGAACAGCGCGCCGACCTGGGGGTCGAGCACCTCCCGCCCCTCAACGACGTAGTCGAAGGCGTCCCCGACCGGAATGACGTCGTCCACGGTGAGCGCGTTCCGCCGGTCGACGAGCAGCTGCTGCATGACCTTGAGCGCGGTCCGCTCCCGCTGCATCACGCTGGCCAGCGAGCGCAGAGTGGAGACCAGCGCCGGCGAGAACGGGTAGGTCAGCCGAAAGGCCGCCTCGTCGGCGCCGCGGTGCCGCTCGTCGGTGTTGACCCCGTCGAGCAGCACGTCCCAGACCTCGCCGCGGCGGTCGAGGTTGCCGAAGGCGTCCCGCAGGATCCGGTCGGCGGCCTCGTCGCGGGGCCGCAGCAGCCGCTGGTGCGCCACGTAGGGCAGGTTGTCGTCCCCGAGGACGATCGTGGAGAACCGGCCCTCCTGGTGCCGGAACGCCTGGTCCAGGGCGTCCTGTTGGGCGCCGGAGGCGCCCGCGTCGGCGAACCACTGCCGTAGGTCCATCTGCCGGGCGACGAAGGAGATCAGCGGGATCTCCCGGCCGCCGACGGCGGACTCGACGAGCTTGGTGAGCTTCTGCGACTCCCGGCGGAAGAAGGCGCGGTCCTGCACGGAGAAGGCCAGCCAAAGCACCAGCTCGTCCAGGAACAGCACCACGGCGTCATAGCCGAGAACCGCGGCGTGGCCGGAGATGGCGCTCAGCCCGGTGTCGAGGTCGACGTAGGACGCCTGGGCGGTGTAGCTGGTGAAGTAGGTGCTCACCAGCGCGGTGACGAGCTGCTGCCGCTTGGGTTCCCCGGGGGCGGCGGCTCGGGCCGCGTCGTAGGTCTCGCGGTTCCAGGTGCCCGAGCCGAGAACGGCGGCCCACGGGTCGTCGCCCGCGTCGCCGGCGGTGCCGCCGTTGAGGCCGGCGAAGAACTGCTCGTCGCCGAGCAGGCCGCGCTGCCGCTCGGCGTCGGCGAGCAGGGCGTCGGACTGGTGGATCGCCGGCAGCGGTGCGCCGGGGTGCAGGGCGCGGATCTGCCGCAGGTAGCCGTCGAAGAGCGCCTTCTCCATCGACTCGGCGCCGAGCAGGTGGAAGGCCAGCGGCAGCACCTTCTTGCCCTGCAGCCCCGGGTCATGCTTGGCGACGACGGGCTGCAACTCGACCTTCTGCCGGGCCGCGGGCTCGCCGCGCAGCAGCGCGTACAGCACCGCCATAAAGTGACTCTTCCCGGACCCGAAGGAACCGGAGAGGAAGGCACCGCGGCTGACGCCCGACCCGATCGCCTCGGCGACCAGCCCGAGCGCCTGATCGAAGCCGTCGGCGAGTGACTCCGTGACCACGTACTCGGCGAGCGTCTGCGCCACCCGGTTGCCGCCGACGCTGTCTGTCAGCCGCAGGACGTAGTCCTCGGCCCCCGCGCGCTCTGGGATGGTCAGGACGTCGCGCAGCAGAACGCTCATCGGTGGTACCCCCGCATGGCCGCGAGGTTACGGCCGGCCGAGGTTCGCATGGCGCGCCAAGACCGGTGCGGACGGCCGCTCACGACCGAGCCCGGGGCTTGCGGCCGCGGGTGGCCGGAGGAGCTGGCCGCCAAGCGGCGAGCTGCTCGCGGGTCCTGCCGACCTGCCCGGCGCGAGCGGTGAGCTGCTCACGGCAGAAGGCGGCGAGGCTGACCCCGAAGGCTGGGTCGACCTCGGCGTGCCACTGCTCCACCCATGGCTGGAGCTCGGCCAGCCCTGCGACCAGCGGCACCAGCCGCTCATCCGCCCAGCCCTCGGCCTCCCGGGCGCCAATGATCACCGACAGTGCTAGCGACTGCTGGGCATGATCCCAGCCGGCCCAGCCCAGCAGCGGGGTCGGGTCGGTCTCCCGCCCGGCATCGGGGTAGAGGATGAACCGCTCCTTGGGAACGTCGAGCTTGCCGCGGGCCTGCCAGTAGGAGTTCTTGCGGAAGTCGGCGGAGGTGTACTTCGGCGGCACCGGGATCGGCTCCGCCGGGTGCTCGCCCGCGTCTTCCCGCCGCTGCAGCGCCCAGGTCTCCTCCCAGGCCTCGCGCTTGCGCAGGCCAGAGTCCTTGTACCGGTAGGCGGCCAAAAACGGCACCGCCTCCTCGGCCAGCAGCTTGACCAGCGACTGGACCACGGGGACGTCCGGCCGGCCCTCCCACAGCGCCAACACGCTGACCAGGTCCTCGTCCCGGGCGACCTCATCGGCCAGCTGCGCCACGCTCCGCGGCGCCGGACGCCCCTGCCGGTCCAGCCAGAACCTTCGGTCCTCCAGCCGGTTCAGCAACCAGTCCCGCAGTGCTGCGGCCTGCGACTTCTCCCACGAGTCAGCCGCCCAGCGCCTTTTGTTCTCTGGACGCTCCAACAAACGAATGTTCGGGTCGCGTTCGATAAGGTCGACCCGGCGCCGCACCAGTTCCTGGTAGGCAGCTGGCCAACGCGGGTCAATCTCAAGAATTGGCGTGGACCCATGCCGGGTAAACCACGTAGTCTCTTCACCTTCCATCGCAACCCTACGCCCCAGGGAAATCTCAAACGCCCGCTCACCTGACGCTAGCTCGGGAAGATCAGCGCCGGGGTACGTAAGATCCTCCTCAATCAACCCGTACAGGCGGTAGACCTCCCAATCCAGCTCCTCCTGATGCGCCACCATCTGGGAGCGGAGGCCAGTAGAGATATCTCTCGCCCTCTCCAGTGCATGACCGGTAGGGATAGAGCTCGCAGCCGCGGCCATAGGGGTGGAATGAGCGAGCCTATGCGCTAGCTCGTCAAGTCGCCGACCCCTTGCAATAGGAAGCACACTGGGCAACGGTAGGTTCGCAACGTTCGTACCATTGAACTGGAAGAACTCCTCCCAGTCGTCACCCCTGAACCCTTCATTGACGCCGCCATTACCCTTGCCATGACAGACCTGCTTGAGCCAGAAGCAGGCAGCAGAAGAGTTCAGAACGCCCAACAGCCCAACAGATTCGTCTTCACCAGACCCTGCAGGGATCTTGATTATCGGGGCCGTCTGATTGAACAACCTGCCACCTCGATCCAAGGCGAAGTGGTTATGGGTTGCAACCTCCGAGAAAGTGATCGTAAGAGGATGATCAAGGCGACTCTTATAGAACTCTCTGAACTCGTACCACCGAAAGCCGGGAATACTTTCGACGGGTACAGAGAAGCGTCGACGGGTCTGCAGGTACCGTCGACTCGGCCACAGGAACCTCAGTGTGCGTGGAATCTGGGACTCCTGCATCGCTGACAGATCTTCGCCGTACGGAAAAGGAACTACCATACTGGTCGTTATGACATGATCCCGGACCGCGTCTCCCATTACCATGGATCGACTGCGTTCGATCTCACGCCGCCTGGATGTCGCACCGTCCACCAGATAGGCACTGTCTTCGCCGGTTATAGCCGCGTAGCCCACCACGTCTACTACGTCCGCCAACTTGCGCCTCGAAGGGTCCTGTAGGGCGGCTAGCAAGTTAACGGCACCACCGCCGGAAAGGCTCCACGGATGGGAGGCCAGCAGGCTGCGCTCTAGGTCCGTAACGGTGATCCAGTCATCATTCCAACCTGCGGTCTCAACATGCTCGACGATCGAGCGCCATACGAGTCCCTTGCTTGGATCACTAGGGCGCTGCGGCTCGCCGCGAACGCCCAAGACCGCACGGACAGCCGCGCCCACAGGCTCACGGTTACGCCCGACAAGGACCAGCGTGGGCGTTCCATGTCCGGGGATATATGCCCCTGAAGTGTCGACCAAGAGCCGCAAGTCCTTGCGAACGAGGAACTTTTCAATCACATTTACGCCGAATCCGCGCTTCATGAACGAGTTGGACGTGATTTGCCCAACCCAGCCTGACGCTCGTCCAGCACTACCTCGCTTCGCGAGTTGAAAGAATCGCTCAATAAAGGGAGCGGTCATTGCATAGGTGCCACGACAGGTCTTGTACAGGGATCGATAAGCCTTGTTGAGCTCATTATCCTTCACCGTAATGTACGGGGGATTTCCTACTACGGTGTCGTATTGACCCTCAATCAGAATGTCCTGCAGAGCTGCTAGGTTTTCTGTCGAGTAGGTAAACCTGGAAAGGTCCTCGTCTTCCTGTAGCGTTCGCTGCGGCCCGTGCAATAGCGAGTCACCCGCGGCCAATCGGAAGCGGAACGCTGGGGCCTTCTCAAGTGACCGAAGCCCGGATGCCTTAAGCGCAGCAACCGTGAGCCGGAAGCGGGCGATGGCGACCGCAAACGGGTTGATGTCCACGCCATGGATGGCGTCCAGAGCCTGCTGTACCAGCGCCTGCCGCTCCGTGCCTGGTGCTTCTCGCTGCCAGCGGTTCAACAGCCGATCGAAGGCACCGAGCAGAAAGTGGCCCGATCCGCAGGTGGGGTCGATTAGTTTGAAGCCCTGCAGCGGCCGCTCCTTCAGCGCCAGCTCCAAGGTCTGATCGAGGATGAAGTCCTCGACGAAGTCAGGCGTCTGTAGCAACGCATAGGTCGCCTTCGCGTACTCGGAGAGGTCCTGGTACATGTCGCCGAGAAAGCGGGTGTCCAGCTCCGGGTCGGTGAGATCCCAGAGCAGCGCGCCGTCCTCGCCGCGCGCCCGCCAGAACTCGAGCAGCTTGGTGACCGCGTCGCCGGAGGGCTTCGTCAGGTGCAGCGCCGCGTGCTGGTCGACCAACGCCTCCGTCGCCGGCAGCGAGGCCAGGTGCTCGACCGCCTGAAGCAGCCAGTCCCGCGCGGTGACATCCTGCTCGCGGCTGCGAGCCCGGTAGAACTCCAGCTCCGCATCAAGCGCCTGCTGCCGCCGCTCGCCGGTCCCGGCGATCCAGACCGGCTCAACCAGCCGGTTGTCCTCGCAGAACCGCACGAACACCGTGGTCAGCACCCAGCCCACCGCGGCCTGGGTGACCCGGTCGTCTCGCCAGGCCTGCCACGACGCCGCCGTCCGCCGATGCGCCATCGCCTGACGGTGCTCCGCCTGCCACCGGCTCAGAGCCTCCGGATCCTGCTCCACCCGGCTCCGCAGGTCGTCCTCCAGAAGCAGGACCTGCTTCTGCAGCGCCACCGTCAACGCCTTGCCCGCGCTCATGAACTACTCCTCGCCCCCCAGCGGAGGCCGTCGTACTGATCCTGGGTCTGGTGTGCCGGCCTGCGCCGCCCGCAGGCTAGCCAGCGATATGCGGACGACCACGTTCCGGCGCGCCTCCCGCCCCGATCTGATGAGCCGGTCACCGGCCGGCGGGCGCGGTAAGCGGGGTCAGCCACTCCTCGTCCAGCCGGACGAACTGGCCCGGTGCGGCCAGCGGCAGCGGACGGCCGTCGATCATGGCGCCGGTGTTGCCGGAGAGCTGCGGCACGAGCAGCCAGATCGCCTGCTGCCGCGGCGCGGCCAGGTCAGTCCACCGGCTGAGCAGCGCCAGCTGGTCGTAGCGGGCCAGCGGTGCCGCCTCCACCAGCAGCACGGGCCGGGCGTCGTCCGCCTCCCCAGCCGCGTCCTCGATCGCGCGCTCGACACCGGGCAGGGCGAGGGCGACCAGCCGGGCCAGTCCCTCCGCCTCCCGGGTGCCGAGCGGGCGGGCGTCGGCGGCCACGACCGCCGGCCAGGGGATGCGCCCTTCGGCCTGCCGGTGCAGCTCGTCGATGAGTACGCCGGTGAGGTCAACGACGTGCGCGCCGTGCCGCTTGACCAGCGCCTCGACCGCCCGGTCCGCCCGGGGTGCCTCGACACCCAGCGCCAGGAACGACCGGGACCGGGCGCTCTCCGCCAGCCGGCGGTCCAGCTGACCGCCGGAGACCGACAGCGGCGCACCGGATGGAGCGACAGCCGTGACGACCCGCGACTCCAGCCCCGTCGTGTCGGCGGCCACGACCGGGGCGCGGAAGGCACGCAGCTGCTCGTCGTAGAGCAGCGGCAGGCCCGCCTCGTCGATCAGCGCGTCCAGCCGGGGGCGATCGGGCAACGGTGGCAGGGCCGGGAAGCGGGCGCGCACCCGGTCCCGGATCTCCTGCGCGGCGATCTCCTGCCCTCCCCCCACCCCGGCGAGGGCCAGCTGGAGGGCGGGAACCGGCTCGAGGTCGCGGGCGTGCAGCTCCCCGCGGCCGGAGATGGCGGCGGCCTGCGAGAAGGCAGCGGCCAACCGGAGCAGCCGCTCGTCCGCCGGCGCCGTCCGGACGTCGCCGGCTTGGTCAGCCATCTCCCGAAGCGCACCGACGGCCCGCCCCCGGGCCACGACCGGCTCTGCCGCGGATCGAGCCTCGAACACCAGCTCGTCGGCGCGCCGGCCGAGCGCGTCGGCGAGGTCGAGCAGCTCGGCCTCCGTCGCCACGGCCAGGACCCGGCCCTGCCGGCGGCGCTTGGTCAGCCCTGCCTCGTCGGCGTCGGCTCGCTGCAGCGCGTCCAACCGGTCGAGCGCGGCCCGGAGCAGGCCGGCGGCCAGGCGCTCTGGGAACACGCCGTCCGCGTCCCCAGCCGGGAGCGCGGCCAGGACGGCACCGGCGAGCTCCTCGACGGTCCCGACGCCGCCGAGGTCGGCCAGGGCCCGGGTCGCGACCGCCCCGACGTCCTGCAGGACGGCGCAGGTGGCCGGATTCGCCGCCCAAGCATCCTGCATCTCCGAGACCATCTGCGCGGCACGTGCCCGCGTGAAGCCGAGGGCCGCTGCCACCTCATCCTGGGTCGCGAAGGCGTCCAGGCCCCGTTCGAGCCCGAGCATCAGCCCGGCGGCCTTCCGGCGGCTCTGGGCGCGAGCCGACCCGACCGCGTCGAGCAGCAGCTGCGCCGCTCGCGTCGGCGTCGGGGACGTGCCGGCGTCGGCAGCCGGTGCCAAGCGGCTGCGCCCAGTAACGACCGAGCCGAAGCGGTCGCGCCATTGCTTGGCCCGCTGCTTGACCTCCCGGCGCGTCGGCTCGGCCACGCCGGAAAGCCGGTTGAGCCGGACGGGGTCGAGGGCCACCAGGTCACCGACGGTGCTGACCCCGAACGGTTCGAGTGCGGAGAGGGCTCGGGCGGACAGGCCCGCCTCGGCCAGCGGCGTCGACGGCTGGGCGGCCTCCACGCGGGCCTCAGCATCGTCCGGAACCGACATGGGCAGCGGGACGAACACCGACGTCCAGGCGCTGAGCATGTCGGCGGCGGTGTGGTGCCGCTGGGTGGCCTTCCGGGCCAGCGCGGTTCGGAAGAAGTCGACGAGAGCCGGGGCCACGGCGGGGTCGAACAGCGCCTCGTGGACCGCGGCCTCGTCGGGTACGGCGGCCGGGTCGCTGAGGCCGTCGCCGAACACCGGCGTCGCCCCCGTAGCCATCTCGAAGAGGACGACGGCGGCGGAGTACCGCTCGGCCGCCGAGTCGTACCGGCCGCGTCCGGGGCTCTCCAGGAACGGGTCCAGGTAGGGCGGCGTCCCGGCGTTGACCGCCGTCGCACCCGCCCGCGCCAGGGAGAAATCGAAGAGGACCAGGTGCTTGGCGCGGTCCCCGCGCTCTCCGCGCTCCTCACGGACGCCGAGGTTGGCCGGCTTGATGTCGCGGTGATCGATCCCGGCGCGGTCCAGCACGGTAAGGGCCTGCAGCAGGTCGGCGCCCCACCGCTCGAGCAGGTCCAGGGAGAGCCGGGGCCGCCCGTAGAGGACCTCGGCGAGGGTCTGGTCGCCGGCCGGGTGAAGCACGAGGGCGCGGCGGGTGCCCAGCTGGACGGGTCCCTCGGCCAGCCTCACGATCCGCGGGTGGTCGAGCGACCGGAGAACGTCGGCCTCGGCGTCCAGCCGTGCCACCGCGGCATCGTTGATGCCGACCTTGAGCACCCGGCGAGCCTCCGGCCCCGAGCCGGCCGTGAGGTCGGAGACGAGCAGGCCGACGGCGGTGGACCCGGCGCCGAGGCGGCGCTCGAGCTGCCAGCGGTCACCGACGACGTCGCCGGGGTTCGCCTCCAGCGGGTCGCTGACCTCGTCACCAGAGGTGAGCGCGCGCTCGGCCTGCGCGAGGCGGTCGAGGAAGGCCCCGACGTCGGGCAGCCGGTCGCTGACCGCGGGTCGGGTCGCCTCCAGGACCAGCGTGCGCAGGGCCGAGGACACCTGGGGCAGGTCCGCGGCGAGGTCCAATCCGCGGTCGCGTAACAGCCGGTCGCGCAGACCGGCGCGGTCCGGCGCCGGCGGGCGCCCGGCCAGGACGAAGTAGGTCAGCGCGCCGAGCGCGAAGACGTCCAGGCGCACCCGGTCGGCATCGCGGTTCCATACGCCCTCGGGCGCCTGGAACGCCTCCGCCGTCCGCCGGTCGGCATCGACGCCGGCCGGCTGCAGGATGGCGCCGAGCCGGTCGCGGACCTCGGTGGCCGCCAGGGCGGTGACCCCGCTGGTGGCCATCCCGGTGAGGGCCTCCCCCGACACGGAGCCGGAGCTCTGCCAGTCACCGACGAGAACCTGCAGGCCGGCGTCTCGGGTCGTCTTGACCGAGACGGCGAACGGCGTCAGGCCGCGGTGAACGACCCGGTGGCGGTGGGCGTAGCCGACCGCCTCGGCGACCTGGCGGACGAGGTTCAGCTGGTCGACCAGTGAGACGCCCTGCGGTCGCTCGGCCTGCCACAGGTCCAGCCGCTGGAAGTCCTCGTCGTAGGGGTAGACCAGGCCGATGCCCAGCTCGTCGTCGAGAAGGTCCCGCGGGCGCAGCAGCCCGTCGTGGGCGAGCCGGGTCATGACCCGGTACTCGTGCTCGACGACCTTGCGGATCCGATCGCGCTCGGCGCGCTCGGCACCCGGCGGAACGACGCGGACCCGGATGCGGGCGCGGTCGGCGCCGATGTGCCGGTGGGTGGCCGACCAGTCCTGCCAGCCCTCGCCCTCCCCGAGCGGCTCGTCGTCGATGACCCAGGAGCCAAGCTCGCGCTGACGGCGCTGGACCAGTCCGATGCGACCCATGAGGTCGACCAGCAGGCCTTCCAGCTCTCGGCTGACAGCCTGCCCGCCGGCCGGTGGTTCCAGCAGCCGGGTGGAGATGCCGGGCAGTCCAGAGGTGGCCTCGCGGTCGTCGAGACCGAAGAGGTCGACCTGAGAGGCGCGCGGTAAGGCGCAGCGCAGGCCGGGGTGGTGCAGGAAGACCGACTCCTGGACCCAGGGAACGAGGTGCCGAACCTCCTCCGGGCGCACGCCGCGCTCCTCGGCCCAGCGCACCAGCTCGTCGCGGAGCCGGCTGGCCAGCCGCTGCGCCTTGCGTCGGGCCAGCTTGAGCGGGGAGTCCTCGGCGCGGTGGCCGTCGCGGAGCCAGCGTAGGTCGTCGCCGCGAAGTGTGCCGCTGTAGTACTTCAGCTCGACGAGATGCAGCCGGCGCTGGCCGAGGACGATGAGGTCGACCTCGTGCCACTTGCCCTGGCCGTCGCGGAACTCGACGTTCGACCAGGCGCGGTAAGGGGAGGTCTGCGGGAGGAGGTCGCGGACCGTTCGTAGGCCCTCCGCCTCGTGCGTGAAGGGCGACGGGGTGACCTCAACCCACCGCGGAGCGTGCGGCACACCCTCTCCTTCTCCGTCGAGCGACCGTGCGGCGTCGCGCAAGTCTCCCAGGCGCCCAATCCTTGGCAGCGCACCGCGTGGCCCACGCGCGTCGGCCAGGTCGGACGAGCACCTACGGAGAGCTAATCCGCGGGCGAGACGCCGTTGATGTAGGTCGCCGGGCTGTTGGCGTTACGCCACACGCCGTCCGGACCGATGCGCAGGTACTCCTCATCGGAGTAGCCGTAGACGGTGACGGTCTCCGCCGAGCGGTTGCACAACTCCAGACTGTCGCCGAATCCGCCATCTGCAGCTCCACTCCGGGAACGGGCACGGACGTCCGCGGATGCTCCCGGCATGTAGTCGCTGGCGGCCACGCCCCGGTTGGTGTGCGCGGTCGCAGAGCCGGCGCCAGTCAACAGCAGTGTCGCGACAGCGAGCAGAACCATCAACGCCCGACCGAAGACGCGACGGCTGGGGGACGTCGGCATCCGGCCACGGTAAGTCGCCTCAGCGTTCCCATCAGGCATCCCGGGTCGACAAGGCTTCGACGCTCAGTTGCGGCAGGGCACGGCCGTAATACACAGCAGGACGGTTCCGTCCGCAGGATTGAGCCGCGGCGTTCTACGGCCCGCCCTGAAGCAGTGGCACACAGCGGGACGAACAGTGAGGTCAGCACCCCTGCTCGCATAGGGTCGAGCACGCGGACGCGACCGCGCCACATACCCGCTCAGCCCCAAGCGTGCCGAGTTCCGGCCCTTTCGGCCTTCCCCCTACGCGCGCCTGCACGAAGGACTGTTGCGGATCTCGCGGATCTCGCGACTGCGGATCATGTTTCGGGAGTTTCGGGGGCGCCCCACGCGCCCGGGCGCGAGGCCAGCCCCGTCGGCGTACTCATCGAAGTTGCAGTGACCACTACCTGACACGCGCCGGCGGCAGTGCCGCCGCACTCGCCCGGACGTCGCCGAGTGGAGCGGCGACCCTCCGATCCGTCCTCGAGGTACAGCAGGTCCATGAGATCCAGACCTCCGGCGCCGCCGCGGTCGGCGCGGTGGCCACTCGGGCAGCCGGGAGGTGTCAGCGGAGGGGTGTCAGCAGGAGGTGTCCCGTATATAGGTGTCAGCTGACGCTGACACCCCCTGTCAGGGGGTGTCAGATGACGTGTCAGGTGACAGTGCTGACAGGTCGGGCGGGATAGCCCGGGGCGGCGACGTCCTGCCGCACCCGGTACCAGAGCCGCTCGCGTCCGGCGCCAGCGCCTGTGTGGTCGGCGAGGCCTCGGGCACGGAGCTTGTTCAGCTCCGTGGAGCAGGTGGGTCGCTTCAGCGGGTGGCCGTGAGTGGCGACGACGTGGTCGACGAGGACGGACAAGGGCACGGGCTTGTCCTGTGCGTCGAGTGCGGCGAGGAGCTTGGCGGCGGCCGGGGTGAGGCCGCTGCCGGCGCCTGCCGGGGTGTGGTCAACGGTGTCGGGCGCGTCGACGCGGTACTCGAGGGGGCTGTCGAGGTCGTCCGGGTCGATCGCGCGGATGGTGCGCCGGAGCCGCACGGTGGTGTCGGGGACCTCGCCGCCTCGGACGTCGAGCTCGGTGAGGACAGTGGTGGCCTGGGTGGTCGGGTCGGTGTGCCGGGAGACGACGCCGGCGGAGATGAGCACGCGGCCCCACTCGGCGGGGCCGGCGCCGGTGATGCGGGCGGCGCCCTTGAGGTCGCGGGCGCGGTTGAAGTGGGTGACGACGATGAGGGCGGCGCCGGCTGCTTCGCAGAGGTGCTGGGGCCGCTCGAGGAGCTGGCCCATGGCGTAGAGGTCGGCGCCGTTCGCCCCGCCGGCGGCGAGGTAGAGGGGGTCGAGGACGACGAGGACGGGGCGAGCCTGGGCGAGGTGGTCGGCCATGGCCTTGAGGTGCACCTCGTCGGCGAGGTGGGGTGCACGGGTGCACACGCTGATCGCGAGGTTGTCGGCGGAGATGTCGCGGTCGGCAGCGATCGCGCGGACGCGACGGACGACGTTGCCGTCGCCGCCTTCGCCGGCGAACACGACGACGGGGCCGACGGTGTCGATCGGGTGCTGTCCGAGCCAAGGCGTGCCGGAGGCGACGGAGACGGCCAGGTCGAGGGCGTTCCAGGTCTTCCCGGCCTTGGGCTCGGCGGCGTGAACACCGTAGGCACCGGCGGGCCAGATGCCGCGGATGAGCCAGCGCCGGGGTCCGGCGGCGTCGGCGTCGGCCGCGAGCTGCGCGAAGGACCGGAACTGCAGGGCGGGTCCGGCCTGTGTCGTGGCGGGCTGTCGGCGGGGGCCGACTGGCTGCTTACCGGACGGGTGCAGGGGTGGCGGCACCCACTCTGCGGGTGCGACGAGGCGGGGGGCGCTCACCGGTCGACCGCCGTGAGCTCGACGGGGCGGCGGTGGCGCCACTCGAGGGCGGCGAGGACATCTCCGACACGGTCGAGGGGGCAGACAAGCGCCTCGTCGGATGCAGGCTGGCCGGGGACACCGAGCTCCCGAAGCAGGCGGACGAGGTCGGCACCGTAGAGCCAGCAGGTGATCCGTCCGACCTCGATGCGGACGGTGGCCCGGTCGTCGGTGCTGTCTCGGATGGTGGGCCCGTAGGTCACGCCGCGCCCTCCTGCAGCGGGAAGGCGTCGGCGATGGCCGCGGCCTGCCGGCCGGCGCGGGCCGCAGCCACGGGGTCCTTCCGTCGTCGGGCGAGCTCGCCCTGGGAGGGCCCGGAGCGCGAGTACGCAGCGGCCTGCTGTCGGGTGAGCGTCGGCGTCCAGTCGTCCAAGTCCTGTTCGAGTCGGTCGAGCTCGCGCGCCTCGTCGATCTCCAGGCGGAGACGGCGGGCGACCTCGGCGGGGTCGGTGTAGGTGCGCCAGGCGGCAGCGGCGAGAACGCACGCGGCGACGCGGATGGCCGAGTTCTCGGGGAGGGCGTGCCAGTCACAGCTGCCGTATGCGGGGATCGGCTGGTCGCCGACGACCGCGATCAGCCGGCGTTCCCAGTCGAGGGCCCATGGGAGGGGCAGCGGCAGGGGACGGGTCACCGGACGACGACCAGGCGACGCGAGCGGCGGCGTGGCCGGCCTGCAGCGAGCGCGAGGACGGCCGCCGAGGCGCTGTCGAGGTAGCCGGTCCCGGTAAGGTGGTTCACGGCGGACTGCAGGGCGTCGAGCGCCCGGGCGTCCAGGGGCCCCTCGGACTGCGGTGCCGGGCGGCCCGGGTTCGGTAGCGTCATGGGAGTCGGCTCCAGGTGAAGTGGAGTTGGCGGTGGTGGCGACGGCCGGGTCTGTGGCGGACCCGGCCGCGCTGTCGTCACAGGCCGGGGACCGGCCGCAAGGTCGGTGCGTTCACCGTGGCGGTGTCGGTCCCTCGTTCGACGCCGAGGACGGCGAGCAGACCGCTGGTGACGACCCGGTAGCGCGTGCCGAGGCGCAGCACCGGGACGGGGAAGTTCCCGGCGCGCGCGAGCTGGTAGGCGAGCGTCCTGCCGATCGACAGCGCGCGTGCAGCGGTGACCAAGTCGACCGTGGTGGGCAGCGCGAGCAACTCGGTGCGCGTCATGCCGTTCATCCCGTGGCCTGCTGCAGCGCCTCGAGCAGGTTCCGGTAGGCGATGGCCTTCTCCCGGCGGGGTTCGAAGATGCCCCGCTCCCACCGCTGGACCGTGACGGCCGAGACGTTCAACTCCGCAGCGACCTCGGCGAGGCTGACGCGTGCCTCGGAGCGGATCCTGTGCCGCGCCGCGGGGGGTGGCAGCTGCGCCGCTCGGACCTGTTCCGCCAGGGTCATGGCCGGACTCCTTCTAGATGAACACACTCAGACCTTGCCCGACGAGTGTGGGCATGTAACGGCCACTACGTCAACCGAGACACACTCAGAGTCTGGGAGTGTCCTCGTGGACGGAACGGCCAGGGTCGGTTAGCGTCACGCCCGTGTCCAGCCACTTCTCCGAGCTCCGACCCAGGGGCACGTTCGTCGTGCCTGTGACCACCGGACCCAGGGGCGTCGTGATCGAGTGGGTAAGCTTCCGGCCCGGACACGACGGGTGGGCCGTCTACCGGTCCCAGCAGTTCGACGCCGAAGGCTCCTGGCTCTTCCTGCGCTTCGGGCTCGACCGCGGCATCGACACAGAGCCGGCCACCGTCGACGGCCGACCCGCCGCCGTGGCACGCCCCAACGACGAGCTCCCCCAGGCCTTCATCGAGGTTCGCGAGGTACTGGTGTCGTTCAAGGGCGGTGGCGTGGCCGCGCGCGTTCTGCGCGACATCCCGCTCACCCGCATCGAGGCCGCTGTCAACCAACCCGACTACCGGGCCAAGCTCATCCACCGACTCCCCGGCCCCGACGTCTCTCAGCGGCCGTTCGAGTGGGACAGTCCCGAGAACAGCGGCTGGTGGTTCGCCCACCCGCACCCGTACGCCTCGCCGAAGATCACGGTCGAGGTGCCCGAGGGGCGGGGACGACCGGACGAGTTCTACGAAGCGGTCGCTCGCGCCTACGGCTACCTGAACGCGGTGAGCACTCGACCCGCCTCGGAGATGGCCGAAGCGAACGACGTGCCCGTCAGCACCATCCACGGCTGGGTCAAGGAAGCCCGCAGACGCGGCTTTCTGCCCGCCGGCGAGCGATCGAAGGGCAGGGGACAGTGATGGACCGCCGCGGCCGGGTGTACCGCCGCTGCTCCTGCCGCGACGAGGCCGGCAAGCAGCTGGGCCAGACGTGTCCCCGGCTGGCCACCGACGGGAAGCACGGCACCTGGTACTTCGCCGTGGACATGCCGACCACCGCCGGCAAGCGCAGCACCTTGCGCCGAGGGGGCTTCCCGACCAAGGCCGGGGCGAACCGGGCGCTGGCCGACGTCGCCAACCGCACCGCCCAGGGGGTTCGCGTCGATGATCGCGAGACCGTCGCGTCCTTCCTGGCGCGCTGGCTGCAGGTGAAGGCCAGCGAGGCCAAGCCGACGACGCTCCGCTCCTACCGGGCGCACGTCGAGCGCGTCATCGTCCCGGCCATCGGCCACGTCCCGATCGAGAAGTTGCGTGCCGAGCACGTCGAGCAGCTGCTGGTCGACGCCGCGGACGGCCGCGGGCCGGTAACCGTCCGGCGGATCCACGCGACACTCCGGTCGGCGCTCAGCTACGGCGTGAAGACCCGCCGGCTGCCGTTCAACGTCGCGAGCAACGTCACCCCGCCGAACGGCGCCCGCCCGGAAGTGCAGCCGTGGTCCGCGGCCGAGCTCGCGGCGTTCCTCCGGCACGCCGAGACCGACCGCCTCGGCCCGCTGTTCGAGGTCATCGCCGCCTGCGGTCTCCGTCGCGGTGAGGCGCTGGGCCTACGGTGGTCCGACCTGGACCTCACCAACCGCACCGCACGGATCCGGCAGACCGTGGTCGACGTCGGCGGCCGCCTGCAGTTCTCGACGCCCAAGACCCGGTCGTCGGAGGCGACCGTGCCGCTGACCGAGCGCGCCGTCCAGGCGCTGCTGCAGGTCCGACTCGGCCAAGACCTCGATCGGCAGGGCTGGGGCGACGCCTACCAGGCGCATGACCTGGTGTTCGCCCGGGAGAACGGTGCCCCGCTGCGGCCGGAGTACGTCACCCGCCGCTTCGTCGCCCTGGCCAAGGCCGCGGGCCTGCGCCAGGTCCGGCTGCACGACCTGCGCCACGGCGCCGCGTCGCTGATGCTCGCCGCCGGCGTCCCGATGGCGATCGTGTCGAAGATGCTGCGGCACTCGTCGATCGGCATCACGGTCGACACCTACGGCCACCTGTCCGAGGACACCGCGCGCACCGCGTCGGACGCCATGGCGGCGGCACTGGAGCAGGCCTTCAAGAGCACTGCCGCCGCGGCGGGCGACCACACTGCGACCACCGCTGCTGCCGGTGCTGCCACCCAGGCCGACCCGATAGGAAAACCTGCTGGTCAGCACGGTGGGCCCCGTGGGGATCGAACCCACAACCCGCGGATTAAAAGTCCGCTGCTCTGCCAGTTGAGCTAGAGGCCCGGCGGCCCGAGTCTCCCAGACCGGCCGAGGTGACCGCCCCGCGACGACGCGCCGTCCGCTGGTGGTCGCCCGGGCTCACAGGACGTCGAAGGCCACCAGCAGGAGCAGGGTCAGCAGGGCGGAGACCAGGAGGCTGCCGAGGCAGCCGAGGCGGCTGGAGAAGAGGAAGAACACCGGTCGGGGGTGCCCCACACCGGTCGGCAGGAACCCTCCGTGACGCACTGCACCACCCGGACGAGGGGCGGCACCCGTTCAGGGGATCGCGGCGGGCAGCGCCCGTTACATAGCGTCATCGACAGCGCGGGGCCGACGCCTCCGCGCCCAGACCCCGGTCCGGTCGCCCGTTCCCCCCGGGCGGCCGGACCGGACCTGTGTCCGGGGCCGGTCAGCAGCCGCGGTCGACCAGCGCCGCGAGCTGGTCCCGGTCGGTCTGGTCCAGCGGCAGGTCCACCGGCACCTCCTCGTCGCCCCCCACCTGCAGGCCGAGCAGGAAGAGATAGGGCTGCTTGGCCTCGGCGAGGGCGTGCGGGTCGCAGCGGGCCATCGTGAAGCGCAGCCCGATCTCCAGCGTCGACTCCCCGGCCCGCAGCGTCCGGGGCAGGTCGGCGGCGACGGAGTAGTGCACGTTGCCCTGCAGCCGCGTCACGGTCACCGGCCGATCGTCGTCGCCGGTGCGGGTGAGGGTCAGCGTCCCGGTCACCGCGTCCCCGTCCGGGGCCAGGCCGACGACGTCCACCCCCGCCACGGCGAGGACGGTCCGCGCCGCGCACTCCTCGCCGTGGATGCGGGTCAGCACCTCGGCCGACAGCGGCACCCGCAGCCGCTCGGTGCGCCCGTCGGGACGGACGACGGTCAGCCGCGCCGCCGCCGGCTCGGCCTCCTGCCCGCAGTCGACCTCCCCGTACTGCGCGGGGACGTCGATGGTCCGCCCGGGCGCGAACGCGGCGTCCACCGGCCGGTCGGGCAGCGGCGCGAAGCCGGGCGACTCCAGGGCCACCGAGGTGACCGTGAACGGCTCCTCGCCGGTGTCGGTGACGGTCACCTGCACCTGGCCGCCCACGGCCTCGTCGGTGCGCCACTGCCGCACCTCGGCCTCGATCCCCGGGACGTCGGCCGCGGACGGCATGGTCGGGCGGGTCGCGGCGGGCGGCGTGCCGGCGGCGTCGGAGCACGCGGCGCACAGCAGGACGGCGAGCACCACCGCCGTCCGCCGCATGCCGCGGCAGCGTAGGCGCCCCGGGCGGCTACTGGTGCCGGCTGGGCAGCCGCGCCATGACCCGGCCGGCCTCCATCCGGACCTCGAGCTTCTCCTGCGGGTTGGCCGCCGGCCCACGCCGCGGCTCGCCGTTGTCCAGGTCGAAGGCCGAGTCGTGCCACGGGCAGACCAGGCAGGTGCGCCCGCGGACCTCCTCGACGCTGCCCTCGTACAGCGGCCCGGCCAGGTGCGAGCAGGAACCGACGAAGACGTCGACCCGCCCACCCCGGCGGACGGCGGCCAGCGGGGCGGCCACGCCGCTGCCGCCCGCGGTCCGCAGCGCCGGCCGGCCCTCGGGCAGGTCGTCGAGCGGGCCGAGGTCGATCCAGTCCGACGTCAGCGCCCGGGCCGCCGTCGCCGCGTGCGAGGCACCCGACGACTGGGCGTAGGACATGTGCCCGCCGACGGCGGCCGACCCGGTGGCGATGCCCAGCCCGGCGTAGGACAGGACCCGCCCCAGCGTGCCGCGCCCCTTCGCGCGGGCCACCAGCGAGCCGACGTAGAGCCCCAGCGCCACGGTGTTCGACACCGCGTGCAGCGCGCCGAGCCGGCGGACGCCGATCTCCTGCTCCGACCAGTCCGCCGCCCCGGCCATCGCGGCGGGCACCGAGACGGCGACCCCGGTGCCGATGAGCACGGTCGCGGCCGGCCGCAGCGGCGGGATGGCGTCGAGCAGGCCGGCGGAGGCCCAGCTCCCGACGGGCACCTGCACCAGCACCGGGTGCAGCGGGTGTCCGAGCCACGTCCCGTGCAGGGCGTCCTTGACCGCCCCCGGCTTGAGCACCGCCTGCACGCCCTTGCGGGCCGACTCGATGGCCCGGTCGAAGGTGTTCACGTCCGCGAGTCGGTCGAGGATCCCCATCAGGCTCATGGGCGGCCCCTACCCGCCCGGAGCTGCGGTGATGCCGCCGGGACGTGGTGGATCACACACGCTCCGTGCCGACTGTCAGGGCATGCGTGGGCGGCTGACGGGGAACTGTCAGCGACCGACGAGAAATTGCTCGCCGAACGGTCGGAAGAGCGAGACGCTGGACGCGAAGGAGGAGCTGCCGTGACCTGCCCGTCGTTGTCCCGCCCCGTGGCGGTCGCCGACCTGGTCGGCGATCTCGCTGCACGCGTGCGCTCGGACGACGGCCTGGGCCAGTTCTCCCGGTTCGTCCTCGTCGGCGGGTTCTCCAGCGCCGTCTACAGCGTGCTGTTCGTCGTCCTCCGCGGCCTCGGCGAGGTGCCCGCCAACCTGGTCGGCGCGGCGCTGTCGTCGGTGCTGGCCAACGAGCTGCACCGCCGGCTGACCTTCCGTGCCGGTGAGCGCGTGAGCTGGTTCGCCGCACAGTGGGAGGGCGGCGCGCTCGCCGTCGCCGGGATGGTCGCCACCAGCCTGGCGCTGTCGTGGTTCAACGCCTCGGTCCACGAGCCCGCCGTCGTCGCCGAGGTGCTCGTCATCGCCGCGGTGACCGCCACGATCGGCACGCTGCGCTTCCTCGCGCTGCGCTGGGTCTTCCGCCCGCACCCCGTCTGATCCGCCCCGACCGGGTTTACGACACCCGGAACACGAGCACTCAGGACCCTGTTGTTGAACTCGCAACGATCCGTGCAGTTCGTGTTCCGAGAGTCGAGGCCCCCCGTGACCAAGATCGCCGTCATCTACTACTCGTCCACCGGCAACGTGCACCAGCTGGCCGCAGCCGTGGCCCAGGGTGCCGAGGAGGCCGGCGCCGAGGTGCGCCTGCGCCGGGTGCCCGAGCTGGCGCCCGAGGAGGCCATCGACTCCAACCCGCTGTGGCGGGCGCACGTCGACGCCACCGCCGACGAGGTCCAGGAGGCCACCCCGGCCGACCTGGAGTGGGCCGACGGCTACGCCCTGGGCTCGCCCACCCGCTTCGGCACCCCGGCCGCGCAGATGAAGCAGTTCATCGACACCCTCGGCGGCCTGTGGTTCACCGGCAAGCTCGCGAACAAGGGCGCCACCGCCTTCACCAGCGCGCAGAACGTCCACGGCGGCAACGAGACGACCGTCCTCACGTTCTTCAACATCTTCTCGCACTTCGGTGCCGTCATCGTCCCGCCCGGCTACACCGACCCGCTGCTGTTCGAGGCCGGCGGCAACCCCTACGGCACCTCGAACGCCTCGGGCGGCAAGTCGGCGACCGCCACCGAGGCCGAGCTGGCCGCCGCCCGCTACCAGGGCCGCAGGCTGGCCGAGGTCTCCGCGAAGCTCGCCGCCTGACGCCTTTGCGCGTGCCGCGCCACGATCAGGTGACCTGATCCCCGCGCGTCCTACCCGACGGTGCACGGTCGGGTGGGACGCGCTGCGGTGCGGTAGGACGACGTGCGGGGTGAGCCGGATCGCCGGGACGGGCCGGTCACTAGCCTCGGTGCGGTGAGCGAGCCGTCGCCGTCCCCGGTCCCCGGCCGCGCGCGCCGGTGGGCCCGCGTCGGCGGCCGCTGGGCCTTCCGCCTGCTCGTCGTGCTCGGAGGCGCACTGGTCGGCATCCTCCTGCTCGGCCGGGTCGATGCGCCGATCGGGCCCTTCGACGCCTCCCTCGCCCTCACCCCCACCGGCGGCGGCGCCACGGTCGAGGTCCCGCCGCTCGGCTCGCTCGCCGTCGACGCCTACGACGGGCCGCTGGGCCTCGACGTCCAGCTGCGCCGGGTGGACGAGGCCCGCATCCAGGCGCTGGTCGCCGACCCCGTGCGGCTCGACGGCCTGGTCGACCAGGTGAGCGACGACCTGCGCGACGGCGTCGTCCGGCTGGCCTGGAGGACGGCCGCGGCCGGCGTCGGCGGCGCCGTCCTGACCTCGCTGCTCGTCTTCCGCCGGCGACGGGAGCCGCTCGTCGCCGCCGGCGCGTCGGTGCTGCTGCTGGCCGGCACCGCCGGGCTGGGTGCGGCCACCTGGCGGCCCGAGGCGCTCTCCCAGCCCACCTACACCGGGCTGCTGGTCAACGCGACCAGCCTCATCGGCAGTGCCGAGGACATCGTGGCCCGTTTCAGCGCCTACCGGGCCTCGCTGGAGGACCTGGTCGCCAACGTGGGCACGCTCTACTCGACCCTGTCGGCCCTGCCGGCGCCCGGCGGCCCGACCGACACCGTCGCCTTGCTCCACGTCTCCGACCTGCACCTCAACCCGGCCGGCTTCGACCTCGTCCGCCAGGTGGCCGACCAGTTCGGCGTCGACGCCGTGCTCGACACCGGCGACATCACCGACTGGGGCAGCGAGCCGGAGAACCAGCTCATCTCCTCGATCGGGCAGCTCGGCGTGCCCTACGTCTTCATCCGCGGCAACCACGACTCGGCGATCACCGCCGGCCTGGTGGCCGCCCAGCCCAACGCCACGGTGCTCGACGACTCCGCCACGACCGTCGCCGGACTGACCGTCGTGGGCGCCCGCGACCCCCGCTTCACCCCCGACCAGGACGCCTCCGGCGACACCGAGTCGCTCGAGCAGACCGGTGAGGACCTCGCCGAGCTCGCCGAGGAGCAGCCCGCGCCGCCGGCGATCGCGATGGTGCACGACCCGGAGCAGGCCCCGCCGCTGGACGGCGTCGTGCCGCTGGTGCTCGCCGGGCACACGCACGACCGCGAGGTGGAGACCCTCGACGGCGGGACGCTGCTCATGGTGCAGGGCTCCACCGGCGGCGCCGGCCTCCGGGCGCTGCAGGGCGAGTACCCCGAGCCGCTGACCTGCACGGTGCTCTACCTCGACCCGGACGACGGCGCGCTGGTGGCCTACGACGACATCACGCTGGGCGGGCTCGGCGAGACGGAGGCGACGATCGTGCGCACCGTCGTCCCCGAAGAGGCCGCGACCGACGGCAGCACCGAGGGCGGCACGGACGGCGGCACGGACGGCGGCACGGACGGCGGCACGGACGTCCCGGCCTCCCCGACCGGCTGAACCCCGCGGCCTACGCTCGCGGCCATGGTCCCCACGACGCGCACCGCCCGCCTGACCGCCGGCCTGCTGGCCGGGGGGATCGCCCTGGCGCCGCTGGCCGGCTGCTCGTTCACCTCGGACAACTTCTCCTGCACCACCTCCTCCTGCACCGTCTCCCTCGACGGGCAGGGCTCCGAGGTGGAGGTCCTCGGCACCACGGTGACCCTCGGCGGCGTGCAGGACGGCCGGGCGACCATCAGCGTGGGCGGCGCGAGCGTGTCCTGCGGGGAGGGCGAGAGCGTCGCCGCCGGGCCGCTGGCCCTGGAGTGCACGAGCGTGAGCGGCGACTCCGTCGAGCTGCGGGCCACACTCAACTGAGGAAGGACCCCGCTGCCCCCCACCACTCGCTCCGCTCGCGGCGGGCCCCTGCAGCGGGGCCGTTCCACCTCCTCATCGACCTCAGGCCTGGTCGGCCACCTCGACGACCAGCCGGGAGGGGTCCTCGAGCAGGTAGACCCGGAACGGCGCCTGCGAGCTCGTGCCGATGAACGCGACCGTCGTCCCCTCGTAGGTCGCGTCGAAGGCGACCTCGGTGACCGTCCTGGTGCCCTCGCCGGGCAGCGGGTCGGCACCCGCGTACTCCTCGGCGCCGGTGTCGTACGGGTAGCCGGCGCCGGTGACCGTGACCTGCAGGACGGCGTCCCCGGCGACCTCGACCGGGTCGCCGCTGCCCTGGGACGACGCCGCGTCGACGTAGCGCACGTCCCAGCCCGGGGTCCCGGCGCCCTCGACCTCGAGGACCACCCGGTCGAAGCCGTCGTGGCGGCCGGTGCGGATGTCGGTGACCGTGACCCGGGCGTCGGCGGACGCCTCGGCGCTGTCGGGCTCGGTGTCCGCGGGGAGGGCCGCGCCCTCCGCGGGAGCGCTGCCGGTCGGTGCCGAGGAGGTCGAGGAGGCGCTCGCCGACGAGGACGACGCGGACTCCGGCGACGAGGACGCGGGGTTCGACGACGAGGCGGTGGCGGCCTGCTGCTGGGCGCACCCGGTGAGCAGGACCGCTGCCGCGAGGACGGCGGCGGGGAGGGAGGTGCGGCGGTTCACCGCGACAGCGTCGCAGCCGCCCCGCCCCGGGCCGGGCACCCGGCGACCGTGTCGCGGCGTCCCCCGGGCACCGGGGAGGCGCACGCCCCGGAGGGAGGAGGGGGTGCGAGGACGCCGCCGGGTGCCGTGTAGAGTCCTCCCTGCCCCCGGCGAGCACGAGCCCCCATCGTCTAGCGGTCCAGGACGCCGCCCTTTCAAGGCGGTAGCACGGGTTCGAACCCCGTTGGGGGCACGCACCACCAGCACGACACAGCACGACCACAGCAAGGCCCTGTAGCGCAGTTGGTTAGCGCGCCGCCCTGTCACGGCGGAGGTCGCGGGTTCGAGTCCCGTCAGGGTCGCTCACCCGGTGCCCGGCACCGGGAGGGGCAGGTAGCTCAGTCGGTACGAGCGCTCGCCTGAAAAGCGAGAGGTCGGCGGTTCGACCCCGCCCCTGCCCACACACTCCCTCCCCCGGACGGTGCCCGGTGGCGCTGCACCGCCGCGACCCGGCCGCCGACGAGGCCCTCGCCGTCCGGCTCCTCGCCCTCCAGCGCGCCGCCTACGCCGTCGAGGCACGGCTCATCGGCGACGACCGCATCCCCGCCCTGCACGAGGACCTCGCCGCGCTCCGCGCCGCCGGCCTCCGGTGGCTGGTCGCCGGCGACGACGGTGCCCTCAGCGGGGCGATCGCGTGGCGGGCCACGGCGGACGGGCTCGACGTCGACCGGCTGGTGGTCGACCCGGCCTCCGCCCGCCGCGGCACCGGCCGGGCGCTGGTGGCCGCCGTCCTGGCCGAGGCCGCCGGGTCCCCGGTCACCGTCTCCACCGGCCGCGACAACACCCCCGCCCGCCGGCTGTACGCGGGGGCCGGCTTCCGGGAGACCGGTGAGCGCGAGGTGTTGCCCGGCCTGTGGGTGGTCGACGCCGTCCACGACGGGACGGCCTAGACGCCGACCACCCGGTCGGCCACCACCTGCTCGTAGACCTGGGCGTGCACCGCCCGCACCGCCGCGAGCTGCCCGGCCCGCCACGCGCGGTCGGCCGGCCGCGGCATCGGCCGGGTCAGCGCCGCACCCACCGCCGCGGTGAGCGACACCGGGTCGAGTCCGCACTCCTCGTCGTCGCCGTACACGACGACGTCGGACCACTGGTCGGCGAACCAGCCGCAACTGGGCGCCACCACCCGGGTGCCGACGTCGCGGCAGACCTCCAGGTCGCGCGAGTGCGTGCCGCACCGCTCGGGCAGCACCGCGACGTGCAGCTCCTGCAGCTGCCGGTCCCAGCGCGCCGGGTCGCGGGTCACCACCTCGAGACCCTCGGCGATCGCCAGGTCGGGGTCGGGGGGCAGGTGCTCCCCGGGCTCGACGTACACCCGCAGCCGCCCGCCGCCGGACACCGCGCCCGACAGCGCCGCGCGGACGAGGGCCGCCCGGTCGGGCCGCGCCGCCCCGGCGGTCCCCAGCGCCAGCCCGACCAGGCCGCGCTCGGCGCCGCCGTCGGGGTCGGCCCGCGCCACCGACGGGTGGGCGACCACGATGGCCGTCCGCCCGAAGCGCTCGGCGATCTCGTCGGCGGCCCCGGGCGTGAGGGTGAGGACGACCTCGGCGGTGGCCATCAGCGCGGCCAGGTGCGCGTCGTGGCGCCGCCGGCCCGGCCGGCCGGGGTCGCGCAGCTGGTGCACGGTCACCACGAGCGGGGTGCCGGTGCGCCGCACCGCCTCGGTCCAGCAGACGACCTCGTCCTCGGGCAGGTGGCCGAAACCGCTGTGCACGTGGACGACGTCGACCCGGGCGGCGTGCGCGGTCAGGTAGGCCGGGTCCAGCCACGGGCTCGGGTCGTGCGCCGGCCCGACACGGACCGCGTCCGGCGGCAGCACCGCGTCGACGTAGGGGTCGGCGTGCGGCACCGTCGCGACGCGGACCCGTGGCGACGACGGAAGTGCGGGGACCACGCGCGCGAGCACTCCTCCTGCGGTCGAGCACTGCGACAGCAGGGCGGTGCTCCTCGATGGACTCCGTGGGTTCCGATACCCCGACCCGGTGCCACACAACCGTCTGTGGCCCCACCGGGTGGCCCGAGGTCGCCCGGAGGGTTCAGGCGCTGCGGCCCTCGCGCGCGGCGGCGTACGCGGGCGCCCGAAGACGGGCCATCGGGCCGTCGGCGAGCAGTCCCGGCGGCGGGTTGCGGACGGCGTCGAAGCGCACGTCGGGGTCGAGCCCGTCCACCGGGTCGCCGAGGGTGAGCCGCGCGAAGGGCACCCAGTCCCCCGCGCCCCGGGCGACGAGCAGCCGGAACACCGTCCCGGGCGCCCGCTCCGCGATCGGCCCGGGGTCGGAGGGCACCCGCCGCGGGCCGTCGGGGACCGCGGCCAGCCGCAGCGTCCCGGCCACCGAGCGGTAGCCCATGATCGAGCCGTACGTGGTCGCGGCGTCGACGCGCGGCACCGGCAGGAAGCGGGTCCAGCGCCCCCTGCCCGCCGTCGACAGCAGGAGGTCCACCGGCCGGTCGCCGGCCGGCAGCCGCACGGCCAGGCCGAGGACGTCGGGCAGCGGCACGGGCAGACCCGCGCCCCGGGACAGCCGGACGACGGCCGGCTCGTGGCCCGGCCCGGCCAGCCAGCGCACGCCCCAGTCGGGTCCACCGGACCGCTCGAGGACGGCGTCGAGGACGGCGCCCCGCGGGTGCATCGGCTTGCCCTGCCGCCGCCGGGCCAGGGTGCCCAGCGGCACCGCCGCCAGCCGGCCGGCCAGCCTCGCTGCGTCCTGCACGGCGTCCTCCTCGCGGCACGGGTCCGTCCGCACCCGGGGACCGCCCCCTACCCGGACGGCGGCGGCCGCACCCGGGCCGCAGCGTGCGCGTGGTCACCGCACCGGCCCACGGGGGCGCCGTTCCCTCGCGCCGACGAGGACAGCGCGCGACGCGCCGTCAACGGGCGACACCTGCCCGTGTCGGCCGCGATGTCCGTCGTCTTCTGCCCTGGGGAACGGACCGTTCCACTACCTACCGTGATGAGGTGCTCACGACGCTATTGGTCATCGGCGGGGTCCTGGTCGGACTCGTGGTCCTGCTCGCCCTGATCGTGTCGCTGAGCGCCCGGCCCGCCACCCGCCCGGGCAACCGGGCCGCCGACTGGCGCGCCGACGCCGGCCGCAGGCACCCCGACGCGTGGTCTCCGCTGACCGGCACCTCCACCGAGGAGATGCGCGCGGTCTGACCGCCCCGGACACCGGCGTCCCGGCGGCTGCGGGCAGCGCGCCGCCGGGACAGCCCGGTCCCCGCCGCTCAGCGCAGCGGCTGCCCCCACTCGGTCTCCGAGCGCAGCACCGGCTTGAGCACCTTGCCCCCGGGGTTGCGGGGCAGCACCGCCGGCCGCACCGACACGTACTGCGGCACCTTGAAGTCGGCCAGGTGCGCCCGGGCGTGGCCCAGCACGGCGTCGACGTCGAGCTCGGTGCCCGGCAGCGGCACGAGGACGGCGCCCACCTTCTCGCCCATCACCGGGTCGGGCACCCCGACCACGGCGACCTCGAACACCCCCGGCGCGCCGGCCAGCGCGTTCTCCACCTCCACGCAGTACACGTTCTCGCCACCGCGGTTGATCATGTCCTTGGCCCGGTCGACGACGTAGGTGAAGCCCTCGTCGTCGATGCGCGCGAGGTCGCCGGTGTGCAGCCAGCCGTCGACGAACGTCTCCGCCGTCGCCTCGGGCTTGTCCCAGTACCCCTGGACGACGTTCGCCCCGCGGATGAGCAGCTCCCCCACCCCGGTCTCCGGGTCGGGGTCGGCCACCTGCAGGTCGACCACGGGCGCCGGGAAGCCCACCGAGTCGGCGTGCGTGCCGGCGTACTCGTGCGGCAGGAACGTCGAGATCGACGAGGTCTCCGACAGGCCGAAGCCGTTGCCCACCCGTGCCGACGGGAAGGACGCCTTGATCCGCTGCACGAGGTCGGGGGCGATGGGCGCCCCGCCGTAGGTGGCGAACCGGACGCCGCTGACGTCGACGTCGGCGAAGCCGGCCTGGCTGATCGCCAGCCAGAACACCGCCGGCACGGAGGTGACGACGGCGATCCGCTCCTCGGGGATCGCCCGCAGGAACCGCCCGACCTCGAAGGCCGGCATGACCACCGCGGCCGCGCCGCCCTGCAGCGCCACCAGCAGCTGGCTGTTGCAGCCGGTGACGTGGAACAGCGGCACGCTGACGAGGTTGCGCAGCGACGGGTCGTGGCCGGCGAGGCCGACCACCCGGCGGGCGGTCTCGGTGTTGCTCAGGAAGTTCTCGTGGCTGGTCATCGCGCCCTTGGGGAAGCCCGTCGTCCCCGAGGTGTAGAAGACCGCCGCGAGGTCGGAGCGCTGCAGGCCGTCCTCGACGTGTGGCTCGCCGTCCGGCAGGGGGTCGCCGGGCGCGAGCACCACCGTCGCGCCGCTGTCGTCGACCACGTACTGCGCCTCGGCGTCGGTGAAGCGGGTGTTCACCGGCACCGCGACCGCGCCGGCCATCAGGGTCCCGAAGAAGGCGAGCACCCAGTCGGCGCCGTTGCCCAGCCGGATCGCCACCCGGTCGCCGCGGTGCACGCCCGCCGCGCGCAGCCCGCCCGACACCCGGGCGGCGGCGTCCCACAGCTGCCGGAAGGTCAGCCGCGGCCCGTCCAGCTCGACGACGGCCTCGCCGCCGGGGTCGCGCTCCACCGAGGTGCGCAGCATCGCGACCACGGAGTCGGGCAGGTCGGTGTAGTGCTTGACCCCGGCGGCGTCGCGCTCGACACCGCTCTCGTCGAACGGGTGGAGGGCCATCAGTACGTCCCGACGTTCTCGAAGTACCGGCGCGGGTTGTCGACCAGCATCGTGGTGATCTGCTCCTCGGTCACCCCCTGCTCGCGCAGGTAGGGCAGCACGTCCTCGTGGATGTGCGTGTAGTGCCACTGCGGCAGCAGGTCCATCACGCCCGGGGCCAGCCAGTCGATGTAGCAGGAGGCGTCCTGCGAGAGCACCATCTGGCCGGCGAAGCCCCGGCGGCACATCTCCACCACGATGTCGGCCCGCGCCTCGAACGTCGTGTCCAGGTTGATGCCGAAGCGGTCCATGCCGAGCACGAAGCCGGCCTCGGCGAGCTCGGTGAGGTGGTCGGCGTCGGTGGTGTCCCCGCTGTGCCCGAGGACGACGCGGCCCGGGTCGACGCCCTCGTCCGCCATCACCTTGTGCACCTCGAGCCCGGTGCGGCTGCCCGGGTGGGTGTGCACGGTGATCGGGGCGCCGGTGGCGCGGTGCGCCTGGGCGACGGCGCGCATGACCCGCTCCACGCCGGGGGTCAGGCCCTGGTGGTCGATGGCGCACTTGAGGAAGGCCGCCCGCACCCCCGTGCCCGCGATCCCGTCCCGGATGTCGCCGACGAACATGTCGACCATCGGGTCGGGGACCTCGGCGCCGACGGCCGCGTTGAGGGCGGGGCCGCGGTGGTGGAAGAAGAACGGGACGTCGTCGTAGGTGTAGCAGCCGGTGGCGACGACGATGTTGAGGTCCACCTGCTCGGCGATCCGCTGGATCCGCGGGATGTAGCGGCCGAGGCCGATCACGGTCGGGTCGACGATGGTACGCACGCCGGTCGCGGCGAGCTTCCTCAGCTTCTCGACCGCGTCGGCGACGCGGTCGTCCTCGCTGCCCCACTCCCCGGGGTAGTTCTGCTGCACGTCGGCGGTGAGCACGAACACGTGCTCGTGCATGAGCGTCGGGCCGAGCTCGGCGGTGTCGACGGGGCCTCGGACGGTCTGGACCTGCGGCACGGGCGGTGACCTCCTGGATCGGGCGGCTGCAACACGGACGGCAGACGTTAACCTGCCTGTGACGCAGGCCACGAGGGGGTCACCCGTCCTCCGTGCACTTCCGCGGAGTTGCCCGGCGCACTTTCGCGGAGTTGCCTGGCGCACTTCCGCGGAGTTGGCCGGTCGCGGGTCAGGCCATGAGCTCCGCGGCGCGCTCGCCCACCATCACCGCGGTCGCGGCAGGTCCGCGGGTGGGCACCTCGGGCAGCGCGGACAGGTCGGCCACCCGCAGGCCGCCGACGCCGCGCACCCGCAGGTGCTGGTCGAGCACCGCGTCCGGGTCGCCGTCGGGGCCCATCCGGGCGCTGCCGGCCGTGTGCTGGGCCGTGGCCAGGTGCGCGGCCACCCAGGCGTCGAGCGCCCGGTCGTCGGCCAGCACGTCGTCGGCGGGGCCGCCGCGGCCGGCCACCAGCGGCGCCATCGCTCGCGTGCGCAGCACGGCGGCGGCCAGCCGGACGGCCTCGCGCAGCCGCCGCCGGTCGGCCGCGGCCGCCAGGTAACCGTGCCGGACCTGCGGCGGGACGGCCGGGTCGGCGGCGGCGAGGGTGAGCTCCCCCCGGCTCTCCTCACGGTGCAGGCCGGCGGCCAGCGACAGCGTCTCGTCGTCCCCGCCGCCGCCGGGGACCACCCGCCCCCACGGCCGCAGCCAGGGCAGCACCTCGAGGTCGCCGGGCACCGGGGAGCCCGCCGAGGTGGCGTGCAGCGCGCTGTGCAGCGGCAGCGGCCAGTCGCCGTCGGGCAGGCCGGGGACCGGCGTCCAGGGCAGGTAGACCAGCGGGTGGTCGGACAGGCCGGCGCCCACGCCCGGCGCGTCGACGACGACGTCCAGCCCGTGCGCGCGCAGCGCCCCGGCGGGGCCGATGCCCGACAGCAGCAGCAGGTGCGGCGAGCCGATCGCGCCCGCGGCCAGTACCACCTCGTCGGCGGGCAGGCGCCCGGCGTCGGTGTCCACGCCCACGGCCCGGCCCCGCTGCACCAGCACGCGCCGCACCCGCACGCCGCCGCGCACGGTGAGGCCGGGGTGCCCGCGCCGCGGCGAGAGGTAGGCCATCGCGGTGTTGACCCGCACGCCGTCCCGCACGGTGAACGGCACCGGCCCCCAGCCGGGCGGGCCGCCGGCGTTCTTGTCCGGCTCGTCGGGGACGCCGAGCTCGGCCGCGGCGGCGGCGAGGGCGTCGGTCAGCGGCGAGCCGGCGGTCGGGCGGCTGACGGGGAGCGGCCCGTCGGCGCCGTGCCCGGGCCGGCCGCCGTACTGCTGGTCGGCCTCGAGCCGGCACCAGGCGGGCAGGGTGGCCGCGAGGCTCCACCGGTCGTTGCCCGCCGCGGCCCAGCCGGCGTGGTCGGCGGGGGTGGCGCGGACGAAGTAGCCGCCGTTGACGGCGCTGGACCCGCCCACCCCGCGGCCGCGCGGCAGCGGCACCCGGCTGCCCGGGACGAGCTCGCTGGTGAAGGACCAGTTGGCCGGGTGCCCGGGCACGGTGGCGCCCAGGGTGGCAGCGTCGCGCAGGTCGGGCGGGAAGTCGGCGGGCCGGGGGTGGTCGGGGCCGGCCTCGAGCAGCAGCACGCGGCGGCCGGCGTCGGCCAGGCGGGCGGCCAGCGCGCAGCCGGAGGACCCGGCGCCCACCACGACGACGTCCCAGCCGGCGGTCACAGCCCCAGCGCCCCCGGCAGGTCCAGCCGGCGCACCTTGCCGGTGGAGGTGCGCGGCAGCTCGCCGACCGCGTGCAGGCTCTTGGGCCGCTTCGCCGGCGACAGGCGCTCGCGGGCCCAGGCGGCGAGCTCCGCGGGGTCGGCGTCGCCGACGTAGGCCGCGACCACCCGCTGCCCCCACTCGTCGTCGGGGACGCCGACCACCGCGCTCTCCACCACGCCGGGGTGCGCGTCGAGCACGGCCTCGACCTCGGCCGGGTAGACGTTCACCCCGCCGGAGATGACCAGGTCCTCGCGCCGGCCGTCGAGCCAGACCGTGCCGTCGTCGTCCACCCGGCCGAGGTCGCCCACCGTGACCCGGTCGCCGCGCCGGGCGGCCGCGGTCCTCTCCGGCGCGCGCCAGTACTCGAAGCGCGCCCACCGCGGCACCGCGCACCACAGCTGCCCGCCCGCGTCGGTCTCCAGCCGCCGCCCCGGGCGGGCCCGGCCGACCGAGCCGGGGTGCGCCAGCCAGTCCTCCGGCGAGCAGACGGTGAACTGCGCCTCGGTGGAGCCGTAGAACTCCCACACGCTGCCCTCCGGCGCCACGGCGAGCACCGCCCGCTTGAGCGGCTCGGGGCAGGGGGCGCCGGCGTGCACCAGCCGGCGGAACGACGACCAGTCGACGCCGCCGTGCGCCAGCAGCCGCTGCAGGTGGGTGGGCACGCAGAACGTCGTCGTCGGCCGCGCCGCGCCGATCACCCCGGCGGCGCGGGCGGTGTCGAACGGGCCGGGCAGCAGCACCTCCCCGCCGGCGAGCAGCGTGTGGACGGCGAAGCGCAGCGGCGCCGAGTGGTGCAGCGGGGACAGGACCAGGTGCCGGTCGGCCGGCCCGAAGCCCCACAGCGCGATCTCCTCGGCGGCCAGCGCCCGGGCGTCGTCCTCGGCCAGCACGCCCGACCACACGCCCTTGCGCCGGCCGGTGGTGCCCGACGTGTAGTGCATCGGCCGGGCCAGCGGCACGTCGGCGAGGTCGGCCTGCTCGTCGGCGGCCAGCAGCCGGGCGGGGTCGGCGCCGACGTCGAGCGCCGGGTCGGCGTCCTCGGCCAGGGCCGCCCGCTCGGCCGCCGGCAGCGCCGGGTCGAGGACGACGGGCACCACGCCGGTGCGCAGCGCCCCCAGCACGACGGCGAGCAGCGCCGGGGAGGACGCCGCCGAGACCAGCAGCCGGTCTCCGGCCCGCAGCCCGGCCGCCCGCAGCGCCGCCGCGGCCCGCCGCTGGTCGCGCTCGCCGTCGGCGGCCCGGACGACCGGCACCTCCGTCACGGCGCTCTCACGGCAGCGCGACCCGGTCGCCGTCCAGCAGGACGTGCCCCTCGGTGGCGAGCTTGGCCAGCGTGGCGCGGGTGGACTGGGCGGCGGCCGGCCACAGGTCCTGCGGCACCGCCGCGTAGACGTCGGCCACCAGGTCGTCGACGGTGCGGGCGCCGCGGACCATCGCCGCGAGCAGCTGCGCCTCCCGGAAGGCGCGGTGGGCGAGGTAGAAGTCGAGGACGGCGGTCGGGTCCTCGGTCAGCTCCGGGCCGTGCCCGCAGTACAGCGCGCTCGGGCCCAGGTCGTGCACCCGGCGCAGCGACTCGAGGTAGGCGACCACGTCGCCCTCGGGGTGGGTGACCACCGAGGTGCCGCGGCCCAGCACGTGGTCGCCGACGAGCACCGCGCCGGACTCCAGCCGGAAGGCGAGGTGGTCGTGGGTGTGCCCGGGCGTGGGGACGACGCCCAGCACGGTGCCGGCCAGCCGCAGCTGCTCTCCCGGCTCGAGCAGCCGCCCGCCCGGCCCGGCCACCGCGGCGTCGGCGGCCCCGACCGGTGCGCCGAAGCGGGCGCCCCAGGGCCGCGCGGCCTCGGCGTGGTCGCCGTGGTGGTGGGTGACCAGGACGGCGACGCAGCGCGCGCCGCGGGCGGCCAGTGCCTGCTCGACCGCGGCCAGGTGGGCGGGGTCGTCGGGCCCGGGGTCGACCAGGACCGCCTGCCCACTGCCCGGTGCACCGACGACGTAGGTGTTGGTCCCGTCGAGGGTCATCCCCGACGGGTTGGGCGCGAGCACCCGCGTGACCAGCGGCTCGAGCTCCGCCGTCCGCGTCATCTCGCCGGGGGCGGGCAGGGCCCAGCTGGTGCGCGGGTCGACCGGGGCGTGCACACCCGGCACCGTAGCCGCGCGCCGGGGCGGGCCGCCCGCCCGGCGGTTAGCCTCCCCGCATGCGCTCCGTGCTGTCCCGGTCCCGTCCCGTGCTCGTCGCCGTGGCCGGCGCCCTGCTCCTCACCGCCGGCTCCTGCGGGGGCGGCGGCGAGGGGTCGCAGGCCGAGGAGTCCGCGGAGGTCACCAGCGCCGAGACCAGCTCGAGCGCGGCGTCGTCCACCGGCGCGAGCAGCGGCTCGCCCAGCGACGACCCCGCCGTCGCCGAGTTCTGCACCGCGGCCGAGCAGTTCGCGACGACGATCAGCACCGCCCAGTCGAGCACCACCCCGGAGGAGGTCGTCCCCGTGCTGCAGCAGGCGGCCACCGACTTCGAGTCGGCCACGCCGCCGCAGGAGATCGCCTCCGACTGGGACGTCCTCGGCGGTGCGCTGCGGACGTGGGCCGACACGGCCGGCAGCGTCGACCTCGCCACCCCGGACGGGCAGCAGCAGTTCCAGCAGCGCGGCCAGGAGTTCATCACGGCCTTCCAGGGACCGTCGGGCACCAGCGTCGAGGAGTACCTGAACGCCAACTGCCCGGGCGCCTGACCCGCCCGGCGCCGTCCCGGCCCCGGGCCGGGGTGCACGAGGACGGCTAGCCTCGGCGCCATGCGCTCCGTGTGGTCCCGGTCCCGTCCCGTGCTGGTCGCCGCGGTCGGCGCCCTGCTGCTCACCGCCGGCTCCTGCGGGGGCGGCGGCGAGGGGTCGCAGGCCGAGGAGTCCGCGGAGGTCACCAGCGCCGAGACCAGCTCGAGCGCGGCGTCGTCCACCGGCGCGAGCAGCGGCTCGGCCAGCGACGACCCCGCCGTCGCCCAGTTCTGCGCCCAGTCCGCCGAGTTCGAGGAGCTCGGCAACCAGCTGGGCGCAGCCACCCCGGAGGAGCTGCCCGGCCTGCTCCAGCAGGCCGCGGGCGCCTTCGACGCCGTCCAGCCGCCGGCCGAGATCGCGAGCTCCTGGCAGGTCGTCGGGGACGCCGTCCAGAAGTTCTCCGACACCGCCAACTCCGTGGACGGCACCACCCCGGAGGGCCAGCAGCAGCTGCAGGCCGCGGTGCAGGAGTTCCTCGCGGTCGCCGGCGGCCCCGACGGCACCGCCGTCCAGCAGTTCGACGAGGAGAACTGCGGCTCGGCCGCCCCCACCAGCTGACGACGGCGGCCCGCCACCCCTCCCGGGGGTGGCGGGCCGCGCCCTCGCCGTCCGGCTGCCTAGCAGCCGCTGATGCTCACGCCGCGGGCGCGCAGCCACGGCACCGGGTCGACCTGGCCGCCGTACATGGACCCCGACGGGTGCACCTCGAAGTGCAGGTGCGGGCCGGTGGACTGGCCACGGTTGCCGACCTCGGCGATCAGCTCGCCGGCGTCGACCCGCTCACCCGTGTCGACGTACTCGGTGTTGACGTGCCCGTAGACGGTGATCGCGCCGTCGTTGCCGCGGATGTAGACCGCCAGGCCGAAGCCGGTGGCCGGGCCGGTGCGGACGACGGTGCCCGAGGTGGCCGCGTAGATCGGCGTCCCGATGGGGGCGGCGATGTCGACGCCGCCGTGCAGGGTGCCCCAGCGGAAGCCGTAGCAGCTCGACGTACGGCCAGAGGTGGGCTTGACGTAGCCGTAGCCGCCGGCGCTCGCCGCCTCGGCGGACCCGGAGTCCTCCGACGAGGAGGACGAGGCGGACGAGGAGGAGGCGGACGAGGACGCGCTCGCGGCAGCGGCGCGGGCGGCGGCCGCGGCGGCGGCGGCCTCCTCGGCGGCGCGGGCGGCGGCCGCGGCGGCGGCGGCCTCCTCGGCGGCCTTCTGCCGCTGCCACTCCTGGTAGGCGTCGCGGGCGCCCTGCAGCTCGAGCAGCTGGATCTGGGCGGCCTGCAGCTGGGCGTCGAGGTCGGCCTTGTGCGCGGTGGCCGCCTGGACGGCGCTCTCCTGCGCGGCCACCTGCTCGTCGGCGGCCTCCTTGGCGGCGGCGGCCTGCTCCTCGGCGGCGGCCATCTCGTCGCGGGTGACCCGGGCGGCGGACTCGGCGTTGGCCTGCTGCACCCGGGCGACCTCGAGCTGGTCGAGGACGTCGACCTGCGTGGAGGCGACGTAGTCGAGCATCGCCGCCCGCTGCACCAGCTCGCCGGGACCGGCGGAGTCCAGCAGCGCGGCCGCGGTGGTCAGGGTGGCGCCGTTGACGTAGCTGTCGCGGGCGAAGCCGGCGATGCGGCCGAGCGCGGCGTCGACGGCGCCGGTGGCGGCCTCGAGGTCGGCGGCGGCCTGCTCGGCGGCGGCCTGGGCCAGCGTCAGGGCCTCCTCGGCGGCCAGGTAGGCGGTGCCGGCGGCCTCGGCCTGCAGGGCGAGGCGCTCGAGCTCGGTCTGGGCGACGGCGAGCTCGGCCTGCAGCCGGCCGACCTCCGCGGCGGCGGCGTCCTGCGCGCCCTGCGCGTCGGCGATCTGCTCGTCGCTCGGGTTGACCGGAGGCGCGGGAGCGGCGAGCGCCGGACCGGCGCCACCCACCAGCAGGGCACCCGCGAGCAGGCCGGCGAGTGCGCCACGGCGCGCGCGGGCCGCGGTGGCGGAGCCGGGCGTGCGCCGGCCGGATCGGCCCTGCGACATGGATCGCTCCCTGGGGAAGAGGGGTGGCGGGGACCGGCGCAGCATCGCACCGGGGACGGGACGTCCCTGGGGCAACACGCGCCACCGTCGTCACTCCGTGACCCGGGTCCCCCATCCGTCACATCTCTTGTCGTCACCCCGACGGAGGACCTTGAGGGCTCCGCCGGTGTTTCCCGCGTCACGGTCGTCCCCCGCGCGTGTCTAGGCTCGGAGACCGTGGTGGACGTCTTCGCAGCCGGTGCCGAACAGGTCGTCTTCTGCTCCGACCCCGCGTCGGGGCTGCGGGCGGTGATCGCCGTCCACTCCACGGCCCTCGGTCCCGCCCTCGGCGGCACTCGGTTCCACCCCTACCCCAGTGAGGACGACGCGGTCGCCGACGCGCTGCGGCTGGCCCGCGCGATGTCGTACAAGAACAGCCTCGCCGGGCTCGACCTCGGCGGCGGCAAGGCCGTCGTCATCGGCGACCCGCGCACCGACAAGACCGAGCCGCTGCTGCGGGCCTACGGCCGCTTCGTCGAGTCGCTGGGCGGGCGCTACCTCACCGCCTGCGACGTGGGCACCACCAACGCCGACCTCGACCTCGTCGCCCGCGAGACCCGCTTCGCCCACGGCCGCTCCGAGGTGCTCGGCGGGTGCGGCGACTCCTCGGTGCTCACCGCCTTCGGCGTGTTCCAGGGCATGCGGGCGGCCGCGCAGCACCGCTGGGGCTCCCCCACGCTGGCCGGGCGGACGGTGGCCGTCGCCGGGGTGGGCAAGGTGGGCAGCTGGCTGGTCGACCGGCTGGTGGCCGACGGCGCCGACGTGGTGGTCACCGACGTCGACCAGGCCGCCGTCGAGCGCGTGCTGGCCCGCCACCCCGGCGTCGACGCCGCGACCGACACCGCGACGCTGGTGCGCACGCCGGCCGACGTCTACGCGCCGTGCGCCCTCGGCGGCGCGCTCGACGACGACACCGTCGACGTGCTGCAGGCCGAGGTGGTCTGCGGCGGGGCGAACAACCAGCTCGCCCACGAGGCCATCGCCGACAAGCTGGTGGCCCGCGGCGTCCTGTACGCCCCCGACTACCTGGTCAACGCCGGCGGCGTGATCCAGGTCGAGGACGAGCGGCACGGCTTCTCGTTCGCGCGCGCCGAGGCCAAGGCGGCGGGCATCTTCGACACCGCGCTGCGGGTGTTCGAGACGGCCGCGGCCGAGGGGATCTCCCCCGCCGTGGCCGCCGACCGGCTCGCCGAGCAGCGGATCGCCGCGGTCGGGCGGCTGGCCACCATCCGCCTCCCCCGCTGAGGGCGCTCCGGGCAGTGGGCCTCGCCACGGTCGGGGGACCGCGAGGGGGAGGACCCGTGCCCGCCGTGCATCCGTGTCGTAGGCTCAGTCCAGACACAGTCACTCAGTCGGGGTCGCCACGCGGGCCGTCCAGCCCGCGAGCTGGGCTCCCGTTCTCCGTTATGAGGGGGTCGAGCCGATGGGGCGCGGCCGAGCGAAGGCCAAGCAGACACGCGTGGCCCGTGAGCTCAAGTACAGCTCACCCAACACCGACCTCTCCGCGCTGCAGCGCGAGCTGGCCGGTTCTCCGTCGACGTACACCGCTCCGGCGGCCAAGGACGACGACGGGGACGACGACGAGTACACCGACCGCTGGGCGGACGACGACGACGACTGGGCTGCCAGTCGCTGACCTGCGCCTGAGCGCAGGCGTCCCTGCCTGATCCCGCGCCGTCGTCCCTCCCGGGGGACGACGGCGCGGTGCGGCGTGTCCGCGACCGGTCGGGGTCGTCGTCCTCCCGCACCGCAGCGCGTCCTCCCTCACCGCAGCGCGTCCTCCCGCACCGCCCACGGTCGGGTGGGACGCGCCGGGATCAGGTCACCTGGTCGTCGCGGGGCCCCGCTCAGCGGTAGGAGCCCACCAGGCGCGCGCCCGCGTCCCCGGTGCCGACCGTGCCGGCCACCCACGCGGGCACCCCGCGGGCGGTGAGCAGCGCGACCGCCCGGTCGGCCGCCTCGGCCGCGACGACGGCGACCATGCCGACGCCGCAGTTGAACGCCCGCTCGGACTCCGCCCGCGGCACGCCGTGCTCCTCGAGCAGGTGCACCGCCGCCGGCAGCGCCCACGTGCCGCGGTCGAGCACGGCCTGCAGGCCCTCGGGGAGCACCCGCGCGGTGTTGCCGGCCAGTCCGCCCCCCGTGATGTGCGCGAGGGCGTGCACGCCGTCCACGCCGAGCTCGGCCACCAGCGCGAGGCAGTCCAGCGCATAGATACGGGTGGGCTCGAGCAGCACGTCGCCCAGCGGGCGGTCCAGCCCGGCCGGGGTGGCGGCGAGGTGCAGCCCGGCGGCCGACACCACGCGGCGCACCAGCGAGTAGCCGTTGGAGTGGAACCCGCTCGAGGCCATCGCGACGACGGCGTCCCCGTCGCGGACCCGCTCGGGGCCCAGCACCGCGTCGGCCTCGACCACGCCCACCGCGGTGGCGGCCAGGTCGTACTCGTCGGCGTCCATGAGGTCGCCGTGCTCGGCGGTCTCCCCGCCCACCAGCGAGGCGCCGGCCTGCTCGCAGCCGGCCGCGATGCCGGTGACGATCGCCGCGATGCGCTCGGGGACGACCTTCCCGCAGGCCACGTAGTCCTGCAGGAACAGCGGCTCGGCGCCGCAGGCCACCAGGTCGTCGACGACCATCGCGACCAGGTCGATGCCGACCGTGTCGTGCCGGTCCAGCGCGCGGGCGAGCGCGATCTTGGTGCCGACGCCGTCGGTGGAGCTCGCCAGCAGCGGCCGGCGGTACCGGGCGGTGTCCAGCGCGAACAGCCCGGCGAAGCCGCCGAGGCCGCCGACCACCTCGGGCCGCCGCGTGCGCTCGACCGCCGTCCGCATGAGCGTGACGGCCCGCTCCCCGGCGTCGATGTCGACGCCGGACGCCGCGTAGGTGAACCCGCCGGCACCCACGGACGGCTGGGTCACGGACGGCGGAGCGCGTCGTCGGCGCCGCCCGGCACCGAGGGGCTGCCGGCCTGCTGCCCCGTCCAGCCGCTGACCGCCCGCTCCGCGTCGGAGATCTTCGGCATCGGCGTGCGACCGATGCCCTCGAGCAGGTGCTTGCCCAGCACCCCGGAGTCGCCGAGCGGGATCGGGTACTCCCCGGTGAAGCAGGCGGTGCACAGCCGGCTGGCCGGCTGCTCGGTGGCCGCGATCAGCCCCTGCTCGGAGACGTAGGCGAGTGAGTCGGCGTTGATCGAGGCCCGCACGCCGTCGACGTCGAGGCCGTTGGCGATCAGCTCGGCGCGGCTGGCGAAGTCGATGCCGTAGAAGCACGGCCACTTCACCGGGGGGCTCGAGATGCGCACGTGCACCTCGACCGCGCCGGCCTCGCGCAGCATCCGGATCAGCGCGCGCTGGGTGTTGCCGCGCACGATCGAGTCGTCGACGACGACCAGCCGCTTGCCCCGGATGACGTCGCGCAGCGGGTTGAGCTTGAGCCGGATGCCCAGCTGCCGGATGGTCTGCGAGGGCTGGATGAAGGTGCGCCCGACGTAGGAGTTCTTGACCAGGCCCAGGCCGTAGGGGATGCCGCTGGCCTCGGCGTAGCCGACCGCGGCCGGGGTGCCCGACTCCGGCACCGGGATGACCAGGTCGGCGTCGGCGGGGTGCTCCTTCGCCAGCCTCCGGCCGATCTCGACGCGGGCGGCGTGCACCCCGCGGCCGCCGATCGTGGTGTCGGGCCGGGCGAGGTAGACGTACTCGAACACGCAGCCCTTGGGCTGGCTGTGCGCGAAGTGCTGGCTGCGCAGGCCGTTCGCGTCGATGGCCAGCAGCTCGCCGGGCTCGACCTCGCGGACGACGGAGGCGCCGACGATGTCCAGCGCGGCGGTCTCGCTCGCCACGACCCACCCGCGCTCGAGCCGGCCGAGGACCAGCGGGCGCACGCCCTGCGGGTCGCGGGCGGCGTAGAGCGTGTCCTCGTCCATGAAGGTGAGGCTGAACGCGCCGCGCAGCTGCGGCAGCACCTCCATGGCCGCCGCCTCGACGCTCATGTCCGGCCGCGCGGCGATCAGCGAGGTGACCAGGTCGGAGTCGGTGCTCGCGCTGAACGCACCGGGGACGCCGGCGTCGGCGGCGCGGCTGGCCAGCTCGGCGGTGTTCACCAGGTTGCCGTTGTGGCACAGCGCCAGCCCGGTCCCGGCGTCGGTGGTCCGGAACGTCGGCTGGGCGTTCTCCCAGGTGGAGGAGCCGGTCGTCGAGTACCGGGTGTGGCCGACGGCGAGGTGGCCGCGCAGGCTGCCCAGCGTCGACTCGTCGAACACCTGGCTGACCAGGCCGAGGTCCTTGTAGACCACCACCGAGGCACCGTCGGAGACCGCGATGCCGGCTGCCTCCTGACCGCGGTGCTGGAGGGCGTACAGGCCGAAGTAGCTCAGCTTCGCGACCTCCTCCCCCGGCGCCCAGACCCCGAAGACGCCGCAGGCGTCCTGGGGACCGGGAGCAGAGGGGTCGAGGGCGTGCGTCAGCCGTCCGTCACCGCGAGGCACACCCCTCAGCGTACCGGCGCCGCGCGCCCGGGCCGGGGTGGCGCCCGACACCCCGGCCCGTCGTTCCGGAACGGTCCCCACGCCTGCCGGAACCGGGGGCGGGGTACGGGCGTTGGGCGTCCGTACGTCGAGAGGAGCCGACATGCCCAGCGACCGGCCCGACCCCCAGGAGTTCCTGGAGATGGCCCAGCGCATGCTGCGCGGGCTGTTCGACCAGCCGCGCGGCGGGGACGACGCGCGCGACGACCCGTGGGCGCGGGCGACGCAGGAGCGCCGCCGCGAGCCCAGCCCGGAGGAGCGGCGCGAGAACCTCACGTTCGCCCTGGCCACGCGCGCCGTCGAGGCGCTCGAGGACCTGGCGCTCAACGTCGCGGCGATCCGCCAGCGCCTGGAGCGCACCGCGGTGCCGGAGCCGCAGCCGGAGGACGAGGCCGGCCGGGACTGAGCCCGGCCGGCCGTCGCTCAGGTGACGGTGCCGAGTTCCGCGGAGATGCGGGTGTCCGGGCCGTGGCCGGTGTGCACCACCGTGTCGCCGTGCAGG
>NZ_PVTG01000023.1 GCF_003002915.1 Geodermatophilus tzadiensis | reverse complement strand
CGTCGTCGCCGACGAGCCAGACGTTGTTGTCGACGTCGAAGTCGGCCCCGTCGAGGCTGAACACCCCGGGAACGACGGCCTTCTCGATGCGGGCGGCCATCAGAGCACGACCACGCTGCGCAGCACCTCGCCCTGGTGCATCTTCTCGAAGGCCTGCTCGACGTCGTCCAGCCCGATGGTCTCGGTGACGAACTCGGCCAGCGGGAAGCGACCCTGCCGGTGCAGGTCGGCGAGCATGGGGAAGTCGCGGGAGGGCAGGCAGTCGCCGTACCAGGAGCTCTTCAGCGCCCCGCCGCGGCCGAACAGCTCGATCATCGGCAGGGTCAGCTGCATGTCCGGGGTGGGCACGCCGACGAGCACCACCCGGCCGGCCAGGTCACGGGCGTAGAAGGCCTGGGTGAACACCTCCGGGCGGCCCACGGCGTCGATGGCGACGTCCACGCCGAACCCGCCCGTGTAGCCGCGGATCGCCTCGACGGCGTCGGTGGAGCGGGAGTTCACGGTGTGCGTGGCGCCGAACTGGCGGGCCCACTCCAGCTTCCGGTCGTCGACGTCGACGGCGACGATCGTGGTCGCCCCGGCCAGCTTCGCCCCGGCGATCGCGGCGTCCCCGACGCCGCCGCAGCCGAACACCGCCACCGACTCGCCGCGCTGCACGCCACCGGTGTTGATCGCCGCGCCCACGCCGGCCATCACGCCGCAGCCGAGCAGCCCGGCCGCCGTCGCCGGCGTCTGCGGGTCGACCTTGGTGCACTGCCCGGAGTGCACCAGGGTCTTCTCCACGAACGCGCCGATCCCCAGTGCCGGGGACAGCTCGGTGCCGTCGGCCAGGGTCATCTTCTGCGCGGCGTTGTGCGTGGCGAAGCAGTAGTGCAGCTGCCCCTTGAGGCAGGCGCGGCACTGCCCGCACACCGCCCGCCAGTTCAGCACCACGAAGTCCCCGACCGCCACGTTGGTCACGCCCTCGCCGACCGCGGCCACGGTGCCGGCGGCCTCGTGTCCGAGCAGGAACGGGAACTCGTCGTTGATGCCGCCCTCGCGGTAGTGCAGATCGGTGTGGCACACCCCGCACGCCTGGACGTCGACCACCGCTTCCCCCGGACCCGGATCGGGTACCAGGACCGTCTCCACGCTGACCGGTGCTCCCTTGCCGCGGGCGACGACGCCCCTCACCTCGTAGGCCATGCCCGGAGCGTAGGGGTCACCCGATCCGTGGCTCCGAGTTGCCCGGCATCCCATGGCGGGCAACGATGCAGGGCGGCCGTCCCGGGACGACCCGCCCGACGCGCGGGTCCCGAGGGCCGGCCGTAACGTCCGTCACACGTGTGTCCGAGGGTGCCGAGCGCACCCGACCGAGCGGAGGTCAGCCCGTGGCGCTACCCGGGTTCCTGCAGCGGGAGCGCATCGTCGCCCGCCCCGGTTTCAACCGGTGGCTGATCCCACCGGCCGCCCTCGCCGTGCACCTGTGCATCGGGCAGGCCTACGCCACGAGCGTCTACAAGGCCTCCCTCGTCACGCACTTCGACACCACCCTGACCGCCATCGGGATCATCTTCTCGATCGCCATCGTGATGCTCGGGCTCTCGGCGGCCCTCTTCGGCACGTGGGTGGACAAGAACGGCCCGCGGGCGGCGATGTTCACCTCCGCCGTCTTCTGGGTGACCGGCTTCCTCGTCGGCGGGCTGGGCATCGAGACCCGCCAGCTGTGGCTGGTCTACCTCGGCTACGGCGTCATCGGCGGGATCGGCCTGGGCATCGGCTACATCTCGCCGGTCTCGACGCTGATCAAGTGGTTCCCCGACCGGCCCGGCCTGGCCACCGGCATGGCGATCATGGGCTTCGGCGGCGGCGCGCTGATCGCGGCGCCCCTGTCCCGCCAGCTCATGAGCTACTACGACCCCACCTACGTCCCCAGCGACAGCAGCTCGGTGCCCAACGGTGACGCCGTCGCGGCGCTGTTCTTCACCCTCGCCGCGCTGTACGCCGTCTTCATGATGTTCGGCGCCTTCATCGTGCGGGTGCCGGCCAGTGACTGGCGTCCGGCGGGCTTCGACCCGGCCTCGGTCAAGAAGAAGGCGCTGGTCACCACCGAGAACGTGTCGGCCAACAACGCCATCAAGACGCCGCAGTTCTGGCTGCTGTGGACGGTGCTGTTCTGCAACGTCACCGCGGGCATCGGCATCCTCGAGCAGGCCTCGCCGATGATCCAGGACTTCTTCCGGACCGGGGAGACCTCCACGGTCGCCGCCGCGACGGGCGCCGGCTTCGTTGGCCTGCTGTCCCTGTTCAACATGGGCGGGCGGTTCGCCTGGTCCACGACGTCGGACTTCATCGGCCGCAAGCCGATCTACATGGTCTACCTGGGCGTCGGGATCGTCCTGTACGTCGTCCTGGCCCTCTTCGGCAGCACGGCGACCTGGATCTTCGTGCTCACCGCCGCCATCATCATCAGCTTCTACGGCGGCGGCTTCGCCACGGTCCCGGCCTACCTGCGCGACCTCTTCGGCACCTACCAGGTGGGCGCCATCCACGGCCGGCTGCTGACCGCCTGGGCGGCCGCCGGTGTGGCCGGTCCGCTGATCGTCAACGGCGTGCTCGACACCCAGGGCACCCCCGGCCAGCTGGTCGCGGCGAACTACCGCCCGGCGCTGTTCATCATGGTCGGCCTCCTCGCGGTCGGCTTCGTCGCCAACCTGCTGATCAAGCCGGTCGCCGAGAAGTACTGGGAGCCGAAGGCCGTCACCCCCGCCACCGCCCGTGCCGACGCCGAACGGAGCTCCGTCCGATGAGCCACACCTCCAGCGACCACCACGGCCAGCGCTCGACCACCCCGGTCGCCTTCATCGCCTTCGCGTGGACCCTCGTCGGGGTGCCGCTGGCCTACGGGCTCTACAACACGGTCAAGGCCGCCGGCGCCCTCTTCGGCGGCTGATCCCCGCTCTACCCCGTGCAGCGCCCCGTCCGCCGGCCGGACGGGGCGCTGTGCCGTCCGGGGCACGTCCGTCAGCGCAGCGGGCGCAGCGGCAGGTGCCCGGACAGGTCGGCGCGGTTGCCGCTGGCGCTCACCGCGCCGGCGGCGACGGCCTCGGCCCAGGTGAGCGCTCCCGTCGCCAGCCGCAGCCAGGTGGCCGCGTCGGTCTCCACCACGTTCGGCGGCGTCCCGCGGGTGTGCCGCGGCCCGGGCACCAGCTGGACGGCGACGTGCGGCGGCACCCGCAGCTCCACCGACCGGCCGGGCACCTGCTGGGCCAGCCAGCGGGCGCTGGTCCGCACCGCCGCGCCCAGCACCGACCGCGGCGGCTGCTCGGCCTCCCCGGCCAGCCACGGGCGGGCGGGGTCGACGGCGGCGCGCAGCTCCTCGGCGGGGATCGGCTGCTGCGCGGGCATCAGCTGGTGGGGACGGTGCCCGCCGGGACGGTGCCGACCGCGGCCTCCGGCGCGCCGAACAGCGCCGGCAGGGTCGCCGTCCAGGCCGCGCGCAGCTCGGCCAGCGGCAGCTCGCCGACGCCCTCGACCGCCAGCGCGTCGCCGCCGGTGGTCCCCAGCTCGGTGACCGCGACCCCGGCCCACTCGGCCGTCGTCCGCACCGCCTCCGGGTCGGTCGTGGTGACGACGGCGCGGGCACCGGACTCGCTGAACAGCGCGGTGAAGGCGTCGTCGCCGAGCCGCAGGGTGGCGCCGGTGCCGTAGCGGAGCGCGGACTCGGCCAGCGCCTGCGCGAGGCCGCCGTCGGCCAGGTCGTGCGCCGAGGTGACCAGGCCCTCACGGCCCAGCGCGCCGAGCAGCTCGCCGAGCGCACGTTCGGCCCCGAGGTCGACCGCCGGCGGGCGGCCACCGAGGTGGCCGTGCACGACCGAGGCCCAGGCCGACCCGCCGAGCTCCGGCCGGGTCTCGCCGAGCAGCAGCACGGTCTCGCCCCCGGCGCGCCAGCCGGTGGGCACCCGCGTGCGGACGTCCTCGTGCACGCCCAGGACGCCGATGACCGGCGTGGGGTTGATCGCGACGTCGCCGGTCTGGTTGTAGAGGCTCACGTTGCCGCCGGTGACCGGCAGGCCGAGGTCGCGGCAGGCGTCGGCCAGGCCGCGGACGGCCTCGGCGAACTGCCACATCACCTCGGGCTCCTCCGGGGAGCCGAAGTTCAGGCAGTTGGTGACCGCCAGCGGCCGGGCGCCGCTGACCGCCACGTTGCGGTAGGCCTCGGCGAGGTTGAGCTGCGCGCCGGTGTAGGGGTCCAGCCGCGCGAAGCGGGCGTTGCCGTCCAGGGCGAGCGCGATGCCGCGGTGCGTCTGCTCGTCGATGCGCACCACGCCGGCGTCGTCGGGCTGGGCGAGCACCGTGTTGCCGCGGACGTAGCGGTCGTACTGCTCGGTGACCCAGGTCTTGTCCGCGCCGTCGGGGCTGGCGACGACGGCCAGCCAGTGCGCGGTGAGCTCCTCCGGCGTCTCCGGGCGGGGCAGCGCGGCCGGGTCGTCGGCCTGCAGGTCGTCGAGGTCGGCAGGGCGGGCCATCGGCCGCTCGTAGACCGGCCCCTCGTGGGCGACGGTGCGCGGCGGGACGTCGACGATCCGCTCGCCGTGCCAGTCGACGGTGAGCCGGTCGCCGTCGGTGACCTCACCGATGACGGTGGCCAGCACGTCCCACTTCTCGCAGACGGCGAGGAAGTCGGCCACCTTCGCCGGCTCGACGATCGCGCACATGCGCTCCTGCGACTCGCTCATCAGGATCTCGGCCGGCGTGAGGGTGCTGTCGCGCAGCGGGACGCGGTCGAGGTCGACGTGCATGCCGCCGGTACCGGCGCTGGCGAGCTCGGAGGTGGCGCAGGACAGCCCGGCGCCGCCGAGGTCCTGGATCCCGGTGACCAGGTCGGCGGCGAAGATCTCCAGGCAGGCCTCGATGAGCAGCTTCTCGGTGAACGGGTCGCCGACCTGCACGCTCGGGCGCTTGGCCGGGCCCTCGGCGTCGAACGTCTCCGACGCCAGCACCGACACCCCGCCGATGCCGTCGCCGCCGGTGCGCGCGCCGAACAGCACGACCTTGTTGCCCACGCCCTCGGCCTTGGCCAGCCGGACGTCCTCGTGCCGCATCACGCCGACGCACAGCGCGTTGACCAGCGGGTTGCCGGCGTAGCACTCGTCGAAGAGCAGCTCGCCGCCGATGTTGGGCAGGCCCAGGCAGTTGCCGTAGCCGCCGACGCCGGCGACCACGCCGGGCAGCACGCGGGCGGTGTCGGGGGCGTCGGCGCGGCCGAAGCGCAGCGAGTCCATGACCGCGACCGGGCGGGCGCCCATGGTGAGGATGTCGCGGACGATGCCGCCGACGCCGGTGGCCGCACCCTGGTAGGGCTCGACGTAGCTCGGGTGGTTGTGCGACTCGACCTTGAAGGTGACCGCGTAGCCGTCCCCGACGTCGACCACGCCGGCGTTCTCGCCGATGCCGACGAGCAGGTGCTCGCTGCGCGGCAGGTCGCCGAACTGCCGCAGGTGCACCTTCGAGCTCTTGTAGGAGCAGTGCTCGCTCCACATCACCGAGTACATGGCCAGCTCGGCGGTGGTGGGCCGGCGGCCGAGGATGTCGCGGATGCGGGCGTACTCGTCGCTCTTGAGCCCCAGCTCCGCGTAGGGCTGCTCGACGTCGGAGGTGCTCTCGGCGAGCGCGACGGTGTCGAGCCGGTGCGACAGCGGGCCGGGCCCGGTGTCGAGGTCGGACAGGCCTGCGCTCACGCTGCGACGACCGCCTTCAGGACGCTGGTGAAGAAGCCCAGGCCGTCGGTGCTCGGGCCGGTGAGGTCCTCGACGGCGTGCTCGGGGTGCGGCATCAGCCCGACCACCCGGCCGTCCTCGCTGGTGACGCCGGCGACGTCGCGCAGGCTGCCGTTGGGGTTGCCGCCGACGTAGCGGACGGCGACCCGTCCCTCGCCCTCCAGCCGCTCGAGCTCGGCCGGCGACGCGACGTAGCGGCCCTCGCCGTTCTTCACCGGGACGACGATCTCCTGGCCCTCGGCGTAGGCCGACGTCCACGCGGTGTCGGCCCGCTCGATGCGCAGCCGCTGGTCGCGGTTGCGGAAGTGCAGGTGGCTGTTGCGGGTGAGCGCGCCGGGCAGCAGCCCGGCCTCGCAGAGCACCTGGAAGCCGTTGCAGATGCCGAGCACCGGCATGCCCTGGCGGGCCCGGTCGACGACCTCGCGCATCAGCGGCGCCCGGGCGGCGATGGCGCCGGCGCGCAGGTAGTCGCCGTAGGAGAAGCCACCGGGCAGGACGACGGCGTCGACGTCGGCGAGGTCGTGCGACGCGTGCCAGAGGGTGACCGGCTCCCCGCCCGCCAGCCGCACCGCGCGGGCGGCGTCGACGTCGTCCAGGGAGCCCGGGAAGGTGATGACACCGATGCGCACGGCGGTCTCTCTCAGTCGGTGGGGAGGTGCAGCTCGACGTCCTCGATGACCGGGTTGGCCAGCAGCGTCTCGGCGATCTGCCTCAGGTCGGCCTCGTCGACGGTGCCCTCGACGTCGAGGACGAAGTGCTTGCCCTGGCGGACGCCGGTCACCTGGGTGTGGCCCAGCCGGCCGAGCGCGCCGAGCACCGCCTGCCCCTGGGGGTCGGAGATCTCCGGCTTGAGCACGACGTCGACGACCACCTGCGGCACGGCTCCCGAGCGTACCGGGGTGGCCGAGGTCACCTCCCGCCGCCGCCGAGCACCCGTCCCGCTCCTCCCCGCGAGATCGGCGCTCTCGTGGCCATCAGGCGCTCATCGCCACGAGAGCGCCGATCTCATCAGCGGAGGGCGCGGCGGATCCCGGTGACGACGTCGTCCGGGTGGCCGAGGACGTCCGCCGAGGTGAACCGGAGGACCGTCCAGCCGGCAGCGACCAGGCGGTTCTGCCGGCGGGCGTCGTCGACGAAGACGTCCCGCTCGCGGTGCACGTCGCCGTCGAACTCGACGAGCAGCCTGCGGTCGGGGCAGGCGAGGTCGGCGCGCCCGAGGAACCTCCCCGCCGCGTCGCGCACCACGTGCTGCAGTGCCGGCGCGGGCAGCCCCGCCGCGTGGACCAGCCACCGCAGCACCGACTCCATCGGCGACTCGGCCCGCGGGTCGGCGACCGGCAGCACGGCCCGGGCCCGCGCCGACCCCCGGCCGGTGGGACGTCCGACCAGAGCGGCCTCGAGGTCGGGACGACGGCACCCGCGCGCGAGCAGCTGGTCGGTGACCGCCAGGAGCGGGGCCGGCTGCAGCACCCCGGCGAGGTCCCGCCAGGTGCGCTCCGGGGTGGTGACGGGCACGGCGCCCAGCTGCGTGGTGTCCCCGTCCGGCAGCGGGGTCCGGTGGACCCGCCGGTCCCGTCGGCTCCCGGCGCGCGACGTCATCGGCACCGTGACGTCGACGCGTCGGTCCGCCCGGTCGACGAGCGGCACCTCCAGGCCCCACAGCACGGCCGCGGTCAGGTGACTGGCCACCGCCCCCGGTGGCGCGGTCAGCAGCACCGCCGCCAGCCGGGAGCCGATCTCGCCGGACAGTGCGCGCGGCAGGTAGGTGTCCCGGGAGAGGCGGTCGACACCCGCGTGGCGCAGCTGCCAGTCGCGGATGCCCGCGGCCAGCGCGTCGGCCCTCGTCGCCGGGCCGGTCAGGCGGCAGCGGACGCGGCGGGTCGGCACCCGCGCACTGTGGCCGAGCGGGCCGCCGTCGCGCTGATGCCGTCCACAGGTCCGCCGCGAGATCGGCGCTCTCGTGGCGATCAGCACCCGATGGCCACGAGAGCGGCGATCTCGCGCGTCAGAACCCGGAGACGAGCAGGCGCCAGACCGCCTCGGGGGCCTCCCAGTGCGCGTTGTGCCCGGCGCCCTCGACGACCACCGCGTCCGGGTCGACCCGCCGCATCGCGTCGGCGCCCACCATCGGGTCGGCCGACCCCGCCGCCAGCCGCAGCGGCGCCACCGCCCGCGACAGCACCTCCTCGACCGGGGGCCCGACGGCGCCGAACGCGCGCGGGTCGAACGCGACGGCGAACCCGCCGTCGGGGACCTCGCGCACACCGGCCAGCGCCACCGGGTCCTCGGGCGCCACCAGGCCCGTCAACCCGGCCAGGCGCAGGTGCCGCTCGGCGGCCTCGGCGGCGCTGGCGAACACCTGCGGCGGGCGGGCGGCCATCGCGCGGGCCCGGGCGACCTCGTCGTCCGTCCAGTCGATCTTCACGCCCAGCGCGACGACGCGGGCCACCTCGACGCCGTACCAGCCGCCGGCCAGCGCCGCGCCGACGACCCCGCCGAAGGAGTGGCCCAGCACGGTCACCCGGGAGGCGCCGGCCGCCAGGGCAGCGACGTCGGCGGCGTGGACCCCGTAGCCGTAGGGCGGCTCGGCGGGCGAGCGGCCGTGCCCGCGCAGGTCGGGCACCGCCCAGGCACCGGGCCAGTCGCGCTCGACGAGCGGCAGCAGCCGGTCCCAGACCGCACCGGTGGCGCCCAGCCCGTGCAGCAGCAGGAGCAGGTCGCCGCCGGAGCCGCCGGAGCGGAGGGCCAGGCCGGGTCGTGTGCTCATCAGCGGAAGGCAGTGCCGGTGAGCTGCTCGTAGGCGGCCACGTAGCGCTCGCGCGTGGCGGCGACGACGTCGTCCGGGAGCTCCGGCGGCGGCGAGACGCGGTCCCAGCCCGAGGAGGTCAGCCAGTCGCGGACGTACTGCTTGTCGAACGACGGCTGCGCCGCGCCCGGCGACCACGACGACGCCGGCCAGAACCGCGACGAGTCGGGGGTGAGCACCTCGTCGCCGAGCACGAGGGCACCCCCGGAGAGCCCGAACTCGAACTTGGTGTCGGCCAGCACGATGCCGGCGCCGCGGGCGATCTCCGCCCCCTGCCGGTACAGCGCCAGCGTGAGCTCGCGCAGCTCCTCGGCCCGTGCCGCGCCGACGAGAGAGACCACGCGGGCGAAGTCGATCGGCTCGTCGTGCTCGCCGGCCTCCGCCTTGGTCGACGGCGTGAACACCGGCTCGGGCAGCTGCGACCCCTCGACCAGGCCGGCCGGCAGCGGGACGTCGCGGATGGACCCGGTCCGCTGGTACTCGGCCGTCCCCGAGCCCGACAGGTAGCCGCGGGCCACGCACTCGACCGGCAGCATCTCCAGCCGCCGCACGAGCATCGCCCGCCCGGCCACGGACGCCGGCACGTCGGTGGCCGACACCAGGTGGTGCGTCGCGCCGGACGACGCCAGCACCGGCGCGAGCTGCTCGAACCACCACACCGACAGCTGGGTGAGCACCCGCCCCTTGTCCGGGATCGGGGTGGGCAGCACGTGGTCGTAGGCCGAGATGCGGTCGGAGGCCACCAGCAGCAGCCGGTCGCCGCCGGCGTCGTAGACCTCGCGCACCTTGCCGCGCGCGAGGAGGGGCAGGTCGAGCGTCACGACAGCGCGGCCAGCCGGTCGAACAGCGGACCCAATTGCCGCACGTAGCCCTCGGGCCGGCAGATCGCGTCCAGCCGCGCCTCGTCCAGCGTCACGCCGGAGGACGCGGCGCGGGCGCGGAGGGTCTCGCGGAAGGGCGTGCCGCTGTTCCAGGTCTCCATCGCCGCCGTCTGCACCAGCGCGTAGGCGTCCTCGCGGGAGAGCCCGCCCTCCACCAGCTCCAGCAGGACGGCGGAGGTGTAGATCAGCCCGCCGGTGGAGTCGAGGTTGGCGCGCATCCGCTCGACGTCGACGACCAGGTTCTCCACGAGCCCGGTGGTCAGGTGCAGCAGGTAGTCGGTGGTGATCGCGGCGTCGGGCAGGAAGACGCGCTCGGTGGACGAGTGCGAGATGTCGCGCTCGTGCCACAGCGGGATGCCCTCCATCACCGGGACGACGGCGGCGCGCACCACCCGCGCCAGCCCGGCGATGCGCTCGGAGCGGATCGGGTTCTTCTTGTGCGGCATCGCGCTGGAGCCCTTCTGGCCGGAGCCGAAGGCCTCCGAGAGCTCCCGCACCTCGGTGCGCTGCCCGTGCCGCACCTCGAGCGCGACCGCCTCGCACACGGTCGCGATGACCGCCAGCGCCGCCACCCACTCGCTGATCGAGTCGCGGATGACCACCTGGGTGGAGGCGTCGGCGGGCGCGAGGTCCAGCGCCTGCGCCACGGCGACCTCGACCGACGGGTCGATGAGCGAGTACGTGCCGACGGCGCCGGAGATGGCGACGACGCCGACCCGCTCGCGCGCCGCCCGCAGCCGGGCGCGGGACCGGGCCGTCGCGAAGGCGAGGTCGGCCACCCGGTGACCCCACACGTCGGGCTCGGCGTGCACGCCGTGGGTGCGGCCGACCCGGATCGTGTCGCGGTGGGCCAGCCCGTGGTCGCGCAGCGCCGCCACCAGCCGGTCGGCCTTGGCCAGCAGCACGTCGGTGGCCTCGGTGAGCTGGACGGCGAGCGCGGTGTCCAGCAGGTCCGACGAGGTCATGCCGTGGTGCACGTACGCGGCGGCCGACCGGGGCTCGGTGTTGTCGGCCCACGCGGTGAGGAAGGCGATGACGTCGTGCTGCGTCGTCTCCTCGATCTCGGCCACGCGCTGCGGCGTCGGCGGCGGCGCGCTGCGCACCGGCTCGACGACGTCGGCCGGCACCCGCCCGGCCGCGGCGTGCGCCTCCAGCACCAGCGTCTCCACGCGGCACCACAGCTCGTACTTGTGCTCGTCGCTCCAGACCCGGCCCATCTCGGGGAGCGTGTAGCGGTCGATCACGCGGGTACCGCCCGCACCCGGTCAGCTCGTGGAAGCACGGGGGCATCCTCCCGCAGCGCTAGCGTGATCGAGAACGGGCCCCACCCACCCCGCGGAGGACCACGATGCTGCGACGGTCCACCCACCTGGTCGCCCGGGCGCGCGAGCGCATCCGCGCCGCGGCCGAGCACGACCCGCACGCCTGGCCCGAGCGCGACGACGACCGGGCGATCCTCGTGCACGACGACGAGCCGCTGCCGCCGGAGGACGACGGCGAGAGCGACGGCGACGGCGACCAGCCCCTCGGCAGCCCCGCGGCCGACGCCCCCGACCTCGACGGGCCGCTGGGGCCCGGCGGCGTCAGCGGGCCTCCCGAGGGCGGCCGCCCGCACCGTCCCGCCGAGCGCGGGCGCCGGCTGCTCGGGCCCGGGCGCGACGTGCCGCACGGCGAGGCCACCGTCCCCGGCGGCCTGCGCACCGCCGCCGCCTGGTCCTGGCGGGTGATCGCCGTCCTCGCCGGCCTGTACGTGCTGCTCTACGTGGCCGCCTACGTCGCGGTGGTCATCGTCCCGGTGCTCGTGGCGCTGCTCCTGGCCGCGCTGCTGCAGCCGGGGGCGGCCGCGCTCATCCGGCACGGGTGGCCGCGCTCGCTGGCCGCCCTGCTCATGCTGCTGGTCGGGCTGGGGGTGGTCGCGGGGATCATCACGCTGGTCGTCCAGCAGGTCACCGCCGGCTTCACCGACCTCGCCGACCAGGTCAACCAGGGCCTCGACCAGATCCGCGACTTCGTCGTCGAGACCTTCCCGGTCAGCCAGCGGCAGATCGACGAGGCCCTCACCGCGTTCCAGGGATTCGTCGCCGGGAACCAGGAGGAGCTCGCCTCGGGGGCGATCACCACCGCCACCACCGTCGGCGAGGTCTTCACCGGGGTCGCCCTCGCGCTGTTCACGCTGTTCTTCTTCCTCAAGGACGGCCGGTCCATCTGGCTGTGGCTGGTCGGCCTGTTCCCGCGCGACGCCCGCGCCTACGTCGACGAGGCCGCCCGCCGGTCGTGGCGCACGCTGATCTCCTACGTGCGGGCCACCGTCGCCGTCGCGCTCGTCGACGCGGTCGGCATCGGCATCGGGCTGGCCGTCCTCGGCGTCCCGCTGGTGGTGCCGCTGGCGGCGCTGGTCTTCCTCGGCGCCTTCATCCCGATCATCGGGTCGTTCCTGGCCGGGTCGGTGGCCGTGCTGGTCGCGCTGGTGGCCGTCGGCCCGATCAAGGCGCTGATCGCGCTGGCGATCGTGGTGCTGGTCATGCAGCTGGAGGGGCACGTCCTGCAGCCGCTGCTGCTCGGCAAGGCGGTGCACGTGCACCCGCTGGCCGTCGTCCTCGCGATCGCCGCCGGCCTGCTCGTCGCCGGCATCTTCGGCGCGCTGATCGCGGTGCCGGTGGTGGCCTGCACCAACGTGGCCGGCACCTACCTGTCGCGCCGGCACGAGGGGCCGCGCCCGCCGGAGCCGCGTCCCGAGCAGGCCCGTCCGGCGGTGGGCGTCCGGAGCTGAGGGGCGGCGACGATCAGGTGACCTGATCGTCGCGCGTCCCACCCGACGGTGGGCGGCCGGGTAGGACACCCTGCGGTGAGGGAGGACGCCGCCTACGCCTCCGGGACGGCGATCCGTCCCTCGACGGCGGCCAGCGCGACGTCGCTGCGCCAGTGCGCGCCGGCCAGCCGGACGGCGGCCACCCGCTCGTAGGCCGCCTGCCGCGCGGCGGCGAGGTCGGGGCCGGTCGCGGTCACCGCGAGCACCCGCCCGCCGGCCGAGCGGACCGTCCCCTCGGCGTCCACCGCGGTGCCCGCGTGCAGCACGCCCTCGCCGTCGGCGCCGGTCACCGGGTCCCCGGTGCGCGGCGTCTCGGGGTAGCCGGACGCCGCGACGACGACGGTCACCGCCGCACCCGGGCGCCACCGCAGCGGCGGGTGGTCGGCGAGCGTGCCGGTCGCCGCGGCGTGCAGCAGCCCGGCCAGCGGGGTCTCCAGCAGCGGCAGCACCACCTCGGTCTCGGGGTCGCCGAAGCGGGCGTTGAACTCCACCACCCGCACACCCCGCGAGGTCAGCGCCAGCCCGGCGTAGAGCAGCCCGCTGAACGGCTCGCCCCGGCGGCGCATCTCGTCCACCGTCGGCTGCAGCACGGTCGCCAGCACGTCGTCCACCAGCCCGGGCGGCGCCCAGGGCAGCGGCGCGTAGGCCCCCATCCCGCCGGTGTTGGGACCGGCGTCGCCGTCGTCGCGCCGCTTGTGGTCCTGGGCGGGCAGCAGCGGCAGCACCGTCGTCCCGTCGGTGACGGCGAACAGCGAGACCTCCGGCCCGTCGAGGAACTCCTCCACGAGCACCGCCCCGCCGGCGTCGAGCACCGCCCGCCCGTGGGCGACGGCGGCGTCCCGGTCGGTCGTGACGACGACGCCCTTGCCGGCGGCCAGCCCGTCGTCCTTGACCACGTACGGCGCGCCGGACTCCGACAGCGCCGTCTCCAGCTCGGCCGGTCCGCCCACCGGCCAGGAGCGGGCGGTCGGCACCCCGGCGGCGGCCATCACGTGCTTGGCGAAGGACTTGCTGCCCTCGATCTGCGCCGCCTCCGCGGACGGGCCGAAGCAGGCGATCCCCGCCTCGCGGACGGCGTCGGCGGCACCGGCCACCAGCGGCACCTCCGGGCCGACGACGACCAGGTCGGCGCCCCACCCGGTGGCCAGCGCGGCGATGGCGACCGGGTCGGTGACGTCGACCGGCGCGGCCTCGGCGATCCGCGCGGTGCCGGCGTTGCCCGGCGCGCAGGCCAGCGCGGCGACCGCGGGGTCGGAGGACAGAGCCACGCACAGGGCGTGCTCCCGGGCACCGGAGCCGACGACGAGCACGCGCACGGACGGCGACCCTACCGATCCGTTCCCCGCCCGCCCGTCTAGCGCACCCGGTTGGGCTGCGTCCGCATCGCCCGGTGCAGCGCCTTGACCCGCGCGTGCTCGGCGGCCCGGGCCCGGGCGTCGGCGCGCAGCAGCTGCCGGTGCGCCTCGGCCTGCAGCTTGCGCCAGCCCAGCAGCCGCGCGGGGTCGAGCCGGCCGTCGTCGATGGCGGCCGCGACCGCGCAGCCGGGCTCGGTGAGGTGGGCGCAGTCGCGGTATCGGCAGCCGGCGGCGAGCTCGGCGACGTCGGCGTAGGCGGTGTCGACGCCCTCGTCGTCGTAGAGGCCCAGCTCGCGCATGCCGGGGGTGTCCACCAGTAGGCCGCCGCCGGGCAGCACGTGCAGCTCGCGCGCGGTCGTGGTGTGCCGGCCGCGGCCGTCGGCGGCGCGCACCTCGCGGGTGGGCGCCACCTCCCGCCCGGCCAGCGCGTTGGCCAGTGAGGACTTCCCGACGCCGGACGGGCCGACCATCGCCGCGGTGCGCCCCGGCCCGAGCAGCGCCCGCACCTCGTCCACGCCCTCACCGGTGTGCGCGCTGACCGCGACCACCTGCACGCCGATCGCCTCCTCGGCCACCTCCGCCACGGCCGCCGCGACGTCGTCGCACAGGTCGGCCTTGGTGAGCACGACGACCGGGGTCGCGCCGCTGCCCCACGCCACCGCGAGGTAGCGCTCCACGCGGCGGGCACGGGTCGGTCCGGCCAGCGCGTCGACGACCAGCACCAGGTCGAGGTTGGCGGCGACCACCTGCGCCGCCGACGTCCGCCCGGCGACGGTGCGGGTGAACGCCGAGCGCCGCGGGAGGAGGGCGACGGCGAGCTCGCCGCGCAGCGCCACCCAGTCGCCGACCGCCGGTGCGGCCACGCCGTCGGGGTCGTGCAGCGCGGCCGCCGGGTGCACCCGCCGCTCGCCGTCCGCGGTCAGCACGGTCAGCCGGCCCCGGTCGACCCGGGCCACGCGGGCGGGCTCGCTGCCGGGCGGCAGGTGGTCCGAGAGGTCGGCCGACCAGCCGATGGAGGAGAGATGCGTCACGCCCCGGATGGTGGCCCGCAGGTCAGCGCGCCGTCCTCCCATTTCTCAGCGACTCGCCAGCCGTCGTTCGCCATCCCGACACCTCGGTCGGGTGTTCTAGGTGGCATGCACGCGACCGAGTCGCTCGCGACTCACGCAGCGGCCCGTCTCCCCCGCGCGGTCGTCGTCGGGCACCGTGGTGCCTGCGCGTACCGCCCCGAGCACACGATCGCCAGCTACGAGCTGGCCATCGACATGGGCGCCGACCTCATCGAGCCCGACATCGTCGTCTCGAAGGACGGCGCGCTCGTCGCGCGCCACGAGAACGAGCTGTCGCGCACGACCGACGTCGCCACCCGGCCCGAGTTCGCCGACCGGTGCACCACCCGCCGGGTGGGCCGCAAGAAGCGCGTCGGCTGGTTCGCCGAGGACTTCACCCTCGCCGAGCTCCGCACGCTGCGCGCCGTCGAGCGCTTCCCCGGGCTGCGCCCGACCAACACCGCCTACGACGGGCAGTACGGGATCCTCACGCTGGAGGAGGTTGTGGAGCTGGCGCGCCGCCGCTCCACCCCGCAGCGGCAGGTGCGCGTGCTGGCCGAGCTGAAGAAGCCCAGCTGGTCGGCCGAGCGCGGCCAGCCGATGACCGAGCTGGTCGCCGCGGAGCTGCGGCGCCTGGACGCCACCGGCCCCGACGGCACCGTCGTCGTCCAGTCCTTCGACGTCGCGGCGCTGCGCCGGCTGCGGGCCGACCTCGGCGACGACGGCCCGACGATGTTCCAGCTGGTCGACGTCTGCCCGTCCGACGACTCGCTGCTCACCAACGCCGGCCTGCGGGCGGTGTCCACCTACGCCCAGGGCATCGCGCCCAGCCGCGACCGCATCCTGCTGCGCGACGCCGAGGGCACGCTGACCGGCGTCTCGGACCTGGTCAGCCGCGCACACTCCGCCGGCCTGCTGGTGGTGCCGTGGTCGCTGGCCGCGGAGAACGCCTTCCTGCCGCGCCACCTGCGGATCGGCGACGACCCGGCCGGCATCGGCGACCTGCAGGGCGAGGCGCGCCTGCTGCTCGCGCTCGGCGTCGACGGCGTCATCACCGACAACCCCGACGTCGCGGTGGCCGCCCGCACCGAGCTGACCCGCACCGAGCCCGCCGCCGCGTAGGGCACCAGCGGGTCCGTCAGTCCAGCAGGTCGTGGACGACGACGTTCTCGTCGCGGCCGGGCCCCACGCCGATCACGCTGACCCGCGCGCCGGAGAGCTCCTCGACCCGGCGGACGTAGGCCTGCGCGTTCGCCGGCAGCTGGTCGAAGGTGCGGCAGTGCCGGATGTCCTCGGACCAGCCCGGCAGCTCCTCGTACACCGGCCGGGCGTGGTGGAAGCCGGTCTGCGTCATCGGCATCTCGTCGTGCCGGACGCCGTCGACGTCGTAGGCCACGCAGACCGGCACCGTCTCCAGACCCGACAGCACGTCGAGCTTGGTGAGGAAGTAGTCGGTGATCCCGTTGACCCGGCTGGCGTAGCGGGCGACGACGGCGTCGAACCAGCCGCAGCGGCGGTCGCGGCCGGTCGTCACGCCGACCTCGCCGCCCTGCTTGCGCAGGTACTCGCCGTTGGCGTCGAACAGCTCGGTCGGGAACGGCCCCGAGCCCACGCGCGTCGTGTACGCCTTGAGGATGCCGACCACCCGCGAGATGCGGGTGGGGCCGATCCCGCTGCCGGTCGACGCGCCGCCCGCCGTCGGGTTCGACGAGGTCACGAACGGATAGGTGCCGTGGTCGACGTCGAGCAGGGTGCCCTGCGAGCCCTCCAGCAGCACCCACTCGCCCGCGTCGAGCGCGCCGGCGAGCAGCAGCCGGGTGTCGGCGATGCGGTCGCGCAGCTGCTCGGCGTAACCGGCGTACTCCTCGACCACCTCGTCGACGTCGATGGCCCTGCGGTTGTAGACCTTGACCAGGACCTGGTTCTTCTCGACCAGCGTGCCCTCGAGCTTCTGGCGCAGGATCGACAGGTCGAGCAGGTCGGCCACCCGGATGCCGGTGCGCGCCACCTTGTCGCCGTAGGCGGGGCCGATGCCCCGGCCGGTGGTGCCGATCTTGCGCTTGCCGAGGAACCGCTCGGTGACCCGGTCCAGCGCCCGGTGGTGCGGCATGATCAGGTGCGCGTCGGCCGAGATCACCAGCCGCGAGGTGTCCACGCCGCGCTCCTCGAGCCCGGCCAGCTCGCCGATGAGCACCTGCGGGTCGACGACCACGCCGTTGCCGATGACCGGCGTGCACCCGGGCGTGAGGATCCCCGACGGGATCAGGTGCAGCGCGTAGCGCTCTCCGTCGGGGGTGATCACGGTGTGCCCGGCGTTGTTGCCGCCCTGGTAGCGGACGACGTAGGGGACGCGGCCGCCGAGGAGGTCGGTGGCCTTGCCCTTGCCCTCGTCGCCCCACTGGGCACCGATCAGCACGACTGCCGGCATCGGGTGGCGCACCCCTTCGTCGTCGACGCCGGACGTGGCCCGGCCGGTCGAGTGGCAGGGTATCGGCATGTCCCTCGTCGAGTTCGACCTGCGCGGTCTGGAGCCCGGTCAGGCGCCCGACCGGGCCGCGGTCGCCGAGGCCGCCGGGGCCGGGTCGCTGCTCGTCCGCGGGCCCGTGCCGGCGCTGGCCGCGGTGCTGGCGGCGCTGCACGGCGCCGGCCGCACCGCCGCGGTGCCGGTCTCCTGGGAGCCCGCCGACGACTCCTCCTCCCGCGGCCTGGCGCGCGACCTGGGCATCGGCACCGGCGGGGAGCGGGAGCTGTCGCTGGTGCGTGACGACCACGGCGGGGTGCTGCTGCAGCACGGCCGCTACGAGGCCGCCGAGCGCGGCCGGCTGGCGCTCGCCGCGCGGCTGGGGGTGCAGGCCCACCACGACGACGCGAGGGTGGCCGACGGCGAGGTCGCGCGGATCGACGTCCGGCCCGACTGGCGGGCCGTCGACACCCTCCGCGTGGCCGTCTCCACCGTGCTCCTGCGCCCGCCGCGGCGCAGCACCGGCCGGGCGCTGCAGCTGGCCAGCGACCCCGCGCAGGTCACGCGCGACGGTGTCCCGTACGCCCGGCCGGTCACCCGCTGGACCTGGTACGCCGACGACCGCGTGCGCTGGCGGCTGGTGCCCTGAGGGACCCCGGTCGTGGACACTGGGCACCGAGCCGAGGAGGTCCCCCTGCGCCCGAACCCGTCCGGGGTGCCGTGCCGGTGACCGCCGGCCGCCTGCTCTCCACCCGCGGGGCACCACCGCGTCGGCGGCTGCTCGACCGGCTGCTGGCCCGGCCCAGCCTGGTCTCGGTGGCGGGCCTGGCGGTCGTCGTCGTGCTGTTCGGCCTGCGCGCGCCCGGGCTGCTCAGCGCCGGCGGCCTGGCCGGGGTGCTCGACGTGGCGGCGCTGCTCGGCATCGGCGCCGTGGCCGTGGGGCTCCTGCTCGCCGGCGGCCACTTCGACCTGTCCATCGGCACGCTCGCGGTCTCCACCGCCGTCCTCACCGGGGTGCTCGCCGGGCCGGGCGAGTGGGACATCTGGGCGGCGCTGGGCGTCTCGCTGGCGGCGGCGCTGGCGGTGGGCGTGCTCAACGGCTGGCTGGTCGTCCGCACCGGGCTGCCGAGCTTCCTGGTCACCCTGGCCACGGCGCTGGTGCTGCAGGGCACCACGCTGGCCGGGATGCCGCTGCTGGCCGGGGCGCCGCGGGTCACCGGCCTGGACGAGGCGCCGGGCTGGAGGTCCGCGGCCGCCCTGTTCGGGTCGACGGCGGAGGCCGGCGGCGGAGTCTTTGCCGTCTCGCTGCTGTGGTGGGCCGTGCTGACCATCGGCGCCGGCTGGCTGCTGTGGCGGACCCGGTTCGGCAACCAGGTGCTGGCGATGGGCGGTGCCCGCCGGGCGGCCCGCGAGCTGGGCGTGCCGGTGGCCCGCACGACGATCACCCTCTACGCGCTCACCGCCGCCGCGGCCTGGCTGATCGGCACGCTGACCCTGGTGCCCGTCGCCAGCGTGGCCGCCACGCCCGCGCTGGCCACCGCGATCGACTTCGTGGTGGTCGCCGTCATCGGCGGCTGCCTGATCACCGGCGGCCACGGGTCGATGGCCGGCGCCGCGGTGGGCGCGCTGCTCTACGCCGTCGCCCGCCGCGGCGTGGAGCTCTCCGGGTGGGACCCGCGCTGGTCGCAGGCGCTGCTCGGCGTCCTGCTGCTGGTGGCGCTGATGGTCAGCGGCGGGGTGCGGGGGCGGCTGCGCGCCGCGCCACGCTCGTGAGCGCCCCACCGGTGCTGGAGCTGCGCGGCCTGACCGTGCGGTTCGGCAGCGTGGCCGCGCTGCACCGCGTCGGCGTCTCCCTGGACGGCGGCCGGATCACCTGCGTGCTCGGGGAGAACGGGTCGGGCAAGTCGACGCTGGTGTCGGTGCTGTCCGGGCTGACGCCCCACGACGAGGGCGAGCTGCTGCTCGACGGCGTGCCGGTGCGCTTCGGCAGCCCCCGGGCCGCGCGGGCCGCCGGGATCGCCACGGTCTGGCAGGACCTCGCCGTCGCGCCGCTGCTGTCGGTGTGGCGCAACCTCGTGCTGGGTGCCGAGCCCACGCGGGGCAGGTGGCCGCTGCGCCGGCTCGACGTCGGCGCGGCACGTGAGACGGCCGTGCGGGCGCTGGAGCGGGTCGGGGTGACCGGGGTCGACCCCGACCAGCCGGCCAACTCCCTGCGCGCGGGCGAGCGGCAGAGCCTGGCCATCGCGCGGGCGCTGCACTTCGGTGCCCGCGCGCTGGTCCTCGACGAGCCGACCGCGCCGATGACGATCGCCCAGCAGACGCTCGTGGGGCAGGCGGTGCTGCGGGCACGGGCGGAGGGGCTGGCCGTCGTCCTGGTGACGCACAACCCGCGCTACGCGCACCTGGTCGGCGACCGCTACCTGCTGCTCGCGCGCGGGCAGGTGGCCGGCGACCTCACCCGCGCCGACGTCGACTCCGACGACCTGACCCGGCTGATGGCCGGCGGCGAGGAGCTCACCGCGCTCACCACCCGCCTGCACGAGCTGCACCCGGAGCTGGGCGAGCGCTGAGCCCGTGCACCCGGGGGCGGGTGCACGGGCCCGACGACGGGTCAGGTGAAGATGCTGACGCCGCCGGGCCCGACCGCCAGCCCGACGATGATCAGCACGATCCCCCAGAGCAGTTGCCGGCGGACGATGGCGAGGATGCCGGCGACGACCAGGACGACGGCGAGGATCCAGAGCAGTGTGGCCACGAGCGACCTCCGAGGACGGCCCGGACAGGACGCCCGGGACTCTGGAGTGTGGCCCTGACCAGCGCCGGGGGCCACCGGATCGTCGCCCGGACGGGGGACGGGCCGGACACGACGGCGGCCGCCGTCCCGGAGGGGGACGGCGGCCGCCGCGGATCGGGTCGGGTCAGGGCACGAGGGACGGATCGCAGTCGCGCAGCAGCTGGGTGCACCGCTGCTGCTCGTCGACCTCGCCGATCGACCCGGCCGCGCGCGCCAGGACGGTGACGCAGCGCAGGAAGCCCCGGTTGGGCTCGTGCGACCACGGCACCGGGCCGTAGCCCTTCCAGCCGTTCTTCCGCAGCGCGTCGAGGCCGCGGTGGTAGCCGGTGCGGGCGTAGGCGTAGGCCTCGATGGTGCGGCCGCCGTCGAGCGCGCCCTCGGCCAGCGCCGCCCACGCCGCGCTGGCGCGGGGGTGCCCCGCGGCGACCCCGGCGGGGTCGGCGCCCGCCGCGAGTGCCGCCTCCGCGTCGGGGTCGCCGGGCAGCAGCGTGGCCGGGGGCTCGCCGAGCAGGTTGTGGTGCGAGTGGGTCATCAGGCCCCCTGCGACTGGCCGGCCGACAGCAGGTCCTCGCAGGCCTCGACGACGCGGGCGGCCATGTTCGTCTCGGCGAGCTTCATGTAGGTGCGCGGGTCGTAGGTCTTCTTGTTGCCGACCTCGCCGTCGACCTTGAGCACGCCGTCGTAGTTGCTGAACATGTGACCGGCGATCGGCCGGGTGAAGGCGTACTGGGTGTCGGTGTCGACGTTCATCTTCACCACGCCGTAGGACAGCGCCTCGCGGATCTCCGACTGCGCCGAGCCCGAGCCGCCGTGGAAGACGAAGTTGAACGGCTTGCTGCCCTCGGGCAGGCCGAGCTCGGAGGTGACGACCTCCTGGCCCTGCTGGAGGATCTCCGGGCGCAGCTTGACGTTGCCGGGCTTGTAGACGCCGTGCACGTTGCCGAAGGTGGCGGCGAGCAGGTAGATGCCCTTCTCACCCAGGCCGAGGGCCTTGGCGGTGGCCACGAAGTCGCCGGGGGCGGTGTAGAGCTTGTCGTTGATGTCGTGGCTGACGCCGTCCTCCTCGCCGCCGACGACGCCGATCTCCAGCTCGAGCACGATCTTGGCCGCGGCGCACTTCTCGATGAGCTCCTCGGCGATCTGCAGGTTCTCGTCGAGGTCGATGGCCGAGCCGTCCCACATGTGCGACTGGAACAGCGGCGCCTGGCCGGCGTCGACGCGGTCCTTCGACAGCGCGATGAGCGGGCGGACGTAGGCGTCCAGCTTGTCCTTGGGGCAGTGGTCGGTGTGCAGCGCGACGTTCACCGGGTACTTCTCGGCGACGACGTGCGCGAACTCGGCCAGCGCGACCGCGCCGGTGACCATGTCCTTCACCCGGGTGCCCGAGCCGAACTCCGCGCCACCGGTCGAGAACTGGATGATCCCGTCGCTGCCGGCGTCGGCGAAGCCGCGCAGCGCCGCGTTGACCGTCTCCGACGAGGTGCAGTTGATCGCCGGGTAGGCGAAGCCGCTCTCCTTCGCCCGGCTGATCATGTCGGCGTAGACCTCGGGGGTCGCGATGGGCATGCGGGCTCTCCTCGTCGATCGGCGCTGGTCGCCGGTCAGCATCCCACCTGCGGGGGTCGCGCCGACAGCGGGCGTCAGCCCCTGCGGCGCACCACCTTGCCGGGATTGAGGATCCCGGCGGGGTCGAGCGCGTCCTTGATCGAGCGGTGCACGTCGGCCGACACCGGGCCGATCTCGCGCTCCAGCCAGTCGGCCTTGAGCGTGCCGACGCCGTGCTCCCCGGTGATCGTGCCGCCGAGCGACAGGCCCAGCTCGAGGATGGCGTCGAAGGCCTCCACCGCCCGCGCCCGCTGGTCGGCGTCGGTCGCGTCGAACACGATCGTCGGGTGCATGTTGCCGTCACCGGCGTGCCCCATGACGCCGATGACCAGGCCGTACTGCGAGGAGATCGCGTCGCAGCCGTCGATGAACGTGGCCACCCGCGAGCGGGGCACGGCGACGTCGTCGAGCAGCACGCTGCCCAGCCGCTCGAGGGCCGGCAGCGCGGCGCGACGGGCGGCGAGCAGCAGGTCGCCCTCGGCCGGGTCGGCGGTGGAGTGCACGAGGTCGGCGCCGGCCGCCTCGCACAGCCGGGTCAGCTCGGCGATCTCGGCCAGCGCGGCCGCTCCCCCGGCGTCGGACCGGGCGACCAGCAGCGCCTGGGCGTCGCGGTCGAGGTCGGCCCGCAGCATGTCGTCGACCGCGCGGATGCAGGTGCGGTCCATCACCTCGAGCATGCTGGGCACCACCCGGCTGGTCACCACCGACTCGACGACCTGCCCGGTCTGCGCGCTGGTGGCGAAGGTGGCCACCAGGGTTACCGGGTCCGCGGCCGGCGCCGGCCGCAGCGCCAGGGTCGCCTCGGTGATGACGCCGAGGGTGCCCTCGGAGCCCACGAACAGCCGGGTGAGGTCGTAGCCGGCGACGCCCTTGACGGTGCGCCGTCCGGTCCGCAGCACCCGGCCGTCGGCGAGCACGACCTCCAGGCCGAGCACGTAGTCGGTGGTGACGCCGTACTTGACGCAGCACAGGCCGCCGGAGTTCATGGCCAGGTTGCCGCCGAGGGTGCACCAGTCGTAGCTGGCCGGGTCCGGCGGGTAGAACAGCCCCTCGGCGGCGACCGCGTCGCGCAGCGCCTTGTTGACCACGCCGGGCTGGACGACGGCCAGCCGGTCGGCCGCCGACACCTCCAGGACGGCGTCCATGCGGGTCAGCACCATGGTGATCCCGCCGTCGACGGCGTTGCTCGCGCCCACCAGGCCCGAGCCCGCGCCGCGCGGGACCACCGGGATGCCGTGCCGGGAGGCGAGCCGCACGACCGCGACGACGTCGTCGGTGCTGCGGGGGAAGACCACCGCGGCCGGGGTGCCGGCCTCGGCCATGAGCGCCTGGTCGCGGGCGTAGGCGACAGTGACGTCGGGGTCGGTGCGGACGGCGTCCGGCCCGAGCGCGGCGGTGAGTTCGTCGACCCAGGCGGTGGTGAGCGCGGTCACCGCCCCACGGTACGGCGGGGCCGGGGACCGGTCAGGCCAGGCCGAGGTCGGCGAGGGTGAACGCGGCGCGGTACTCCAGTCCGGCGGCCTCGACGGCGGCCCGCCCGCCGCGGTCGACGACCACCGCCACGCCCAGCACCTCGGCGCCGGCCTCCTGCAGGGCCTCGACGGCGGCCAGCGGGCTGCTGCCGGTGGTGGAGACGTCGTCGACGACGAGCACCGCCCGGCCGGTGACGTCGGGGCCCTCGATGCGGCGCTGCAGGCCGTGCGCCTTGCCCGTCTTGCGGACGACGCACGCGTCGAGGAACCCCTCCCCGGCCGCGGCGGCGTGCAGCATGGCCGCGGCCACCGGGTCGGCGCCCAGGGTCAGCCCGCCGACGACGTCGTAGCGCAGGTCGCCGGTGAGCTGGCGCATCACCCGGCCGACCAGCGGCGCGCCCTCGTGGTGCAGCGTCAGCCGGCGCATGTCGACGTACCAGTCGGCCTCCTGCCCGGAGGACAGCGTGACGCGCCCGCGGACGACGGCGAGGTCGACGACCAGCTGCAGCAGGCGGTCGCGGTCGGGGAGGGTGGCAGGAGCCGTCACCCGGCCGACCCTACGCAGGCCGGCGGCCCGGCTCCCTCCGTGGGAGCCGAGCCGCTGCTGGGAGCGGGCCCGTGCTCAGGCGGTCGGGGCCAGGACCTGGTCGACGATGTAGACGGTGGCGTTCGCCGTCTGCACGTTGCCGCAGATGACCGAGGCGGGGGTGCCGGTCACGGTCTGCGCCACCGTGAACGCCTCCCCGGACCCCTCGATGGTGATCTCGTCGCCGTTGAGGGTGGTGTGGGTGCCGGCCAGCTCCTCGGGGGCCAGGCGGCCCTCGATGACGTGGTGCGTGAGGATCGCGGTCAGCTGGGCGTTGTCGGCCAGCACGGCCTGCAGCTGGTCGGCCGGGATGGCCTCGAAGGCCGGGTTGGCCGGGGCGATGACGGTGACGTCCTGGGCGCTGTTGAGGGCGTCGACCAGGTTGGCCTGGGTGACGGCCTGCACCAGCGTGGACAGCACCGGGTTGTTGCTGGCGGCGGTGGCGACCGGGTCGTCGGTCATGCCGGTGAACGACCCCTCGCCGTCGGCCGGGACGGCGGTGCAGCCCGCGCCGAAGGGCTCGTCGCTGCTGGTCATGGCGGTGGTGCTCGAGGTGCTCTCCTCCGCCGCGCTGTCGGCCGTCGAGCTGCTGGTGTCCGAGGACGCCGAGCTGTCGGTGGAGCCGCTGTCGGAGGAGCCGCAGGCGCTCAGCGTCACCGCGAGGGTGGAGGCGGAGGCCAGCAGGATGCCGCGGGTCAGGGTCTTCGTCACGAGGTGCTCCTGGGGTCGTCGTCCGTGGTGGAGTCCCTCCCGGCCCGTTCGAGGGGACGGGAGAGGCGTCTGCGGCCGGCGGCCGAGACGGGTCTGGGGGTGCGGGGACCGCTACGTCGCGATCACCCGGATGGACTGCAGGCCGCTGGCGCCGTCCGGGAAGGGGGCGGCCCGTTCCTCGGTCTGCACCTCACCGTCGGCCGCGGTGGCGCGGACGGTGAGCTGGTAGGCGCCCGGGGCGAAGTCGTGGGGCAGCACCCACTGGCGCCACAGGTCGGCGTCGACCCGGGGGGACAGCTGCGCCTCCCGCCACTCGCCGTCGTCGATCCGGACCTCGACCCGGGCGATGCCGCGGGTCTGCGCCCAGGCCACCCCGGCGATCGCCGTCCGGCCGGCCGGGAAGCGGCGCAGCGGCACCGGGGTGTCGATGCGGGAGAAGAGCTTGACCGGTGCCTGCCGCGCCCAGTCGCGCTGGGTCCAGTAGACGTCGAAGGCGTCGTAGGTGGACGCCTCGATCTCGGTCAGCCACTTGCACGCCGAGACGTAGCCGTAGAGGCCGGGGATGAGCATCCGCACCGGGAAGCCGTGCTCCACCGGGAGCGGCTCGCCGTTCTGGCCGAAGGCGATCATCGCGTCCTCGACCTCGAGGGCCGCGCGGGTGGAGGCACCGATGGTCATGCCGTCCTGCGAGCGGCAGACGAGCTGGTCGGAGCCGGCCTGGATGCCGTTCTCCCGGAGCAGGGCGCCCAGCGGGACGCCGGTCCAGCGGGCCGTGCTGGCCAGGGTGCCGCCGACCTCGTTGGAGACGCAGGTCAGCGTGATGTCGCGCTCGATGACGTCGTCGCGGTCGAACAGGTCGGGCAACGTGTACCTGCACGGCGCGTCGAACATCCCGCGCAGCGTCAGCGAGTACTCCGACGGCCGGATCTGCGGCACGGTGAGGGCGGTGTCGACGCGGTAGAAGTCGCGGTTGGCGGTGAACAGCGGCGTCAGGCCGGGGACCCGCTCGGCGAGGTCGGCGCCGGCGGGCAGCGCCGGGGCCGGGGACGACGGCGGGGGCAGGGTGAGGTCCCCGCGCGCCCCGCTGACGTCGAAGCGGCGCTGCAGCAGCCGACCGGCACCACCGCTCACCGCGGCCGCGCCGAGGACGGCTCCGCCAGTGACGAAGAAGCGGCGGCGGTCCATGCCGGCGCCCTTGCGGTCGGCCGTGCCCAGCGCCCCGCGCAGCCGGTCCAGCACGACCTCGTCGGCGTGCCGCCGCGCGGCGCCGCCGTCGCCCGGCGGTGCGGCGTGCCGCGCGGGGGCGGGCACCGTCAGCGGCGCGACCAGCGCGAGCAGGGCGACGACGCCGACGACGGCGCCGGCCACCGAGGGCAGCGCGTCGAGCGGGCCGCCGGCGGGGCGGGTGACGGCCGCCAGCGCGCCGACCAGGCCGAAGGCGGCGGTGCCCGCGACGCCGGCCCGGCGCGAGCGCAGCGCGACCCGGCCGAGGACCACCGCGTACAGCGCGACCAGCACCAGGGTGCCGACGACGAGGGCGGTCTTGTCGTGCTCGCCGAACGTCGCGATGGCGAACTGCTTGACCGGCTCGGGGACCAGCGTGATGACCGTGCCCCCCACCGCCACGACGGGCGAGGAGGACGGGCCCACGAGGCCGGCCGCGAGCTCGGCGGCACCCAGGGCGACGGCCGCGGCCGGCAGCCCGGCGAGCCCGGCGAGCAGCCGGCGCCGGCGCCGGCCGGAGGGGGTCGGGGCCCCGTCCGGTCCGGTGGCCGGCGTGGCGGCCTGCTCGGTGGTGGTCACGGACTGTCTTCGCCGTCAACCGCCCGATGGGTTCAGTCCCGCGGTCACGGTTGCGTAACGGGCCGTCAGCGCAGCCCGGCCTGCCGGCGCGCGGTCATCGCGCGGTACCACTCGCTCGACGGCCGCACCGCCAGCGCGACGACCCCGACCAGCGTGATGAGCAGCGAGAAGACCGACAGCGAGTCGAGGAAGCCCGAGCCCGCGATGCCCCCGCCGGTGCCGGACAGGGCGCTCAGGCCGAGCAGCACGCTCAGGCCCCCGAGCACCAGCAGGACGACGCGCGCCCAGTTGCGGCCCTTCCAGGCCAGCCAGATGAACAGCGCCTGCAGCGCGGTGAGCAGCAGGCCGATCACCGCACCGACGACGATCCCGGCGCGGACGACGTCCTCGGTGATCGCCGGGTCGTCGGCGGCCGCGGAGGCCTGCGCGACCAGGCCGTCGAGGTCGGAGAACTGCACCGCGGACGCGACGAGGCCGAGGATGAAGGCGGCGAGGAAGGCCCCGATCCCCACCCGGACGGGAGTCGGCCGCTCCGGCGCCGCGGACGGGAACTGCGGGCCGGGAGCCGACGGGGCGGGGGCGTAGCCGGAGGGCGGCCCCGGCCGGCCCTGCGGCGGCGGGCCCGGGGGCGGTGGACCCTGGGGCGGCGGGTTCTGCCAGCCCTGCCCCGGCGGCGCCTGCCAGCCCGGCTGTCCCTGCGGCGGCCGGCCCTGCTGGGGGTCCCAGTCGCCCTGTCCTGACGTCATCCCTGCTCCCTGTCGTGTCTCGGGTGTCCCGCCGATCGTCACGGACGGTGCAGGCCGCGGGCCAGGAGGTGTGGCCGATCGACACCGGATCGGTGCGGACGCGCGAGGGCCCGCCGCCCCGGTCGGGACGGCGGGCCCTCGAGAACGCTCCTCCGGCCTGCCTGCAGGGGAGGCAGGGAGGTCCTCTCTCAGGCGCGGCGGACGGTGAGGCCCTCCTCGGCCAGGTCCGCGGGCGCGTCGACGACGACCTCGTCGCCGTCCCGGATGTCGCCGGCCAGCAGCGACCGGGCCAGCGGGTCGCCGATCGCCGACTGCACCAGCCGGCGCAGCGGACGGGCGCCGTAGACCGGGTCGAACCCGTTGATCGCCAGCCACTCGCGGGCGGCGTCGGTGACCGTCAGCGTCAGCCGGCGCGCGGCCAGCCGGCGGGCGAGCACCCCGACCTGGATGTCGACGATCCCGGCCAGCTCCTCGCTGCCCAGCGCGCGGAACACCACGACGTCGTCGAGCCGGTTGAGGAACTCCGGCTTGAAGTGCGACCGGACGACGTCCATCACCGCGGCGCGGCGCGCCTCCTCCGGCAGCGACTGGTCGGCGATGAGCTGCGAGCCGAGGTTCGACGTCAGCACCAGGATGGTGTTGCGGAAGTCGACCGTGCGCCCCTGCCCGTCGGTGAGCCGGCCGTCGTCGAGCACCTGCAGCAGCACGTCGAAGACGTCGGGGTGGGCCTTCTCCACCTCGTCGAGCAGCACGACGGTGTAGGGCCGCCGCCGCACCGCCTCGGTGAGCTGACCGCCGGCCTCGTAGCCGACGTAGCCCGGAGGGGCACCGACGAGGCGGGCCACCGAGTGCTTCTCGGAGTACTCGCTCATGTCGATGCGGACCATCGCCCGCTCGTCGTCGAACAGGAACTCCGCCAGCGCCTTGGCCAGCTCGGTCTTGCCCACGCCCGTGGGGCCGAGGAACAGGAAAGAGCCGGTGGGCCGGTCCGGGTCGGAGATGCCCGAGCGCGCCCGGCGGACGGCGTCGGACACCGCGCGGACGGCGTCGGGCTGGCCGACGACGCGCCGGCCGAGGTCGTCCTCCATGCGCAGCAGCTTCTGCGTCTCGCCCTCGAGCAGCCGGCCCGCGGGGATGCCGGTCCAGGCCTGCACGACCTCGGCGATGTCGTCGGGGCCGACCTCCTCCTTGAGCATCGACTCGCCGGTCTCCACCGACTCCTCGGCCCGGACCAGCGAGCGCTGCAGCTCGGGCAGCCGGCCGTAGCGCAGCTCCGCGGCCCGGGCGAGGTCGCCGTCGCGCTCGGCCCGGTCGGCCTCGGTGCGCACCGACTCGAGCTCCTCCTTGATCCGCTGGATCCGCTCGATGGCCGACTTGTCCTGCTGCCAGCGGGCGGTCAGCTCGTCGAGCTGCTGCCGGCGGTCGGCGAGGTCGGCGCGCAGCGCGGCCAGGCGCTCCTGGGAGGACGGGTCGTCCTCCTTGGCCAGCGCCATCTCCTCGATCTCCATGCGGCGCACGGCCCGCTCGACCTCGTCGACCTCCACCGGGCGGCTGTCGATCTCCATGCGCAGCCGGCTGGCGGCCTCGTCGACCAGGTCGATGGCCTTGTCGGGCAGGAAGCGCGCGGTGACGTAGCGGTCGGACAGCGTGGCGGCGGCGACGATCGCGGCGTCGGTGATCCGCACGCCGTGGTGCACCTCGTAGCGCTCCTTGAGGCCGCGCAGGATGCCGATGGTGTCCTCGACGGAGGGCTCGCCGACGAAGACCTGCTGGAAGCGGCGCTCGAGGGCGGGGTCCTTCTCGATGTGCTCGCGGTACTCGTCGAGCGTGGTGGCGCCGACCATGCGCAGCTCGCCGCGGGCCAGCATCGGCTTGATCATGTTGCCGGCGTCCATCGCCGAGTCGCCGGTGGCGCCGGCCCCGACGATGGTGTGCAGCTCGTCGATGAAGGTGACCACCTGGCCCTCGGCCTCGGTGATCTCCTGCAGCACGGCCTTGAGCCGCTCCTCGAACTCCCCGCGGTACTTGGCGCCGGCCACCATCGCGCCCAGGTCGAGCGCCATGAGCCGCTTGCCCTTGAGGCTCTCGGGGACGTCGCCGGCCACGATCCGCTGGGCCAGGCCCTCGACGATCGCCGTCTTGCCGACGCCGGGCTCGCCGATGAGCACCGGGTTGTTCTTGGTGCGGCGGGAGAGCACCTGCACGACGCGGCGGATCTCGGTGTCGCGGCCGATGACCGGGTCGATCTTGCCCTCGCGGGCGCGCTCGGTGAGGTCGACGGCGAACTTCTCCAGCGCCTGGAAGGTGCTCTCCGGGTCGGCGGTGGTCACCCTGCGGTTGCCGCGGACGGTGCGGAACGCCGCCAGCAGCGCGTCGCGGGTGGCCCCGGCGCTGGTGAGCACCGCGCCGGCCTCGCCCTCCGAGTCGGCCAGGCCGACGAGCAGGTGCTCGGTGGAGACGTACTCGTCGCCCAGCGCGCTGGCCTGCTCGCCGGCGGCGTTGACCACGCGCAGCAGCTCGCGTGACGGCGAGGGTGCGGCGACGGTCGCCCCCCGGACGCTGGGCATGCGCCGCAGCGCGGCCTCGGCCTTGGCGCGGACGTCGGCCGGGTCGGCCCCGGTCGCGGTGAGCAGCGGGCCGGCGATCCCGTCGGTCTGCTGCAGCAGGGCCACCAGCAGGTGCAGCGGCTCGAGGGCGGCCTGCCCCCGGTCGACGGCGAGCCGCTGGCCGGCGGCGAACGCCTCCTGGGAACGGGTGGTGAGCTTGCTCTCCATGGTCGGTGCGGACGGTCCTCTCGTCGGGCGGGTGGCCGGGTCGTCCCGGCCGGTTCGGTGTCGTGAGCTGCAACGAGTCAGGAGTTGAGTCTGTTCCGCTCAAGTCCTCCTACTTCCCGGGGAGCAACGGGACCTTGCCCGGAGGGGTTGACGCCAGACACAACTGCATGCCACGCGACAAGATGGTCCCTACACTCGGCGCCATGACCCAGACGTCCGAGGAGCCCCGCCTCCCCTCGCCGAGCGTGGCCCTCGACGACCAGCTCTGCTTCGCCCTCTACGCCGCCTCCCGCGCGATGACCGCGCGCTACCGGCCGATGCTCGAGGAGCTGGGCCTCACCTATCCCCAGTACCTCGTGATGATGCTGCTGTGGGAGGAGGACCAGCAGACCGTCGGCCAGCTCGGCCACCGGCTCGCGCTGGACAGCGGCACCCTCTCCCCGCTCCTCAAGCGGCTGACCTCCGCCGGCCTGGTCACCCGCCACCGCCGGGTGGAGGACGAGCGCTCGGTGTCCATCGCGCTCACCGACGAGGGCCGCGCCCTCCGGGACAAGGCGTTCGCGATCTCCCAGGACATGATCTGCGCGCTGCGGCTCGACGTCGACGACTTCGCCGACCTCAAGCAGACGCTGCACGTGCTCACGCAGCGGGTGAACGAGTCGCCGCGCAGCTCCTGACCGGCCGGTGGGTTGCGCCCAACCCACCGGGGTAGGGCGGCGGGGTCCGGCCGGCGAGACGACGCCGGCACCCCGATCGGAAGGCACCCGCATGCCCACCCGTACCGCACGCACCGCCTGGAACGGCACCTTGGAGCAGGGGTCCGGCCAGGTCGAGCTGAGCAGCAGCAAGGTCGGCACCTACGAGGTCAGCTTCCCCAAGCGGGCCGCCGACGAGGCCGGGGGCACCACCAGCCCCGAGGAGCTCGTCGCCGCGGCCCACTCCGCCTGCTACGCGATGCAGCTGTCGGCCATCATCGCGGAGGCCGGTGGCACGCCGCAGTCGCTGGAGGTCTCCGCCGACGTCTCCCTCGGCCCGGACCCGGCGGGCGGCTTCCGGCTCACCGGCATCCAGCTGACGGTGCGCGGCGAGGTCGAGGGCCTCGACGCCGCGGGCTTCGAGAAGGCCGCGCAGGACGCCAAGGTCGCCTGCCCGGTGAGCAAGGCGCTGACCGGCGTCGACATCTCCCTGGACGCAGCCCTCGAGAGCTGACGCGCCACACGACGACGGCCCGCTCCCCCATCGGGGAGCGGGCCGTCGTGCGTCCTCGGCCGGCTACCGGGCGGTGCCGACCCGGTCGTCCTCGGCCAGGGCCGGCCCGGACTCCCGGCGCAGCTGCTCCTCGCCGCTCTCCGTGCGCAGGGCCACCTCGCGGATCAGCAGGATCGCCACGACGGCGGCCACGGCGATCACCGCGGAGACGAGGAAGACCCGCCCGGTCGCGTCGCCGTAGGAGACCCGGATGAGCTCCTGGACCGGCGCCGGCGCGTCGGCGAGGTCGGCCAGGCCGACACCGCCCCCACCGGACGCGGCAGCGGCCTCCGGCGGCAGCCCGGCGGCGATGAGGTCGCCGACGCGGGCGCTGAGCACCGCGCCGAGCACCGAGACGCCGATCGTGCCGCCCAGGCTGCGGAAGAAGGCGACCGCGGAGCTGGCCGCGCCGAGGTCGGTGGCCGCGACGGTGTTCTGCACGGCCAGCACCAGGTTCTGCATCGTCATGCCGATGCCCACGCCGAGCACGAACAGGAAGACCCCGAGCAGGACCATGTCGGTCTCGTGGTCGATGGTCGCGAGCAGCCCGAAGCCGGTCACGACGAGGAGGGAGCCGGCCACCAGGAAGCCCTTCCACCGGCCGTAGCGGGTGATGAGCACGCCCGAGACGGTCGAGGAGACCAGCAGCCCGCCGACCATCGGGATGGTGAGCAGACCGGCCGCCGTCGGCGAGTAGCCGCGGGAGATCTGCAGGTACTGGCCGAGGAAGACCGACGAGCCGAACATCGCCACACCGATCGCGACGCTGGCGACGATGGCCAGCGTGGTCGTCCGGTCGCGGAAGAGCCGCAGCGGGACGATCGGCTCCGTGGCCCGGAGCTCGGTCACCACGAAGGCCACGACCGCCGCGATGCCGCCCGAGAGGAACAGGGCGGTCTCCGTGGACGCCCAGGCGAAGGTGTCCCCGGCCAGGGTGACCCAGATGAGCAGGGCCGAGACACCGGCGGCGAGGAACGCGGCGCCCAGGTAGTCGATGTGCACCCTCCGCCTGGTCACCGGCAGGTGCAGGGTGCGCTGCAGCAGCACCAGGGCCACGACGCCGAACGGGACGCCGACGTAGAAGCACCAGCGCCAGCCCAGCCAGCTGGTGTCGACCAGCAGGCCGCCGAGCAGCGGGCCACCCACCGTGGCCACGGCCATGACGCTGCCGAGCAGGCCGGAGTACCGGCCCCGCTCGCGCGGACTGATCATCGCGGCCATCGCGATCTGCACCAGCGCCTGCAGGCCGCCGAGCCCCAGGCCCTGCAGCACGCGCCAGGCGATGAGCGTCTCCACCGACTGCGACAGGCCGGCCAGCATCGAGCCGACGACGAAGACCACGATCGAGAGCTGGATGAGCAGCTTCTTGCTGAAGAGGTCGGCGAGCTTGCCCCAGATCGGCGTGGACGCCGTCGACGCGAGCAGGGTCGCGGTGACCACCCACGTGTACTGGCTCTGGGTGCCGCGCAGGTCGGTGATGATCGTGGGCAGGGCGTTGGAGACGACGGTCGAGGACAGGAAGGCCACGAACATCGCCAGCAACATCCCCGAGAGCGCCTCGAGGATCTGGCGGTGGCTCATCCGGCCCTGCTGCTCGGCCGGCGCCTCGGCGGCCGTGCCGGGGGCGGACGGCGCGGGGGCGGCCGGGCCGGCGGCGCCGGTGTCGGGTTCGCGGGTGGTGGTCACGGTGCTCCTGGACGGTTCGCGGTGGGTCGGGGAGGGCCGCGACGTCGGTGGCGCGGGTGCGGGGGCGGGAGGACGGGCGCCGCTCACGAGGCGGCCCCCATGGGCTGGCGGGCCGGCGTGGCGGCGCGGTCGAGGTCGGCGGCGAGGCGCTCGACGAGCTCGCCGAGCCGGCGGGCGTCGTCCTCGTCCCAGTCGGCGAGCGCGGCGGTGGCCCACGCCGAGCGCAGCTCGCGGGTGCGCTCGAGCGCGGCGGCGCCGGCCGGGGAGAGCCCGATGAGGCTGGCCCGGCCGTCGTGCGGGTCGGGCCGGCGCTCGACGTAGCCGTCCCGCTCGAGGGCGGCGACCTGGCGGCTGGCGACGGAGACGTCGACGCCGGCGTGCGCGGCCAGGGCGCTGCAGCGCTGCTCGCCGTCCCGCTCGAGCGGGACCAGCAGCGTCCAGCCGAAGGAGGGCAGCCCGCCGTAGACGGACTCGGCCGCGCGGGAGGAGACGTGCCGGCCGGTGCGCAGCAGCTGCACGACGCCGGCGACCAGGCGGTCGCGGGTGGCGGAGGAGAGGGGCATGGCGTCCTCGCGGGAGGAGAAGTGCTTGCAGACCACAACCATACATCCAGTTGGTTGTAGTCGGCAACTTCTTACCGTGTCAGCCGGCGGGCGCCCGGTCCTCGCGGAGCTCGGCGGCCAGGGCCGCGGCGGCCGACTGCAGCAGCGGCACCACCCGCGCGACGGCGTCCATGCCGAGCCGGCCGGCCGGTCCGGACACCGAGATCGCCCCGGCCGCCCAGCCGCCGGGCACCGGGACGGCGACGCAGCGGACACCGGCCTCCTGCTCACCGTCGTCGACGGCGTAGCCCTGCTCGGCGATGCCCGGGAGCTCGGCGAGCAGCCGGTCGGGATCGGTGACCGTGCGCTCGGTGCGCAGCGGCATGCCGGCGCTGTCGAGCAGCCGGCGGGCCTGCTCGGGTGCCAGCTGGGCCAGCAGCACCTTGCCCACACCCGTGCAGTGCAGGTGCACCCGCCGCCCGACCTCGGTGAACATCCGCATCGAGTGCCGGGACGGCACCTGGGCGGCGTAGACGACGCGGTCGCCGTCGAGCATCGCCAGGTTGGCCGTCTCGCCGATGGCGTCGACCAGCCGGGTCAGGTGCGGCTGCGCCCAGGTGGCCAGCGTGCGCGAGGAGCACTCGCCCAGGTGGATCAGCCGAGGGCCCAGGACGTAGCGCCGCGACGGCATCTGCCGCACGTAACCGCGACCGACCAGCGTGCGCACCAGCCGGTGGATGGTCGACACCGGCAACCCGCTGTCGGCCGCCAGGCGGCTGATGGCGACCTCACCACCGGCGTCGGCCATCAGCTCGAGGAGCACGAACGCCCGCTCGAGCGACTGGACCCCGTCCGCCGCTCCTCCGGCCACCACCGCACCTCCGCCCGGGGCCCCGTCTTGCGCCACGGTGACCGGGCGCACTACCGTCCGGCCCACCGTTTTCCGGAATGTAGACCTCCCTTTCCACTGTGCGGAACACTCGGCATCCTCCCGGGTGACCCGCCCGGAGACGGGCGCGACCGGATGCCGGGACCGGCGGGAGCGAGTAGACCCATCCCATCCACACCGACGCGACGAGGCGGACGGGAGGCCGGCACGTGAGCGGCATGCACGGCACGGAGACGACAGCGGGACCGATCGAGGGCCCGGTCCCGCCGGAGGCCACGAGCGCCACCGGCGAGGCGGGCAGCAACCCGCAGGCCATGGCCGCGGTGGTCGCCGCGGTCGAGGCGGCGCTGCCGCCGGACGCGGTGGTCAGCGACCACATCCGGCTGCGCACCTACGAGTGCGACGGGCTGGCGCACTACCGGGTGACACCGGCGCTGGTGGTGCTGCCCGAGACCACCGAGCAGCTGGCCGCCGTGGTGCGGGCCTGCTCCGACCACGGGGTCCCGTTCGTCGCCCGCGGGTCGGGCACCGGCCTGTCCGGCGGCGCCCTCCCCCGGGCCGACGGCGTCCTCGTCGTCACCTCGCGGATGCGCACCATCCACGAGATCCGCCCCGAGGACCAGCGGGCCGTCGTCGACCCCGGCGTCATCAACCTCGACGTCACGCACGCGGCCGGCCCGAAGGGCTACTACTACGCACCCGACCCGAGCAGCCAGCAGATCTGCTCGATCGGCGGCAACCTCGCCGAGAACTCCGGCGGGGCGCACTGCCTGAAGTACGGCTTCACCACCAACCACGTCCTCGGCGCGGAGTTCGTGACGCCGCAGGGCGACGTCGTCCAGCTCGGCGGGATGGCCCCCGACAGCCCCGGCTACGACCTGCTCGGGGCCGTCGTGGGCTCCGAGGGCACGCTCGGCATCGCGACGCGCACGATCGTCAAGCTGACCCGCCTCCCGCAGGAGGTGCGCACGGTGCTCGCCGGGTTCGCCTCCACCGACGACGCCGGCGCGGCGACCTCGGCCATCATCGGCGCCGGCATCGTGCCCGCGGCGATCGAGATGATGGACGCGCTGGCCATCGAGGCCGCCGAGGCCGCCACGCACTGCGACTACCCGGCCGGCGCCGGGGCGGTGCTCGTCATCGAGCTCGACGGCGCGGCGGTCGAGGTCGAGCACGAGTTCGCCCAGGTCGAGCGCATCTGCCAGGAGCACCACGCCTTCGCCACCCGCGTGGCCACCGACCCGGCCGAGCGGGCGCTGATCTGGAAGGGCCGCAAGTCCGCGTTCGCCGCGGTCGGCCGGATCAGCCCCGACTACATCGTGCAGGACGGCGTCATCCCGCGGACGGCGCTGCCCGGCGTGCTGCGGTCGATCGCCGAGCTGTCGGAGTCCTCGGGCGTGCGGGTGGCCAACGTCTTCCACGCCGGTGACGGGAACCTGCACCCGCTGGTCCTCTTCGACGACGCGGTGGAGGGCGCCGCGGAGGCCGCCGAGGCCGTCAGCGGCGCCATCCTCGACCTCTGCATCTCCCACGGCGGGTCGATCACCGGCGAGCACGGCGTCGGCATCGACAAGGCCGCCTACATGCCGAAGATGTTCAGCGACGAGGACCTCGACACCATGCAGCTGGTCCGCTGCGCGTTCGACCCCGACGGCGTGGCCAACCCGGGCAAGGTCTTCCCCACACCGCGGCTGTGCGGCGAGGTGCCCGGGAAGAAGAAGGGCGCCCCGCACCCGCTGGTCGCGGCCGGCAAGGCGACCGCCTTCTGATGGGAGCCTCCTGATGACCACCCTCGACGTCGACCTGGCCGCCGCGCGCACCGCGCTGTCCGCCGCATGCGGGGAGGTCGCCGACGCCGGCCCCGCCGACGCCGTCGACGGCGTGACGCCGGCCCTGGTGGCCCGCCCGGGCTCCACCCCGGAGGTCGCCGAGGTGCTGCGGGCGGCCGCCGCGCACCGGCTCGCCGTCGTCCCGCGCGGCCGCGGCACCAAGCTCACCTGGGGCCGGCCGCCCGAGCGGGCCGACCTCGTCGTCGACCTGAGCCGGATGGACGCCGTCCTCGACCACGCCGCCGGCGACCTCATCGTCGAGGCCCAGGCCGGGACGACGCTGGCCGAGGTGCAGCGCACCGTCGCCGGCGCCGGCCAGCGGCTGGCCCTCGACGAGACGGTGCCCGGGGGCAGCGTCGGCGGCACGCTGGCCACCAACGCCAGCGGCCCGGGCCGGGTGGCCTTCGGCACCGCCCGCGACCTGCTCATCGGCGTCACCGTCGTCCGCGCGGACGGCGTGGTGGCCAAGGCCGGCGGCCGGGTGGTGAAGAACGTCGCCGGCTACGACCTCGGCAAGCTGGTCATCGGCTCGTTCGGCACGCTCGCCGTCGTCACCGAGGCGGTGTTCCGGCTGCACCCGCTGCCGGCCGCCCGCAGCGTGGTGTCCGCGCCGTTCGAGCGGCCGGAGGAGGCCCAGCGCCTGGTGCAGGCGGTGCTGCAGGCCCAGGTGGTGCCCTCCGCGGTCGAGGTCTCCTGGCGCCCTGGCGGTACCGGAACCGTCTCGGTGCTGCTCGAGGGCATCGAGGCCGGCGTCGAGGGCCGCACCGCCACCACCCGGCAGCTGCTGGGCGAGGCGTCCTCCGCCGCCGCCGGGCTGCCGGAGGACTGGGCCGCCCTCCCGTGGGCGGGGCGCCCCGGCCGCCCGACCGCGCTCAAGGCGACGTTCGCGCTCTCCGGGCTGGCCCGGGTGCTCGAGACCGCCCGCGCGGTGGCCGCCGACACGGGCCTCGACCTCGACCTGCGCGGGTCGGCCGGCGCCGGCGTCCTGCACGGAGCCCTCGCCGCCGACGCCGACCCCGCCGCGGTGGCGCGCGTCGTCGAGCGGCTGCGCGCCGAGTGCACCGACGTCGGGGGTGCCCTGGTGGTGCTGGACGCCGCCCCGGAGGTCGCGGCCGCGGTGGACACCTGGGGCCCGGTGCCGGCGCTGGACCTCATGCGCCGGGTGAAGGAACGGTTCGACCCCGAGCGCCGCCTGGCGCCCGGACGGTTCGTGGGAGGCATCTGATGACGACGACGCCGGAGCGTCCGGTGGAGCTGGGGATGCCCGGCCGCGGCGCGTTCGACGGGGACCACCCGCCGTCGAAGGAGCTGATCAGTGACTGCGTGCACTGCGGGTTCTGCCTGACCACCTGCCCCACGTACACGCTGTGGGGCGAGGAGATGGACTCCCCCCGGGGGCGCATCTACCTGATGAAGTCGGGGCTCGAGGGCGAGCCCATGACCGACTCGATGGTGCAGCACTTCGACGCCTGCCTGGGCTGCATGGCCTGCGTGACGGCGTGCCCGTCGGGCGTGCAGTACGACAAGCTCATCGAGGCCACCCGGGCCCAGGTGGAGCGCAACCACGACCGCTCCCCGGGCGACCGCGCGCTGCGCAACGCGATCTTCGCGCTGTTCCCCTACAAGCGGCGGCTGCGCGCGCTGCGCGGTCCGCTGCGGCTCTACCAGCGCAGCGGCCTGCCGAAGGTGGTCCGCCGCAGCGGCCTGCTCGAGCGGCTCGCGCCGAAGCTGGCCGTGATGGAGAGCCTGGCGCCGCCGCTGGAGAAGCGGGAGCCGATCCCCGCGCGGACGCCGGCGACCGGCACCCGCCGGGCCGTCGTCGGGCTGCTCACCGGGTGCGTGCAGGGCGAGTTCTTCCCCGGCGTCAACGCCGCCACCGTGCGGGTGCTGGCCGCCGAGGGCTGCGACGTCATCGTGCCGCAGTCACAGGGCTGCTGCGGGGCGCTGTCGGTGCACAACGGCCGCGACGACGAGGCCAAGCGCTTCGCCCGCCGCACCGTCGAGGCCTTCGAGAGCGCCGGCGTGGACTGGGTCGTGGTCAACGCGGCCGGCTGCGGCTCGAGCATGAAGGAGTACGCCGACCTGCTCGCCGACGACCCGGCCTACGCCGAGCGGGCCCGGGCGTTCACCGACAAGGTGCGCGACGTCTCGGAGATCCTCGCCGAGCTGGGCACCGTCGCCACGCGGCACCCCCTCGAGGTCACCGTCGCCTACCACGACGCCTGCCACCTGGCGCATGCCCAGGGCGTCCGCGCCCAGCCGCGGGCGCTGCTGCAGGAGATCCCCGGCCTGCAGCTGCGGGAGATCCCCGAGGCGGCCATCTGCTGCGGCTCGGCCGGCATCTGGAACGTGCTCAACCCCGAGCCCGCCCGCGAGCTCGGCGACCGCAAGGCCGCCAACATCGCCTCCACCGGGGCGGCCCTGCTGGTGACGGCCAACCCCGGCTGCCTCATGCAGGTGGCCTCCTCGCTGCAGCGCCGCGGCACGGACATCGGGATGGCGCACACCGTCGAGGTCCTGGACGCCTCCATCCGCGGGCTCCCGGTGTCCGCGCTGGGCGTCAGCACCTGAGCGCGGGCCCTGCCCCCAGGGCCCCTCCTGCTTCCCCACCGCCCCTGTCCCACCCAGCCTCGGGCCCTCAACGCCGAGGGAAGGAGCCCCGATGTTCGAACAGGTCGTCGACCCCGTCGGGGGGTCACTCGCCCTCAGCGCCCTGGTGGCAGCCGTCCCGCTGCTCACGCTGTTCGTGCTCCTCGGCGCGCTCAAGGTCAAGGCGTGGCTGGCCGGCCTGATCTCGCTGGCCGTCGCGCTCGTCCTGGCCATCCTCGCGTTCCGCATGCCGGTCGGGCAGGCCGTCCTGTCGGCGACCGAGGGCGCCGCCTTCGGGTTCTTCCCGATCCTGTGGATCGTCATCAACGCGATCTGGGTCTACAACCTCACCGTCGCCACCGGGCACTTCGACGTCCTGCGGCGGTCCTTCGAGAAGGTCAGCCCCGACCAGCGGATCCAGGCCATCATCGTGGCCTTCTGCTTCGGTGCCCTGCTCGAGGCGCTCGCGGGCTTCGGCACGCCGGTGGCCATCAGCGTCGTCATGCTGATGACGCTGGGCTTCCAGCCGATGAAGGCGGCCGCGGTGGCACTGATCGCGAACACCGCGCCGGTGGCCTTCGGCGCGCTGGCCACCCCGATCGTCACCCTCGCCACCGTCACCTCCGGCGTCAGCGACGACGCGCGGCTCACCGTCGACACCCTCGGCGCGATGGCCGGCCGGCAGACGCCGATCCTGGCCGCGTTCGTGCCGCTGGTGCTGGTGCTCGTCGTCGACGGCAGGCGCGGGCTCAAGGACACCTGGCTCGAGGCCCTCGTCGCCGGCGTCGCCTTCGGCGTCGCGCAGTTCATCGCCGCGAACTACATCTCGGTGCCGCTGACCGACATCATCGCCGCGCTCGTGGCCGCGGCCGCTGTCGTCGCCGTCGTCCGCGTGCGCAAGGCGAGCTACGAGCCGGTCACCGCGGCCACCCTGGCCGGCGGCACGGCGGCCGCCGGTGGCCGCGGCCGCGACCGGGGCGGCGTCGGCGCCACCGCCGGCGAGGAGCTCGGTGACGCGCCGGGTCGCCAGTCCGCGCGCGACCCGCACGCCCCGCGGGCCGGGGCCGAGGGGGTTCCGGCGCTGCCCGACACCACGGCGGAGGTCGCCAAGGCCTACGCCCCCTACGGGATCATCATCGTGATCTTCGCCCTGGCGAACCTCGCGCCCGTCAAGGCCGCGCTCGCCGAGGCACCGTGGACGACGACGTTCCCCTGGCCCGGGCTGAACGTGTTCGCGGCCGGCTCGAGCGAGGAGCTGGCGTCGACGACGTTCACCTTCAACTGGTTGCCCGCCGCCGGCACGCTCATGATCATCGCCGGGCTGCTGACCATGCTCGTCCTGCGGGTCTCGCCCGGGCGGGCGCTGAAGGCCTACGTCGACACCTACCGCGAGCTCAAGTGGGCCATCGTCACCGTCATGGCGGTGCTCGCCCTGGCCTACGTGCTCAACCAGTCGGGCATGACCGGCCACCTCGGCCGGCTGCTGGCCGAGACCGGCGGCTTCTTCGCCTTCCTGTCGCCCATCCTCGGCTGGATCGGCGTCGCGGTGACCGGCTCGGACACCTCCGCCAACGCGCTGTTCGGGGCGCTGCAGGTGCAGGCGGCGACCAACGCCGGCCTCGACCCGGTGCTGCTGGCGGCGGCCAACTCCTCCGGCGGCGTCATGGGCAAGATGGTCAGCCCGCAGAACCTGGCCATCGCGGCCGCCGCGGTGGGCATGGCCGGCCGGGAGGGCGAGCTGTTCCGCAAGGTCTTCGGCTGGAGCATGCTGCTGCTCCTGCTGATGTGCCTGATCGTGGTGCTGCAGGCCTCACCGGTGCTCGACTGGATGGTGCCCGGGTCCTGAGGGAGGACCCTCCGCAGGGTCGTCGATGACGACGGCGCCCCCGTACCGGTCCGGTACGGGGGCGCCGTCGCGTCGGCTCAGTCGCGGCCGGCCGACTCCGCCTCGCGGGCCTCGCCGAGCCGGTTGAGCCGGGCCAGCAGCTCGCCGAGCGTGGCGACGTCCTGGGCCGGCCAGCCCGACATGTCGGCCTCCCAGCGGGCGCGGCGCACCTCGCGGATGCGGGCCAGGCGGGCCGAGCCCTCCGCCGAGGTGCTGAGCACCTGCGCCCGCCCGTCGTCCGGGTCGGGCTCGCGGGTGACCATGCCGAGGTCGACCAGCGAGGCCACCTGGCGGCTGACCGTGCTCTTGTCCAGGCCGAGCCGGGTGACCAGGTCGCTGGCCCGCAGCGGGCCGGCGTCCTGCAGCAGGGCGAGCAGGCCGTAGGCCGCGCCGTCGAGGTCGGGGTGCAGCTCGCGGGCCAGCCGGGCCGAGATGGCCCGCGACCGGCGCAGCAGCAGGCCGATCTCCCGCTCCAGCCGGACGAAGGACTCGTGCGCGTCCGGCCGCTGCGGGACCTGCTCGGCGCTCACCGCTCGCCCCGGGGGTGCCAGACGACGAGCGCGGAGCTGGCCTGCCGGACCGGCACCAGGTCGGCCCGCCGCAGCGGGGTGCCGAAGCCGCTGCGTAGGGCGGACTCCGCGGCGATCCGCCGGCGCTCGGCGTCCTCGAGGTCGTCGACCAGCTCGTGCACCCGCTGCCGCAGCGCCTCGACCTGCGACTCGAGGTCGATGATGCGCTTGATGCCGGCCAGGTTGACGCCGTCCTCCTGGGACAGGCGCTGCACCTCCCGCAGCAGGGCGACGTCGCGGGGGCTGTACCGGCGGCCCCCGCCGGGCGTGCGGCCCGGCGTCACCAGGCCGAGGCGGTCGTACTGGCGCAGCGTCTGCGCGTGCATGCCGGCCAGCTCGGCGGCCACCGAGATGACGAAGACGGGGGCGTCCTCGGCCACCGCGCGGGCGGCGTCGCGCCGCTCGTGCCCGTCGGCGCTCACCGGGAGCTCCCCTTGTCCGCGCCCTTCTCCACCAACGCGGTGATCTGCGGCCGCGGGTCGGGCAGCTCGGCGTCGAGCGTCTTGACCGCCCGCTCCGCCTCGGCCGAGAGCCGCTGCGGGACGGCGACCTCGACGGTGACCAGCAGGTCGCCCGAGCGGCCGCGGCCGGGGACACCCCGCCCGCGGACTCGCAGCGTCCGCCCGCTCGCGGTGCCCGGCGGGACCTTCAGCGTGACGTTGCCGTCGAGGGTGGGCACGGTCAGCGTCGTCCCGAGGACCGCCTCGGGGAAGGTGACCGGCACGGTGAGCGTCAGGTCGTCGCCCTTGCGGCCGAACAGGTCGTGGTCGCTGACGTGCACGACGACGAACAGGTCGCCGGCCGGGCCGCCCCGCCGGCCGGGAGCGCCCTTGCCGGCCAGCCGGATGCGCTGGCCGTCCTTGACGCCCGACGGGATCCGCACGGTGATCGTGCGGGTCTGCGTGGTGACGCCGTTGCCCGCACACGTGGGGCACGGGTCGTCGATCACCGACCCGCTGCCACGGCAGGCGCGGCAGGGCTCGGAGAAGGCGAACGCGCCCTGGCTGCGGCTGGTGACGCCGGCACCGCCGCACACCTCGCAGGTGTGCGGGGAGGTGCCCGGGCGGGCGCCGCTGCCGTGGCAGGTCGGGCAGGTGCCCGGGCTCTGCATGCGCAGCGGCACCGTCACGCCGAGGACGGCCTCCTCGAACGACAGCGTCGCCTCGGTCTCGACGTCCTGCCCGCGGGCCGGGCCGGACGCCGCCTGCGAGCGGGCGCGCGCCGAGCCCGGGGCGGCACTCCCCCCACCGCCGAAGATGTTGCCGAAGATGTCGCCGAGCCCGCCGGCACCGGCACGGCCGGCCCCGCCCGCGGCACCCCCGAAGAGGTCGCCGAGGTCGAAGGGCTGACCGCCGCCGCTGCCGCCGGGGAAGCCACCCGGGAACCCGGCCCGCGCCCCGGCGCCGCCGGAGCCGAAGAGCCGGCGGGCCTCGTCGTACTCCCCGCGCCGCTTGGGGTCGGAGAGCACGTCGTAGGCCTCCGAGACCTCCTTGAAGCGGGTCTCGGCGTCGGCGTCGCCCGGGTTCTTGTCCGGGTGCAGGTCGCGGGCCAGCTTGCGGTAGGCCTTCTTGATCTCCGCGGCGTCGGCGCTCTGGGAGACGCCCAGCGCGGCGTAGTAGTCCTTCTCGATGAAGTCCCGAGTGCTCATCGGGCGCCTCCTCTCCTCACGTCGGGACGGCCGGTCAGCCGGCGGCCGGGGTCTCCCCCGGCACACCGCCGCCGGTCGTCGTCTCCGCGCCGGTCGCGTGCTGGGCGGCCGGCTCCGGCGCCGCGCCACCGGCCGGCTCGGTCACGGCCACCATGGCGGTGCGCAGCACGCGCTCGCCACGGCGGAAACCCTGCCGCAGCACCGTCGTCGCCGTCGGCACCTCGACCGTGTCGGACGTGTCGTGCAGGACGGCCTCGTGCAGCGCCGGGTCGAACGGGTCGCCCGCGACGCCGAAGGCCTCCACGCCCAGCCCGTCGAGGACGCCGAGGACGCGGTCGGCCACCACCTTGAAGGCGCCGGTGAGGTCACCGTGGTCGCGGGCCCGCTCGATGTCGTCGACCACCGGGAACAGCTGCGCGGCGAACCGCTCGGCGGCCTGGTCGACGACGAGGGTGCGGTCGCGGTCGACGCGCCGCCGGTAGTTGGCGTACTCGGCGGTCACCCGCTGCAGGTCCTCGGTGCGCTCGGCCAGCTGCCGGACGACGTCGTCGCCGTCCGCCGCGACCGCGTCCGGGGTGACCTCCGGGCCGGTGACCGTCTCGTTCTCGCTCATCTGCTCCCCTGGCGATGGGTCGGCTGTGGACGGGCCCGGCGGGGCGCCGGCCGGCTGCTCGCCGGCCGGCGCCCGCACCGCGCCGCTGACGGGGTCGATCCGCCGCTTGTCACGGATCACGACCCGCGGCTGCTCGTCCCCCTGGCTCATCGGCGGTCGGCGTCCTCGTCGACGATCTCGGCGTCGACGACGTCGTCGTCACCCGACGGGGCCGAGGCACCCGCGGCACCGGCGCCACCCGTCGCACCGTTCCCGGTGCCGGCGGCACCGGCCTCGGCCTGCTGGGCGTAGAGCGCCCCGCCGACCTCCTGCGAGACCCGGGCGACCTTCTCCTGCGCCGACTTGATCGCGGCGATGTCCGAGCCGCCGAGGGCGGAGCGCAGCTCGGTGAGGGCCTCGCCCAGCTCCTCCTTCTTGTCGGCCGGGATCCGCTCGCCGTTCTCGGCCAGGAACTTCTCGGTCTGGTACTGCAGCGACTCGGCCAGGTTGCGGGTCTCGGCCTCCTCGCGGCGGCGCTTGTCCTCCTCGGCGTGGGCCTCGGCGTCGCGCATCATCCGCTCGATGTCGTCCTTCGGGAGGGCCGAGCCGCCGGTGATGGTCATCGACTGCTCCTTGCCCGTGCCGAGGTCCTTGGCGGTCACGTGCACGATGCCGTTGGCGTCGATGTCGAAGGCGACCTCGATCTGCGGCACCCCGCGCGGCGCCGGGGGCAGGCCGGTCAGCTCGAACATGCCGAGCTTCTTGTTGTACATCGCCATCTCGCGCTCGCCCTGGAACACCTGGATCTGCACGGAGGGCTGGTTGTCGTCGGCCGTCGTGAAGATCTCCGAGCGCTTGGTCGGGATCGTGGTGTTGCGCTCGATGAGCTTCGTCATGATCCCGCCCTTGGTCTCGATGCCCAGGGACAGCGGGGTGACGTCGAGCAGCAGGACGTCCTTGACCTCACCGCGGAGGACACCGGCCTGCAGGGACGCGCCGATGGCGACGACCTCGTCCGGGTTGACGCCCTTGTTGGGCTCCTTGCCGCCGGTCAGCTCGCGGACCAGGTCGGTGACGGCCGGCATGCGGGTCGAGCCGCCGACGAGGACGACGTGGTCGATCTGGCCGATGGAGATGCCGGCGTCGCGGACGACCTGGTTGAACGGCGCGCGGGTGCGCTCGAGCAGGTCGGCGGTCATCCGCTGGAACTCCGCGCGGGTGATCGTGACGTCGAGGTGCAGCGGGCCCTCGGCACCGGCGGTGATGTAGGGCAGGTTGACGTTGGTCGACTGCGCGCCCGACAGCTCGATCTTGGCCTTCTCGGCGGCCTCGCGGAGCCGCTGCATGGCCAGCTTGTCCTTGGACAGGTCGATGCCGTTCGAGGCGTTGAAGGTCTTGACCAGGTGGTCGACCACCTTCTGGTCCCAGTCGTCACCGCCGAGGTGGTTGTCACCCGCGGTGGCCTTGACCTCGATGACGCCCTCGCCGATCTCGAGCAGCGAGACGTCGAAGGTGCCACCGCCGAGGTCGAAGACGAGGATCGTCTGCTCGGTCTCGCCCTTGTCCAGGCCGTAGGCCAGCGCGGCCGCGGTGGGCTCGTTGACGATGCGCAGGACGTTGAGGCCCGCGATCTCACCGGCCTCCTTGGTGGCCTGGCGCTGGGCGTCCTCGAAGTAGGCCGGGACGGTGATGACGGCGTCGGTCACCGGCTCGCCCAGGTAGGTCTCGGCGTCCCGCTTGAGCTTCTGCAGGATGCGGGCGCTGATCTCCTGCGGCGTGTAGCGCTTGCCGTCGATCTCGCCGGTCCGCCAGTCGGTGCCCATGTGGCGCTTGACCGAGCGGATGGTGCGGTCGACGTTGGTGACCGCCTGGTTCTTCGCCGACTGGCCGACGAGGACCTCGCCGTTCTTGGCGAAGGCGACCACCGACGGGGTGGTGCGCGAGCCCTCGGAGTTCGCGATGACCGTCGGCTCGCCGCCCTCGAGGACGGTGACGACGGAGTTGGTGGTGCCGAGGTCGATACCGACCGCTCGAGCCATGAGCTGGCCTCTCTTCCGTGTGCGTACTGGGGGTCGTGCTGGTCCGGAGGTCGTCGGGCGGTCCCGGCGCGGCGCTCACAGCCGCCTTGCGTCGGGTCCGCTCAACTTTCCTGCCCACCCTAACGGCACTCCCGCTCCGGGTGTTCCCCGCCCCGCCGCCGTCCTCCTCCGTGACGTGGCCCACACGCCGCTCACCCCTCGGGGGCGCCTCCCCCTCCCCGCCCTGACAACGCCGGACGGCGGTACCGGACGGCGGGGACGCCGCCCCGGTGACCCGCCTCACTCCCGGTCGGCCGCCCCACTACCGGGACTCCCCCGACCCCGCGTCCGGCCCCACCCCACGGGCCGGGACCGGCCGGTCAGGGTGCCGACGACGGGGCCGGGAGCGCCGCGCCGCGCCCCGCGGCCGGGGTGCGGCACCCGCGGTTACCGCCGAGTAACCTGTGCCCCGGCCAGCTATCGTGCTGGGCTGCGTGGGCACAGGCGCCCGCGCGCGATCCGCCGCCGGTCCGCGGGCCGGTGGGGACGGCGGCGAGGCCCCTCGCGCACCGTCCGGGCGGACGGAGCAACCGACGCCGCTGGGCGTGGGGAGAGGGAATCATGACGGGCCCCCTGCAGATCGTGCTCGGCACGATCAGCGCGCTGTTCCTCATCGTGGCGGTCGTCTTCGCCTACCGCGCCGTCCGCGCGATGGTGCGGATCATCCGGACCGGGCAACCGGACGCCACCCGCCACGGCCCGGTCGGCCCGCGGCTCAAGACGCTCGCCGTCGAGTCGCTCGGCCACACCCGGATGCTCAAGTGGTCGGCCATCGGCGCCGCCCACTGGTTCGTCTTCGTCGGCTTCTACGGCCTGTTCCTCACGCTGGTCGAGGCCTTCGGCGAGGTCTGGAACCCGGCCTTCCACCTGCCGCTGATCGGCGAGTGGAGCCTGTGGAACCTCTTCGTCGACGTCATCGGCGCCGGCACGGTCCTCGGGATCCTGTACCTGATCTACCGGCGGCAGAAGGACCACCCGCGCCGGCAGGGCCGCACCAGCCGCTTCGCCGGCTCGAACGAGGGCCGCGGCTACTTCGTCGAGGCCGTCGTCCTCACCGTCGGCATCTGCATCCTGCTGATCCGCGCGCTCAAGGTCTCCTCCGGCCTCACCGAGGCGCCCACCTGGTCGCACCCGGTCTCCAGCCTGCTGGCCACCGTGCTGCCCGACAGCCCCGACCTGCTCAGCGTCGTCGCGTTCGTCAAGATCGTCGTCTCGCTGGCCTGGCTCGTGGTCGTCAGCCGGATCCTCAACATGGGCGTGGCCTGGCACCGGTTCAGCGCGTTCTTCAACATCTACTGGAAGCGGAACGACGACGGCAGCGTCGCGCTCGGCCCGCTGCAGCCGATGACCTCGAACGGCAAGCCGATCGACTTCGAGGACCCGGGCGAGGACGACGTCTTCGGTCGCGGGAAGATCGAGGACTTTACCTGGAAGGGGATGCTCGACTTCACCACCTGCACCGAGTGCGGGCGGTGCCAGAGCCAGTGCCCGGCCTGGAACACGGGCAAGCCGCTCAGCCCCAAGATGGTGATCATGGACCTCCGCGACCACCTGTACGCGAAGGCCCCCTACCTCCTCGGCGAGAAGACCGCGTCGGAGACCGCGCCGGACTACGACGTCCTCAAGCCCTCCGACGAGCAGGTCTGGGCGTCGGGCTACGCCCGCATCGAGGGCACCAACGACGCCCAGGCGCACCGCCCCCTCGTGGGCACCCTCGAGGAGGGCGGGGTCATCGACCCCGACGTGCTGTGGAGCTGCACCAACTGCGGCGCCTGCGTCGAGCAGTGCCCGGTCGACATCGAGCACGTCGACCACATCGAGGACATGCGCCGCTACCAGGTGCTCATCGAGTCCAACTTCCCGTCCGAGGCCGGCGTGATGCTGCGCAACCTCGAGAACCGCGGCAACCCCTGGGGCGTCAGCCCGAGCACCCGCGAGGACTGGATCAAGGACATGGACTTCGAGGTGCGGATGGCCGACGGCCCGCTGCCCTACGACGTCGAGTACCTGTTCTGGGTGGGCTGCGCCGGCGCCATCGACGACCGCGCCAAGAAGGTCACCAAGGCCGTCGCCGAGCTGCTGCACACCGCCGGCGTCGAGTTCGCCGTCCTGGGCTCCGGCGAGACCTGCTCGGGCGACCCGGCCCGCCGCATGGGCAACGAGTTCGTCTTCCAGATGATGGCCCAGGAGAACGTGGAGACCCTCAACGGCGTCTTCGAGGGCCGGGTGCCGGGCACCCGCAAGATCGTCACCACCTGCCCGCACTGCTTCAACTCGCTGGGCCGCGAGTACCCGCAGGTCGGCGGCGAGTACGAGGTCGTCCACCACACGCAGCTGCTCAGCCAGCTGGTGGAGGAGGGCCGGCTCACCCCGGTCACCCCGGTGGACCGCAAGGTCACCTACCACGACCCGTGCTTCCTGGGCCGGCACAACAAGGTCTACACGCCGCCGCGGGAGATCCTCGACAGCGTGCAGGGCCTCTCCACCCAGGAGATGCACCGCTGCAAGGACCGCGGCTTCTGCTGCGGCGCCGGCGGCGCGCGCATGTGGATGGAGGAGAAGATCGGCAAGCGGATCAACGTGGAGCGCACCGAGGAGGCCCTCGGCCTCGACCCCGACGTCATCTCCACCGCCTGCCCGTTCTGCATCACGATGCTCTCGGACGCCCTGACGTCGAAGAAGCAGAACGGCGAGGCCGCCGAGCACGTCGAGGTGCTCGACGTCAGCCAGATCCTGCTGCGTTCGATGGCGCCGGCCGGCACCCCGGGCACCGAGCACGGCGCCGAGATCGGCACCGCCGACGACGACGTCGCGGGCACCGGCTCGGCCGCCACCGGTCACGGCCCGCAGGCCTGAGGAAGGCCCCCTCGCCCCCCACCGCTCGCACGCTCGCGGCGGGCCCCTGCGAGGGGGCCGGGTGAACCAGGACGCCGCCGGCGAGGAGGACCTCCTCGCCGGCGGCGTCCGTCGTCTCCGGGGCCGGTGCCGCAGGGCGGCGCTGACCAGCGGATTGGTTGCACCGCACACCCACCAGGCACCATCGGGGGGTGACCCGCACCGCCGCCGCCCCCAGCACCGCCGCCGCACCCGACCGGCGGCGGGGCCTCGTCCTGGTGGCGGTGGCCATCGTGCTGACCGCGGCGAACCTGCGGACGGCGGTCTCCTCGGTGGGCCCGGTCCTCGAGGAGCTGGAGGCGGGGCTCGGCGTCTCCAGCGCGGCCGCCGGCGTGGTGACGACGATGCCCGTGGTCTGCTTCGCCGCGATCGGCTTCGCCGGGCCGCCGCTGGCCGCCCGCTTCCGCGACGCGCACGTGCTCGCCGGTGCCCTGCTCACCATGGCCGCCGGGCTGGTGCTGCGCGCCGTCGTCGACTCCTTCCCGTTCTTCCTGGTGGGGACGGCGCTGGCGATGGTCGGCGGCGCGCTCGGCAACGTGCTGCTGCCCGGCCTGGTCAAGCGCTGGTTCCCCGGGAACACCGGGCTGCTGGTCGGCGCCTACAGCGCGGCCATGGCCATCGGCGGCGCCGTCGCCGCCACGGCCACCGCGCCGATCGCGGCCGCGGTGGGCCCCGACGGGTGGCGGCTGGGGCTCGGCGTCTGGGCGGTGCTGGCCCTCCTCGCGGCGCTGCCCTGGTTCCTCACCCCGCGGCAGCCGGGCAGCTCCCGGGGGGAGCACCGCGCCGTCCGTCTCGGGCCGCTGCGCCGCAGCCCGACCGCGCTGGTCCTGGCGCTGTTCTTCGGCCTGCAGGCGACGCAGGCCTACGTCGTCATGGGCTGGTCGGCGCAGTACCTCCGCGACGCCGGCCTGAGCGCGGCGGCGGCCGGGCTGCTGCTCGGGGTCAACTCCGTCGTGGTCATCCCCGTCAACGCCGTCGCCCCGGCGCTCGCCGTGCGGCAGCGGCTGCAGCGGCCGCTGCTGCTGGGCTTCATGGCCTGCTACGTCGTCGGCTGGGGCGGGCTGTTCCTGGCTCCGCGCAGCGTCCCGTGGCTGTGGATGTCGGTGCTCGCCGTCGGCATGGGGACCTTCAGCATGGTGCTCGCGCTCATCGGCGTGCGCGCCCGGACGGCGGAGACGGTCGCGGCGCTGTCGACGTTCACCCAGAGCTGGGGCTACGTCCTGGCCGCCGCCGGCCCGCTGCTGGTGGGCGTGCTGCGCGGTGTCACGGGCGGCTACACCGGCATGTTCTGGCTCGTCGCCGTCACCACCGTCGGCCTGACGGTCACCGGGTGGCTGGCCACCCGCCCGCGGTACGTCGACGACGAGCTGCCCGGCTGGTCGCCGGCGGCGGTCAGTCCGGCACCGGCCGCGTCTCCGCGCGGCTGAAGTTGCGGTAGGACCGCGACGGGGTCGGCCCGCGCTGGTCCTGGTAGCGGGAGCCGTAGACCGGGGAGCCGTAGGGGTGCTCGGCCGGGGTGGCCAGCCGGAACAGGCACAGCTGGCCGATCTTCATGCCCGGCCACAGCGTGATCGGCAGGTTGGCCACGTTGGACAGCTCCAGCGTGATGTGCCCGGAGAAGCCCGGGTCCACGAAGCCCGCCGTCGAGTGGGTGAGCAGGCCGAGACGCCCCAGGCTCGACTTCCCCTCGAGGCGGGCCGCGAGGTCGTCCGGGATCGAGACGACCTCCAGGGTCGAGCCGAGCACGAACTCGCCGGGGTGCAGCACGAACGGCTCGTCCCCGTCGGGCTCGACCAGGGTGGTGAGGTCGTCCTGCTGCTGCGCCGGGTCGATGTGGGTGTAGCGGGCGTTGTTGAAGACGCGGAAGTAGCGGTCGAGCCGGACGTCGATGCTCGAGGGCTGCACCAGCCCCGCGTCGTGCGGCTCGATGCCGAGACGCCCCTCGGCGATCGCGGCGCGGATGTCGCGGTCGGACAGCAGCATGGCGCGGAGTCTAGGGAGGCCGGCCTCATCCTCCCGGGTCAGACCCGGCGCCCGCCCCCTCCGCCCGGCCGGCCCGCGCGCCGATGCCGTCCTGCTGGCCCGTCGGAGGCCCGCGTTCGCCCGGGCACGCTCCGGGCCGGGAGGAGGGCACGTGTCGACCCTGAGGAGGCGCACCCAGGCGGGTGTGCTGGTGACGGCCCTGGTGGCCGGCTACGCGGGAGCGGCGGCCTACACGGCGCTGGCCGCCCCCGCCGTGGCGGTGGCCGGCGACTTCGGCCCCGGTGACGGACTGACCCGCTACGTGGTCACCGCGACGACCGGGGACGCCACCGGGCTGCTGGAGCCGCTGGCCGCACTGGAGGGCGTGGCCAGCGTGCAGCGCCTCAGCGACGGCCGCGCCCTGGTGGCCACCGGCTCGCTCGACGAGCACGACCTGGCCGCGGTGGACGGCGTGGCCGCGGCCGAGCCCTCCCCGACGGCCGAGGTGTTCGGCACGGTGAGCGACCCCTTCCTGCCGGCCTACGGCTGGCACCTGGACAACACCGGCGGCAACGCGCCGGGGCAGACCGCGGTGCCCGATGCCGACACCGACGCCCCCGACGGCTGGGCCGGCGGCCGCGGCTCGGGCGTGGTGGTCGCCGTCGTCGACACGGGCTACGACTCCGACCACGAGGACCTCGCGGGCGCGCTGTGGACCGACCCGGCCGAGCCCTGCGGCACGCTCGACACCGACCGCGACGGCAGGGCCGGCGACTGCCACGGCTGGAACTTCACGACCAACTCGCCCGACGTCGACAACGGCGCCAACGGCAGCCACGGCGCGAGCGTGTCCGGGACGGTCGGCGCCCGCGCCGGCAACGGCCGCGGCGGCGCCGGCATCGCGCCCGAGGTGACGATCATGCCGCTGGTCGTGGGCAGCGGGAGCGGGGTCGACGTCCTGCTGGGCGCCGAGGCCATCCGCTACGCCGCCGACCACGGCGCCGACGTCGTCAACGCCTCCTGGGGCGGGCAGCTCTCCGGCTGGCCGCTGGAGGTGCTGCGCTCCGCGGTGGCCTACGCCGGCTCCAAGGGCGTGCTGGTCGTCGCCGCCGCGGGCAACGACTCCGCCGACCGCGACCGCAGCCCGGTCTACCCGGCCAACCTGACCGAGCCCAACGTCGTCACCGTCGGCTCGAGCACCGCCGCCGACACGGTGAGCTCCTTCTCCGCCTACGGCGCCACCACGGTCGACCTGTTCGCGCCGGGCAGCCGGGTGCTCTCCACCTGGAACGACGGCGGCTACCGCCTCGTGGACGGCACCTCGTTCTCCTCCCCGCTGGTCGCGGGGGCCGCGGCCCTCTACCGGGCCGCGCTGCCCGACGCGACCGTCGCGCAGGTGCGCCAGGCACTGCTCGAGGACGTCGACCAGGTGGCGGCCTTCCGCGGGCGCTCGGTCACCGGCGGCCGGCTCTCCGTCGCCGGCCTGGCCGACGCCGGGCTCGGAGCGGTCGACTACACGTTCTCCGGGATGACGGCGCCGGCCGGCGTCGTGGCCCCGCGCATCGCGGTGACCGGCACGGCCGCACCGGGCTCGTTCGCCGTCACCCTCGGCCTCGGCATGCAGCACGAGGGGAGCGTGTGGGCCGTGGCCGACGTCCCCGTCGTGCTCGACGGCGCCACTGTGACGACGGACGACGAGGGGCAGGCGACCTTCGCCCTGGGCGCCCGCAGCAGCCTGGCCGGCCTCGAACTGGCACCGACCCTGCCGCTGACCGACGGGCGGTACGTGCTCACCGTCCAGCTCACCCGCGACGGCGCGCCGCTCGGCACCACGCGCGCGGCCCCGCTGCTGGTCGGGTCCGGCGCCCAGGCCGGTCCCGGCACGGGCGGGGACGACGGCGGCGCCGGCACCCCCGACCGCGGCACCACGCCGGGCACCCCACCCGGCACGACCCCGGGCACGACGCCGGGCACCACGCCGGGCACCGGCGACGGCGGCACCGGCGACGGCGGCTCGGGCAGCGGCGACGGCGGCACTCCGGGTACGGGCGACCCCGGCGCCGGCAGGCCCGGCACCGGCACGCCCGACCTCGACGACGACGGCTCGGGCGACGGCGACTCGGGGACCGGCGGCGGCACCCCGGGGACCGATGACCCCGGCACCGGCACGCCCGACACCGGCTCCGGCACGCCGGACAACGACAACGGCTCCGGCGGCTCCGGCGGGTCCGGCGGCTCCGGTGACGGCGGCTCCGGGGAGGGCAGTGCGCCGTCACCCGACGCGCCGGGCACCCCGGCTCCCGGCGGCTCCGGCGGCACCCCGCCGCCGACCGGCAGCGGAGGGACGCCCTCGCCGGGCGAGGGCGGCGAGCTCACCTTCCCCGCCCGCGGGCAGTTCCGGATCACCGGGATCAGCCCGGTGCGGGTGGGCGTGGACGGCGGCACCCCGGTGCGCATCACCGGCGAGGCCCTGCCGACCGGGGCCCGGGTGCTCGTGGGCACGACCGGAGCGGCGCAGGTGGTCCGGAGCACCACGACCGAGCTGGTGTTCCGCGCACCGGCCCGCGTGGTCGGCCGGTACGACGTGACGGTCTTCGCCCCCGACGGCCGACTCCAGGTGCTCGGCCTCGTCCTGGAGTACGTCGACACCACGTCCGGCGGGACCGCACCGGTCCCCGGCCCGGGCGGGGTCACGCCCGCACCGGCACCGGCACCCACGCCGGAACCGGCACCGGCACCTGTTCCGGCGCCGGCACCGGCCCCGAGCCCCGCGCCGGCACCGGATCCGGCGGCCGGCGACCGGTCCGACGTCCGGACCGGCCCGGGTGGCCAGCGCCTGGTGCGCTCGGCCCGCCTGGCCGCGCTCCCGGCGTCGGTGTGGGCGCAGGACTGCTCGACGTCCTGCCGCGGCGTCGTCCTGGACGCCTGAGGGCCCGGACCGGACCGGGGGCCACACCGCCCCCGGTCCGGTCCCGGCCGCGTCCGACGTCCTCACCGGGCCCGCATGTACCGTGACCGGCAGTGCGGCGGCCGGTCGGCCGCCCGGTTCCCGACGTCGGGCGGGGTCCCGGTGCCCCGGCGTGCGCGCGGGAGGGTCGTCCTGGAGGTGCGCGTGTCTGCGGATGCCGCCGTGGGCCCCGACACCGGGAGCGTCTTCGCCGGGGGCAGCGAGAACGGCCGTCTGATGGCCGCCTTCGACTGGTCGGCGACGCCGGTCGGGCCGGTGGCGGGCTGGCCGGCCGGCCTGCGCCACGCCGTCCGCACCGTGCTGGCCTCCCGGTTCCCCATGATCCTGACCTGGGGCCCGCAGTACACGCAGTTCTACAACGACGCCTACGCCACCCTCATCGGCGCCAAGCACCCCGGTGCCATCGGCGACGACCTGCGGGTGACCCTCGCCGAGGGCTGGGCCGCGCTGAAGGAACCGGTCGAGCACGCGATGGCCGCCCGCGAGGCGTCCTGGATCCCCCAGTTGCTGCTGCTCCTCGAGCGCGCCGGCTACCGCGAGGAGACCTACTTCACCGTCTCCCACGCACCCGCCTTCGGCGACGCCGGCGAGGTGGCCGGCATGCACGCGGTCTGCACCGAGGTCACCCGCCAGGTGGTCGCCGAGCGGCGGCAGCGGCTGCTGCACGCGGTGTCCACCGCCGCCGGCCGGCGCGAGGACGAGCGCGACCTCGCCGTGCAGGTCTGCCGGGCGCTGGGCGACGACCCGCTCGACGTGCCCCTCACCGCGGTGTACCTGACGGATGACGGCGGGCGGCTGCGGCGGGCCGCCGTCACCGGGGTGGACGCCGACCGGCTGCCCGCCGTCGCCGCCACCGCCGAGGAGCTGCGCCGGGTGGACGCCGCGGCCCTCGGCGTCGCCGGCGGCCCGTTCGGCGACGCGGTCACCGACGCGGTCGTGCTGCCGCTGTCGGGCGGGGCCGGCCGCGAGCCGGTGGGTGCGCTGCTGGTGGGTGTCAACCCCAACCGGGCGCTGGACGACGAGTACCGCACCTTCCACGAGCTGCTGGCCGGCCAGGTGGCCGGCGCCGTCGTCGACGCGCGGGCCTACGCCGCCGAGCGCGCCCGCGCCGAGGCCCTCGCCGAGCTCGACCGGGCCAAGACGACCTTCTTCTCCGACGTCAGCCACGAGCTGCGCACCCCGCTGACCCTGCTGCTGGCGCCGATCACCGACGCGCTGGCCGAGTCCGGCGGCGGGCTGCCACCCGCCGTCCGCGACCGGCTGACCCTCGCACTGCGCAACGGCCAGCGGCTCAAGCGGCTGGTCGACGACCTGCTGGAGTTCGTCAGCATCGAGTCGGGCCGGACGGCGGCGGTGCGGGTCGGGGTCGACCTGGCCGCGACCACCGCCGAGCTGGCCGGCGTGCTGCGCGCCGCCGCCGAGCGGGCCGGGCTGACCCTCACCGTGGACTGCCCGCCGCTTCCCCGACCGGCCGCCGTCGACCCGCGGATGTGGGAGAAGGTCGTCCTCAACCTGGTGGCCAACGCGGTGAAGTACACCTTCGTCGGCGGCATCGGGGTGCGGCTGCGCGCCGAGGGCGACGACGTGGTGCTGCAGGTCTCCGACACCGGCGTGGGCATCCCCGCCCCCGAGCTGCCCGCGCTCTTCGAGCGCTTCCACCGGGTGACCGACTCCCCGGCCCGCAGCCGGGAGGGCACCGGTCTGGGCCTGGCGCTGGTGCGCGAGCTGGTCGGGCTGCACGGCGGCACGGTGGACGTCGAGAGCGAGCCGGGGGTGGGCAGCACCTTCACCGTGCGGCTGCCCTTCGGCGAGCCCGACACCACCGAGGTCCCGCCGTCGGTGCCGGCCGCCGTCCGCGGCGCCGCGCTGACCCCGTGGGACGACGGCCCGTCCTGGTCCGACCGCCCGGCCGCGCCCACCGGCGTCCTGGGCACCGTGCTGGTCGTCGACGACAACGCCGACATGCGCGCCTACCTGACCCGGCTGCTGGCGCCGTCCTGGACGGTGCGGACGGCGGCCGACGGGGAGGAGGCGCTGCGCGACGTGGCCCGGTCGCGGCCCGACGTCGTGCTGACCGACGTGATGATGCCCGGCGTCGACGGCTTCGGCCTGCTGCGGGCACTGCGCGCCGATCCGGACACCCGCACCGTCCCGGTCGTCATGCTCACCGCCCGTGCCGGGCAGGAGGCAGCCGTCGAGGGCTTCGACGCCGGCGTGGACGACTACCTGGCCAAGCCGTTCGAGTCCGCGGAGCTGCTCGGCCGCCTGCGGTCGGTGCTCGAGCGCTCCCGCGGCCGCCGCGCGCCCGCGCCACCGGCAGCGGCCGCGCCGATCGCGCCGCGGCCGCCCCGCCCCCGCGCCGAGCGGGCCGCCTCCGTCCCCGCGCCGGTCCCGGCCGCGCCCGCGTCGGCGACCGCGTGGCGCTTCCCGTCCACGCCCGCGTCGATCCCGCCGCTGCGGCGCCGGTTGCGCGCCCTGCTGGCCGACGCCGGCCTCGACGAGGACCGCGCCTACGACCTGCTCCTGGCCGCCTGCGAGGCCGCCACCAACGCCGTCGAGCACGCCCAGGACCCGACCGAACCGTTCGTCGACGTGCGCGTCGCGGTGGAGGACGGCGCCGTGGAGATCGCCGTCCGCGACCACGGCCAGTGGCGCGAGCGGACCGCCAGCATGGACCGCGGCCGGGGCTCCATGCTGATGAGCGCCTTCGCCGACGTCGTGGCGACGCCCGGCCCCACCGGGACGACGGTGGTCATCCGCAGCCCGCGCCCCTCCGACGGGGACACCGCGGCCTGACCGGCCCGCGGCTTGCTACGCTGGCGGACGGCCCCAGGGCCACCGCGGGTGTAGTTCAATGGCAGAACATCAGCTTCCCAAGCTGACAGTGCGAGTTCGATTCTCGTCACCCGCTCCACGAAGCCGCAGGTCAGCGCCTGTGGGCCTCCTGGGCGGAACTCTGGAGGACTGCTCGGCAGTCCTCCAGCGCGCCCCTCGTGACCCTCCGAGTCCGCTCGTCAGGTCATGGGCAGGTCACGCTCGAGCGGCCGTAGGCCCAGGTGAGCGCCCCCAGGCTGTGCACAGCCTTCGGGACGGCGGCGGCACCGTGCGGCCGGACCGAGCCGCCGCCGGGTCCGCCTGGCGCGCGCTGACCTCCGGTCCTCCTCCGGTACGGACGGCGCTGCCGAGGATCGCTGGACCACCCCGCCTGTGCCGCCTCCCCCATCGGGAGGAGTCGCGTTGAGTTCGGCCGATCTTGATCCGATATGCCGACCGTGACAGCTCCGCACGATCAACGGGAGCTCGGCGCCGAGGTCCCAGCTGACGCCGTGCCGATGGCTGCTGCCCCGGTCCTGGCCGGCGGACGGGATGACGCGGACGCCGCAGCGGGGGGCAGCGCCGCCGCGGTCGGAGCGCGGCCCGCCGCCGGACCCGTCGTGCAGCGGATCGTGCGGATGCTGCCGTCAGGGCGTCATCTCCCGGACGAGCAGTGGGAACAGCACCACCGCTTCGTGCTGCGGACTCTCGTCGGACTCACCGCGACCGTCATCGCCTACGCCTCCTACGCGCAGCACGGACTCCTGGGCGCGCTCGGTCTCGCCCTGCCGGTGGCGGCCCTGGGTCTCGCCGCCGCCCTGCCGATCCTGACCCGGGGTGAGAAGGCCAACCTGGGCGCCGCCGGTCTGATGACCGCGGCCGCCGTCGTCGTGCACATCTCGGGTGGTCACACCGAGGCTCACTTCCTCTTCTTCGCCCTGCTCCCGCTGGCGGCGCTCTACGCGACGCCCGCGCCGTTCGTCGTGGCCGTCGGTTACGTCGTCCTGCACCACTTCGTCGTCGGCTCGCTGCTGCACGGGTCGGTGTTCATGCACGGCCAGCCGGTCCTGCAGATGGCGCTGCTGCACGCCGTCCTCATCCTCGTGGAGAGCTGGGCCTGCTTCGTCGCCTGGCGGCGCTTCGAGGATCGCCGTGAGCTGGTCGAGCGCCTGGTGTCCGAGCGCACCGCCCAGCTCCGCCGGCAGCACGACGCGCTGGCCCGTCTGGCCGCCGTGGTGCACTCCACGGACGACGCCGTCTACACCGCGTCGCCCGAGGGCCTGATCGAGACGTGGAACCCCGGGGCGGAGCGGCTCTACGGCTACACCACCGCGGAGGTCCTCGGGAGGCACGTCCGTGCCCTGGTCGCACCGGAGATGGAGGACCTCGTCGAGCCGGCGCTCCTGTCCCTCGACCGGAGCTCCAACCTCCATCTCGAACGACTGCACCGGCGCAGGGACGGCTCTGTCTTCGAGGCGCTCATCACCGTCTCCGCCATCCGGGACGCGCACGGTGCGCTCACCGGGCACGCCGCCATCGCCCGGGACGTCACCGCGCAGAAGCGCGCCCGGGCCGAGGCGGTCGACGCCGCGGAGCGGCTCGCGCGCCAGGCCGGCGAGCTGACCCGGCTCGCCCTCCACGACCCCCTCACCGGCCTGGCCAATCGAGCGGTGCTGCAGCAACGGCTCACGGCACGGCTCTCCGCTCGTCGTGACGCCCACAGCGCGGTCCTGCTGCTCGACCTCGACGACTTCAAGTCCGTCAACGACGTCTTCGGTCACGGGGCCGGCGACGCGGTGCTGCTGTCGATCGCGGAGCGGCTCGGTGCGTGTGTCCGGCCGGAGGACACCGTCGCGCGTCTCGGCGGGGACGAGTTCGTCGTCCTCCTCGAGGCGGTGCACGGCCTCGAGGAGGTGACCGCCGTCGCTCAGCGCCTCATCGCTGCCTCGAACGAGCGCGTGGAGTGGGGGGCGGAGGTCTTCCAGGTCGGCTGCAGCGTCGGCATCGCTCTCATCGATCCCGCCGACCGGCGGAGCACCGACGAGGTGGTCCGCGACGCCGACATCGCCATGTACGCGGCCAAGACTGCCGGACGCAACCGCTTCGAGGTGTTCGAGGAGGCCATGCGTGAGGAGGTCGTGGCGCAGAGCCAGCTCTCGCGGGACCTGCGGCGTGCCACCACCGATGGCCAGTTCCTCCTGCTCTACCAGCCCCAGGTCGACGTGGAGTCGGGGCGCATCACCGGCTTCGAGGCGCTCGCCCGGTGGCAGCACCCCGTCCGTGGACTGGTCATGCCCGACACCTTCATCCCCATCGCCGAGGGCACCGGCACCATCGACCTGATCGACGACTGGGCTCTCGAGGAGGCCTGTCGGCAGCTCGCTGCGTGGGATGAAGCCGGACTCCCGCCCTTCCACGTGGCGGTCAACATCTCCGCCCACCGCCTGGCGCGGGGTGATCTCGCGGACGCCATCCGATCAGGCATCCGCTCGACCGGCGTCGACCCGGCCCGGCTGGAGATCGAGATCACCGAGACCGCCACGATGAGCTGCGCCGTCGAGGCTGCTCAGACGCTGCACGACGTCCGGGCTCTGGGTGTCTCCATCGCCATCGACGACTTCGGCATGGGCCACTCGTCCTTCGGCCGGCTCCGGGCTCTGCCGGTCGATCGGCTCAAGATCGACCGCTCCTTCATCGCTGCCCTGCACGAGGACACGGCCACCGGGTCCATCGCCGGTGCCATGGTGGCGATGGGATCCAGCTTGGGCCTGGACGTCGTCGCCGAGGGCGTCGAGACAGAGGGGCAGCTGCAGGTGCTCCGGTCGCTCGGGTGCCACAGCGCGCAGGGCTACCTCTTCGGCCGGCCCCTGCCGGCTGAGGAGGTCGGACAGCTCGTGCGGCGGAGCACGTCCACGGTGGTCCCAGCCGGTGACACCGCTGTGCCGTGACGGCGAGGCAGCTCCCCTGCTGATCCGGAGGAACCCGTCACGACGAGTTGAGCACGGCCGAGTGCGTGGAGTGCCCGGCACGAGCGCCGAGGCTCCTCCGGTACGCCGACGAGGTGCGTGCGGTGGTCGACCAGTGCCCATCCGTCCGATCGGGTGTCGGGTCTGTGGGATCGACTGGCCGCCACGGCGGACGACCGAGACCACTCGGCCGCGTCCTCGAAGCGCGAGCGGCCGGAGGAGTTGCTGGCCGGTCCTGCCCTGATCGAGAGGCTCCGCCACGTCGCCGTGCACCGCGAGACCGCGCGGTGGGCACTCGTCCCCAGCGGCCGCACTGAGCTACCGGCACGCGGCCGACCACCGCGACGACGAGATCGCGCGGGCGCTCGGCACCCTGATGGCCCGGCCCCATCCCGCCCGTCGCGGGCCGAGATCCGCGCGCTCCGGACATGCCATCGAGAGCGCTCAGGTCGCACGGGTCACGAGACGCGACCCGGCGGGCTCGACATCGACCTGACTCGTGCAGTCATCGTGGCGAGTGGCGGCTTCCGAGCTGACAGTGCGAGTTCGGTTCTCGTCACCCGCTCTCCTGCGTCTCCTCGCGCGCTGCGACCACCGTCGACGGCGCGGTGATGCCGTCGACGGCGGTGGAGTCCTACCCGGTGCCCACCCCGAGGCCGTCGCTGCCTGACGTCGCTCCGTCTCCGCATCGACCTGCGGGAACTGTCGTACCTGGGTCGTAGGTTCGGCTCGTGCCCGAGATCGAGGACGACGCGCCGCCGGTGTTCACCGGTGGGCTCCTCGACCTGCTCGTCGCCGGGGCGCCGGAGGTGCA
>NZ_PVTG01000022.1 GCF_003002915.1 Geodermatophilus tzadiensis | reverse complement strand
GTTGAGGTCGGTCGTCACAACCCGAGCCTGAACACCCTCCGTCCGCGTCTACAGCGCCCTTCGACCCTTCGGGTCGATAGGACTTACTCGTCTAGACGGCGGCCGACAGCCGGCGCGCGCCCGCGGCGGCGGCCTCGACGACGTCCGGGTCGGGCGCCAGGCCGCAGGAGGCCAGCCAGGTGGCCAGCATCCGGTGGCCCCCCTCGGTGAGCACCGACTCGGGATGGAACTGCACGCCCTCGATCGGCAGCTCCCGGTGTCGCAGGGCCATGACGATCCCCGACGGCGTCGTGCCGGTGACCTCGAGCTCGGCGGGCACGGTGCCGCGGTCGACGGCCAGCGAGTGGTAGCGGGTGGCGGTGAACGGGGAGGGCAGGCCGGCCAGCACGCCGGTGCCGTCGTGCACCACCTGGCTGGTCTTGCCGTGCAACAGCTCCGGCGCCCGCACCACCTCCGCGCCGAAGGCCGCGGCGATGGCCTGGTGGCCCAGGCACACGCCCAGCACCGGCGTCCCGGCCTCGGCGGCCGCGCGCACCATGGGCACGGTCACACCGGCGCCGGCGGGCGTGCCGGGGCCGGGGGAGAGCAGCACCCCGGCCACGTCGAGGTCGGCGAGCTCGTCGACGCCCACGGCGTCGTTGCGCCGGACGACGCACTCCACGCCCAGCTGGCCGAGGTACTGGACCAGGTTGTAGACGAAGCTGTCGAAGTTGTCGACGACGAGGACCGGACGGCGCACACCCCCTGTGTACACCGCGCCCGGTCAGCCCCCGGCGGGGGTGGCGTGCGCCATGGTCGGCTGCTCGCCGTACGCGGGCAGGGCCACGGCGGCCTGCTCGCGGACGGCGAAGCCCAGGCCGTAGTCGTCGACGGCCTGGAGGAACAGCTGCACCTGCGGTGAGGAGGACAGCTGGGTGCGGATGGCCGCGGGGTCGCCGATCGCGGTGACCACGAACGGCGGGGACCACGTGCGCCCGTGCAGCAGCAGCACGTTGCCCACGCAGCGGACGGCGCTGGTGGCCACCAGGCGCTCCCCCATGACGGCCACGCCGTCGGCACCGGCCGCCCACACCGCGTTGACCACGGCCTGCACGTCGGACTGGTGGATGACCACGTCGTCGGGGCGGGCGCCGGCGGGCAGGCTGCCGTCGGGGCGGCGCGGGGCGTCGTCCAGGGTGATCTCCACCCCCGGGCCGGTGAGCGCCACCAGCCCGGCCGAGAGCTCCCCGCCGTCCCCCTCGGCCCGTGCGGCGGCGACCGCACCGTCCCGCGAGGCCGCCTGGTCGGTGAGCGCCTCGGTCTGCGCCTGCAGCTGCTCCAGCTGCTCCTGCTGGGCGGCGATGAGCTCGCTGCGCTGGTCGATGAGGGTCGACAGCTCGGTGACGTCCCCGGCGCGCAGGTCGCTGCCCTGGGCGGTCTGGCCCGAGGTGGCGAACAGCAGCCCGGCCGCGAGCGCCACCACGGGCACCAGCGCACCCCAGGCCGCACGGTCCGCCGCGCGGCCGGCCCGCGCCGCGACCGGGCGGGGCACGAGAGGCGTCACGGGGTCTCCTGGGACACGGGAGGGAGGAGTCGGGCCGTCGGCTGAGCCGTCGCCGTCCCCCCGCAGCTTAGGCTGGCGGGGACACGTGCCGGTCGCGACGGACCGGTGCCCCGGCGAGCAGGAGTCGAGAGCCGTGCCCAAGTCCAAGGTGCGCAAGAAGTCGGTCTACACGCCGCCGGCGGGCGTGCTGCAGCCGCAGGCCGCGCGTGCCCGCGCCGTGCAGCCCAGCCCGCGCTGGTACGCGCCGCTGATGGTCACGCTCATGGTGCTCGGCCTGCTGTGGATCGTCGTCTACTACGTGGCCGGCGACCAGATCCCGTTCATGGTCTCGCTCGGCGCCTGGAACTTCGCCATCGGCTTCGGCGCCATGGTGCTCGGGCTGGTCATGTCGATGCGCTGGCGGTAAGTGGAAGGACCCCTCTGCTCCCCACCCCTCGCTCCGCTCGGGGCGGGCCCCTGCAGAGGGGCCGTTCCAGCACGTCACCTGGCCCTCGTCCCCCTGGGGACGGGGGCCTCGGCGCGTTCCGGGGGGGTCTACACCAGGCCGCGCACCGCACCGTCCCCGGGGGTGGGGATCACTGTGCACAGGGGGTCGAGGCGTCCACAGGTCGACATGGCGCTCCGCCCCCAGGGTTGTCCACCGCGTGTGGAGAACGGGTGTTCGACTCCACCGCGCTGACCTGCGTCGATGTCGGCCGTGGGGCGCGTGTGACGACGACGACGGCCGCGTAACTACAGGTCTGTGCTTTGTCCCCAGCTGTGTACCCAGCTGTGGATGTGTCGACAAGACAGCCTGCCGCATCCGGTCACTGAGCGCTACCGGAGCAATGCGCCAGAGCGGTCGACACGCGGGCCGAGCTGGGCACTTCCCGGTCGATGACCCGCTGTCCCCAGGCCCGGCGGCCTGTGGACGGAGCCATCCGCAGCGGCACCGCCCGTTTGGCAGGCTGGGGACGTGCAGTGGCGGGCGCGGACGGCGGAGACGGTCACCCTGGCGCTCGGCGGGGTCCTGCTCGCGCTGGCCGCCCTGGGCCTGGACGCGGTCGGCCGGGTGCTGGTCGGCGGGGCCGCGGTGCTGCTGCTCGCGCTGGCCGCGCGGGACGTGCTCCTCCGGCCGCGGCTGTCGGCCGACACGGCCGGGGTGGAGGTGCGCACGCTCGGCGGCCGCACCCGGCTGCCGTGGCCGGTCCTGCGGGTGCGGCTGCGCGCGACGCGGCGGCTCGGCGTGCGCTCGCGGCTGCTCGAGCTCGACACGGCCGGCGGCCCGGACGACGACGGCACGCTGGTCCTGCTGGGCCGCCGCGACCTCGGCACCGACCCGGCCGCCGTCGCCCGGGCGCTGGAGGAGCTGCGCCCGGGCTGACCGCTACAGCCCCAGGACCGCCACCGGGGTCGGGACGGCGAGGGCCAGGACGAGCAGGACGGCGGCCAGCGCCACCAGGCCCGCCACCTGCCCCCAGTCGCGGCGCCGGGTGAGCACCAGCACGCTCGTGGCCAGGACGCCGGCGACCAGCCCGCCGAGGTGGCCGAGCAGCGAGACGCCGGGCAGGAAGCTGATGACCACGTTGATCGCCAGCAGGGTGAGCAGCCCGCGCAGGTCCTGCCGGGCGGCCACCATGAGCACGCCCAGGGCGCCCAGCAGGCCGTACAGGGCCGCGGAGGCGCCCGCGACGGCCCGCCCGGGCTCGCCGAACAGCTGGATGGCCACCGCGCCGCCGAGGGCGGAGATCAGGTAGACCGCGAGGTAGCGCGCCCATCCCAGACGGCGCTCCAGCTCGGGACCGAACACCAGCAGGCTGAGCATGTTCAGCAGCAGGTGGGTGATCCCGATGTGCAGGAACGCCCCGGTGAGCAGCCGCCAGTCCTCGCCGAGGAGGACCTGGACCGGGATCTGGGAGAACTCGGCGAACACCGGGGAGCGCCAGTTGTCCAGCGGCGGGTTGCCCACCGAGACCGCCGAGACGGCCGTGACGACGAAGACGGCGACGTTGACCGCGACCAGGGTGGCGGTGACGGGGCCGAACCGGCGGCGGGCGGCGGTCCAGCGCGGCACCGGGCGGGCCGTGCGGACGCCGGCGGTGCCCGCACGGACGTCGTCGGGGCACTGGAAGCCGACCGAGGCCGGGATCATGCACTCGGGGCAGATCGGCCGGTCGCAGCGGGTGCAGCGGATGCCGGTCGGCCGGTCCGGGTGGCGGTAGCAGGTGGCCGGCGGGGGCACCGGCGCCGGGACGTCGCCGGTGCCCCCGTCGGACGGCGAGGTGGTCAGCTGCGCTGCACCTCGACCGACTGCAGGACGACGTCCTCCACCGGCCGGTCGCCCCGGGCGGTGCGCACCTTGCCGAGCCGGTCGACGACCTCACGGCTGGCCTGGTCGGCGACCTCGCCGAAGATCGTGTGCTTGCCGGTCAGCCACGGCGTGGGGGCGACCGTGATGAAGAACTGCGAGCCGTTGGTGCCCGGGCCGGCGTTGGCCATCGCGAGCAGGTAGGGCCGGGTGAAGGCCAGCTCAGGGTGGATCTCGTCGCCGAACTGGTAGCCGGGCCCACCGATGCCCTGCCCGAGCGGGTCGCCGCCCTGGATCATGAAGCCGTCGATGATCCGGTGGAAGACGGTGCCGTCGTAGAGGCGGTCGGTGGTCTTCTCGCGCGTGCGCGGGTGGGTCCACTCACGGCGTCCCTCGGCCAGGTCCGCGAAGTTGGCGACCGTCTTGGGCGCGTGGTCGGGGAACAGGTCGACGGTGATGTCGCCGTGGTTGGTGTGCAGCACGGCACGGCGTGCGGGGGTCGCTTCAGTCACGGCGCCCACTCTCCCACCCTCCCGCCGGACGGTCCCGCGGGACGGGGCGGCCGCCACCGGCCGTTGCCCCCCGGAGGGGTGGAGCCGCGCCCGGCCGGCTCGAGGGGGCCGGTGGGGACGCCGATGGACGTCCCGTGCACCACTCCGAGACCACCTCCCCGACCCCGGCCCGGGTCCCCCTCACGGCGCTGTGCCGTGCGCTGCAGGTGGTCGCCGTCCTCGCCGGCGTCCCCTACCTGGTGTCCCTGCTGCCGGGCGTGCGCTCGTCGACGGGCATCTCGACCCTGCTCGACGGCTGGTGCCAGCACGTGTTCCTGGTCGCCGTCATCGGCGTCGTGTCCTGCCGGGCCCTCGGGTCCCCGACCGACCGCCGGGCCTGGACGGCCTTCGCGCTCGGCATGTGCGCCTTCGAGGGCGGCAACCTCGCCTACCTCCTGCACTACCAGCAGCTGGCGGTCGTCCCCTACCCGGCCTGGCAGGACCTCGGCTGGGTGCTGTTCTACCCGTTCGCCTACACCGCGCTGGTGTGGATGCTGCGCAGCCGGCTGTCCCGGCTGACCGCCAGCACCTGGCTCGACGGGCTCGTCGTCGGGCTCACCGTGGCCGCCGTGGGGGCCGCGTTCGCGCTGGGTGCCGCGGTCCGTCACGCCGACGGCGACGTCGCCGTGGTGCTGGTGAGCCTCGCCTACCCGGTGGCCGACCTCGCGCTGCTCACCCTGGTCGCCGGCGGCATCGCGGTCACCGGCCGCGGGGCGGGCGCGGCCTGGTGGTGGCTGTCCGGCGGCGTCGGCCTGTTCGCCGTCGTCGACACCGTCTACGCCTTCCAGCTCGCCGCGGACACCTACGTCGACGGCGGCCCGGTGGACCTCGGCTGGGCGCTGGCCTTCGCCTGCTTCGGCGCCGCGGCCACCCGGCCCCCCGCCGAGGAGCCCACCCGGCGCCCCCACGGCGCGGTGGCGCTGCTGCTGCCCGGGGCGTGCGCGCTCGGCGCCCTGGCGCTGCTGCTGCACGGCTACCTCGACAGCGGCGAGCCGCTGGCCGGCTGGCTGGCCCTCGGCGCCGTCCTGGCCGCGCTGGCCCGCACCGCCCTCACCGTCCGCGACGTCAGTGCACTGGCCGACAGCCGCCGCCAGGCCCGCACCGACGAGCTCACCGGGCTGGTCAACCGGCGCGGCGTCTACGAGGCGCTGGCGCACCTGGACGACGAGCTGGCCGCCGGCACCGAGGTGGCCGTGCTGCTGGTGGACCTCGACCGGTTCAAGGAGATCAACGACGCGCTCGGGCACGCCGCCGGGGACGCGCTGCTGCGCCAGGTGGGGCCGCGGCTGGCCGCCGACCTGCGCGAGACCGACGTGCTGGCGCGGCTGGGCGGCGACGAGTTCGTCGTCGTCGCCCGGGACACCGGTGCCGACGGCGCGCTCGCCCTCGCCGAGCGGCTGCGCAGCCGGCTGCGGGAGCCGTTCCCCGCCGGCGCGATGGACCTCACCGTGGACGCCAGCCTCGGCATCGCGGTCGGCCCCGCCCAGGCCGGCTCCGCCGAGGAGCTGCTGCAGCTGGCCGACCTCGCGATGTACACCGCCAAGCGGCACCGGACCGGCGTCGCGGTCTACGACGAGGCGCGCGACGGCCAGGGCCGGCACCGCCTCGAGCTGGCCGAGCAGCTGCGCGCCGCGTTCGGCCGGGACGAGCTGGTGCTGCACTACCAGCCCAAGCTGACCCTGGGCGGCGACGCGGTGGCGGGCGTGGAGGCGCTGGTGCGCTGGCAGCACCCGCAGCGCGGGCTGCTCTACCCCGACGCCTTCATCGACGTCGCGCAGTCCTCCGGGCTGATGGGCGAGCTGACCGTCGCCGTGCTGGACCTGGCGCTGGCGCAGACCCGGGCGTGGGCCGACGGCGGCCACCCGCTGGAGGTGGCGGTCAACGTCAGTCCGTCGGACCTGGTCGACGAGCGTTTCCCCGACGAGGTCGTCGCCCGGCTGCGGGTGCACCGGCTGCCGGCGTCGTCGCTGGTCCTGGAGGTCACCGAGAGCCTGCTCATGGAGGACCGGGAGCGCGCGGTGGCCGTGCTGCGGCGGCTCCGGGACGCCGGGGTGGGCATCGCCATCGACGACTATGGCACCGGCTACTCCAGCCTGGCCTACCTCGCCGAGCTCCCGGTCACCGAGCTCAAGCTGGACCGGGCGTTCGTCGGCACCATGGTCGAGAGCCCCCGCAACCAGGCGATCGTGACCTCGACGCTGCAGCTGTCCCACGCGCTGGGGCTGCGGCTGGTCGCCGAGGGCGCGGAGGACCAGGCCACCGTGGACGCGCTGGCCGACCTCGGCTGCGACCAGGTCCAGGGGTACCACCTGAGCCGGCCGCTGCCGCCCGCCGAGCTCATCGGCTGGCTGCGGGCCCGTGCGGGTCAGGCGACGCCACTGCCGGCCTGACCGGGCCGGTCCGGAGCCGGAGGGTGGAGACGAGGGGAATCGAACCCCTAACCCCCGCCTTGCAAAGGCGGTGCTCTGCCAATTGAGCTACGTCCCCTGCGGCGCCCCGGGACGGGGCGCCGGGGTCAGCGGGTGGTGGGCCGGCTGACGGCCTGCGGGCCGCTGGTGGCCTCGTGCCAGAGGTCGGCCTCGCCCTTGCCGGCGGCGCTCCCCGAGCGCCGGCGCAGGGCCGCCAGGGCACCTGCCGCGGCAGCAGCCAGGGCCAGCTTCTTGAACACGCGGTACCTCCCGGGGTGGACGGCGCCGCGGACGACGACCCTCGCGCCGTGGTCCGTGGTGCGGTGGTGCTCGCTCCGGTGCCGGCCGAGGCCGGGGCACCGGGTCACGGGTGGGCCTGGGAGGACTTGAACCTCCGGCCTCATCCTTATCAGGGATGCGCTCTAACCGCCTGAGCTACAGGCCCGTGGACCTCGAGAAGCGTACCCGGCTCCGTCCCGCCGGCCGCAGGGGGGTCGCGGCACCGGGCCCCGACACGCGTCAGGCGCCCCCTCCGCGGCCGGGAGGTGGCGCCTGACGCGTGCTGACCGGCCCCGCGGGCCGGCGGGGTTCACTCGCGCTCGGCGAGGGTGACCTCCAGGCCGCCGGCGAGGTCGGCGCAGAGGTTGTAGATGAACGCCGCGACCGTGCACAGCGCCGTCATCAGCACGATGTTGATCGCCCCGATGACCGCCGCGCCGCCGAAGACGACACCCGGCGTGATGACCTCCCCGCCGCCCTCGCCGCCCGAGGCGGTGCCCAGCTGGCCGAACAGGTCGTTGAGGGTGTCGAAGACGCCGGCACCGGAGAGGACGCCGTAGAGGATGCCGACGGCGACCATCCAGATGAAGAACATCGCGATCGACAGGACCAGCGAGATCTTCAGCGCCGACCAGGTGTCGATGTGCCGCAGCTGCAGGCGCGCGCGACGGGGCCCGCGGGGGCCGCGCTTGGGCGCCTTGCCGCCGGCCTGCTGACCGCGGGCGTCCGTCGGCGGCGGGGCCGCGGTGGCGGCCGCCGGGGTGATCGCCTGGGTGGTGCCCGACGAGCCGCCCTGCGGCGCACCCGCCGGCGGGGCGGGGGCCTGAGCCGGTGCCTGAGCCGGTGCCTGGGCGGGCGCCTGCCCGGTGGCGGGCTTGGCGAGCGGCACGCCGCCGGTGGGCGGCGCCGCGGCACCGGCGGGCGGTGCACCCACGGTCGCCCCCACGGCCGAGGCGCCGGCAGCCGGGCCGCCCGCGGCGGGCCCGCCCGGGGCCGCCGGGTCCGCGCCCGGCGCCCTGTCCGCTCCGGGTGCGCCGTCCGGGCGAGTGCCGGTGCGCACCGCCTGCGTCCGGTCGCTCATGCTCGTCTCCCGTTCGCCTGCGGCCCTCGCCGCGTCCTCGCGCCCGGGCGTCCCGGCGCGGAGCCGGGGGCGCCCGGGCGCCGGTCGTTCCCGTCAGGGCGCCCGCGGGAGCCGTGGCACGCGGCCACGACCCACCGTGCTCCCGCTCTCACCCTAGGCGGCGGGCTCGTCGTTGTCCGTCGTCCGGGCGATCGCCACGATCGTCACGTCCTCGGGCAAGTTCATGAGCTTGACACCCATGGTGGCCCGGTCCTTGTTGTGGCGCACGCCGTTGACCGGGGTCCGGATGACGCCGCCACCGGAGGTGATGGCGTACAGCTCGTCACCCAGCCGCACCGCCAGGGCGCCGACGAGGTTGCCCTTGCGCGCCTTGGGGTCGGCGGTGAGCACACCCTTGCCGCCGCGGCCCTGCGGCGGGTAGTTCTCGATGCCGGTGCGCTTGGCGAAGCCGCGCTCGGTGGCCACCAGGACGTCGACGCCCTCCTCGACGACCATCATCGACAGCAGCTGGTCGTCGGAGCTCAGCGAGATGCCGCGCACGCCCTCGGTGGCCCGGCCCATCGGCCGCAGGGTGGCGTCGTCGGCCTTGAACCGGATCGACATCGCCTTGCGGGTGACCAGCAGCAGGTCCTGCTCGGGGTCGATGAGCGCCGCGCCGACCAGCTCGTCGCTCTCGCGCAGGTTGATGGCGATCACGCCGCCGCTGCGCGGGGAGTCGAAGTCGGTCAGCCGGGTCTTCTTCACCTGCCCGTTCGCCGTGGCCAGGACCAGGTACGGGGCGACCCCGTAGTCCTTGATCTGCATGACCTGGGCGATCTTCTCGTCGGGCTGGAACGCCAGGATGTTGGCCACGTGCGCGCCGCGGGCGGTGCGGTTGGCCTCGGGCAGCTCGTAGGCCTTGGCCCGGTACACCCGGCCCTTGTTGGTGAAGAACAGGATCCAGTCGTGGGTGGAGCCCACGAAGAAGTGGTCGACGATGTCGTCCTGCTTGAGCTGGGCTCCCATCACGCCCTTGCCGCCGCGGCGCTGGGACCGGTAGAGGTCGCTCTTGGTCCGCTTCGCGTAGCCGGTGCGGGTGATGGTGACGACGACCTCCTCCTCCGCGATGAGGTCCTCCATCGACACGTCGCCGTCGTTGGCGACGAACTGCGTGCGCCGGTCGTCGCCGTACTTCGCGACGATCTCGCCGAGCTCGTCGCGGACGATCTGCCGCTGCCGCTCCGGGGAGTCGAGGATGGCCTGCAGGTCGGCGATGCGGGCCTCGATCTCGGCCAGCTCGTCGAGGATCCGCTGCCGCTCGAGGGCCGCCAGCCGGCGCAGCTGCAGGTCGAGGATCGAGACCGCCTGGATCTCGTCGACGTCCAGCAGCTCCATCAGGCCGGTCCGCGCCGCGTCGGCCGACTCGCTGTTGCGGATGAGCGCGATGACCGCGTCGAGCTGGTCGAGGGCCTTGGCGTAGCCGCGCAGGATGTGCGCACGCTCCTCGGCCTTGCGCAGCCGGTAGCGGGTGCGCCGCTGGATGACCTCGATCTGGTGGTGCACCCAGTTGCGGACCAGCTCGTCGAGCCGCAGCGTGCGCGGCACGCCGTCGACGATGGAGAGCATGTTGCAGCCGAAGGACGTCTGCAGCTGGGTGTGCTTGTAGAGGTTGTTCAGCACGACCTTGGCGACGGCGTCGCGGCGCAGCGTGATGACCAGCCGGCGCCCGACGCGGTCGCTGGACTCGTCGGCGATCTCGCTGATGCCCTGCAGGCGCCCCTCCCGGACGCCCTCGGCGATCGCCTCGGCGAGGTTGTCCGGGTTGACCTGGTAGGGCAGCTCGGTGACGACGAGCTGCACCCGGCCCCGGGAGTCCTCCTCCACCGTGACGACGGCGCGCATGCGCACCGAGCCGCGGCCGGTGCGGTAGGCGTCCTCGATGCCCTCCCGGCCGACGATGAGGCCGTGCGTCGGGAAGTCGGGGCCCTTGATCCGCTCCATGCACGCGGTGAGGGCCTCCTCCGGCTCCGCGTCGGGGTGGTCGAGCATCCAGAAGACGGCCTCGGCCACCTCCCGCAGGTTGTGCGGCGGCATGTTGGTGGCCATGCCGACCGCGATGCCGGCGGAGCCGTTGATCAGCAGGTTCGGGATGCGCGAGGGCAGGACGACCGGCTCCTCGGTGCGGCCGTCGTAGTTGCCCTGGAAGTCGACGGTCTCCTCGTCGATGCCGGCCAGCATCTCCATGGCCAGCGGCGTCAGCCGGCACTCGGTGTACCGCATGGCCGCCGCCGGGTCGTTGCCCGGGGAGCCGAAGTTCCCCTGGCCGTCGATCAGCGGGTAGCGCATCGACCACGGCTGGGCCAGCCGCACGAGGGCGTCGTAGATCGCCGAGTCACCGTGCGGGTGGTAGTTGCCCATCACCTCGGCGACCGGGCGGGCGCACTTGACGTACCCGCGGTCGGGGCGGAAGCCCTGGTCGTACATGGCGAACAGGACCCGCCGGTGCACCGGCTTGAGCCCGTCGCGGACCTCGGGCAGCGCACGCCCCACGATCACGCTCATCGCGTAGTCGATGTAGCTGCGCTGCATCTCCTGCTGGAGGTCGACCGCCTCGACGCGGTCGCGGGCTGGTGTCTCGGTCACTGGTCAGATCTCTCTGGTGGGGTGCCTGGTGAGTCGACGCCGGGTGGCCCCTCGCAGGGGCCCACGCCGAGCGGAGCGAGGCGTGGGGGGCGAGGGGGTCCTTCCTCAGACGTCGAGGAAGCGGACGTCCTTGGCGTTGCGGGTGATGAAGCTGCGGCGGGCCTCGACGTCCTCGCCCATCAGCACGCTGAAGATCTCGTCGGCGGCGGCGGCGTCCTCCAGGGTGACCTGGCGGAGGATGCGCGTCTCGGGGTTCATCGTGGTCTCCCACAGCTCGCTGGCGTTCATCTCGCCGAGCCCCTTGAACCGCTGGATCATCTCGTCCTTGATCTTGCGGCCACCCTCGACGCCGGCCCGCACGACCGCGTCGCGCTCCTTGTCGCTGTAGGCGTACTCGTCCCCGACCTTGCCGCCCCACTTGATCTTGTAGAGCGGGGGCTTGGCCAGGTAGACGTACTGGCCCTCGACCAGCGGCCGCATGAAGCGGAAGAGCAGCGTCAGCAGCAGCGTGCTGATGTGCTGGCCGTCGACGTCGGCGTCGGCCATCAGCACGATCTTGTGGTAGCGCAGCTTCGAGATGTCGAACTCGTCGTGGATGCCGGTGCCGAAGGCGGTGATCATCGACTGGACCTCGGTGTTCTTCAGCACCCGGTCGATGCGCGCCTTCTCGACGTTGATGATCTTCCCGCGGATGGGCAGGATCGCCTGGTACATCGAGTCGCGGCCGGACTTCGCCGAGCCGCCGGCGGAGTCGCCCTCGACGATGTAGACCTCGGAGTTGCGCGGGTCGGTGGACCGGCAGTCGGCCAGCTTGCCGGGCAGGCCGCTGACCGACAGCAGGCTCTTGCGGGCCAGCTTGCGGGCGTCCTGGGCGGCGCGGCGGGCCCGGGCGGCCGAGGCGGCCTTGGTGATGATCGTCTTGGCCTCGGTCGGGTTGGACTCGAACCAGTGACCGATCTGCTCGTTGCAGATCCGCTGCACGAAGCCCTTGACCTCGGTGTTGCCGAGCTTGGTCTTGGTCTGCCCCTCGAACTGCGGGTCGCCCAGCTTCACCGAGACGATCGCGGCGAGACCCTCGCGGATGTCGTCGCCGGTGAGCTTGTCGTCCTTCTCCTTGAGCAGCTTCTTGTCCACCGCGTACCGGTTGACGATCGAGGTGAGCGCCGCGCGGAAGCCCTCCTCGTGGGTGCCGCCCTCGTGGGTGTTGATCACGTTGGCGAAGGTGTGCACCGACTCGGAGTAGGCGTCGGACCACTGCATCGCGACGTCGACCGACATGGCCATGTCGTTCTTGCCGGTGCCCTCCGCGGAGAAGCCGATGACCGACTTGTGGATCGCGGTCTTGCGCCGGTTGAGGTGGGCGACGAAGTCGACCAGGCCGCCGTCGTACCGGTAGGTGACCTCGGTCGGCTCGAAGGCCTGCTCGTCGGCCGCCACCGGCGCCGCCAGGGTGGCCAGCGACTCCTCACCCAGGCCGGTCTCGGCCTTGCCGTGACCGGGGCGCTCGTCGCGCAGGACGATGGTCAGGCCGGCGTTGAGGAAGGCCATCTCCTGCAGCCGGCGGTCGATCGTGTCGAACGAGTAGGTCGTCGTCTCGAAGATGCCGCCGTCGGCCCAGAAGGTGATCGCGGTGCCGCGCCGGGTGGTCGGGCCGACCTTCTCCAGCGGGCCGGGCTTGGCCTCGGCGTAGGACTGCTGCCACTGGGTGCCGTCGCGCCAGACTGTGACGTCCAGCCGCGTGGACAGCGCGTTGACGACGGTGACGCCGACGCCGTGCAGACCGCCGGAGACGCCGTAGCTCTTGCCGTCGAACTTCCCGCCCGCGTGCAGCACCGTCATGATTACCTCGACGGTGGGCCGCTTCTCGACCGGGTGCACGTCGACCGGGATGCCACGGCCGTTGTCCTCGACGCGGACCCCGCCGTCGGCCAGCAGGGTCACCCGGACCGTGTCGCAGTAGCCGGCCAGCGCCTCGTCGACGGCGTTGTCGACGACCTCCCACACCATGTGGTGCAGGCCGCGCTCACCGGTCGACCCGATGTACATGCCGGGGCGCTTGCGGACCGCCTCGAGCCCCTCGAGGACGGTGATGGAGCTGCCGGAGTAGGAGTTCTCGGTCTTCGGTCGAGCGACCACGTGGGGCCCTTCTGTCACGCTGCCGGCACGCGGGGGCCTCCCGGCGGGGAGGGTCCCGAGGGCGCACAGCGCCACTGAGCCGGATGCTGGGGATTCCTGGCCTCCATGTTACCGGGTGCACCGACACAAACGGCGCCGTCCACGCCCTGACGTCGCCCCTGCGCCGCTGGAGGCAACGGCTGCACCACCCGTGGTGGGTAGCGGGTCGACACGCCCGTCCAGGGACGCTGACCCGGTCCACCGGACGGCACCGTCCGCACTCGGCTCCCAGACTGGTCGACATGCAGCCCGCGGAGCGTGCGCTCACCTGTCTGGTCACCGGTGCCACCGGCTACGTCGGCGGCCGGCTCGTCCCCGAGCTCCTGGCTGCCGGCCACCGCGTCCGGGTGCTCACCCGCTCACCGCGCAAGCTGCGCGACGTGCCGTGGAGCGGCCGGGTGGAGATCGCCGAGGGCGACGCCTCCGACCTCGACGCCGTCCGCCGCGCCTGCGAGGGCGTCGACGTCTCCTACTACCTCATCCACTCGTTGGGCACCGGGCCGGACTTCGAGGCCAAGGACCGGGAGACCGCCGAGGTGATGGCCCGGGCCGCGGAGGAGGCCGGCGTGGGCCGGCTGGTCCACCTCGGCGGCCTCGAGCCGACCGACGAGGAGCTCTCGCCGCACCTGCGCAGCCGCGCCGAGGTGGCCCGCGTGCTGCTCGGCTCCGGCGTCCCGACCGCCGTGCTCCGCGCGGCGATCGTCCTCGGCTCGGGCTCGGTGTCCTTCGAGATGCTGCGCTACCTGACCGAGCGGCTGCCGGTCATGGTCACGCCGCGCTGGGTGCACAGCCGGATCCAGCCGATCGCCATCCGCGACGTGCTGCGCTACCTGGTCGGGTGCGCGACGCTGCCGCCGGACGTGCACCGCTGCTTCGACATCGGCGGCCCCGACGTCATGGACTACGCCACGATGATGCAGCGCTACGCGGAGGTCACCGGCCTCTCGCGTCGGCGGATCCTGCCCGTGCCGGTCTTCTCCGCGTCGCTGTCGAGCCACTGGGTCGGCGTCATCACGCCGGTCCCGGCCTCGATCGCCCGGCCGCTGGTGGAGTCGCTGCGCAACACCGTCGTCTGCCGGGAGCACGACGTCGCGCAGTACGTGCCCGACCCGCCGGAGGGGCTGCTCGGCTTCGACGAGGCGGTGCGGCTGGCGGTGCTGAAGGTCCGCAACAACGCCGTCGACACCCGGTGGAGCGGCGCCTCGGTGCCCGGTGCGCCGTCGGACCCGCTGCCCAGCGACCCCGACTGGGCCGGCGGCAGCCTCTACCTCGACGAGCGGACCCGCGAGACCGACGCCTCGCCGGACTCGCTGTGGCGGGTCGTCGAGGGCATCGGCGGGGAGACCGGCTGGTACAGCTTCCCGCTGGCGTGGGAGGTGCGCGGCTGGCTGGACCGCGCGGTGGGCGGCGTCGGGCTGCGCCGGGGCCGGCGCGACCCCCGGGACCTCTACGTCGGCGACGCCCTGGACTGGTGGCGGGTCGAGGAGCTCGAGGAGGGCCGGCTGCTGCGGCTGCGCGCGGAGATGCGGGTGCCGGGCCTCGCCTGGCTCGAGTTCCACGTGGAACGCTCCGACGCCGGACGCACCCGGCTGCGGCAGAAGGCCACCTTCCACCCGCTGGGCCTGGCGGGGCAGGCGTACTGGTGGAGCGTCTCGCCGTTCCACGGGATCGTCTTCGGCAGCATGGTCCGCAACATCTGCCGCGCGGCCGAGGCGCTCGACGCCGGTGACGAACGGGCCGCGACCGGCCGCGCTGCGTAGCACCCGGTCGGCCCACCGGCGCCGTCCGACCGGACCGCGGCGCGTCCACTCCACCGCAGCGCGTCCCACCTGACCGCCCACCGTCGGGTCGGACGCTCGACGATCAGGTCACCTGATCGTCGCCCGCCTCACACCAGCAGCTGGGCGGTGGCGAGCTCGCGGTAGAGGGGGCTGGTCTCGACCAGCTCGTCGTGGGTGCCGCGGGCGACCACCCGGCCGGCGTCGAGGACGACGATCTGGTCGCTGTCGAGCACGGTGGACAGCCGGTGGGCGACGACGAGCAGCGCCCGGTCGGCGGCCGCGGCGGCCAGCGTCTCGCGCAGCAGGCCCTCGTTGCGGGCGTCGAGGCTGGCGGTGGGCTCGTCGAGCAGCAGCAGCGCCGGGCGGGCCAGCAGCGAGCGGGCGATGGCCAGCCGCTGCCGCTCACCGCCCGACAGCAGCACGCCCTCGTCGCCGACCGGCACGTCCAGCCCCCGCGGCGAGCGCTGCACCACCCCGGTCAGCCCCACGTCGGCCAGCACCGCCCACAGCTCGTCGTCGGCGGCGTGCGGCGCGGCCAGCAGCAGGTTCTCCCGCACCGTGCCGGCCAGCACCGGCGCCTCCTGCTCGACGTAACCCAGCTGCGCGCGCAGCGCCGCCCGCGGCAGCTCCCGGACGTCGGTGCCGGCCCACCGGATCGCGCCACCGCTGAGCGGGTAGAAGCCCTCGACCAGCGCCAGCACCGTCGACTTGCCCGCCCCCGACGGACCCACCAGCGCCACCCGGCTCCCGGCCGGCACGGTGAAGGAGACGCCGCGCAGCACCTCCGTGCCGTCGGGGTAACCGAAGGAGACGTCGTCGAGCTCGAGCAGCGGCACGCCGGGCGCCGCCGTCCGGGGCGCCGCCGTCGCCCCGCCCACCTCGGCCACCTCCGCGCGCTCGGGCTCGAGGCCGAGGACCTCCTGGATGCGGGCCAGCGCGCCGAGCCCGGTCTGCAGCTGGGTCCACGCCCCGATGGCCTGGCCCAGCGGCATGACCAGCAGGAACAGGTAGAGGATGAACGCCACCAGGTCGGCGACGGCGATCGAGCCGGTGGCCACCCGGTAGCCGCCCAGCCCGAGGACGGCGAGGAACGCCCCCTGGACGGCGACCATGCCGGCCGGCTGCACCAGCGCCTCCACCCGGGCGACCGAGACGCCGGCCCGGTAGGCCCGTACGGCGCTGTCGCCCACGCCGGCCACCTCCCGCGCCGTCGCGCCGCTGGCCCGGATGGTGCGCACCGCCGACAGCGCCCGCTCGACGGCCGCCGTCATCGCCCCGACCTCCTCCTGGGCCCGCTGCGACAGCCGCCGCACCCGCCGGCTGGAGGCCACCACCACGGCCAGGCCGACCGCGACCGAGGTCACCGTGACCAGCAGCAGCCAGACGTCGACCAGCGCCATGGCCACCAGCGCGCCCACCGCGACCACCACCGAGCCGGCCACCTCGACCACCCCGGAGGTGACCGTGGCGCGCAGCAGCGTGGTGTCGGCGCCGACCCGGGACATCAGGTCGCCGGTGCGCCGGCGGTCGTACTCGGCCACCGGCAGCCGCAGCAGCCGGTCGGCCAGCGTCCGGCGGGTGGTGAGGACGACGCCCTCCCCGGTGCGCTGCAGCAGGTAGGACTGCACCGCGGTGAGCACGGCCCCTGCGACGAGGACCAGCACGAGCGCGGCGACGGCGGGCAGCAGCGGCCGGCCCGCGCCCACCGCCGAGATGACCCGGCCGGTCAGCACCGGCTGGGCCAGGGCCGCGGCCGCACCCACCAGCGACAGCCCGGCGGCCAGCAGCAGCGGCCGCCGGTGCGGGCGGACCAGCGGCAGCAGCTCGCGCAGCCCCGCGGCCGGCGCGGGCGCGGGGGCCTCGGCGGGGACGGTCACGCCCGCCTCCCTGCTCAGGCCGCGCCGGCGAGGGCGGCGACCATCGCGGTGAGCAGCCGGGCGTGGTGCTCGAGCAGCTCGGGCCGGTGCCCGTCGGGCCGCACGGCGGCGAGGTGGCCGGCGGCGGTCCAGAACTCGTCGCCGTCGTCGGTGCCCAGGAGCAGGCCGCGCACCCCGGGGTCCGCGACCAGCCGGCGCACCGCCTCGCCGTCCTCGGCAGCGAGCAGCACCCAGCGGGCGTCGAAGGTCTCGTCGCCGCTGGGCACCGGCACCAGCCCGCCGGTGCGGTGCCGCCAGAACCGGGCGGGCGAGAGCCGCAGGCCCGGCAGCGGCAGCAGCACCGGCGCCGCGGTGACCGCCCACTGCGGCACGGTGCGCCGCTTGTCGACGAACACGACGTCGAAGGCGACCAGGTCCAGCGCCCCGGCGCGGCCCCGCATCACCCCGGCGGCGCGGTGCTCCTTGGCGGTGCGCACCGGTGCGCCGGCCACCAGCTCGGCGAGGACGGCGTCCTCCGGCGCGGTGCCGTCGGTGACGGTCCAGCCGTGCTGCAGCGCCCAGCCCTGCGCACCCACCGTGTCGCCCCGGTACTGGAACACCTGCTCGGCGAGCGACGGCGTCCGCGGCCGGCCACCCCAGGCCACGACCGGTCCGGTCGCCGCGGGCGGCTGCTCCTCGGGACGGCGCTGGGGCTCGGCCGGCGGCAGGTCCCAGCCCGGCGGCTGCCAGGCGCCCGCCCCGCTGCCGCCGTCCCCCGGCGCGGGGGCGCGGTCGCCCTTGCCCAGGTGCACCGGCTCGGACCCGCCGTCGCCGGGGCGGTCGTCGCGTCGGTCAGCGTGCGGGTCGTCGTGCGGGGCGTCGTCGCGGTCGTGCGGGCTGCTCATCGGGGCACCGTCCTCATCCGTACGTGTCGCGGGGCCCCCGCCCGCGGACCGACCGCGGGCCCTTCTTCCAGCTGGGGGCCGTCGGTCCGACAACGCGCAGCCGGGTCACGACGTCCCCGCCCACCTGCGCGCGCAGCCGGGCCAGGATGGTCGGGGCCAGCAGGCGCAGCTGGGTGGCCCACGCGGTGGACTCGGCGACGACGAGCAGCTCGCCCTCGGTGAGCGTCTCGGGGCGGCAGTGCGCGGCGATGTCCGGGCCGACGAGCGCCGACCAGCGGCCGAACACCGCGCCGACCCGGGTCTGCTCGGTCCAGTCCTGCGTGCTGACCAGCGAGTCGACCAGGCGGGCCAGGGGCTGCGGGTCGTCGTCGCCGGGTCGCGGCCCGGTCCACGTCCGGCGGGGCCCGGCAACCCGCCGGCGCGTGGGTGCGGGGCGGGCCGCCGAGGCCGCGCGGGCCGCCTCGAGCGCGGCGCGGGCGATGTCGCTGGGCCGGGCCGGCCGGTCCTCAGCCACCGGGCACCGTCTCCACCAGCGTCGCCGTCCCCCCGGAGACCTCCACGCGGGCTCCCCTCAGCTCCTCGGGCACGTCGTCGAGGACGGCGGCGGTGATGAGCGTCTGCTCGGCCGACCGGGCGACCTCGGTGAGCGCGGCCCGCCGCCCGGCGTCGAGGGTGGCGAACACGTCGTCCAGGACGAGGATCGGCTCCTCGCCGTCGGCGCGCCGCAGGGCGAAGCAGCCGAGCTTGAGCGCCAGCGCCAGCGACCAGGACTCGCCGTGGCTGGCGAAGCCCTTGGCCGGTGCCGGACCCAGGTGCAGCACCAGGTCGTCGCGGTGCGGGCCGACCAGCGTCACGCCGCGGTCGACCTCGTCGCGGCGGCGCTCGGCCACCCGCTCGCGCAGCGCCGCCGACAGCTCGGTGGCCGGCGGCGTCGCCGTCCCCCCGGTCAGCGGCGTCCCGTTCCCGGCCAGGGGCACGCTGCTGACGTAGCCCAGGCCGGCGGGTGCCCCGCCCGGTCCGGCGACGGCGGCGTAGGCGCGCGCCACGTGTGGGGCGAGGTCGGCGACCAGCGCCAGCCGGGCGGCGAGCAGCTGGCCGCCGAGCTCGACCAGGTGGGTGTCCCACACGTCGAGGGTGGCCAGCGCGTCGCCGCGCGCCATCCGGGCGGTCTTGAGCAGCGCGTTGCGCTGCTTGAGCACCCGCTCGTAGTCGCTGCGCACCCCCGCGAGCCGCGGGGTGCGGCTGATCAGCAGGTCGTCGAGGAACCGGCGCCGCTCGGCGGGGTCGCCGCGCACCAGCGCGAGGTCCTCGGGCGCGAACAGCACGCTGGTGACCAGGCCGAGCAGCTCCCGGGGACGCGGCAGCGCGGCCCGGTTGACCCGCACCCGGTTCGCCCGCCCCGGGTTGACCTCCACCTCGACGAGCAGCTCGCGGTCCTCCCGGCGCAGCGCCGCGCGGACGACGGCCTGCGCGGCCCCGTGCCGCACCAGCGGGGCGTCCCCGGACACCCGGTGGCTGCCCATCGTCGCGAGGTAGCCGACCGCCTCGACGAGGTTGGTCTTGCCCTCGCCGTTGCGGCCGACGACCACCGTCGGGCCGGGGCGCAGCGCCAGGTCGACCTTCGCCCAGTTGCGGAAGTCGACGAGCTGCAGGTGTCGCACGTACACCTCAGGCCCGGCCCGCCGGCGAGCCGGTGGAACGGCTGCCCTCCGGGGGCCCAGGGGGGTCCTCCCTCACGCCGGGCGCTCGACCTCCTGGGCCTTCACGGCGTGCACCGCGTGCCCGCCGAACTGGTTGCGCAGCGCCGCGACCGCCTTCATGGTCGGCGAGTCCTCCTGGCGCGAGGAGAAGCGGGCGAACAGCGACGCGGCGATGGCCGGCATCGGGACGGCGTGGTCGATGGCCTCCATGACCGTCCACCGGCCCTCCCCGGAGTCCTCGGCGTAGCCGGAGATCTTCTCCAGCTCCGGGTCCTCCTGCAACGCGCGGACCAGCAGGTCCAGCAGCCAGGAGCGGATGACCGTGCCCTGGGTCCAGGAGGCGATCACGCCGGGCACGTCCTCGATGAGGTCCTTGGCGGCCAGCAGCTCGTAGCCCTCGCCGTAGGCCTGCATGAGCGCGTACTCGATGCCGTTGTGGACCATCTTCGCGTAGTGGCCGGCGCCGACCGGCCCGGCGTGCACGAAGCCCGCGCCCGGCATGGCCTCGCCCGAGGCGTCCTCCGGCGACGGCGGCCGCAGCGCGTCGAACACCGGCTGCACCTTGGCGACGTCGTCGGCCGAGCCGCCGACCATCAGCGCGTAGCCGTTCTCCAGGCCCCACACGCCGCCGGAGACCCCGGCGTCGACGTAGCCGACGCCCTTCTCCCCCAGCACCTGCGCGTGCACCTGGTCGTCGGTGAACTTCGAGTTGCCGCCGTCGACGACGACGTCGCCGGGCTCGAGCAGCTCGCCGAGGTCGCGGACGGTCTGCCGCGTCGGCTCACCGGCCGGGACCATCACCCACACCACGCGCGGTGCCGACAGCGCGCCCACCAGCGCCTCGAGGCTCTCGACGTCCCGCTTGCCGGGCGAGCGGTCGTAGCCGACCACCTCGTGACCGGCGCGGCGCAGCCGCTCGGCCATGTTGCCGCCCATCTTGCCCAGCCCGATCAGCCCCAGCTGCACGGTCTCGTCCTCTCGTCACGCGTCGTCGTCGCAGGCGGGCGCACGCACCGCTGCGGGTGCCCGGGGTGTGCCGTGCCCGCCCCGGCTGCCCGGGACACCTCTCACGCGGCCCTCCTCGGTGGCCACCTCTCAGGGGCCCGCGCCGAGCCTGCGAGGCGTGGGGGGAGAGGTGGTCCTTCCTCAGCCGGGCAGCCGCACCGGCATGATCAGGTAGCGGTAGCTGCCCGGCCGGTCGGCGGGGGCCTGCGCGCCGTCCGCGTCGTCGGCCGCCGGCTCCTCCACCCCCGAGAGGACGGCGGGCTTGAGCGGGCTGGTGAAGTCCATCCGCGCCCGGCTCGTGTGCACCGCGGCCAGCCCGTCGAGCAGGAAGGTCGGGTTGAAGCCGATGGTCAGCGGGTCGCCGTCGAACTCGACGTCGCAGCGCTCCTCGGCCTGCCCCTCGTCGTCGCTGCCGCCGGCGCGCAGCGTGACCTGGCCGGGGGTGAACTCGCAGCGCAGCGGGGTGCCGCGCTCGGCGACCAGGGCGACGCGCTTGGCGGCGTCGGTGAACTGCACGACCGGCAGCGTCGCGTTCGCGCTGGAGTCGCTGGGCATGATCGCCCGGTACTTGACGAACTCGGCGTCGAGCAGCCGGGTGGTGGTCTGCCGGTCCTTGCCCGACAGGCCCAGGATGCCCTCGCCCGAGCCGCCCGCGGACAGCGAGACGACGATCTCCGGGCCGCTGGTCAGCGTGCGGGCGGCGTCGGCGAGCGTCCGGGCGGGCACCAGGACGGCGGCCGACAGCCCCGGCGTCTCCGGGCGCCAGGCGAACTCGCGCACCGCCAGGCGGTAGCGGTCGGTGGCCGCCAGGGTCACCCGGTCGTCGTCGATCTCCAGCCGGACGCCGGTGAGCATCGGGAGGGTGTCGTCCCGGCCCGCGGCGACGGCGACCTGGCCGACCGCTTCGGCGAAGACGTCGCTGTCGACCACCCCGGCCGACGAGGGCATCGACGGCAGCGAGGGGTAGTCCTCGACCGGCAGGGTCGGCAGGCTGAACCGCGCGTTGCCACAGGTGATCGACAGACGGGGGCCCTCGGCGCGGACGTCCACCGGCTGCGGGGGCAGCGCCCGGGTGATCTCGGCGAGCAGCCGGCCGGGGACGAGCGTGCGGCCGCTCTCGCTGGCCTGCACGTCGACCTCCGCGCGCGCGGAGACCTCGTAGTCGAAGCCGGAGACCGACAGCTGGCTGCCGTCGACCTCGAGCAGGATGCCGGCGAGCACCGGCACCGACGGGCGCGGCGGCAGGCTGCGCGCCGTCCACGCGACGGCATCGGCGAGCACCTCGCGTGTCACCCGGAACTCCATGACCGACCCACCCCAGCTCTGCACGGTCCACTGCTGTCGTCTGCGCACCTGCGCTCCCCGGGTGTCCGTGCAGCCCGGGGACGGTGCGCTGTGCGTCCTGTGCGGTTCATCGTGCCCGTCGGGGCGGGCACGGGGGAACCCGGGACCCGATCAGGTGTCCCGCTGTCCGCTCCAGGCCCTCCAGCCAGCGCTTCCCCACCCCTACTGGGGTTCGAGAAAACTCCGATCTCTCTCCCTCATCTCCGTCATCACCGGTGTGGAAGCTGGGGATCGGACCCCTTCGTGCAGGTCAGCGCGGAAGTCGACATGTTGGCTCGCTGTGGGGAACCGACCTCCTCCTGTTGTCGACACGTGGACATCTCGACGGGTGTGCACACCGACCGCCCGCAGTCCACGTGCTGTCCCCCGCTCCCCCACCTCCGATCCCCAGTCCGTGCCCAGGTCGCCGTCCGGCCGCCGTCCGGTTCCCGTGGACGAGGCCGCCGCGACGGTGGACGGCGACCCCGTGGCGGGGTGAACGTGCAGGTCGGCGCCGTCGCGTGACGCTCCGTGCACACCTGGGGAGTGGCCTGGGGACGGAACCGCGGGCGACGGCCGCCGCGGGTCCCGCGGTCTCACCCGGGTCACGATCTCCCCAGGGTGTGCACATCCCTGGGGACAACTCGGCGACCTGTCGACAGCGGCGGGGCGCCCGACCGGCCCGGATGCCTGCGAGGACGCGGTCCTCGGGGGCGTCCCCACCCGCGCCCGGTTGTGGACAGCCCGCGAGACGGCCCGGTCCGGGGAGTGGACGGCGGGACCTGCCGGGGGCCGGGGTGGGCGTCGATCCGGACCCGACCGGTCCGCTGGTACCGCCGGCGGGCAGGGACAGTGGGTCGGGTGACCGGTGCCTGGACCTCCAGTGACCTGCTGGCGACCGTCTGGGCGGCTCGACCGCACCTGCCGCGCGGGGTGGGTGACCACCTGCCGGGCACGCTGCTGGCGCTGCTCGCGGCACTGCTGCTCGGCCTCGGCTCGGTGCTGCAGCACGAGGGGGCGGTGCGGGCCGCGCCCGACGGCCGGTTGCAGATGCGACTCATGGTCCGCGAGCGCGTCTGGCAGGTCGGGCAGGTGGTCACGGTCGCCGGCGCCGGAGCGCAGGTCGCCGCGCTCGCCCTCGCTCCGGTGGCGATCGTGCAGCCGCTGCTCGCCGGGGCACTCGTGGCAGCCCTGGCCGTGCGCACCCTCCGCACCGGCCACCCGCCGACCCGCGCGGAGTCGTTCCCCGCGCTGCTCACCGTCGGCGGGCTCGCGGTGTTCGTGGTGGCCGCCCACCCGGGTCCGGCGGCACCGGACGGGCCACCGCCCGGCTGGGCGACCGTCGCCGCCCTCGGGACGATCGTCCTCGCCGTCGCGCTCACCGCCCGGCTCGGCGCCGGCAGGGGCGCCGCGCTCGCCTGCGGTGTCACCGGCGGCCTGGCCGCCGGCGTGGCGGCGGTGCTGATCTCGGCCGGCTTCAGCGTGCTGGACACCGCCGGGCCGGCCGCCGCACTCGGTCGACCCGAGCTGTGGGGAGCCGCCGTCGCCGCGGTCGTCTCCCAGGTCGGCGCCCAGCAGGCCTACGGCCGCGGGTCGCTGAGCTGGTCGCTGCCCGCGCTCGCGGTCCTCGACCCGCTGTCCGCGGTGCCGGCGGCCCGGCTGCTGCTCGGCGAGCGCCTCGAACCCGGGTACGCCGCGGTCTGGGGGACCGCCGCGCTGGTCGCCGTCCTCGGCATCGTGCTGCTCGCCCGCACCGAGGGCAGACCCCCGCAGCCTCCGGCACCGGCCACCGCGACCTGAGCCGCGGGCCGGGGTGTCGTCCGGGAGGACGACGGCGTCACTGCCGCGCGCGGCTCTTGATGCGGGCGGTCAGCTCGGTGACCTGCGTGTAGGTCGCCCGCCGCTCGCTCATCAGGTTGGTGATCTTCTTGACGGCGTGCATGACCGTGGTGTGGTCCTTGCCGCCGAAGGAGGCGCCGATCCGCGGCAGGGACAGCTCGGTGAGCTCCCGGCACAGGTACATGGCGATCTGGCGGGCGTTGACCAGCGTGCGGCTGCGGTTGGCGCCCTGCAGCTCCTCCATCGTCACGGAGAAGTACTCCGCGGTGGCCGCCATGATGATCGCCGCGGTGATCTGCGGGCCCTGCTCGTCGCTGATGAGGTCCTTGAGCACCAGCTCGGCCAGCGGCAGGTCCACCTGCTGCTTGTTCAGCGACGCGAACGCGGTGACCCGGATCAGCGCGCCCTCGAGCTCGCGAATGTTGGTCTGCACCTTGCTGGCGATGAACTCCAGCACCGGGTCGGGCGCCTGCAGCCGCTCGCCGTAGGCCTTCTTCCGCAGGATGGCGATGCGGGTCTCCAGGTCCGGCGCCTGGACGTCGGTGATCAGGCCCCACTCGAACCGCGTGCGCAGCCGGTCCTCCAGCGTCGTCAGCTTCTTCGGCGCCCGGTCGGAGGTGATGACGATCTGCTTGCTGGCGTTGTGCAGCGTGTTGAAGGTGTGGAAGAACTCCTCCTGCGTCCGCTCGGCGCGCTCCAGGAACTGGATGTCGTCGATGAGCAGGAAGTCGATGTCGCGATAGCGGCGGCGGAAGTCCTCGGCCCGGCCGGAGTGCACCAGGTTGATGAACTCGTTGGTGAACTCCTCGGTGCTCACGTAGCGCACCCGCACGTTGGGGAACATCCGCGCCGCGTAGTGCCCGATCGCGTGCAGCAGGTGCGTCTTGCCGAGCCCGGAGTCGCCGTAGACGAACAGCGGGTTGTAGGCACGCGCCGGAGCCTCGGCGACGGCGACCGCGGCGGCGTGGGCGAAGCGGTTGCTGTTGCCGATGACGAAGCTGTCGAAGACGTACTTGGGGTTGAGCCCGGGGTCCTGGCCGGCGGGCGCGCGCCGGTCGCCGAACAGCGGGACGGCGCCGCCACCGGTCCGGCCGCCGCCCCGGCGCGGGGCGGGCTCCTCCTCGGGCGCGGGCGGGAGGTCGTCGCCGAGGTCGAAGGGCAGCACCTCGGCGCCCTCGCCCGGGCGCACGCCGCGGCGGCGGCCGGTGCCGCGCCCGCGGCCGGCCGGGCTCCAGTCGGTGGCGCCCCACTCCTCGGCCCCGCCGCGCTCGGCCGCGGGGGCGCCGGCGGCGGGCTGGTCGTAGGGGGTGTCGTAGGACGGGCCGTCGAAGGACGGCGCGTCGTAGGCGGGGGGGTCGTAGGCCGGGGCGTCGTAGGCCGGGGTGTCGTACCCGGGGCCGGGCTCGTAGCCGCTGCCGGCGCCGGCGGGCCGGTCCAGCGGGCGCGCGTCGCTGCGGACGCCGAACGCGCTGCGGCCGTCGTCGGCCCGCTCGCGCTCCTCGTCGGAGGGCAGGTCGGCGGCCGGCGTCCACGGCCGGCGGGTGGGCTGCGCCGGTGCCGTCGCCGCGGTGCCGGCGGGGACGTCCTCGAGCTGGATGGCGACACCGATGTCGCGGCCGAGCTGCTCGGACAGCGCCTCGGCCAGCACCCGGCGCATGCGCGACTCGAGCACGGTCTGGGTGAACTCGTTCGGGGCGGCCAGCACCGCGGTGCCGCCCACCAGGCCCACCGGCCGGGTGAGGTTGAGCATCGCGTTCTGCTGACGGGTCAGGCTGGTCGCCAGCCGTTCGCGGACCGAGTCCCAGACCTCCGCCAGGTCGACCGTGGCATCGGCCATGACCGTGTCCTCCCCAAGCTGTGTCGTCCCCGTGTCCGGCCCGGCGTCCCGCGCCGCAGCTGTCCCCTTGTGGACATCCGGACACAGGTGTTCCACACGAGTGTCCACAGGCTGTGCACGACCGGCGACACGGCGCCTTGTCGACCTGGGGATGTCAGGCCGTGACGGCGTCGTCGCTGGTCGGGAGGGAGGTCGGAGACGGCTCGAGGCGGACGGCGGTCGGTCGACCGGGTGGTCGGCTCCCGGGTGCGGGCGGAGTTGCCCGGACCGGAGCGACGGCGACGCTAACAGCCCCGTCCACAGCCCGGCAACGACGCCCGGGTGCCCGTGGGACGCCCGGTGCGCGTGTCGGTCGGCGTGTCGTCGCCCTCCCGTCGGCGCGCCGACACCGCGTGTCCGCCGGGCGGCGAGAGCCTGTCCGGTCGACGCCGCGGCGGGAGGACCCCAGGCCGGCCCGGGAGGCCGTCCCGGGGGGCGCGGTCCTCGGGTTATGCTTGGCGGAGTCCGTGGACCGGCCCGGGCACAGCCCTGCCGCCGGTCCGCGCGCGTGCCTGCCCACCGGCCGGCCGCACCGCCGACGTCCCGCCGTAGGAGTACCCCGTGAGCAAGCGCACCTTCCAGCCGAACAACCGCCGCCGGTCCAAGACCCACGGCTTCCGGCTGCGGATGCGCACCCGTGCGGGCCGCGCGATCCTCGCCGGTCGCCGCCGCAAGGGTCGCGAGAAGCTCTCCGCCTGAGGTGCTGCCCGCGCAGGCCCGCCTGCGCCGGCGTCCGGAGTTCACCGCGGTCGTCCGGTCGGGCCGGCGTGCCGGTCGGCCGACCATGGTCCTCCACTACCTCCCCGTCCGACCCCCGGCCTCTCCGGCCGGGGGTCCTGGCGTGCCCGGGGAGGCCCCGGACGGTCCGCGGGCGGGTTTCGTCGTCGGCAGGACCGTCGGCAACTCCGTGGTGCGCCACCGCGTGACCCGGCGGCTGCGTGCCGCCGTCCGCGAGGAGCTGCCCCGGCTGCCCGCGACCGCCGACCTGGTGGTCCGCGCGCGCCCCGAGGCCGGGACGGCGACCTCCGCCGAGCTGCGCCGCGACCTCGCCGCCGGCCTGGACCGGGTGCTGGCCGAGCGGACGCGCTCCTCGTGACCGCCGAGCCCGCGCCGCCCGGCCCGGCCCGCCGCCGCGGGGCGGTCGCCCGTGCCCTGCTGGGCGCCATCGGCTTCTACTCCCGCGCCGTCAGCCCGGCGCTGCCGCCGCGCTGCCGCTTCGCGCCGACCTGCAGCGCCTACGCCGCCGAGGCGGTGGCGGTGCACGGTGCCGCCCGCGGCTCGTGGCTGGCACTGCGGCGGCTGCTGAAGTGCGCGCCCTGGCACCCCGGCGGCTTCGACCCGGTGCCGGCGGCGCGCGCCGGGCGGGCGACGGCCGGAACCGGCGGGGCCGGTCGTCCGTCGAGGACAGCGGCACCTCCCGGGGTGCCCGCCGCCGACGGCGCCCGTCGTCCCGCCCCCGACACCCCACCGGCTCAGCGCCGGTCCCCGCAGCAGGAGGCTGGCGTTGCTTGACTGGCTGTACACCGCGATCGCCTTCGTCATGAAGACGTGGCACGGGGTGTTCTCGACGTTCCTGCCCCCCGAGGGCGGCATCACCTGGGCGCTGTCGATCGTCTTCCTGGTGGTCACCGTCCGGCTGATCCTCTTCCCCCTGTTCGTCAAGCAGGTGAAGAGCCAGCGGGCGATGCAGGAGATCCAGCCGGAGATCCAGAAGCTGCGCAAGCAGTACGGCGCCGACCGGCAGGGCTTCAGCCAGGCGATGATGGCGCTGCAGAAGGAGCGCGGGGTCAACCCGCTGGCCGGCTGCCTGCCGATCGTCCCGCAGATCCCGGTCTTCCTGTCGCTGTTCCACGTCCTGCGCCGGCTGCGGCCGGGCGCCCCCGGCCTCTACAGCTGGGACGACACCCTCACCGACCAGGCGGCCAAGGCCGAGCTGTTCGGCGCGCCCATCTCCTCGTCGTTCAACATGACCGGCCAGAAGGCCGTCGACATCCTGGCGCTGCCCGGTGTCAGCTCGGCCGGCATCCGCACCGTCGCGCTGATCCTCATGGTGATCATGTGCGTGACCACCTTCATCACGCAGAAGCAGATCATGCGGCGCTCCGGCCCGGTCGAGGGCCAGGCCGCGATGGTGCAGAAGCTGCTGCTCTACGGCATGCCGGTCAGCCTGTTCGTCACCGGCTTCTTCTTCCCGATCGGCGTCCTCCTGTACTGGATGACCAACAACCTGTGGACGCTGGGCCAGCAGTTCTTCATCCTGCGCAAGCTGCCCCCGCCCGGCTCCCCCGCCGCGCTGGCCAAGGCCGCGGCCGACAAGCCCCCCGTCGACCCCCGGACCCTCGCCCCCAAGCCCGGCGCCAAGCCGGTGCGCACCAGGGGCGGCCGCCCCGCGACGACCGGGGTGGACCTGGGCAAGGACGGCGACCGCGACGCCGAGACGCCCGCCCCCGGCGTGACGCTGTCCCAGGACGCCGCCCCGGCCGGTCCCGACGACGCGCCGCCGGCCTCCGCCGGGACCGACGGCACCGCGGGTGCCACCGGCACCGGCGGCAACGGGACCGGCGGCAACGGGACCGGCAGCACCGCGTCCGGCGCCTCCCCCGGCCGCGCCGGCGGGGGCGGCAAGAGCGGCTCCCGGCCGGCCAACCGCGCGCCGCACGGGCGCCCCGCGGGCACCGGCGGGAAGCGCAAGCGCCGCTGACCCCGCGGCGGCCCGACGTGGCCGCCCCCCCGCCGGGCCGTGCGCCTCCCACCGCGCCCGGCACCCCAGACCACCGGGTCCACCCGGCTGCCCCCACCGACTGGAGGTCCCTCCGTGAGCGCTCCGCACCAGCCGCCCGCCGACACCGCCGCGACCGCCGAGGCGACCGCCGGCGCCGTCCTGAGCCCCGCGCCGGCCACTCCGCCGGACGGGCCCACCGACCTGCCCGACCGCGACGACGCCGGCGCCGACGCGCTCGTCGAGCCGGCCGACGAGGTCGACCTCGACTCCGACACCGACACCGCGGACACCGGGACCGGTGCCCGGACGACCGGCACCGACCTGCTCGTCCGCGAGGGCGACGTCGCCGGTGACTACCTCGAGCGGCTGCTCGACATCCTCGACGTGGACGGCGACATCGACCTCGACGTCGAGGGCGACCGCGCCTCCGTGGCCATCGTCGGCGGCGATCTGCGGGACCTGGTCGGGTCCGACGGCTCGGTGCTGGAGGCCCTGCAGGAGCTGACCCGCCTGGCCGTGGCGCAGTCCACCGGCGTGCGCAGCCGGCTGATGCTCGACATCGGCGGCTACCGGGCCAAGCGCCGCGCCGACCTCACCTCGCTGGCCGCGGAGGCCGCGCAGCGGGTGGCGAGCAGCCGGCAGGCCGAGCGCCTGGTGCCGATGAACCCGTTCGAGCGCAAGGTCGTCCACGACGTCATCGCCGGGGTCTCCGGGGTGCACAGCGAGTCGGAGGGCGAGGAGCCGAACCGGCGCGTCGTGGTCCTGCCGGATCGGTGACCGAGCCCGCTGCTCCCCAGGCCGGGGCGCCGCCGGTGCCCGACGTCGCCCGCTCGGTGTTCGGCGACGCGCTGCCCGCCGCCGAGCGCTACGTCGCCCGGCTGGCGGGTGACGGTGTGACGCGTGGGCTCATCGGGCCGCGTGAGGTCCCACGGCTGTGGGAACGCCACGTCCTCAACAGCGCGGCGGTGGCCGAGGCGGTGCCCGAGGGTGCCCGGGTGGTCGACGTCGGCAGCGGCGCCGGCCTGCCCGGCGTCCCCCTGGCGCTGGCCCGGCCCGACGTGGAGCTCACCCTGGTCGAGCCGATGGCCCGCCGGGTGGAGTTCCTCGAGGAGGTCGTCGCCGAGCTCGGCGTGCCGTGGCGGGTGGTCCGCGGCCGCGCCGAGGAGCGGGCGGTGGTCCGGACGGTCGGCCCGGTGGACGTGGTGACCGCCCGGGCGGTCGCCGCGCTGCCCCGCCTGGTCGGCTGGTGCCGCGGCCTGCTGCGGCCCGGCGCGCAGCTCGTGGCGCTCGTCGGCGCCCGCGCCCTGGAGGAGCTGCCGGCGCTGCTCCCCGAGCTGGAACGCGCGGGGATGCGGAACGTGCACCCCCGGGCTGTCGGCGCGGGGCTGGGGGAGGCTGCCACTACCGTGGTGGTCATGACCCGTGGGTCGCGGTGAGCCGGCGGCGCGCCGTTCCACGTGGAACCCCGCACAGCTACCCGACCCGTTCCACGTGAAACGGGTCGGCGAGGAGGACCCGCGATGAGCGACCCGGGCCAGCGGCTGCGCAGCAGCCTCGCGGCCGACACGGCGGCCACCTCCGGCACGGACTTCGACAGCCCCATCGCCATGGAGGCGCTGCGCGCGACGCGGGTGCTGCACGCCGCCGACCAGGAGCCCTTCCCGGCGCCCGGCCGGCTGCGGGTGGTCACCGTCGCCAACCAGAAGGGCGGCGTCGGCAAGACCACCTCCACGGTCAACCTCGGCGTGGCGCTGGCCCTCTACGGCCTGCGGGTGCTGGTCATCGACCTGGACCCGCAGGGCAACACCTCCACGGCCCTCGGTGTCGACCACACGGTGGGGACGCCGTCGATCTACGACGCCCTGGTCGGGGACAGCTCGCTCGCCGACGTCGTCCACCCGACGACGGCCAGCCCGAACCTGCGCTGCGTCCCGGCGACGATCGACCTGGCCGGCGCGGAGATCGAGCTGGTGTCCGTGGTCGCCCGCGAGTACCGGCTGCGCCGCGCCATCGAGGGCTACGTGCAGTCGCTGCCGGAGGACCGGCGGCCGCACTACGTCCTCATCGACTGCCCGCCGTCGCTCGGCCTGCTCACGCTCAACGCGCTGGTGGCCGGTGACGAGGTGCTCATCCCGATCCAGTGCGAGTACTACGCGCTGGAGGGCCTCGGCCAGCTGCTCAACAACATCGAGCTGGTGCGCGCGCACCTCAACCCGGGGATCGCCGTCCGCACCATCCTGCTGACGATGTACGACGCGCGGACGAAGCTCGCCGACCAGGTCGCCGAGGAGGTGCGCAGCCACTTCGGGGAGCTGGTGCTGCCCACCGTCATCCCGCGCAACGTGCGGGTGTCGGAGGCGCCGGGCTACGGCCAGTCGGTGCTCACCTACGACCCGGGCTCGCGCGGGTCGACGAGCTACGTCGAGGCGGCCCGCGAGTTCGCCGAGCGGGGCGTGCACCTCACGCCCGAGGTCGACCCGCGGCCGATGAGCCCGCCGCCTCCCCCGCCGCCGGTGACCGCGCCGATGCCCGCCGTCCGTCCCCAGGCGTCGGCCACCGGCTCGCGGGCCGACAGCTCCCTGGCGGGCGCGGCCTTCGCCGGCACCGACGCGGCCGTCCTGCCCGTGCGCACGTCCGTCGACGAGGAGAACCGATGAGCAAGCGTGGCGGTCTCGGCCGGGGCCTGGCGGCGCTCATCCCCACCAGCGCCCCGCCGGTGGAGCAGCCGACCCTGCCCGACGCCGACCGCCCGGTCGTCGCACCCGCGGCCGAGACGGGCGGGACGGGTGGGACGCCGGAGGCGGTTCCGCCGGCGCCGGTCACCGTCCTCCCGCCGGCCGCGCAGGCCGCCGCGGAGGTGGCCCGGCAGCGGGAGGAGGCCGTCGGCGTCCCCGGCGCGCAGCTGCGCGAGGTGTCGGTCGGCGAGGTCGTCCCCAACCCGCGGCAGCCGCGGCAGGTCTTCGACGACGAGGCGCTCGAGGAGCTCACCCACTCGGTGCGCGAGTTCGGTCTGCTGCAGCCGATCGTCGTCCGCGAGCGCAGCGGCGACGACGGGGACGGTGGCGGCTACGAGCTCATCATGGGCGAGCGGCGACTGCGGGCCGCCCGCGCCGCCGGGCTCGAGGTGGTGCCGGCGATCGTCCGGGACACCGAGGACGACGCCCTGCTGCGCGACGCCCTGCTGGAGAACATCCACCGCGTCCAGCTCAACCCGCTGGAGGAGGCCGCGGCCTACCAGCAGCTGCTCGAGGAGTTCGGTGCCACCCACGAGGAGCTGGCGCAGCGGATCGGCCGCAGCCGCTCGCAGGTCACCAACACCATCCGGCTGCTCAAGCTGCCGGTGAAGGTCCAGACCCGGGTGGCCGCCGGCGTGATCACCGCGGGGCACGCCCGGGCGCTGCTCGGCCTCGACGACGCCGAGGCGCAGGACGCGCTCGCCACCCGCATCGTGGCCGAGGGGCTGTCGGTGCGGGCGACCGAGGAGGCGGTGGCGCTGGCCGCGGCCGAGCAGCCGGCGTCGCGTCGCCGGGCGCGCCGGTTCAGTGCGCCGGGTGTGGAGGACCTCGCCGGCCGGCTCTCGGACGTCTTCGAGACGAAGGTGAAGATCCAGATCGGGCGGGCGAAGGGGCGCATCGTTGTCGAGTTCGGCTCGGTCGACGACCTGCAGCGCATCATCGGCCAGATGGCGCCGGACGTCACCGGCCGCCGCGAGGAGTCCGACGGCACCTGAGGACGACAGAGCCCGGGTTCCGTCACGGACGGAACCCGGGCTCTGTGCGTCGGTACGCGGTCAGGCCGAGCCGCGGGCCCGCCGGGTGAGCAGCCGGGACAGGACGTCGCCGAGGTCGTGGCCGGCCGCCTCGACGGCCATGGGGAACATCGACGTCTCGGTCAGCCCCGGGGAGACGTTCACCTCGAGGAAGTGCACCTCGCCGCCGGCGTCGACGATGGCGTCGGTGCGGGAGAGGTCGGCCAGCCCCAGCGCCCGGTGCACCCGCACGGCGAGGTCGGCCGCGCGGGCCGCGACGTCGCCGGGGACCCGGGCCGGCGCGTGGTACTCGGTCAGCCCGGGGGTGTAGCGGGCGGTGTAGTCGAAGACGCCGGACTCCGGGGCGATCTCCACGGCCGGCAGCGCCTCCGGGCCCTCGCCCAGGTCGACCACCGAGACGGCGAGCTCGACCCCGTCGACGAACCGCTCGACCAGCACCGTGTCGCCGTAGGCGAAGCAGCTGACCATCGCGGCGGGCAGGTCCTCGACGCGGCCGACCTTCTGCGCGCCCAGCGCCGAGCCGCCGGACGCCGGCTTGACCATCAGCGGCAGCCCGAGGCGGGCGACGATGAGGTCGAGGACGGCGCCGGCGCCCAGCTCGCGGAACGTGCTGTGCGGGAGCGCCACCCAGTCCGGCGTCGTCAGCCCGGCGCTGCGCACCACCGACTTCGCCGCCGGCTTGTCCCACGCCAGGCGGCAGGCCGCGGCAGGTGAGCCGACGTAGGGGACGCCGGCCAGGTCGAGGACCGCCCGCAGCGCGCCGTCCTCCCCCGTGGCGCCGTGCAGGGCGATGAACACCGCGTCGGCCGGCACGGCGGCCAGGCCGGGCAGCAGCTCGGCGTCGGCGTCGCGCAGCTCGGCGTCCACGCCGACGCGGGCGAGCTCCTCCACCACCTGGGTGCCGGAGGAGAGGCTGACCTCCCGCTCGAAGGTCAGGCCACCGGCCAGGACGACGGCGTGCAGGGGGGCCTCCTCGGACGTGGCGGTCGCTGCCGCGGGTGCGGCGGGCTCGGTCATGCGCGGGGGTCCTCCGACCGGTCGCTGTTCGCCGGGCCGACGATGTTCTCGGCGGTGTGCGTGGGGCCCGGCCGGGCCACGGCGCGGAAGGTCCCGGTGTCGATGGTGTCGAAGGTGCTGTGCAGGTCCAGCTCGGCCTCGACGACGCGGGCCAGCCGGCGCACGCCCTCGCGGATCTGGTCGGGCTCGGGGTAGCAGTAGGACAGCCGCATGTACTCGCGGCCCGACCCGTCGGCGTAGAAGCCGATGCCGGGCACGTAGGCGACGTGCGCGTTCACCGCGCGGGGCTGCATGAGCTTGGCGTCGAGGCCGTGCGGCAGCTTGAGCCACACGTAGAAGCCGCCGTCGGGGCGGGTCCAGGTGGTGCCCGGGGGCATGAGCGCGTCGAGCGACTCGAGCGTCGCGTCGCGCCGCTCGCGGTAGAGCTCGGTGAACAGCTTGATCTGCTCGCGCCAGGGCTGGGTGTCGAGGTAACGGGCGACCGCGTACTGGGTCAGCGACGGCGGGCAGAGCACCTGCGCCTCGGTGGCCAGCACGAGCTTCTCGCGGACGGCGAGCGGCGCGAGCACCCAGCCCACCCGCAGGCCGGGCGAGAAGGTCTTGGAGAACGACCCCAGGTAGATGACCCGCTGGGAGTCGCGGGCCCGCAGCGCGCGCATCGGCTCGCGGTCGAAGCCGAGCAGGCCGTAGGGGTTGTCCTCGATGACGAGCAGGTCGTAGCGGTCGGCGATGTCGACGATCGCCTGGCGGCGCGGCTCGGACAGCGTCACGCCGCCGGGGTTGTGGTAGTTCGGCACCGTGTAGAGGAACTTCACCCGGTCGCCGTTGGCCCGGCACTCCAGCAGCGCCTGCTCCAGCGCCTCGGGGATGAGGCCGTCGTCGTCCATGGGCACGTGCCGGACGCGCGCCTCGGCGGCCTGGAAGACCCCGAGCGCGCCGACGTAGGAGGGCCCCTCGGCGAGGATGACGTCGCCCGGGTCGCAGAAGACGCGGGTGACGAGGTCGAGGCCCTGCTGGGAGCCGACGGTCACCACGACCTCGCTGGGTGAGGCGTCGGTGATGCCCTCGAGTGCCATGACGTCGCAGATGCGCTCGCGCAGGCGGGGGTCGCCCTGGCCGGAGCCGTACTGGAGGGTCTGCGCGCCCATGCCGCTGACCAGCTCGCCGATCATCGAGCCGACGGCGTCGAGCGGGAGGGCGGTGACCGCGGGCATCCCGCCGGCCAGCGAGACGACCTCGGGGCGGCTCACCACGGAGAACAGCGCGCGGATCTCCGAGGTCTTCATCCCGTGCGTGCGGGCTGCGTAGCGGTCGGCCAGGGGGTCCAGCCGCGGGTGACGGGGCACGACGTGGGAGTGCGGGGGCGGGGAGCCGGGCGACGCCGGACCCGGTGGGAGAGAGGCCACCCGTCGAGTGTAGGGAGGGTGGCGGGGGCGGCCGACCGACACGGCGGGTCGAGACGGACCGGTCACACCCCGGACCCCAGCAGCCCCAGGCGTGCGGGGCCTGCGCCGTCCTCCCGCACCGCAGCGCGTCCTCCCGCACCGCAGCGCGTCCTCCCGCACCGCAGCGCGTCCCACCGGACCACAGCGCGTCCCACCCCACCGCCCACCGTCGGGTGGGACGCGCGACGATCAGGTCACCTGATCGTCGCCGCCGTCGCTCAGACGCGGCCGGGGAGGACGAAGGTGCCGGTGGGCGGGTCGGCGTCGGCCGGCAGGAACAGCCGCTGGACGGCGGCCAGGACGGCGGAGGCGACGCTGCTGCGCACCCGCGCGTCGAGCAGCAGCAGCCGGTCGACGGGGTGGGTGAGGTAGCCGCAGTCGAGCCGGACGGCGGGCATGCGGGTCATCCGCAGCAGGTCCCACGTCTTGGGGTGCCCGCCCAGGTCGAGCATCCCGGTGCGGGCGGTGACCTCGCGGCGGACCAGGTCGGCGAACTTCTCCCCCACCGTCGACGACGTCCCGGACCCGGTGCCGTAGTAGTAGCTGGCCACCCCGCGGGCGTGCTCGGAGCCGTGGGCCTCCAGGTGCAGGGAGACGAACAGGTCGGCGCGCGCGTCGTTGGCGAACCCGGTGCGCTCGGCCGGGGTGGGGTCCTGGTGGCGGCCGCGCGTCAGGTAGACCGTGGCGCCGGCGGCGGCCAGCTGGCCCTCGATGCGGCTGGCGAGGTCGAGCACGAGGTCGGCCTCGGTGGTCTCGCCGTGGGTGCAGCCGGGGTCGTCGCCGCCGTGCCCGGGGTCGACGACGATGCGGCGGCCGATCAGGTGCGGACCGCTGTCGACGAACGAGGCGCTCTGCCGCAGCAGCTGCGGGCGGCCGCCGGTGACCTTGCGGCCGAGCTGGCGCAGCGCGCGCAGGGTGGCCGGCCCGCAGGTGCCGTCGGCGGTCAGCCCGTAGTCGCGCTGGAAGGTGCGCAACCCGGTCTCGGTCTCCGGGCCGAAGATGCCGTCGGCGCGGCCGGCGTCGTAGCCGAGCTCGAGCAGCCGCTCCTGCAGGTTGGTGACGTCGTCGCCGCGCACGGGCCGCTCGGGGTCGTGGTGCAGCAGCCGGTCGCCCAGCGACCACCGGGCCTCCGACAGCGCCCGGTAGGTCTCCTCGCCGACGCGGCCGTCGACCGACAGCCCGCGCACCTGCTGGAAGTGCCGGACGGCGAGCTCGGTGGCCCGGTCGTAGACCTCGGCGCCGACGTCGTCCGGGACGCCGTCAGCCGGTGGAAGCAGGCCCAGACTGCGCAGGGCGGCCCGGACGTCGGCCACGGCGGGTCCCCGGCTGCCGGGACCCAGCGTCTGCATGCTGTTCTCGCTACCCATCGTGCCCTCGATTGTCCCGCTCACGACCCCGACCGGCCCGCCGGGGGTCCCCCGACACGCGCCAGGGCCCGCCCGTCCGAGCGGACGGGCGGGCCCTGGCGAGGGGACCGGGGACGACTCAGATGTAGTCGGCGAGGTCGGAGAGGATGGCGCCCTTGGGCTTGGCGCCGATGATGCTCTTCACCGGCTTGCCGCCCTGGAAGACCGTCATCGTCGGGATCGACATGACCTGGTAGTCACGCGCGATCTGCGGGTTCTCGTCGATGTTGAGCTTGGCGATCGTCAGCTTGTCGCCGTGCTCGCGGGCGATCTCCTCCAGGACGGGGGCGACCATCTTGCACGGTCCGCACCACTCCGCCCAGAAGTCGACGAGGACGGGCTTCTCGCTGCCCAGCACCTCGTTGGCGAAGCTGGCGTCGGTGACCGTCACGGTGTTGCCTGCCATGGTCGTTCTCCTCAGGGTCGATCGAGGTCTGCGGGGTGGGGCCTCTGCGGGGGGTAACCCGCGGAGGGGTCGCGCTATGCCCGGTACGGCCCCCCTGCAGGGGCCCGCCGCGAGCGGAGCGAGTGGTGGGGGGCAGGGGGGTCCTTCGTCAGCGCTCGTCGAAGGTCTCGGCCAGCCAGCGCTCGGCGTCGATCGCCGCGGCCGCGCCGGTGCCGGCCGAGGTGATGGCCTGCCGGTAGACGTGGTCGACCACGTCGCCGCAGGCGAACACGCCGTCGAGGTTGGTGCGCGTGGTCGGGTGCTCGACCTGGACGTAGCCCTCGTCGTCGAGCTTGAGCTGCCCGACGAACAGCTCGCTGCGCGGGTCGTGGCCGATGGCGACGAACAGGCCCGAGACCGGGAGCTCCTCGGTGGCGCCGGTGGCGACGTCGGTCAGCTGGACCGCGGAGACGGTGGAGTCGCCGAGGACGTCGGTGACCTGCTTGCCGAGCGCCCAGCGGATCTTCTCGTTGTCCTGCGCGCGCTTCTGCATGATCTTCGAGGCGCGCAGCTCCTCCCGCCGGTGGACGACGGTGACGGTCTTGGCGAAGCGGGTGAGGAAGGTGGCCTCCTCCATCGCCGAGTCACCGCCGCCGACGACGACGATGTCCTGGTCGCGGAAGAAGAAGCCGTCGCAGGTGGCGCAGGCCGAGACGCCGTGGCCGAGCAGGCGCTGCTCGTTGTCCAGGCCGAGGTACCGGTACTTCGAGCCGGTGGCGACGATGACCGCGTGCGCGAGGTGCACCTCGTCGCCGACCTTGACCACCTTGGGGCTGGCGGTCAGGTCGACCTCGGAGACGTCGCGGGCCACCAGCTCGGCGCCGAAGCGCTCGGCCTGGGTGCGCATGTCCATCATCAGCTCGGGGCCCTGGATGCCCTCGGCGAAGCCGGGGAAGTTCTCCACCTCGGTGGTCGTCATCAGGGCGCCGCCGAACTGGGAGCCCTCGAAGACCAGCGGGTGCAGGTTGGCCCGCGCGGCGTAGATCGCCGCGGTGTACCCGGCGGGGCCCGACCCGACGATGATCAGGTCGCGGACGCCGTCGTGCTCGGCCGGCGGGATGGCCGGCGAGGTGATCGCGGTCGTCGTGGCGGGGCCGGGGGTGGGCTGCGAGTCGGTCACGGGCGGCACAACGCCAGATCGTAGGGCCGCATTCCGTGGTCAGGGGCCGGTGGACCCTCGTCGGGCCCCTCCGTGGGGGGTCCTCCCCGGGGGTCCCGGGTCAGGTGGCGGGGGTGACCGCGACCTCGGCCAGGGAGCCCTGGAAGCCGTCGTCGGCGGGCACCAGGCCGGTCACCCACACCAGGACGTACTGCGTCGTCACCGGCTCCTCGAAGGCCAGTTCGCCGGTCCCGTCGACGGTGCCGTCGGCGGCGACGGCGTAGGAGTCGAGGTCGCCGTCGGGCGAGTCGCCGGTGCGCACCTCGACGGTGATGCCCGGCGTGGTGGTGGTCACCGTGACCCCGCCGACCGGCTGCTCGGAGCCGAGGTCGTAGACGACGCCGACGCCGGGCTTGAGGTTGCCGAAGTCGGCCGAACCCCGGTAGGTCAGCGTCGACCACGCCGTGGCCGGGTCGCCGTCGAACGAGGCCGGGACGTCGTCGACGTTCTCCGGCTCGCCGTCCCCGAACGGGTCGAGCACCGTGGCACCGGTGATGGCCGCGGGTGCGGCGTCGGTCGCCGGCGCGGCGGCGGTCTCGGCGGCGGGGCTCGTGGACGGGGCGGGTGCCGCACCGGGCGCCCGGTCGACCTCCTCGCCGGCGACCGACAGCACGCTCGTGCCCACCCAGTACGCCAGCGCGATGACGATCAGCAGCGCCAGCAGCGGGAGCCCGACGACCAGCAGCCGGCGGCGGGTGGCGGAGCCCGCCCGGTCGTCGTGGTCGTCGTCTGCCTCGGCGTCGTCCGCCTCGGCGTCGTGCTCCGGGTCGATGTCGTGCAGGAGGTCGTCGTCCGCCCACCGGCCGCTCGGGACGGGCGGCAGCGTGCCCGGGGAGACGCGCTGCGGCCGCTCGTCGTCCTCCTCGTGCCCGGGCTGCGGCGCGCGGTCGGCCGCCGCGACGCGCTCGGTCTCCCGGTGCTCGCGCAGCCGCCCCAGCCACCCGCTGTCGCTCTCGTCGCCGCCGCGGACCGGACGGGCGCCGGCGCGCGGGCGCTCGGCCAGCAGCGCGGCCATCGCGGCGGCACTGGCCAGCCGGGAGCCCGGCTCGGTGGAGCGCGCCCGGCGCACCAGGGCGGCGAGGTCGGGGGCACCGATGACCGCCGGGGCGCCCGGGGCCCCGGCCGGCCGGCCGGTGAGGCAGAACTCCAGCAGCGCGCCGAGGGCGGAGATGTCCTCCTGCACGCTGCCGGTCGCGGCGGGGACGGCGCGCAGGCCGACCAGGCCGTTGGGCCGCAGCACGACGGTCTCGGGACCCAGCCCGCCGACGGCCAGGCCGACCCGGTGCGCCTCGGCGACGCCCTCGGCCAGCCGGCGCAGGACGGTGCGGGCCTCGCGCTCGCCCATGGGGCCGGCGGTCAGCCGCTCGGCGAGGGTCTGCCCGTCGATCCACTCGTTGACGACGTAGGCGGGGCTGCCCGCCTCCCCGCCGGTGCCCTCGGAGGCGTCGTAGACCATGGCCAGCGCGGGCGTGGCCAGCCCGCCCGCGGTCAGCGCGCGGGCGATCCAGGCGCGGGCCGGCGGGCCGCCGGGCACGTGCACGCGGACGGCGACGTCGCGGTTGAGCACCCGGTCCTTGGCCCGCCAGCTGTGGATGACGCCGGTCTCGGTGCGCTCGACCGGGCCGAGCTCGTCGAGCGGGCGGTAGCGGTCGGGGAGGCCGGTGATCGTGGACGTCATCGACGCGGCCGTCCTCCTTCCGGGTCCGGCGGCTGGCTGCCCCGGTGCGGGCGCCGGTCCGGGCGGGACGGTGCTCACCCGCGGCCCAGCCGCGCGCGGAGGGCGGCGAGGGGTCCCCGGAGCTCCGGGACGCGGGCGAGCACGAACCCGGCCAGGGTCGTGACACCGACGACCACGGTACCGACCAGCACGGTCGCGAGCGAGCCCGTGACCGACGTCCCGAACGCGTCGTCCGTCACGCTCACGAGCAGCCGGCCGGCGAGCGCGCCGACGACCGCGGCGACCGCCATGCGCAGCACCGGTCCCAGGGTGCGTCCGCTGCCCGCCGTCCGCAGGTGGCGGCGCAGCGCGAGGTGGCCCAGCGCCCAGCCGGCGAGGTAGGTGACGCTGGTGGCCAGCATGAGCCCGGCGACGACGTGCTCGGGCCCGACCAGCACCGGCACGAGCAGCAGCAACGGCACCCGGACGACGACCATGCCGACCTGGATGAGCGTCGGCGTCTTGGCGTCCTTCATGGCGTAGAAGACCCGCAGCTGCAGCAGGGTCACCGCCATGGGCAGCAGGCCGAACGCACCGAGGGCCAGCGCCGCGCCGATGCCCTGGGCCTCGGCCACGGAGGTGTTGCCGCGGGCGAAGGCGACGACCCCCAGCGCCGGGCCGAGCACGGTGAGCGCGGCGGTCACCGGCAGCAGGCCGAGCGCGGAGAGGCGGGTGCCCAGCGCGAGGTCCTGGACCACGCCGGGGACGTCGTGCCGGGCGGCGGCGCGGCTCATCCGCGGCACGAGGGCGGTGAGCAGGGCGACGCCGATGATCCCGTAGGGCATCTGGAACAGCAGGCTGGCGTAGGCGAAGGCGCTGGAGCCCAGGCCCCCCTCGCGCGCCGCGGCGTTGGCCACCCGGGTGGCGACGATGACGCCGATCTGGCTGACCGCGACGTAGAGGACCACCCACACGCCCAGGCCACCGACCTCGCGCAGGCCGGTCCGGCGCACGTTCCAGCGCGGCCGCAGCGGGACGCCGGCCCGGCGCAGCAGCGGCACCAGGACCAGCGCCTGCACCACGATGCCCAGCAGCGTGCCGCCGCCGAGCAGCCACACCTGCCCGCTGGAGATCGTCCGCGGCTCGAGGTCGCCGGGGCCGCCGGCCGCGATGAACAGCAGGCCGGTGGCGATGACGACGACGTTGTTGAGCACCGGCGCCCAGGCGGGCGGGCCGAAGACGCCGCGGCTGTTGAGGACCGCCTGGGCCAGCGCCCCCACGCCGTAGAACACGATCTCCAGCAGCAGGATGCGCGCCAGCCAGTTGGCCAGGCGCACCTGCTCCGGGTCGCCCTGGATGCCGTAGAGGGCGGTCAGCAGCGGCGCGACGGCGACGGCGAGCGCGGTGACCACGACCAGCCCCGCGACGGCGAGCGTGGACAGCCGCTGCGCGTAGGCCACCCCGCCGTCGCGGTCGCGCTCCTGGGCGTGCACCAGCAGCGGCACGATCACCGAGGTCAGGACGCCGCCGAGCAGCAGCTCGTAGACGATGTTGGGCAGCGTGTTGGCCGTGTTGTAGGCGTCGTTGACCAGCCCGACGCCCAGCGCCGCGGCCAGCACCATCGTGCGCAGCAGGCCGGTCACCCGGGACACCAGCGTGGCCACCGCCATGGTGCCGGCGGCGCGCAGGATGCCCCGGCTGCCGCCGGGCGGGCCCTCCCGCTGCTGGGCCTCCTCCTCGGTCTCCCCCTCCGGCGCGTTCGGCACCGGGGGCAGCTGCAGGATCGGGATGACCTGGGTCTCGTCGGCCGGGATGAACCGGCGGCGGGCCGGCGGGGGCACCGGCGGCAGCGGCCGGGGCGCGCGCTGCGGGACACCGGCGGGCGGGGACGGGGGGGACACGGGCGGGGACGCGGGCGGCACGGGGACCGCCGCTGCCGGGCGAGCCGGCGGCGGCACGGGTAGCACCGGCCGGGCGGGGGTCGCGGCGTCGCCGGCCGGCACCACCGGGTAGGGCGGCGGGGGCAGCGGCCGGGCCGGCCGGCCCGCCGGGGACGCCGCCGCGGAGCGGGACGGCGCCGCGGAGCGGGACGATGCCGCGGAGCGGGACGACGGCGGCGCGGACGGGGGCACCGGCGGCAGCGGCCGGGTGACCGGGCCGCGGGCGGGCCGGTCCTCCTCCACCCCGTCGCGCACCCCGTCGTCCACCGCGGCGTCCGCCAGGTCGGGGGACGGATCGTGCGCCGCGAGCTCCTCCTCGCTGCGCGGGCCGCCGGTCACACCGGGCTCCGGCTGGGCGGCCAGACGGTGCCCGCCGGCTGCTCCTCCTCGGCCGTGCCGCGGCGGCGGCGCAGCACGAACAGCACCCCGCGGCGCAGGAAGAGCAGGCCGAGCAGGACGGCGGCGCCGATGGTGATCGACAGCGAGATGGTGCCGTACGTCGTGCTGCGCACCTGGATCGCGACCGGGTCGCCCAGCGGGCCGCCGTCGGGCGTGGTGAGCGTCGCGGTCACGGCGAAGCGCCCGGACTGGCTCAGCTGCGTGGGCACCTGCAGCGTCGTGCGCTGCCGGGGCGCGGCCTCCTGGACGCCGACGTCGCCGAGGGTCAGCCCCACGTTGTCGCGGGTGCGCACGGCCACCAGCACCCGCACGGCGAAGGGCAGGTCGTTCTGCACGGTGAGCACCAGGGGCGCGTCGTTGGAGGCCAGGCTGTAGCTGCCCTCGGCGGGGGCCAGCAGGGTCACCTGCTCGCGCAGCCCGCCGAGGGTGGCGCGCAGGTCGGCCGCCACCACCCGGGAGCCCTCCGGGTCGTCCCGCCAGGAGGTGGAGGCCGCACGCGCGGTGGCGGCGTCGTAGGGCGCCAGGGCGCCGGCGGGCTCGCCGACGACGGCGCCGGCCAGGTCGTCGCGCAGGTCCACCGCGGCGGCGACGTCGGCCAGCGCGGCCGGGTCCAGGGCCGCCGTCTGCGCCGGGTCACCGTCGGCGGGCGCGAGCGCGCCGTCCGCGCGGCCGAGCGGTCCCGCGGCGAGGTCGGTGAGGGAGGCCGGGCGCAGCCCGGGCAGCGCGGTGTCGGCGATCATCGCGGCGACGCCGTCGGGGTCGGGGTCGACGTCGCGCGGCGGGGCGACCAGCACGCTCTGGCCCGCCGGGTCGGCCACCGGCTGCTGGGACAGCAGCACCAGCTCGGCGAGGTAGCGCTGCTCGGCCACCCGCACGCCGCCGTCGGTGGCCCCGGCCGACCCGACCAGGGCCGAGAGCCGCCCGTCGGCGACCAGCGCGGGGACCGGCCCGTCCTCCCCGGCGACGGTCGCGCGCGCGGCGGCAGCGCCGTCGAGGCCCAGGACGGCGTCCGCGTCGTCCAGCGCGCCGGAGTCGAGCACGACCGTGTCGACGCCGCCGCCGGCCAGCGTGGCCAGGGTGTCGGCGCGCAGCGGGCCGCCGGCGACCCAGGCGAGGTCGGTGCGGGGCTCGACGCCGAGCTGCTCGGCCAGCAGGTCGGCGCCGGCCGGGCCCGGGGAGTCGGCGCCGGCCACCGCGCCGCCGTCGCCGTCGCCCGGGTCCTCCGCGGCGCGGGGCAGGCTCCGGGTGACGACGGCGGGCAGGCCGGCGGCCTGCAGCGCGTCGGCGTCCACGTCGCCGTAGGGCAGCGCGACGACGGGGTGGTCGGCGGCCACGGCGCGCAGGCGCTCGAGCCACGCGGCGGCGGCCCCGGTGCCGGTACCGGCGGCCTCCTGCCCGGCGACGGCGTAGGGCCCCCGGGCCATGAGCGCGAGCTCCTCGACCAGCACGGGGTCGACCGCCACCGTCACCGGCGCGACCGGTTCGGGCTCGGTGGCGCCCGGGGGGACGGTGGTGGGCAGCCGCTCGAGCACCGCGAGCGCCCGGTCGAGCCGGCCGTCGGCGGACACCTCGGCGGCCAGGTCGTCGTCGACGAACCCGCCGGCGGCGTCGCGGTGGGTGGGCTCGACTAGCGGCCAGAGCCAGGCGACCGACGTGGTGGCCGCCGGCGGCGCCGTCTGCTGCACGACCGAGGTGGTCACCTCCCCGACGCGGCTCTGCTCGCCGTCGGGGCCGGTGGCGTTGAGGTTGAGCAGCAGCGGGTAGACGCCGTCGCGGTCCATGGCCAGGTCGGCGGTGGTGGCGGTGTAGGTGAAGGCCACCTCGTCGCCGGGCGCGAGCTCCCCGGTGACCGTCGCGAAGGGGGCGGTGCCGGCGGTGACCGGGTCGGCGTCGGCGTCGGTGGCGAGCAGCTCGGCCCGCGTGGTCACCACCTGGCCCCGCTGCAGCCGCACGGTGAGGTCGGTGAGCGACTCGGTGCCGGTGTTGGTCAGCCGGCCCTCGACGGTGACGGTGCCCCCGGGGGCGACGGTCCGCGGGTCGAGCCGGGTCACCTCGACCGCGACCGGCCGGTCGTCGGCGGCGGGTGCGGGTGCGGGTGCGGGTGCCGGGACGGGTGCGACGGGTGCGGGTGCGGCGGCCACGGGCGCGGCGGCCACGGGTGCGGCGGCGAGCAGCGGCAGGGTCAGCAGGGCCGTCGCCAGCACCCGCGCGCTCCGGCGGCGCGTCACGGCTCCCCCGCGCCGGCCGTCCCCGGGTCGGGGGGTGGGATGCCTGGGAGGGACCTCGGGCGCCGGGTCACGCACTGTCGGCGAGCAGCGCGGGCGCGCGCTCGACCAGCGCACGCTCGTCGGCGTAGGCGAGCCGACCGCTCAGCTCGTCGAGGGGCACCCAGGCGACCTCGGTGACCTCGACGTCGGCGTCGGACAGCGCGCCGCCGATGGCGCGCAGGAGGAAGTGGTGCACGGTCTTGTGCACGCGGCGTCCCTCGGCCACGAACCAGAAGTCGATGATCCCGAGCGGGGCCAGCACCTCGCCGATGATCCCGGTCTCCTCCGCGACCTCCCGGACGGCGGTGTCCTCGGGGGTCTCGCCCTCCTCGATGTGGCCCTTCGGCAGCGACCACAGCAGCCGGCCGCGACGGTCGGTGCGGCCGATGAGGGCGGCCCGGGGTCCGTGGATGCCGTCGTCGGCGACGACCAGGCCGCCCGCGGAGGTCTCGTCGACCCGGCGCAGACGGCGGCCGGGGCGTCCACGTCCGCCGGTCCCAGCCATGCGAGGAGGGTAGCGCGAGTGGTCCCACTACCCTGGATCGTCGTGTCCGGACAGCCCGAGAGTCGCGCGGCCGCCGTGCCCGTCCCCCCGGCGGTCCAGCAGGCCGTGCGCGACCTGGTCGAGGTCTCCCCCGTGCTCGTCGAGCTCGGCGAGCGCTTCACCGCCGCGGGCTTCGAGGCCCACCTCGTCGGCGGGTCGGTGCGCGACGCGCTGCTGGCCGCCGGCACCGGTGCCGCGCGGCCACCCGGCGACCTCGACGTCACCACCGACGCGCGGCCCGAGCAGGTGCTGCAGCTGCTGCGCGGCTGGGCCAGTTCCACGTGGAACACGGGGATCGCGTTCGGCACCGTCGGCGCCGAGGTCCGGCACGCGGGCGAGGCGACCCGGCTGGAGATCACCACCTACCGCGCCGACCGCTACGACCGCGAGTCGCGCAACCCCGAGGTCGCCTGGGGCGACTCGCTCGTCGACGACCTCGCCCGCCGCGACTTCACGGTCAACGCGATGGCCGTGTCCCTCGGCCCCGACCGCACGGTGACCGACCCCTTCGGCGGCCTGGGCGACCTGCTCGCCCGCCGGCTGCGCACCCCCGGGGCGGCCGCGGACTCCTTCGCCGACGACCCGCTGCGGATGCTGCGCGGCGTCCGGTTCGTCGCCCAGCTCGGCCTGACCCCGGTCGAGGAGGTGGTCGGGGCGATGACGGACATGTCCGGCGAGCTGGCCCGGATCACCCCGGAGCGGGTGCAGGTGGAGCTGTCCAAGACGCTGCTGCAGGACGCGCCGCGCGCGGCGCTGGAGCTGTTCGTGTCCAGTGGGCTGGCCGACGTCGTGCTGCCCGAGCTGTCCGCGCTGCGGATGGAGATCGACGAGCACCACCAGCACAAGGACGTCTACAGCCACTCGCTGACCGTGCTGGACCAGGCCATCGCGCTGGAGGAGGCCGACCCCGGCGCCGGGTCGCCGGACCTGGTGCTGCGACTGGCCGCGCTGCTGCACGACGTCGGCAAGCCGGCCACCCGCCGGCACGAGCCGCGCGGGCGGGTCTCCTTCCACCACCACGAGGTGGTCGGCGCCAAGCTGGTGCGCAAGCGGCTGCAGGCGCTGCGGTACTCCAAGGAGGTCGTGGAGGACGTCTCCCGCCTGACGTTCCTGCACCTGCGGTTCCACGGCTACGGCACGGGCGAGTGGACCGACTCCGCCGTCCGCCGCTACGTCACCGACGCCGGTGACCTGCTCCCCCGCCTGCACAAGCTGGTGCGCTCGGACTGCACGACCCGCAACCGGCGGCGCGCGGCCGCGCTGGCGGCCACCTACGACTCGCTCGAGCGGCGGATCGCCGAGCTGTCGGCGGCCGAGGACCTCGCCCGCGTCCGCCCCGACCTCGACGGCAACGCGATCATGGAGATCCTCGGCATCCCGCCCGGCCGCGAGGTGGGCGAGGCGTGGAAGCACCTCAAGGACCTGCGTCTCGAGCGCGGCCCCCTCAGCCGCGAGGACGCCGAGGCGGAGCTGCGCGCCTGGTGGGCCGCCCGCTGACCGGTGCACCGGGGCTCCCTAGCCTCGTCGCGTGATCACCAACGTCTCCCTCGTCAGCGTCTGGGTGAAGGACATCGACGAGTCCCTCGCCTTCTACACCGACGTCCTCGGCTTCCAGGCCAGGGACGACGTCCGGCTCGGCCCGGACTTCCGCTGGGTGACCGTGGGGCACCCCAGCCAGCCCGAGCTGCAGGTGCACCTGACCACCCCGAGCCGGCCGCTGTCGGACGACCTCGTCGCCGCGATGCAGCGGGCGCAGGCCGAGGGCGGGCTGCCGGGGATCGGCGTGAACGTCGACGACTGCCAGGGGACCTACGAGGAGCTCTCGGCCAGGGGCGTGGAGTTCCTGCAGCCGCCCACGCAGCGCCCCTACGGCGTCGAGGCGGTCATGCGGGACAACTCGGGCAACTGGATGGTCCTGGTCGAGCCGCGCGCCTACACGCCCGAGGACTTCGAGGGTCAGGACCTCTCCTGACCTCCCCCGACCGGGTGGTGCCACCCGGTCGGGGTCTCCCCCACCGCGCCGTCCGCCGGTAGGACCGGTCCCGGACCGGACGGCGGGAGGCGCGGGTGGACGGCGGGCCGCACTCCCGCGGGCTCCCCGCGCCGCACCCCGGCAACGCCCGCGGCCTGCTGGCCGTGGTGCTCGTCCTCGCCCTGGCGCTCGGGGCCGCCTGGCTGGCGGGCCGTCCGATCTGGCCCTGGTCACCGGCCGCGGCCGCCGCGGCCGGCCCGACCGCGGACCGCCCGACGCCCGGCGTGGGGGCCGCCGACGCCCCGCTCGGCCGGCCGCCCGCCGTCCCGGAGCTCGGGACGTGGAGCTTCCTGCAGCACCAGGGGGACGGCGAGACGCCGGTCGCCTACGACCCGTGCCGCCCGGTGCACTACGTCGTCCGGCCCGACGGCGTCCCGGCGGGGGGTGCGGGCCTGGTCGCGGAGGCGGTGGCCGAGGTGTCGGCGGCCACCGGGCTGCGGTTCGTCGCCGACGGCGCCACCGACGAGGCGTGGTCGGAGGACCGCCCGGCCGCCCAGCCCGGCCGCTACGGCGACCGCTGGGCGCCGGTCCTCGTCAGCTGGGAGACGCCCGCGACGGTGCCCGCCCTCGCCGGCACGGTGGCCGGTGTCGGCGGCAGCGAGGCGTGGTCGGCGGGCGGCCCGTACGTGTACGTGACCGGCGCGGTCGCCGTCGACGCGGGGTGGGCCGCCGCCGTGGTCGGCTCCCCCGAGGGGCGGGCGGCCCTCCGCGGCGTGCTGGTGCACGAGCTGGCGCACGTCGTGGGCCTCGGGCACGTCGACGACCCCGGCGAGCTGATGTCCCCGCACGGCAGCGCCACCGGGGAGCTCGGGCCCGGCGACCGCCACGGCCTGGCCCGGCTCGGCCGGGGGCCGTGCGAGCCGGCCCTCTGAGGCCGGCTCGGGACGGGCCGGCTCGGGACGGGCCGGCTCAGGGCAGGCGGGCGGGCGTCCGCGTCAGGCGGGCGTAGAGCGCCGCGGTGAGCAGGTACCCCGCCGCGACGACGACCAGCGCGGCTCCCGAGCGGCCGTCGGGCGGCAGCAGCAGCGCCGCTGCGACCAGCGCCGTCACGTAGCTGACGTTGACCAGGGTGTCGTAGACGGAGAAGACGCGGCCGCGCAGCTCGTCGTCCAGGGACTCCTGCAGCGTGGTGTCCACGCAGATCTTCACGCCCTGCGCCACCAGGCCCAGCACGAACGCGGCGGCCACCGTCGACGGCGGGGTGAACGGCAGTCCCAGCACCAGCTGCAGCGCGCCGCCGACGGCCAGCAGGCCCGTCGTCCACCGGCGCCGGCCCGCCCGCCGCACCGCCGCCGGCGTCACCGCGGCGGCCAGCACCGTCCCCGCGGCGCCGGCGGCGACCGCCTGCCCGAGACCGACCAGGCCGCCGGGCAGCAGCCCACCGGCGTCGGGGAAGCCGGTGCGGTAGAGCAGCAGCGTCCCCAGCGTCAGGACGCCGAAGCAGAGCCGGTGCGCGCTGATCGCCAGCAGCGCCGCGGCCACCGGCGGGCGCGCGCGGGCGTGCCGGGCGCCCTCGACCATCCCGCGCACCACCGCCCGCGCCGTCAGCCGGTCCGGCCCGGCGGCGGAGTCGGGGCCCAGGTACGCCGGGGCGAACCCCGCCACGACGAGCGACGCCGCCACGTAGGGCAGCGCCGCGGACAGCGCCACGGCGGCGTACACGGCGTCCCCGGCGACGCCGAGCCGGGACAGGACCACCGCCGCGCCCCCGCCGGCCACCGTGGCGACCGCGCCCAACGTCGTCGACAGCGCGTTCGCCGACACCAGCGAGGGCTCGTCGGCGGTGTGCGGCAGCCCGGCCGACAACGCCGACAGCACGAAGCGGGTGACCGAGAAGACCGCCAGGCCCAGTGCGTAGAGCGGGAGTCCGGCGACCCCGGCGAGCACCGTCCCGGCCACGGCGGCCACCAGGACGGCCCGCAGCAGGTTGGCCCGCAGCAGCACCTGCCGGCGGCTCCACCGGTCCAGCCAGACGCCGGCGAAGGGGCCCACCACCGAGTACGGGAGCAGCAGGACGGCGAACCCCGCGGCGACGTCGATCGGCTCGGCGGCGCGCTGGGGGTTGAACAGCACCGTGCCGGCCAGCGAGGCCTGGAAGACGCCGTCCCCGAACTGCGACAGCAGCCGGGTGGTGAGCAGCCGGCGGAAGTCACCGCGGAGCAGCAGGTGCCGCACGGTCGTGTCGGCACCCACGCAGGCGAGGGTAGGACGCGCCTGCGCCGCCCCCCGACGGCCGGGCTGTTGCACACTGGTGGGGATGTCCGCGGTGCCCCCGTCACCAGAGCCCGAGTCCGGCCGGCCCACCCGGCGCGGCACGGGCCGTCGTCGCGCGGCCGTGCCGGCGCTGTCCACCGGGACGCTCGACGACGTCGGCCCGGGGTCGCTGCTGGTCGCGATGCCGGCGCTCACCGACCCGAACTTCGCCGGCGGCGTCGTCTACGTGCTCGACCACAACGACAGCGGCACCCTCGGCGTCGTCCTCGGCCGGCCCAGCCAGGTCGAGATCCGCGACGTGCTGCCCGGCTGGTGCGACCTCGCCGTCGAGCCCGGCGTCTTCCACGTCGGTGGCCCGTGCGAGACCGACACCGCGCTGTGCCTGGCCGCCTGGTCCGGCGCCACGGCCGCCGCGGACGCCGGCCTGCGCCAGGTGGCCGGCGACGTCTACCTCGTCGACCTCGACACCGACCCCGCCGACCTCGAGTGCGGCACGGGGCGCGGCCTGGCCGGGCTGCGGGTCTTCGCCGGGTACGCGGGCTGGTCACCCGGCCAGCTGGCCGCCGAGATCGCCGAGGGCGCGTGGGCCTGCGTGCCCGGGAGCCCCGGGGACGTGCTCAGCGACCTGGCCGGCTCGGCGCTGTGGCGCGCGGTGCTGAGCCGGCAGCGGGGCCGCCTCGCGGTGCTGTCGACGGCGCCGGCCGACCCGTCGGCGAACTGACCCGACACCGCGTGCGCCCCGGGCGCGCGCGGGGCCCCCGGATCTGGTAGGAAGAACGCCGGAAGGGGCGGTCTGGGGAAGAGGCCGCCCCTTCCCCCGTGTCCGGGGGCTCCGCTAGACGCCGACCGCCTCGGCCACCGCCGGGTGGGCCACCGCGTCGACGGTCTGCCCCTCCTCCGGCAGCGCGATCGTCCGCGGGCCGTGGTCGGCCAGGGTGACCGTCACGTCGTCCTCGAGGCCGGGCAGCCGGGTGGCGTACTGCAACAGCAGCCCGCTGCCGTCGTCCACGGCCACCGACCAGCCGGCGTCCGACGCGTAGACCGAGGCCAGCTGCCCGTCGATCGAGCGCTGTCCCTGCCAGGTGTGCCCGCCGGTGGTGAAGGCCGCGGCGTCGTCGGTCCCGTCGGCGCCGAGGTTGAGCACCAGCCGCACGAGCACGTCGGTCAGCGGCACCTCCTCCGAGCCGGTGGCCAGCGGCCGCCGCACGAAGGGGACGTCGGCCAGCCCCTCCGCCGACAGCGCCGCCGGCAGGCCCGCGAGGTCGCCGAACCAGACGGTGTCGGTGCTGAAGAACACCGTCCGGACGTCGTCGGGCTGCTCGCCGCCGTAGGAGGTCACCGCCCGCGCGCGGCCCGTCCCGCCGGCGAGGTCGACCTCGCCGGTCAGGGTCAGCAGCCCGTCCTCGCCGAAGGGCGCGGTCGCCACCAGGTCGGCGCCGCCGGACTCCGCGGTGCCGGCGAGCAGCCCGGCGAGCACCTCGGCCTCCTCGGCGGTGACCGGGTCGCCGGGCTGCCGGTCGGCGGGGCCGTCGGTGCAGCCGGTGAGCAGGACCGCCAGCAGGACGAGCGCGATCGCGAGCAGGCGGCGCGGCATGGCGGCCAGCGTAGTGAGCGGACCACCCCGCCCCCCGCCACTCGCCTCCGCCACTCGCCCGCCGCTCGCGACGCGACAGGGCCCGCCCTCCGGGTCGGAGGGCGGGCCCTGGTGGGTTGCTGGTCCTTACCGCTCGACGTCGCCGCGGATGAAGGCCTCGACGGCGTCGCGCGCCTCGCTGTCGCTGTACTGCACCGGCGGCGACTTCATGAAGTACGACGACGCCGAGAGGATCGGGCCGCCGATCCCACGGTCCTTGGCGATCTTCGCGGCGCGGACGGCGTCGATGATGATGCCGGCCGAGTTGGGCGAGTCCCAGACCTCGAGCTTGTACTCCAGGTTCAGCGGGACGTCGCCGAACGCGCGGCCCTCGAGCCGGACGTAGGCCCACTTGCGGTCGCTGAGCCACGGCACGTGGTCCGACGGGCCGATGTGCACGTTGTCGGTGCCCATGTCGCGGTCGACCTGGCTGGTGACGGCCTGGGTCTTGGAGATCTTCTTCGACTCCAGGCGCTCGCGCTCAAGCATGTTCTTGAAGTCCATGTTGCCGCCGACGTTGAGCTGCATCGTGCGGTCGAGCTGCACACCGCGGTCCTCGAACAGCTTGGCCAGCACGCGGTGGGTGATGGTCGCGCCGACCTGGCTCTTGATGTCGTCGCCGACGATCGGCACACCGGCGGCCGTGAACCTGTCGGCCCACTCCGGGGTCCCGGCGATGAACACCGGCAGCGCGTTGACGAAGGCGACGCCGGCGTCGAGGGCGGCCTGCGCGTAGAACTCGGCGGCCTGCTGCGAGCCGACCGGCAGGTAGCAGACGAGGACGTCGGCGCCGGACTCGCGCAGGGCGGCCACGACGTCGACCGGCTGCTCGTCGGACTCCTCGATCGTGGCCCGGTAGTACTTGCCCAGGCCGTCGAGGGTGGTGCCGCGCTGCACGGTGACGCCGAGCGGCGGGACGTCGGTGATCGTGATGGTGTTGTTCTCGCTGGCGACGATGGCCTCGGAGAGGTCGCGGCCGACCTTCTTGGCGTCGACGTCGAACGCGGCCACGAACTGCACGTCGGAGACGTGGTACTCGCCGAAGCGCACGTGCATCAGGCCCGGCACCGAGGTGGTCTCGTCGGCGTCCCGGTAGTAGTGCACGCCCTGCACCAGCGACGCGGCGCAGTTGCCGACGCCGACGATGGCGACCTTGACAGCTCCCATGGTCTTCCCTTCATCCCTGGACCGGGTGGTCCTCACTGCGGACCGTTCGGTCCTGGCGGTGGCTGCCGGTGGGGCTGGACAGCCGGTGGTGCCCTGCGGTGGTGCGGGTCAGTCGGTGCCGGACGGCGGCTCCGGGCCCTCGCCGGTCTGCCGTCCGGGGTCGCGCCGCTCGCTGTCGATGAGCTCGGACAGCCAGCGCACCTCCCGGTCGACCGAGTCGAGGCCGTGGCGCTGCAGTTCCAGCGTGTAGCGGTCGAGCCGTTCCCGGGTCCGCGCCAGTGAGGACCGCAGGCCGTCCCGCTGCCGTTCGACCGTGCGGCGGCGCCCCTCCAGGATGCGCAGCCGCACGTCGGCGGCGGTGTGCCGGAAGAAGGCGAGGTGGACGCCGAAGAGCCTGCCGTCGTCGTAGGCCTCGGGGCCGGCCTGGCTGACCAGCTCCGCGAAGCGCTCCTTGCCCTCCGCGGTGATCGTGTAGACCACCTTCCCGCGCCGTCCGGTCAGCGGCGGTGCGTCGGCCGGCAGCGGTGCGCGACGGTCGGGCTCGTCGGTGCAGACGAGCCCGGCGGCGTGCAACCGCTTGAGTGCGGGGTACAGCGAGCCGTAGGAGATGCTGCGCAGGCCACCGAGCACCTCGGCGAGCTGCTTGCGCAGCTCGTACCCGTGCATGGGCGACTGTTGCAGCAGTCCCAGGATGGCGAACTCGAGCACCTCGCCCCCCAGCCTCTCCTGCCGGTCGATGTATCGGGACGATACATCGGGAGGTGAACGGTGCCGCAACTCGGCGGCGGCCGGACCCGCCCGGGGGACCACCCGTCCCGGCGTCACGAGGGTCCCGGGGGTGGCGCACCTGCGTACATTGGCGGCCGTGCCCGGACGTCGATCCGTCGTGGACTACTCGCTGCAGCGGCGAGCCGTCCTCGCGGACGTGCAGTCCGGGCGCACCGGGCTCTTCGAGGTCTGTGACGCCAGCCCGTACCTCACCCGCGCGGCGAGGTACCACGGCCGGACCACCGACGTCCCCTGCCCGGTCTGCCGCCGGGAGCGCCTCGCGCTGGTGAACTACGTCTACGGCGAGTCGCTCGGGCACGTGTCGGGGCAGGCGAAGACCGACGCCGAGCTGGCCCGGATGGACGCCGCGCAGGAGGAGTTCTCCGTCTACACCGTCGAGGTGTGCCGGGCCTGCGGCTGGAACCACCTGGACTCCTCCTACGTCCTGGGGGCCGAGCCGGCACCCGGTCGCCAGCCGCGACGGGCACGCCGCCGCGCGGTCACCGACTGACCGACCGGCGGACCGGCGGGGAACCGCCGGATCCGTCCGTCACACCCGTCCCGGGAGGACGGCGCCCACGCGCGTCCTCCCGGGTGCACACACCTGACAACGCCACGCTGGACGGGACCTCGTCCCGCCCACCGACTACCGAGGAGGGGCTGCCTGGTGCCTCCCCACGACGAGACCACGCCGGTCGGGCCGCAGGGCCCCGACCGGCGACCCACGAGCGGCCGCGGCTCCGGGGGGAACGGCGGCCGCCGTCCCCCCACCGACCGTGCCCGCGCGGCGGCAGGCCGGCCGGGCGGCGCTCGCCCCGCCGGCTCCCGGCCCGGGGGCGCCCGCCCCGCCGGCGGCGCCTCCGGCGGCAAGAAGGCCCGGACGGGCAAGCAGCGCCGTCGCCGCGGGCTGAAGATCGCGCTGGCCGCGCTCGCCGGGCTGTTCGTGCTGCTCGGCGTCTTCGTCGGTGTCGTCTACGCCACCACCGAGGTGCCCGACCCCGACTCGGTGTCCAACGCGCAGACCACCGTCGTCTACTACGCCGACGGCACCACCGAGATGGGCCGCCTCGGCGACACCAACCGCACGAACGTGGCGCTGGACCAGGTGTCCGAGCCCGCGCGCGAGGCGGTGCTGGCCGCGGAGAACCGGAACTTCTACTCCGACCCGGGCATCTCCTTCACCGGCATCGTGCGCGCCGCGTGGAACAACCTGACCGGCGGCTCGACGCAGGGTGGCTCGACGATCACCCAGCAGTACGTCAAGAACGCGTTCCTGACCTCGGACCAGACGTTCAGCCGCAAGTTCCAGGAGCTCTTCCTCGCGGTCAAGCTGGACAACGAGTACTCGAAGGACGAGATCCTCGAGAACTACCTCAACACGATCTACTTCGGCCGCGGCGCCTACGGCATCGAGGCCGCGGCGGACACCTTCTTCGGCGTCCCGGCCGCGGAGCTCACCGCGGAGCAGGGCGCCGTCCTCGCCGTCCTCGTCCGCAGCCCCAGCTCCTACGACCCCGAGGCCAACCCCGAGGGCGCGCAGGACCGCTGGGCCCTGGTCCTCGACGCGATGGTCGAGGAGGGCTGGCTGACCCCGGAGGAGCGCGCGGCGGCGGTCTACCCGCCGGTGCAGCCGCGGCCCGAGGGTTCCACGCAGGGCATCCCGTCCGGCCCCGAGGGCCTCGTCGTGCAGCAGGCGATCGACGAGCTGCGGGCCAAGGGCTACACCGACCAGCAGCTGCTCGCCGGTGGCCTGCGCATCGTCACCACGGTGGACAAGGCGGCGCAGGACGCCGCGCTGACCGCGGTCGGCGACGTCATGGACGGGCAGCCGGACAACCTCCGGCAGGCGCTGGTGGCGGTCGACCCGCGCACCGGCGCGGTCCGCGCGTACTACGGCGGCAGCAGCGGCACGGGCAACGACTACGCGCAGGCCCAGCGCCAGCCCGGCTCGTCGATGAAGCCCTACGTGCTGGCCACCGCCCTGGACCAGGGCATCAGCGTCAACGCCCGCCGCGACGGCAGCTCGCCGCAGACCTTCCCCGACCGCGAGGCCCCGGTGCGCAACTCGGGGGGCGCCTCCTGCGGGGCGTGCACCCTGGTCGAGGCGATGACCCGCTCGCTGAACACCACCTTCTACGGCCTGGCCTACGAGGTCGGCCCGGAGAACGTGCGCGGGACGGCGCTGGCGGCCACCGGCCTGCCCGAGACCTGGCAGGGCGGCCCGCTCGAGGGCAGCACCACGCTGGCCAACGCGGACGGCTTCACCGGCTCGGCCATCGGCATCGGCGAGTACGAGATGCGCCCGATCGACCAGGCCGTCGGCTTCGCCACCTTCGCCAACGGCGGCCAGCACCGCGACCCGTACTTCGTCAGCCGCGTCACCGACACCGAGGGCGCGGTGCTGCTGGAGTACGGCGGCGAGAGCGGTGAGCAGGTGCTGCGGACCGAGGTCGCCAACGACGTCACCTTCGCGCTCGAGGGCGTCGCGCAGTACTCCCGCCGGGCGCTCGACGGCGGCCGCGAGGTGGCCAGCAAGACCGGTACCCAGGGCCTCAACGCCGACGACAACTCCGACGCCTGGATGGTCGGCTACACCCCGTCGATCTCGGCGGCGGTGTGGATGGGCACCGACGCCCGCGAGCCGATCGTCAACTCCGACGAGGCGATCATCTACGGCTCCGGCCTGCCCGGCGCGATCTGGCAGCAGTTCATGGACACCGTCCTCGAGGGCACGCCGGAGGAGGACCTGCCCGACTCCCCGCGCATCCGCGGCGACACGGGCAACGGCGTGCCGGCGCCGGAGACGGCGGCCCCGACCACCACGGCGCCCCCGACGCAGGCACCGCCGACCACCGAGGCCCCGGTGACGACGGAGGCCCCGCCGCCCCCGCCGACCACCGAGGCCCCGGTGACGACGGAGGCCCCGCCGCCGTCACCGCCGGTCCCCCCGGCCGGGCCGCCCACCGAGCTCGTCCCGCCGCAGGGCGGGCAACCCGGCACCGGCCCCGGCGAGCAGAACGGGTCACCCGCGCCGACCCAGCAGGCGCAACCGACCGCCTGACGCCCGGCACACTGGCGCAGGTGAGCTCCTCCCCCACGGGCCCGTCCGCCCCGGCACCCCTGCCGGCGGACGGGCCCGCGGCGTCTGCGGACCCGCCCGCCGTCCCCGCCGGCCGGCGGCCCGACCGCGTGGTGCCCACCTGGTCCGACCCCGTGGCGGCGCAGGCGAGCGAGGCGGTGGGCGGCCCCTGGGGACGGCACGCGGTGACCGGGCGGGCGCTGTTCTGGACGCCGCTGCGGGTCTGCCTGCTGTTCAGCACCTGCGTGCTGGCGCTGGCCTGGCTCAAGCAGTCGCCGTGCGCGGACGGCGACTGGGCGGGCTCGGTGCAGTACACGCACTTCTGCTACTCCGACACCGTCCCGCTGTTCGGCATCCACGGCCTCGACGGCGGCGCGGTGCCCTACCTCGACTCCGCCGTCGAGTACCCGGTGCTCACCGGCGCCTTCATGGCGCTGGCGGCCCTGCTCGGCAGCAGCTACGACGACCTCGCCGCGGCGGCCGGGCTGCTCCCCCAGGTGCCGCCGGTGCAGGCCTACTACGCGGCCACCTGCCTGCTGCTGAGCCTGTGCGCGCTGGTCACCACCCGGGCCGTGCTGGGCACCGCCGGCCACCGGCCGTGGGACGCCGCGATGGTCGGCCTCTCGCCGCTGCTGTTGGTGCACGCGTTCACCAACTGGGACCTCCTCGCCGTCGCGCTGGCCGCCTGCGGCCTGTGGGCGTGGGCCCGCGAGCGGCCGGTCCTGGCCGGCGTCCTGCTGGGCCTGGGTACCGCCGCGAAGCTCTTCCCGGTGCTCCTGCTCGGCGCGCTGTTCCTGCTGTGCCTGCGCGCGGGCCGGCTGCGGGTGTGGCTGCGGGCCGCGCTCGCCGCGGCGGCGGCCTGGCTGGCCGTCGACCTGCCCGTGGCGCTGCTCGCGCCGGAGAACTGGTCGCTGTTCTTCCGGCTCAACAGCACCCGCCCCGCCGACCCGGACACCGTCTGGAACATGCTGGTCACCGCCTCGGGCGGGGCGTTGTTCGACGGGCCGCTGGCCGAGGGCGAGGCGCCGACGGTGCTCAACGCGCTGGTCGCCGTCTGCGTGCTGGCGGTCTTCGCCGCGCTCGGCTGGCTGGTGCTGCGGGCGCCGGTGCGGCCGCGGGTGGGCCAGGTGGCGTTCCTGCTCGTGGCCGGGTTCCTGCTGGTGACCAAGGTGTGGAGCCCGCAGTACTCGCTGTGGCTGCTGCCCCTGGCGGTGCTGGCCCGGCCGGAGTGGCGCTCGCTGCTCGCCTGGCAGGCCACCGAGGCGGTGCTGTGGGGGGTGCGGATGCTCTGGTACCTCGGCGCGGACGACCGCGGTGTGGGCACCGAGTGGTTCTTCCTCGCGGTGACCGTCCGCGACGTCGCCGTCCTGGTCCTGATGGCACTGGTCGTCCGCGACGTGTGGCACCCCGACGACGACGTCGTCCGCACCTCGTGGCCCGGCGTCGACGACCCCGCCGGCGGCCCGCTCGACGGCGCTCCCGACGTGCTGACCCTGGGCAGGCGCCGACGATCAGGTGACCTGATCGTGGCGCGTCCTCCCGCACGTCCCACGGTCGGGTAGGACGCCGTGCGGTGAGGGAGGACGGCTAGCGGAGCGCCTCGCGGACCAGGGCGACCTCCTCGGCGTGCGACGCCGCGTCGCCCGGCGTCTCCAGGACGACGGGGCAGTCGGCGGCGCGGGCGACCTCGAGGAGCAGCTCCAGCGGGATCTCCCCGCCGGTGAGCGGGGCGTGCCGGTCGCGGCCCGAGCCGGCCGGGTCGCGGCTGTTGTTCAGGTGCACCAGGTCGACGCGGCCGGTGACGGCGCGGACGTCGTCCACCGCGGTCGCGAGGTCCCAGCCGGCGGCCCAGGCGTGGCAGGTGTCGAGCACGAACCCGGCGCCGAACTCGCCGACGGCGTCCCACAGCCGGGCCACCGCGCCCAGCTCGCGGGCCATCGCGTTCTCCCCGCCCGCGGTGTTCTCGATCAGCAGGGGCAGCGGGAAGCCGCCGTCCTCGGCCTGCCGGACGAAGGTCTTGCGCCAGTTGTCGAACCCGGCGGTCGGGTCGTCCCTGGCCAGCACGTGCCCGCCGTGCACCACCATCCCGCGGGCCCCGACCGCCGCCGACGCCCGCGCGTGGACGGCGAGGTTCTTGCGGCTGGGGATGCGGATCCGGTTGTTGGTCGAGGCCACGTTGAGCACGTACGGCGCGTGCACGAAGACGGCGACGTCGGAGGCCAGCAGGTCCGCGGCGTCGGGGCGGGGCGGCGGCGCCTTCCAGCCCTGCGGGTCGCCGAGGAAGACCTGCACGCCGTCGGCGTCCATCTCGGCGGCACGGGCCAGCGGGCCGCCGGCGTCGAGCTCGTTGTCCGCGGTCAGGCCGGGTCCGACGTGGACGCCGATCGGGTGCGTGCTCACACCGGCGACGGTAGCCAGGGACGGCCCGCGGTCCCACCCGGCAGCACTGGTAGCCTGGAGCAGCGCGTCCGTCCGCCGTCGTCGGCGGGACCGGGCGCGCGACGCGTGTACGACCCTCCTGCTGCAGACGTCCTGCAGCCGCCACAGACCAGAGGAGGTGGGGTTCTCCGTGCGTCACTACGAACTGATGATCATCCTCGACCCCGACCTGGAGGAGCGCACGATCGCTCCCTCCCTCGACCGGTTCCTGACCGTCGTCACCAACTCCGGTGGCACCGTCAAGACCGACATCTGGGGTCGGCGCCGCCTGGCCTACGAGATCAAGAAGAACGTCGAGGGCATCTACGCCGTCGTCGACATCCAGGCCGAGCCCGCCGCGGTCGCCGAGCTCGACCGGCAGCTCAACCTCAACGAGTCGGTCCTGCGCACCAAGCTGATGCGGCCTGAGGTCCACTGAGCATGGCCGGCGAGACCGTCATCACCGTCATCGGCAACCTGACCTCCGACCCGGAGCTGCGGTTCACGCCGTCGGGGGCCGCGGTCGCCAACTTCACGGTCGCCTCGACGCCGCGCACCTTCGACCGGCAGTCGCAGGAGTGGAAGGACGGCGAGGCGCTGTTCCTCCGCTGCAACGTCTGGCGGCAGGCGGCCGAGAACGTGGCGGAGTCCCTCACCCGCGGCTCGCGGGTCATCGTCTCGGGGCGGCTCAAGCAGCGCTCGTTCGAGACCAAGGAGGGCGAGAAGCGCACCGTCGTCGAGCTCGAGGTCGACGAGATCGGCCCCTCGCTGCGCTACGCCACCGCGAAGGTCACCAAGGCCTCCCGCGGTGAGGGTGGCGGCGGCGGCTTCGGCGGCGGCGGTGGTGGCGGCTTCGGTGGCGGTGGCGGCGGTGCGAGCGACCCGTGGTCGACGCCCGCCGGCCCGTCCGACGAGCCCCCGTTCTGAGCCCTCAACTCCCCCCGAACTAGTCGTACCTGGAGAACCCAGTGCCCAAGCCCCCCGTGCGCAAGCCCAAGAAGAAGGTCTGCCAGTTCTGCAAGGACAAGGCGACCTACATCGACTACAAGGACACGACGCTGCTGCGGAAGTTCATCTCCGACCGCGGCAAGATCCGTGCCCGCCGCGTGAGCGGCAACTGCAGCCAGCACCAGCGGGACGTCGCCACGGCCGTCAAGAACAGCCGTGAGATGGCCCTGCTGCCCTACACCTCGACGGCGCGCTGACCATGAGCACCCAGAAGCTGATCCTGACGCAGGAGGTCACCGGTCTCGGGTCCTCCGGTGACACGGTGGAGGTCAAGGGCGGCTACGCCCGCAACTACCTCCTGCCCCGCGGCCTGGCCATCGTGGCCACCCGCGGTGCCCAGAAGCAGGTCGAGTCGCTGCGCCGGGCGCGCGCCGCCCGGGAGGTGCGCTCGCTCGAGGAGGCGCAGGCCGTGGCCGGCCGCCTGACCGGCCTGACCGTCCGCGTGCCGGCCCGCGCCGGTGAGGGCGGCCGCCTGTTCGGCCGGGTCACCACCGCCGACGTCGTCAACGCCGTGACCGCCGCCGGTGGCCCCGAGCTCGACCGCCGCCGGGTGGAGCTGCCCAGCAGCATCAAGACCACCGGTCGGCACACCGTGACCGTGCGGGTGCACCCCGAGGTCACCGCCCAGCTGCCGATCGAGGTCGTCGCGGGGTAAGGACCTCCCTGCCCCCCACCGCTCGCGAGCTCGCGGCGGGAACCTGCAGGGGGGCCGAGCCGCTGCACCGCCCGAGAGGGGCGTCGGACACCCGTCCGGCGCCCCTCTCGGCGTCCGTGGCCCGGCGGACGGCGTCCGCCGCCCACCGTGTCGACCCGGCGTCGTCCCCGGCGCCCTGGGACCACCGCAGGCCGACGACGGGCGGTCCCCGCCGTACCGAGCCCTCCCCTGTGGACGTGTGACCCCAGGGACGGGTGGGCTGCGACCCTCGACACGCCGGTGCGCGACACCACGAGTTCTCCCGGACTTTCTCCCGTCCACACCCGGTGGGTGGCCTCCGCGCAGGTCAGCGCACGGATCGCGGCGGTCCGGCCGGCCCGTCCCCCGCCGTCTCCACATGTCGACACGCGTGTGTCCACCGACTTGTCCACAAGTTGTGCAGAACTCGCCCCACAGCGGTGTTGGACGCCGTCCGCCGCGCTCCCTACCGTCCTGACGGCGGGGTGGACGGGACCGGTTCTGTCGGTCCCCCGCCCTAGCCTCGGGCTCGAACACGCGTTCGAGAGCGTTCCCGCAGTCCTGGTGCTTCCCCCACCGGACCCCGGCCAGTGGCCGGGGTCTGTCTGCGGGTGCGCCGGTGGAGAGAAGGAGGGCTTCCCGTGGCGGTGGCCGACGAGTTCAGCCGACCGTCCGCGACGGCGCCGGAGTACGACCGGCAGCCGCCGCAGGACGTCGCGGCGGAGCAGTCGGTGCTCGGCGGCATGCTGCTGAGCAAGGACGCGATCGCCGACGTCGTCGAGGTGCTGCACGGCAACGACTTCTACCGGCCGGCGCACCAGGTGATCTTCGACTGCATCCTCGACCTGTACGGGCGGGGGGAGCCGGCCGACGCGATCACCGTCGCCGCCGAGCTCAACCGCACCGACCAGCTGTCGAAGATGGGCGGCGCGGTCTACCTGCACACGCTGATCGCCTCGACGCCCACGGCGGCCAACGCCGGCTACTACGCCGCGATCGTCGCCGAGCAGGCGGTGCTGCGACGGCTGGTCGAGGCCGGCACCCGCGTCGTGCAGCTGGGCTACGGCGCGGCCGGCGGGCGGGGCGACGTCGACGACATCGTCGACCGCGCGCAGCAGGAGATCTACGACGTCACCGAGAAGCGCATGAGCGAGGACTACTCGCGCCTCGAGGACGTCCTGCAGCCGACGATGGACGAGCTCGACGCCATCGCCTCCCGCGGCGGCACCGCCCGTGGCGTGCCCACCGGCATCCGCGACCTCGACGAGCTGACCAACGGCCTGCAGGCCGGCCAGATGGTCGTCATCGCCGCCAGGCCCGGTGTGGGCAAGGCGCTCGCGCTGGACACCCCGGTCGCCACGCCCACCGGGTGGACGACGATGGGTGAGGTCCGCGTCGGCGACCGCGTCCTGGGCGCCGACGGACGTCCCACGACGGTCGTCGCCGCCACCGACGTCATGACCGACCGACCCTGCTACGAGGTGCACTTCTCCGACGGCACGGTGATCGTCGCCGACGCCCAGCACCAGTGGGTCACCACCGACCGTGCCGCCCGCCGGCTCGGTGAGCGCGGGGTGCCGCGGGTGCGGACCACCGAGGAGCTGGCCCGCACGGTGCGCTGCGCGACGGCCGACCGGCGACTCAACCACGCCGTGGTCAACACCGCCCCGCTCGACCTGCCCGCCGCCGACCTGCCCGTACCGCCGTACGCGCTCGGCGTCTGGCTGGGCGACGGGACGTCGGCGGCCGCCCACTACACCAGCGCCGACCCGGAGATCGCGGCCTACATCGAGGGCGAGGGCCTGGTCGTCGCCCTCTCGAAGGTCGACCGGTGGTACGCCCTGCGCCTGCCCGCCCGTCCCGCGCCGGCCGAGCGACCCTGCCCGATGTGCGGCGAGCCGTTCGTGCCGCGGACCTCGCAGGTGCAGACGTGCGGCAAGACCTGCGGTGGCCGGCTGCGCGCCGGCGGCGGCGTGGGACTGCAGGCCACCTGCCCCGACTGCGGTGGTCCCTCCAGCGGCCTGGCGCAGTGCCAGTCCTGCCGGGACGACCACGGCACCGTGCAGGGCCTCCTGCGGACCCTGGGGGTCCTCGGGGACAAGCACATCCCCACGGCCTACCTGCGGGCGTCCGTGGCCCAGCGGCGGGCGCTGCTGGCCGGTCTGCTGGACACCAACGGCACCGTGACGCCGAGCGGGGCCGTCCAGTTCGCCGTCACCCACCGCCGGCTGGCCGAGGACGTGCGTGAGCTGATCGCCGGCCTCGGCCACCGGGTGACGCTGAGCACCACGCGGGTGCGCGGCCGGTCGGAGGCGTCGTCCACCTGCTACACGCTGACCTTCAGCACCGACGACGAGGTCTTCCGGCTGGAGCGCAAGAAGCTGGTGCACAAGGAGCGCGGCGCCCGCACGCTCACCGCCCGTGGGGTCCGTTTCGTCACCGACGTGCGGCCGGTCCCCAGCGTGCCCGTGCGGTGCATCCAGGTCGACGCCGCCGACTCGTTGTTCCTCGCCGGCCGGAGCTTCGTCCCGACGCACAACTCCACGCTGGGGCTCGACATCGCTCGCTCGGCGACGGTCAAGCACCACATGCCGGCCGTCATCTTCTCGCTCGAGATGAGCAAGCACGAGATCACCATGCGTCTGCTGTCGGCCGAGGCGAAGGTGCCGCTGCACCACATGCGCGCCGGCACGCTGTCCGACGAGGACTGGTCGAAGCTGGCCCGCCGGATGGGCGAGGTCGCCGACGCGCCGCTCTACATCGACGACTCGCCCAACATGACGATGATGGAGATCCGGGCCAAGGCTCGGCGGCTCAAGCAGCGCAACGACCTCAAGCTCGTGGTCATCGACTACCTCCAGCTGATGACCTCGGGCAAGCGCGTCGAGAGCCGCCAGCAGGAGGTCTCGGAGTTCTCCCGTGCGCTGAAGCTGCTGGCCAAGGAGCTCGAGGTCCCGGTGATCGCGATGTCGCAGCTCAACCGTGGGTCCGAGCAGCGGCAGGACAAGAAGCCCATGCTCTCCGACCTGCGCGAGTCCGGGTGCCTGCCGGCGGAGACGCGCATCCTCCGGGCCGACACCGGCGCCGAGACGACGATGGGCGAGCTGTTCACCAGCGGTGCCACCGACGTCCCCGTCTGGGCCCTGGACGACAACCTGCGCTACGTCCGCCGGCACCTGACCCACGTCTTCTCGACCGGTCGCAAGCCGGTGTTCCAGCTGACCACCTCGTCGGGCAAGACGGTGCGGGCCACCGCCAACCACCCGTTCCTCACCTACGACGGCTTCCGGCCGCTCGGTGAGCTGGCGCCGGGTGACCGCATCGCCGTCCCGCGGCACGTGCCGGCGCCCGACCGGATGACGGTGTGGCAGGACGAGGAGGTGGTGCTGCTGGCCCACCTGATCGGCGACGGCAGCTTCGTGAAGCGGCAACCGCTCCGGTACGCCTCGGTGGACGAGGCGAACCTGCGAGCGGTGACCACGGCCGCGCTGCACTTCGGCGTCGTGGCCGTGCGGGACGAGCACGCGGCGGCCCGGTGCACCTCCCTGCGGCTGCGGGCGCCGTTCCCGCTCACGCACGGACGGCGCAACCCGATCGCCGCCTGGCTCGACGACCTGGGCCTCTTCGGTCTGCGCAGCCACGAGAAGTTCGTGCCCGAGCCGGTCTTCTCCCTGCCGAAGAAGCAGATCGCGCTGTTCCTCCGCCACCTGTGGGCCACCGACGGTTCCGTCACGGTGACCAAGGAGGGCCGGAGCGGCCGGGTCTACTACGCCTCCACCAGCCGCCGGCTCGTCGACGACGTCTCTCGGCTGCTGCTCCGCTTCGGGATCTCCTGCCGCGTCCGCCGGACGCGCAAGACCGGCTACCGCGACGGGTGGACCCTCGACATCAGCGGCTGCGACGACCAGCGGCGGTTCCTGGGGGAGATCGGCGTGCACGGCGCCCGGGGCGACGCCGCCGGGCAGCTGCTGGAGATCGTGCGGGCGACATCGGGCAACCCCAACGTCGACACCATCCCCGTCCAGGTCTGGGAGCGCGTCCGGGACGTGCTGGCGGAGCAGGGCATGAGCCACCGCGCCTTCGCCGCGGCCATGGGCACCGCGTTCTGCGGCAGCGCCCTGTGGAAGCACGCCCCCAGCCGCGAGCGACTCGGTCGCGTGGCGGAGATCCTCGGTGACGCCGAGCTGGAGATGCAGGCGGTCAACGACCTGCTGTGGGACGAGGTCGCCTCCATCGAGCAGGGTGCCGAGGAGGAGGTCTACGACGCCACGGTGCTCGGTGGCCACAACTTCGTGGCCGGGGGGATCGTCGTCCACAACAGCATCGAGCAGGACGCCGACATGGTGATGATGATCCACCGCGAGGACATGTACGAGAAGGAGAGCCCGAGAGCGGGCGAGGCCGACATCATGCTGGTCAAGCACCGCAACGGGCCCACCGCGAACGTCACGGTCGCCTTCCAGGGCCACTACAGCCGCTTCGTCGACATGGCCAACTGACCACACGACGCCGAGGGGCCCGGGACCACGACGGTCCCGGGCCCCTCGCCGTTCAACGGGGTGCGCTCGGGGTGGCCGGCGCTGCGGCCCTGACCGGCCCTGGACGCACGGAGGGCCCGGGACGACGGCGTCGTCCCGGGCCCTCCTGTGTGCGACTCAGGCGGCGGCCAGGGCGGCCTGCTCGCGCAGGAGCGCGCGGCGGACGCGCGGCTTGCCGGTGGTCATCTTCCACAGCTTGACGAGCTGGGTGGGCAGGTTGCGGGCCGTGGTGTTCTGCAGCCAGCCGTTGGGCAGCGACAGCCGGATGATCTTGTGCCAGGCCGAGCCGACCTGCTGCGGCAGCGGCGCGGTGTGGTAGTTGAGGCCGTAGCGCTGGAACAGGTCGCGGATCTTCGGCGCGATCTCGGCGTACCGGTTGCTCGGCAGGTCGGGGAACAGGTGGTGCTCGATCTGGTGCGACAGGTTCCCGGTCAGGATGTGCATCGCCTTCGAGCCGGAGATGTTGGCCGAGCCGAGCATCTGCCGCAGGTACCACTCGCCGCGGGTCTCGCCGTCGATCGACTTCTTCTCGAACGTCTCCACGCCCTCGGGGAAGTGCCCGCACAGGATGACGGAGTTCGACCAGAGGTTGCGCACGACGTTGGCCACGAAGTTCGCGGTCAGCGTGGAGAGGAAGTTCGGGCCCGACAGCAGCGGGTGGATGACGTAGTCCTTGCGGACCTGCCGGCCGATCTTCGCCAGCACCTGCTTGGCGCGGCGGCGGAACTCCGGGTCGCCGGTCTGCTTCTTGGCGATGACCGCGCCGAGCTCGAGGTCGTAGGCGGCGATCCCGTACTCGAAGAAGCAGGCGTTGATGAAGCTCCACAGCGGCTGGCCGAGGTACATCGGCGTCCACGGCTGGTCCTCGTCGACGCGCATGATGCCGTAGCCGAGGTCGTTGTCCTTGCCGATCACGTTCGTGTAGGTGTGGTGCAGCTCGTTGTGCGAGTGCTTCCACTGCTCGGCCGGGCTGGCCATGTCCCACTCCCACGTCGTGGAGTGGATCTTCGGGTCGCGCATCCAGTCCCACTGGCCGTGCAGGATGTTGTGCCCGATCTCCATGTTCTCGAGGATCTTGGCGATCGACAGGCCGATCGTGCCGACGACCCACGCGGGCGCGAAGCCCGAGGCGAGCAGGACGGCGCGGCTGCCCAGCTCGATCTTGCGGTGCACGTCGATGACCGTGCGGATGTAGCGCGCGTCGGACTCGCCGCGGCTGTCCACCACGCCCTGGCGGATCTCGTCGAGCTCCTTGCCGATGAGCTCGATGTCCTCGGGGGTGAGGTGCTCGATCGGGTTGTCGGTCTTCTTCTGCAGCACGGTCATGTGGTGGGGCTCCTCCGGTCCGGAAGCGGTCAGTGGTCGATGTCGCAGGCGCCGGCGGCGGCGCTGATGCAGGTCTGGACGAGGACGCCGTCGCCCGGTGCGGCGGTGGTCACCTCGCCGGTGCGCAGGTCGCGGACGGCGCCCTCGCGCAGCGGGAGCACGCAGCCGTAGCAGATGCCCATGCGGCAGCCGCTGGGCATGAGGACGCCGGCCTCCTCGGCGGCGTCGAGGATCGGGGTGGCGCCGTCGGCCTCGAGCGTCGTCCCGTTCTTCGTGAACGAGACCGTGCCGCCCTCACCGGTCACCAGCACCGTCGGGCGGAACCGCTCGGTGTAGAGCCGGTCGGCGATGCCGGCGGCCGTCCAGTGCTCCTCCAGCGCCTCGAGCATGCCCACCGGCCCGCAGGCCCAGGTGGCGCGCTCGGCCAGGTCGGGGACCAGCTCGGCGATCGCGGCGGCGTCGAGCAGCCCCGCGGTGTCGGTGTGCTGCTCGACCAGCCGGATGCGGCCCTCGGCGGCCAGCTGCCGCAGCTCCGCGCCGAAGACGACGTCCTCGGCGGTGGGCGCGGAGTGCACCAGGACGACGTCGGTCAGCTCGGGGTGGTTGCGCAGCATCCCCATCACCGGGGTGATGCCCGAGCCGGCGGTGACGAACAGGGCCTTGGCCGGCCGCTGCTCGGGCAGGCAGAACTCCCCGGTGGCCTGGTCGAGCTGCACGATCGTGCCGGGCTGCGCGCGGCGGACGAGGTGGTTGCTGACCTTGCCGTCGGGGATGGCCTTGACCGTCACGGTGAAGCAGCCGTCGGTGCGCCCGAGGTCGGAGGTGATCGAGTAGGCGCGCCACATGCGGACGCCGTCGACGTCGATGCCGATGCGCACGTACTGGCCGGGCCGGTGCGGCCGCCAGTCGGCGCCGGGGCGGATGACGAGCGTGGCGGCGTCCCGCGTCTCGGGCAGGACGGCCTCGATGCGCCCGCGGAGGTCGGCCCCGGCGCGCAGCGGGTGGACGAGGTCGAGGTAGTCGGCCGGCAGCAGCGGCGTGGTGACGAGCTCGGCCCAGCGGAGCGCGCGGTCGCGCAGCGTCCTCAGGGCCGGCCGGGCCGACGAGGGGCGCGGAACGGTCGCGGTCATACCTCCACTGTTCCCTGCGCAGGGGGCAACTACCTGTGCTCTGGACGTGAACGTCGCGCCGGATACTGTTCCCCGCGAACAAGAGTGGTCACGGAGGGGTCACGGTGACGACGGAGCAGGAGACCTTCGGGCTCGACGTGGCGGCGGTGGTGCGGGCGGAGCTGCCGTCGGTGGCCGAGCGGACGGTCGCCGCGATCGTCGTCGAGGTGCCCAGCTACGCCGAGGCCTTCCGCGGTCCGATGGGGCGGCGCATCGAGAACGCCGTCGAGCTGGCCCTGGCGGGCTTCCTGGAGCTGGCGACCGCGATCGACGGGGCCGACGCCAGCCGGCCGATCGCCCCGGCCATCGAGGGCGCGTACGCCCTCGGCCGCGGGGAGGCGCGCACCGGCCGGTCGATGGACGCGCTGCTCGCCGCCTACCGGGTGGGCGCGCGCGTGGCCTGGCGGCACATGAGCGGGACGGCGGTGGCGGCCGGGCTGTCGGCGGGCGCGCTGGCCCGCTTCGCCGAGCTGGTCTTCGCCTACATCGACCAGCTGTCGGCGGCCAGCGCGTCCGGGCACGCCGACCAGCTGGCCGCCAGCGGGCGGGTGCGCCGTCGGCACCTGGAGCGGCTGACCGAGCTGCTGGTCACCGGGGCACCGCCCTACGACCTGCACGCGGCCGCCGAGCTGGCCGACTGGACGCCGCCACGCACGCTGACGGCGGTGCTGCTGCCCGAGGCCGGCGCCCGCGACGCGATGGCGCTGCTCGACGCCCGGACGCTGCAGGCCGGCGAGGACCTGCCCGGCGCCGAGCCGAGCACCGAGCGCGCCGTGCTGCTGGTGCCCGACGCCGAGGGGTTCGCGCGGGCCGCGCTGGTGCGGGCGCTGACCGGCCGGGGCGCCGTCGTCGGGCCGCCGCGGCCGTGGGTGGACGCGCGGTCGTCGTACTCGCGCGCGCTGCGGGCGCTGCAGCTCGGGCTGGCGCCCGAGGGCGACGTCCCGGTGGACACCGAGCTGCGGCTGGCCGACCTGGTGCTACGGGCCGACGGCGAGGCGCTGGCCGACCTGCGGGCCCAGGTGCTGGCGCCGCTGGACGACCTCCCACCCGGTCCCCGCGAGAAGCTGCTGGAGACGCTGCGCTCGTGGCTGCTGCACCACGGCCGCCGCGAGCAGGTGGCCGCCGAGCTGTACGTGCACCCGCAGACCGTCCGCTACCGGATGGGGCAGCTGCGCGAGCGCTTCGGCGACCGCCTCGACGACCCGCAGACCGTGCTGGCCCTGACCCTCGCCCTCGGCGCCCGCTGACCGGGCACCCGTCGGGCCGGGTGGCAGGGAACCGGCACGTCACGCTCAGCCTCCTCCCAGGCAGCCGGTCGACCCTCGGTGCCACAGCGGCCCCGACGGGGCCGCCGGAGCGGGGAGGTCCACCATGACCACCGACGGAGCGACCACCGACAGAGCGACCACCGACCGAGCCACCGCCGACCGAGCCACCACCGAGCACGTCGGCGCGCACGCCTGGGTCCGCGTCCCGCGCCGCCTCCTGCTGGAGGGGAGCGCCGACCGCACCGTCGAGGTGTCCGCCGTGGCGCTCGCCGAGCACCCGGGCGCGGTCCTGGAGTGGCTCGCCGTCGGTGGCTGCGGTGAGCCCGGCGGGGTCAGCCGGCCCGGAGCACCGCGACGAGGAAGTCCGACGCGGGCGTGAACGGGTGCAGGTGCCAGCTCGACAGGAGCAGGTCCGGCGTGAGGCCGGCGCCGCGGGCGTCGTCCAGGAAGGCGTCGAAGGTGTAGCCGCGGTCGGCGCCGAAGCCGACCACGGCCCGTCCGTCGTCGGCCAGGTGGGTGCGGAAGCGGCGCAGCACCTCGGCGCGGGTGTCCGGTGCGAGGAAGGTGACCACGTTGCCGGCGCAGACGACCGCGTCGAACCGGTCGGGCAGGTCCAGGGTGGCCAGGTCGCCGACCAGCCAGCGCGCGCCCGGGTGGTCCTCCTGCGCGGCCGCGACGAGCACCGGGTCGACGTCCACGCCGACGACGTCGTGCCCGGCCGCGGCGAGGTGGCCGCCCACGCGTCCCGGCCCGCAGCCGGCGTCCAGGACGCGGGACCGCCGCGGCAGCATCGCGTCGACCATCCGCGCCTCGCCGACGATGTCCATCCCGCCCGCGGCCAGGTCCTTGAACCGCTGGACGTAGGCCGTCGAGTGGCCGGGATCGGCCTCGGTGATCCGCAGCCAGAGGTTCTCGCTCACGGCTCCATCGTCGCCGGGCGCCAGTCCGGCGGGTCACCGGGGTGCAGCGCCGGGTCGTCGGCGGCCAGCGTGCGCACCGGGCCGGGCGGGGTCCGCGGCCCCTCGAACCGCACGGTCACCCGGCCCAGCCCGCGGCCCCACACCCAGCCGGGGCCGAGCTCGTCGTGGACGACGTCCTGCCCCGGCCACCACCGGCGGTCGGGCGGCGGCTCCGGCTCGGCCGGGCCCTCGACGACGTCGTCCCCACCCTCCTCGGGAGCGGTGTCCTCGCCGGCGAACAGGTCGCCCTGCGCGTACTGGGACAGCCCGGAGACGCCGACGCCGAGCAGCCGCAGCCCCCCGCCGGTGCCGGCCTCGGCGAGCAGCCGCCGCGCGATCGAGGCGACCTGCCGGGGGTCGTCGGTGGGCTGGGGCAGCGTCTGCGAGCGGGTGATGGTGGTGAAGTCGTAGCGGCGCAGCTTGAGCGTCACGGTCCGCCCCGACAGCGCCGAGCCGCGCAGCCGGCTGCCCACCCGGCCGGCCATCGCGTCGATGAGCCGGTTCAGCTCGGCCACGTCGGTGAGGTCGCGCTCGAAGGTCGACTCCTGCGAGACCGACTTGGCCTCCCGCTCGGCGACCACCGGCCGCTCGTCCTCCGCCCGCGCCAGCTGGTACAGCCCGGTGCCGTGCGCGCGGCCGGCCAGCGCGACCAGGTCGGGCAGCGACTTGGCCGCCAGGTGGGCGACCGTGGCGACGCCGACCTGCCGCAGCCGCTCGGCCGTCGCCGGGCCGACGCCGCCCAGCCGGGTCACCGGCAGCGGGTGCAGCACGTCGAGCTCGGTGCCGGGCGCGACGACGACCAGGCCGTCGGGCTTGTCGAGGTCGGAGGCGATCTTGGCCATCAGCTTGGAGCTGCCGATGCCGACCGAGCCGGTGACGCCGCCGGTCGCCGCGGCGATCCGCTCCTTGAGCCGCCGGGCGAGCGCGGTCACGCCGTCGACGGAGAGGTCGTGGCCCGGCCCGGCCGCGAGGTCGACGTAGGCCTCGTCGATCGACACCGGCTCCACCAGCGGCGACAGCTCCCGGAGCAGCTCCATGACGACGTCCGACGTCCGCCGGTAGGCGCCGAAGCGGCCCCCGAGGAACGCCGTCCCGGGCGGGCAGCGGCGGCGGGCCTCCGCCGTCGACATGGCCGAGCGGGCGCCGTAGGCCCGCGCCTCGTAGGACGCCGTCGCCACCACCCCGCGCCCGCCGGTGCCGCCGACGACCACCGGCCGGCCGCGCAGCGAGGGCTTGTCGCGCTGCTCGACGGCGGCGAAGAACGCGTCGAGGTCGAGGTGCAGCACACTCGCCTCCCGCCGCACGCCCCCGATTCTCCCCGGCCGTTGCCGGGGCCGTGCGCACCCGGCACGCTCCGCCCATGGGGGACCCCCGCGCGGCGTTCGACACGGCCTACGGCGCGGCGCTGGCGCGCTGGCCGGTGCCCGTGCGCCCGGTCGACGTCGACACCCGCTTCGGCTGCACGCACGTGCTGGTCAGCGGCGCGGCGGCCGCTCCTCCGCTGGTGCTGCTCCCCGGCGGCGGCGCCACCGCGCTGGCCTGGTCGGGTGCGGTGCGGCTGCTGGCCGCGGTGCGCCGCGTGCACGTGGTCGACCCGGTCGGCGACGCGGGCCGCAGCCCCGCCACCACCCCGTTGAGCAGCGCGGACGACGTCGCCGACTGGCTGGCCGAGCTCCTCGACGGCCTGGGCCTCGGCGCCGTCGACCTCGCCGGTCACAGCTACGGCGGCTGGCAGGCGCTCGCGTTCGCCCTCGCCCGGCCGGGCCGCGTGCGCCGCCTCGGCCTGGTCGACCCGACGACCACCTTCGCCGGCTTCTCCCCCGGCTACCTGCTGCACGCCGTGCCGGTGCTCACCCGGCCCACCGCCGCGCGGATGCGGGCGCTGGTGCGCTGGGAGACCGGCGGCCGGCCGGTGGACGACGCGTGGCTCGACGTCGCCGCTGCCGGCGCCGAGCTGCCGGTGGCGCCGCCGGTGCGCACCCGCCGTCCCGACCCGGCGCGGCTGCGGGCGCTGACGGTGCCGACGCTGGTGGTCGTCGCCGGTGACGGCCGGGCGCAGAGCCCGCGACAGCTGGCCCGCCGTGCCGGGCAGCTCGTACCGCGGGCGACCGTGGTGACGCTGCCCGGCGCCACCCACCACACCCTCCCCGCGGGGTGCGAGCGGGTGCTGACCGAGTTCCTGCGGTGACCGCGATCAGCCTTCGGTGAGCGCGGCGGGCGGCAGCCAGTCGGCGTCGAGCAGCTCGGCGATCTCCTGGAGGGCCGAGGTGTCCGCGCCCGCCGTCGACCCGCTCACCGCCAGCCGCTCGACCATCACCCGGGCCACCTGCTCCTCGACGGTGTCCTCGGCGAAGGCCACCCGCCACGGGGAGACCTGCCCGTCGCGGTGGGTGCGGCCGGTGACCTGGCGGGCCTGGATGCCGGAGAAGCGCGGCTGGTGGAACAGCCCCACCCGCGGGGTGGTCGACGCCGTCGCGCCGTCGGGCAGCAGCTCGCCGGCGTGCAGGCTGATGGAGGCGGTCACGGTGAACACGCACACCGGCGCCGCGCCGGTCTGGAAGCGCAGCCGCTCGGCCTCGACGTCGAACCGGTCCCGCCCGTAGACCGACGCGACGGCGATGCCGGAGTCGAGCAGCGCCTCGCGGATCGGGTCGGCCGCCGTCTCGACGAACTCGACCGACACCGCCACCTGCCGCTCGGCCTCCACCTGGGCGCGCACCCAGTCGACGGTGGCCTGCGCCCGGATGAGGCCGGCCTTCTGCCGGAACCGCAGCAGCGCGGCGCGGCCGCGGGCGCTCTGCCGCGCCCGGCGGGCGAGCTGCATCTCGGCGCGGAACTCCTGCCACTCCGACTCGTAGGCGGCCCGCTCCGCCGGGGTGAGGGCGACCGGGGTCCCGGTGACCGACACCGGACCCCAGGGCGCCGGGCGGTGCAGCGTGGCGGGCGGGTCGCCGTCGGTGAGCCAGTCCTGCAGGCGGGCGAGGTCGGCGCGACGCTCGTCGGCGTCCTCGGTCCACGCCCAGCCGTAGCGGCCCCGTTCCACGTGGAACCCGTGCTCCGCGAGTCTCGCCGGCAGGTCGGCCCAGGCGCGCAGCGGCTCGCCGTGCCGCTGGGCGAACTGCGGCGCGAGGTAGGGCAGCTCCAGCGGCGTGTGCGCCGGGGTGGCAGTGGCGGCGACGACGAAGGGGACGTCCTTCGCTCGGGCGCCGCCCGAGACGGCCCTCCAGTGTTTCCACCGCTGGGTGGTCGTGTGCCGCACCATGTGCGCCTCGTCGGCGACCACCACGTCGAAGGAGAGCTTCGCGACCTTCGCCAGCCGGTCCCACGTCGTCACGCACCAGCGCAGGCCGCCGTCGCCGAAGCCGGCGATTGAGCGGGTCCAGTGCGGGATGGTGATCGCGGCCGGGCGGTCGGCGACCACGAGCACCCGCTCGCCACCGCGCAGCTCGCAGATCTCGCGGGCGGCCAGCACCGCGGTGCCGGTCTTGCCGACGCCGGGGTCGTCGCCGAGCAGGAACACCCGGTGCCCGGCGGCGGCGGAGGCGACGACGGCCTCGGCGCCGGTGCACTGCTCCTCGCGCGGCACCATCGGCCGTCCCTCGGGCAGCGGCCGCGGCGTCTCGTTGAGCTCGTCCTCGAGGAAGCGCTCGAGGGTGTACGGCGGCGGGTCGTAGGGCGCCAGCGCCGGTGGCAGCTCGCGGCCGACCCAGACGTGCGCCTGCAGTCCCGCGTGCCAGACGGCGCCGGGTGCCGGTGCCCGGAACGGGACGGCGAGCACCCACACCCGCTCCCCCGGGCCCGCGGTGGGCAGGTCGGGGACCGCCGGCCGGCGGGCCGTCGTCCGCCGCCTCGTCGTCCGGCGCCTCGTGCTGGTGCTCGTGCTGGTGCTGCTGGCGGCGCGGCGCCGTCCGGCCACGGTGGGCTCCCCTCGTCCGGGGCACGGTAGGTCGCCGGCGGCCGGGGATCTGGTGGAATCGCCGGGTGACAGCCGACGCGCCCTCCGACGAGCGGCTGGCGGCGCGCACGGTCGGGGACTCCGGGCCGCGTGTCGTCTTCGTCCACGGCCTGTTCGGCCAGGGCAAGAACTGGACGACGGCGGCCAAGGGGCTCGCCGACGGGCACCGGGTGACGCTGCTCGACCTGCCCAACCACGGGCACTCGCCGTGGACCGACCGCGTCGACTACGTCGACATGGCGCAGATGGTCGCCGATGAGCTGGCCGGCCTCGGCGAGCCGGTGACGCTGGTCGGGCACTCGATGGGCGGCAAGGTGGCGATGCAGCTGGCGCTGCGCCGGCCGGAGCTGCTGCGCGCGCTGGTCGTCGTCGACATCGCGCCGGTGGAGTACCCGGTGTCCGGCGGGCGCACCGACGACCCCGACGAGGAGGCCTCGCCGTTCGGCGCGTTCATCGCCGCGATGCGCGCGGTGGACCTGGGCGCGCTGCGCACCCGCGACGACGCCGACCGGGCGCTGCGGGAGGCGGTGCCCAGCACGATGGTGCGGTCGTTCCTGCTGCAGAGCCTGGTCCGCGAGGGCGTCGGCTCGGGCCGCTGGCGGTGGCGGCTCAACCTCGAGACCCTCGAGCGCGACCTCGGTGAGCTGCGCGGCTTCCCCGACCCGCCGCCCGGCGCCACCTTCGACGGCCCGGTGCTCTGGATCGCCGGCGCGAGGAGCCACTACGTGCTGCCCGAGGACCGTGGCCGCATGGACGAGCTGTTCCCCAACACCCGGCTGGTGAGGGTGAAGAACGCCGGCCACTGGGTGCACTCCGAGCAGCCCGAGGTCTTCCTCGAGACGCTGCGCCGCTTCCTCGAGCAGGTCGAGGGCTGACCCCGTGTGCACATCCGCGGAGATGCACGGTGCACGTCCGCGGAGATGTACCCCGGGGGCTTCCTGGGGGGCGTGGCGGTGACGCCCGACGACGTCCGCGCGCTGGCCCTGGCCCTCCCGGAGGTCACCGAGGCCGACCACCACGGCCGCCCGTCGTTCCGGCTCGGCACCGCGGTGCTGGCCACCCTGTGGGACGAGGGCACCCTCAACGTGCTGGTCGGCGAGTCGGAGGCGCGGGCGGCGGAGGGCGGCGCCTGCTCGCTGCTGTGGTGGGGACGGCGGCTCTCCGGCGTCCGCGTCGACCTCGCCGCCGCCGACCCGGCCCTGGTCGCCGACCTGCTGGCGGAGGCGTGGACGCGGCGGGCGCCCGCGCGGCTGCGGCGGTCGGGTCCGCGCTCGGGTTGACCCGGGCCGCGCACGGCCGAAACCCCGGGTGGCCCCGCCGTCGGGACGGGCGTCGCGGACCCGCCACGGGGAGGTCCGCGGCGCCCGCCGGCGGAGCCGGACCCGTGGCTAGAGTCGGCGACCGACCGGGACCGGCGGGTGGGAGGAGAGCCGCATGACGGCGTCCCCGTGGCCGCGGCCCGTCCCGCTGGTCGGCGACGCCACCTCCGCCGCCGAGCGGGCCGGCGACCCCGCCGCCTGGGCCATGCCCGAGCACGCCGGCGGCCTCTACGCCGTCGTCGGCGCCCGGCGCGACGTGCGCCGCTACCGCCCCGACCCGGTGCCCGACGAGGTCCTGGAGCGGGTGCTCGCCGCCGGGCACGCCGCGCCCTCGGTCGGGCACAGCCAGCCGTGGCGCTTCCTCGTCGTCCGCGACCCCGCCACCCGCGACCGGGCCGCCGTCCTCACCGACCGAGAGCGGCTGCGCCAGGCCGCGCAGCTGGAGCCCGACGCCGCCCGCCGGTTGCTCGACCTGCAGCTGGAGGGCGTGCGCGAGGCGCCGCTGGGGATCGTCGTCTGCTGCGACCGGCGCACCCCGCCCGCCGGGGTGCTGGGCCGGGCCACCTTCCCCGACGCCGACCTGTGGAGCTGCGCGGCGGCGATCCAGAACCTCTGGCTGGCCGCTCGCGCCGAGGGCCTGGGCATGGGCTGGGTGACGCTGTTCCGCCCCGAGGAGCTCGCCGGGCTGGTCGGCCTGCCCGACGGCGTGGTCACGCTCGGCTGGCTGTGCCTGGGCTGGCCCGACGAGCGCCCGCCCGCACCGGGGCTGGAGCGGGCCGGGTGGTCGCGGCGGCTGCCGCTGTCGGCCGTCGTCGTCGAGGACCGCTGGCCGGCCGACGACGGCGGGCCCGCCGCTCCCCCGTCGCACCTGCGCGCCCCCGGCCGCGAGGCCGTCGTCGGCGCCCGCGACGAGGCCGACCGGCTGCTCACCCCGCCCGGCTCCCTCGGCGTGCTCGACCGCGCGGTGGACCGGGTGGTGGCGCTGGGCCGCGGCGACGCGACGGGCGGCACGCTGGTGCTGGCCGCCGCCGACCACCCGGTCGCCGGGCTCGGCGTCTCGGCCTACGAGGTGCGCGTGACCCGCGACGTCGCCCGCGCCGCGGTGGCCGGCGTCTCGGTCGGCGCCACCGCCGCGGCCGCGGCCGGCCTGGCCACCGTCGTCGTCGACGCCGGGGTCGCCGGCGGCCCGCTGGACGGCGCCGTGGACGCCCGTCCCGCCGGCCCGCGCGGGGACCTCGCCGGCGCCCCCGCGCTCCCGCCCGCCGACGTCGAGCGGCTGCTGGTCGCCGGGCGGGACCTGGTCGCCGGGCGGGAGCCGGGTGTCCGGGACGGCCTCCTGGCCCTCGGCGAGGTGGGCGTCGGCAACACCACCGTGGCGGCCGCGCTGGCCGCCGGCCTGCTCGGCGCCGACCCCGCCGACGTCACCGGCCTGGGCGCCGGCGCCGACAGCGCGGTGCTGGAGCGCAAGCGCGCCGTGGTGGCCGCCGCGCTGGCCCGGGCCGGCCACGGGCTGGACCGGGACCCGGCGCGGGCGCTGGCCGAGCTCGGCGGTCCGGAGCTCACCGTGCTGACCGGCGCGGTCCTCGGCGCCGCGCGGGCGGGCACCCCGGTCGTCCTGGACGGGTTCGCCGTCTCGGTGGCCGCGCTGGCCGCCGTCCTGCTCGAGCCGGGCGCGCAGGCCGCCCTGGTCGCCGGGCAGCGCAGCCGCGAGCGCGGGCACGACCTGGTGCTGCAGGCCCTCGGCCTGGAGCCGCTGCTGGACCTGCGGCTGCGGGCCGGCGAGGGCGCCGGTGCGGCGCTGGCGGCCGGGCTGCTGCTCGACGGGCTGCGGGTGCGCCGGGGGACCGCCCGGGTCGGGTGACGTCCGGGTCGCCAGCGGAGCAGGTGGCAGGCCAGGATCGTCGCCGTGACCGATCCCCGTGCCGGCCAGCCCGCCGCCCCCGCCGACCTGGTCGACGTCGCCTCGCTGGTGACCGCCTACTACACGCTGGTGCCCGATCCGGCCGAGGTCGCCCAGCGGGTGTCCTTCGGCACCTCCGGGCACCGCGGGTCCTCGTTCGACAGCGCGTTCAACGAGGCGCACATCCTGGCCACCACCCAGGCCATCTGCGAGTACCGGAAGGCCCAGGGCTACGACGGCCCGCTGTTCCTCGGCCGCGACACCCACGCGCTCTCGGAGCCGGCGTGGGCCTCGGCGCTGGAGGTGCTCGCGGCCAACGACGTGACCGTGCTGGTCGACGCCGCCGGCCGGTACACGCCCACCCCGGCGGTCAGCCACGCCATCCTCGCCGCCAACCGGGGCCGGACCTCCGGGCTCGCCGACGGCATCGTCGTCACCCCGTCGCACAACCCGCCGCGCGACGGCGGGTTCAAGTACAACCCGCCGTCGGGCGGGCCGGCCGACACCGACGCCACGAAGGTGATCGCCGACCGCGCCAACGAGCTGCTCGCCGCGGGTCTCGACGGCGTGCGCCGGATCCCGTTCAGCCGCGCGCACGCCGCCGCACAGCGGCACGACTACGTCGCCGCCTACGTCGACGACCTGCCGGCGGTGCTCGACCTCGACGCCGTCCGCGACGCCGGGGTGCGGATCGGCGCCGACCCGCTGGGCGGGGCCAGCGTCGACTACTGGGCGGCGATCGCCGAGCGGCACCGCCTCGACCTCACCGTGGTCAACCCGCTGGTCGACCCCACCTGGCGCTTCATGACGCTGGACTGGGACGGCAAGATCCGGATGGACTGCTCGTCGCCGTCGGCCATGGCCTCGCTCATCGGCAAGCGGTCGGCGTACCAGGTGGCCACCGGCAACGACGCCGACGCCGACCGGCACGGCATCGTCACCCCCGACGCCGGGCTGATGAACCCCAACCACTTCCTCGCCGTCGCCATCTCCTACCTGTTCGCGCACCGGCCCGAGTGGGGCGCCGACGTCGCGGTGGGCAAGACGCTGGTGTCCTCGTCCCTGATCGACCGGGTGGTGGCGGGCCTGGGCCGGCGGCTGGTGGAGGTGCCGGTCGGGTTCAAGTGGTTCGTCCCCGGCCTGCGCGACGGCACGGTCGGCTTCGGCGGCGAGGAGTCCGCCGGCGCCTCCTTCCTGCGCCGCGACGGCGGGGTGTGGACGACGGACAAGGACGGCATCCTGCTGGCCCTGCTGGCCAGCGAGGTCCAGGCGGTCACCGGCAGCTCACCGTCCCAGCTGCACGCCGAGCTGGTCGCGCGGTACGGCGAGTCGGCCTACGCCCGGGTCGACGCCCCGGCGACGCGAGCGGAGAAGGCCGCCCTCGGGAAGCTGTCGCCCTCCGACGTCACCGCCACCGAGCTGGCCGGCGAGCCGATCACCGCCAAGCTCACCGAGGCGCCGGGCAACGGCGCGGCGCTCGGCGGGCTCAAGGTGGTCACCGAGAACGCCTGGTTCGCCGCCCGCCCCTCGGGCACCGAGGACGTCTACAAGGTGTACGCGGAGTCCTTCCGCGGTCCCGAGCACCTCGCGCGCGTGCAGGAGGAGGCCCGCGCCGTGGTCGGTGCCGCACTCGGCGCCTGAGCGCCACCGGGAGCAGGATCGGGCCATGACCACGGCCCTGGACCCCACCGCGCTGGTGCGCGAGCTCGTCGGCCGCTCCACCGTGTCCGGCGACGCCGACGCCCAGCGCGACCTGCTCGGCGCGGTCACCGAGGTGCTGCACGGGCACGCACCCCACCTGCTGGTGACCGAGGGCGGCGACCGCGACCACCCGTGGCGGCTGCTGCGCACCCCGGCCGACCCGGGACGGCGGCAGCTGCTGCTGGCCTGCCACGTCGACACCGTGCCGGTGACCGACCCGGCCGCCTGGCAGCGCGACCCGTTCGGCGCCCAGCTCGAGGACGGGCGGGTGTGGGGCCGCGGCGGCAGCGACATGAAGGCCGGCGTCGTGGCCGCGGTGGCGGCCCTGGCGGCGGCGGACCCGCAGGCGCCGGTCTCGCTGCTGCTCACCAGCGACGAGGAGATCGGGTCGCGGGGCGCGGCCGCCGCGGCCGCCGCCGTCGCCGAGCTGCCGGTGGGTGCGGTCGTCGTCCCCGAGGCCACGGGCAACGAGGTGGTGCTCGGGCACAAGGGCGCGCTGTGGCTGGCCGTGCGCACCGCCGGCCGGGCCGCGCACGGCAGCACGCCCGAGCGCGGGCACAACGCGGTGCTCGACCTGGCCGCCCTCCTGGCCCGGGCCGGTGCCGCGCTGCCCTTCCGCAGCGACCCCTTCCTCGGCACCGAGACGTGGAACCCCGGCGTGGTGGCCGGCGGCACGGTGCCCAACGTCGTTCCCGACCGGGCCGAGCTGGTCGTCGACATGCGCACCGTCGCCGACGGCGACGAGCTGCTGTCCTGGTGGCGGGCGCAGCCGGAGGTGGCCGACGTCGAGGTGCGGGTGGACCTGCCCCCGGTCGGCACCCCCGAGGACGACCCGTGGGTGGCCACGCTGCCCGCCCCCGTACGGCCCACCCCGGCCACGTACTTCACCGACGCGTCGGTGCTGGTCCAGGTGGTCGGCGGTGCGCCGATCGTGGTGTGGGGCCCCGGGACACCCGCGGTGATGCACGCCGTCGACGAGTACGTGGAGCTCGGCGAGCTGGAGCAGGCCGCGGCCGCCTTCACCGACGTCGTCGCCGCCTGGCACGGCTGACCCTCGGCGGGACCGTCAGCGCCGGCTGGCCTTGTCGGCGTACATCGCCGCGTCGGCCTGGCGGACCACCGCGTCCTCGGCCTGCTCGGGCTCGGTGCCGGCGTCCACCGAGCCGATGCCGATGCTCAGCCCGACGCGCACCGTCGTACCGCCGACGGTCAGCGTCCCCGGCAGTGCCTCCCGCAGCCGCGCGGCGAGGTGCTCGGCGTCGGTGCGCTCGGTGTTCTCGCAGACGACGGCGAACTCGTCGCCGCCGAGCCGTGCCGCGGTGTCGCTGGCCCGCAGCACGCCGGCGAGCCGGCCGGCCACCGCGACGAGGACGGCGTCGCCGGTGTGGTGCCCGTGCTCGTCGTTGACCGCCTTGAACCCGTCGAGGTCGAGCACCAGGACGCAGGTCGGCGTGTGCTCCCGGTGACCGCGCTCGAGCGCGTGCCGCAGCCGGTCGTGGAACAGCAGCCGGTTGGGCAGGCCGGTGAGCGGGTCGTGCGCCGACAGGTGCAGCAGGCGCGCCTCCAGCTCCTTGCGCTCGGTGACGTCCTCCACCACCACCACCAGGTGCGGCGGGTCGCCCTCGACCCACGACGTCGTCGCCTGGACCGGCACCACCCGGCCGTCGGGGCGCTGCACGCGGCACTCGTAGCGCACCCGGCCGCGGCGCTCGCGCAGCTCCCGGCACACCGCCCGCGCGCCGGGCACGTCCTCGGGGTGGGTGTAGGCGAACAGCGTGGCGCCGCGCAGCTGCTCCGCCGGGATGCCGACCAGCTCGGCGAGGACGGCGTTGGCGGCCAGCAGCTCGCCGTCGGACGTGCTCAGGGCCACGCCCATGGGCGAGTGGGTGAAGGCGCTGTCCAGGTCGGCGCGCGGCGGGTTCCCCCCGGCCTCGACGTCGAACACGGTGCACCTCCAGTCCTCCCCCTCGCGACACCGAGATCATCCCCCGGTGGTCCCTCAGTTCCCGGCTCCGTTCCACGTGGAACCTGCTCACCGGGCAGGATGGTCCTGTCGCGTGACATCCGTGCAGGTGACGAGGAGGGCCGTGTGACCGAGTCCGACCCTCTCCGGGTGGGCGACAGCAGGGTCGAGGTGATCGACCCGCGGGTGATGCGCGACGTGCTCGGGCACTTCGCCTCCGGCGTCACCGTGGTGACCGCCGACGCTGACGAGGGCCCGATCGGGTTCACCTGCCAGTCGTTCAGCTCGCTGTCGCTGGACCCGCCGCTGGTGGCCCTCGCGCCGGCGCGCACGTCCCGCACCTGGCCGCGGCTGCGCGACCTCGGCCGGTTCTGCGTCAACGTGCTCGCGGAGGACCAGGCCGGGCTGTCGTCGGCGTTCGCCCGCTCGGGCGTGGACAAGTTCGCCGGCGTCTCGTGGCGGCCCAGCCGGCAGGGCTCCCCCGTCCTCGACGGCGTCGTCGCGTGGCTGGACTGCACGCTGTGGGCGGAGTACGACGGCGGGGACCACACGATCGTGGCCGCCCGCGTGCTCGACCTCGCCGCCGACCCGCAGCGCCGTCCGCTGCTGTTCCACCGCGGCCGCTACGGCCTCGTGGAGGACGCCGGCGCCTGAGCGGACGGGTTCCTCAGCCGAAGCGGACGGCGATCAGCGCGACGTCGTCGCGGCCGTCGAGGGTGCCGCTGACCGCGGCGTCGCACAGCTCCTCCGGCGAGGCGTCCACCGGGGTCGCCGACAGCCGCTCGACCAGCGCGGCGATGCCCTGGTCGAGGTCGGAGCCGGGGGCCTCGACCAGGCCGTCGGTGTAGCCGAGGACCGTGGACCCGGCCGGCAGCTCGACGTCGAGGGCCGCCCGCTCCGCGTCGACGTCCACCCCGACCAGCAGTCCGGTGACCCCGTCGATGGGCCGCACCGCACCGTCGGGTGCGCGCATCAGCAGCGGCGGGTGGCCGGCGTTGGCCACGCGGGCCCGCCACGGGCCGCCGGGCGTGGCCGGGGGGACGGCGTTGAGGTAGGTCATCGTCGCCAGGGGGGCCACCCGCAGGCCCTGCACGAGCCGGTCGACGCGGGTGAGCACGGTGCTCGGGTGCGGATCGGGGGCGTCCCACAGGCAGGCGCGGATGAGCCCGCGCAGGTGCCCCATGGCAGCGGCCGCCGCGACGTCGTGGCCGACGACGTCACCGACCACCACGCCGACCGAGCCGTCGGGCAGCTGCAGCAGGTCGTAGAAGTCGCCGCCGACGTCGGCGGCGGTCGAGGCGCTCACGTAGTGCGCGGCCGCCCGCAGGCCGGGGATCTCGGGCAGCGCGGGCAGCAGGGAGCGCTGCAGGGTGTCGGCCACCGCGTGCTCCTGCTGGTAGAGCCGCACGTTGTCCATGACCAGCGCCGCCCGCCGGGCGAGGTCCTCGACCAGGCCGACGTCGTCGGGGGTGAAGGGCCGGTCCGCCGCGGTGCGCACCAGGGTGATCGAGCCGCGGGTGCGGCGGCGGGCGACCAGCGGCGCGCTCAGCGCCGACACCGCGCCCAGCCGGGCGGCGACCTCCTGGGCCGACGGCGAGGCGATGGTCTCGTCCAGCCGCGCGGGCAGCCGCTCGACCAGCACCGACCGCGAGGTGGTGATGGCCCGCTGGCTGGGCGAGTCCCGCGGCAGCCGCACGGCCTGCCGGGCGTCGTAGCGGCGCAGCTGGGTCAGCCGCAGCTCGCGGTCCCGGGAGGCCACCTCGCGGACCTCGCCGAACTCGTCGACGACGGTGACGACCACCCAGTCGGCCAGCGTGGGCACGCACAGGGTGGCCAGCCGGTCGAGCAGGTCGCCGACGTCGAGCGTGGCGATCAGCGAGCTGGTGGCCTCGGCCATCAGCGCCAGCCGCGCCTGCGCGCCCTCGGCGTCGGCCTGGGCCCGCTCGGCGTGCGCCTGGGCACGCTCGGCGTCCGCCCGGGCCTGCTCGGCGATCGCGCGCGCGGACTCGGCCTCCTGCCGGGCGGCCTGCTCGGCGGCCAGCGCGGCCTCGCGCTCGTCCTCCACCCGCACCCGCTCGGTGACGTCGGTCTGGATGCCGACGAAGCTGACCAGCTCGCCCTCGCCGTCGAAGACCGGGCTCATGGCCAGCTGGTTCCAGAAGGCGGTGCCGTCGCGCCGGTGGTTGAGCAGCGTGATGGTCAGCGGCCGCTGGGCGGCGAGCGCGTCGCGGATCTCGGCCACCGCGGCCCGGTCGGTCGACGGGCCCTGCAGGAACCGGCAGTTGCGGCCCACCGACTCCTCGTAGGAGTACCCGGTGATCCGGGTGAACGACGGGTTGACCCAGATCAGCGGGTTGTCCGGCTGGCGGGGGTCGGTGATGGTGAAGGCGATGTCGGTGGCGACGACGGCCCGCTCGCGCAGCGCCTGCAGCTCGGCCTCGGCGTCCCCCGTGCCCCCGACGCCCTCGACCTCCAGGAACACCACCAGCGAGAGCTGGCGGGTGCTCGCCGGCTGCGACAGCGGGAACCCGGTGACCCACAGCAGGCGGTCACCCTCGCCGTCGTCGTCCCGGGCCCGGCCGACGTCGGTGCCGCGGCCGGGCGTCAGCCGCACCGCCTCGCCGGTGACCGGCTGCCCCTGCGCCACCAGCGACAGCGGGCCGGTGGTGCGCGCCAGCGGTGCGCCGGCGAGGTCGGTGAGGCCGACGGCGGCCCCCCACCTGTCGATGTCGACCGGCAGGCGCACGTCACCGGCCAGCTCGATGGCGGCGTCGTTGGCGTAGGTGACCGACCCGGACTTCTGGTCGATGAGCAGGACGGCGACCGGGACGTCGGCCAGCACGGCGGGCAGCGCCGCGGCCGAGCCGTCGTGCTCGGAGACGGCGGCGCTGGCGGCGGTGACGACGTCGGACTGCTGGTCGCTGCGCCCACCGACCGGGGCGGTGGCCTCCGCCATGGCGGCCCGGGCCTCCGGCCGCACACCGTCCTCGGCCGGCCCGGCGCCGAAGGCACGGGAGGCCGGGGTGGTCGAGGTCGAACCCCTCGGCCGCTCACCCTCCGGTCGCACGCAACGAATCTAGCCGTTGAGCCCGGGCCGCCGCCGTCCGCTCCCTGCCGGGCTCCCCCCGAGGCGGTCACCCGGACGGGGTGTCCGCGCCGGTCAGGTGTGCGGCGGCCGCGCGCGGGCACTCCCCCGGGGACGGTCTCGGGAGGGAGACGACATGGGACTGCTCGACCGGTTGTTCGGCCGGCGCCGTGCAGCGGAGCCCCGGTACGACACCTACGCGGACACCCACACGGGCGGCTACGCGCCGCCACCGCCGCAGCCCGCGCGGGGCGGTGGGCAGCGCCAGCAGCTCACCGACCAGCAGGCCGTCGAGCGCTACCGCTACCTGCTGCGCACCGCGCCGCCCGACCAGATCGAGCAGGCGCACGCCGAGGCGTTCGCGCAGCTCACCCAGCAGCAGCGGCAGGAGGTGCTCACCCAGCTCGCGGCCGCGGTCCCGGCGGGCGAGCGGCCCCGCGCCGACGACCCGCAGACGCTGGCCCGGGTGGCCACCCGCGCCGAGCTGCGCCAGCCCGGGACGCTGGAGCGCGCCTTCGGCGGCGGCTTCGGCGGCCCGGGGCCCGGCTACGGCCCCGGCTACGGCCCCGGCCCCGGCTACGGCCCCGGCCCCGGGTACGGACCCGGGTACGGCGGGGGCGGGTACGGCGGCGGCTACGGGCCGCGGATGGGCGGCTTCGGCAGCTCCCTCGGCGGCAGCCTGCTGGGCACCGTCGGCGGCCTGGTGATCGGCACCGCGGTCGCCGACGCGCTGTTCGACACCGGCCTCGGCGACTCCGGCCTGTTCGGCGGCGGCGACGAGGAGGCCTACGCGGAGGGCTACGCCGACGGCGCGGACGGCGGTGGCGACGGCGACGGCGGCGACAGCGGGGGTGACTACGCCGCCGCGGACGGCGGCTACGGCGGCGACCCGGGCGCCGACTTCGGCGGCGGCGCCGACAACGGCTACGGCGACTACGGCGGCGGTGACCTCGGCGGGGGCGACTTCGGCGGCGGTGACTTCGGCGGGGACTTCGGCGGCGGGGACTTCTGACCGCTCAGGACCGGCCGGCCGCGCGCGCCTGGTGGCGCAGCCACAGCAGGCCCAGCACCGGCAGCACCAGCGGGACGTAGCCGTAGCCGCGGCCGAACGCCGACCACACCGTCTCGTCGGGGAAGGCCGCCCGGTCGGTCAGCGACAGCACGCCCACCGCCAGCACGCCGACCAGCTCGACGGTGATCGCCGCGAGCGCGACCCGGCGCCCGCCCCGGGCCAGCGCCACGGTGGCGACGACGTAGACGGCGGCGGCCAGCGCCGACAGCAGGTAGGCCACCGGCGCCTCGGAGAACCGTGTCGCCAGCTGCACGCCCGCCCGGGCCCCGGCGGCCAGCGCGAACACGGCGTAGACGGCCACCAGCACCCGGCCGGGCCCGGCCGCCGTCCCGCCGGGCGCCGTCCCCCGCCCGCCCTCAGCCACCGGGGGCCTCCCACAGCTGCACGAGCCGCCAGACCATCACGACGGTGACCAGGCTGGCCACCGCGAGCACCGTGCCCGCCCACCGGCTGGGCTCGGTGCGCGACCAGAGCACGCCGGCGACCGGCAGCAGCACGGCTCCGGCGAGGTAGCCGACGAAGGTCGCCGTCTCCGGCGGCCGCTGCCCGCCGGCCAGCGCCACGGCGGCGACGACGGCCTGCGCCACCAGCAGCACCTCGAGGACGGCGGCCCCGGCCAGGTGCACCAGCCCGATCCGGCGGGAGGCGACGGTCGAGGCCAGCCCGGCGAGGGCCACGAGGACGGCGACCGTCGTGGCCGACCAGACGAGGGCGGTGTTCATCGCGCCCATGATCGCGCGTCCCGCGGCCGGACCGGTTTGCGCCCACGGGGTGTCCCTGGGGCATGACCGTCCGCGACCTCGTGGTCGACCTCTGCGCGGAGCACCTGGCCGCAACGGCGCGGCGGCGGGCGGGCCGGCTGCGCGTAGCGCGGCGCTCGAGGAGGTCCGCGCCGAGCTGGCCGGGGAGCGCACGTCCCGCCTCGACCTGCTCCCCGTGTCGGTGGCCGACCCCGGCACGACCGACGCAGAGCTCGCCGCCCGCTGCTGGGACCTGCCCCGCCTGGCCGCCGGCCCGCCCGGGCCCACGTGGCCGACGTCCTCGGCGCCGTCGCTCCCCGGCCCCCGTGCGGCCGTCGCCTAGACGAGTAAGTCCGAAGTCCGGTCAATGGTCGTAGGCGATCAGGGATCGGGTGATCGGCTGGCCGGTGGCCCGGTTGTGCCAGATCGCGGCG
>NZ_PVTG01000021.1 GCF_003002915.1 Geodermatophilus tzadiensis | reverse complement strand
ACGCCCACGCCTCATCGGAGACCACGCATCGATGCTGTCGCATCGCCCGGAGCCCGCCGACTCCAACCAACAAGATCCGTGAGACACGCTCTAGCTGTACCCGGCCAGGACGTTGGTGACGGCGGGCTGAGCTTGAACGAAGGAGAACCTCCAAGTGGGGTGTGGCTTGTCGAAGGCCCAGTCCCTGCTCGGAGGTTCTCGTGTCCCACACTAATGCCCGCACGACCGTTCATGGCCGGCAATTGATCGTCCAGCGGTATCAGGCGGGGTGGAAGAAGGCCCACATCGCTGCGGCGATGGGGATCTCCCGCAAGTGTGTGCAGACCTGGATCGGGCGGTGGACGGCCGAGGGCGCGGCCGGGTTGGCCGACCGGTCCAGCCGCCCGCACACCAGCCCGCGGCGCACCACTGCCGAGACCGAGGACCGCATCGTCGAGCTCCATCGCCGCGAGCGTCGTGGCCCGGCGTGGATCGGCGCCGAAGTCGGCGTTCCGGCCCGCACCGTCTCCCGGGTCCTGACCCGCCGGGGTCTGCCGCGGCTGGCCACGCTGGACCCGATGACCGGTCAGGTCATCCGGGCCTCGAAGGCCACCGCGATCCGCTACGAGCGGTCCCGGCCCGGCGAGCTGGTGCACATGGACGTCAAGAAGCTGGCCCGTATCCCGGATGGAGGCGGCTGGCGGGCGCACGGCCGGGCCGCCGGCAGCACCAGCCGGAACCGGGCCAGCCGGGTCGGCTTCGACTACGTGCACTCCCTGGTCGATGACCACTCGCGGCTGGCCTACTCCGAGATCCTCACCGACGAGAAGGGCGCCACCTGCGCGGGCTTTCTGGCCCGCGCCGCGGCCTACTTCGCCGACCACGGCATCGGCCACATCGAGCGGGTGATGACCGACAACGCCTGGGCCTACCGGTGGTCACTGCGCCCGGTCATCCATGCACTCGGCGCCCGGCAGAAGTTCATCCGACCGCACTGCCCGTGGCAGAACGGCAAGGTCGAACGGCTCAACCGCACCCTGGCCACCGAGTGGGCCTACCGGCAGGTCTTCACCAGCAATGCCGAGCGCGCCGCCGCCCTTGCTCCCTGGCTCGAGCACTACAACACTCACCGCCGCCACAGCGCACTGGGCGGATTTCCTCGGATCAGCCGCCTGGCACCAACCTGATGGCCAGGTACATCTAGCCGCATCGGCGGCCCGCTCAGCCGGCCGGGCGGGCGCCGGCGAGCTCGCGGGCGGAGGCGGCCTCGTCCGGCGCGAGGGCGGCGCTGCGCTCCTGCTGCTCGATGGCCGCCTGGAAGCGGGTCCATGCCTCGGCGGGCGTGATGTCGAGGGCGGCGGCGATCTGCTCCCAGCTCGCCCCGCCCCGCAGCGCGGCGCGGAAGCCGGTCAGCTGGCTGTCGTGGGCCTTGCGCGCGATGACCTCGCCGAGCGCGAGCAGCTCCAGCGACTCCGGCACGTCGAGGGAGGTGTCGTCGGCGAGCAGGCTGCTCCAGTCGTCGCCGGAGGTGTCGCGGGCGGTGTTCAGGCTCGTGGACCCGGAGTCCCGCCGGCTCAGGAAGTCCAGGCGGGTGGCGGCCGTCTGCAGGCTGAACTCCTGTTCGAGTGCCTGCGGCGTGATCTCCATGTCCTCCACCTTCCCCGACCGGGCCGCAGGGGTCCATCGGGTGCGACGGGGATCTCCCGGACGCACGGAGGGCCCGCACCCGGGTCGGGTGCGGGCCCTCCAGAGGCTCCGGGCGTCAGTTGTCGACGCCGACGGCCTCCTTGGCGACCGCGGCGAGGGCGACCTGGGCGGCGCTGACCACGCTCGACCGGTTCTTGTGGGTCTCCTCGTAGCGGATGATCACGCGGATGTCGTGCGGCTCGCGCAGCTCCTTGACGGCCTTGGCCGCGTCGGAGGTCGACAGCGAGTCGAAGCCCTTGATGGGCAGCTCGTCGGCGGAGACGTCGCCGAGCTCCTCGCGGGCGGCCTTGGCGGCGTCGGCGGCCTGGCGGTTGCCCTCGCGGCGGGCGATCCGCTCGGCCCGGCGCAGCGCGGCGCTGCGGCCGACCGTCAGGGTCTCGCGGACGGCGTCGGTGAAGGAGCTGGCCTTGTTCGCGGCCTGGCTGACCTCGTCCTCGACGCGCTGGCGGCGCTGCGCGACGGTGTCGAGCGCCTCGTTCACGCGGTTGGCCACGAAGCGGTACGGGGCGTTGGCCGCGCGGGCGGTGGCACCGGCGACGGTCTGGAACGGCGTCGGCTGCAGGGCGGCGGGGCCACCCAGGGCCTCCTCGGCCAGGACCACGGTCAGCCACTCGACGGTGGACTTGTGGGCCGTGACGAGGCCCTCGGCGAGGCGCTCCACCTTCGGCAGCTGCGCCCGCTGGGCGAGCACCTTCAGGTAGGTGGCGCGGTCGAGCAGCTGGTGCTCGAGCGTGAGGTCCTGCAGGAGGGCCTCCTCGATCGGCGCGGCCTGCTCGAAGGTGGCCTTGAGGACGGCGGACAACCGGCCGACGGCGGGGGTGACGACGTCCGGGACGCCACCGAGCTCGCGCAGCTCGGCGGTGACGAGGCGGGTGCGCTCGGCGGCGTTGTCGGCGTTCTGGGTCAGCTCGCGGCGGACGGCGTCGGTCCGGGCCTGGGACACGCGCGTGCGGGCGATCTGCTCCTCGGTCTGGCTGAGCAGGACGAGCGCGCGGAGCTGGTTGACGATCTTGGCGTGGGTGGTGTCGGTCATGACGGGGAGGACTCCAACGATCGGGGATGACCTGACGCTCTCTTCCTGCCCCGCCGATCGCCGCCGCTAACTCCTGCAAGCGCATTGCTAGCGGTGAGGTCCGTCACGCCCCACCTGCGGAGGCAGGGACGTGAGCTTTCCTCGCCTCCCTGCCTCCGCACGTCGGGTCAGCGCTGTGGGCGCGGTACAGCGGGGCGCCGGCGGGTCTCCAGCCGCAGCACCGGCTGGGTCAGCTGCGCCAGCGCGGCGCAGCGGGAGCAGACCGGCCCGGGGTGGGTCTCGGTAGAGCAGGTCGCACAGGGCACGAGTGGTCTCCTCGCTCGGGAGTCCGCAGGGACTCAGGGAGCAGGAATGTGCCACCTCGTGCCAACGTCGCGGCCCGCCGGGTGACGGGTGGGACGACTCGTCAGCGTTCCGTCACCTGACCGGCACCCGGGGCCGCCGGGGCGGGGGTCCAGCGCGGCCGCCGCCGCACGATGATGATTGCCGTCGGACGCCGGTCCGCAGATCCGCTGCAGACAGCACCGGGACGACAGGGCGAAGTGAACACGGGGCCTCCCTGACACGAAGGCCACCGACGATTGCAGTCGCCGTCGCGTGCCGGGGGTCCTGGCCGGGAGATCACACGATCGAGACGCCCCCCGGACCTCCGTCGCCCCAACTTCCCACTTCCAGCACACCGGCAGTTCGTCTCGCACTCCAACCGATCAATCCGCCCCACGGGTCACACTCTCGGTCTCGTTCTGGGCACGGCATGGGTGGGAGTAGCGACACGAAGTCGTTCCCCACCTAGTCTGCCGAGGACCGGCGCACGGGGCACCGGCCGCGAGAGGACGACGCACATGACCACGTTGGTGCGGGGCGCCAACGCACCGCTGCGGACGGCCTCCTCGCCAGCGCCGGCGCAGGTGCGGGTCGAACTCGCCTGGCGCGGCTCGGGCGCACCCGCTGCGCTCGTCGCCGTCGCCTGCGACGGCCGCGGACGTGCGCTGAGTCCGGCGCACCAGGTCACATGGACGTGCCCCACTCCCACGGCTAGCGGCGAGCGCTTCGAACTCCTGGTTGACCTGGCCACCACCCCGGACGACGTCGTCAGTGTCGCCTTTGCGCTGGAGGTGTCGGGCCCAAGCGTGCGCTCGCTCGTCGGGTTGACCGCAACGGTCCGGACCGGCAGCACGGGGGAGCCGCTGGTGGCCTACCCGGTGGAGGACCTTCCCGACGCGCCCAGCGTGCTGGTCACCGAGGTTTATCGCCGGTCGGGTGAGTGGAAGGTGCGGGCCGTGGGCCAAGGAGTGTCGCAGGGCCGTATCGAATTCTTCCGCTCGGTGGGCCTATCAGGCTGACCAGAGTCAGCGAAGACCGCCTCAAAGCTCGTTGCCGCTGTCAGGACCGATGTCGATACTCGACCGGACTCGCACCCGCTGCGAAGCCGACCGAGGGGGGAACCGATGCTCGTCCCTCGCGTGCCCGCGGGCCCGCGGCCGTTCACCCGGAGCGCCGCGTGACCGGCCCGGCCAACCCCTGGGGCCCGCCGACCGGCGGACGCCCGGGCAGCGGCTCGCCCGGCGGGTTCCCCGCCCCTGGCGGCCCTGCGACGGGCGGCTTCCCAACGATCGGGGGCTTCCTGCCTCCCCCGCCGCCCGAGGGCTTACCGCCGGCCGGACCGCCCCCGGGCGGCGGCTCGCCGTGGGGCGCGGCGCCGGCCGGAGCCCCTGCCGAGCGGGCCAGGCCGCCCCTGGCGTTGCTCGGCGCCGCGCTGCTCGCCCCGCTGGTCACCGTGCCGCTGCTGTTCCTCGACGGGTGGGGCTGGCACGTGCTCGGCTGGGCGGTGGCCACCTTCGGCGCCGCCGCGCTGCTCATCGCGGCGACGCTGACCGACACCCGCCGCCGCGCCAGCGCCTGGTACCTCGGCCGCGACGGCGTGGTGCGTGCGCTGCGGCTGGGCACGGTCGTCCTCGCCCTGCTGGCCGCAGGGGCGCACGCCTGGCTGTTCGCCGACTGGTTCTCCCGTCTCGAGGTCTTCGCGTGACCCGCGCCCTGCCCCGCCGCGTCGTCGCCGCCCTGCTGGTCCTGATCGCGGCGGTGCTCGCCCTCACCGGACTTGCCGTCCCCGCCTCCGCCGTGCCGTCCCCTGCGGGGACTGCCGCGCTGCAAGACCTTGGCGCCTGCCTGGCCGAGACCGGGCAGGCCAACGTCCTCCTGTTGGTCGACGAGAGCGGCAGCCTCGGCCGCACCGACCCCGACGACACGCGCGTGGCCGCCGCGCAGCTGCTGCTCGCGCGGCTCGCCGACACCGCCGCCCGCAGCGGCGCGACCATCGAGCTCGCCGTCAGCGGCTTCTCCGCCGGCGTGCGCAGCGCCGCGGACTGGGCACCGCTGACGGTGGCGTCGCTGCCCGCCGCCTCCGCCGCCGTCGCCGACTTCGCCGCGCGCGACGACGGCTTCGAGACCGACTACTGGACGGCCCTGAGCACCGCCCGTCAGCGGCTCGTGGAACACCGCACCCCCGCGGCCGAGCGCCCCTGCCAGGCCCTGGTGCTGTTCACCGACGGCCAGTACGAGCTCTCGGCCCGCGACACCGACGTCGAGCGCCGGCAGTACGGCGAGACGCTGCCCATCCCGGGCGCGGAGGGCACGCCCATCACCTCCGACGCCGCCGCCGCGCAGGTGGCCGAAGCGGGCCGCGCCGACCTGTGCCGCGCCGGCGGCGTGGCCGACCAGCTGCGCGAGGACCGGATCCTGCTCATCGCCCTGGGCCTGTCCGGCGACGGAGTGGACCTGGGCCTGCTCAGCAGCATCGCCGAGTCCACGCCGACCCAGTGCGGTGCGGCGACCGCGTACGGCCTGTTCCTACCGGCGGACGACGTCCAGGACCTGGTGCTCGCCTTCGACGCCGTGGGCGACCCGGCCAATCCGCCGCAGCCGGTGGACGAGAAGGGCGTGTGCGTGGGCGCGGCCTGCCCACAGCAGGCGCACACCTTCACCCTCGACGCCTCCATCACCTCCATCCACCTGGTCGGCACCTCCGACGCGGCCGGCATCGACGTGTACGTGCAGCCGCCGGGCGTGCAGCCGCCGCAGGTGCTGAGTTATGACGCCGCGGACCCCTCGGACGTCGTGATGGCCGGCGCGGTCGCTCTCGACTACACCTGGTACGCCGACGGCGCCTTCGCGATCGACGCGACGATCCCCGCCGACGGCGCCAACTGGTCGGGCACCTGGCAGGTGGTCTTCGTCGACCCGACCGGCCGCAACCCCGACGCGGTGACCCGCACCCAGCTGACCATCCAGGCCGACCTGGCCGCGGTCGTCGCGCCCGGCCTCCCGGTCGAGTATCAGGTCGGCGAGGAGTTCGGCACGGTGCCGTTCGCGCTGGTCCGCTCCGACGACAGCCCCGCCACGCTCGGCGAGCCCGCACCCACGCTCGCCCTCGAAGTCACGCTGCGCGCGCCCGACGGCACCGAGGCCCCGCTCGCGACGGGCGTCCCAGGCGACCAGCTCGGCGCCGTCCCGCTCGACCCGGTCCCGGACGACTTCCCGCAGGGCCGGGCCGAGCTGGTCACCTCGCTGGCGGTCACCACCGTCAGCGGCCAGGTGCTGCAGCCACAGGTGCGCACCCGGCAGGTCGAGGTGCTCCCCCCGCTGGGCTTCCCGACCGTTGCCGTCGACCCGGTCAACGTCGGCCGGCTGGAGGGCACGGAGCCCAGCGAGTCCGTGGCCCTGCCCGTCACCGGCCCCGGCTGCGTGTGGGTGGAGTCCGCGACGGCCAGCGTCCGCCCGCGTGGCGTCGAGACGGTGGCCGCCCTCTCGCCGTACGACAGCGCCGGGAATTGCCTCGAGCTGGCCGAGGGTGAGACCGGCGAGCTGAGTGTGCAGCTGCAGTCCGACGTCGTCGGCGACGGTGACCTGCAGGGCACGATCGTCCTGCGCGCCGCGCCCGAGGGCATCGACGCCGGCGAGCGGGACGGGCGCGCGGTCGAGGTCTCCGTGTCCTACACCGCCGAGATGGTGCGGCCCGCCGACACCGGCGTGCTCGTGGGCGTCTTCCTCGCCGCGCTGCTCATCGGCATCGGCCTGCCGGTGCTGGTGTTCCTGCTCGGCCGCCGGATCGCCGCGAAGCTGCCCGACAAACCGCTGCAGTCGACCGTCCTCGACGTGCGCGTGGGCCCCGGCGGCCTGTCCGGCGCCGCCCTCGACCGCCCGTGGGCCCCGGTGCCCCCGCCCGACGGCGGACGCCGGCGCGCGGTGCTCTCCGGCATCCCGGTCCGTGCCCGCGCCGGCGTGCGGCTCACCGAGGCCGGCTTCGCCGAGGTCGAGGACCCGGCGCAGGTCGGCGTCTCGGGCGCTCCGGGCGGCCGGGCGCCGAAGACGCTGGCCGCGCGGCTGCCGCTGGCCCTCGCGGGCAGCTGGACGCTGCTGCTCGACCGCACCTCGGCGGCCTCCAACGCTCCCGAGGTGCCCGCCCGGCTGCTGCTCGTCGTCGACGCGGTCGCGCCGGAGGAGCAGCGGCAGGCGCTGCTGGCCCGGGCCCGCGCCGAGGGCGCCGGTGCCGTCGACAGCCTCCGCGCCGCGGCCCGGCAGAGCGCCGACGCCCCGGCCAGTTCCCCGCCCCCGCCGGACCCCTTCGGCGGTCCGTCCGGCGGCGGCCCGGCACCGGATCCGTTCGGTGGCCCACCGTCGGCCTGGCCGGGCGGCGGCGGTGCCTGGCCCCCCGCCGGCACGCCCGGGACCCCGGTGCCGCAGCCGGCCCACGACCCGTTCGCCGGCGGCGGCTCCCCATGGCCGTCCTCGTCCGATCCCCACCGGCGCTGAGCGCGCCCGGAACCCGCACCGACCTGGAGTGACCCCTCGTGTACAAGATCTGCGTCGTCGGCCTGGGCGGCTCGGGCGGAAAGACCCTGCAGTTCCTCATGGACCAGCTGCGCTCAGGGCTCGCCACGCTGGGCTGGACCGCCGACCACCTGCCCCGGTGCTGGGAGTTCGTGCACATCGACGTCCCGTCGGCGCCGGACGGGGTCGGCCCCGGTCTGCCGCAGACCGTGCCGGCGCAGGGCGGCACCTACGTCCCGGTGAGCACCCCGGTGGACAGCTACGCGGTCCTGGACGCCGCGCTGCAGTCGACCCTGTCCCACCAGCCCACCGGCAACCAGCTGCGCCAGCTGGCCCGCTGGCGCCCCGACCCCAAGGCGGTCACCACGCCGATCACCGCTGGCGCCGGCCAGTACCGCGCGGTCGGGCGGCTGCTGACGCTGGCACGGGCGGGCCTCGTGTACGAGCGGCTCGTCCCGGTCGCCGAGCGGCTCAACCAGAGCGCCGCCGACAGCGACCTGCGCACCCTCGCAGGCCTGCTCGACCTCCCGCAGGGGCCCGCTCAGGACACCCTCGTCTTCGTCGTCTCCTCCCTGGCCGGCGGCACCGGGGCGTCCATGACCCTCGACGTCTGCAACCTGCTGCGCGCCGTCGCCGGACAGGTGCCGAACTTCCCCGCTGAGCAAGCACTGGCCTTCCTCTACACGCCCGACGTCTTCGACCGGCTGCAGCCCAACCGCCGCGCCGGGGTCAACGCCAACGCCCTGGGCACCGTCGCCGAGCTCATGTCGGCGATGGCCGCACGCCAGACGCGGTGGACGGCCGAGGAGTGGTCGGTCTACGGCGGCGTCCCCCAGCCGGTCGAGCCGGGCCGCGGGCCGCTGCTGACCTTCCCCGTCGGCGCCTACAACGGCGTGACCGGCGCCCGCTTCGGCGACGGCGCCTCGGAGACCATCTACCGCGGCTTCGCCCGGTCGCTGGCCTCGCTCTTCCTGTCGGAGTCGCAGCAGACGAGCCTGCAGGCCTACGCCGTGGGCAACCTCGAGGCGGCCGCCAACCACCTCGAGGACCGCACCCAGCTCAGCCTGCAACCGTCCGCCCACAGCGCACAGGGCGAGACGACCGAGCCGCTGGTCTTCGGCTCGATCGGCTTCGCCTCCCTCGGCCTGGGCCGCGACCGGTACGCCGAGTACGCCTCCCAGCGGCTGGCCCGCCGCGGCCTGGAGCGGCTGCTGCGCGGGCACTGGGACGTCACCGTGCAGACGGGACAGCGCAGCCCCCAGCAGGCGGTCACCTCGACCGCCGCCGAGTACTACCCGCAGTTCCTCCAGTGGGCCGGGCTGCCCGACCTGCGTGCCCGCGACACCAGCTACCTGCGCCACCTCGTCGACGACGTGTGGACCGCCGAGGCGCGCGAGACGCTCGCCGCGAACTCAACCTCCGCGGCGGTGGCCCCGGCCATGGTCCCGGGATACACCGCCAAGGGAGCGCACTTCGCGCAGCAGCTGGCCGGTCTCATCAGCTCCTCGTTCCAGCGGATCAGCGGCGACGCCGACGCCGAGCTGCGCGAGGCCGCCGTGCGGTGGGTGCCGCACGTCCAGGCCCGGTTGGAGACGGCGGTGCTGCGGGTGGCCGGCGAGCGCGGGCTGCCCGTGGCCGAGCGACTGCTCGAGACGCTGGCCACGGACCTGCAGGTCGCCGCCGAACAGCTCTCCCGCAACTCGGCCATCACGATGCACCCGCAGGAGATTGCCGCCGACGTCACCGCCGAGCTGCAGACGGTCACCGCCGCCATCGACGCCAACCACGGCGTCGTCGGCCGGGCGACGACCCGCATCCGGCAGCACTTCGGCGACCTGTTCGTCCGCAAGGGCGCCGCGCTCGCCGGCGATCTCCTCGCCCAGCTGGGCACCGACCTGCTGCCGCCGCTGCGCACCGGGCTGCAGCACGCCCGCGAGGAGCTCGAGGCCGCCGAGCGGGCCACCGTCGGCCAGATCCCGGTGTCGACCGTGTCGACGACGCAGGTGCAGCAGTGGCCGGTCGGCGAGGACGTGCCCGCCCGCTTCGCGACCGCTCAGAACGAGGTCCTGCTCGAGGACATCGCCACCTACCCGCGGTCCTACGCCGACCAGCTGGTGCAAAGTTTCAACGGCTTCGCCCCCGGCGGTGGCGCGGTCTCGGCCGAGCGGGCCGAGGAGCACGCCGTCTTCGAGGTGCTGACCTGGCTGCACGCCGACGTGCGCAGCCGGCTGCGCACCGCCGACCGGCTCACCGGCATCGACACCAACGGCTCGCCGGTCCGCATCGGCCGGGTCTCGGAGTGGTGGCCGCAGGCGCTGGCCACGGTGAACCCCTCGCGGCGGGCCACCTACCGCGTCCGGCTCGACCACGTCGCGCTGCTCGACGGCGCCCGCGCCTGGGTCACCCGCCCCGACGAGGTCATGGGCGGCTTCATCACCCAGGGCCTGGACGCCTACCTCGACCGGCCGGGCGCGGGTGTGCACGAGCAGGAGGAGCTGGCCCGGCACTTCGTCGACCGCTTCGAGGCGGCCCTGCAGCTGGCCGCGCCGCTGGTCGCCGTCGACGCCGCCATGGTCCAGGCGGTGCACAACGAGCAGGTGCGGGTCACCTACCAGTTCAACGAGCTGCCGCTGGCGCGCAGCCCGCACGTGGTCGACCGGATGGCCGACGCGCTCCAGGACGGCCGGCGGCCGATCGACGGGGACGCTGTCACGCGGCTGCGCGCGGCGGTCACCGACGTCTCCCGCAGCCGGATCGACATCCTCGGCAACTACGCCGGCCTCTACAACCCAGTCGCCTTCTCCTCCCTCCAGCGCCCGGTGCGCAAGCAGTGGAACGAGTCGGCCTCCCCGCAGCTGCGCGGCAGCTTCTGGCGCTGGCGACGCGGCCGGTCGCTGACCGACTTCGTCCCGGTGTCGCGCAGCTGGCTGCAGTCCCTGGTCACCGGCTGGGTGGTCGGCCGGCTGACCGGGGAGGTCCTGCGCCCCGGCGAGGGCCCGATCCTCGACGGCGGCGTCGCCGTGTGGTCGGAGGAGCTGCGCACCTTCACCCGGCTCCCGCACCCGCTGCTGGGCGCCGAGGACCCGGCCCGCGATGCGCCGGGTTGGGGTCTGCTCGCCGCCGCCGTCGAGTCGCTGCCGCTGGCCCTCGCCCTGTGCGACAGCGACACGCAGCTGCCGGCGCTGCGGCCCTACCAGGCCCTGTTCCACCTCGGCCGGTACCTGCAGTCGGCCGACGAGCGGCAGCCGAACGAGGCTCTGCTGACGTGGATCCGGGACGGGCGCACCCGCAGCGGTGCGCTGCCCTGGGGTGAGCCGGCGGCCGCCTCGACCGCCGAACAGCGGCTGGCCGAGGCCCGGGACTGGTGCGCCTCGCTGCGCGACGACGCCACGAGCCTGCTCCCGCCGGACCCGGCCGTGCCCGGTGCGCGCGGCGACTTCAGCTCGGTCACCGCGCACAACTTCTGGCAGGTGCCGCGCGACTGGGAGATCGCCGCGCAACTGGTGACGGCGAGCACCCAGGTGCTGACCAATCTGGAGCTGCCCGACCACGTCGGCGCGTCGTTCGTGCCCACCGCCACCCGCGGCATCACGGGGACCCGGGCGTGACCGCCCCCGCCGGTCCCACCACCGTCGTCCTCGCCCGGCTGGGCAGCGGCGCGGCGACGGACGTGCGCGAGGTCGTCCGCGACTGGACCGCCGCCGACCTGCTCGGCCCGTCCGTGTGGATCGACCTCGACCAGCCCCCGGGCCCACCCCTGCTGACCGTCGTCGACCGCGACGGCACCCGGACCTCCCCAGCCGAGCAGTGGCTGGCCGTCTCCGGCATCACCGGGGCACGCGTCCTGCTGCTGCAGGTGTTCACCGACCGCGCCGGCGAGAAGCCGGTGCCCGCGGTCCCGGTGACCTCCGCATCGCTGGCCCTGCTGGACCGGATCGGCCTCGGGACGGCACCGCTGGTCAACCTGCTGGTGCCCGCCACGGGCAGCACGCCGGTGCCCGAGGACGCCGTCGTGGGATCGCGGCCCAACGTGCTGCTGCAGGCGCGCGACGGGCAGAGCCCCACGGCGGTGAGCCGTCCGGTGCCGGCCGACGAGTTGGCCGCGCACGCCGCCACGGGCCTCGCCACGGTCGCCGGCCTCTGGACGGCGATGGCAGAGGCGCCCCTCGACGGCACCCAGGTCTGGCCGGGGACGCAGGTCACCGTCGCCCGCGCCTACGCCCGCACCCTGGACTCGCAGGCGGTGTTCACCGGCCTGTCCGAGCAGGTGTACCGAGCCGAGGGGACGCTCCCCCGGGCCCGCACCCAACGCGGGGACCGGCTGACCGACGTCCCCGACGTGCAGGCGCTGCCCGCCGCGGAGGCCGCCGCGACCGCCGTCCTGGGTCTGCACCGCGACCTCACCACCTTCGCTGCCCCGCCCCCCTACCAGTCGCCGCCCAAGCGGAGCGTCGGGCTGCTGCAGGCGGTGCGGATGTTCCTGTCCTTCCTGTGGGCGGCGATCCGCAACGCCCCGGCGGCGTGGGTCGCAGGCGTCCTGCACCGGACCGCGAGCGGCATCGCCGGCTGGGCCAACGACCGGCTCTTCGGCGACCGCTCCGGTTACGAGGTCCTCGTCCTCGGCGTGCGACCCGCCGACCGGGCGCCGCAGTCCGCCGACGAGGACGACATCAGCGTCCTCATCGACGAGGCGACCCGGTTGGCAGCGCAGGTCTCCCCCGGCACCGAGACCAGCACCGTCGACGCCGGCACCTTCTGGTCCGACGTCACCACGGTGGGCGTCAGCCTGGCCGACGGCTCGGCCGTCCACCCGGCCGTGCACATGCCCCAGTTCGGCCAGGACCGGCAGGTGCTCGACCGGCCCGAGGCCGTCGTCCCGTCCCCCGACGAGCCGGTGCACCGGCTGCCGGTCGGCGCGCTGCCCGAGGTCGGCGCCCTCGCGGTGCACCCTGACGACCCCTACATGGCCGCGCAGGCCGAGCGGCTGCTCGTCGCCGAGCGCGACCGGCCCGCCTCGGGACCGGGCGATCCCGCCCGTTACGGCGTGCTCGACGGGACGCTGCGCTCGCTCGGGGCGTGGATGGGACGTCAGCGCAGCTTCACCTGGGCGCTGGGCTCGGCGCTGTCGTGGCAGCTCGAGCAGGCCCGTCGGACGCTGGGCGAGGCGATCGGCAGCGCCGACGAGACCGGCGACGACCAGCCGCCCGCTCGGATCCTCGAGACCCAACGGCGCACCCGCAGCTTCGTCCTCGGCGCGCTGGCCGCGGTGGTGGTCGCACTGCTGCTCGTCGTCGGGCTGGTCGTCGGGGACGTCCTCTCCCCGCTGATCGGCGGCCTCCTCGCCGTCCTCCTGCTCCTCGTGTGGTTCGTCGGCTCCGCGCTGGTGTTCATGCGGCGGCAGAAGGAGCTCTTCACCTGGCTGCACGAGCGGGACGAGCGGCGGGCCCGCCGGGCGTGGGCGCAGCAGCACGTCGCCCACGTCGCCCGCGAGGTGCAGCGGCTCGGCGTGCTCTACCGGCAGAGCCGGCTGTGGACCCGGGTGCTCTCCCACGTCGTGCACGACCCGTTCGGCGCGGCCGGGACGGCGGACGAGGAGTCGGCGTACCCGACCGGGCTGTCCGGCGCGCTGCCGCTGTCGGTGGCGGTCGGGTCGGCCGGGTTCTTACCGGAGGACCACGCGCAGCTCGTGCACGAGGCGCGACGGGCGCAGGTGCACGTCGGCTGGCTGGGCGCGCAGCTGCACGCCCGGATCGAGACCGCCCTGGCCGCCCGCTCGCAGCGCTACGGGCGCGCCGAGCACCGCGCCGTCTGGAGCGACACCGGCTACTCCGACCAGGGGCCGCTCCCGGAGCTGGTGCGCACGCTGGGCACCCCCGAGGACCGGCGCGCCGCCGCCGCAGCCGCGGACGCCCGGCTGGTCGACTGGCTCACCCGCCTCGGCGCCGAGCGGGGGCTGGAGTGGTCGCTGGCCGTCGTCCACCCGACGGTGACGGTGACCGCGGGCATGCGCCTTGAGACGGTGCCCGGCCCGGTCTTCCTCTCCCCGGTGCTCGGCACGGTGGCGCACCTCGACCGGGATGGCTTCAGCTCCACCGGCGCGGTGGACCTGGCCAATCAGGTCGAGTCCACGGTGCTGGCCGCGGTCGGCGTCCCGGTGCCACCCGGCGCGGCCACCCAGCTGCGGGTCGTCCCGCCCGGCGGACGGCACAGCATGGACCGCTTCGTCGCCCGGCTCGACCTCACCCGGCAGCTGACGCTGGACCAGGTCGAGCACTTTACCCCGTCCGCCCCCGAGGTGCCCGGGCCGCAGACGCAGTCGTCGGGCGCCATCGGGACGAGGAGCTGACCGCCGTGCTGTGGGACCTGCTGTCCCTGACCGGCCAGCTCTTCGGACTCCTCTGGCTGGCCACCGCCGTGTTCTGGGGGCTGGCCGGGGCCGCGCTCGCCGCCACGCTGGGCCGCCCGGCCTGGCAGGGCCTGCTGCTCGGCGCGGCGGTCCCGGTGATCGGCCCGGCGGTGCTGCTGGTGGTCGACGTCGTCCGCCGGGGCGGCACAGCCGGACTGCACGGCCGGCTGCCGGGCCCCTGGCCGGCGCGCGGCGCGCGGGAGGCCGCGGTCGCCCTGACCGTGCTCGGGGCCGTCGCGGTGGTCGTCGTCACCGGCCTGCGCGACACGCGGCTGGCCGTGGCCTCCGGCGCGATCTCGCTGACCGTCCGCGACCTGGGGCTGGCCACGGTCACCGGGGTCACCGTGGTCGTCCTGCTCGCTGCGGCCGCGCTCGCGTGGCGGCGGCCGAGCCGGATCGCCGCCCTCGCGGTCGCCTGGTGCGCCTCGTGGTGGCTGCTGTGGGCGGCCGCAGCGCTGCTGGTCGGCGACACGCTCCGGGTGTTCGCCGACTCGACCGGCCTGGCCGACGCCCTCGACGCCTCCGTCCAGGTCGGCACGTCGTGGTGGCTGGTGCTCGGGCTCTCCGTCGTCCTGCTGGCGTGGAGCACCGTGCTGCTGCTCACCGGGAACCGCTCCGGCGTCCCGGCGCCCCTGATGACCGGCCTGCCGCAGCCGGGCGTGCCCCTCCCCCATGCCGCGGGCGACCCGTTCGCCTCGCCGTTCCCCCGCGCCGTGGGTCCGCCTGCGTCGCGGTTCCCCAGGTCGAGCGACCCGTTCACCGGTGCGGCCGACCTGTTCGCCGGCCCGGCCGACCCGTTCACCGGGCCGGCCGGTACCCGGCCGGGCTCAGGCGGCTGGTGAGGACGCGTGCGCCAGAGCCCTGACCACCGACACCGCATCGGGCCGGGGCTCCGGGACGACGACCGTGCCGGCCCGGCTCGCGGTGACCGCCCGGCCCTGCTCGGGGGCGGCCAGCACGACGCGGTAGCCGGGAGCCGCGGCGCCGCCCTCCTGGTCGGTCACGGTGATGACGAGGCCGGGCCGACCGGCGCCGGCGGCGGCGACCGGCGCGGACCCGGTGCGCAGGCCGATGTCGCGGGTCCAGGCGCGGACGAACTCCTCGGGGTCGTCGGCCAGGCCGAGCTCTCGCGGCGGGTGCGGCCGGTCGCTGACCGCCACCACCGTGACGGCGGGCTGGTCGGCGGCGGCGGCGAGGGCCTGCACGGCGGTGAGGACGCTGGCGACGGTTCCGGCGACCAGCCGCGGGCGCATCGACGCGGACAGGTCGAGCACCGCCGTCACCGGCACGCCGTTGCCCACCAAGCCGGAGTGGCCGGCCAACGCGCTGGCCTCGCGCAGCGCCGGGGGGACCTCCACCAGCGTGGGCGCTATGCCGCCGCGCCCCCACGGGTCGCGTGTGGCGTCGTAGGGCGACTGCTGGGGGACGACGGCGTAGCCGCCGTCGACCTCCGCCAGGCTCAGTACCGCGGTCTCCGTGCCGGCGACGGCGTCCACGCCGGGGTGCTGCAGCACCTGCTCGGCGGCGGCCGGCGAGGGAGAGCGCACGGCAAGCAACAGCGACAGCGAGTGCGCGGCGGGGCTCCTGACCACCATGTCCAGACGCTGCCAGCCCGCGGGGAGCGCGTCGGCGTCGAGCAGCCAGGTGTTCTCCGACCACGGCTGCCGGCGCAGTCCGGGGACCTGCGTCGCCGGGAAGTCCAGGCGCTGCCCGGAGGTGGTTACCAGGTGCGCACCGACCTCGTCCCCGGGCCGCAGACCCTGCCACTCGACCCGGCACTGGGCCCCCGACAGCGCCTCCCGCTGGTTGACCGTCATGAGCACCGTCATCGGGTAGCTTCCCCCTCCGGTTCCGGTTCGTCCGCCCCCCGGCTCCCCGGCCGGACGCCGCCGCAGTCTGGCAGAGCATCGACACGCCCGGGCCTGTTCCCGGTCCACCCGCGCGTCCCCTTCGGAAGGCCCCCTCCGGCCACCCCGTCCCCGCACCACACGAGGAGTTCCAGTGGCGTCAGCCCTCTACAACGAGCTGCGTACCGCGCGTGACCACCACGGGGTCGCTCCCGATGCGAGCGACGGTGTACTACTGCTCGTCGCCCGGTCCCGCGTCGGGGACCCCGACGAGCTCGCCGAGCTGCTGCGCGGCAAGGGCATCACGCTGGCCCCGGCCTCCGTGCAGGCGCTGGCCCAGCTGGTCCGCGACACCGGCGGCGCCCCCGGCCGCGCGGCACCCGCAGCTCCTGCGGGAGCGCCGGCTGGCGGCGCCATGGACTTCCTGACCCGGGTCGACGACGCACCGGCGGACCGGGTGGTCGACAGCATCCCGCTGGCGCCCGCCGCTCCTACGGCGCCCCGGCGGACCCGCACCGGGCTCTCCCCGGAGCACACCCCACCAGCCCCGCGCCGGCCGGTGCCCGTCCCGCCGGCCCCTGGGCCCCCGACTCCCGTGCCTCCGGCTCCCGAGCAGTCGACCCCGCCGCTGGAGCCGGTGCGCGACTCGCAACCACTGGCCGCCACCGTCCCGCCGCCTCCGTCCGCGCCGTCCCCGTCCGCATCACCCCTGTCTACGCCATCCACGTCCGCACCGACCCCGTCCGCACCGCCCCCGGCCGCGCCGCCTGCCGCCGTGCCCGAGCCTGCTGGCGGGGACAGCGGCCTGCCCGGCCCGGAGGCCCTCTCCAACGATGTCGACCAGTGGTCCACCCGCGACCACCGGGTGTCCTTCCGCCGCGTCGACGACGCCACGGTCGACGTCTCCTGGCCGGCCCTCGATGCACCTGGCGAGGCCGTCGTCTACCTGCTCGTCTCCTCGCCCACCGGCATCCCGTCGCGCCCCAGCGCCGGCCACCGTGTGCTGGTGACGCCGTCCCCGCGGGCCTCGCTGCCGGCCGGCACCGGGCCCTACGTGTCGGTGTTCAGCTACGCCGCCGACGACGACGCGGCGCTGACGTCGGTGCAGCCGGTGCACCACGCCGCTGGGCGCGTCGTACCGGAGGTGGCTGGGCTGCGGGTGAGCGTGCACCCCGACGCGGTGGTGCTGAGCTGGACCGCGCCGCAGGGGGTCAGCCGGGTGCGGGTGCTGCGCAGCCGGCCCGACGAGGCCCTGCCGCCTCTGTTCGACGCCGGCCTGGAGATCGAAAGCACGCCGGCGTTCGCCCGCGACACCGCCGTGCTGCCCGGCCGCCGCTACGAGTACCGAGTGCTCACCCAGTTCGCCGAGGGCGGCACCACCCACCTGTCGCAGGGCATCGAGGCCGAGGCGACGATCCCGGCGACCCCGCAGCCGGTTACCGACCTGACCGCTACGGTGGCCGGCGAGTCGGCGATGGCCCGCGTCGAGCTGCGCTGGACGACGCCGGCGCTGGGCACCGTGGTCGTCTACCAAACCGACGACAAGCCGCAGCACCCTGCGACCGGCCGGGTGATCAGCCGCGGCCAGCTCGACGCGCTGCCGATCGGCGACCCGGTCAGCGAGCCGGTGCTGGCCGACGGGCCGGCGTCGATGATCCCCAGCATCCCCTTCCGGCAGGCGGATGGTGCGCGGCGCGCGTACACGCCGGTCACGCTGGTAGGCGACCAGGCCGCCGTCGGCCCGGCGGCGGTGGTCGACGTGCTCGGGCAGCCGCGCGACGTGACCGTCACCGAGCGGGTGGGCTGGCAGCTCCTGCGCTTCGCCTGGCCCGTGGGCGCAGCGTTCGTCGAGGTGGAGCGTGGCGGCATCGGTGCTGGCCCCGACGGCACCCCGGCCGTGCGCATCTCCCAGCAGGACTACGACCGGCTCGGGGGGCTGCGGCTCGAGCAGCTCCCGGTAGAGGGCTGCGACCTGCACCTGCGCGGGTCGGTGCGCTCCGCCGGCGACTGGACGTTCGGACCGTCCGCGGTGGTCACCTACCCCGGCCGATGGGTGCTCGGGTACCGGATCGAGCGGGTGGGCCGGATAAGCCGCCGTCGCCAACTGCTGCTATATACCGAACGCAAGTGGCCCGACTTCCAGGTTGCTCTGGTCACCCGGCAGGACCGGATGCCGCTCCACGGCATGGACTGGGTCGAGCGGCCCGAGCCGATCGCCATCCCACGCGGGGCGGTCGTGGCGCACCAGTGGACGCAGGTGGCCGATCTGCCGGCCGAGACGCCCGGCTTTTGCCGGCTATTCGCCTACCACCCCGAGGCTGGGTGGTCGGTGGTGGTCGACCCGCCGACGGCGGGGCGCCTGCCGGCCCCCGGGCCGCTGCCGCTGGCTCCGGGCCAGGTGCGGTGCGCGACCTGCGCGTCGCAACAGGACGAGCTGCCGCACGTGTTCCGCTGCACCGGCACCTGCCGGCCCACCCCCGACCTGGTGCTGTCGGGCTTCCGCAGCGAGTCCACGTCGGCTCGACCGCTGTTCGCCTCGCCGGTCACCGGGATGGACAGCGTCGCCTGCCCGACCTGCTCGACGCCGTCGCGCGAGGTGGTCTGCAAGGTTTGCCACTCGCCGCTGCAGACGCAGGCGGCGACCACAGACCCGGTCAGCGTCACGGTCGTGGGGGCCAAGGGCACCGGGAAGACGACCTTCATCGTCCGGCTGTGCGACTGGATCGAGAAGGTGTGGGGACCGGCCACCGGCGCCGCGGCGACGCCGCTCGACTCACAGACCGAGGGCCGGCTGCGGGTCCTGCGGGAGTCCCTCACCGCCGGCCGCTCACTGTCCGCGACGGGCACCGTGCAGGGCAACCCGGAACTGCTCACCCCGATGCTGATGGCGCTGGACCACTGGGGCGGCCGCATGCGCACGCTCGCGCTTTACGACGTCGCCGGGGAGGACGCCGAGCGCCCGGACGCGCTGTCCGCCTACGGGCCCACGATGGCGCGAGCCGACGCGTTGCTGTTCCTGCTCGACCCGCTGCAGATCCCGGAGGTCCAGGCCTTCCTCGACGGTCAGATCGTCCTGCCGCCGGTGGCCGGCAACCCGCCGACCGTGCTGAACAACATCATCACCGAGATCCGCCGGCGCACACAGGCGCCCGGCCGGCTGGAGATGCCGCTGCTGGTGGCGGTGAGCAAGCTCGACGGCATCCACGAGGCGGTGGCCACGCCGGGCACCGACCTGTCCGGAGCGCTCAACGGCGGCTCACCGCTGATGTACGACCGCACGCCGCCCGACACGCTGCGCCTGGACCCCTTCGACCGGTTTCAGACACACGAGGAGACTCGCAGCCTGCTGCTGCGGCTGGGGGCCCTCCGGTTCGTCACGGCGGCCGAGAACGCGTTCGCCCGGGTGGAGTACTTCGGGCTGTCCGCGCTCGGGGACGCCCCCGCGGACAACGTGACACTCTCTGATCTCGGTCTGTCGTCGTTCCGCGTCGTTGACCCGCTGCGCTGGTTGGTGGCCAGCCGCTGGCCGGCGCGCTGAGGTTTTCCGATGCTGCGCGCGCAGTTCACCTACACCGCCTCTAGCCGGCCCGGCCCGTTCGACACCACCGCTGGCTGGAAGGTCACGGCCGTCAGCAAGGACGAGTCGCTTCCCGACGACGTCATCCGCGCGGCAGCCCGCAACGTCGGCGGATTCGTGCCGCCGGCGCTGCCGGAGCTCGCCTCGAAGGCCGACGTCGACGCGCTGGCGCACTGCCTGCGCCTCGACCCGCTGGACGACGCCGAGGCCCCGGCCTGCCTGAGCCACATCGTCGCGGCCGGACCGGACTACTCGGGCCGGCCCAACCTTTTCGCCCACGGGCTGGTCGTCTCCCCCGACGGGCTCTCGGACGGGCGTGGGCCCGTCCGCCCGGCCGACCTGTGGGACGCCGACCTGTGGCTGCGCCCCCTCGGCACGCGCGCGGCGGAGGAGAGCCGGCCCGACGGGCAGCTGCAGACGGTGCGCCAGCGTCCGCTTGACGACGCCACGGTCACGTCCTTCACCCGCGCACACCCCAACCAGCTCGGCCTCGTGCTGGCCGCGGTCGAGCGCTTCGTGGTCGACCAGGCGCCGCTCGTCGTCGTCGGTGACCGGTCCTTCGCCTCGGTCGCGACCTGGGTGCACCTGGTGGGCCGGCTGCTGCTGCCAGCGTCGGCGTGGCGGCTGCCCTTCAGCACCTACGAACGCCTGCGGGACGCCCGCGGGGCGGCAGGCTGGCCGTTTGCCGTCGTCGGGGTCCCCGCCGCTGACGCCGCGGCCGCGGCGGCGCTACCGGGCCGCTCCTTCACCGTGCTGCGGGACGACGGGCAGCCGACGGCCGCGGGGCTCGGCCGCTGGGCACTGCAGGACGGGACGGAGCTGGCGGCGGGCCCGTGGGCCCGGCTCGCCGAGGCGGTCATCACCTCCGAGTTCCTGCCGGTGGTCGCCGATCAGGTGGAGGAGCTGGCCGCGCGGGTGAGGTCCTCGACCCTCGACCGGCCGCTGTGGGCCCTCGGCGCCGCGGTCCTCCTCGACGAGGACCTGGCGGAGTTCCTCGGCGCCGCGGCCGCCGACGTCGTCGCGGACCACTGGCCGGCGGGCCTCGACGCGGACGACCTGTTCGAGCGGCTGCTGGAGAGCGTGGGCCGGCACGCACCGGCGGGCGCCCGGGCCGTCGACCGCGTCCTGCGGGGCGCCCAGTCCGATTCCGCCGCCCCGATGGCCCAGCGCGCACGGCTGCGCCCGTTGACCGAAGCCCTCGCCTCCCCCGCCGCCTTCGAGCGGCTGCGGCACACGCTCCCGGAGCAGCTCGACGTCGCCCCCGCGGCGCGCGCCGCGCTGGACGCCGCGATCGCGGGCGCACTGGCCTGGGTGCCCGATGCGCCGGACCCGGCGCGGGCGCTGCTGGCCGTGGCGTCGCTGATGGACGGGACCGCGGGCCCCGACCGCGACGCCGCCGTCGCGCTCGCGCGGGAGCTGCTGGTGCCCCGGCTGCTCGACCCGGACCTCGACCCCGGACGGCTCGCGTGGCGGCCGGTGCCGGCCTGGCTGTGGGGCGAGCTGGTGCCGGTGCTCGCCGCGACGTCGCAGCTGGAGTACGGCCGGGAGCTCCCGGGCCAGAACCTCTCGCGGGCCACGCACGAGTGGCTGGGGCCGAGGTCGCTGCCGGCGGGGCCGCTGGACGCCACCGCACTGCGGCGCATCGGCCCGGTGGAGTGGGAGCGGGCGGCGTACCGGCTCTTCGTGCGCAGGGCTGACGACCTGACGCCGCTGGAACGGGCCGCCGCCTTCCTGGCCACCGTGCACTCGGCGGCGGTGAACGAGGGGGCGCCCATCGAGCGCTGGGCCAACAGCGCGGCCGAGGACGCTTACAAGCGGCCGCCCCTGGACCCGGCCACCGCGCTCGTCCTGATGGACGTGCTGCCGCCAACCATCCCGTTCGCCTACGCCCTGGCCGCGGTGCTACAGCGCAACCCCTCGCCCACCGCTGCGACGCGCGCCGCGGTCGCCCGTCTGGGCGAGCGCGAGACCGTGCCGGGCACGCTGAAGCGGCTGGTCGAGCGGTATGCGGGCGCCGAGCCGGCGGCCGGGGTGCCCGCGACGGTGGAGCTGCGGGCCGTCCCCGGCTGGGTGCCGGTCGCCCCGCCGGCCGTTCCCGGCGAGGTCCTGGTGACCGCGCAGACGCAGCTGATCCCCCTAGTCGTTGCGGCACAGGGCTCGGCGGCGCCGCGCCGCGTGGCCTGGGCCCCGGTGGCCGAGGCGCTGCTCCGCGTCGACGTCCGGGTGCTGCCCATGGAGAGGCTGCCCAGGTCCACCTGGGACGAGAGCATGCCGTGGGGCGAGGGTTGGGCCCTCCTCGACGCCGGACAGACCGATCCCCGTGCCCGCACGGAGCTCGCCGCGCACCTGCTCTGCCGCGGCGCCCGTGCCCGGCTGTGGCCGCGCGACGACTGGGCCGCCGGGTGGCTCACCGACGCCGGGGAGGAGCGGCACACGCGGTGGGCTGAGACGGTCGCCGGACGGCTGCTCGCTACCGGTGACCCCCGGACCGATGTGACCGCGCTAGTGCGGGTGCTGACCGAGCTGGCGCCGCGCAAGCCGCTCACAGCCTCGCCGGACAGCAGGCGGCGCGAGGACACCTGGCGGGAGGACGCGCTGACGTGGGCCCGACGGGTGGCATCGGTGAAGCGGCCGTCGTCGAAGCCGCGGACGTGAGCGGGCCGGTCCGCGGCCACGTCGTCGGCAGCGCCGTGTGGCGGCCCGGCACGGCGGAGCCGCTCCGGTGGCAGCCGGAGGTCGTCTCCCGCGACCTGCCGGACGACATCGTCCACCGGGTCCTGGCCGACGGACCCTCCGCCCTGCCGCCGGCGTCGGCGGTCCCACGGCGGCTCGGCGACGTCGACCGGCCATACCGGCTGGCGCTCTCGCCGCCGGGGAGCGACGGTCTGGTGTGCCTGCGCGCGACCACCGCCGGGCGCCCCGACGCCTCTGGAGCGCTACGCCTGCGGCTCGCCGGGCTGCTGGTCGACCCGTCCGTGATCGGTAGCGCCGTGCTGCGCCCCGCCGACCTGTGGGACGCCGACATCTGGTCGATGGACCCTGGTCCGCGACCGGGCCGGGACCTGCGCCGCGGGTCGCTCGACGACGCCGGCCTCACCGCGTTCGCGCGCGCCCATCCCGACCAGCGCGAAGTGGTGCTGGCCGCCGTTAGCTCGACGATGCGCAGCGGCGGCCCGCTGCTCGTGGTGGGCGACGAGCCGGCTGCCGCGGCGCACTGGGCGTGGCTGGTCGGGCGGCTGCTCCTCCCGGTGGCGACCTGGCTGCTCCCGTTCAGTACCTACGAGCGGCTGGTCGCCCCGCGCCCGGCCGGCACGCTGCCCTTCGCGCTGGCCGGCGTCCCCGGCGCCGACGCCTCCGCTGTCGGCGCGATCGCCGAGCTCGGCGCCACGGTGCTCGGGGACCGCGAGCAGCCGGTGCGCGGCGGCCGGGACCGGTGGGTGCTGCGGTCGGGCACGGCGGTGTCCGCAGGGCCGTGGGCGCGGCTGGCCGAGACGGTCGTCGTCCTCGACCTGCTGCCCGAGGTCGCGCGGCGGGTCGACGCCTTGGCCGCGGAGGTCGGCGGTGCCGGCGCCCGCCGGCCGCTTTGGGCGCTGGCCGCGGCGGTCCTGCTGCTCGACGACGCCGACGACCTCACCGCCGACGCCGCGGCGCTGGCCCGGGACGAGTGGCCCGCGGGGGTGCCCGTCGGCGCGCCTCTGGTGACGCGGGTCCTCGAACTCGTCCGGGAGCACGCGCCGCCCCCGGTCGTCGCGGCGCCCTCCGCCCGGCCGGACGCGTGGTGGGAGACGGCGCGCGGCCGGGTGCCGGCCGATGCCGGTGAGTCGCTGTCGCGGACCTGGTTCCGGCTCTCCGGCGCGGTCCGCCGCGGTGTCGAGACGGCGCGGGAGCGGGCGCGCGAGCGCCAGGCGGAGGCCGGCGACCTCCCCTCGTCGCTCCTCTCCGTGGCCGCGCTCCTTGACGACTCCCCCGCTCTCGCGGAGGACAGGCGGCAGATCGCCGAGTTGGCTCGCGAGGTCCTCGTGCCGGCCGTGCTGGACCGCTCCACCGATCCGCTCCGGGACGGCTGGGAGCCGGTCGCCGACTGGCTGTGGGAGGAACTGGTGCCCGAACTGGAGGTCGCCCCGCAGCTGACGGACGGCCGGGGACTGCCCGGCACGGTGCTCTCCGCTGCGACGCACGAGTGGCTGGGACACCGGTCCCTCCCGGTGGGGCCGCTCACCGTGGCAGCGCTGCAGCGCACCGGCCCGGTGGAGTGGGAACGAGCGGCCCACCGGCTCCACGTGCGCCGCGGGACGGATGTCACGCCGCTGGAGCGCGCCGCGGCCTTCCTTGCGGCCGTCTCCTTCGGCGCCGGGAACGGCGGAACACCGGTGGAGCGCTGGGCCGGGCGCGCGGCCGAGGCGGCCTACCCGCACGGCTCACTCGACCTGGACACGGCACGTGTGCTCATGGAGGTCCTGCCGGCGGACATCCCGTTCGCGTGGGTCCTCGGCGCCGTGCTGCAGCGCACGCCGCCGGGCGCCGTGACCCGGGCGGCCGTGCTCCGGCTGCTCGACCGGGAGGTCGTCCCTCCGGCCCTGCAGCGGCTGATCGAGTGGCACCTGGGGTGAGACGCACGACGGCCGCGCCTTCGCGGGTGCGGCGGCGCGGCCGGTCCGTGCGGGCCCGGCTCAGGCGGCCCCAAGCGACCGCCAGTAGGCATTGAGGGCGCCGTTGGTCCTGACGAACCAGACGAGCGGGCCGACCAGGATCAGGAAGCCCGGGAATGACCAGAGCCCGGTGGCACCGCTGACCGGCTTGGCCCGGCCCATCCGCTCGTAGAGGTTGCCCACCTCGCTGCTGGCCACGAACGGCGAGGCGACGCCGAAGACGATGGTGATGAGGAGAGCCAGACCGCCACCGAGGCCCTGCCCGGTGTGCCGCCTCATCTCCTCGTGCACTGAGTAGGTCCACACGAGGCCGTAGATCCCGAAGGTGACGATCATCAACAGGATGGCGACGCCGGTGCCGCGCACCCTGCCGACCGGGCCGGCCTGCGGGACGGGGGCACCCGCCGGGACGGGCGGCATCGGCTGGCCGGCGTACGCGCGGTGGGCCGGCGCCTGACCGTACGGCGCCGGCGCGGACGGGGCCTGACCGTAGGGGACCTGACCGTAGGGCGCCGGCGCGTACGGGGCCTGACCGTGGGCTGAGGCGGCACCGGAGGCGGGCTGCTGCGCGGCCGCGCCCGGGGACTGAGAGGTGGTCATGGGAATCCCCCGCTTCGTGTGGGCCGTCGGCGTCTCCGGCGGCGTCGTCGGAAGCTAGGCGGTCCTGTACCGCAATGGGCGACACGGAACGGCCGACACGGACCAACGCCCCGCGTCCGCCCCACCGGCCCCATCCGTGTGCCGACCGGCGGCGGTCCCGGCCGCCGGGAGGCATCGGCAGGTCGACGCCTGGCGGGGTCAGCCGAGCAGGGCCGCGAGGCGGTCGAGGTAGGGCAGCTGGCCCCTCACCAGCCGCGTGCGCGCCTCGTCGACCGGGAGCCAGGCGGCGCGGTCGACCTCCGGGAACTCCTGCACCCGGCCCGACCGCGGTGGCCACTCCAGCGCGAAGGTGTTGCTGCGGATCGCGGCGGCGTCCAGGTCGCCCTCCGCGGCCCACACGGTGAGCACCTTGCCGCCGGCCCGCAGCTCGCCGAGCGGGACCAGCTCCGCCGACGGGACGGGGCTGCCGAGCTCCTCCTCGAACTCCCGGTGCGCCACCGCGAGCGGGTCCTCGCCCTCCCCGTACTCGCCCTTGGGGATCGACCAGGCGCCCTCGTCGCGGCGCGCCCAGAACGGGCCGCCCATGTGCCCGAGCAGCACCGCCACCCCTCTGCCGGGCTCACGCCGGTACAGCAGGACCCCCGCGCTCCGCCTCGGCACCGGTCCACCCTGGCACGGCGCCGGTGCAGGGCCGGTGCACGGTGCCGGCCCGCGGGACCCGCCCGTCAGGGGCAGGAGGGGCCGCCGCGGCCGCGGGCGTGCTCGCTGTTGCCCGGCGCGTCGCACGGCTCGGCGGCCGGCGGCGGGGGCGGCGCGGGCGTGCTGCTCGGCGTCGGTGCGGGGACGGGCGCCGGGACCGCCGTGGGGACCGGCGCGGTCGCGGCGGCCGGTGCGACCGGCGCGGGCGGCGGGGCGGGCGTGCTCGTCACCGGCGACGGCCGGGCCGGGGGCGGCACCTGCCGCGTCGGCTCCGACGGCGTCGCGCTGGGGATGGCGACGGCGCTCCGGCCCCCGCTGCCCGGCACCCCGGCGGGGGCGACGAGGACGGCGAGCACGGCCACCGCCAGCACCGCGACCCCGGCCGCGAGGGCGAGCCACCGCCGGCGCACGGGTCTGCGGGGTGCCCGGTGCGCCGGGACCGCCAGGACGAGGGTGTCGGGGTCCTCGGGACCGTCCGCCGCGGGACGGGGGCTGCTCGGCATCCCCGCGACCGTCGCACGGCGCCACCGGTGGCGCGGGGCGCCGGGCCGGGCGGCGCCCGCCCCGGCCCGGCGGCCGACCCCGCGGGCCACACCCGCACCATGGGAGAGGTAGGGGGCGGCGCCTCCCGAGGGGGGACACCCGGGAGGCGCCGCCGTCTACGCGGGGCGCTGGAGGCAGTCAAGCGCCCCGGACAGGTCGACGACGTCGGCGTACTTGGCGTCGAGGTCGGCGAGGTTGTTCTCGTGCAGCGCCGGGCTGCGGTCGGCGCAGGCCTCGCGCACCACCTGCGGGCGGAACCCGGAGTTGAGCGCGTCCATCGCGGTGGCCCGCACGCAGCCCGACGTCGACACCCCGGCGATCACGAGGGTGTCCACGCCGAGGCCGACCAGCGTCGGTGCCAGCGTCGTGCCGAAGAACGCCGACGCGTACTGCTTGACCACCACGGGCTCACCCGGGTCCGGAGCCAGCGTCAGCTCGCCCCAGCCACCGGGCGCGTCCTCGGCGAAGGCGGCCAGCGCCGGCACCTTGCGCACGAACAGCCCGCCGTCGGCCAGACCGCGGGTGTAGCGGACCGCCGTCCACAGCACCGGGTGGCCGCGCCCGCGGGCCGCCGTCACCAGGGCCGACGCCGCCTCGACCGCCGGCCCGGGGTCGGGCAGCGCGAACGGCCCGCCGGCCTCGGTGTAGGCGCGGCAGAGGTCGATGACCAGCACCGCCGGGCGGCTCCCCCAGCCGACCCGCCCGGAGAACGCCGTCCCGTGCGGTCCGGGCTCCGGCACGCTCACGGCCCCTCCCCCCGCGGCGAGATCCGCACACTCGCGCCCTTCCGGCCCGGGACGGCGACCGGTGTGCAGATCTCGCGCGAGCGGTGGGGGGCGGAGCGGTTCATCCCGCCGTCCACACCGGACGCCGGGGCGCGGGCAGGCCGGTCTCCTCCTCGCAGCGGGCGAGCAGCTCCTCCACCGGCGGCCCCATGTCGAACACCGGCAGCTCCGCGGGCCGGTCGGCGCGCAGCTGGTCGCGCACCGTCTCGGTGGCCTCGGCGTCCACCTCGCCGTCCTCGGTGACGACGACGCCGTAGCGCCGGGCGCCGGCCTGGGTGACCAGGCCGCGCCGCACTTCGCGGGCCACCAGCTCCGGGTCGCGCAGCAGGGGGTCGCCCCACCCGCCGCCGCCCCAGGTGACGAAGTGCAGCACGTCGCCCGGGTGCACCGGCACGCCGTGGCACTTGCTCGGCAGCACCTCGCGGGTGCCGTCGGCCCGGTCGATCCACTTGCGGCCGCGCGCGCCGGGCTCGCCGCCGTTGACGCCCCAGGGATAGGTGAGCCAGCGGTCGTCGTGGATGGCGATCTCGCCGGGCTCCTCGAAGACGTAGGCCACGTCGACGCCGTTGCCGCCGCGGTGCAGGCCGGCGCCGCCGGTGTCGGGCACGGTCTCCCACGTCTCGATGCGCAGCGGGTAGTAGGACTCGAGGTACTCGCAGGGGATGTTGACGAAGCTCGGCCACAGCGAGTGCCCGTCGGGGCCGTCGCCCAGCGGCCGCCCGGGGATGCCGCCGAAGCCGATCGAGTAGAGCTGGAACCACTCGCCCTTCCGCTCGCCCGACGAGTAGTGCCCGGAGTACATGAAGTGCGGCGAGGAGGAGAAGCCGGCCGCGTTGAGCAGCGCCGGGTTGGTCTGCCCGAGCAGCCCGCCGAACAGGTCGAACACCCGCCCGATGCCGTGGTTGCGGCCGTTGAGCGCCGCCGGGTGCTTCGGCTTCCAGTACGAGCCGTCGGGGATGGTGACGTCGACCAGCGGGTAGAAGCCGTCGTTCCACAGGATCTGCGGATCGGCGACGGTGATCATGTAGATCCCGAAGAACATCCGGGTCAGGTTCTCGTTGATGTAGTAGTTGATCGGCCCGGCCGCCTGCGGCGAGGACCCGGTGAAGTCCAGGTGCACCTTCTCGCCGGTGCGGGTGAGCGAGAGCTTCAGCTCGTAGGGGCCGTTGCCGACGCCGTCGTCGCAGATGTAGTCGGTGAACGACAGCGTGCGGCCCTCCTCGAACACCGCCTGCAGCAGCACCTTCATCGCGTCGTGGTTGCGCTGCAGCAGCGCGTCGAGGGCCGACAGGTAGGTGGCGGTGCCGAAGCGCTGGCACATCTCGACCACCCGGCGGGCGGCGGTGCGGCAGGCGGCGACCAGGCCGTTGAGGTCGGCGCGGTTCCAGTCGGGCATGCGGACCTGGTTGAGGATGATCCGCAGCGCATCGTCGTTGGGCACGCCCTTCCGGTAGAGCTTGAAAGGGGGTATCACCACCCCCTCCTCGTAGATGGTGCGGGCGTCGGTGGGCATCGACGACGGCGTCTTGCCGCCCACGTCGGACATGTGCCCGAACATCGACGCCCAGCCCACCACCCGGCCCTCGTGGAACACCGGCATGACCAGCAGCCAGTCGTTGGCGTGGCTGATCGCCGCCCCGCAGGCGTAGGGGTCGCTGGTCAGCAGGACGTCGCCCTCCTCGACGGTGTCGTCGAAGCCGTCGAGGAAGTCGGGGATGGACAGGCCGAACTGGCCGACGACCATCTTCCCGCTGGGGTCGCCGATGAGCGGGAACTCGTCGTGCTGCTCGCGGATGCCGGGCGAGAGCGCGGTGCGGAACAGCACCTCGTCCATCTCGTAGCGGGCGTTGCGCAGCCCGTTCTCGATGAGGTCGAGGGTGACCGGGTCGACGTCGACCCGCTCGACCTCGCCGGTGGCGGTCTCGACGATGCGGGCCACGGTTCACGCCTCCGGGGTGATGAGCAGCGAGCCCGAGGCGTGCACGGCGGCCGCGTGCCCGGGCAGGACGAGGGTCGTGGAGTCCATCTCGGTGACGATCGCCGGACCGCGCACCACGTCACCGGCCCGCAGCCGCGCCCGGTCGTAGACCCGCGCGGTCACCTGCTCGCCGCCGACGTGCACGGGGTGCTCGGTGACCAGGGCGCCCGCCGGGTCGCCGTCGCTCTCCTCCAACCGCACCGGGGCGACGTCGGGGCGCGGTCCGGTGACCGTGGCGCGGGCGTTGACCAGCTCGTGGTCGACGTCGAGGAGGAAGGAGAACAGCCGGTCGTGCTCGGCGTCGAAGGCCTCCCCCAGCCGGGCCAGCGCGCCTGTGCTGCCCCCACCCGCCCCACCGGCGCCGTCGAGCCAGGCGGGGTCCACCTCGACCGGGATCTCGAAGCCCTGCCCGTGGTAGCGGACGTCGACCTGGAAGCCGATCGTCTGGTCCTCGCGCGCCAGGCCCTGGGCGGCGAGCCGGCCGGCGGCCTCGTCGGCCAGCTCGCGCAGGATCTGGCTCAGCTCGCCGTCAGTCAGCTGGCCGAAGCGGCGCAGCACGGTGCGCGCGGACTCGTCGCGCCGGCTGGTGGTGGCGTCGCCGAGGGCGCACAGCACCCCCGGGGACGGCGGGACGATCACCGGCCACGCGCCGGTCAGCCTGCCGAGCGCGTTGGCGTGCAGCGGGCCGGCGCCGCCGAAGGCGACCAGCGCGAAGTCGCGGGGGTCGAAGCCCTGCTGCACCGACACCAGCCGCAGCCCGCCGAGCATGTTCTCGTTGACGATGTCGACGATCCCGGCGGCCGCGGCCTCCGGGGAGTCCAGCCCCATCGCCTCGGCGACCTTGCTCACCGACGCCCGCGCGGCCTCGGCATCCAGGGTGATCTCGCCGCCCGCCAGCGCCGAGGGCAGGTAGCCGAGGACGACGTTGGCGTCGGTGACCGTCGGCTCCGTGCCCCCTTTCCCGTAGGCGGCCGGGCCCGGGTCGGCGCCGGCCGACTGCGGGCCGACCCGCAGCGCGCGGGTCAGCTCGGGCACGTGCGCGATCGACCCGCCGCCGGCGCCGACCGTGCGGACGTCGACGCTGGAGGCCCGCACGGTCAGGTCGCCGACCTTCGTCTCCCGGCCGATCCGCGGGGACAGGCCGCGCACCAGCGCCACGTCGGTCGAGGTGCCGCCCATGTCGAAGGTGATGAGGTCGCGGTGGCCGCACTGCTCGGCCACCCACACCGCGCCGGTCACCCCGCCGGCCGGGCCCGACAGCAGCATGGTCACCGGCGCGGCGACCGCGGCGTCGGCCGACTGCAGGCCGCCGTCGCTGCGCAGGATCGACAGCTCCCCGGCCACCCCGCCCTCGTGCAGCCCCGCCGACAGGTGCCGCACGTACTTCTCCACCTGCGGCTGCACGTAGCCGTTGGCGACGGTGGTCAGCGTGCGCTCGTACTCGCGCAGCTCCGGCAGCACGTCCGACGACAGCGACACCGGGACGCCGGGCAGCACCTCGGCGGCGAGCTCCCGGATGCGCCGCTCGTGGCCGGCGTCGGCGAAGGAGTTGACCAGGCTGACCGCCAGCGCCTGCACGCCGCGCCCGGCCAGGCGGGTCAGCTGCGCGCGGACGTCGTCGTCGTCGAGGGGGCGCACGACCGAGCCGTCACTGGCGATGCGCCCCTCGACCTCCACGGTGTCCTCGAGGTCGGCCAGCGGCTCGGGCTTGGGCCAGATGATCCAGCCGGCCAGCCCGCCGGGGACGAAGGAGCGGGCGATCTGCAGCACCTGCCGGAAGCCGCGGGTGGTGACCAGCCCGACGCGGGCGCCCTTGCCCTCGAGGATCGCGTTGGTCGCGACCGTGGTGCCGTGCAGCACCTGCGCGACCTCGGCCATCGCGATGCCCGCGTCGGCACACACCTCCTCGATGCCGCGCAGCACGCCGACCGCCTGGTCGGCCGGGGTGGAGGCGGTCTTGGCGCGCCACGTCGCGCCGCTGTCCTCGTCGACGAGCAGGACGTCGGTGAAGGTGCCCCCCACGTCGACTCCGAGCCGGTAGCTCATGCGGTCTCCTCTTCCGGGGTCGCGGTGGCGGTGGTCTGCAGCCGGGCCGCCCGGACCATCACGGCCCGGGCGTTGGCGATGTGCGAGGTCATGACGGCGCGGGCCCAGTCCGGGTCGCCCGCGCGCAGCGCCGCGACGATCTCGCCGTGGTGGGCGAGGCTGCGGCGCAGCGACTCCTCGTCGTAGGTGAGGAAGTTGCGGCGCACGATCGGCGGGTGGATGGCCGCGGCCAGCGCGGCGGCCAGCGCCGGGTGCCCGGCGAGGGCCACCAGCCGGTCGTGGAAGGCCCGGTTGAGGGGGACGAGAGCGTCGAGGTCCTGCCCGGGACCGGGGCTGCCGACCTCGCACATCCGCCGGGCCAGCGCGTCGAGCTCGTCGACGTCGGCGGGCCGGGCGTTCGGGACGGCGAGCGCGGTGAGCCGCGGCTCGAGCACCGCGCGCAGGTCGAACACGCCCTCGAGCTCGGCGACGGTCCAGGTGGCCACCCGGGCGCCGCGGTTGGGGACGACCTGCACCAGCCCCTCGGCGGCCAGCCGGGACAGCGCCTCGCGCACCGGGGTGCGGCTGACGCCCAGCCGGTCGGCGAGCTCGACCTCCCCGAGCCGTGCGCCGGCGGCCAGCTCGCCGCCCATGATGAGCTCGCGGAGGGCCGTCAGGGCCCGTTCGGCGGACGTCACCGGCCGTGTCACAGCTCACACCCCCCGTTCGATTGCATGCAAGGTAGGGGTGGGGGCGGGTGCGCACAAGGGGTCGCCGGAGAACCTCCGCGTTCCGTTTCCTGCGTTGCGGTGCACGTCGCGGCCGGTGCAGACTGCTCCCGACCCGGACCACCCCGCACCGGCCCGTGTATGCAACCGACCGTGTCGGGACGCGCGCACCCGGTCGGCGGGGGCCGCTCACCGAGGAGGCGTCGTGGGGGATCTGCTGGGGGCCGGAGGGGCGCCGCGGGCCCGGCTGCGCGAGCTGCTCGCCGGCCCGGCGCCGCTGGTCGCGCCGGGGGCCTACGACGCGCTGTCGGCCCGGCTGGTGGAGCAGGCCGGCTTCGGCGCCGTCTACATGACCGGCTTCGGCACGACGGCCTCGCTCATCGGCCGCCCCGACGTCGGGCTGCTGTCGGGCGCGGAGATGGTCGACAACGCCCGCCGGATCGCCGCCGCCGTCGACGTCCCGGTCATCGCCGACGCCGACACCGGCTACGGCAACGCGCTCAACGTCGTCCGCACGGTGCAGCTCTACGAGCAGGCCGGGGCCGCGGGCATCCAGCTCGAGGACCAGGTCATGCCCAAGAGGTGCGGGCACATGAGCGGCAAGGCGCTCGTCCCGACCGAGGAGATGGCCGGCAAGGTCCGGGCGGCCGCGGCCGCCCGGCGCGACCCCGACCTGGTGCTCATCGCGCGCACCGACGCGGTCGCGGTCAGCGGGGTGGACGACGCCCTGCAGCGCGCCCGCGCCTACGCCGAGGCCGGCGCCGACCTGCTCTTCGTCGAGGCGCCGACGACCGAGGCCGACGTCGAGCGGGTGGCCGGCGAGCTGGCCGGCGTCGCGCCGCTGGTCTTCAACTGGGCCGAGGGCGGGCGCACTCCCCCGCTGTCGCTGCAGCGGATGACCGAGCTGGGCTTCGCGCTGGTCATCTACCCGATCGGCACCCTGCTGGCCGCGACCGCCGGCATCCGGGCGCTGCTCGACGGGCTGCGCACCGAGGGCGTGCCGCCGCTGGACGGGCTGCCCACCTTCGGGGAGTTCACCGACCTCGTCGGCCTGCCCGAGGTGACCGACCTCGAGCAGCGCTTCGCCGGCTGAGCGGAGCCGTTCTCGGCAGCGCGGCAGGGTCTCCGGACAACGTCTCGGCCCTCCCGTCACACCCGTCCCAGACTCGTCCGGGGATGACCGGACCGGTCCGTCCGGACCGGTAGACAGGGCGCCATGGGCACTCCGGACGGCCGGCCGCATCCGCACGACGGGGCTGCCCGGGCGAGCGTGGCGATCACGGCCACGAGCACGCCGGTGCTGTCGGCCGCGCTGGCCGCCGGCGGGGTGCCCGTGGTGTCCCGGCTGGCGCTCACCGCCCACGGCGGCCCGCTGCCCGGCGCCACCGTGCGGCTCGGCGTCCGCGACGCCGAGGGACCCATCGGCACCCCGGTCGAGCTGACCGTCGACCTCGAGGCCGGCCGCACGACGGTGCTCAGCGACCTCGGCCTGGTCCTCGACCCCGCCGCCATGCAGCAGGTCGGCCGGCAGCGCCCGGGCTCGGTCGAGATCGACGTGACCGCGGCCGGCGCCGACGTCGGCGGCACCGCGCTGCCGGTGCAGGTGCTGGCCGCCGGGCAGTGGCTGGCCGCCCCGGTGCCGCTGGCCCTGGAACTGCTGGCCGCGCACGTCCAGCCCCAGCACCCGGCCGTGACCGCGCTGCTCGGTGAGGCCGCGGCGCGGCTCGACGCGGGCACCGGCGACGCCGGCGTCCCGGGCTACGCGGCCGGGCCGGAGCGGGTCGACGAGGTCGTCACCGCGGTGGCCGCCGCACTGCGGGCCCGGGGCGTCCGGGCCGGCGAGGCGCCCGCGGGCTGGGCCGAGCACGCGCAGCAGGTGCGCACCCCCGGCGAGGTGCTCGACGGGCGGGTGGGCAGCTGCCTGGACGTCGTCGTCACGCTGGCCGCCGCGCTGGAGGCGGCCGGCGTCCGTCCGCTGCTGTGGGTGGCCGACCGGCACGCCGTCCTCGGCTACTGGCGCGAGGAGCGCAGCGCCGAGAGCGCCGCCACCACCGACGTCGCCCCGCTGGTGGACCTGGTCGGCCGCGGCCTGGTCCGGCTGGTGGAGACCACGCTGCTGACCACCGGCGACGGGCCCGACGCCGAGCCGGACGCCGACGCGCTGCACCGCGCCGCCGACGCCTGGCTGACCGGGGCGCCCGACCGGCTGCTCGGCGTCACCGACGTGCGCCGCGCCCGGCGCGACGGCATCCTGCCGCTGCCCGTCCGCACCCGGGGTGCCGACGGCGCGGTCCAGGTGATCGAGTACCGGCCGGTCGCGGCCGACCCCGCCCGGCCGCCCGGCCGGCACGCCGCGCCCGCTCCCGGCGAGCGCCCGGGCGTGCCCCCGCGCGTGCAGCAGTGGAAGAACGCCCTGCTCGACCTCAGCCTGCGCAACCGGCTGATCAACTACACCCCCGGCGCCGGCCTGCCGCTGACCGTCCCGGGCGCCTACCTGGCCACGCTGGCCGGCCTGCTCACCGGCGGGACGGCGGTCGGCCTGCTGCCCGCCGACCGGCTGCCCGAGGAGCAGCGGGAGCGGGGCGTCGACACCGCCCGGCGGCTGCCGGTCGGCGAGCTGGCCGAGGTGCTGCTGGAGCAGGGCGCCGTGCACGCCGACGTCTCCGAGGGCGGGTACCTGCCGCGGCTGCGCGCCCTGGCCCACCGCGCGCGCACCGTCCTCGAGGAGACCGGTGCCAACAACCTGCACCTGGCCCTCGGCAGCCTGGTCTGGGAGGTCGACGAGCGGCCGCTGCGCTCCCCGCTGGTGCTGCTGCCGGTGGTGCTCGCCCCCGCCGGCGCCTCCCCCGACGGCGCGGAGAGCTACCGGCTGTCGGCCGACGAGACGGCCGGCGCCAGCCCGAACTGGTGTCTGCTGGAGAAGCTGCGGCAGGAGCACGGCCTGGAGCTGCCGGGCCTGAGCGCCGACGCCGAGGCAGTCGACGTCGACAGCGTCCTGGCCACCCTCCGCCAGGCGCTGGCCGACGCCGGGCTGCCGTTCCGCGTCGAGGCCACCGCCGACCTCGCCGTCCTGTCGTTCGCCGGGTACCGGCTCTGGCGCGACCTCGACGAGCACTGGGCGGAGCTGGCCGCCAACCCGCTGGTCGACCACCTGGTGCACGCGCCGCACCAGCCGTTCGTCGACCCGGTGCCGGCCCCGGCCGTCCCGGCCGACCTCGACGAGCTCGCCGCCGCCTGCCCCGTCCCGGCCGACGCCTCGCAGCTGCGCGCCGTGGCCGAGGGCCTGGCCGGCCGCACCTTCGTGCTCGAGGGGCCGCCGGGGACGGGCAAGTCGCAGACCATCACCAACCTGCTCACCCGGGCGGTCGCCGAGGGCATGCGGGTGCTGTTCGTCGCCGAGAAGCGGGCCGCGCTCGACGTGGTGGCCCGCCGGCTCGAGGCGGTGGGCATGGGCCCGTTCACCCTCGACCTGCACGACCGCGGCGCCCGCGCCTCCGAGGTCCGCGCCCGCGTGCGCGCGGCGCTGGAGCACGCGGTCGCCGTCGACGAGCCGGGCCTGGCCGCCGACGGCGAGGACCTGCGCGCGGCCCGCCGCACCCTGGCCCGCTACGCCGACCGGCTGCACGCGCCCAACGCCGCGGGGCTGTCCTACTACTCGTCGCGGACGGCGCGGCTGGCCGTCGGGGACGACGTGCCGCACCTGCCGGTGCCGCTGACCTTCGCCGCCGCCGCACCCGCCGAGACGCTGGCCGCGGTGCGCCGCGCGCTGGCCCTGCTGCCCGACGTCGCCGACCTGGCCCGGCCCTCGGCGCGGCACCCGTGGGCGTTCGTCGACTCCGCGCGCGTCGACCTGGCCGCCGCGCACGCCGCCGCCCTCGAGGTGGACGCCGCGGTGCGCTCGCTGCCGGCGGAGGAGCACCTGTCGCGGGCGCTGCGCGAGGTGCGCACCCCCGCCGACCTCGTCGCCCTGGCCCACCTGCTGGCCGGCCCCGGCGTGGGCCTCGACGTGCTCGACGAGGTGCCCACGCAGCGGTGGACGACGGTGACCGCCGCGGTGCTCGCCGACCTGGCCGCCTTCTCCGGGGCCGTGCACCCCGGCCTGGAGCTGGCCACGCCGGAGGCGGTGGAGCTGCCGCTGGCCGACCTCTACGTGCAGGCGCAGACCGCGCAGGCCGCCCGCTGGTGGACCCGCCGGCAGGGGCTCAAGGCGGTGCGCGCCCGGCTCGCGCCGGTGCTGCGGCCCGGCGTGCAGGTGCGGCTGCGCGACGTCCCGGAGCTGACCGCCGCGCTGTGGCGGGTGCAGCAGGCCGCGGCGGCCCTCGTGGCGCGGGCCGCGGTCATCCCGGGCCTGTCGGTGCCGGCCGGCTGGAACCCGCTCACCGACCCGACGCTGCTCGACGGACAGGTCGGCTGGCTGCAGCGGGCCGGCGCCGCGGTCGACAGCGCTCGCCCGTTCGCCGTCGCGCTGCGCCGCTACCTCGTGGCCGGACCCGGCCCGGACGCCGCCGCGGCCGCCGCGGTGACCCGGCTGCGCCGGGCGCTGACCGCGCTGCTGCGGGCGTGCGACAGCAGCCCGGCCGCGTTCGCCGAGTGGTGCGGGGACGACGGCGTGCTGCTGCGCTGGGCGCTGACCCGCCCCGAGCGCGGCCTGGACCACCCCGGCCTGATCTCGCTGCGCCGCTGGGCGGAGTTCCTCGACACCGTCGAGCCGCTGCGCGCCGCGGGCCTGACCGAGGCCCGCCACGCGCTGGTCAGCGGCCGGCTGCCCGCCGAGGACGCCCCGCGCGCGTTCGAGGCCGGGCTGGCCACGGTGTCGGGCGCCGAGCGGCGCGCCGCGACCGGCCTGGACGCCTTCGACGAGGTCGCGCACGACCGCGCGATCGCCCGCTTCACCGCCGCCTCGCGCGGCGTCCGCCGGCACCTGACGGCCGCGCTGCCGGCGGCGGTGCTGGCCGGTCGCCGCCTGGACGACGACCGGCTCGGCGCGCTGCAGCGCGAGCTGACCCGCTCGCGCAGCGGACCGAGCGTGCGCGCGCTGCTCGCCGAGCACGGCGACCTGGTGACCGCGCTGCTGCCCTGCGTGCTGGTCAGCCCCGACTCGGTGGCCCGCTTCTTCCCGGCGCGGGCCGGCCAGTTCGACCTCGTGGTCTTCGACGAGGCCTCGCAGATCCGGGTGGCCGAGGCCGTCGGCGCCCTGGGCCGGGCACGGGCCGCGGTCGTCGTGGGCGACAGCCAGCAGCTGCCGCCGACGTCGTTCGCCGAGTCGACGGCGGCCCGCGACGACGACCCGGCCGGCCTGCTGGGGACCGCCGCCGAGGACGAGGAGTCGATCCTCACCGAGTGCGTGCAGGCGGGGCTGCCGCGGCACTGGCTGTCGTGGCACTACCGCAGCCAGGACGAGTCGCTGATCGCCTTCAGCAACGCCCACTACTACGACGACCGGCTCGCGTCCTTCCCGGCACCGGCGCACGGCCGGCCCTCCGCGGACGTCGACGGCCGCGGCATCTCGCTGGTGCGGGTCGACGGCACCTTCCACCGCGCGGGCGCCGGCCGGCTGCTGCGGACCAACCCGATGGAGGCCAAGGCCGTCGTCGCCGAGATCCGCCGCCGCTTCGCCGCCTCGCCGGACGCGGTGCCCTCGATCGGCGTGGTCACCGTCAACGCGCAGCAGCGGGCCTACGTCGAGTCGCTGCTGCGCGACTCCGGCGACGAGCGGCTGGTCGCCGCGCTCGACCGCACCGACGGCGAGGGCCTGTTCGTCAAGAACCTGGAGAACGTGCAGGGCGACGAGCGCGACGTGGTGCTGTTCTCCACCGGCTTCAGCCCCGACGAGCGCGGCGTGCTACCGCTGAACTTCGGCCCGCTCAACCGGGTGGGCGGCGAGCGCCGGCTCAACGTGGCGATCACCCGCGCGCGGCGGCAGGTCGTCGTCTTCACCTCCTTCGACCCGTCGGCGCTGCGCGCGGAGCAGACGTCGTCGGTGGGCATCAAGCACCTGCGCGCCTGGCTGGACCTGGCCGCGCTGGGCCCCGACGCGCTGCCCCGCGCCGCCCGCCGGGTGGGCCTGCCCGACCGGCACCGCGAGGAGGTCGCCGAGGCGCTGCGCTCGCGCGGCCTGGTGGTGCGCACCGACGTCGGGCTCTCCGACTTCCGCATCGACCTGTCGGTGGCCCGCCCCGGTGATCCGGACACCCCGGTGCTCGCCGTGCTGCTCGACGGCCCGGAGTGGGCGCGGCGGGGCACCGTCGGCGACCGCGACGGCCTGCCCGTCGAGGTGCTCGGCGGCCTCCTCGGCTGGCCGCTGGTCGAGCGGGTGTGGCTGCCGTCGTGGCTGCGCGACCGCGAGGAGGTGCTCGACCGGCTGGTCGCCGCCGTCGCCGCGGTGCCCGCTCCGGCCGCGCCGAGGGCCGCGGCGCCGGTGCAGCTGAGCAGCGTCCCGGCCGCTCCTGCGCCGGTCGCCCCTGCCGCGCCGCCCCGGACGCTGCACACGGTGGTCACCGGGGCGCTCGCCGCACTGCCCGGCCCGCGCACGGCCGACGCCGGGCCCGCTCCCGAGCCGGAACCGGCGACGGCCCCCGTGACGCTCACCGTGGTCCCCGACCTGGCCGAGCCCGAACCCGCCGCACTCGAGACCCCCGCTGCCGGGGCTCCGGCCGCTGAGGCGCCCGCCGCGCCGGCCCGGCCGTCGGCCGCCCGCCGCCCGGCTGCGGCTGCGCTGGAGGGCGAGCTGCCGTTCCGCCCCTGGGCGCCCAAGCCGGCGGGGGACCGCAAGGCCCTCGACGGGCTCGCCGACGCCCGCACCGCCCGGCTGGTGCGGCGGGTGCTGCTGGCCGGGGTCAAGGCCGAGGGTCCCGTGCACCGGGACCGGCTCGCCCGGCTCGCGGCCGGGGCGTTCGGCCTCTCGCGGGTCGGTGAGGCGCGCCGCGACGCGCTGCTGGCCCTGCTGCCCGAGGGGACCGTCGACGGCGAGTTCGTCTGGCCCGAGGGCACCGACCGGGCCGGCTGGACCGCGTTCCGCCGGCAGGCCACGAGTGCCGGCCGGCCGCTGGAGCACGTCGCGCCGGAGGAGGTCGGCAACGCGATGGTGGCGCTGTGCCGGGCCGCGGACGGCGGGCTGACCACCGACCAGCTGTTCGTGCGCACCGCCGAGGTGTTCGGTCACCGCCGCCGCACCCCGTCGCTGACTCCGCACCTGACCGCCGCTCTCGACCGCCTCACCGCCGTCGGCCGGCTGACCGTGCACGAGGACGGCCGCGTCACCTCCTGAGCCGGGTACTCCTCCCCGGCCCGGTCGTGCTCTGCCCACTCCGCGTGGGCAGAGCACGAGGGCGGGGGCGACACCTCCTGCCGGCATAGTCGTGCTCTGCCCCGCCAGGCGGGGCAGAGCACGACCCACCGCCGGACACCTCTCCGTCCCTCCTTCGTGCTCTGGTCCGCATCGGGGGCAGAGCACGACCGACCCGGCGGGGACACCCACCGGGGCCCGGCGAGGCCCGGCGGGAGGATGGACGCCGTGAGCAGCACCGCGACGAGCCCCGACCTCGCCCGCTTCCCTGCCGACGTGCGCGACGCCGTCGGCCGGCTCGCGGGCACCGCCGAGCGCACGCCGCTGCAGCGCAACCAGCGCCTCAGCGACCTCACCGGCGCCGACGTCTGGGTCAAGCGCGAGGACCTGCAGGTCGGCCGCTCCTACAAGGTCCGCGGCGCCTACAACACGATCAGCCGCCTCGACGGCGCCGCCCGCGCCGCCGGGATCGTCTGCGCCAGCGCCGGCAACCACGGCCAGGGCGTCGCCCACGCCTGCCGCTCCCTCGGCGTCCGGGGCGCGGTCTTCGTGCCGGGCACGACACCACGGCAGAAACGGGCCCGCATCCAGGCGCTCGGCGGCGACGCGGTCGAGCTCGTCGTCACCGGCGACACCTACGACGACGCCGCGGCGGCCGCGGCCGCGCACGCCGCCGGCACCGGCGCCACGCTGGTGCCGGCCTTCGACGCCTGGCCGGTCGTGGTCGGGCAGGCGACCGTCGCCGTCGAGGTGCTCGAGCAGCTGGGCCGCGCGCCCGACGTCGTGGTCCTCCCCCTGGGCGGCGGCGGGCTGCTGGCCGGCTGCGGCACCTGGCTGCGTCAGGCCAGCCCGGGCACCCGGCTGGTCGGCGTCGAGCCGGCGGGTGCGGCCAGCATGGCCGCGGCCCTGGCGGCCGGCGGGCCGGTCGACCTGCCCGCGATCGACACCTTCGTCGACGGCGCCGCCGTGCGGCGGGCCGGCGCGGTCACCTACCCGCTGGTGCGCGACTGCGGCGCGGAGCTCGTCGCCGTCCCCGAGGGGCAGGTCTGCACCGAGATGCTCGAGCTGTACCAGGTCGACGGCGTCATCGCCGAGCCCGCCGGCGCGCTGGCCACCGCGGCGCTCACCGGCGGCACCGTGCGCGTCGAGCCCGGCCAGACGGTCGTCTGCCTGCTCTCCGGCGGCAACAACGACGTCAGCCGGTACGCCGAGGTCGTCGAGCGGTCCCTGGTGCACCAGGGTCTCAAGCACTACTTCCTGGTCGAGTTCCCGCAGGAGCCCGGGGCGCTGCGCCGCTTCCTCGACGACGTGCTCGGCCCCGACGACGACATCGTGCTGTTCGAGTACGTCAAGCGGGACAACCGGGAGACCGGCGCCGCCCTCACCGGCATCGAGCTCGGCGACGCCGACGACCTGCCGGTGCTGCTGCAGCGCACCGCGGCCAGCCCGCTGCGCATCCAGCACCTCGACCCCGGCTCGCCGGCCTACCGCTACCTGGTCCGCGGCGGCGCCGGCTGAGGATCAGACCCGCGCCAGGCCCACCACGGTGACGTCGTCGTCGCCGGGCGGGTCGAGCGCGGCCACCACGCCGTCGACGACCGCCTGCGGCTCCCCGGCGACGGCGGCCACGGCCTCGCGGACCGCCTCCAGTCCCTCGGGCAGCGGCCGGTCGCGGCGCTCGACCAGGCCGTCGCTGTAGAGCAGCAGCCGGTCGCCGGCGTCGAGCCGCAGCTCGGTCTGCGGGTAGCCGACCGCGTCGAGCAGGCCCAGGGCCGGGCCGCGCCCGTCGGTGACGAGCCGGCCGACGCCGCCCGCGGCGTGCACGGCCGGCAGGTGCCCGGCGTTGGCCAGCGCGACCCGGCCGGTGGCGAGGTCGAGCTGGGCGACGACGGCGGTGGCCATCTCGCCGGGCAGCAGCGCGCCGACGAGCTGGTTGAGCGCCGACAGGGCGGCCGCCGGGCCCTCGTCGCGCAGCAGCACGGCGCGCAGCGCGTGCCGCAGCTGGGCGGTCACCGACGCGGCGGACAGGCCGTGGCCGGCGACGTCGCCGAGCACCACGGCCAGCTCCCCGCCGGGCAGCGGCACCAGGTCGTACCAGTCGCCGCCGACGACGTCGGCCTGGCTGGGCCGGTAGCGGGCGCCGAGCGCGACGCCGGGCACCTTGGGCAGCTCCTCGAGCAGCAGGGTGCGCTGCAGCGCGGCCGACAGCCGGTCGTCCTCCGCGGCGCGGGCCAGCACCGCCTCGGCGAGGTGCCCGGCCAGCGCCCGCGCGGCGGCCACCTCGTGCTCGCGCCACGGCCGGGCGGTGCCGCGGACGGTCTCGGTCCAGCGGGCGAACGAGCGGCGCGGGGAGAGCCGGCCGTCGGTGACCTTGGAGGTGTGCGGGTCCCCGCCCCAGGACACCTCGCGCGGTGACTCCGGGCGGAACCAGGCGAGGAAGTCCCCGCGGCCGCCGCCGACCTCGACGGCCAGCACCCCGCTGGCGTCGGCAGCGAGGTCGTCGAACCCGGGCAGCGCGCGGGTCAGCCGGTCGATGGCCCCGCCGGCCCGCAGCACCGCCGGGACGACGGCGGCCACCCGCTCGGCCGGCGGCGTGGTCCCGAGCAGGTGCAGCCGCCCGTCGAGGCGGACCGCCGCCCCGGCCGCGGGGAGCAGGTCGAGCACGGTCAGCGCCCCGCCGACCAGCGCGGCCGCCGGCGTGCGTGGCGTGCGGCCGACCGCGGCCGCCAGCTCGGCCTCGCGCCGGGCCACCGCGACCGCGCGGTCGTGCTCGCCGGCCTCGACGGTGGTGTGCAGCAGCAGCGAGGCGGTGCGGCCGAGGAACTCCGCGGCGGTGCGGTCGGCGTAGGAGGGCCGGTGCGGGCCGCTGTAGGAGTGGCAGGCGACGAGGCCCCACAGCCGGCCGCGGTCGACGAGCGAGACCGACATCGAGGCGGTGACGCCCATGTTGGCCAGGTACTCCAGGTGCACCGGGGAGACGCTGCGCAGCATCGCGCCCGAGAGGTCCAGCGGCCGGCCGGTGCCGGGCACCAGCGGCGGCTCCAGCGGCACCGGCGTGTAGCGGGCGTCGGGGATCAGCCGCAGCCAGTGGGTGGCGTACAGCGCCCGGGCCTGGGCGGGGATGTCGCCGGCCGGGTAGTGCAGGCCGAGGAAGGGCTCGAGGTCGGCGCGGCGGTCCTCGGCGACCACCTCGCCGTTCCACTCGGCGTCGAAGCGGTAGACCATCACCCGGTCGAAGCCGGTCAGCGCGCGCACCTCGCGGGCCAGCACCCCGGTCAGCCCCTCGAGCGACGTGGGCGCCGACAGCCGCTGCAGCACCGTGGGCAGCCGCCGGTGCCAGGCCGCACCGGCCTGCCCGGCGCCGGCGACCGGCTCCCACTCGGTGACCAGCAGTCCGTCGCTGCGCGAGAGCACCAGGTCCAGCTCGCGGCCGCCGGGTGAGACCCGCAGTGGTTCCGCCTCGGGGAGGTCGCCGGCCAGCGCGGCGCGCAGCCGGTCGAGCTCGGCAGGGCCGAGCAGGTCGGCCAGCGTCCGGCGGGTGAGCTCGACGCCCAGGACGTCGGCGGCGTTGGCCGAGGCGAGGACGACGGCGAGGTCGGCTTCGGTGACCGCCAGCAGCGCGCCGTGCGGCTGGACGGCGCCGGGGACGGCGATCGGCTCGTCGGCGCAGCGGGCCAGCGCGTCAGCGTCGACCTGCCGGCGCACCGGGTCGGGGACGGCGGGCGGCGGGGACGAGGTCACCGCCGCGACCCTAGGACCCGACCTCCCCGTCGGTGAGCCCGGCGGTCTCGACCACGGGCACCAGCCGGTCGAGCTCGAGCAGGTCGATGACCAGGCGCACCGGGGAGTTCGCGCGGGGGCAGACCACCTGCAGCGCGGTGCCGGTCTCGGCGGCGCGCTTGGCGGTGCGGGCCAGCTGCCGGGCGCCGGAGGAGTCCATGAACGCGGTGTCGGTCAGGTCGACCACCAGCGCCCGCGGCGCGGCGGACAGCTCGGCCTCCACGCACCGGGCCAGCTGGGCCACCGTGGCGACGTCGAGCTCACCGCGTACCCTCAGCGCCGGCCGTCCGTGCACCGCTGTGCGGTCGACGGCGAACTGCACGATCGGGCTCCCTCGGTGCGGTGGTCGGACCCAGGGAGCGTAACCGGACGCTGCGCGGGGAGGCCCGGGGTGGAGATCAGCTTCACCGTACGTCTTCCGGTGGACGTCGACAGCGTGCCGTTCGTGCGGGGGCTGTGCCGGCAGGCGCTCGAGCACCTGCGCATCGACCGGCCGGTGGTGGAGGAGACCACGCTGGCGCTCACCGAGGCGTGCGCGAACGTCGTCCGGCACGCCGGTGCGCACGCCGAGTACGAGGTGTCGGTCGCCATCGCCGGCGAGGTGTGCCGGATCACCGTCGTCGACGACGGCAGCGGCTTCGACCCGGACGAGGTCGCCGGGCGCGAGCCGTCGGCCGACGGCGGCGGCGCGGGGCTGAGGCTCATGCAGGCGCTGGTCGACTCGCTCGACTTCCGCAACGACCCCGACGGCCGGCACCGGGTCAGCCTGGAGAAGCGGCTGTCCTCGCGCCCGACGCTGCGGCTGCTCGACCGCCCCTGACCTCGCTCAGGACGGCGGGGCGTCGCGGCCGGCCTCCTGCGCGGGCGGGGAGGTGGCCTCGACCGCGGTGAACGGCTCGACGATCTCGTAGGTGTGCCGCACCCCCGCCGGCACCACCCACGAGTCGCCGGGCCCCAGCTCCAGCGTCTGGTCCTCCGCCCGCAGCCGGGCCCGCCCGGAGACGGCGTAGCCCACCGTCTCGTAGTCGCGGGCCACCTCGGGCTCGCCCTCGCTCGGCTGCTGCGCGGCCCACAGGCGCATCCCGATCCGGGAGCCGGCCGCCAGGTTGCGCTGCCCCATCCCCCCGGCCTCCACGGCGACCGCCTCGACCTTGCTGACCCGGCTCTCGCTCGTCCCGCTCATGGACGGCGGGCTACCCGGGGAGGTGTCGCGCAAGCGTCCCCACCCGGGATACGCGTCAGGACGACGGGGTGAGCGCGCGGACCCGCTCGATCAGCCCGCCGGCGCAGGCGTCGATGAAGCCGTCGGGGTCGGGGCCGGCGTTCTGCAGCACGATGTGGTCGAAGCCGGCGTCGACGTAGGGCTGCACCTGCTGCACGTGCCTGTCGACGTCCGGGCCGCAGGAGAACTGCTGGCGGATGTCGTCGGGCTTCACCGTGGCGCTGGCCGCGTCGAAGTTCACCGGGTTGGGCAGCTCGCTCATCACCTTCCACCCGGTGAGCGCCCAGCGGCTGGTCGTGAGCGCCTCCTGGACGGCGGACTCCTCGTCGGTGGCCCAGGCCATCGGCACCTCGGCGTAGCGCGGGCCGGCGCCGCCGGCGTCGCGGTAGGCCTCGACCAGGTCGCTGCGCGGCTCGGTGGCGAACAGCCCGTCGCCGTGCTCGGCGGCCAGCGTCGAGGCGTTGTGCCCGCCGCTGGCGACGGCGATGACCGGCAGCCGGTCGGGCAGGTCGAACACGCGGGCGTCCTCGAGCTGCAGGTACTGCCCGTCGTAGGACTGGTAGCCGCCCTGCCAGAGCAGCTTGATGATCTCCAGTGCCTCGGTGAGCATCTTGTGCCGCGTGCGCACGGCCGGCCAGCCCTGGCCCACGACGTGCTCGTTGAGCCGCTCACCGGCGCCGATGCCGAGGGTGAACCGGTTGTCCGAGAGGATCTGCACCGTCGCGGCGGCCTGGGCGATGACCGCCGGGTGGTACCGGATGATCGGGCACGTCACGCCGGTGACCAGGCCGATCCGCTGGGTCCGCGCCGCCATCGACCCGAGCATCGACCAGGTGAAGCCGCTGTGGCCCTGGACGTCCAGCCACGGGTGGAAGTGGTCGCTCAGCTCGACGAAGTCGAAGCCGGCCTCCTCCGCGCGGACCGTCTGGCGGACCACCTCGTTGGGCGGAAAGGCCTCGGTGGCGAGCTTCAGTCCGACCTGCATCGCGGTGTCCTCACTGTGGGGTCCGGCTGTCCCCCGCCGCCTGCCCGGGGCCCGCGGAACGGAAACGGCACGCCGGGTCGACCGGGCACGGCGCCGGGTAGTGCGGTGGCGGCGCGCAGCCCGCGGCAGGAGGAAGGCAGGACCATGGAGGAGATCAGCGAACGCCTGCTCAACTGGGCGTCGATCCTGGAGCCGACCACCCGGGCGCAGGCCGAGCGGACGGCGTCGATGCCGTTCATCCACCCGCACGTCGCGCTGATGCCCGATGCGCACCTCGGTCTCGGCGCGACCGTCGGCTCGGTCATCCCGACCGACCGCGCGATCATCCCGGCCGCGGTCGGGGTGGACATCGGCTGCGGGATGATGGCCGTCCGCACCCAGTTCACCGGCGACGACGTCCGCGGCCGGGACCTCGCGACACTGCACCAGCAGATCTCGCGGGCCATCCCCCTGTCGGCCGGCCGCTACAACAAGAAGGTGCGCGACAGCGCGGCGGCGCGGGTCGGGGAGCTGCGGGACCTGCCGGGCGCGGCCCAGGCCGACGGCGTCGCGCCGAACTGGCCGCAGCAGCTGGGCTCGCTCGGGTCGGGCAACCACTTCATCGAGGTCTCCCTCGACGAGGCCGACCGCGTGTGGCTGTTCCTGCACTCGGGCTCGCGCGGGGTCGGCAACAAGCTGGCGTCGAAGCACATCCGGATCGCCCAGGACCGCACCCGGGCCAAGGGGGTCGACGTCCCCGACCGCGACCTGGCGTACCTGGAGGAGGGCGAGCCGGAGTTCGACGCCTACGTCGAGGCGCTGCACTGGGCGCAGCGGTTCGCCGCGCTCAACCGCGAGGAGATGATGGACCGCGTCGCCGAGCAGCTGTCGCGGTTCTTGAGTGGACACGGCCTCACCGAGGAGGTGCACCGCGCGCAGGTCGTGCAGTGCCACCACAACTACACCGAGCGCGAGCGCCACTTCGGTGCCGACGTGTGGCTGTCCCGCAAGGGCGCGATCTCCGCGCGCGCGGGCCAGTGGGGACTGATCCCGGGTTCGATGGGCGCGGCGTCCTACGTCGTGGTCGGGAAGGGCAACGCGGAGTCGCTGATGTCGGCGCCGCACGGCGCGGGCCGCGCGTTCTCCCGTGGCGCGGCGCGCCGGCAGTTCACCCGCGCCGACCTCGACCGCCGGATGAGGGGCATCGCCTGGGGGCACTCCGACGCCTTCCTCGACGAGCACCCGGATGCCTACAAGTCCATCGACGTCGTCATGGCCGACGCCGCCGACCTGGTGGAGGTCCGGCACACGCTGCGCCAGGTGGTCAACGTCAAGGGCGACTGACGAAAGCCCCCCTGCCCCTACCGGTGGAACGTGCAGGACAGTGAGCGCGCAGCCGACGCGGGACCGGCCGACGCCGGAGGCACCCGCGAGAACGGATGGGACGTCATGGAGCCGCTCTGCCAGGCCCACCGCCCGCAGCCGGCGGTCCGGTGAGTACCGCGATCGAGGCCGCGACGCTGCAGCAGGTGGCACCGGGCGTCTTCGCCTACGTGCAGCCCGACGGCAGCTGGATGATCAACAACACCGGCGTGGTCACCGGCGACGACGGCGCCGGGCTGATGGTCGACACCACCTCGACCGAGGCGCGCAACCGGGCGCTGTTCGCGGCGGTGGCCGACGTCGCCCGCGGTCGGCTGCGCGCGGTGGTGAACACCCACCACCACGGCGACCACACCTTCGGCAACTGGCTGGTCCCCGAGGGCACGCCGGTGGTGGGGCACGCGCACAGCCGGGAGGACCAGGTCGCCGCGGGCCTGCTGGCCGCGCAGGTGCTCACCGGGCCGGACTACGGCCACCTCGAGGTCCGCCCGCCCGACGTGACGTTCACCGGCGCGATGACGCTGCACCTCGGCGAGCGGGCGGTGGAGCTGCACGCGGTCGGGCCGGCGCACACGCGCGGCGACGTGGTCGTGTGGCTGCCCGCGGAGCGGGTGGCGTTCGCCGGGGACATCGCGTTCGCCGGCGGCCAGCCCTTCCTCGCCGAGGGCAGCGTGGCCGGGTACCCGCGGGCGATCGAGGCGCTGCGCGCGCTGGAGCCGGAGGTGCTCGTGCCGGGGCACGGGCCGGTGTGCCGCGGCGCGGAGGTGCCCCGGCTGCTCGACGACCTGGCCGGCTACGCGGCGTTCGTCGACTCGACCGCCCGCGAGGGCCACGCGGCCGGGTGGTCGCCGCTGGAGACGGCGCGGCGGCGCGCGGACAACCCGTACGCGGCGTGGCAGGAGTCCGAGCGGCTGGTGGGCAACCTGCACCGGGCGTACGCGGAGCTCGACGGCGGAGCACCGGGAGAGCGGCTGCCGCTGACCGCGATCTGGCCGGACATGGTCGCGTTCCACGGCGGCCCCATCGGCTGCCGGGCGTGAGGGAGGAGAGCTGGTGCGCTGGGTGACCTACGTCTCGCCGTCCACCGGGGCCGAGCGGGCCGGGCTGCTGCGCGACGGGCAGGTGCACGGGCTGGACGCCGCCCTGGTCGACCTGCTGCCCGACCTCGCCGCGGCCGCCGACCGCGAGCCGGTCGAGGTGCTGCCGGAGGAGGGGCTCGTGCTGCGGGCGCCGGTGCCGCGGCCGCCGTCGGTGCGCGACTTCCTGTCCTTCGAGGAGCACGCGCGCAACGCCTCGGCCGCGTTCGGGCGGGAGGTGTCCCCGGTGTGGTTCCGGCAGCCGGTCTTCTACTTCGCCAACCCGGCGGCGATCCGCGGCCCGGGCGAGCCGGTGCCGGTCTCCCCAGGCTCGGAGGCCTTCGACTACGAGGTCGAGGTGGCCGCGGTCGTGGGCCGGGGCGGGTCGGACCTGACGCCCGAGGAGGCCGAGGCGGCGATCGCCGGCTACACGGTGTTCGTCGACTGGAGCGCCCGCGACGTGCAGGGCGTGGAGTCGCAGGTCGGACTCGGGCCGGCGAAGGGCAAGGACGGCGCGACGACGATCGGGCCGGTGCTGGTGACGCCCGACGAGCTGGAGCCCTACCGCTCCGGGCACGGCTACGCGCTGCAGATGAGCGCCTCGGTGGACGGGGCCGAGCAGGGCGGCGGCAGCTGGGCCGACATCCGCTGGTCGTTCGGGCAGATGCTGGCCTACGCGTCCCGGGGGACGGAGCTGCGGCCCGGCGACGTCGTCGGCAGCGGCACGGTGGGCACCGGCTGCCTGCTGGAGCTGCGGTCGCTGCACGGCGAGGAGCGGCACCCGTGGCTGCGGCCGGGCGTGGAGGTCGCGGTGACGGTCGAGGGGATCGGCACGGTGACGGCGCCGATCGTCGCGGGCCCCGATCCCGTTCCCCTGGGTCCGCCGGCGTCGACCTCCTGAGGAACGCCGAAGGCTGCCACGGCCTCGAGCCGTCGACGCGGACGCCGTCGTCCCGGACGTGCAGCGCCACCCCACCGATCCCGGGCGCACCACACCTCACCGCGACGTACCTCGTGCTCTGCCCCGCCTGGCGGGGCAGAGCACGACCGTCCTCAGGTGGTCGTCCGCTGTCCGTTGGCTGCCCGGGGTCTAGCAGCACGGCCGTCCCCGGACACGACGCGACCCCCGTCCCGGGGGTCCGGGACGGGGGTCGCGAGGTGAGCCGGGATCAGTACCCGCGGCGGGCGGTGCCGCCGCCGCGACCGCCCTTGCTCTTGGCCTGGTAGTCGCGGATGAACTGCTTGATCTTGGCCTGGTTCTGCGGCTTCTGCAGCTCCTGCACCACCTTGGCGGCGACGCCCGAAGCCACGAGCTTCCTCAACATCCCCATGGGGAGCCTCCTCCTGTCGGTCCCTGGACCCGTGCCCCGTCAACGCGCGTCGCAACCGTGGCGCTCCCGGCGTCATCCGGTCGGCCGACCGTGGCCGCGTCCTGACGGTGCGTGCGGACGCACCGCATCGTCCTTTCTTCTCGGCGGCGGCGCGTCACGGCGGAGGGCCTCGGCGGGGCGGCGGGGGCCGGACGACGACGGCGCAGGTCAGACCCGTGAGTCGGACACCGACGCCGGCGTCAAGTCGATCGTGGTCGCCCGGGCGTGGCGGCCCGAACGGTCGGTTGAAGGCTCACCAAGGCCTACCTAGCGTCGTCGCGGTTCGGCCAGGGCCCTTCGTCACCTACCCCGTGACACCCGCCGGACACGCCTAACCGGGTGCCGGCCTCCCGCCGCACCCGGGCCGGGGACCCACCGCACCACTGGGGTGGAGCGCGACTCGTCGCGCCGGGCGACTCCTCCGTCCGAACCCGTCAGCTAACCCGGCAGGCGATCGTGGAGAACAGGAGAACCGTCGTCGATGACGACTGCACGCACGTCCACCGCTCGCCGCTCGTTCCGCGGCATCGCCGTCGCCGCCGTCGCCGGGGCCGGCATCGTCCTGGCGCCCGTGCCGGCCTCGGCCGCCGTGGGTGGTGTCACCGGTGGGACCGTGGCCGCCGCGCCGGCCGCTGCGCCCAACAGCGCGGCCCAGACGGCCGTCGACACCGCGCTGGCCCAGGTCGGCGACCCCTACGTCTACGGCGCCACCGGTCCGAACTCCTTCGACTGCTCGGGCCTGACCAGCTTCGCCTACAAGGCGGCGGGTGTCACCGTCCCGCGCACGTCGAAGGCCCAGTCGACCTTCGGCACCGCCGTGGCGAAGGCCGACCTCAAGCCCGGTGACCTGGTGTTCTTCTACAGCCCGGTCTCGCACGTCGGCATGTACATCGGCAACGGCCAGATGGTGCACGCCTCGACCGCCGGCAAGCCGGTGGCCGTGGTGAGCCTGGACTCCATGCCGAGCTACCAGGGCGCGCGCCGCGTCGCCTGACGCACACCGCTGCACGGTGCCCCGGCCGGACTCCCGGCCGGGGCACCGTCGCGTCAGGAACGGGCAGGGACGGGTAGGGCGACGACGTGGACCGACGCACGCTGCTGCTGGGTGACTGGACGCCGGTCGTGCGGGACGGCATCGACGTCCTCCGGCTGCTGGTCCTGGGCGGGGCCGTCGCCTACGCGGCCGCCGGGAACTGGGGATCGGCAGGGGTCCTGGCCGTGCTGGGGAGCGTCACGCTCGTCGCGCGCCTGGTGAACCTGCCGCGGCTCTACGACCTGTCGCTGACCCTGGGCATGGCCCTGCAGGGGTTCGGCGAGACGTTCGGTCTCTACGACCAGTGGGTCCGCTTCGACGACCTGGTGCACTTCACCCTGCCGATGCTCACCGCCCCGGTCGTCTACATCGCACTGGCCCGGCTGGACGTCGTCCCCGACCCCCGCGACGAGACGCACGTGCGGCACTACGTCGGCATCGCCGTGGTGACCGCGGCCCTGGGCATCGCCGTCGGCGCGCTGTGGGAGCTGTACGAGTGGCGGTCCGACGCCTGGTGGGGCACGCAGCTCTCGGAGAGCAACGACGACACCAACGGCGACCTGCTCCGCGACACCCTCGGCTCGCTGGTCGGCGCGGGCCTGCTGGTCGTGTGGGCCCGCTTCGGCTGGGGCTCGGTGCGGCGCATCCCGGGCGTGAACACGCACGAGGAGATCAGCGCCTAGCGTGCTGCCGTGACCTCCCCGGGCCCGGACTGGCCGCACCCGGCCGGGCGGGGACCGGTCGTGGCGGTGGGCAAGCTGGTCGCCGACCAGGTGCTCGAGCTGTCGGCTCCCCTGGTCGTCGGCGGCCAGCAGCGCGTCGTGCGGACGACGACGGCGGGCGGCGCCCCGGCCAACGTCACGGCCGGCGTGGCCCGCCTCGGGGCGCCGACGCGGCTGGCGGGCTGGGCCGGCGCCGACCCGCCCGCCGACGGGCTGCTGGCCGGGCTCGCCGCGCGGGGTGTCGAGGTGGCGGTGGTGCGCCGCGGCCGGGCGCCGCTGTCGACGGTGCTGGTGCACCCCGGCGGCGAGCGCACGCTGCTGAGCGACCGCGGGGAGGGCGGGCTGGAGCCCTCCGACGTCCGCGACCCGTGGGTCGCCGACGCGGCCGTCGTCCACCTGGACGGCTACGACCTGCTGCGCTTCCCCGGCGCACTGCGGGCCGTCGCGTCGGCGGCGCACGGGCGCGGGGTGCCGGTCAGCGTGGACGTCGCCGCCGCGACCCGGATCGCCGCCCACGGGATCGGGGCCTACGTCGACCTGCTCACCGGCTGCGGCCGGACCTGCTGTGCGGCAACGCCGACGAGGCCGCCGTCCTGGGCCTGGACGGCGCACGGCCGGCCTGGGCGCCGCCCCTGGTGCTGGTGCACGACGGCGTGCGCCCGACCCGGGTGGTCACGGCGGCGGGTGTCCGGCAGGTGCCGGTCGAGCCGCTGCCGGAGGGACGGCTGCGCGACACGACCGGCTGCGGGGACGCGTTCGCGGCCGGCGTGCTGACCGGCTGGCGGGCCGGGCTGCCCCTGCTGGACGCCGTCCGGTCGGGTCACGCGGCGGCCGCGGTGGTCGCCCAGGTGGTCGGCGCCCAGCCACCGTCGTGAGGCACTGCGGCCGGACGACGTCGGCGCGGGGAGCACCCGCCGGGTTCACGCGGAGCAGACCGACTCGGCCACCATGGCCACGAAGTCGTGCGCCTGGTCGTCGGACACGGAGGGGAACATCCGCTCCACTCCCTCCGACATCCGGAACTGGTCGTACTCCGGCTGCGCCAGCCGGACGCAGATGCCGTCGGCGAGCACCCAGCCCGTGTGCGGGTCCAGCGGGATGCCGATCTGCTGCATCGCGGTGGCGAACTCGGGCGGGACCTCCGGCGTGGGTGCCACCTCCGCGGCGGTCGCGGCCAGCGCGGGCGCCGGCGCGGTCGGGACGGTCGGGGACGTGCTCGCCACCGGGGTCTGCGCGGCCCGGTCGGCGGCGGCCGCGTCGTCGTCCTGCTCCCCCGAGGCGACGAGCAGCGCGATGGCCACCGCGACGACGACCAGGGCGCCGACTGTGGCCAGCAGCAGCGGGCCGCGGGGGCGCCGGCGCGCCGGGCGGTGCGCGTGCCGGTGCCGGTCGGCAGGGGCGGGGCTGGTGGTGGGGTCGGCCATGAGGAGGCTCCGCGGCGACTCAGCGGGACGCACGGGGCGCCTACGGCGTCTTCGTGGCCCCCGTGTGAGGCGCGGAGCCTACGCGCCGAGCGATCCCGCCGGGACCCTCCGCCGCCCCGTCCTCAGTACCGGACGCCGAGGTGCTCGGCCGCGCAGCCCGTGCACAGGCCGGTGTTGTCGTGCACGTGCTCGCGGCCGCTGACCTGCCGGCACACCGGGCACCAGCGGAACGTCCGCCGTCGCCGGCGGGCCACCTCCTCCGCCGCCTCGGCCAGCTCCGCCCGCTCGTACAGCACCTCGTCGGAGGAGAACCGGCGGTCGGCCGCGAACTCCCACACCAGGTCGTTGCCGGCCCACCGCGGCTCGGGACGGGCCAGCGTGAAGCCGAACCCGTCCCAGCCGACCGCCACCTGCGCCGGCTCCCCGCTCACGAACCACCGCTCGTGCTCCGGCCCGCGCACCTCGGTCCAGCCGGCGCCGAGCGCCCGCACCAGCACGTCGGGTGCCACCCCGACCAGGGCGGCGAGCCCGGCGGTGTCAGGCACCCGCCATCTCCGCGAGCCGGCACAGCGCGTTGACCTGGCGCAGCTGCTCCGGCGTCCGCACCTGGGCGTCGAGCAGCAGCGGGCTCATCACCACCACCGCCAGCGCCTTGGCCCGGGAGACCGCGACGTTGAGCCGGTTGAGGTCGTAGAGGAACGACACCCCGCGCGGGGCGTCGTCGGCCGACGTCGAGGTCGTCGAGTACACGACCACCGGCGCCTCCTGGCCCTGGAACCGGTCGACGGTGCCCACCCGCGCGCCGTCGGGCAGCAGCGAGCGGATCAGCGCCACCTGGTTGTTGTACGGCGCGACGACGAGCACGTCATCCGGCCCGATCGGCCGCTCGGCGCCCTCGGCGTCCACCCAGCCGACGCCCTGCAGCGACCGCCAGACGGCGGCGACCTCGGCCGCCTCCTCCCGGGACGCCGCCGACGCCGACACCGTGTGGGACACCGACCGCACCGCCAGGCCGCTGCCGGACACCAGCCCGCCCGGCCGCACGGTGATCCGCTCCCGCAGCGGCGCCGACTCCAGCCGGCCCTCGTACGCCAGGTCGGACACGAACGCGGTCAGCGCCGGGTGCATGCGGTAGGTCGTGTCGAGGAAGACGCCGCGGCCCTCCGGCACCGTCGGGTGGCCCTCCAGCAGGTGCTCGAGCGCCGAGAGCCCGGAGTCGCCGGGGTGGACGCCCTGCGACGGCTGGGCGAGCTGCTGCGGGTCGCCCAGCAGCACCAGCGACCGCGCGGACCGCGCCACCGCGACGGCGTTGGCCAGCGAGAACTGCCCGGCCTCGTCGACGACGAGCACGTCGACGGCCTCGGCGAGGTCGGGCTGCGTCCAGAACCACGCCGTCCCGCCGACCAGCGACACGTCGCCGTCGAGCAGCCGCGAGGCGACCTCCTTGCCGTCCCTCGACCACTCCACGCCGGGCGCGCCGCAGGCCTGCTTCTCGTCGCACTTCTGCAGCGCGGGCCGCCCGACCGCCGACAGCACGTTGCCGATCACGGCGTGCGAGGTGGCCGTGACGCCGACCTTCTTGCCGGCGTCGAGCAGCGCGCGGATCAGGTGCGAGGCCGCCCGCGTCTTGCCGCTGCCGGGCGGGCCCTGGACGGCGAGCACCTCGCCGTCGAGCGCGAGTCCGATGCGGACGACGGCGTCGCCGGCCTGCTCGTCGGGACGGCGGCGGCAGTCGGCCGGCACCCGCCGCTCCAGCAGCGCCTGCCCGAGACAGGGCTTGCCGGTCAGCACGGCCTCGGCGGTGGCCGCGATCGCCCCCCGCATGCCCTTGTCGTCGATCGGCCCCTCCGGACCGAGCGCCCGCGGCGCGGGCTCCTTGGTCGACTTCACGACGACGCGGCCGGCGACGGCGTCCAGCTCGCGGATCTCGCCGACCCGGACGCGGGTGTCGACGTCGACCACCTTGGACCCCACCGACAGCTTGGTGTCCTGCGTCGGGAAGCCGAGCGCGTAGAGCTTCGACCGCTTCTCGGTGCCGACCTCGACCGGCGCCGACAGTCCGCCGAGCACCGTGCCGTCCTCGACCAGGGCGGCGTCGTCGAGGTCCTTGCGGCTGAAGAACTCCCACCAGCCGGGGCGGGCCTCGCGGCGGTGCCACTGGACGAGGTCGGCGAGCAGGTCGTGCCCGGCCTCCTGCAGCCGGCCGACCAGCGCCAGCTCGGCGAGCTCGGCTTCCGACCGCTCGGCCGGGCCGGTCGTCTCCGAGACGAGCGGGCGGTCCTGGCCGCCGAACTCGCGCTCCAGCTCCTCGCGCTGCGTCTCCAGCCAGTCGTGCAGCTCGCGGGTGGAGTCGACGTCGTCCTTGTTGTAGAGCTCGATGTCCACGAGCCGCTGGGGGTCGCGGTCGGCGAGCCACTTCTCGTAGGCGATGACGCTGCCCATCGCGTCGGCGACGTCGCCGGTGTGCTGCCGGCCGTAGAACGCCTCGACCTTCTTGATCGAGTAGGAGCCCTTGCTGATCCGCATCGACTGCTTGACGACCGGATAGAGGTCGACGAACCGCTCGGCGCGCAGCAGCTCGTCGAGCTCGGCCTCGCGGACGCCGTAGCAGCCGGTGAGCCGCTTGAGCGCGCTGACCTCGTAGGCGGCGTAGTGGTAGACGTGCATGCCCCGGTCGGCGTGCCAGGCCGCCCGGATCAGGTCGATCAGGTCGGCGACCATCTGCTTCTCGGCGGCGGGGTCGTGGGCCCACAGCGCGGTGAAGCTGCCGTCGCGCCGTCCGATGCCGGCGAGGTACTCCAGCCCGGCGCCGTCGGCGGAGTGCGGATCGCCCTCGAAGTCGAGGTAGAGGTCGCCGTGGCTGGGTTCGGGCAGCCGGAGCAGGCCGGTGTTCTTGGCCGGCGGGAGCAGGGTGCGGGTGGGGACGCCGGTGGTGCGCTCGCGCAGCTGCTCGCGGGCCTGCTCCTGGACGCGGGTGCGGGTGGCCGCGCCGATGCGGGCGGCCTTCAGCGTCGCGTCGTCGGCGGCGGCGAGCTGCTCGAGGGTGGTGATGCCGGCGGTGCGCAGGGCGGCGCGGGTGTCGGCGCGCATGCCGGCGACGAGGCTCAGGTCGTCGGCCGCGAGCAGTTCGCCGTCGCAGCGCGGCTTCCAGGTGCACTGGCTGCAGTAGGGGGTGGGGACCGGCTCGGTGGCCGGGGGGTCGGCGACGAAGGCGGTCAGCTTCGCGCGGGCGCGGCGGGCGTAGGCGGCGACGTCGACCAGCCGCCACGGGTGGGCGACGCCGTCGCCGGTGACCACACAGACGCGGTCGGGCTGCCGGCCCTGGAGGACGGCGAGCCGCTCGGCGTAGGTGGCCATCTGCAGCAGCGCGGGCACCTTGACGCGGCGGGCGAGCTTGGCGTCGGCGACCTCGTAGGACCACTCCCCCAGCGCCGACGGGGTGGGCACCTTGAGGAGGAAGTCGGCGGCGCCGGCCCACGTGCCGTCGGTGAACTGCGCCTGGTGGACGACGTCGACGCCGGCGCGCATCGCCTGCAGGGTGAGCGCCTCGGCCTCCCGGCGGCCGCGCGCGTCCAGGCGGACGGGGATGCGCACGACGCTGCGCCCCTCGGCCTCCATCGCGTCGAGGTAGCGCAGCTCGTGCTCGGTGCCGAGGTCGGCGATGAGCTCGGCGTGGTCGCCCGGGCCCTCCGCGAGCGGCGCGAGCCGGCCGTCGGCGACGGCGAGATCGAGCGTCGTGAGGTGGGCGCAGGCCTGGTGGCGGGTCAGGTCGGTGGGGCTCAGGACCAGGGAGCCGTCGGTGCGGTACATCGAGACGGGACGGTCTCATGCGGGCGCCGGGATCGGGGCGTCCCGCGCCGGAGGGAGGATGCGTGCGTGACCGCTGGACTGCACCGCTCGCACCGGGTGGCCGGGGCCCTGGTCGGGTCGGCCGTGGGGGACGCGCTGGGCGCGCCGTTCGAGTTCGGCCCGCCCGGGGCGTTCTCGGCGCGCTTCCCCACGCCCGCCCGGGGGTCGGCGACCGAGATGTGCGGCGGCGGGTCCCTGGACTGGGAGCCGGGTGAGTTCACCGACGACACGCAGATGGCGCTGCTGGTGGCGCGGTCGCTGGTCGAGCGCGGCGGTCTGGACGAGGCCGACCTGTTCGACCGGTTCGCGACCTGGGCGGCGGCCGGCCCGCCGGACATCGGCGTGCAGACCCGGGTGGTGTTCGACTCCGGGCTGCCGTGGGACCGCGCGGCGGCCGAGCACTTCGCGCGCACCGGGCGGGCGGCGGGCAACGGCTCGCTGATGCGGACCACGCCGGCGGCGATCTGGTTCTCCCGGTTCGGCACCGCGGCCACGGTGGACGCCGCCCGGCGCATCTCGGCGCTGACCCACGGGGACCCGGCCGCGGGTGAGGGGTGCGCGGTGTTCCACGAGCTGCTGCGGGTGGCGCTCGACGGCGGCGACCCGCTGGCCGCCGTCCCCGCAGCTCTGGAGCTGGTCGCCTCTTCGGAGCGCGAGCGGTGGGCGACCGTGCTGGCGCCGGACTGGGAGCCGTCGAGGGCCACCGAGTCGAACGGTGCGGTGTGGCCGACGCTCGGGCAGGCGCTGTGGGCGCTGCGGCACGGGCGTGACTTCGCCGAGGTGCTGCGGCTGGTGGTCGACCTGGGCGGGGACACCGACACGGGGGCGTGCGTGGCCGGCGGGCTGGCCGGGGCGGTGTACGGGATGGGCGGCATCCCGATGCGGTGGGCCTCGGTGGTGCACGGCCGCGTCCCCGGGCACGGCGACCGGGTGGAGCGGCTGGCCGACCTGCTGCGGCTGGCCGCCGACCTCGACGGCAAGGAGTTCTTCCAGGCGGAGACCGGCGTGATCCCGAAGGTTGGGCCGGCGGAGGTGCTGCCGGGGATCTGGGCGGGCAACCTCGACGGCGCGCGCTGGAGCGAGGAGGACTTCGCCGTCATCAGCCTGTGCCGGCTGGCCGAGCCGTTCCCGCACACGCTGCACCGGATGGCCTACCTGACCGACAACAACCACAACGTGGACGTCGACGTCGTGCTGGCCGACGTGCTCGACGACCTCGCCGCGCTGCACGCCGAGGGCCACCGGGTGCTCGTGCACTGCCACGGCGGGGCGTCACGCACCGGGCTGGTGCTGCGTGCCTGGCTGGTGCGCGAGCAGGGCATGACGCCGGCCGAGGCGACGGCGCACGTGGCCGAGCGCTGGCCCTACCTCGGGCTGTGGAACGACAGCTTCACCGCGGCGCTGGAGCGGCTGGCCGCGCGGTCCGGCTGATCACGCGATCGCCACGGGCAGCGGGCTCCGGGACCTCGGTCCCTACCCCGGCCGGGGAGACGCTCACTACCTTCCCCGCTCACGGGGCCGTGACCGCACGGCCCGGGTGCTCGGCGGAGGGGGAACCGCGATGTCCCAGTCGGACGTGGCCGCGCTGCGGGAGGCCTACGAGGCGTTCAGCCAGGGGGACTTCGCGGCTGCCAGCAAGGTCCTGGCCCCGGACGTCGAGTGGGTCGAGCACGGCGTGGGCATGCCGTACAGCGGGACCTGGCACGGCCGCGACAGCGTGGTCAACGACGTGTGGACGTCGTTCGCGCAGTACTGGGGCGGCCCGGGTGTGGTGGGCCTCGAGACGGACCAGTTTCTGGACGCCGGTGACCAGATCGTGGTGACCGGCCGCTTCGTGGGCAGGGACAGCGAGGGCCGGACCCTCGACGCCCCGTGCGCTCACGTCTGGCGCATGTCCGACGGCGTCGCCACGCACTTCGCCAACTACACCGACTGGACCGTGTAGGGGAGCTCCGACCCGGTTCAGAGATCGGCGAGGCCCTGGATGGCGTCCCGGATCTGGCCGTAGTCGTCGAACCAGACGATCTGCACCCCGAGGTCCCGCAGCACCTCCTCGGCCAGCCCGTGGTGCCAGGCCAGGAAGGAGCCGAGGGTCGCTGCCGGCACCTCCTGCAGCGTCTCGTCCTCCCGGAGCAGGTCCGGAACCGTGCGCCGCTTCATGAAGGCGTAGTGCCGGACGGTCTCACTGCTCCGCGACCCGATCTCCAGGAGCCGCCGGAGGTTCGGATCGGTCATGGACAGCCCGATGAACACGCACGTGTGCTCACGGATGGCGTTGAGCTGGACGATGTTGGTCCAGTGGTACGGGTCGGTGTAGAGCGCGTGGTACTGCTGCTCGGCGAAGACGACCGGCTCCCGGGCGGGTCTACCGGTGTTCGCCGGGTCCCGCGGCAGCAGGCCGTGCACGTGGTAGACCGGCAGCTCGTCGGCGCGGGGCGCCGCGCTGGCCTCGAACACCGACAGCGCCTTGACCCGCCGGGTGGCGAGGTTCTCCTCCAGCAGGTCGTCGAAGTTGTAGGTGACGACGGAGTGCACCCGGGACCCGCGTCGGGTCGCCATGCAGAGGTCCGAGATGGCCCACAGCAGAGGCCGGCCGCCGTCCGCCCCGACGTCCCGGTACAGGACCGAGGACAGCCGCTCCTCGAACCCCTTCCCCTGCTGGGCCAGCGCCCGCTGGACCGCGCGGGCCGCCTGCAGCGGGGAGTCGCTGCTGAGGCGCACGGTCAGCCGCTGCAGGTGGGCGAGCTCCTCCCGGGACAGCGAACTCCCGAGCTCCTCCTCCAGTGCGCTGCGGTAGAGGTCGGCGATGATCTGCGACCAGGACGGCAGTCCGAACTCGACCGATGCGCCGGCGCCGAGGAACAGCGAGATGCCCTCCGAGGCGTAGACCGCCTGCAGGTCGGCCAGGCTCTGCTCCCGTGCAGCCGTGTGGGCGAGGTCGGTCGTCGCGGTCGGGAGGCTCGACGCGGTCGCCCGCAGGGGCGCTCGCCGGTCGGCGTCCAGCAGGGCGGACGGGTGCTCGTCCGCCAGCGTCCGCAACTCGTCGATGCCCCAGACGGCGATCGTGGGCGCGTCCTGCAGCGCCGCGTCGAGGGTCCGCCGCTCCGACTCGAGCACCGCTCGCAGGTCGTCGTCCACGGGGGCGTTCTGCACGACGAGGACCGTGCGCGCGTCGACGACCGCGCCCTCGAGCACCAGGTCGCGCAGTCGCTCGCGCAGCCGGCGGGCGACCAGTCGCCTCCCGGGCCGGGCGAAGTACCGGACGTCCACCGCCACGGGCCCTGGCAGACCCGCCACGCCCCCCGTGATCACGGCATCGAACCGGGAGCGCCCCCGGCTGGTGGACGACGGCACCTGCGCCTCGGGCGCCGCGGCGCCGCCACCCTCGGCCCGGAGCAGTGCCACGACGATGCTCTCGAACCGCCGCGAGGCGAGGAGCAGGTTGTCGACGGCGGCGAGGTCACGCAGGGCGTCGTCGAGGGCCTGCGCACCGTCGGGAGGTCGGGGCACTGCGTCCTTGCCGGTGTCAACCACAGCGAGCCCTCATCGTCCGGAGCGGGCCGTCGAGCACGGGGCCGACCCACCCTGCGAGCCGCCTCCGGCGCGGAGTGTCACACGAGCCGGCGGGGCCGGACCACCGTGACGGCCGCGGTCGCTCGGACCGCCGCGAGAATACGGTCGGACCGCGACGGCCGGCGCCTCAGCGCTCCTCGGTACCGGACGGTGGACGCCGGGCTGCTGTCAGGCTGAGGCGGGAGCCGGGACAGCGCCCAGTTGCACCATGAGGCCGAGGAGGTCGGCGGTCGTCCAGCGCTCGACCACCTGGTCGCCGCGGAACCGCATGATCGTGATGCCCTCCAGCACGTAGGGCCGGCCCGTGGCGGGCACACCCATGAACTCGCCGCGGTGCTCGCCGGTCACGACGAACCGGCAGCTGAACAGGTCGCCGTCCGTGAGCCGCTCGTGGATGTCGAACTGCGGGTTCGGGCGGCCCGGCGCCCCCAGGGCCGACCAGAACTGCTCGTAGAACGCGGCCACGGCGGTCTTGTCCATCGGCTGGGGTTCCGGGCCGTGGTACCGGACGTCCTCGGCGTACACCTCGAGGTAGCCGGGCAGGTCCCCGGCGTGCCACCGCTGCCGCGCCCGTTCGACCAGTTCGGCGGGAGTGGTCATGACTCCTCCTGGACATCCCGACCCCGCAGTCTGCGGGAGGACCGTGGCAGCCGGACCCACTCGCCTCCAGAGGCGTTCGGCCCGCGAGTCGGTCAGCGCGTCGTGACCCGCAACCGCTCGGCGATGTCCTCGACGGGCACGGAGCACGCCGAGACGTCCATAACCAGAGCGAAGGCGGCGTCGTCGTCCAGGTCCGGCGCGTGCCCGTTGACGTCGAGGAACACCACCGCGGCGAGCCAGGCCAGTCTCTTGTTCCCGTCGACCAGCGGGTGGTTCTTGGCCAGTGAGTGCAGGAGGGCCGCCGCCTTGAGCGGGAGCGTCGGGTAGGCGTCCTGGCCGAACGCCTGGGCGCGCGGTCTGCCGGCGGAGGAGTCGAGCAGCCCGACGTCGGCCACCGGGCCCGCGCCGAGGACCCGCACGAGCAGGAGGAGGTCCTCCAGGTCGAGGTACTCGACCTCCGTCACACGGTGCCGAGCCGGTGGAGGACGTCACTCCACCGGCTCGCCAGCCGCTCGGCGCTCTCGGTCACCCGGGCGGAGTGGCCGCTGCGTGCGTAGCGCTCGAGGACAGCGCGCCGGATGACCTCCTGCCGGGACGTGCCCTCGGCCTCCGCGAGCGCGGTGAGCGCCCTGTCGAGTTCCTCATCGGTGCGGAGCGTCATCGCCACGGCGTGATGATACCGCCGTGATACCGACGTCCCGTGTCAGACCGCGACGCGATCGCTCGGACGGCGGCGCGCGGTGCGGACCGTCCGCGCTGCCGAGCGGGCGAGCCGGATCGGGCCGGTGTCCCAGATGCTGCCGGGCTCCTCGACCGGCGGCGCCGGCTGCGACGTAGGACGCGCGGCCTCCTCCGCGTCGAGCTGGGCCTGCGCCAGCGCGGCGAGCCGGCGGGCGCGGATGGCGGCCTTCTGCCGGTCGAGGCGCTCCTCCTCGGCCATGACGAGCAGCTCCTCCTTGGCCTCGGCCACGGTGCGCCGCGACTGCTGCTGCAGCTCCTCGATGTCGATGTCGCTGCGGTCGCGCAGGGCGGCGAGCTCGTCGTAGGCGGTCGGCGGGCCGAAGTTGAGCAGCACCTTCATGAGCACCGGCAGGATCTCCACGCACATGAACAGCAGCGAGAGCATGAACTTCGCCGCGGCCAGGGTGGCGTTGCGGTCGCTGAGCCGGTCGAGCGCCTCCAGCCGCAGCAGGATGCCGCCGGAGCCCTCGTTGGTGGCGTCGAAGGCGGCCTGCAGCCGGTCGAGCTCGGCGGTGAGCCGGGCCAGCTCGGCGGAGTCGGTGGCCAGCGCGGCGGCAGCCAGGTCGGCGCTGCGCGACTCGGCCCCGTCGGCGGCGTCGAGGGCGGCGTCCAGCTCGCCGCGGGCGCTGGTGACGACGGCGGCCTGCGCGTCGGCGGCGGCGCGCGCCTGGACGTAGGCCTCGCCGGTGCCGGCGTCGCCGGTGCCGCAGGTGCCGTCGAGCTCGCACTGGGCGCGGGCCTCGAGGTCGCGCTGGGTGGTCAGCGCGGCGTCGTAGGCGGCCTGCTTGGCGGTGACGTCGGCCTGCACGGCCACCAGCGCGGGGTCGGACTGACCGCCGGTGGCGACGACGTCCTGTTCCTGCGTGACCTTCTCCTGCAGCTCGTCGAGGCCGGCGAAGCGCGCGTCGGACTCCAGCGACTGCCGGTAGGCGTCGGCCGCCTCGGCCTGCATGACGGTGATCTCGGCGTCGATCTCCTTGTGGAACACCTGCAGCGTCAGCGGGGTGGCGACGACGACGCCGAGGATCAGCGCCAGCCCCACGCGCGGGACGGCGAGGGCGAGGTTCCGCTTGAGCGAGGCGTCGTGCGCCATGCCGACGAGCAGCATCCGGTCGAGGTTGACCACGACGGCACCCCAGCCGAGGCCGAGTACCAGCGCGAAGGGCCACCACACGCCGAGGGCCATGTGCAGCGCGAAGGCCGCCGAGGCGACGGCGAGGCCGCCGGTGCTGAGCAGGACGCCGCCCAGCGCGGCGAACTTCGGCCGCGCGCCCGGCGCCGCCTCGAGCAGGTCGGGCCGCGCGCCACCGAGGACCGCGAGGCGGTCCTGCAGCCGTCGTCGTCCAGCCATGCGAGAGCCACTCCCCCGAACGACGGGGGTCTGACCGCCGCTCCCCTGGCTCATCGGCAGTCCCGTCCCCGGTCAGGACCCGGTCGTCACACCCGTCCCATCGCGGGACCGATGTGCTCACCGGCGCCTTGACGCACGGCCTCGGCGCGCGGTCGGCTGAGGTCATGACCGAACAGCAGGCCGACGGCTGGCACCAGCCACTGCGGCACATCCGGGCCGACGAACTCAGCGGGGACACCGGCCAGACGAGCGGCATGTCCCGGCGGGAGGCGATCTCGGCCAAGACGGTCGGCTCGCAGCGCGTGTGGATGGGGCAGACGCACGTCGCGCCGCGGACGTCGTCCGGCGACCACCACCACGGCGACTCCGAGACCGCCATCCACGTGCTGCGCGGCCACCCGGTGTTCGTCTTCGCGCAGGACGACGAGGAGGTGCGGCTGGCCACCGGGCCCGGCGACTACATCTTCGTGCCGCCGCACACCCCGCACCGCGAGGAGAACCCGACCGACGAGGAGGCCGTGGTCGTCATCGCGCGCAGCAGCCAGGAGGCGATCGTGGTCAACCTCCCCGGGCTGACGTGATCGGCCGCGAGCCCCATCGTCCTGTAGTCGGTCAGACACCCCGTCGGGAACAGCGCCGTCAGGCAGCGGCTCGGGATGCGGCCATCCTCGCCGACGATCCCGGTGGCGACGACCTGGACGCACTCGCCGAGCACGTCGCCCGGACGCCGATCGACGACCTCGACTGATGTGCCCGATCCGCCTTCCCCACCTTCCGGAGGAGCACCCGTATCCACAGGAGCTGACGGCCGCCTCGAACCGGCTCGGGAGTCACTAGCGTCGTCCGGGTGGCGAAGCGCCAGCACCGCAGGCGGCCGCCGTCGGGACCGCGCCGCGGACGGGACCGGGCCGATCGTGCCGACCGGCGCAGTCCGGACCTGGTCGACGAGGTCACCGGGGCCCTCGACACCGGCGAACCGCTCGACCTGCTCGCGCTCACGAGCGCGTTTCTGGCCGCGACCGACCCTCGCGAGCGCCGACTGCCTAGGAAGCGGGACGACCTCCGGCTGCCTCCGCGCGAGGAGATCGTCGCGACCTTCTTCGAGGTCCCGCAGCGTGCGACGTCGGCCCTGCTGACGGCGATCGCCGCCCTGACCGGGGACGACGTCCTGCGCTCGCGGGTCCGCCGGGAGGTCGCCGCGCGTGGACACGTGCTCCCCCACTGGCTCGCCGAGCTGGACCAGGCACGGGCGCACGACACCGTCCTGCGGATGGCGGACGTGCTGGGGGACGGCGAGAGCCTGGTGTGCGGCGTGGTGCTGCCCGGCTGCGCGGAGCTGTCGGCCGCCGTCTCCGTCGACCACAACCTGGGCACGGTGGCGACGGACGGCTTCGTCGTGCCCGGCGCCCTCCCGGACCTCGTCGAGCTCATGCGCGGCGACGCGGAGGACCCGGACGTCGTGTTCACCGAGCTCGACGCGGCCGACGCCCGGGCCCGGGTCACCGAGGCGGTGGAGCACGGCGCCCTGCTGTTCCCGCCGCCGGAGAGCGACACGTGGCCGGCCTGCCGTCCGCTGGTGGAGTGGGCGGCCGGGCTGCTGCCGGCCGGTGGCCGCGGCTACGAGCGGCCGGAGTGGAGCGACGTCGAGAGACAGGCACTCGCCGGGCGCTTCCTGGCCTCGCCGTTCGCCGCCGGACTGGACGACGCCGACTCCCGGGCACTCGTGGACCACCTGCTCTGGTACGGCTGCGACTACGGCTCGGGCGACCCGCTGCACTGGAGCCCGGCAGCCGTGGAGATCGTGCTGGCCGACTGGATCCCGCGGAAGATCGTCGCCGACTTCGCCCACCTGAGGAAGGCACCCGCCGTGCTCCGCGCGCTCATCCGGTTCAGCCACGCCGAGCGCGGCATCCGGCCCAGGCTGACCGAGCAGACCGTGGCTGCTGTCGACGAGTGGGAGCCGGAGTACCAGGCGGCGATCCGCTCGTCGCGGCCGCAGGGTCCCGAGGCGCTGCTGGCCGCGATGGGCGTCCTCGACGTCGAGGAGTACCTCGACTCAGTGGTGCTGGACGAGCTGCGCCGCGCGGTGGGCGGCGCGCGGGCGCTCGAGGAGCTCGACGACGCCCCGCTCCCGGACGAACCGTTCCGGGAGGACGCGGTGCCCGCGGACGTGCGGCAGCGGGTGGGTGAGGTCCGGAAGCTGGTCGACCGGTGCTGCGACGCGCTGTGCGACGTCGAGCACCGGACGGCGGCCCGCCGGCTCCTGGCCGCAGTGGCGGCCGGGGATCCGACCGTCTTCCGCCGCCGGGGCCGGGTCGAGACCGCAGCCGCCGCCATCGTGTGGCTCGTCGCGCGGGCCAACCGGAGCCTGTACCCGCACGGCATCCAGGCGCAGGAGCTGCTGAGCTGGTTCGGGGTGGGCTCGGTCTCGACCCGCAGCCGGCCGGTGCTGGCGGCGATCGGGGTCGACCCGCACCACCCCGGCGAGCTCGCCCTGGAGTCACCGGCCTACCTGACGGCGGCCCGCCGTCGTCAGCTCATCGCCGAGCGGGACCGGCTGGCAGGGAACGGGAACTGACGGCACTCGCCGAGCAGCAGGGCCACCACCGCGGAGGAGTCGACGACGATCGTCACCGGCGGTCGTGGTCGTGGAGCTCGAGGACCTCCTCGGCCGCCAGCCGGCTCCCGGTCGCCCCGACCCGCTGCTCGAGCCGCGAGCTCGTCATGCGTCTCGTCCGGCACGTGCCGGATGGTCATCGACACGGGTGTGCCCGCAGATCGGCAGCACGACCCGACATCCGGCGCGTGATCACCCCGAGCACTAGATCGACGCATGCGAATCGCATGTAGCCTTTCCTCATGGGCAAGATGCTCCAGGTGCGCAACGTGCCCGACGACCTGCACGAGGAGCTCCGCCGCCGCGCAGCGGCCGCCGGCATGTCCCTGTCGGAATACGTGCTGCGGGAGCTGCGTCGCGTCGGTGAACGCTCGCCCATGGCTGAGGCCTTCGCCCGCGCCGCCGCGCTGCGGATCCCGCTCCCGGTGGACGAGGTGGTCGAGGACATCCGGGCCGACCGCGACGGCCGGTGATCGTCGTCGACGCCTCGACGGTGGTGGTGGCGCTCCTCGACAGCGGTCAGGGCGGGCAGGAGGCCCGAGACCTCATGCTCGGGGACGAGGCGCACGCTCCCCACCTCCTCGACGTCGAGGTGCTCTCTGCCGTCCGGCGGCACGTGCTGGGCGGGCGGCTCAGCGCGACCGCCGCTCGGGACGCCGTGGACGTGCTGCGGGAGCTGCCCGTGGTCCGCCACGGCCACGACCCGTTGCTCGACCGGGCACTGCAGCTGCGCGACTCGGTCACCGCCTACGACGGCGTCTACGTCGCCCTGGCCGAGTTCCTGGAGGCCACCCTGGTCACCGGCGACCGCAGGTTGGCCCGCGCTCCGGGGGTGCGCTGCCCGGTGTCGACGATCAGCTGATGCCCCCGACACCCGCCGACCGGCCGGCACGCCTGTCACGGCATCCGTCGGGCTCGCCCGGTCCGACCAGAACCCGGGGCACGACGAGGTCGACGGTGTAGGCGGCGTGGTGGGGACTCGCCGCCTTGCCATCGCACTCTGGCCGGTGGACCGTCACCGACCCCGCCGAGAGCTCCTCACCCCTTCGGGTCAGACGCGCGACTAACGGCGCCCGTGGACCAGCAGCAGGCCGGCGTGTGCGTCGAGGTCCAGCGGCGCGTAGTCGACGACGTTCTCGGTGACGACGACGCGCCCGGTCTCGCGGGCCCAGCGCGTCACCTCGGCGTCCTCCCGACCGACGAGGTCCGGGACCTCGACGACGGCGACGACGTCGTGGCCGGCGGCCCGCAGTTGCTCCGCGAGCCTGCGCGGGTACATCTCGTCGAGCAGCAGACTCACCGGCCGGGACCGGCCAGGACCTCCTGCTGGCGACGCCAGGTCGCCTCCGCCTCCTTCACCGCCCGCTCGTGCGCCGCGATCCGCGCGTCGACCTCGTCCCGGTGGTCGGCGTAGTAGGCGACGGCTGCCGCCACCTGCGTCGGGGACAGCGACGTCATCCCGGCGACCGTCGCGACGACGTCCGCGGGACGCTCCTTCTGGACGGTCCGGAGCGTGCGGATCACCTCGTCGACGTCCGGCCCGGCGACCAGCCCGGCCCGCCGACCGCTGGGACCGTCACGGAAGGTGATGCCCAGCTGGGCTTCGCGACGCAGCGCCTCGTCCAGGAGGTGCTCGATGGCGACGACACCGACACACCGCGCCGCCCGGCCAGGTCGGCAAGGCGGTGGAGGACGTCGTCGGACAGACGCACGGACCTCGGACTTGCCTTGACTACAGCGTAGTCAGGTCATGAGGAGCGACGTCTGCTTCGGCCGACCGATGCTGACGACCCATCGGATGCCGCAATCACCGGCCTGTGAGGGGCCCGCGACATCACACGATCTCCCAGGTGTACGACGCCGATACCGCGTCGGTGATGACGACCCTGATCGTCAGGCCTTCGCCATCGTCTGTACGTCCGGTGCACTCGTACTGAGCGCCGGTGATGACGTGCATCCGCTGGGTGCAGGAGATCTCGGAGGCGACACCGAAGGTGTCCTCGAACTGCGCGGCGATGTCCCTCTCGGCTCCGTCAGGATCCAAGACCGAGGACGCACGAGAGGGCTGGTGGGCAGGGGCCGCGACTCCCTCGACCGGATGCGCGCACGCCGCCACGCCGAGGAGCAGCACCAGGCCGAGGAGGATGAGCCTCCAGCGCCGCATCGCAGAACTGGCTTCAGTCGGCTTCTCGGCCATGTACGAAAGCACGGGTTCCCCGCTCCAGAGTCAGACAGTCGACCGTGGATACAGCAAGACGTCGGCCAGGCTGCGGTGCGGCACGCCATGGGCTCCGTCCGCTCGGGCTGCGACAACAAAGGCACGTACTGACAGCCCACCGGCCAGGTGTCCCACACCGCACGCGCGAACGGCTACGGACGCTTGACGAGGTCCGTCCCGTGGCCGTTGACCCGGCGCGCGCCGGCGAGCTGCTCGTCACGCCAGCGCCCGACGCCGTGGCGGGTCACGTCGAGTTGCGCGTCGAGCACCATCCCGGTCGCCCGTGACTCCGCTTCCAGCGTGCGCGCCGCCCGCGCCTCGGCCGCCGCCAGTGCCGACCGGGCCAGCACCTCGGCCTCCTCGTATTCGCTCTGCATCCGCAGGCGGACCCGCTCCTCCACCTTCTCGTCCCCCAGCGCGAGCAGCCGCTCGTAGAGCGACGGCGGGGCCAGCGCGAGCATCGTTTTGAACAGGATCGGCAGGCACTCGAGCGCGGTCATGAAGGCGAAGAGCAGCCAGTGTGCCGTCGCCAGCGTCGGGTTGTCCTCGCCCAGGCGTCCGAGCGCCGTCAGCCGAGCGAGGATGCCGTCGCTGGTGCCGACCGCCTCCTGGTGCCCGGCGACCTCGACGTCTCGGCTCTCCTGGGTGTCGGCGACCAGCGTCTCCAGCTGATCTAGGTCCGCCCGCTGGTCGGCGGTCTTCTGCGCCTCCTCCGCCTCCAGCTTCGCGCGCACCTCGACCTTGAGGTCCTCGAGTCGCTGCGTGAGCTCGATGACCTCTCGCTCGAGGCGGTCGCGCACGATCCTCTTGGCTTCGGTCTCGGGCCCGTCCCCCCGCACACCGCTGCCACCCGTACCGTCGCGCTCCGCCTGGTACGCCTGCTCGGCCGCCTCGAACCGGGCGCGCGTGTTCACCAGCTCCTCCTGCAGGGCAACCACAGCAGGATCCGCGTTGACGTCCGCGGGCGTGACCCCGTCGGCGATGTCGGCCTTCAGTGCGGCGATCTGCTCGCGCAGCGCCGGCAGCTGGGCGTAGCGGCTGTCCTCGGCGAGCTGCCGGGTGAAGGCGTCCTCCTCCTCGGCGGCCATGACCCGTACCTCGGTGCCGATCTCGGCGCTGAAGACTGCCAGCGTCAGCGGCGTCGAGACGACGGCGCCGATGAGGACGGCGAGCAGGACGCGCGGCGTCGCCATGGCCAGGGTGCCGGCCTTGCTCGTCAGCCGCGGCGAGGAGACGACGAGCCAGCGGTCGAGGTTGAGGATGACCAGGCCCCACACGAGACCGCCGACGATGGCGACCGGCCACCACAGGTGCAGCGCCAGGTGGAGGGCGTAGCTCGCGGACACGACCGCCAGCCCGGCGGTCGAGAGCAGGACGGCGCCCATCGCGACCTGCTTGCCGCGCTCCTTGGGCGCCTCGCGCAGCACCTCGCGGTTGGCGCCGGCGACCGTGAGCAGCTGCTCGGTGATGCCGGCGCGGCTGAACAGGCGGCGGGCTGCCGACGTCCGGGTGCTCACTTCGGGTCCTTCCGGCCGGCATTGCGCAGGCTGTCGACGAGGGAGGAGGGGACGCCCACGAAGCGGGGCGACGCCTCGAACTGCGGGCGGAGGGCCTCCTGGTCGGCCCAGAAGGCGTCGAGCCGCTGGGTGACCGGCGACGGCGCACCGACGGTCGCCGCGACGTCGGAGTGCAGCGACACCGGCGGCGGTGCGCTCACGGTGGGGAGGTCGAGCTGCGGCACGGCGACGGCGGCCACCATCGGCGTGGCCGCGGGCATCGTCGTGAAGCGGTTGCGGCCGACCACCTCGATGCGCCGGCTGGCGTCGACCCGGACCATCGCCTCGCCGCACGGCGGGTGGCCCGCGCGGCCGTCGACGAGGACGTCGAGCGCGTGCTCGAAGCACCAGGTGACCAGGACGCGCGACCCGGGCCGGACGATCGTGTGGCTCACCGACAGCGCGCGCAGCACGGGCACCTGGCTGTCGTGCGGGCCGCCGTCCGCGGGGACGCCGTGCCGGCAGGCGATGAACCGCGGCTCGCCGTCCGCCGTCCCGGAGGAGCGCCGCTGGGCGTCCTCCTCGCGCCAGTCGCGGATCCAGCGGTCGGTCCACGGCAGGGACGAGTCCGGCCGCCGCGCTCCCCCACCGCCGCCCGTGCGGCGCACCGGACTGCTGCCGCCGGTCCACCGCCATGCCTTCGCGCGCAGCCAGGCGAGGAGCAGGAGGAGGAAGAAGGACCAGAGGAACGCCTCGGCGAGGTCCTTGAGGAAGCCGGCGACGCGGTCGGCCTCGAGGGAACCGCTCCACTCGGTGTTGCCGTTCAGCGCGACGAAGCCGGCGAGCAGCAGGACGACCGCCCAGCCGACGACGAGCGGATCCCGGCGCAGCGGTTCCCGGAACACGTCTCCCCCACCCGCGGGTGACACCCGCTCGTCCGACCAAACGGACCCCTCCGTTCCGGAGTCCTCGTGGTTCGTACCGGGAGAGGCCGACGGGAGGCAGGGGCTCCTCACCCCTTCGGGTCAGGCGTGCGACTGAGCGCTCAAGGAACCGGGAGCAATCTCATGGCCTGGCGTGGGTAGGGGCTGCCTGCTTGTCCGTCCGCGGCAGCCGGAGGAGCGCCATGAGCTCGGCCCGGGACCGTCCGATCCTGTTGCTCGACGTCGACGGCGTGCTCAATGCGCCGCGGCGGGACCTGCCGGACGGTTGGCGGCGGGGCACGTTCAACGGCTTCCTGCTGTCCTGGGACCCGACGATCACCGCGCGGCTGCGGGAGCTGCACGAGTCGGGCCGGGTGGAGATCCAGTGGCTGACCACCTGGACGACGGACGCCGACCGGCTGCTGGCCGAGCCGATGGGGCTGCCGCGGGGGCTGCGGACCCACGGCCGGGCGAACACCGCGCCGACCGGCTTCCTCGGGGTGTTCGGTGGCGCGTCGGGCTGGTGGAAGCTCGACGTCGCCCGCGAGGTCGCCGAGTCCGAGCCGGACCGGCGGATCGTGTGGATCGACGACGACCTGGCCGAGCAGGCCGCCGACACCGGTGACTGGCTGGCCGCGAACCCGCACGTGCTGGTGGTCGCGCCGGACCTCTACGTCGGGCTCACCCACGCGCAGCTGGACGAGATCGAGGCCTGGCTGTAGCGGTGCCGCCGCCGTCGACAGGACGGGACACGCCCGCCGCTCCGTCCGCCCGTCGGCGGCGCACCGCGTGCCCGCCCGGTTAGGTTCTGCGCGCCATGGCTGCTCCCGTCCCCGAGGTCCCGCCTGTCGACGAGGTCCCGCCCGTCGACGTCCCGCCGGTCGCGGTGTCCGTGCTCGGGCCCGTGCAGGCCACGGTCGCCGGGCAGCCGGCGGCGCTGGGCGGCCCACGGCAGCAGTCGGTGCTCGCCCGGCTGGTGCTCGCCGGCGGGCACGTGGTCTCCACCGACCGCCTGCTCGAGGACCTCTGGGACGGCGAGCCGCCGCCCAAGGCCCTGGCCGCGCTGCAGGTGCACGTCTCCCGGCTGCGGCGGGCCCTGGAGCCGGCCGGTGGTCGCCGGTCGGGCGCGACCGTCGTGGTCAGCGTGGCGCCGGGCTACCGGCTGCAGCTGCCCCGGGAGGCCGTCGACGCCTGGCTGTTCGAGGACCTCGTCGCCCGGGCGCACGCCTCCGACGACGTCGCGACGCGGCGCCGGCTGCTGGAGGAGGCGCTGCGCTGCTGGTCCGGCCCGGCCTACGCCGGCTCGGCGGACGCCTCCTGGGCCGCGCCCGAGATCGCGCGGCTGGAGGAGCTGCGGCTGGTCGCCCTCGAGCTGCGCGCCGACGCGGACCTCTCGCTCGGGCGGGCGCCGGCCGTCGTCCCCGAGCTGGAACGCCACCTGCACGACCACCCCGGCCGGGAGGAGGCCGTGCGGCTGCTCGCCCTGGCGCTCTACCGCAGCGGCCGGCAGGGCGACGCCCTCGCCGTGCTGCGCCGGGCCCGCGAGCACCTGGCCGAGGAGCTCGGCGTCGACCCGGGCCGCGGGCTGCGCGACCTGGAGGCGGCCGTGCTCGGGCAGGCGCCCGCCCTCGACCTGCCGGCGCCGCCCAGCGTGCCGCTGCCGGCCGCCCCGGCACCCCCACCCCCGCCGCCGGCGCCCGCCCGGCCCGCCGAGCTCCGCCGGCTGCTCGAGCTGGCCGGGGAGGGGACGCACGTCGTCTGGGTCGCCGGGGAGGCCGGGGCGGGCAAGACCACCCTGGTCGAGGCCGCCGCGGCGCAGCTGCGCGGGACCGGCTGGCGGGTCGTCGAGGGACGCTGCCCCGAGGTGGACGGCGCTCCCCCGGCCTGGCCCTGGACCGAGATCACCCGCGCGCTCGGCGGCCCCCCGTTGCGCGAGGACACCGCCTTCTGGCTGGCGCGCGCGGTCGCCGACCGGCTGCGCGACGCCCTCCGGGAGCAGCCGCTGCTCGTCGTGCTGGACGACGTCCACCGCGCCGACGAGCTCACCCTGCAGCTGCTGCGCCAGGTCGTGGACTCCCTCGACGACCGCCCGCTGCTGGTGCTGGCGACCTACCGGGACGCCGAGGACGGCGAGGCGCTGGGCGCCACCCGGGCCGCGCTGGCCTCGGCCGGGGCGCGGCACCTGCAGCTGCGCGGGCTGGACGCCGCCGGCATCGCCGTCCTGGCCCGGCAGCACGGGCTGGAGGACGCCGGGGACGAGGAGCTGCGGCTGCTGCGCGAGCGCACCGACGGCAACCCGCTCTTCGTCCGCGAGCTGACCCGGCTGCTGGTCGCCGAGGGGCGCGGCGCGGCGCGCACCGGGGTGCCGACGGGGGTGCGCGACGTGCTGCGCCGGCGGGTGGAGCGGCTGCCCGGGCCGGCTGTGACGGCGTTGCGCCAGGCCGCGGTGCTGGGCCGGGAGGCCGACGTCGACGTGCTGGCGGCCGTGGCCGGGCGGGACGTCGACGAGCTGCTCGACGCCCTGGAGACCGCGGTGTTGGCCGGGCTGCTCGACGAGCCGGCTCCGGGGCGGGTGCGGTTCACCCACGCCCTGGTGCGCGACGTGCTCTACGAGGACACGCCGCTGCTGCGCCGCGCGCGGGTGCACGCCGCCGCGCTGGCGGCGCTGCGCGACCAGGACGGGGTGGACGCCGCGACGCTGGCCCACCACGCCGTCGCCGCCGCCGGGCCGCGCACCGCCGCCGACGCCGTCCCGTACGTCGTCGCGGCGGCGCGGGAGGCCGGCCGGCTGGGCGCCGCGGCGGAGGAGGCGCGGCAGTGGGCGTCGGCGCTGCGGCTGCTGGAGCTGGCGGGCCGGCGCGGGATGGTCGAGGAGCTCGACGTGCTGCTGCCGGCGATCTCCGCGCACGCCCGCGCCGGGGACGTCGTGGCCGCGCGGGCCCAGCAGCGGGACGCCGTCCGGACCGCCCGGCGGCTGGGCCGGCGCGACCTGCTGGTCGCCGCGCTGGCCGCGTGGGACGCGCCGCTGGTGTGGACCGTCCGCGACGACGGCGCGCAGGACCCCGAGCTGCTGGACCCGCTGCTGGAGCTGCTGGAGACCCCCGCCGGCGACGACCTGCCCGGGGACGTGCGCTGCCGGCTGCTGGTCGCGCTGGTGCGGGAGGTGGAGGGCGTCGACGACGAGCGCACCGACGCGGCCAGCGCGGAGGCGGTGCGCCTGGCGCGGGCGGCGACCGGTCCGGACGCCGCCCGGCTGCTGTGCGCGGCGCTCAACGTGCGGGCGTACGCGGCGCTGGGTCCGCACCTGGCCGCCGTCCGGGAGCCGCTGGCCGAGGAGCTGCGCGCGGTGGCGACCGCGGCCGGGATGACCGACCACCGGGCGGTGGCGCACTGGCTGCTGTTCCTCGCCGCCTCGGCGCGGACCGACCTGGTCGCGGCCCGCCGGCACGTCGACACCGCGGTCGCGCTGGCCGATGCCGGCCAGCTGGGCCACGTGCTCGGCGCCCTGCAGGTCTTCTCCGGCGCGCTGCTCGTGCTGGCCGGCCGCTCCGACGAGGGGCGGGCGCGCTACGAGCAGGTGGCCGCGCACCTGGTCGAGACCGGCGCGATGAACGGCGGGCTGATGGCGCTGGTCGGCCGGTTCGTGGCCGGCTTCGCCCGCGGCGACCTCACCCCGGTGGTGCCCGAGCTCGAGTGGCTGCACGCGGCGATGCCGGGGGCGCTCACCGACGCCGTCGTCCTCGGGCTGCTCGACGCCGGGCGGACGGACGACGCCCGCGCGGCCTGGGCGGTGCGCCGGCCGATCAGCCGCGACTACTACTGGCTGGCGTCCACGACGCTGCGCGCGCACGCCGCCGCCCGGCTGGGGGACCTGGCGACGGCGCGGCGGGTCCGCGACGAGCTGCTGCCCTGGGCCGGCCGGATCGCCGGGCTGGACTCCGGCACCCTCGTCGTCGGCCCGGTGGACGACGCGCTGGCCGCGGTCGCCGACGCCCTCGGGGACGCCGGCGCCGCGGCCGCCGCCCGGCGCGGTGCCGAGCGGGTGCGGGCGGAGCTGGCCGCGCAGCTGGCCGCCGTCGGCGTCTGATCAGACCCCGAAGACGGCGCGCTCGCGGCGGCGGAACGGCGGGACAAGGACGGCGAGGAGGACCCGGAGCGCCGGTCCGCCGTCCGCCTCGATCGCCGCGCGCTCGGCGTCGGTGGCGACGGCGAGCACCCGAGGAGCCTCGAAGGAGAGCTTCGCGCGCTTGCGGATGCGGGCCTTGACCGCGGCCCAGTCGGCGACCGACACGTACCGCTCGATCACCGGGAAGACCGAGGCCTCCTCGTCGCCGATGTGCTCGGTGAGGGTGTCGCGCAGGTCGGCGAGCTCCACGGCCAGGGCGGTGGCGGTGTCCTCGCCGGGGCGGGCGCGGAAGGCGTCGGCGGTGGTGCGCAGCCGGGCGAGCGCGGGATCGAGGGCGGCGTGGTCGTCGGACAGCTCGGTGAGGTCGACGTGCGGGCCGGCGGAGGCGGCCAGCACCGGCCAGAGGACCTCGTCCTCGACGCTGTGGTGGTGGTGCACCGAGTCGGCGAAGTCCCGGACGTAGCGGGCCACGGCGTCGGCGCGCCGCGCGTCGCAGGTCCCGGCGGCGAGCCGCTCGGCCAGGTCGGGAAGCCGGTTCGCGTCGCGCAGCATCGCCCGGTGCGCCAGCCGCATGCCCAGGACGTCGGGAACGAGGTCGCCGTCGGTGCGGGGGCGGACGCGGACGGGGTAGGAGCGGGTCATCACTGTTCCTCCAGGAGCGGGGTCGGTCGCTGGGGACGCTCGCGCGGACCGCTTACCGGCCGCTTGCAGTGCCGGCGCCGACCGGCGGCAAGACCGCGGTAAGGAGCCGCCGTCACGGTGGTCGCCGACCGGGTCACCCCGACCCGCTCCGACCCGAGGAGACGCCGTGACCGCCACCGCCCTGCCCACCCCGTCCACCCCGGCCCCGGCCGTCGCCGACCACCGGCCCGGCCTGCCCCTGCGCGGACTGGCCGTCACCGCCGGCGGCCTGCTGTTCGCCGCCGGCAACGCCCTGCACCCGATGGAGCACAGCGCCGCGGCCCACTCCGCCGCGACCTGGGTGGCCGCGCACGTCGTCTTCAGCGCCGGCGCGCTGCTGATCGCCGCCGGGGCCGGTGCCCTGGCCGCCCGCCTCGCCCCCTCCCGGGTCGCCACGGTCGGGCTGGCGGTGCTGTGGGTCGGGCTGACCCTCATCCCGGTCGGCGGCTACACCGAGGCCTATGTCGCGCCGGCCCTGCACGACGGGTTCGCCGCCATCGAGGAGGCGACCCTGTGGTTCAGCGCGCTGGCGGGCACGGCCACGCTGCTCGGCCCGCTGCTCATCGCGATCGGGGCGCTGCGGCACCGGCTGCTGCCGGCGCCGGTGGCGCTCTCGCTGGTCGCCCTGCCGGTCGGCGGCGTGCTGGCGGGCGTGCTCCCGGTGGAGGGCTGGGGGATCATCCCGGGCACCGTCGTCTTCGGCCTGGGCATCGCCGCGGCGGGGTGGTCGAGCCGGTCGCGCGACTGACGCCCCGTCCGAGCGCCCCGACCCCGTGTCCCCGGGTCGGGGCGTTCGCCGTTCCCTCTACTTGGAGCCCGCCGGGCGGCCCGTGCGCCACCGGGCCCCGCCGCGGGGCGTCCGCCCCTACCCTCGTTGCCCGCCGAGTCCGTCGACCGGGGCCCTCCCCTCCCGCGCCACGTCAGGCGTGCCGCCCGGCCCGGCGACGTGGCCGGGAGGGGTGGACGCATGGACCGGACCGGAGGCACGGCGCTCCCGAGCCCACGCCCGCCGCGGGCGACGGCCGCTCAGCCGAGCGGACCGGTCCCGGCGGCGCGCCCGAGCCCTCCGGGGGCGGGGGACCACACCGAGGAGGAGATCACCGGCTACGAGCGGTCGCCGAGCGACGTCCTCCGCACCGTCGCGTTCGCCGTCCTCGCCCTGCTGCTCGTCCTCCTCGCGCGGTGGGCGCGCGACGCGGCGACGGCGCTGGACGAGGACCTCGTCCAGCGGCTGTCGTTCCTGACGCCCACGGTCGGGCGGATCCTGGCCGGCGCGGGAACCCTGCTGGTCCTCGCGTCGGTCGTCGCGGCGTGGGTCACGCCGCTGGCGACGCGCCATCCGCGGCTGCTGGGCCACCTGCTGATCGGCGGCGTCCTCGCGGGAGCGCTGGCGCAGGGGGCCAGGGAGCTCGTCGACCGGGGGGACACCGACGCCCTGGTACGCGAGGTCGCCCGGCGCGGGGGCGCCGACAGCACCCTGACCGTGGACGGCCTCGCGGTGGTGGCCGCGTCGTTCACGGTCCTGGCGCCGTTCGTGTCCCGGCGGTGGCGGCGCGCCGGGGCCCGCCTGCTGGCGCTGGTCGTGCTGCTGCGGCTGCTCGTGCCCGTCGCGCACCCCGGCACGCTCGCGGTCGCGCTGGTCCTCGGCGCGCTGGCGGGTTCCGGGACGCTGCTGCTGCTCGGCCGCCCCAGCAGGCGGCCGACCCTGGCCGCGGTCGCCGCCGCGCTGACCAAAAGCGGTCTGCCCCCGGCGCACCTGGCGCCGGCCGTGGTCGACGCCCGCGGTTCGGTGCCGTACGTCGCCACCCTGCAGGACGGCGGCCGGGTGTTCGCCAAGGTCATGGGGACGGACAACCGCGCGGCCGACCTGCTGTTCCGGGCCTACCGCTTCCTCCGGCTCAAGGACGTCGGGGACGAGCGCCCGTTCTCCTCGCTGCGCCGGACCGTGGAGCACGAGGCGCTGGTGTCGCTGCTCGTCCGGGACGCCGGTGCGCGAACCCCCCGGCTGCGGTCCGTCGCCCCGGTGGGGTCCGACTCGTTCCTGCTGTCCTACGACCTCGTCGACGGCTCGACCCTCGACCGGCTGCCCTCCAGCGCGGTTCCCCGGCCGGTGCTGCACGGGATCTGGGCGCAGGTCGCCGTCCTCCGCCGGCACGCCGTCGCCCACCGCGACCTGCGCCGCGCCAACGTCCTGCTCGACCTCACGGGCACCCCGTGGCTCATCGACTGGGGGTTCAGCGAGGTCGCCGCCGCGCCCGCGCTCCTCGACGCCGACGTCGCCCAGCTCCTCGTCGCGCTGGCCCTGGACGTCGGCGTCGACCCGGCCGTCGACGCGGCGATCGCCGAGCTCGGGCCCGAGGCCGTGGCCGCGGCACTCCCGCGGCTGCAGCCGAACAGCTACAGCGGTGCCACGCGCGACGCGCTCAAGCACCGCAAGGACCTGGTCCCGCAGATCCGGGCCGCCGTGTGCCGGCGGAGCGGGGTGCCGGAACCCGCGCTGGCGGACCTGGAGCGCATCCACCGCAAGACGGTCCTCACCGTCGTCCTGCTGGTGGCCGCCACCTACTTCCTCGCGCCCCAGCTGGGCGACGTCGGCGGCATGGTCGCGCGGGTCCGGGAGGCGGACTGGGTCTGGGTGCCGTGGATCCTCGCGGTGTCCGCGCTGACCTACGCGGGCGCCACATTGAGCATCGTCGGCGCCGTCCCGGCGCGACTGCGCCTGCCCACCACCTTCGTCGCCCAGCTCGCGTCGTCGTTCGCGAGCAAGCTGGCACCGGCCGGCCTCGGTGGGATGGCGCTGAACGTGCGGTACCTGCAGCGGAGCGGCGTCGACCTGCCGGTGGCCACGTCCGGGGTCGGCCTGAGCTACGCGGGCGGCTCGGTCGTGCACGTCTTCCTGATGGTCGTCTTCGCCGTCTGGGCCGGGCAGTCGGCCTTCGGCTCCCTCCGGCTCCCCCGCCCGGAGGCCGTCCTGTGGGGGGTGCTGGCGGTCCTCGCGCTGGCGGCCGCCGTGTTCGCCGTCCCGGCCGTCCGCCGGCTCGTCGTCGCGAGGGTGGTCCCGCTGGCGCACCGGTCGGTCCAGGCCATCGGCGCCGCCCTGCGCCGCCCCGGGAAGCTGGCGCTCCTGCTGGGCGGCGCCGCCGTGATCACCCTCGGCTACCTGGTGTGCCTCTACCTGTCCACGCGGGCCTTCGGCGGGGGCGTGGACCTGGCGACGGTGGGCGTCGTCTACCTCGCCGGCGCGGCCGTCGCGGCCGTCGCCCCCACGCCCGGCGGCCTCGGCGCGCTGGAGGCCGCCCTGATCGCGGGGCTGGTCGCCGCCGGGATGGACCACACGGTCGCCGTCCCGGCGGTCTTCCTCTACCGCCTGGCCACGTTCTGGTTGCCGATCCTGCCCGGCTGGGCCGCCTTCGCCTGGCTCCGCCGGTCTGACTACGTGTAGCAAACGACGACGGTGGACGAGATCGAGGCGTGGCTGTGACCCGACCTGGGCTCAGTGGTGCACGACGACCGTGGAGGTACCGGGCGGGAAGTAGCCGGCGCGCTGTTGCGCGAGCCGCCGCAGCTCCCAGTCCCACGGGACCCGTGCGGCCTTCCGCGTGTTGTGCCGCGGACACAACGCCTGGCCGTTGTCCACGCTCGTCGCCCCGCCGCGGCTGTGCGGGTGAACGTGATCGGCCTGGAGATCGTCGGTGGCCGTGCACCGTCGACCGAACACCGAGTGGTGTTCGCAGCGGTGTCCGGCGCGCTGCAGGACCAGCCGCTTGTCCGCCCGGAGGAAGCACCGCTGTGGGTCGCGACGTCGTCGCCCGTGGACGAGGCCCGGGATCCGCCGGACGACGGCGGTCGCGACGAGCAGGACGACGAGCGCGCCGAACCACGGCTCGACCACGAACTGGTGCAGAACGCCGTCCAGCGCGCCGCTGACGAGCTCCGCCGGCTCCGTCACTGCCGGCGAGGAGGGCTGGGTGTTCGACCAGGTCACGAGGTCGACGTCGGGAACACGGGCGACCTCCTTGAGCGACGCGCCGGTGGTTCACCCGGGCAGGTGGACGCCGGTCTGCGATGGTCGGTGTCCGTGAGAGACCCCGCGGCCCAGGTCGCCGACCGCCTCGCCGCGCTGCGACAGCACCAGCAGGACGGACGGCGATCTCCGCACAAGCCGCTGCTCGTCCTGCTCGCCCTGGGGCGCCTGGCGCGGACCGGAGAGAGCAGCCTGCCCTGGGACGACGCCGAGCAGGACCTCGCGGACCTCATCCAGGAGTTCGGCCCGCCGTCGAAGACAGGCCGGGCCCAGAGCGCCGCGTATCCGTTCACCCGGCTCCGGTCGGACGGCGTCTGGACCCTGGACCGCGACGTGCCCATGGACAACGTCGGCCCCCTGCGCCAGGGAGTCACTGGACGGCTCGAGGCCTCACTGGAGGCGGCGCTGCGCGCCCGTCCGGCACTGGTCGACGAGGTCGCCCGCGGCCTCGTCGAGGCCCACTTCCCCGCCACCGTGGCGCCCGACGTGCTGGTGGCCGTCGGGCTCGACCCGGAACTCCTGCGCGGCGGCACGGTGGAGTTCATCCCGGGTCGGCGGCGGAGCAGTTCGTGGCCGGCACAGGTGCTCGAGGCCTGGGACCGCCAGTGCGCCTTCTGCGGCTTCGACGGCCAGGTCGGCGGCGTGCCGGTCGGACTGGAGGCCGCCCACATCCGGTGGTTCACGGTCGACGGGCCCGACCATCTCGACAACGGCCTGGCGCTCTGCTCGCTGCACCACAAGCTGTTCGACCGCGGCGTGCTCGGCCTCGACGACGACCTGACCGTCGTGGTGTCCCAGCGCTTCTCGGCCCGCACTCCGCACGGTCGAGCCGTTTACGACCTCCACGGTCAGCGGCTCCGGCCGCGTCCGGGGACACCGGCGCCGGCCGAGCGGCACCTCGTCTGGCACCGCGAGCAGGTCTTCCACGGCCGGCCGCTCGCGGCCTGAGGACGACCTCGCCGGAGCCAACCACAAGGCGTGTGCGACTGAGTCTCAGCGGTCAACCGAGGGACCGACGGGCGTTGGCCTGTCGTTGCAGGAGCGATAGCTCCTGCTGCGCCTTCGTGTACTTGCCTCGGAGGACGTCCTTCTCCCAGTCCGATCGCGCCATGAGCAGGTCCTTGCGAGCGTCCTCGACCGCCCGCTCCGCCTTCTTCAGATCTGCCGCACCGGCGACACGAGTGCCCGGGCGGGCACGCGTCTGTCGGGTAGGTGCGCTGGAGACCCGCTTCTTTCGTGCGGCGATGCGCGCTCGGGCCTCGTTGATCTGACGCTGCAGGGCGCCTCGATCGATCTTTTCCGACCCGTCGGAGTACGCGAGCCGGCCCTGCGCGTTGACCTTTCGACTTCTCTTCGGCTGTAGCTTCCGGTTCGCCGCCTTGATGACCTGCTCGTCGGCGAGGCACGGACGACAGGCGCCGTCCATGACCTGCGCCTGTGCCCCACAGCTCCGGCACCGCTTCGGCTGTGCGGTCGAACTCGCGCGCCGTGATGCGGCGAGTTCTTCCGCGATGGTCCTGATGCGCTCGCCGCCGCCTGCGTCGATGGCCTTGAACGCCGCTCGTCCGTGGTTCAGCTTCGTCACGGGTTCCGCCCCATCCGCGCGGGAGCCGGCTGCCTCACTGTTGCCGTTCGGTCGTCAGGCGACGGGCCACCGCCTCGCCGCCGACGCGGCGGATGAGCTCCAGGTCGCCACAGACCACGAGCAGGTCGCGGGCGCGGGACAGGCCGACGTAGAGCATCTCGCGGGCCCGCGCCTCGTCGCGGAAGCCGTTGACGGCGAGGACGACGACCGGCCGCTCGAGCCCCTTGAACCCGAGCACGTGCCCGTAGAAGAGGTCCTCGTCGTCCCAGAAGGTGGCCCAGTAGGCGTCCTGCCCCTCGGCCTGCCGCTCCCTCTGCACGGGGTGCCGCTGGTGCGTGGTCAGCAGGGCCACGGACTCCGGCGGCCAGTCCTCGTCCTCGAGCAGTGCGGCGGCGACGTCGTCCGCCACGTCGACGGCCTGCTCGGAGGCGCACGGCACGAAGCGCACTGGCATCCCGGACAGCCCGCGCACCCTCATCCCCGGCGCCAGGCTGGAGAAGGTCCCGGCGATCTGCTTGGTGTTGCGCAGGTTCTCGACGAGGGAGAACGACTCCAGCTCGACGGTGGGCCGTCCCTGTCGCGCGAAGATCCGCTGCCCCTCGTCGGAGAAGACGTGGAGCGCCCCCGTCGCGGGGTCGCGGAGGGCGGCGAGGACGGCGTCCCACCAGCTCTCGGCGAAGTCCTGTCCTTCGTCCACGACGATCGCGTCGAAGCGCTCGGACTCCGGCAGCTCCCTGGCGAGGGACACCATCTGCGCCGGCAGGAACTCCTCCCAGTACCGGCTGTCGTCGTCCGACCCCTCGGGGACGCCCCAGCCGATGCCGAGGTGGTGGAAGGTGCCGACGTAGTCCGGCCGCTGCCGCTTCGGCAGCTTGTCGACCCGGCGCCGGAGGAACTCGGCCAGGCCGCGCGAGTAGCACATGAGCGCGACGCGCTGTCCCTCCGCGGCGAGCCGGCGGGCCTTCTCCACGGCCAGCCAGGTCTTGCCGGAGCCTGCTCCCCCGGTGATCTCCACCCGGTCCCGGCCGGCCAGGAGGTCGAGCACCTTGGCCTGGTCCCTGGTGAGCAGGTCGCAGGCTGCCTCCTGTTCGGCGAGCCAGGCCACCAGGTGCTGCTGCGGGATCGCCGTCCCGGCGAGGCAGTCGACCAGGTCCTCGACGTCCCCGGCGGTGGGCGGGTCCGGCTCCTCCCGCACCTGCTGGAGCGCTGACCGGATGCGGGCAGCCGCGTGCGCTACATCCGTCCTGTCGATGGCCATCCACCGGGCGAGGCCCGGGGCGCGGAAGGCGGCCGGCAGCGTGGTGGCCGGCAGGGCGACCAGGTGCGCCATGCGCGGACGCCCCGCGGTCCAGCGGGGGTGCTCGGCGAGGTAGTTCCCGAGCAGGTACTTGCAGGCGACGGCCTGGTCGACCGGGTGGATCTCGCGGTCCACGCCGTCCCCGACCTGGCGCCACACCCCGCGCTGCAGCGACACGCTGCCGCCCTTGACCTCGACGACGGCGACGCCCACACCGGGCCAGGCGACGATCAGGTCGGCCTCGCGGTCCTCCGCGCGGTCGCTGAAGCGCAGGTTGCAGAAGAGGACGGCGTCGTCGGGCAACTGCTCCTGCAGCGTCTGGACGAACAACTGCTCGGACGCCGACGCGAACCGCGGCTCGTCGGGGAGGACCCGCGCCGTCATGTGCACACCCCGCTCGTCTCCGTCCTGCGCCGTGACGGTCCACGGCGTGACGCGGCGAGCATCGCAACGGACGACCGCGTTCTGGAACACCCCGGAGAGGTGGACACCTCACCTGGCCCTGCGGGCACCACGGCCCCACGGGTCGCACCGGCGTGCCGGACCTCCGTGGCCCGTACCGGCGTCCGCGCGGTCGTCGGCTACACCCGGCAGGTCTACTGGCACGAGAGTGCGGCCTTCGACCTCACCCTGCTGCCCGAGCTGCTCGACGACACCGACCCGAAGAACGTGTACGGGCGCCTAGTCAAGCGGCACCCGTACTTCGTCGACGGACTCGGACTCCGCATCGCCACGGCGACGTGGGTGTCCCCGCGGACGCGCACCGCGGCGTAGTCACCGGGCTGCGTGGCGGAAGAGCTCGGCCGGTCGGCCGACCGAGCCGCGGGTGGCCTCCCCCGTGCTCTCGAGGTGGTCCCTGACGTGTCGCCGGAAGACGTCCGGCTGGAGCCGGCGACCGGCGACGGCCTCGTGCAGCCGCCGCAGGTCGCGCAGGGTAAAGGGCTCCGGCAGCAGTCGCTCCGGGTCCGGCCGCTCGGCATAGGCGGACCGGACCCGGGCGACCGCCATCTCCACGATGTCGTCGTGGTCGAAGGGCAGGCCGACCGCCTCCGCCACCGGGCGGAGCTGGACATCCCCCGGCCGTTCCTCGCCGACCGGCGCGACGACCGCGCTGGGGAGCAGGACGACGTGGGCCACCGACAACACCCAGCCCCGGTCGTCGCGCCGGGGGTCGTCGAAGACGTGCAACTGCCGCGGCGCCTGGCCGCGGAGGCCGGCCTTCTGGTCGAGCGACCGCAGCACCGCGTCGGCCAGGGTCTCCCCCTCGTGCAGGAAGGTCCCCGGCAGCGCCCATGCGTCGGACCGGGTCGCACTGTCGCGGCGGACGAGGAGGACCAGGAGCCCTCGCTCGGGGTCGGGTGTCAGCACGGCCGTGTCGACGGCGACGGACGGCCGCGGGTAGTCGACCAGCCTCCTGCCGGATGCGTCGCGGTACTCGGGGGTTGACATTAACGCGGGTCCCGCCTAACTTAGAGTTTGCGCGGTTCAGCGCAATCTACGGGAGGTGGGCGCCATGAACAACCTCGAGGTCCGGTTGCACGTCGGCCAGGGGACCACGCGCGGACCGCTGACGGTCTTCCCCGTCTGGACCGACGCGCCGACGGTGCCGGCGCGCTACCTCACCGGTGCAGGCGTCCCGGTCGAGGTCTCCGAGCGCGCAGGCTCGCCCGTCGTCGACCAGCTCGTGGTCACCAACCGCGCCGACCGTCCGGTCCTGCTCCTCGCCGGGGAGCTGCTCGAGGGGGGCTGGCAGACGCGTGCCCTGACCGGCTCCACGTTGCTGGCTCCCGCGCTCCCGACCGTGCAACAGGTCGTCTGCGTGGAGCAGGGCCGGTGGGGTGGCTCCACCGGCCACACCCGGCGCGCCCGCCGGACCCCCTTCACGGTCCTGTCCGCGATGGACGGCGACCAGGCCCAGCACGCCGTCTGGGACCGGGTGCGTGGGCTCGGGTCGGTCGCCGGCCCGTCGGCCACCGACTCGCTGGCCGACCGCCTCGACCGCACGGAGACGTCGGCCCGTGACCTGACCCGCGGACTGCGGCCGCTGGCCGGCCAGCGCGGCCTGCTGGTGGGCATCGCCGGCCGCCCGGTCTGGACGGAGGTCTTCGACAGCACCCGCACCCTGAAGGCCCACTGGCCGGGACTGCTGCACGCCGCGACGGTCGACGCGCTGGGCCGTCCGGCCGTCCGCACCCCCGCTGCCGTCGCCCGGGCCTTCGCCGAGAGGGTCGAGCGCACCCGTCTCCTCCCCGACGGCCCGGCCGGCCTGGGACAGCGTCTTCACGGCGGTGGCCGGATCCGGACGACCGCCCTCCGCTGGACCGACCGCACCGTCCACCTCACCGCGATCGCCCAGGAGGGCTGAGATGACCACTCCCCTGTCCCGCCGGCACCGTGTCGCCGGCGCCCTCGTCGGCTCGGCCGTGGGCGACGCGCTCGGCGCGCCGTTCGAGTTCGGCCCGGCCGGCCGCTTCTCGCACCGCTTCCCCACCGCCCGGCGAGGTGCCGGGACCGAGATGTGCGGTGGCGGCTCCCTCGGCTGGGAGCCGGGTGAGTTCACCGACGACACGCAGATGGCCCTGCTCGTGGCGACGTCCCTCGTCGACAACGGCGGACTGGACGAGGCGGACGTCTTCGACCGGTTCCGCACCTGGGCCGCCGCCGGTCCGCCGGACGTCGGCGTCCAGACGAGCGCCGTTCTCCGCTCTCGCCTCCCGTGGGGCCGGGCCGCGGCCGAGCACTTCGCGCGCACCGGCCGGGCGGCCGGCAACGGCTCGCTCATGCGGACGACGCCCGCCGCCATCTGGTTCTCCCGCTTCGGCACCGCGGCCACCGTCGACGCCGCCCGGCGGATCTCGGCCCTGACCCACGGCGACCCGGCGGCCGGCGAGGGCTGCGCGGTCTTCCACGAGCTGATGCGCGTCGCCCTCGACGGCGGCGACCCGCTGGACGCCGTCCCCGGAGCCCTCGTGCTGGTCGAGGAGCAGTACCGCGACCGGTGGGCCGCCGTCCTGGCGGAGGACTGGACGCCGGAGCAGGCGACCGAGTCCAACGGCGCCGTCTGGCCCACGCTCGGCCAGGCGGTGTGGGCCCTGCGGCACGGCCGGGACTTCGCCGAGGTCATGCGGCTGGTCATCGACCTCGGCGGCGACACGGACACCGTCGCCTGCGTCGCCGGCGGCCTGGCCGGCGCCGTGTACGGGATGGGCGGCATCCCGTCGCGCTGGGCGACGGTCGTGCACGGCACCGTCCCCGGACACGGCGACGAGGTGTGGCGGCTGGCCGACCTGCAGCAGCTCGCGGCGGCGCTCGACGGCGGACCACTGAAGGCACACGACCCCGGCCCCACCGAGCGGCTCGGGCCGGTCGAGGTCGTGGCCGGCATCTGGGCCGCCGACCTCGACGGCGCCCGGTACAGCGAGGAGGACTTCGCCGTCGTCTCGCTCTGCCGGCTCGGGGAGCCGTTCCCGCACCGCGTGAGCCGGATGGTCTACCTGGCCGACAACGACGACAACCCGGGCCTGGACGACGTGCTGGCCGACGTCCTCGACGACATGGCCGCGCTGCGCGCGGAGGGCCACCGGATCCTCGTGCACTGCCACGGCGGCGCGTCGCGGACCGGCCTCGTCCTGCGCGGCTGGCTCGTCCGCGAGGAAGGCATGGGCGTCGACGAGGCAACCGCGTACGTCCGCGAGCGCTGGCCGCACCTCGGCACGTGGAACGCGAGCTTCACCGCCGCGCTGCACCGGCTGGCGGACCGTCGTAGCGACGAGGAGGACGTGTGAGCACCCTGCAGGAGCACCTCGACGACCTGGCCCCGGCGCAGGCGATCAAGACTCTCGCGACCACGCTGGCCGCGGAGACCGCCGTCGAGTCCGACCGGCAGGAGCAGTACGTCAGCCTCCGCCCCTCCATGGAGGGCGCCGTGGCGGTGTACCTGCACCGGACGTGGATCTCAATCGCCGTCGAGCCCGACGACGCGGCGTCGATCGCGGCACGGCTACCCGGCGCGACCGTCCACCCGAAGACACCGGCGACCACGTACCTGCACCTCACGGCCGAGGCCCTGGCCGGCGCGCCCGACGCCGCCCTGTCCGTCGCACGGGAGGCGGTCGTGTGGCGCGCCGCCGGTCCGCGATCGAGCGTCGGCGCCAGTTCGGCGAAGAAGGTCGCCGAGTTGGTCGCCACCTGCCCGTCGCACTGGATGGCGCTCCTCCCGAGCGGCGCCTGCCCGGTGTGCGGATGACCGTCGTAGACATCGCCGCGGTCCGCGGCCGGGTGGCCGAGCGCGTCGCCGGCCGGGACGACGAGGACGTCGCCGTCCGCGTGTTCGTCGGCGAGGACGGGGCGCTGCACGTCGACGTCACCAGCCGCCACCCGCTGACCTACTACAGCCAGGGCGTCACCCTCCGGCCCGACGGGCGGATCGAGACCGACGCGCCGGACGACGGCTCCACCTCCTCCGGCGCGCGCGGGACGGAGGCCGGCACCGCGACGGGCGACGACGAGGCCGTGGAACTCGTCGTCCGCGAGGTCGAGGACGCCGCGCGGGAGCTGCGGCGACGGCAGATGGCCTCGCGCGACCTGGCCCGCCCAGACGAGCAGCCGGCCGTCGCCGCGGAGGACCTGGCCGTCGCCTGCGAGATGTGGCAGGGCGGACGGGACAGCGGGTCCTCTAGGCTCCGCGGCGCCGCCCACGTCCTGGCCGGTGTGCGGCACTACTTCTCCGCGCCGTTCATCACCGCGCAGGAGCGGCAGGCGCGGGTGTCGCTTCCGGACCTCCGGGCGGGCATCGACCTGCTCCGCGCGGTGAACGCCGCCGACCACCTCGACGCCAATGGGTGGAACGCGCGGGTCGGCCTGCCGGTGCGCGGCTTCGCCGGCCGCGGCCTCGCCGCCAAGCCGGAGCAGGACCCGCAGATCGAACGGCAGCTGCGGACCGGCTCGATCGAGATGCCGCTGTGGGGCGTCTCGCTGAGTCCCGCGGTCGCCAAGGGGTTCGGCACCCGGTTCCTCTTCGAGCTCGCCGGCCCGTTCCCCGCCGCCCCGACGTGGGTGGCGTCCGGCGTCAAGGCCGAGGAGGAGGAACTCGTGACCGGCGGTCGGTACCGGGTCCTCGGGCAGGAGCAGCGCGGGGAGACGACGCACGTCCGCCTGCGGTGGATCGGCGCGAGCGGCGACCGGGTGGGTTCGGACGACCTGCTGCTGGACGTACTGAGCACCGTCCCGGGTGTCGTGGGCAGCTCGCTGACCCGGTCGGCCGGCGCGGAGAGGCTCGAGCTGCGGCTGGGCGCCGAGGACTCGGCGACGGTCACCCGCGCGCGGGACGCGGACGAGGTGCGGGTCGTGCGCTACTGGCCGCCGACCCCGGGACGGGGCGCGACGGGTGACGACCCCAACAGCCAGTGGGCCGCCACGCGGGCGGCCTCACGGACGACGACGGAAGAGGCGACGGTCGAGGCGACCGTCGCCGCGGTGAGGAGAGGACGGAACGGATGACGACGCTCGAAGAGCGCAAGGACATGGGCAGCGGGCCGCTGTCGACCCGCTACGACGAGGCGCTGGCGTACGCGTCGGAGCACCACCGGAAGCAGCTGCGCAAGGGCTCGCGGGTTCCCTACATGACGCACCTGATGAGCGTCAGCGCGCTGGTTCTCGAGCACGGCGGCAGCGAGGACCAGGCGATCGCCGGGCTGCTGCACGACGCCGTCGAGGACGCCCCCAAGGGCACCGGCGGCAAGGTCCTGAACGAGATCCGCTCGCGCTTCGGCGGCGGTGTCGCGGACATCGTGCGGGCGTGCTCGGACGGACTGGACGCCGACGGCAACCGTAGTGGGACCTGGGCCGAGCGCAAGCGCGACTACGTCGCCGGGCTGAGCCACAAGCCCCTGGACGCCCTGCTCGTGACCGCGGCCGACAAGACGCACAACGGGCTCTGCATCGCGTCTGACGTCCGCCGGTACGGGCCGGACTTCTGGTCGACGTTCAACGCCTCGCGCGACGAGCTGCTCTGGTACTACACGAGCGTCGAGCGTGCGGTCTCCCAGCGGCTGCCCGGCCACTCGATCACCGACGCACTGCACCGCGCCGTCGGCGAGTTGCTCGCTGCGGCCAATACCGAGCGAGCCGCGGTGCCGACCGAGATGCCGGCCCGCCGATGACGCCTGCGACGATCGACCCGTATGACGGACGGAGGACGGCGATGGCCAGCCACTCGCGCCGCTCACGTCCGGCTGGCCCACATCCGTGCGGGCGGGTGCGGGTCTGAGGACGACAGAGCCCACGTCCTCGGACCCGCACACCTCACCGTGGCACCGGCTTTGCACTCGCCGGCGCAGGGCTCAGACGGAGAGCGCCAAGTGAGCCGAGACCTCGTCGTCGGCCAGCGCCGCCTGTACGAGAGAGACCGCCACCACTGGGTCCACACCCGCGCGGCGGGCCCACAGCACCGACGGACACGGGTCCTCGCGCCCCTCGCCGTCCGCGAACTCAAGGAACGCACCGTCGGCGGCGCGGACGAGCACGTGCCACAGATCGACGTCAGGTGCCTCACGGTCGCTACAGAGCGTCTCCACCATCGGCACGAGCACCAGGCGCCGACCGTCGCGCAACAGCACCTCGGCGGTAGTCAGGTCGCCGAAGGCGCCGGTCGTGGCGGCGAATCCGGCGCGTCCGAGGAGAGCGGCGGCGCCGGTCGCCACGACGTCCTGGGACATCGGGACGGTGGACGAGACAGGGCGGACGGAGGTCATCGGCATGGGGCTTTCCAGGAGTCGCGGAACGAACGACCCCGACGGTGCCGGGCACCAGTGACAGGACCGCCCCGTAGTGAGGCGCCCCCGCCGAGGACCACCTGATCGGGCGATGCTGGGGCGGTCATTGATCCGGGTGGCACTCCGGACACCGGGCACGACGAGCGACCGCCTCGGCCAAGGTGAATTGGTACTCGTGACCCTCGGGGCACTGGAACCACACCGGCCGGTCGGTCACGTCGACGCCGTCGTGGTACCAGCGGTCGTCGTCCCCCTGATGGATGTTCTCGGGAGTGAACGGCGTGGCCATCAGGTGGTCACAGCCTCGTGCAGGGCGATGAACCCGGCCTGGTGCAGCGACTCGAGGAAGCCGTACTCGTCGATAGGGCGTAGCCAGATGAGGTTAGGCGGGTCCTGGACGTCGGCGATGCCGGGGATCGGCTGGTCGATGTCGGTGTAGGGCGCATAGCCGGTCTCGACGAGCACCAGCGGCACCTGCGGGTCCCAGGAGTCGACCCGCGGCTGCTCGTGGCGCGGACCGTGGAGGATCGCCCGTTCCTCCTCGGTCAGGGGCTCGGCGTCCTCCGCGTCCAGGTCGGCGTTGATGTACGCCTGGACGACGACCTGGGCCCGGATGGCCAACCGAATGCGGTGCTCCAGCCGACCGGCGTCGTCCATCTCGTCATAGCCCAGAATAAGGACGGCGAGGAGTTCCTCAGGCTTGTCCGCGAACGCGATGCTCTCGAAGCCGTCGAAGAACATGGAGTACAGATAGAGCCCCCCGTCCTCCCTCCGAGGGGCGGGCGGCGGCGGCTGCCCTTGCCGACTGTTCTGGATGACAACTGCGCTCACGTGCTCCTCCTAATAGCTGAACGGCGATAGGGCCGCCCGTGAATCCCGTTCGGTCGGAGCGACGCCGTCCTCAAGCGCGACGGCACGGTCTCCCCACCAAGAGGTGATCTGCGTATCAGTGGCGGACTGGGTGCTCGTCTGGCTCGGCCACCTCGTCATCGACCCGCGGACGGTGGGATGCCGCTCCGTTCCTACGTACATCACTCATTTCCCGCCCAGCGTCGGGACCTTCTGCCGCGGCCAGCGCCTTGTCACGTCTCTCCTCGTACCGGTCCACCCGACGGCGCTGCCGAGTAGCGGTCGCCACGAGAGCAGAAACCAGCAGACTCACGCTTCCCGCAAGGGCCAGCAGGAGTTGACCCGGGTACCAGTCGGCGTAGACAAACGATGACCCCGCGGCTACGTAGATGAGAGCGACCGCGCCGGTCCACCGCCGCACGGTCTTCTGTCGTGCCTTCAGGTGCTTACTTCGCTCGACAAAAGGCGACCTGTCTTCGGCCGACGAGTTTACTCCCGATTCCACTTCGCAGATCTGGCTCATCCGCGCGTCGACGGCATCATTCGAAATGGCCAGCGCCCTGCTGAGGAGCCACCAGGCGAGCCAGGGGAGAGCCACAGCACCGGCGATCCCCACCCAGGCCCAGTGGTCCGCAGGCGCCAGGACGAACCACGCTGGCACAAGTGCCACGGCAAGCGGATGGGCTGCGGTACGAATCCAACTCTGTTCCCGAAGAACCTCGCGCCGTCCACCCTCTTCCTCCTTCTCTAAGAGTGACGCCAGGTCGGCGACGGACTGCAACTCACCGCGGACGGAGTTCCGGAGTTGCAACCAGCCGTACCCCAGCAGGACGGCAGCGAGCCCCACGCGCAGACGCCAGTCCATCGGCACGGGCGAAGCGGGAGACGTCCCGTCCGTCAGCGGATCCACAGCCGCTCGAATGAGCAACACCGCCGCCGAAGCGAAGGACAGGAGTGCGAACGAGAGCACAGCAACGGCCTCACTCGTCCGCGCGTACTTGTACTCCGCCCGTACGGCGAGGTTGTGGGTCTCCCGGACAAGCGACTCGTTGCGTTCCCGCAGGAGCAGTTCGGCCGGCTTGACGTGCCACTTCCGGTGCCATTCAGCCAGCGAGCCCGAGGCGATCTCGTTGAAGTAGACCTGTCCGGCGTGAAGACCTGTCACATAGGGAATGGCGGGGGCGTCCGGGCGACTACCGCCCGGGAACCGCAACGGGGAAGTCATCGTGCCAATGAGCATTACCACCGCCGCCAAGACCCCGACGAGGAATACCCCGACCATCAGCAGGATCAGCGGCACGGATGCGCTGCCTGAGAGCTCGAACAGTCGCATTGCAAATCTCGCGTCGGCGAGATTGGCCAGCGCTAACGCTCCCGCGACGAGGAAGGCGATCGCGGTGAGTAGCTTGTTGATCTTCTCGTCTTGGTGCTTGGTCGCTGCGAGGACCTCGTTGTAGGTGAAGCTCAACAGTTCGAAGCGTTCAGCTTCAAATTCTTTATCGACCGGACTCGACACGGTGGTAGTCGTCGGCGGAGCGGGGACGACCCTTAAGCCGACGCCCCGGAGGAGTGAGACGTATTCCGACGCCCGCACGGCATCCCGGAACCGTCTCACTCAGCGTCTACCCTCCCTGCCCATGAGCGAGGACACCGTGAGCCACCCGACTCCGCCGGCCGACGCGATGGTCGACGCCCTCCTCGGTTTCCTCCGCTGCCTCGGCGTCGAGGACGGCAACGCGGTGTACGTGAGCGCGCCGATCACCACCGGCCGCGACTTCGCCACCTGGTACCCGGCGCAGGCCGACCAGGGGACGCCGGCCTACTGGGCTCGGCTGCGCAAGGAGATCATCGCGCCCAATCTGGAGCGCGCCCGCCCGCTGGTGCGCCGTTGCCGCGCCCGCTGGGCCGACCGGCCCGTCGTCGACCCGACGATGCTCGCCGACATCGCGGGCTGGCACCAGCCGGACTACCACCGCTTCTGGACCCGCCTGGTCGAGCAGCACGCCGGCACGGTGGTGTTCAGCGAGGGCTGGCAGTTCAGCACCGGATGTGCGCTGGAGTTCGTGGCGGCGCAGCGCGTCGGCGCCGAGCTGCTCGAGCACACCCTCGCCCCGCTGTCCGTCGAGGACGGTGAGCGCCTGCTGCATGACGCCATCGCGGCGCTCGACGCGGCTGGCTGTGACTCCTCGGCCCTGGGCGCGGCTGCACGCGAGCTCTCCCCCGCGCCGGCCGGCGGCGCGGTCCGGTGACCGCCCTGAAAGACGACCGTCTGGCCGCGCTAGCGCGACGGGGGAACGTCGCCCGTTTCGTCAGCTTCTCCTCCGGCACCCAACCGGCGCTCCGGCACGCGTGCACGAGCGCCGGCGAGGTCGGCGGCGACGTCGAGGCAGCGATCACCGCGGTCCTGCTGGAGTCGGCGGGCACGGTGAACGTCCGCAGCTTCCGTCCCGACCGCGAGAAGGGGTGCCCCTTCCACTACGGCTTGGCGTCGGCCGCCGAGGCCGCCGCGCTGGTGCGCTCCCTGGCCGCGGACGGCTTCTTCACGATCGTCAACGAGACGGTCGACGTCCGCGACGGCGGTGTCTCCGGCGTGGCGCTCGGTGGCATCGTCGAGTTCGCCCCGGACGACACGCCCCGCACCGTGGAGAAGCCCGGTGCTGCGTCGCTGCCGCATGACCTCGCCGTCCGCCTGCTGACGGCGGTCTACGGCTTCGTGCCGGAGATCGAGTCCGCCGACGGCGAGCGGCTGGAGTTCTCCGTGCACCCCGGCCGCGTTGGTCACCGCCGGACGCACACGCTGTGGTGGGAGACCGAGGACGTCGACCCCGGGACGTTGACGGCGGCCCCGAGCTGGCCCAACCGGTTCAGCCGGCACCTCGGCGACAAGGCGTACGGGCTGCTCATGGCGCACAGCCTGGGCCTGCCCGTCCCGCGCACCACTGTGGTCGGGCGGCGGGTCGCGCCGTTCACCTTCGGCAGCGCGACCGGCACCGCGGACCACTGGACCCGCACCTGCCCCACCGAGCAAGCGCCGGGCAAGTTCACCACCGTGCCGTACTGGACCGACCCGTTCGCGCTCCTCCATGCCGAGGACCCGGACGGCACGAACATCGCCTCGGTGCTGTCGCAGGAGGCGGTCGACGCGCGCTGGTCGGGCGCCACCATCCCCTCCGGCGACGACCGCCCCGACCACGTGGAGGGCGTCCCCGGGAGCGGGGACGCGTTCATGCTCGGCCAGCAGCCACCTGAGGCCGTGCCGGACGACGTCGTCGCCGACGTACTCGCGGTAGCCGCGTTGGCGCGAGCGGTCCTCGGTCCGGTCCGGTTGGAGTGGGCGCACGACGGGAACACCGCGTGGGTGGTACAGGCACATGTCGCCACACACTTCTTCCGCGGCCGCGGCGTGCTCAGTCCGGGCGACCCGCAGGAGTGGCTGGACTTCAACGCCGCCGACGGGCTCGACGAGCTCGGCACGCTGATCACCGCGGCGCGCCGGCGGAATGCCGGGATCCGCGTCCACGGCTCGGTCGGGCTGACCTCGCACGTCGGCGACCTGCTCCGGAAGGCCGGCGTCCCCGGCCGGCTGGCCGAGGCCTAACCGGCCGGGGACGCCGGCCCGGTGGGTCCCCCGACTCGCCTGGCCCGCCGAGGGGGGGCCGGCACGGGCTCAGGCCAGCCGCGCCCGCAACCCGGTCGCCCGGGCCACCGGCTGCGCCACCGAGCTCAGCACGGCCGCGGCCGAGCCGACCACGGTGACCGCCGTCCTGGCGCGGGTGACCGCGGTGTAGAGCATCTCCCGGGTGGCCAGCGGGGACGACGGCGCGGGCAGCAGCACGGTCACCCGGTCGAACTGCGACCCCTGGCTGCGGTGCACCGTCAGCGCCCGCATCGGCGCCACTGCCCCGAGCCGGCCCAGCGGCACCTCGATCGGCTCCTCCGGCGACCCGAAGGCCGCGACCAGGTCGCTCCCGCGCGCCACCACGACGCCGGTGTCCCCGTTGAACAGGTCGTTGTCGTAGTCGTTGGCCAGCACGATGAGCGGCAGCCCCGCGTAGCGGCCGTCGCGCCGGGCCTCGACGCCGACGTCCTCGGCGACCCAGCGCTCCACCAGCCGTTCCCAGTAGCCCACCCCGCGAGGGCCGCGCCGGTGCGCGCACATGAGCCGGTGCCGCTCCAGGCCGGCCAGGGCCGCGGCGGCGTCCCCCGCCCGCGCCGCTCCCACCACCTTCCGCGCGTGGTCGGTGACCTCGGCGCGCAGCGCGGCGAGGGGTGCGCCGGTTATTGGCCCGTCGTCGGCCACGTCGTGCAGCACGACGCCGTCCGCACCGCCGCGCAGCACGTCGAGCGCGGCCGCGCCGGAGCCGGCGCGGATCCGGTCGGCGAGGGTGGCGATCGGGCCGCCGTCGGCGAAGCGGTGCACTGTACGCAGGACGCCGATGCCGTCGCGCACCCGCCCGCGCGGCGACCCCGGCGCCACCGGCCCGCCGGCGGCCACGTCGTGCGGCACGGCGGCCCGGAGGAGCTCGGTCCGCGCGGGGGTGCGCAGGCCGTCGGCGTCCGCGGTCAGGTCGGCGAGCACGGCGCCGGCCTCCACGGCCGCCAGCTGGTCGGGGTCGCCCACGATGACCAGCCGGGCCCGGGGCGGCACGGCCTCCAGCAGCTTGGCGAACAGGGTCAGCGAGATCATCGAGGCCTCGTCGACGACCAGGACGTCGAGCGGCAGCGGGTTGTCCCGCCCCGGCGCGAACCGCGGCACCCGGTGGCCCAGCTTCAGCAGCCGGTGCAGGGTGGAGGCGGTGGTCTGCCGGAGCAGCGCCCGGTCGGCGTCGACCAGGTTCGGGTCCCGCTCGGCCGCCTGCTGCATCGCCTCCTTCATGCGGGCCGCCGCCTTCCCGGTGGGCGCGGCCAGCGCCAGCCGCGGCGGGGCGCCGGGCTCGGCCAGCTCGCGGAACGCGGCGACGAGGCGGGCCACGGTCGTCGTCTTGCCCGTTCCCGGCCCGCCGGCCAGCACCGACACCCGGGACAGCGCGCACACCGCCGCGGCCAGCCGCTGGTCGTCGGGATGGGTGCCCGGCCACAGCCGGTCGAGGACGGTCCGCAACCGCGCCAGGTCGACGTCCGGGACGTCGGCGGCCCGGCGGAGCAGGCCGTCGGCGACGGCGACCTCTTGCCGCCAGTAGCGGTCCAGCCACAGGGCACCGCCGGCCATCCGCAGCGGCCGGCGGGTGCCGTCGCCGGTGGCGACCAGCGGGCTGCCGGCGACCGCGGCCAGCCAGCCCGCCGGCTCCGGCCACGGCAGCCCGGCGGCAGCCTCGGCCCCGTCGGCCGGGACGGCGGTCCGCGGGGCGTCGGCCAGCGGCAGCATCACCGACCCCTGCCGCGTGCTGCGGACGACCAGCGCCGCGGCGAGCAGCACCCGCTCGTCGCTCTCCTGCTGCATCTGGCCGAGGCGCTGCGCCACGTGCACGTCGGCGGCGTCGAGCACGCCGGCCCGGTTGAAGGCGCCGAGCACGCCGTCGGCCCGCAGCGCCAGCCGCGGCTCCGGTGTGACCGTCATCGGGTTCCCTCCGCGAGCAGGTCGGACAACTCCACGACGACCGACGCCGGTGGCCGCCACGACCACACGCCGGGGACGTCGCCCTCCGGCGCGCTCCCCAGGGCCGATCCGCACATGCCGCGGAGGAAGAGGTACAGCACGCCGCCGAGGTGCTCGGCCGGCACGTAGTCCGGCTGCCGCCAGCGCAGAAACCGGTGCAGCGCCACCTGGTAGAGCAGCGCCTGCAGCGGGTAGTGCGCGGCGATCATCGCGGCGTCCAGCGCGGCCGGACGGTAGTGCCAGGCGGTCAGCGGGACCGCCGGGTCGGCCAGCCGGTTGGTCTTGTGGTCGACGACCACGTACCGCGGCTGCCCGCCGTCGGCCACCCGCAGCACCGCGTCCAGCGAGCCGGTCAGGAACCCGCGCAGCCGCTGCCGGGCCAGCTCCGGGACCTCCAGCGCGGCCGGGTAGCCGGCCATGCGGTCGCCCGCGGGCAGCCGGTCGCGCAGCAGCGCGGCGACGTCCCCGAGCCGCACGTCGGCGGCCACGGGGGCGTCCCCGCCGGCCAGCGCCAGCTCGAAGTCCAGCTCGGTCAGGACGTCCCGGGCCGCGACGTCGCGCAGGCTGCGGTCGCCCGCCAGCGCCCCCAGCGGGGTCGCCAGCGCCGGCTCCAGCGCAGTGGCGAGCTGCTCAGGGAGCAGCCCGCCCGTCCGGCCGGCCAGGTGCCGGCCGGCGGCCGCGCGCAGCCGCTTCCCCGGGTCGCCGTCGGTGGTCAGCACGTCCTCGAGGACGCCGTGCACCAGGGTGCCGAACGCCGCTCCCCCGGCCAGGTCGGCCATCGGCGAGGGCACCGCGCGCAGTCCCTGGTCGGCGTGGTGCCCCCCGGCGTCCTCGGCCGGGACGTCGTCGGACTCGTCGTCCTTCACGGCGACCTCGGGCTCGGAGACGATCGCGGCGGGCCGCTCGTGCACCCGCCGGGTCAGCCCGGTGTAGGAGGTCCGCCGCCAGTCGGGGTCGACGGCCCGGGTCAGCTTCGCGGCGGCCAGGTCGGTGTCGTCGGCCGGCGTCGCGGCGGCCTCCCCGCCGTCCCCGGCGTCCGCGGCGGTCACAGGGACGACGTCGAGCCCGCCGGGCGCCGCGCCGGCCAGAGCCCGCAGCCGGGTGAGCGCGTCGGCGTCCGCTTTGGGCACGGCGACCTTGGCGGGGACGTCGGCCGACGGGTCGGCGGTGAACAGCAGCCGGTGCAGCGGGCTGGTCGACGTGCTCCCGGCCGGGGCCCACCACAGCACCAGCTTCGAGACCGCCCGGGTGGCCGCGACGTAGAGCAGCCGCAGCTCCTCGCCGGCGCTGTCGTCCTTCTCGGCCTGGCAGGCGGAGGTGTAGTCGGCGGCGGTCTTCCCCCCGACGTGACGCACCCGCCGGCCGTCGGCGTCGTGCAGCTGCGGCAGCCGCTCCCGGTTGCCGCCCCCGGCCGGGTCCCACCCGAAGGGGACGAACACGACGGGGAACTCCAGGCCCTTGCTGGCGTGCACGGTGACGATCTGCACCGCGGCCGCGTCGGTGTCCAGCCGGCGGGCCCGCTCCTCGTCCTGGTCGTAGCGGGCCTCGTCGACCCGGGCCCGCAGCCAGGCCAGCAGTCCGCTGAGCCCCAACCGCGCCCGCGTCGCCTCCGCGTGCAGGGCCTCGGCGACGTGCCGCCGGTCGGTCAGCTGCCGCTCGCCGTCGGGCCGGCCGAGCAGCCGGACCGGCAGCTGCCGGTCCGCGCAGACGGCGGCGAAGAGCCCCGCCACGCCGCTGCGGGAGAACACCTGCTCCCAGCCGCGGAGCACGTCGGCCAGCTCGTCGGTGGCCTCGCTCCCCCGCTCGTCGATCTCCGCGGCCGACCAGCCGAACCACGCGGTCAGCGCCAGCCGGCGGACCAGGCCGCGGCGGTGCGGGGCGCCGAGCGCCTCAAGCAGCAGCAGCCAGTCCCCGGCGGCGTCCGAGCCGAACACGCTGAACAGGCCGGTCAGCACCGAGGGCACGCCCCGGGCCAGGAGCGCGTCGCGCACCAGCAACGCCTGGGTGCCGGTGCGCACGAGGACGGCGAGGTCGCCGCAGGTCAGGTCGCGGGGGTCGCCCTTGCGGGGGGCGATCGTGCTGCCGGAGTCCAACACCGCGCGCACCTGGGCGGCGACGTCCGCGGCCACCGCCGAGCGGGCGGCGTCGGCCTGGATGCCGCCGCCGCGGACGGTCTGGAGGCCGTCGCGCTGCAGCACCCGCAGCTGCACCGGGCGGGCGTCCGCCGGGGTCAGCGCCGTGCCGTCGCGCCCGGCGCGCACCGGGCGGACGACGATCTCCGGGTCCCCGAGCGCGGCGCCGCGGAAGACGGTCTGGAGGCCGTCGAGCAGGCGCTGGTCGCTGCGCCAGTTGGTGCCGAGCGTGGCGCGGGTGCCCGCGACGCCGGCGGCGGCCAGGTAGGTGCGGACGTCGCCGCCGCGGAAGCCGTAGATCGCCTGCTTCGGGTCGCCGATGAGGACCAGGGCGCGGTCGGGCACGCCGTGGAAGGCCAGCCGGAACACCTCCCACTGGACGGGGTCGGTGTCCTGAAACTCGTCGACGAGGACCACGCGGAACCGGTCGCGCAGACGGTCGCGGGCGGCCGGCCCGGTCACCGGGGCGGCGAGCGCGTCGCGGGTGCGGACCAGCAGGTCGTCGAAGCCCTGCACCCGCAGCGCGCGCTTGCGCCGCTCGGTCTCCGCCCGCACCGCGGTCGCGAACTCCACCCGGAACGCCGGGATCGAGCCGGCCGGTGCGTTCGCGGGCACGAGCAGCGCCTGCGGGTCCTCCAGGGCCGCGGCCCGGGCGACGGCGCGCGCGTCCGGGTGCGGGAAGTCGGCGTCCGGCGTGTCGATGAGCATGCGCAGGTAGACGTCGTCGCAGACCTCGTCCACCAGGTCGCCCAGGTCCTCGCGCAGCGTGGTGCCAGGGTCCACGTCGGCGACCACGCCGAGCCCGCGCAGGGCCTCCTGGCAGAACTGGTGGATGGTGGCGATGGTGGCCGCGTCGTAATGGGCCAGGGCCGCGGTGAGCCGGTCCCGGCGCTCCTCGACCTCGGCGTCCGAGCCCCGGGCCAGTCGCGCGACGACCTCGTCCTTCGACGCCCGGGCCGTGGCCGGGTCGGCGAGCGCGTCGCGGGTCACGGCCAGCCGCTCCCGGATCCGGGCGCGCAGCTCGCTGGTGGCCAGCCGGCCGAACGTGACCACGAGCAGCTCGCCGAGCCGGGCCTGGTCCTCGGCGACGAACTGGGTCACCAGCGCGGCGATCGTGTACGTCTTGCCGGTGCCGGCGCTGGCCTCCAGCACCGTGGTCCCGGTGGGCAGCGGCCCGGAGAGGTCCACGGGCACGGCGGGCGGGACGGCGGTCATCGGGACTCCTGATTCTCGTGCGCGAGCAGCGGCTCCCACACCGTGCGGGCGAGGCGGTCGAGGTCGGTCGGGCCGGTCGTGCCGGGGTCGAGCGCACCGGGTGGCGCGGCCCAGGCCTCCAGCACGTCCAGGCCGGCGCCGGCCCCCCAGACGAGGACGTGCGCCTCCTCGGTGTCCTCCTTGCTCCAGCGGCCGCTCACCCAGCACTCCTCGGCCGCCTTGCGGGCGGCGGCCAGGTTCGACGGGTCGCGCCGGCGCGCGACGGCGTACGCCTCGCCGGTGGCGATCGGCAGCGGCAGCGGGGTGCGGCAGCCGGCGTCCCGCAGCCGCACGAGGTCGAGCAGGGCGGCACGAGCGGCCTCGGCGTCGAGCGGCGGCAGCGTGACGACGGTGACCTGCGGGTCCTCGCTGCGGCCGACGACGACCGCGCGCCACGGCCGGCCGGGGTGCGCGACGGTGAGCGCGAGCAGCTGCAGCCAGGCCCGCAGCCGCTGCTTGGCGCGCACCTTCGAGAAGGTGACGCTGACGACGACGTCCCCGTGCACCCCGCGGACCGCGCCGGTCAGCCGCCGGCCGCCGGGTAGCGGGAGGTCGACGTCGACCGTCTCGGCGGCGCCGGTGCGGACGTCCCGGCTGGCGTCGAGCAGCCGGTCCACCACCGTGCAGATGTCGGCCAGGTCGCCGTCGCCGAGCGGGGACGGCGGCAGTGCACCGCGGGCGCGCTCCAGCACGCGGGCCGACTCGGCGTCGAGCCCGCGCAGGCGGTCCTGCAGCACCCGGTCGCCCATCCCCCAGCGGTCGAGGTTGTCGGGGGCGACGGGCAGCGCGTCGTCGGGGAACTCGCCGGCCGACGGCTGGACGACGTCCAGCCGCTGGCGGAGGAACTCGCGGGCCGGGTGCTGCCAGAACGACACGAGCCGGTCGAGCGCGACGACCTCCTCGTCCTCGATCGGCAGCGGCCCGTCGAGGAGGTCGGGCGCCGCGGCGCGCTCCGCGCCCGCCGCCTCCGCCCCGGCCAGGGCCAGGCGGTCGAAGGAGAACGGCCCGGGCCGGCCGAGCGCGCCGGGGAGGAAATTGCGCCGGTCGAACGGCTGGAGCGGATGGTAAACGACGATCGCCGCGCGGGCCGGCCGGCCGTCGGTGGTGACGGCGAGGCCGTCCAGGGCGTCGAGCAGCTCGCCGACCGGGACGGCGGGCGGCAGCTGGGCGCCGGTGCGGACGTCGGAGCCGCAGTAGGTGACCACCAGGTGCTCCCCGGCCGCGCACAGCGCGTCGAGGAGGAGCTGCCGGTCCTCGCTGCGCGGGTCGCGCTCGCCGAGGCAGGGGTCGCGGAGCAGCAGGTCGTCGCCGTCGACCGGGGCCTGGCGCGGAAAGGCGCCGTCGTCCATGCCAAGCAGGCAGACCACGCGGTGCGGCACCGACCGCATGGGGGTCAGGGTGCAGACGGTCAGCCCGCCGGTGCGGAAGCCGGCGGTGGTGGGCCGGGCCTGCAGGCGGCCGCCGACGAGAGCGGTGAACTCGGCCAGCCCGATCTCCGCCGTCGCCCCGGCCGCGCCGGCGCGCAGCTCGTCGAGCACGCGGCGCAGGCCGGCGACCTGCCACGGTTCGTCGGCGGGGACGTCGGCCAGCGCCGCGACGGACTCCTCGAGCAGGTCGACCCAGGCGGTGGCGGGCTGCCGGCCGGTCATGCGCGTGACGGCGTCTTCCAGGCGGTCGACCAGCTCGGCGAACCGGCCGGCCAGCTCGATGGCGGCGGAGTCGATGCCGTCGACCGGCAGCGCGGGACCGCACAGGCCGGCGTCCTCGTCGAGGGCGACGCCGGCCAGCAGCCGGTCGATGCCCGCGCGCCAGGTGCCCTCGGAGAGGTCGCCGAGCTGCCAGCGGTCGCGGTGGCCGGCGTCCAGCCCCCAGCGGACGCCGGCGGCCACGGTCCAGTCGCGCAGCTTCTCGAGGTCGTCGTCGTCCAGGCTGAAGCGCTGCCGCACCGGGTCGGCGCCGGCCAGGTCGAGGACCTGCGTCGCCGGCACGCGGCCCGCGGCGAGGTCGAGGAGGTCGGCGGCGACGCCGAGCAGCGGGTTGACCATGCGGGGCGACCGGTCGGCCAGCGACACCCGCAGGGTGCGGCCGGGGTGGCCGTCGTCGCCGAAGGCAGCCTCGATCAGGGGCGCGTAGGCCTCGACGTCCGGGCACATGACCAGCACGTCGCGCGGCTCGAGGCCGGGCACGTCCTCCAGGAGGCCGACGACGACCTCGCGCAGCACCTCGACCTGGCGGGCGCGGCCGTGGCAGGCGTGCACCTGGACGGAGCGGTCGTCGGGCTTGAGCTCGACCGGCTGCGCCGGGCGCTCGTCGAGGGACAGCGACGCCTGCAGGTGCTCGAGCAGGGTCTGCTTCGCCCGGCGGGCCGGCGGGTGGTGGACGTCGGTGGCGGGCTTGAGCGCGTGCAGGCGCGCCTGCAGCTCGCGAACGTCGCGGGAGAGCGAGGCGAGGAGCGGGTTGTTCGTCCGCACGCGCAGGTCGGCCCGGCGCGGGCCGGTGTCGCCCGCCTGCCGAACGGCGTCCCACAGGGCGGGGCTCGCGGAGTTGACCCACAGGTGGACCTCGCGGCGCTCGGCCAGCGCAGCGAGGACCCGGAGGTTGGCCGCGTCGAGGCGGCTGGCGCCGAAGACGCTGATCCGGCCCGGCAGGTCCGCGGCCTCGGGCCGGCGGCGCAGCTCGTCGCACGCGCCGTCGAGGAGCTCGGCCGGGGACGGCGCGCCGACCCGCTCGCGCAGCCGGCGCCAGAGCGGGGGCTGCCAGCTCAGGTCGGCGGGCGCGGTGTCGTCGCCGGCCTGCCAAGCGGTGATCAGCTCGGGGCGGGCGGCGGCGTAGCCGGCGAACCGCTCGGTGAGCCGGTGCGCGACGCCGTAGCGGCGCTCGCTCGGTTGGCCGTCGGCGGTGGTGAGGTGCGCGCGCAGCGCCGCGCACCAGTCATCTGTGCTGGTGAGGGCCTCGCGCAGGACCTCGTCGAGGGCGTCGAGCATCGACCAGACGACCCGGCCGGGCTGCCAGGCGTCGACCGCGTGCCGGTGCTCTGCGCTGGCGGCCGCGATCGCGCTGAGGAGGAGGTCGTCGGGCCGCGGGAAGTCGACGCGCGCGCAGACGCCGTCGCGCTTGCCGGTGGCGCCGAGGTGGGTGGCCATCTGCTGGGTGATCCACCGCTCGACGCCGCGCGCCGGGACGGCGACGACGTCGCGGTCGAAGGGGTCGTCGGGCGGTGCGGCCAGTAGGTGGACCAGCGCGTCGACCAGGGCCTGGGCGCTCTCCGACCGGTGGACGTGCAGACCTGCCACCTCGCTCAGCCCTGCTCGTCGAGACGGGGGCAGGGCACGGCGGCACGGTGGGACATTCGAGGCACGCTCCAGGGTCAGGCAGACGGGTCGGGGCCCCAGACCGTGCTGAGGAACTGAGACGCCATCGTCTCTTATCGGCGGCCGAGCTCCTCGCCTTGACCTCCGCCACCCGAAAGAGCGCCCGGCCTACCGGCCCCGGCGATCAGGCGGCGGTCTTCCTGGCCCCGCGGACGCCGTTGCGTTGGTCAGGGACGACGCCGACGAGGGTCATGGGCCCGCTGGCGGGGAACAGCCGCGCGGAAATCGCCCCGGCAGACGGTGCCGTCCCCTCGTACTCCGGGGACGGCGTGTTTCGGATCTGCGAGACGGTGAGGAAGGAGCCGACCGGCAGGTCCGCGAAGGCGTGCGCGATGTGCGCGGCGATGTCCCGGCGCCGGCCGCTGGCCGAGGGGGTCGACTGCGGAGCCCGGCTGGGTCGCGGGCGAGCGCCCTCCCGGTCGGGGCGCAGATCGCGCTCTGCCTCGTCGACGTAGGTGGTCTGGCCGAGAGCCAGCGGCGGACGGCGCCAGACGGCGGCGGCGAGGCTGGCCAGATAGCGACCGCGCGCCCGGACCGACTCGTTGCCGAATACCACCGGCAAGCCGCTGTTGAGCCTCAGGCTGCTGAGCTGGGTGATCTCGGCCCGCTTGCGGTCCCAGCTGCCGTTGGAGATGGCGCTGTTGAGCGGCTGCGTGAGGAGCGTCAGGTTGCCCAGCGTGTGCAGCAGCGCGTCCCGCTCCGCGGCGTCGTCCGACGGCCCGCCCGGCACTGCCAGGGGCCAGTTGTCCTGCCACTGCTGCGGGACGAGGTGCTCGACCGACAGCTTGCCGGTCAGCCGGACCGACTCGGTGCGCGGGCCGCGGGACTGCTCCTCCAGCGCCACCAGGACCTGGTTCAGCTTCGCTCGCTTGAGCAGCTTGTAGGCCGGGAGGATGAGGATTGATCGCTCGAGCTCCTCGTCGCTGGGCCACACCCCGGAGTCGGATCCCTGGCGGGCCAGGTAGGAGGTGACGAACTCTCCGGGGGCGCCCTCGCCGTTGGTCAGCCGGCGCAGCAGGTCGAGGAAGATGCGGTTGTAGTTCTTCCCGCTGAGGCGGCAGATGGCCCGCCGGACGAGGTAGGACTCCAGCGCAGCCAGCGCCCGCGCGCGCTCCGGGCCGGCGTGGTTCGCGAAGAGCCACAGGAGGAGCGGCTGGACCGTCTGGGTGTCTGCGATGGCGAGCCGCTCCAGCGACGCGACCTCACGCTCGGTGAGGTCCTCGCGCCGCTCGATCCGGTCGTAGACCTGCGCGTAACGCGACAGCTCGACCAGCACCTCTTCGGCCCGGTCGGCGCTGCGTCCGACGTGGTCGCGCAGGCTGGAGAACAGCTGGTGGGCCTGAACCTCACGCTGGAGGTGGACGACCAGGAAGTGCCCCACGAACGCGTCGAGCCGCGGGCGCATCAGGCGGCCCTGGCGGACCTCCGTCCGCCAGTGGTCCTCCTCGAGCGGCCGCCAGTGCTTCTCGTAGAGGTGGTCGCTGGGCCGGCTGGCGCCCTGCAGCGTGCGGAAGATCAGGTTCTTGATGAGGTCCGACGCCAGCAGCGCCGTCCCGCGGGCGTTCAGCGTCTCGAAGATGACCTGCGCGTTGTCCTCAGGACCGAGGTCGATGACGACGGTCTCCAGCCCGTCGGCGATGACGGTGGTGAGCTCGTCGATACGGTCGGCGCGCTCGTCCGGAGCCACCGGCTCCAGCCAGCGCTCGACCTCGCGCATGAACCACAGGTAGGCGCCGACGATGCGGCTGGATCCGGCATCGGCCGCGCAGGACCGGCGGTGCGCACCAGTGAGGACGGCGCGGAAGTCGGCCCGGTCGGCGTTGGTGGGCCACAGCCGGAATACGTCGTCGGCGGAGTCGATGATCTCGGGGTCGTTCTCCAACAGCACCCCCAGCCGCTTGACCGTCCGGGTCGACGCCCCGAGTTCGACGGCGACGTCCCGGACCGCGGCCGTCATGAGCTGGAGCGTGGTCAGACGCTGCTGCCCGTCGATGACCTGGCGGACCTCGATGCTGCCGTGCGGCCGGCGCACGTGCTCCAGGACGATCGCGCCCATGAAGTGCGGAAGGGAGTCATCACCCCTCATGCGCTCCAGAGTCGCCAGCACGTCCTCCCACAGCGGCTCCCACTGCTGCTCCGCCGTCCAGACGTAGCGGCGCTGGAAAAGGGGGACCTCGAGTCGCACGTTGGGGTGGAACACGCTCTTGAGCGTGCGTGGGCGAGCCTCCATGGCGGTACCTCCGGGCAGGTCCACGACGAGCTGACAGCCGCCGGGAATGGGGCCGGCGGGCAGACACCGAGCACGGCCGGTCCGCTGTCTAGCACGCCGACCGCAATCAGCGGGCACACGAGCTCATCTCGTCGTCCACACACCCACACCGGCCACAGTCAACGCGCCAGCCACACCCACGCGGGCGCAGGCTGGTCGGTTAGACACGACACCCGCGCAGCGGCGCACTCAGACGCGGTGCTCGATCAGGTCCCGAGCGCGCCGCTCCCACGCAGCTGGCCCGTGCTCGTGCTCCCTGGCGCTTGACCGGCTTGCGTCCACCGAATTGAGCAGCCTGCCTAGGTCCGAGGCGGAGCAGGAGCTCGCCGACCTGATCGAGAAGTTCGGGCCGACATCGACGACGGGCCGCGCGCAGAGCGCCGCGTTCCCGTTCACACCGCTGCATTCCGACGGCGCGTGTGGCCGCTCGACCACGACGTCCTAATGAACTACGTCGGCCCGCTGCGCCAGGGCGTGACCGGACACTTCGAGGCGTCGCTGGGAATCTCCCCTGCGGGACTGTCCGGAACTCCTCGCCGAGGCCACGCGTGCCTAGCTAGTCGAGAACCGCTTCCCGAGCACGGTGGCACCTGACGTCCTCGTCGCGGTCGGCCTGGATCCGGACCTACTGGAGGGTAGCGGACCCACCCGCGAAGCGAGATCCGCCCGACGACGGCGGAGCAGTAGTGGCCGGCCGCCGTCATCAAGGCATTGGACCGACAGTGCGCGTTCTGCGGCTTCGACGGTCAGATGGGCGGCGCGCCGGTCGGCCTGGAGGCCGCGCACATCCGCTCGTCGGGCCCGTCGACTCGACAACGGCCTGGCGCTCTGCTCGCTGTACCACAAGCTGTTCGACCGCGGTGTCCTCGGCCTCGACGACGACCTGACGGTCGTGGTCTCGCCGCGCTTCTCCGCCCGCACCTCCACGGTCGAGCCATCTACGAGCTCCACGGTCGTCGATTTCGGCCGCGCCCCGGGACACCGACGCCAGCCGAGCGACACGTCATATGGCACCGCGAACAGGCCTTCCACGGCCTGCCGCTCGCCTGTTGAGCGACCGGCGGCCGCGACCTCGGTTGGCGACCCATCAGGAGTCCCGGTCCTCATCACCCGGGGCAGGCGCCCCTGGCCAGCCGAATCTAGCCTGCACGGCAGCGGTCCGTATCGCGGCTCAGCAGGGGATCGGCGTCCAGCTCCCGCCACCCGGCGCGTAGCTGCGACACCCGGTGTACCCGCTGGGGCCGCCGGAGCCAGAGTTGCTTGACGAAGGCTGTGGTGGGGGCGTCGTGGTGCGCGGCGCACTAGACGGGCCGGAGGAGCGGGACGACCCGCCGCTCGTCGACGACGATGGCTGGGAAGCACGCGCTGCAGCCTCGGCCGCGGCCCGCTCAGCCTCGTGGCGAGCGGCCTCCTCGGCTGCCCGCCGAGCTTCTTCCTCCGCTGCTCGGGGCGCCGCCTCCTCGGCCGCGCGACGAGCTTCTTCAGCAGCACGCGCTTCCGCCTCAACCCTCGCTCGTGCCTGCCTGAGTGCTGTCGCGTTGGCGTCTCGCGCAGAGGTGAGTTCGCCTTGGGCAGACAGCAACCGTCCGCGGAGGTCCGCCAGTTGACCCGGACTGAATGGAAGGACAGGGAAGACCTTCGGGTCGCCGTTGAGCTCGCCGAGGAGCGCAGAGACTTCAAGCAACGACTCCGCGATGTCCTCACCTGCAGCAGCGATGTCAGACGGCGGGGCACTGGAGGCCATGGGCTGTGCGGCCTGAGCTCCTGCCTCTGTTGCAGCCACGCGTGCGGGCACGGTGCACGCGACGTCCTCGGCGTACAGGCCTCGTCCGGCTCTCTGGGCCTCGGATTGACCGGCCTGCACCGCATCGAAGATGCGCAGGTTTTCACCCACCGCGATGGCGACCCCGAGCCCCTGTTCGGCGATCTCGGCGTTGACGAGCAGGTCGCCCAGAAAGACGCCGGCCAGCTCACGGCTGTAACCGTCCTCCCGCTCGACGTCGTACTCGAGGCGCACGGACGTACCTGCTGGCAGCAGTCCTTCGAGGTACTGCGTCGCCTCAGGACCCATGCACTGCACAGTGCTGCTTGGGATCGACGGATTCCGGCGTGTCGAGGTTTAACAGCCGCACGCGGTGTTCGGCGCCGTCGTAGCGCACGTCGAGGGTGTCGCCGTCGACGACGTCGACCACGGTCGCCTCGACCGAGTCGTCAGCGGTAACCACCGCGATAGCGCCGCCGACTACGACGGCTCCGGCTACCGCCGAGGTGATGACCTTGGCGGTAGCCCATGCAGGCAGCAACGCTGACAAGACTTCCTCCGGATCGACGAGCGAGAAGCCGCGCCATCGTAGGAACGAGCCGCCTGTCAGTCGGACTGGACGAGCCCATGGCCACCCTGATCGAGTGGCTGCCATCCGTGCTCCCCTCGGACAGCGGCCGAGTGGCATGACCAGCTGAGGGTCGCCTTCCGGTTACGGTCCGTTCGTGGCAGACCTGACGCCGGGCGTCTACGAGCACCTCCTGACCGCGGCTCTGAACGGTCGACTGGCCGGCGCGGACTCCGACCTCGTCTCCCTCGGCGAACTCGACCCGGTCGACGCGCACGAGGCGCTGACCCGCCACATCACCGAGCTGGCATCGCGAGCCCTGCGCATCGCCGGCGGCGGTGACCGGGCCGCGGTCGGCCGCCAGGTCGCGCTGGCCAACGACATGGTCAAGGCCATCACCGCACTGGCTCCGGACGCGGCCGCTCCCGAGGACGCCGTCGTCGAGCCACCGCGGACGCTCCTCGCCGTCGCCCAGCCCTCCCCCACGCCTGGCCCAGCGACGTTCCCCGAGCGACCGGCCGTCCCGATGTCCACCAGCGCCCTGCTGGTCAACGGCCGCGGTCAGCCGCGCATCGGCTTCGAAGTCGCCCGCGAGCTCGCCTCCGCCGACTCCGTCGACCTGCTGTGCGCCTTCATCAAGTGGCAGGGCCTGCGGGTCATCGAGAAGCAGCTCACCGAGCTGCGCGAGCGCGGCGGCCAGCTGCGCGTCATCACCACCACGTACATGGGCGCCACCGACCAGCGCGCGCTCGATCGCCTCGTTGAACTCGGCGCCGAGGTGAAGGTCTCATACGAGACCCGGACGACGCGGCTGCACGCCAAGGCCTGGCTCTTCCGCCGCGGCACTGGCCTGTCGACGGCGTACGTCGGCTCCTCCAACCTGTCCCGCACCGCCCTGACCGACGGCCTCGAGTGGAACGTGCGGCTGTCCAACGTCGAGCAGGCGCACCTGCTCACCACGTTCGCCGAGACGTTCGACAGCTACTGGCTCGACCCGTCGTTCGAGACCTACGAGCCGCACCGCGATGGCGACCGACTCCGCGCGGCGCTCGCTGCAGAGCGCGGCGGTCCGTCCGACCTGCCCATCGAGATCACCACGCTCGACGTCCGCCCGTTCGGCTACCAGCGGGAGATCCTCGAGGGGCTCGACGCCGAGCGGACCATCCACGGTCGGTGGCGCAACCTCGTGGTGATGGCGACCGGTACAGGCAAGACGGTCGTGTCCGCGCTCGACTACCGGCGCCTGCGGGAGAGCGGCATGGTCGACCGGCTCCTGTTCGTCGCCCACCGCGAGGAGTTGCTGACCCAGAGCCTGTCGACATTCCGGCACGTGCTGCGTCAGGGGGACTTTGGCGAGCTCTTCGTCGGCGGGCAGCGGCCCCGCGAGTGGCGGCACGTGTTCGGTTCCGTCCAGTCGCTCAACCAGCTCGACCTCGATCAGCTCGACCCCACGCACTTCGACGTCGTCATCGTCGACGAGTTCCACCACGCCGAGGCAACCACGTACCGGCGGCTGCTCGAGCACCTCAAGCCGACCGTCCTGCTCGGGCTGACGGCAACGCCCGAGCGAGCCGACGGCGCCGACGTGCGCACCTGGTTCGACGGGCGCACCGCCGTTGAGCTGCGGCTGTGGGAGGCGCTCGAGCAGGGCCTGCTCGCGCCGTTCCAGTACTTCGGCATCCACGACGACGTCGCGCTCGACCAGCTGCGGTGGAAGCGCGGCCGCGGGTACGACACCACCGAGCTGACCAACGTCTACACCGGCGAGGACCATCGCGTCCGGCTCGTCCTCCAGGCGGTGAAGGACAAGGTCGAGGACCCCGGCCGGATGCGAGCGCTGGGCTTCTGCGTGAGCGTTCAGCACGCGCAGTACATGGCCGACCGGTTCACCCGGGCCGGCATCCCGAGCCGCGCGGTGACGTCGATATCGAGCCGTGAGGAGCGCGCCGCAGCGCTGGCCGCGCTGCGCGACCGAACGGTCAACGTCCTCTTCGCCGTCGACCTGTTCAACGAGGGCCTGGACATCCCGACCGTCGACACCGTGCTCTTCCTCCGCCCCACGGAGAGCGCAACGGTGTTCCTCCAGCAGCTGGGTCGCGGCCTGCGGCTGGCCGAGGACAAGGCCTGCCTGACCGTCCTTGACTTCATCGGCGCCCAGCACAAGGAGTTCCGCTTCGACCTGCGCTTCCGCGCGCTGACCGGCAGCTCGCGGCGAGGACTGCAGCGCAACGTCGAGCAGGGCTTCCCCACCCTGCCGGCCGGGTGCCACATCGAGCTCGACCGCGTGGCGCAGCGGGTCGTCCTCGACAACATCAAGCAGTCGCTGAGCGTGTCGTGGAAGGGGCTGATCAGCGAGGCCAAGCGCGAGCAGGCGCCGTCGCTGTCCGACTTCCTCGAGGAGGCGGGCATCGAGCTCGAGGACCTCTACCGCGGCAATGGTCGCAGCTGGTTAGACCTGCAGCGGGCGGCCGGTTGCGTCGAGGACACGCCAGGCCCTGACGACGCCGGCCTGGGTGCTGCGCTCGGCCGCATGCTGCACGTCGACGACCTCGAGCGGCTGCGGTTCTTCCAGTCGGTCACCCGGCCGGACGCCGCAGCGCAGACTAGCGCCCGGCTCCGGCGGCTGGCCGCGATGCTGTACTTCTCGCTGTTCGGCTCGCGGAACCCGTTCAGCAGCATCGAGGAGTTGCTCGCCCGACTTCTGGCAAACCGAAGCCGCGCCGAGGAGCTCGTTGAGCTGAGCGGTGTGCTGCACGAGCGGATCCATCGGGTGGCCCCTCCGCTGAGTGAAGCTGACGACCGCCCGCTGCACGTGCACGCGCGCTACAGCCGCGACGAGGCGTTGGCGGCCTTCGGGCTCGAGGACCTCAACGGCACGTGGGGCTCCGGCGTGCGCTGGGTGCCCGGCGACCGCGCTGATGTCTTCTTCGTGACCCTGCAGAAGACCGAGGCGCACTTCTCCCCCACCACGATGTACGCCGACCACGCGATCACGCCGACGCTGTTCCAGTGGGAGTCGCAAAACGCGACGGCCGAGAGATCAGCGACAGGGCAGCGCTACGTCAACCACCGGCAGATGGGCACGTCGGTGCACCTGTTCGTCCGCGAGTCTAAGACGGCGGACGGGACGCTCGGCACGCCGCCCTACCTCTACGCCGGTCCGATGGCTTACGTCTCCCACACCGGCGAGCGCCCGATGCGCATCCTCTGGCAACTGGACCATGCCCTGCCGGCGGACGTCTTCCACGCCGCCAAGGTTGCGTGAGCCCGCCAAAGCGAAGTGACTGAAGTGACCCCCTGGGGCAACCCCAAGGCCTCCACTGAAGTGACCCCCGTGGGCCGGACGCCTTGGTGTGCCCCCTGTTTCCCGGAGTCGGGTTACTGGATTCTGAGGCCTCCCGAGTCCCGGGGAGGGCCGCATGGGGCGGCGTGGATATCCGGCGGAGTTCCGCCGCAAGGTGCTAGACGAGTAAGTCCTATCGACCCGAAGGGTCGAAGGGCGCTGTAGACGCGGACGGAGGGTGTTCAGGCTCGGGTTGTGACGACCGACCTCAAC
>NZ_PVTG01000020.1 GCF_003002915.1 Geodermatophilus tzadiensis | reverse complement strand
CGCTCGGTGCAGGAGGCCGCGCAGGGCTCCGGCCAGATCGCCGACAACATCTCCGGGGTCTCCACCGCCGCGGACTCCACCACCCAGGCCCTCACCCAGACCCGGACGGCCGTGGACGAGCTCGCCCGGATGGCCGCCGGCCTGCGCACCAGCGTCGCCCGCTTCACCTACTAGCCCACGCCCGGGGCCGGCCGACGGTCGGCTCCGGGTGCGGGACTGCCGATGACAGATCCCGACGACCGGCGCCGCCCGGGGTTCGCCTCAACACGGACCGGGCTCGCGTCGAAGACCCAGCGGGGTGCCCCACCCCGGACAGCGAGAGAGAAGGCAGCGGTGGACGGTCTGGACGACATCGTCGAGGAGTTCCTCGTCGAGAGCCACGAGAACCTCGACCAGCTCGACACGGACCTGGTGGCCCTGGAGCAGGAGCCGGACTCGCGGGAGCGGCTCTCGAGCATCTTCCGCACGATCCACACGATCAAGGGCACCAGCGGCTTCCTGGCCTTCAACCGGCTGGAGGAGGTCACCCACGTCGGGGAGAACATGCTGTCCCGGCTGCGGGACGGCGTGCTGTCCCTGACCCCCGAGCGCACCAGCGTGCTGCTGCTCATGGTCGACACGGTCCGCTCGCTGCTGACCTCCATCGAGACCACCGGCGGCGAGGGCTCGGTCGACGTCTCCGCCGTCGTGGCCGCCATCAGCGCCGCCATGGAGGACACCCCGGCGCCGGTCGCCCCTGCCCCGGTGCCCGCCGCCGCCGCGGAGCCCGCCGCCGCCGCGGAGCCCACCGCCCCGGCCGCGGCCGTGGTCGAGGCCGTGGTCGAGGCCGCCGTCGAGGTCGCCGTCGAGGACGTGCCCGACCTGTACGACGAGACCCACGACGACGTCCACCACGAGGACGCCCACGACGACGCGCACGAGGACGCCCACGGGGAGGCGCCCGCCGCCGGGGCCCCCGTCGCCGGCGCCGGTGCTCCCCGGTCCGACGCCCAGGGCGGTGCGCAGCGCCGCGCCGTCGCCGACTCGACCATCCGCGTCGACGTCGACCTGCTCGACTCCCTGATGCTGCTGGTCGGCGAGCTCGTGCTGACCCGCAACCAGATCGTCCAGTACGTCGGCCGCTCGACCGACACCGACCTGGTGCGCGCCTCGCAGCGGCTCAACCTCATCGCCAGCGAGCTGCAGGAGGGCGTCATGAAGACGCGCATGCAGCCGATCGACCACATCTGGTCCAAGCTGCCGCGCGTCGTCCGCGACCTCGGCATCCAGTGCGGCAAGACCGTGCGCCTGGAGATGGAGGGCAAGGACACCGAGCTCGACAAGACGCTGCTCGAGGCGGTGAAGGACCCGCTGACCCACCTGGTCCGCAACGGCGTCGACCACGGCATCGAGTCCCCCGAGCGCCGCCGCGCCGCCGGCAAGAACGCCGAGGGCGTGCTGACCCTGCGCGCCAAGCACGAGAGCGGCCAGGTCGTGGTCGAGGTCGCCGACGACGGCGCCGGGATCGACGCGGGCCGGCTCGGCGCCAAGGCCGTCGAGCGCGGCCTGGTCACCGCCGAGCAGCTGAGCCGGATGGGCCCGCAGGACGTCCTGCAGATGATCTTCCTGCCCGGGTTCTCGACCGCCGCCGCGGTCACCAACGTCTCCGGCCGCGGCGTCGGCATGGACGTCGTCAAGACCAACATCGAGGCCATCGGCGGCACCATCGAGGTCGAGTCCGAGCCCGGCCGGGGCACCGTCTGCCGGCTGCGGATCCCGCTGACCCTGGCCATCGTCCCGGCGCTCACCGTCGAGTGCGCCGGCGACCGCTACGCCATCCCGCAGATCAGCCTGCAGGAGCTGGTCAGCCTGGACGCCGAGAAGGCCGCCAACGCCGTCGAGGAGGTCGGCGGGGCGCCGGTCTACCGGCTGCGCGGCGAGCTGCTGCCGCTGGTCCGGCTCACCGACGTCCTCGGGCTGACCTCCGACCGGCACGACGGCCACGTCGTCATCGCGGTGCTGCGCTCCGAGGGCCGGCGCTTCGGCCTGGTCGTCGACCGGGTCATCAACACCGAGGAGATCGTGGTCAAGGCCGTCGGCGGCCAGCTCAAGGCGATCGGCCTCTACTCCGGCGCGACCGTCCTCGGCGACGGCACCGTGGCCCTCATCCTCGACGTGCAGGCCCTCGCCCGCCGCGCGCTGCGGACCGAGACCGCCGAGCGGCAGGAGTCCCGCGAGGCCGCGGCCGCCCGCAGCGTCGCCGCCGAGGGCGAGCGGCAGCGGATGCTGCTGGCCGCCATCGGCGAGGGCCGGCGCGTGGCCATCCCGCTGGACACCGTCACCCGCCTCGAGCAGGTGCGCGCCGAGTCCGTCGAGCGGGTCGGCAACCGGGAGGTCGTGCAGTACCGCGGCGCGATCCTGCCGATCGTGAGGCTCGACCGGCACCTGGGCGCCTACGGCACCAGCGACCGCGAGGTCCTCGAGGTGATCGTCTACAGCGACCACGGCCGCAGCGTGGCGATCGTGGTGGAGGAGATCCTCGACATCGTCGACGGCGGCGCCGCCGTCCGCAGCGACATCGACGACCTGGGCCTGCTCGGCTCCGCCGTCCTCGGCGACAGGGTGACCGAGCTGCTCGACGTCCGCGCGGCCATCCTCGCCGCCGACCCGGCGTTCTACGCCGCCGACCACACCCCCGCGTCCTCGCTGCTGGAGGTCTGACGTGACGACCCCGACCGACACCCCTCCCCGGGCCACCAGCGGCCAGCTGGCCACGTTCCGGCTCGACGGCGACCTCTACGGCGTCGAGGTCGAGCACGTGCAGGAGGTGCTGCGCAGCCAGGGCCTGACCCGGGTGCCGCTGGCGCCGCCGGCCGTCGCCGGCCTGATCAACCTGCGCGGCCAGGTGGTCACCGCCATCGAGCTGCGCGAGCGGCTGGGCCGCCCGCCGCGGCCGGCCGGCACCGACGCCGTCGTCATCGTCGTGCGCCTGCACGGGGAGGCGGTGAGCCTGCTGGTCGACTCGATCGCCGACGTCGTGGACGTCGACGCCGGTGACTTCGAGACCCCACCGGACACCCTCGACGGGCAGGCCCGCGAGCTCATCCGCGGCGCCTACAAGCTCGACGGGCAGCTGCTGCTCGCCCTCGACGTCCAGAAGGCCGTCGGCGCCTAGCGACCTCCCGGCGGTGACGCTCCGTCACTTCCAGGTCACCTGAACGGTCCCGCCACGCGGCCGTCGCCCTCCGCCCCTCCGGCGATCGGGTGACCGCCGCGTGGCGTTGCGCCGTGATCACCCCCAGCATGGACGGACCGCCACTTCCCGGGCGGTGCCGTCGGAGGGGGAGACGTGCCGTACTCGCTGGTCAGTGCCGCGACGCTGGGGTTCGACCTGGTGCGCCTACCCGCCGGCCGCGCCGTCGCCGACGTGCTGCTCACCGGCCTGGTCGCCGGGCCCCAGGAGGTCGGCGCGCTCGCCCGCGCCGCGCGCACCCACGGCGCCGACCGCGAGCAGCGCACCGTGCTCGCCGTCCGCACGCGGCGGGCCCGGGAGCTGGCCGCCGCCGTCCCGCAGCTGCGGTCGGGATCGCCCGCGCAGGGCGAGGACCGCACCGCCGTGCTCGTGGCCCAGCTCGAGCGGGGCACCATCGGCAGCACCGCCGCCCTCGAGCGGCTGCTCCGCGAGGACGTGCTCGGGCCGGAGCACGCCGCGCTGTCGCGGGTCGCCCCGGACGTGCGCGAGCAGGCCGCCGACGTGCTGGCCGACGCCGCGGTGGGCGCCTGGGCGGCCGACGTGCTGCCGCCGCTGGTCCGCCGCGAGCTGGTGCTGCCGTTCGCCGGCGTGGTCCGCGACGCGACCACCCGCGGCGCCGACGCCGACCTCGGCCCGGCCACGCCCGAGCTGCGGTCCCTGCTCGCCGTCGTCGCCGGCTTCGACGCCCGTGGCCGGGAGCGCTGGCGCGCCGCCGTCGAGGACGGCCGCGCCGGGCAGCGTCCCTGGGCCGCCGCGATGCACGAGGCCTCGTGGGCCGCCCACGTCGCCGGCCGCACCCGCACCCTGGCCACCGCCCAGCTGCTCGCCGTCCGCGCGTTCGTCGACGGCGGCTTCTCCGCGCACGACGGCGCGGTGGGCTCGTGGAACGCCCTCGCCGGCGTCGTCCAGGCGATGACCATGGGCGACCTGCTCGACAGCAGCGCCACCGGCGTCCTGCGCGCCCCCTGGACCCGCCTCACCGCTCCGCCCCGCTGAGGCCGGGTCCGCCCCTCCTGCTCCGGCCGAGGCGGGACCCGCCGCCCGGCGTGCGGGTCGGGCGGGTCGACATGTGCCCGCCGGTGCCCCGGTCACCCGACCTTCCGTAACGGTTCTCCCGCCGGGGTCAAGGCCGCCCGCCTCCCGGCCGACAACCTCCCTGTCAGGCAACGCCGCGCCCGGACCGACCCCGGGGCGCGGACGACCGGATTGCGCTCAACACGACGTCGCCCGGTGCCGAGACCCGAGGTGCGACCCCGCCCGGGGTGCAGCGCGCGGCAGCAGCAGGAGGACGTGTGGACCCGATCCGGGTGTTGGTGGTCGACGACTCCGTCGTCGTCCGCAAGATCGTGACCGACGTGTTGTCCGCGGACCCGGACATCCAGGTGGTCGGGACCGCGGTGAACGGCAAGCTGGCCCTCGGCAAGCTCGAGGCGCTCAAGCCCGACCTGGTCACCATGGACATCGAGATGCCGGAGATGAACGGCATCGAGGCCGTCCGCGCGATCCGCGCCGGCCGCAACCGCGTCCCGATCGTCATGTTCAGCACGCTCACCGAGCGCGGCGCCTCGGCGACCCTCGACGCGCTGTCGGCCGGCGCCAACGACTACGTCACCAAGCCGGCCAACGTCGGCAGCGTGGCGCAGTCGATGGAGAGCGTGCGCGAGCAGCTCATCCCGAAGATCAAGGCCCTCACCGGCCGCCCGGTCGCCGGGCTGCCGCGCCCGGTCGCCGCCCCCGTCGCCGCCCGGCCGCCGGCGCCGCGCACCGCGCCGCACAAGGCGCCCGCCGTCCTGGTCGTCGGCTCCTCGACCGGCGGCCCCGAGGCGCTGGCCAAGGTGCTCCCGACGCTGCCGGCGAGCCTGCCCGTGCCGGTGCTGCTCACCCAGCACATGCCGCCGGTGTTCACCCGCCAGTTCGCCCAGCGCCTGGACCGGCTCTGCGCCCTGCGGGTGGTCGAGGCCTCCGACGGCGCGCCGCTGCTGCCGGGCACCGTGCACCTGGCGCCCGGCGACTTCCACCTCACCGTCCGCGGCACCGGCCGCGGCGCCACCACGATGCTGTCGCAGGGCCCGCCGGAGAACTTCTGCCGGCCCGCGGTCGACCCGCTGTTCCGCTCCGCGGTCGCCGCCTACGACGGGGCCGTGCTCGCCGTCGTGCTCACCGGCATGGGCGCCGACGGCCGCGCCGGGGCCTCCGCGGTCCGCGACGCCGGCGGCACGGTCGTCGTCCAGGACCAGGCCACCTCCGTCGTCTGGGGCATGCCGGGCGCCGTCGCCTCGGCCGGCCTCGCCGACGAGGTGCTGCCGCTCGACCGCGTCGCCGAGGCCATCACCCGCCACCTCGCCCGCGCCACCCCCGGCACCCCGCCGCAGCCCGCCCACCTGACCCTCGCGACGGGAGCCCGACGATGACGCTCACCGCCACCCGGTTCGACTGGGTGCGCCAGCTGGTGCACCGGGAGAGCGCCATCGTGCTCGCCCCCGGCAAGGAGTACCTGGTCGAGGCCCGGCTGCTGCCCGTGGCCCGCAAGATGGGCCTCACCGACGTCGACCAGCTCGTCGACCAGGTGCGCACCCGGCCCCGGCCGGACGACACCCGGCAGATCGTCGAGGCGCTGACCACCAACGAGACGTCGTGGTTCCGCGACGGCGACCCGTTCACCGCGCTCACCTCGACCGTGCTGCCGGCGCTGCAGTCGGCCCGCGGCCCGGCCGAGCGGCTGCAGATCTGGTCGGCGGCCTGCTCCAGCGGACAGGAGCCCTACACGATCGCGATGCTGCTCGAGGACGCGATGCCCCACGCCGCGACGCGGGTCTCCATCACCGCCACCGACCTCTCCCGCGAGATGGTCGAGCGCACCCGCGCCGGCCGGTTCACCCAGCTCGAGGTCAACCGCGGGCTGCCGGCGCCGATGCTGGTCCGCCACTTCCAGCGGGCCGGCAGCGAGTGGGAGGTCTCGCCCACCCTGCGCCGGATGGTCGGCGCCCGCGAGTGCAACCTCGCCGCCCCGCTGCCGCGGATGGGCCCGTTCGACGTCGTGTACCTGCGCAACGTCCTCATCTACTTCGACCTGCCCACCAAGCAGGCGATCCTCCGCCGGGTGCGCGAGCTCATGCGCCCCGACGGCTGGCTGTTCCTCGGTGCTGCCGAGACCACTCTCGGCGTCGACGACTCCTGGAGCCGGGTCGTCGTCGGCCGCACCTCCGTCTACCGCCCGCTGAAGGGGGCATGACCGTGCGTGCACTGGTGATCGACGACTCACGCGCCATGAGGCGCATCGTGAGCGGGACCCTGGAGGGGTTCGGCTACGAGACGCGGCAGGCCGGCCACGGCCAGGAGGCGCTCGACGTCCTCCACGAGGGCTGGGTGCCCGACCTGTGCACCATCGACTGGAACATGCCGGTGATGGACGGCCTGCAGTTCGTCAACGCCGTCCGCGCCAACCCGGCCTGGCGCCCGGTGACCCTGATGATGGTCACCTCCGAGAGCGAGCACGGCCAGATCGTGCGCGCGCTGGCCGCCGGCGCCCACGAGTACGTCATCAAGCCGTTCACCGCCGACGCCATCCGCGACAAGCTCGCCCTGCTCGGCCTGCTGCCGCAGGAGGTCTCGCTGTGAGCGACCTCAGCGACGCGGGCCTGCGCCGCCGGGCCGGCGACCTGCCGCCGGCGACCGCCGAGCTGGTCGACGAGGCCACGGTCTGCGAGATCACCGAGCAGGCCTGGCTGGCCCTCGTCGGCGAGGACGAGGTGCTCGTCCCGCTGCCGGCCCCGCTGCCGGCCGAGACGCTGAGCTCCTGGGTCGAGATCGTCGGTCCCTGGACCGGCGCGGTCGTGCTCACCTGCGGCCGCGACACCGCCCTCGACCTCACCCGGGCGCTGCTCGGCGAGCACGCGCCCCAGGAGGTCGAGCAGGAGGACGTCGACGACGCCCTCGGTGAGCTCGCCAACGTCGTCGGCGGGAACGTCAAGGCCGTCCTCCCCGGCCCGTCGGTCCTCGGCCTGCCCGAGGTCGGCACCACCCCGCCGTCCGGCCGCGAGGCCGACTCCGTCCGCGTCGCCGTCCTGTGGCGCGGCTCCCCCCTCACCGTCCGCGTGCAGTCCGTGCTCGCCGAGCGAGAGAACGAGGTGCCCCTGTGAAGATCCTGGTCGCCGACGACAGCCGCGTGATGCGGCAGATCGTCATCCGCACCCTGCGGCAGGCCGGCTACGACGACCACGACATCGTCGAGGCCGAGGACGGCCGCGACGCCTACGAGAAGGTGCGCTCCGAGGGACCGGACCTGGTCCTGTCCGACTGGAACATGCCGAACATGACCGGCCTGGAGTGCCTGCAGGCGCTGCGGGGCTCGGGGTCGACCGTCCCGTTCGGGTTCGTCACCTCGGAGGGCTCGGCCGAGATGCGGGAGAAGGCCGCCGACGCCGGCGCGCTGTTCCTCATCGCCAAGCCGTTCACCGCCGACACCTTCACCGAGCACCTCGAGGGGGTGCTGGCGTGACCGCGCCGCTCACCGTGGTCCTGCCCGACGCCAAGGCCGTCAAGGACATGCTGTCGGGCCTCGTGGGCAAGCCGGTCGCCGTCACGCCGGGCAGCCCGGTGACGCCGACCCCGAAGGCCCCGGTCTCGGTCGCCGTCTACGTCAGCCCCACCATGGCCGTCAACGCGCTGTGCGTGATGGACCTGCCGCTGGCGGCCTGGACCGGCGGCGCGCTGGCCCTGCTGCCCCCCGGTGGCGTCCAGGACGCCGTCGAGGAGGACGGCGAGCTGACGGCGATGCTGACCGAGGCGCTGCACGAGGTCGTCAACGTGCTGTCGGCGCTGTTCAACGTGCCCGGCGCCCCGCACTCGAAGCTGCACGCCTCCTACGCGCCCGGCGACGACCTGCCCGGCGACGTGGCCGGCATGCTCGCCGCGTTCAACCGGCTCGACCTCAACGTCGAGGTCCCCGGCTACGGCAAGGGCCGCCTCTCCCTCGTCGCGCCCTGAGGAAGGACCCCGGGGCGGCGCAGGGACCCTGGTCCCCGCCGCCCCGGGCGCACCCACCAGCAGCCGCCCCGTGCCACCGGCCGGGGCGGCTGCTGCCCGTCCGGGGCCGGCTGTCAGGCGGGCGCCGCCGCGTGCTCCTCGATCGCCGAGGGCAGGCAGGCCCACACGTGCTTGCACCCGTCGTCGACGTACCAGCCGTGCGCGACCGACAGGCGGGCCACCAGGTAGAGCCCGAGGCCGCCCTGGGAGGGGTCCCGGTCGACGGCCGGCGCGGGCATGGTCTCGGCGTCACGGTCGCTGACGTCGAGCAGCCAGCCGCCGGTCCCGGCGACCACGGTGGCCACGACCGGGCACAGCCCGTGCCGCAGCGCGTTGGACGCCAGCTCGTCGAAGGCCAGGACCAGCCGGTCGGTCGCCGGGTCCTCGCCCTGGGGGAAGCCGATCGAGCCGAGGTGGTCCCGCAGTCCGGCGCGGGCGGCGGGCAGCTCGGCGATCCCGCCGAGGTCCCAGCGCCACAGCTCACCGCGGCCGTCGGGCAGCGGCCGCAGCGGCCACGTCAGTCGACCCATGTCCTCTCTCCGTCGCCGTCCCGTTGCTCGGACGACGTCGGGGTGCCCAGTCGGCCCGGAGCCCAACCGTGCGATCCGGGAATCCGGACGGAACCGGACCGGATCACTCGCTGGGGTGCCGGGGACGTGCCGCCGCACCGGGGCCCGCCGGCGGTGCGGCAGCATGGGGCCCCATGACCCCGGACGGCGCCACCCCGCCGCCCCACGAGCTCCTCGCGCAGGCCGTGGAGGGCATGGACCGGCCCCTGTTCGTGCTGGACGAGGACTGGCGCTTCCGCTACATCAACCCCGCCGGCGCGGCCGTGCTGGAGCGCACCGCCCCGGACCTCACCGGCCGGGTCGTGTGGGAGGAGTTCCCGGAGGCCGTCGACGGCCCGTTCGACCAGCTGTACCGCCGGGTCCGCGCCACCGGGGCGTCCGGGTCGACCGAGGCCTGGTTCGCCCCGCTGGGCAGGTGGTTCCGGGCCGACGCCTTCCTCACCCCGGCCGGCCTGGTCGTCACCTACGACGACGTCACGCTGCGGCGCCGGGTCGAGGAGGAGCGCGCCGCCGCCGTCGTGGCCCGGGAGGAGGCCGCCGCGCACGCCGCCGAGGCCGCGGCCCGGGCCGAGACGGCGGCCCGGCACCTGGTGCTGCTCGGCGACATCAGCCAGGCGATGACCGCCACCACCGACGTCGACGAGGCCGTCGCCCGCCTGGCCGGGCTGGTCGTCCCCCTGCTGGCCGACTGGTGCCTGGTCAGCGTGGTCGACCCCGACGGCAGCCGGCGCGACGTCGGCCGGGCGCACCGCGACCCGGCGATGGTCGCGGCGATGCACCGCTACGCCGACCTGCGGGTGCGCACCAACCGGGCGAACGCGCCGGTGCCGACGGCGCTGGCCAGCGGCCGCCCGGTGGTCATCCCGCACCTCACCGACGCCGACGTGCTCGCCATGACCGCCGACGAGGAGAGCCGGGCCGCCCTCGCGCCGCTGCGGCCCTCGGCGGTGGCCACCTTCCCGCTGCTCGCCCGCGGGGAGCTCTTCGGCGCCTTCACGCTCGTCAACGGCCCCGGCCGCGGCCCGCACACCGACGACGAGCTGCGCACCGCCGAGATCGCCTCCCGCCGGGCGGCGCTGGCGCTGGACAACGCCCGCCTGGCCAGCGCCGCCGCGCAGGTGGCCGAGCGGATGCAGCGCAGCCTGCTCTCGCCGCCGGTGCAGCCCGACCACCTCGAGCTCGCCGTCCGCTACCGGCCGGCCACCCGCGGGATCTCCATCGGCGGCGACTGGTACGACGCCTTCCTCCAGCCCGACGGCGACACCGTGCTGGTCATCGGGGACGTGATGGGCCACGACGTCGAGGCCGCCGCGGCGATGGGCCAGGTCAAGACGCTGGTGCGCGGCATCGCCTTCGACCGGCTCGAGGAGCCCGCCGGCGTGCTGCGCCGGGTCGACCACGCCCTCGTCGGCCTGGCCGTGCCCGCGATGGCCACCGCGCTCGTCTGCCGGGTCGAGCAGGACGCGGCCGACCGGGCCGCCGGCCTGCGCCGGCTGCGCTGGTCGTCGGCCGGCCACCCCGACCCGGTGCTCGTGCTGCCCGACGGGACGGTGCGCGACCTCTCCGCGCCGGTGGGGCCGCCGCTGGGCATCGGCTGGCGCGGACCGCGCGCCGACGGTCGGGTCGCCGTCCCGGAGGGCGCCACGCTGCTGCTGTTCACCGACGGGCTCTTCGAGCGGCGTGGCGTCCCCCTCGACGACGGGCGGGCGCAGGTGCGCGGGCTGCTGGCGGGGGCCGCGGACCGGCCGCTGCAGCAGCTGTGCGACGACCTGCTCGAGCAGATGCTCGGCGAGGGCGTCGAGGACGACGTCGCGGTGCTCGCCGTCCGCGCCCACCCGGTCCACGGCGAGCGGCCCGGGGAGGCCGGGCCCGAGGTGCTGCCGCCGGCTCCCTAGCCGCGGGAGGCGGCCGCGCGCACCGCCTCGGCGACGGCGGCGATGCCCTGGTCGGCCCACAGCACCGAGTAGTGGTTGGTGTCGGGCACCTCGCGCGCGGTGATCCCCGACCGCTCCAGGCCCAGGCCGGCCAGGCGCACCTCGTCGTAGAGCCCCGGGACCTGGTCGAGCAGGCCGCGGCGGGCCCACAGCAGCGTCGTCGGCACCGGCAGGTCGGTGGTGGCCTCCAGCACCCGCTCGTTGAGCAGCACGTCGCCGCCGTCGACCCGGACCGCCTCGAGCACGCACGCACTGCGCAGCGGCGGCCCGCCGGGCGCGAGGTCACGGGCCAGGTAGGCGGCCACGGAGGGGACGTCGACCCACGGCCCCACCGCGGGGTGCCGCGCCCAGAACGCCCGGACGGCGGCCAGGTCGGGGAACGTCGTCGACAGCCGGTCCAGCGACGGGCCGAGGACGGCGGCGAGCACCGCGTCGACGTCGGCGCCGGGCGGCTGGGGGTAGGCCGGGCCGCCGTCGATGAGCACGAGCCCGTGGACGGCGTCGCGCGCGGGCCCGGCCGCGGCCAGCGCGGCCACGAAGGCGCCCATGGAGTGGCCCACCAGCACGGTGGCGTCGGCGCCGGTGTCGCCGTCGGCACCGAAGCGGTCGAGCACGGCGGCGACGTCGGCCGCGTGCCGCTCGAGGCCGTAGGGACCGGGCAGGCCCGCCGAGCCGGCGCGCCCGCGCAGGTCGGGGGCGACCACCTCGAACTCGCCGGCCAGCGCGGCCGCGACACGGGCCCAGGCCATCGCGTTCGCGGTGATGCCGTGGACGAGCACGGCGATGGGGGAGCCGGGGGCGTCGGCCGCCCAGTGCAGGGCCGACAGCTCGCCGCCGTCGACCGGGACGCCGATCTGGACGGGGTCGCGCACCTCGGTCACGGACCCACCCTGCCCGCTCACGCGCCGAGCCGCTCGATCGCGAACGCGGCCAGGAACCCGACGGTGGTGATCAGGCCCGTCCAGGTGCGGGTGCGCTCGAACGCCTCCGGGATCATGGTGTCGGCCACCATGGTGAGGATGGCGCCGGCCGCGACGGCGGTGATGACGGCGACCGCCTCGGGCGGCGCGCTCCCCAGCAGGGCGTAGCCGACCAGGGCCGACAGTCCGCTGGCCACCGCGATGCCGCCCCAGACGCCGAAGACGTAGCGCGCCGAGCGGCCGTTGGCCTTCATGCCCGCGGCGCTGGACAGGCCCTCGGGGACGTTGGAGATGACGACGGCGGCCAGCACCGGGGCGCTGACCGACCCGCCGCCGAGCAGGCCCAGGCCGAGCACCACCGACTCGGGGACGCCGTCGAGCAGCGCCCCGACCGCGATGGCCGCGCCGCTGCCGGACTGCTCGTCCTCGGAGGGCTGCTGCTCGGGACCCTCGCCGCCCGAGCGCTTGCGGTGCCGGGCGCCGCGTCGCGCCAGCAGCGCGTTGGCCGCCAGGTAGGCCGCCGCGCCGCCGAGGAAGCCGACCGCCGTCGGCCCGAGCCCGCCGGTGTCGGCCGCCTCGGCCACCAGGTCGAACGCGACGGCGGAGATGAGCACGCCCGAGCCGAAGGCCATGACCGAGGCGATGACCGTGCGGGGCACGCGCACGAACCAGGCGACCAGCGCCCCCAGCACGAGGGCGGCCCCGCCCAGCAACCCCCACAGCCCCGCCTGCAGCACCTCCGGCACGGCCCGCTCGGTGCCCGCTGTTGCGCTCCCCAACCGTCCGGGACGGCCGGGCCATGATCAGGTCACCTGGTCGTGGAGCGTCCTACCGGACCGTGGGACGTCGGGTGGGACGCGCGGGGATCAGGTCACCTGATCATCGCGCGGGCCCTCAGTCGGGGTGGCGGAGCAGGTAGCGGCCGAAGTGCGGGACGGTGAAGGCGATCTGGCCGCGCTCGGCGGAGTAGACCAGCCCCTTCTTGATCAGCGAGTCCCGGGCGGGGGACAGCGACGCCGGCTTGCGCCCCAGGGTGGCCGCGACCTCCGCCGTCGCCACGGGCGCACCGGCCGGGCCGCCCAGCTCGGCCATCGCGTGCATGTACTCGCGCTCGGCGGGCGTGGCCCGGTCGTAGCGGGAGCCGAAGAAGCCCACGGCCAGCTCGGCCTCGGCCACCGGGGCGGCCATCGCCACGTCGGCGGCGGTGATGGGGGAGGCGGCCGCGACGTCCCAGGTGACCTTGCCGTAGGCCTGCACGAAGTAGGGGTAGCCGTCGGCGGCGTCGTAGAGGGCGTCGAGGGCGGCGGGCTCGAACGCGACCTCCTCCCGCTCGGCCGGGGCCAGCAGCGCCCGGTCGGCGGCGGGCCGGTCCAGCCGGTCGATGCGCAGGTAGCGGAACAGCCGCTCGGAGTAGCTCTTGGACGCCGACAGCACCGCCGGCAGGTGGGGGAGCCCCGCGCCGACGACGATCAGCGGCGCGCCCTGCTGGGACAGCTCGTGGCAGGCCGCGCAGATCGCCGAGACGTCGGGCGCCTGCACGTCCTGCATCTCGTCGACGAACAGCGCGATGCCCCTGCCGACGTCGGCGGCCAGCCCCGCGGCGTCACTGAGCAGCTCGACGAGGTCGATCTCCATGTCGCCGGAGTCGGCCCGCCCGGTCGACGCCGCGACGTCGATGCCCGGCTGCCAGCGGTCGCGCAGCTTGGCGTCGGCCGGCGTCAGCCGCTGCGCGAAGGCCTTGAGCGTCCCGAGGACGGCGTCCATCGACTCCTGGTCGGGGTGGCGCAGCTCCCGCAGCGCCATGTGCAGCGCCGAGGACACCGGCCGGCGCAGCGACTGGTCCGGCCGCGCCTCGATCTTCCCGGTGCCCCAGCCGCGGCTGATCGCCGCCGAGCGCAGCTGGTTGAGCAGCACGGTCTTGCCGACCCCGCGGAGCCCGGTGAGCACCAGCGAGCGCTCGGGCCGGCCGCGGGCGATCCGCTCGAGGACGACGTCGAAGGCCGACAGCTCGTCGTCGCGGCCGGCCAGCTCCGGCGGGCGCTGGCCGGCGCCCGGGGCGTAGGGGTTCCGCACGGGGTCCACGTCGAGCACCGTATGGCCTCGTCTAGTCCCGGGGATAGAGATCGGTAGAGGTGGCTAGCCCGTGTCGCGCAGGGAGTCGAGGTGCGCGGCGAGGACCTGGCGCGCCCGGTCGGCCGGCAGGGCGGTGGGCCGGCTCACGGCGTGCACGGCCAGCCCGTCCAGGACGGCGTACAGCCGCTCGGCCTCCAGGTCGAGGTCCAGGCCGGAGCGGGCCTCGCCGGCCTCGGTCAGGACCCGCACGACGTCGCCGCAGAAGGCGTGCAGCTCGGCGGCCGACCGGTCGCGCAGCTCGGCCAGCCGGGGGTCGACCAGGGCCCGCGCCGTCAGCGCCAGCCAGACCTCGGTCTCGGCCTGCCGCTCGTCGTCCAGCGGGAGGGTCTCCTCGAGCACCCGCAGCAGGCGCGCCACCAGCGGGCCGCCGGCCGACGCGGCCGCCTCCCCCCGTGCCCGCGCGCGCTCCACCACGAGCGTCATCGCGAAGTGCAGGAGCTCGTCCTGGGTGGCGAACCAGTGCCGCAGCGACCCCATCGACGTGCCGGCCTCCCGGGCGACGGCGCGCACCGACGCGCCGGGGACGCCGTCACGCCGGATGACGCGCCACACCGCCTCGGCGATCTGCCGGCGGCGTTCCGCGGCGTCCACGGTCCTGGGCACGCCCCTTCCTAGCACGATTGTGCTACTTTCTTGACAGCACAGTCGTGCTAATACGGCACCGGAGGACCAGTGGACCTCGCACTCCTGCTCCCGCTCACCGGACTGGCCCTCGTCGACAGCACCAGCATCGGCACGCTGGGGCTGCCGCTGTGGCTCGTGCTCGCCCCGGGCCGCGTCCGCGCCGGCCGGGTGGTGCTCTTCCTCGGCACCGTGGCGGGTGCCTACCTGCTGCTGGGGGTCGTGCTCGCGCTCGGCGCCGCCGAACTGCTCGGCCCGCTGCGGACCGCCCTCGCCGGCACCGCCGGGCAGGTCGTGCTGCTCGTCGCCGGCCTCGTCCTGGTGGTCCTGGGGCTGACCGTCGAGCCGTGGACGAGGGCGGGCAAGGAGCGGCGGCGTGCCGCGCGGGCCGCCCGGGGGCCGGGCCGGCTGGCCCGGTGGCGGGAGCGGGCCGGCGGGGACGCGCCGCCCGGGGCGGTGGTGGCCCTCGCGGCGACCGTCGTGGGCGTCGAGGCGGCGACCATGCTCCCGTACCTGGCCGCCATCGCCCTGCTGGCCACGGCCGGCACCGGGACCGGTACCACCGTCGCCCTCCTGGCCGGCTACTGCCTGCTCATGGTCCTGCCCGCCCTCGTGCTGCTGGCCCTCCGCACGGTCCTGCACGACCGGCTCACCCCGCTGCTCGCCCGGTTCGAGGCGCTGCTGTCCCGCAACGCCGGGGAGGCCACGGCGTGGGTGCTGTTCCTGCTCGGCCTGTACCTGGTCGCCGAGGGCCTGCCGGTGGTCGTCGAGGTCCTGCCGCCGGGCTGACGCGCCGGGGCGTGGTGCCGGCGGCGCGAGGAGGCCAGGGTGGCGTGCGTGGCGGACACGACGGCGGAGGAGCTGCTCGCCCTGGAGCGGGCCGGCTGGGACGCGCTGTGCCGGGCGACCGGCGCGGACTTCTACGGCGAGGTGATGACCGGCGACGGGCTGATGGTGCTGGCCGACGGCTCGGTGCTGGGCCGCGACGCCGTCGTGGCCGCCCTCGGCTCGGCCCCGCCGTGGCACCGCTACGAGCTCGCCGACGTCCGCGTCGTGGGTGCCGGGGACGGCGCCGCGGCCCTGGTCTACACCGGCCGGGCCTGGCGGGACGAGGACGGCGAGCCGTTCACCGGGGCGATGACCAGCCTCTACGTCCGCGACGACGCCCGCTGGCGGCTGGCCCTCTACACCCAGACGCCGGTCCCGTGAGGTCCGTCTGCGGCCGTCTGGCGCTGACGCGAGAGAGCGCTAGACGAGCGCAGACACAGGGTGCTCCCAGGGACCGGCACTAGCGTGGGCCCGTGATCAGGTTCGCGCTCAAGGTCGTCGTCATGGCCGTGGCGTTCTACTTCCTCGCCCAGTACCTGCCGGGGATCGACGTCATCGGCAACGAGGACGCGCCCCTCGGCGTCACCGGGACCTTCCTGTGGGTCGCGCTGCTGTTCGCCGTGGTCAACGCGGTGGTGGGGCCGATCCTGCGGTTCCTCTCCTTCCCCGCCGTCCTGCTGACGCTCGGGCTGTTCCTCCTCCTGGTCAACGCCGCGCTGCTGGGCCTGACGGCGGCGCTGTCCGACCGGCTCGACGTCGACGGCTTCGGCACCGCGGTGGTCGGCGGGCTGGTGCTCGCGGTGGTCGGCTGGCTGGCCGACACCGTCCTCGAGCGGAACTGACGGGGTCCTCCGCGGCGCGCCGGGCGGATCGCTCGCGGTGACGCGCACCACGCGGCGCACTAGCGTGGACTGTCGTGGTCAGCACGTCCGAGGCCGGTCCGGTCCCCGCACCCCAGGAGAACGGCGCCTCCGACCTGCCGCCGGAGCTGGCCGCCCTCGAGGCGGCCAACGACGAGAAGCGCGCCCTGCTCGCCGAGGCCGCCCGCGCCGCGGCCGGGGACCCGGCCGGTGACCTGCCCGCGGGCTGCGGAGCGGGCGACCTGCCCGCCCTGCTGACGCGCTACTACTGGAGCGAGCCGGCCGCCGAGGTCCTGGGCCACGAGCCCGCCGACCTGGCGGGCCTGGCGCTGCGCCACCTGCGGGTGGCCGCCGTCCGCCCGCAGGGCTCGGCCACCGTCGCCGTCGAGCGGGTGGCCGACGGCCGCGGCCTGCTGCTCGTGGTCACCGACGACATGCCCTTCCTCGTCGACTCGGTCACCGCGGAGGTCGTCCGCCAGGGCGTGGGCCTGCAGCACGTCGTGCACCCGGTGGTCGTCGTCCGCCGCGACGTCACCGGGGCGCTGCGCGCGTTCTGCGACAGCGGGCTGACCGAGGTGGGCTCGTGCGGCCCCGACGCGCTGGCCGAGTCGTGGATCGCCGCGGTGCTCGACGGCCCGCTGGACGACGAGGCCGCCGCCGACCTGGTGGCCGGGCTGCGGACCGTGCTCGCCGACGTCCGCGCCGTCGACGAGGACGCCCCGCGCACCGCCGCCCGGGCCCTCGAGCTGGCCACCCGCCTGGAGGAGCGCGGCAGCGCCGACGTCGCCGACCCCGCCGACGACCCCGCCGAGGCCGCCGCGCTGCTGCGCTGGCTCGCCGACGGCAACTTCGTGTTCCTCGGCGCCCGCGACGTCGAGGTGGGGACGGCGGTGCGCGCGGTCCCCGGCAGCGGCCTGGGCGTGCTGCGCAGCGACGCGGCCCCGGCGCTGCCCGAGGCGCCCGGCGCGCTCGGCCCGGCGCTGCTCACGGTCACCAAGGCCGACACCCGCTCCACGGTGCACCGTCGCGCCTGGCTGGACCTGGTCGCCGTCACCCTGCCCGCCGACGGCGACCGCCCGGCCCGCCAGCACCGCCTGGTCGGGCTGTTCCCCACCGCCGCGGCCGCCGCCGGGGTCCGCGACGTCCCGCTGGTGCGCCGCCGCGTCGCCGAGGTGGTCGCCCGGTCGGGCGTGCCGGCCGACAGCCACACCGGCAAGACGCTGGTCGACGTCCTGGAGACCCTCCCGCGCGACGAGCTGTTCCAGGCCTCCTCCGGCGAGCTGCTGCCGGTCGCCCTGTCCGTGCTCTACCTGCAGGAGCGCCGGCTCACCCGGCTGTTCCTGCGCCGCGACCCGTGGGGCCGGTTCTGGTCGGCGCTGGTCTACCTGCCCCGCGACCGGTACACGACCGAGGTCCGGCTGGCGATGCAGCAGCTGCTGCTGACCCGTCTGGGCGGGCGCGACATCGAGTTCACCGCGCGCTCCACCGAGTCGGTGCTGGCCCGGCTGCACTTCGTCGTGCGGGTGCCGGTGGGCCGCGACGGCGTCCCGACGCCGGGCGGGGTCGACGTCGAGGCGCTGCAGCGCGAGCTCTCCGCCGTCGCCCGCAGCTGGACCGACGACCTCTCCGACGCCCTCGCCGAGCGGTACGGCACCGAGGCGGAGCAGGTGCTCGCGCGCGTCGCCGACGCCTTCCCGTCCGTCTACCAGGAGGACTTCCCGGCGGCGACGGCCGTCGAGGACCTCGCCCGCCTCGACGCGCTGGCCCCCGGCGAGCTGGGCCTGCGGCTGCGCCGCCCCCGCGGCGCCGGTGCCGCCGAGCCGCGGCTGACCGTCTACCGGGTGGGGGAGAGGCTGTTGCTCTCCGACGTGCTGCCGGTGCTGCAGCACATGGGCGTCGACGTCGTCGACGAGCGGCCCTACGAGATCGACCGGATCGGCGCCCCGCCGGCGTGGATCTACGACTTCGGGCTCACCGCGCCCGGCGGGGAGCTGCCCTTCCCCGGCTCGCTGCCCGAGCGGTTCACCGAGGCGGTGGCCGCGGTGTGGCGCGGCGAGGCCGAGGACGACGGCCTGGGCGCGCTGGTGCTGCTCGCCGGGCTCAACTGGCGCCAGGTGACCGTGGTGCGCGCCTACGTGCAGTGGCTGCGCCAGGCCGGGCTGCCCTTCGGCCAGCGGTACGTCGAGGGGGTGCTGGCCGCGCACCCCGACGTCGTCGCCCGCCTCGTCGCGCTGTTCGAGACCCGCTTCTCCCCGGGCCGCGAGGCCGGCCGCGCCACCCGCCAGCAGGCGCTGGCCGACTCGCTGCGGGAGGCCATCGGGCGGGTGGAGTCCCTGGACGCCGACCGGGTGCTCACCAGCCTGCTGGCCGCGGTCACCGCCACCCAGCGCACCACCTACTTCGCCCCCGCGGCCACCCGGCCCGCGCCCCTGGCGATCAAGCTCGACCCGCACGCCGTCCCCGACCTGCCCGAGCCGCGCCCGGCCCGCGAGGTGTTCGTCAGCTCGCCGCGGGTGATGGGCGTGCACCTGCGCTTCGGCGCGGTCGCCCGGGGCGGGCTGCGCTGGTCCGACCGGCGCGAGGACCTGCGCACCGAGGTGCTGGGCCTGGTCAAGGCGCAGATGGTGAAGAACACCGTCATCGTGCCGACCGGCGCCAAGGGCGGCTTCGTCGTCCGCCGGCCGCTGCCCGACGGCGCCTCCCGCGAGGAGGTGCTCGCCGAGGGGCAGGCCTGCTACCGGGTCTTCATCGGGGCCCTGCTGTCGCTCACCGACAACCTCGTGGGCGGGACGGTGGTGCCGCCGGAGCGGGTGGTCCGGCACGACGGCGACGACGCCTACCTCGTCGTCGCCGCCGACAAGGGCACGGCGACCTTCTCCGACCTGGCCAACTCCGTCGCGCTCGAGCGCGGGTTCTGGCTGGGCGACGCCTTCGCCTCCGGCGGGTCGGTCGGCTACGACCACAAGGCCATGGGCATCACCGCCCGCGGCGCGTGGGAGTCGGTGACCCGGCACTTCCGCGAGCTCGACGTCGACGTGCAGAGCCAGGAGTTCACCGTCGTCGGCGTCGGCGACATGTCCGGCGACGTGTTCGGCAACGGGATGCTGCTCTCCGAGCACATCCGCCTGGTGGCCGCCTTCGACCACCGGCACGTCTTCGTCGACCCCACGCCGGACGCGGCCGCCTCCTTCGCCGAGCGGCGCCGGCTGTTCGACCTGCCCCGCTCCTCGTGGGCCGACTACGACCCCGCGCTGATCAGTGCCGGCGGCGGCGTCTGGCCGCGGACGGCGAAGGCGATCCCGGTCAGCGAGCCGATGCGCGCCGCGCTCGGCCTGCCCGAGGACGTCGAGACCCTCTCGCCGGTCGAGCTCATCCGGGCGGTGCTGCTCGCGCCGGTGGACCTGCTGTTCAACGGCGGCATCGGCACCTACGTCAAGGCCGCCGGCGAGAGCCACCTCGACGTGGGGGACAAGGCCAACGACGCCGTCCGGGTCGACGGCGGGCAGCTGCGCGTGCGCGTGGTGGGGGAGGGCGGCAACCTCGGGCTGACCCAGCGCGGCCGCGTGGAGTACGCGCTGGCCGGCGGCCGGGTCAACACCGACGCGATCGACAACTCCGCCGGCGTGGACACCTCCGACCACGAGGTGAACATCAAGATCGCGCTCAACGGGGTGGTGGACGCCGGCGAGCTCGACGCCGAGGGCCGCGCCGCGCTGCTGGCCGACATGACCGACGAGGTCGCCGCCGCCGTCCTCACCGACAACCACGCGCAGAACGCCACGCTGGCCGCCGAGGTGAGCTCCGCGCGCAGCCTGCTCGACGCGCACGAGCGGTTCCTCCGGCACCTGGAGCGCTCGGGACGGCTGGCGCGCGCCGTCGAGGCGCTGCCCGACGAGCGCGCGCTGGCCCAGCGGCGGCGCGACGGACAGGCGCTGACCAGCCCGGAGCTGTCGGTGCTGCTGGCCTACGCCAAGCTCGAGGTGAGCGACGCCGTCCTGCACTCCGACCTGCCCGACGACCCGGCGCTGGCCGGCCTGCTCACCGACTACTTCCCGCAGGCGCTGCGCGAGCGCTTCCCCGAGGCGGTCGCGGCGCACCCGCTGCGGCGGGAGATCGTGGCCACCGCGCTGACCAACCGGGCGGTCAACACCGCCGGGATCACGGGCCTGTTCCGGCTGGCCGAGGAGACCGGCGTCGACCTCGTCGGCGTGGTGCGGGCGCACGCGGCGGCGCGCGCGGTGTTCGGCGTCGACCGGCTGTGGGACGCCGTCCGGCCGCTGGACAACCGGGTGCCCGCACCGGTGCAGGTGGAGCTGCGCACCGAGGCGACGCGGCTGGCCGAGCGCGCCACCCGCTGGCTGCTGCGGCTGCCGGAGCTCGTCGGCGGCGCGGCGGTGCCCGTCGGCGACGTGACCGACCGGTTCGCCGCGCCCGTGGCGGCGGTGCGGGCGGGCCTGCCCGGGTGGCTGCTGGGTGACGAGGCGGCGGCCTACGCCGAGCGGTCGGCGCACCTGCAGCGGGCGGGCGTGCCGGCGGCCCTGGCGGGGGAGGTGGCCGCCGCGCCGCTGCTGCCGGTCGCGCTGGACCTGGCCGTCGTCGCCGAGCGGACCGGCGCGCCGATCGAGCTGGCCGGGCGGGTGACGCAGGAGCTGGCCGAGCGGCTGGCGCTGGTGCCGCTGCGCGAGCTGGTCATCGCGCTGCCCCGCGACCGGCGCTGGCCGTCGATGGCGCGGGCCTCGCTGCGCGACGACCTGGCCGCCGAGCAGGCCGAGCTCACCGCGGAGGTGCTCGCCGGTCGCGGCGGGCAGACCGACGCCGCCGCGCTGGTGGCGGCCTGGGCGGCGTCGTGGGACGCCGGCCAGCGCCGTGCCGCCGCGCAGCTGGCCGACCTCGCGGCGGGGGACCGGCACGAGCTGCCCGAGCTGCTGGTGGCCGTCCGGACGCTGCGCGGCCTGCGCCGCCGCTGAGGAGGGGTGCCGCCGGTGCCGCCGTCCGCCGCCGCGCCGGCTGTGCGGTGACTGTGAGGGTACGGTCCGTCACGACCTGACCCGACCGGCCACCGGTGCCCCGCGCGTCCGGCCCGGCACCCGACGGCCCGGCGCCCCGTCCCGGACGGTGTGACCCGTACCACTCGGAACCGGGCCGGGCGGGTGTCCCGGCCGGAGGAGGGACGGGGCCATGAGCGAGTCGAGGACGGGACGCCGCTGGCGGACCGCGGGCGTGGTGGCGATCGCGGGCGGGACGCTGGCGCTGCTGCCGCTGACCGGTGCCCTCGCCGGGGGAGAGGACCCCGCGGACGGCGACGGCGCTGGTGGCGGCCAGGGCCACCCGCGCAGCGTCATCTTCGTCAACGGCGACGGGATGGGCGCCGCCCACCGGGAGGCCGCCCGCCTCGAGCAGGAGGGCTTCGACGGGCAGCTGGCCATGGACCAGCTGCCCGTCGCCGGGCTGCAGACCACCGACGCGCGGGACCCGGAGGACACGGTCACCGACTCCGCGGCCGCGGCGTCGGCGTGGGCCACCGGGGTGAAGACGTACAACGGCGCGATCAGCGTCGACGTCGGCGGCGACCCCCTGCTCACCATCGGGCAGCAGGCCGAGGCGGCGGGTCTGGCCGGTGGCATCGTGACCACCGCGCAGGTCACCGACGCCTCGCCCGCCGCGTTCTTCGCCAACAGCGCCGACCGCTCGGCGCAGGACGACATCGCCCGCCAGTACCTCGAGGTCAGCCGGCCGGAGGTCGTCCTGGGCGGCGGCGAGGACTGGTGGCTGCCCGCCGGCGACGAGGGCACCCACCCGCCGCGCACCGGCGACACCGAGGACCCGGAGGTGTCCCGCAGCACCCAGGGCGACCTGGTCGCGCAGGCCGAGGCGCAGGGCTACGAGTACGTGAGCACCGCCGAGGAGTTCGCCGCCGCCGACTCCGACCGGCTGCTGGGTCTCTTCAGCAACGAGGAGATGTTCCAGCAGCGTCCCGAGGGTCAGGGTGACGAGTTCGACCCGGTCGTGTCCCTCGCCGACATGACCACCACCGCGCTCGACGTGCTCTCCCAGGACGAGGACGGGTTCTTCCTCCTGGTCGAGGAGGAGGCGGTCGACGAGATGAGCCACGACAACAACGCCGCGCGGATGCTGGAGGCGATGCGCTCCCTCGAGGCGGCCGTCGACGTCGCCCGGGCGTACGTGGCCGAGCACCCCGACACGCTGCTCGTCGTCACCGGCGACCACGAGTGCGGCGGGCTCACCATCGAGGACGTCGACGCCGAGGACGAGAGCGGCCCCGGCGGCACCCTGCCGCAGGAGACCGCGGTCGAGGGCGGGACGGAGTCCGGTGAGGACGGCCCGTTCGTCGTCGCCGGCACCGACGGTGCGTACGACTTCGCGCTGGACTGGACGACGACCGGGCACACCGGCGTGCCCACCGTCGTCACCGCCGAGGGGCCGGGCAGCGAGGAGCTGACCGGTCACTACCCCAACACGCACCTGTACGACGTCGTGTCCTCGGTGCTGTTCGACTGATCCCGGGCGGGCGGCACCCTGGGGGACTCCCGGCGCGGGAAGTCCCCCAGGGTGTCGCCGGCCCTCGCCCGGACGTCACCCGGCGGACACCTCGGCGGCCCAGGCTGGGCGCGACCGCGCACCGGCCCACCCCGGGAGGCCCCGATGCACGCCCCGACCCCCGCGCCGACCCCCGCGCTGACCCCTGTCCTGACCCCTGTCCTGGCCCGCACCGCCGCCCGCACCGCCGTCCGTGCCGCGACCGCCTCCTGGGGCGGGGAGCGACGGCGGCAGCGCCTGCGGGTGTGCACCTCCGCGGAACTGCTCACCGCGCTCGGGCTGCGCGTGCGGGTGGTCAGCTCGCCGGTCGGCTGGCCGCGCGGCCCGCGCCTCGTGGTGGCCGACGCCGCCGGCTGGCTCGACGTGCTCGCGCTGGCCACCGTCGTCCCGGGCACGCCGGTGGTCGACGCCGCCCTGGCCGGTACGCCGCTGGCCCGGGTGCTGGCCCGACGCGGCGGCCTGCTGGTCGACGACGGGTCGGCTGCCACCCGGGCCGCGGTCACCGCGCTGCTCCGCCGCGGGGACACCGTGGTCACCTCGCCCGGCGGGACGACCGGCGGCGGGCCGGGCCGCTTCCGCCCCGACGCCCTCGCCCCCGCCGTCGACGCGCAGGCCGCGGTGTGCCCGGTCGCCGTCCGGCCCGCCGCGGGGGACGTCGTCGAGGTGCACCTGCTGCCCGCCCTGGAGCCCGGACGGGCGGCCCGCCCGCTCGCGGCGCTCGCCGGGTACGCGGTCGCGCACGTACCGGAGTCGGACGTGCCGCTTCCTGCCCGCGCCGCGCGTGCCCGCCCCGAGCCGGGGTACCGCCGCACCGGACCCTGACCCGTCCGGAGGGAGCCCCCGTGCAGCCCGACACGCTCGTCGACCGCGACACCGCCGACCCGGCGACGGGTGACCCTCCCCCCACCACGGAGGCCCCGCGGGAGGCCGAGGTCCTCGACCTGTCGCGCTGGCGGCTCAACGCCCTGCCCGACGAGGACAGCGACGAGGACTGGGACGACGACCGGCAGCTCTTCGGCCCCGACGGCGCCCTGGTCGAGACCTGGCGCGAGGGCTATCCCTACACCGAGCGCATGCAGCGCCGGGAGTACGAGATCGAGAAGCGGCGGCTGCAGATCGAGCTGCTCAAGCTGCAGGGCTGGGTGAAGGACACCGGCCAGAAGCTGGTCATCGTCTTCGAGGGCCGCGACGCCGCAGGCAAGGGCGGCACGATCAAGCGCTTCACCGAGCACCTCAACCCCCGCGGCGCCCGCGTGGTCGCGCTGGACAAGCCCAGCGAGCGCGAGCAGGCGCAGTGGTACTTCCAGCGCTACGTGCAGCACCTGCCCGCGTCCGGCGAGATCGTGCTGTTCGACCGGTCCTGGTACAACCGCGCCGGCGTCGAGCGGGTCATGGGCTACTGCACCGACGAGCAGTACGAGCAGTTCATGCAGGACGCGCCCGAGCTCGAGCGGATGCTCGTCGACAGCGGCATCCGGCTGTTCAAGCTGTGGTTCTCGGTCTCCCGCGGGGAGCAGCGGACCCGCTTCGTCGTCCGGCAGATCGACCCGGTGCGGCAGTGGAAGCTCTCGCCCACCGACCTCGCCAGCCTCGGCAAGTGGGACGCCTACACCCAGGCCAAGGAGGCGATGTTCCTGCACACCGACACGAGGCACGCGCCGTGGACGGTGATCAAGAGCAACGACAAGAAGCGCGCCCGGCTCGAGGCCATGCGGCACGTGCTGTGCCGGCTGGACTACGAGGGCAAGGACTGCGACGTCGTCGGCGACCCCGACCCGCTCATCGTCGGCTCGGCCGCCGACGTCCTGGAGGAGTCCTCCGACACCCCGGTCGCCCCGCCGCCGCCCCGCGCCGGCCGTCGCTGACCTCGTCTGCGGCTCTCTAGCCGGACGGCTAGAGAGCCGCAGACGGCCTCAGAGAGGCGGACGGCGGCGCCCGTGGCCGGTGGCCTGCTCGATCGCGTGCGCGACCTCCAGTAGCTGCCGGTCGGCGCGCGGTGCGGCGACGAGCTGCAGGCCGACCGGCAGGCCGTCGGGGGTGAACCCGGCGGGCAGCGACAGCGCCGGGCAGCCGGTGGCCGAGACCAGCGTGCAGGAGCGCATCCAGCCCAGGTAGTCCGGCTGGGGCACCCCGGCGACCTCGGTGGGGTACTCGAGCTCCACCGGGAACGGCAGCACCTGCGTGGTGGGTGCCAGCAGCACGTCGAAGCGGCCGAAGAAGCCGACCACCTCCTCGTACAGCCGGGTGTGCGCGAGCTCCGCGCGGGCGACGTCGGCCCCGCTCAGCGCCGCGCCGGCCGCCGCGTTCCAGCGGATGGTCTCCTTGACCGCGTCCGGCGAGCCGCGGACGACGTCACCGAAGGTCGCGTCGAACAGCCAGGCGCGCAGCGTGCCGAACACCTCGTCGGCCTCGCGCAGGTCGGGGCAGGCCTCCTCGACCGTGGCGCCCAGCGACTCGACCACCGGCAGCACCCCGCGCAGCACCGCCGTGATCGCCGGGTCCACCGGCACCAGGCCCCCGAGGTCGGGCGCCCAGGCCACCCGCAGGCCGCGCAGGTCGCCGTCCAGGGGTGCGGCGAAGCCCGCGGGGTCGTCGGACAGCGACAGCGGCGCCCGCGGGTCGGGCCCGGCGATCGCGGAGAGCACCAGGGCGACGTCGCCCACCGTGCGGCCCAGCGGCCCGTCCACCGACAGCGTCGACCAGCCCATCGCCGCCGGCCAGGTCGGCACCCGGCCGGGTGTGGGCCGCAGGCCGACGACGTTGCAGAACGCCGCCGGGTTGCGCAGCGACCCGCCCATGTCGCTGCCCTCGGCCACCGGCACCAGCCCGGCGGCGAGCGCCGCGGCCGCGCCGCCGCTGGACCCGCCGGCCGACAGCCCGTGCCGGTAGGGGTTGTGCGTGACCCCGAACAGCTGGTTGACCGTGTGCGAGCCGGCGGCGAACTCGGGCACGTTGGTCTTGCCCACCCGGACCGCGCCCGCGCGGCGCAGCCGCTCGACCACCAGCTCGTCGTGCAGCGGCACGGTCTCCGCGTGCAGCGGCGAGCCCCAGGTGGTGCGCATGCCGCCGGTGCGGTGGTTGTCCTTGTGCGCCACCGGCAGCCCGTGCAGCGGCCCGACCTCCTCGCCGGCGGCCAGCGCCGCGTCCGCGGCGTCCGCGGCGGCCCGGGCGCCCTCGGCGTCGAGCGTGACGATGGCGTTCACCTGCGGGTCCACCCGCTCGATGCGCGCCAGGTGCGCCTCCAGCAGCTCCCGCGCCGACACCTCCCGCTCGCGCACGAGGGCGGCCAGCTCGGTGGCCGGCCGGAGGCAGAGGTCGCTGTCGTCGGCAGCGTCGATCGCGGTCACCGGGGGAGGGTGCCACGCGCCGCCCTCCCCCGGGGACCGCAGGCCCGGGGCCGTGGGGCCGGCGCGCGTGCAGGCGCGCGCGGGGAGTCCTCGACCGGGACGGCGACCGCCTCGGCGCCGACCACCCCGGCGGCGAGGCCGACGCCCCGGGCGGGGACGATCGGGACATGACCAGCGAGGCGGGGACCGGGACCGCACCGGGGACGGCACCGGACGGCGGGACGGCGCCGCCGCCCGACGACGGCGCCGTGCCCCCGGCCGACGACGGCGCCACCTTCGCCGACCTGGGGCTGCGGCCCGAGCTGCTGGCGGCGCTGTCCCGCCTCGGCTACGAGGAGCCCACCCCGATCCAGCGCGAGGCCGTGCCGCCGATGGTCGAGGGCCGCGACCTGCTCGGCCAGGCCGCCACCGGCACCGGCAAGACGGCCGCCTACGCGCTGCCGGTGCTGCAGCGGCTGCCCGACGACCGGCCGGGCGGGGACCCGCTGGCGCTGGTCCTCGTGCCCACCCGCGAGCTGTGCATCCAGGTGTCGGAGGCGCTGCACCGCTACGGCCGCGACCTCGGCGCCCGGGTGGTGCCGGTCTACGGCGGGCAGCCGATCCCGCGGCAGCTGCGGGCGCTGGAGGCCGGCGTCGACGTCGTCGTCGCCACCCCCGGGCGGGCGCTGGACCTGCTGCAGCGCGGCAGCCTGCACCTGGGCGGCGTGGCCACGGTGGTGCTCGACGAGGCCGACGAGATGCTCGACATGGGCTTCGCCGAGGACCTCGAGGCGCTGCTCGACGAGGTGCCCGAGCAGCGGCAGACGGTGCTGTTCAGCGCCACCATGCCGCGCCGCCTCGACGCCATGGCCCGCCGCCACCTGCGCGACCCGCTGCGCATCCAGGTGGCCCGCGAGGTGCCGGTCGAGGGCGAGGCCCCGCGGGTGCGCCAGACGGCCTTCGTCGTCGCCCGGGCCGCCAAGCCCGCGGCGCTGGGCCGGGTGCTCGACGTCGAGAGCCCGACGGCGGCCATCGTCTTCTGCCGCACCCGCGACGAGGTCGACGACCTCACCGAGACGCTCAACGGCCGCGGCTACCGCGCGGAGGCGCTGCACGGCGGGATGAGCCAGGAGCAGCGCGACCGGGTGATGAACCGGCTGCGCAGCGGTACGGCGGAGCTCCTGGTGGCCACCGACGTCGCCGCCCGCGGCCTCGACGTCGAACAGCTCACCCACGTCGTCAACTACGACGTCCCGGCGGCGGCGGAGACGTACGTGCACCGCATCGGCCGGGTGGGCCGCGCGGGGCGCGAGGGCGTGGCGATCACCCTGGTCGAGCCGCGGGCGCACCGGATGCTCAAGACGATCGAGCGGGTCACCGGCGCGCCCATCCACGTCGAGCGGGTGCCCACGGTCGCCGACCTGCGCGCCCGCCGGCTCGAGCTCACCCGCGCCGCGCTGCGGGAGAGCCTGCTCGGCGACGACCTCGAGCGCTTCCGCTCCGTCGTCGACTCGCTCACCGACGAGTTCGACGTCGTCGAGGTGGCGCTGGCGGCGGTCAAGCTCGCCCACGAGGCCACCACCGGCCCGGACGACGACGAGGAGATCCCGGAGGTCACCCTGCGTCCCGAGCGCCCGCGGCGCGACGGCGACCGGGGTGACCGCGGCGACCGGGGTGACCGGGGCCAGGGGCGGCCGCCGCGCGCCCGCTCCGTCGGCGGGGACACCGAGCGGCTGTTCATCGGCGCCGGCCGCAGCGCCGGGGTGCGCCCGGGCGACCTGGTCGGCGCGATCGCGGGGGAGACGGAGCTGCGTGGCCGCGACGTCGGCGCCATCGAGATCGCCGAGCGGTTCAGCCTCGTCGAGGTGCCGGCGGCCGCCGCCGAGGACGTCATCACGGCGCTGCGGGGGAGCACGATCAAGGGCCGGAAGGTGACCGTCCGCCGCGAGCGGCCGCGCTGACCGGCGGGGGACCGCCGGCCTGCGGAACGGCCGGGTCCGCTCCACGTTGACACCGTCGTTACCCGTTTGTGACGCTGGCCACCTTCTCGCCCCGGAGGACGCGCTGGTCCGGGGCCCGACTGATGGGAGACGACGGTGGCCGATGCCCCGGACATGACCGAGGTCCTCGCCGACGCACCGACGAACTGGGGCAAGTGGGGCGACGACGACGAGGTCGGGGCGCTGAACTACCTGACCGCCGACGAGGTCCTGCGCGGCGTCCGGCACGTGCGGCAGGGGAAGGTCTTCACCCTGCAGCGGCTGATCGGCGACCCGAAGGGCGACCCGGTCTGGCCGGGGCGCGCGCCGGCCGAGCGGACGATGATCCTCGACGAGTCCTCGTGGGACTCCCCGGACGCCCCGCAGTTCCCCGGCGGCCTGCACTACGCGGACGACAAGATCGACGCGTTCCTCCAGGGCTCCACGCAGTACGACGCGCTGGGTCACGTCTGGTACGGCGGCCAGATCTGGAACGGCTACGACGCGCGCAGCACCGTCGGCGGGCTCGACCGGGCCAGCGTCGAGCCGATCGCGCGCAAGGGCGTCGTCGGCCGCGGGATCCTGCTCGACATGGCCCGCTTCCGCGGCAAGCCGTACCTCGACAAGGGCGAGACGTTCACCCACGAGGACCTCGTGGCCTGCGCCGAGGCCCAGGGCACCCCGATCGAGAAGCGCGACGTCCTGCTGATCCGCACCAACTTCCTGCAGCTGTTCTTCGAGCAGGGCCAGGCCTTCTACGAGGGCTTCAACGAGCCCGGCCTGGTCTACAGCCCCGAGCTGGTGCGGTGGTTCCAGGACATGGAGATCCCCAACCTGACCACCGACACGATCGCCAACGAGGTCACCTACGACCCCAACAACGGGACGGCGCTGCCGCTGCACTGCGCGCTGATGCGCAACCTCGGGGTGACCCTCAGCGAGATCGCCGACCTCGAGGAGCTCGCCGAGGACTGCGCCGGAGACGGTCAGTACACCTTCCTCTACGCCGCGGCGCCGCTGAAGATCCACCAGGCGACGGGCTCCCCGGTCAACCCGCTCGCCGTCAAGTGACCAGCAGGAGGGGACGACGATGAGCGTCTACACCGACCGGCCGTGGCTGTCCCTCTACGGCGAGGGCCAGCCGGCCGACATCACCCCCGAGCACGACACGCTGCTCGACGTCTTCCGCGCGTCGCTGGCGGCCGCGCCGGACACCGTGGCGATCCGCTACTTCGACGGCGTGCTCACCCTGGCCGACCTCGACGCCGCCTCGGACGCCCTCGCCGTCGCGCTCGCCGAGAGCGGGTTCGCCCCCGGTGACCGGATGGGCGTCTACGTGCAGAACGACCCGGCGTTCGTCATCGGGCTGCTCGGCGCGTGGAAGGCCGGCGGCGCCGCGGTGGCGATCAACCCGATGAACAAGGCCGGCGAGCTCACCTACCTGCTCAGCGACTCCGGGGCGACGGCGCTGCTGTGCCTCGAGCAGCTCTACGAGTCGGTGGCGCGCGACGTCGTGGCCAGCGGCGAGACCAAGGTGCAGACCGTGGTCACCTGCTCGCCGCTGGACCACCAGTCCCGCGACGACGCCCGCGTGCTCGGCGACGCCGTCCGGTCGCGGCAGGAGGACACCCTCGACCTGGCCGAGCTGCTGGAGACGCACGCCGGGCGCACGCCGGCGCCGGTGGCGCTCTCCGGGGACGACGTGGCGATCCTGACCTACACGTCGGGGACCACCGGCCGGCCCAAGGGCGCCATGAACACCCACGCGACGATGGTGTTCAACGCCTGCACCTACCGGGAGTGGATGCGGCTGACGCCCGACGACGTCGTCCTCGGCGTCGCGCCGCTGTTCCACATCACCGGGCTGATCGGGCACGTCGCGCTCGCGCTGCTGCTGCCCTGCCCGCTGGTGCTGGCCCACCGGTTCCACCCCGAGGTGGTGCTCGACGCCATCCGGGAGCACCGGCCGACGTTCACCGTCGGGGCGATCACGGTGTTCATCTCCCTGTCGGGCGTGGAGGGCGTGGGCCGGGAGGACTTCGCCTCGCTGCGCACCATCTACTCCGGCGGTGCCCCGATCGCGCCCGCGATCACCGACGCGTTCGAGGAGAAGACCGGCCGCTACATCCACAACATCTACGGCCTGACGGAGACCAACTCGCCGTCGCACGCCGTCCCGATGGGCGTCAGGGCGCCGGTGGACCCGAACTCCGGGGCGCTGTCGGTGGGCGTGCCGGTCTACAACACCGTCGTGCGGATCCTGGGCGAGGACGGCCAGGAGCTGCCGCCGGGCGAGGTGGGGGAGATCGCCACCTCGGGGCCGCAGGTCGTGCCCGGCTACTGGGGCCGGCCGGAGGCGACGGCGGAGTCGCTGCCGGGCGGGGAGCTGCGCACCGGCGACGTCGGGTTCATGGACGAGCAGGGCTGGTTCTACCTGGTCGACCGCAAGAAGGACATGATCAACGCGGCCGGCTACAAGGTGTGGCCCCGCGAGGTCGAGGACGTCCTCTACGGCCACCCGGCGGTGCGCGAGGTCGCCGTGGTCGGGGTGCCCGACCCCTACCGCGGCGAGACGGTGAAGGCCTTCGTTTCGCTCAAGCCCGGCTCCTCGGTCACCGCCGAGGAGGTCGTCGCCTGGGCGAAGGAGCGGATGGCGGCCTACAAGTACCCGCGGTCGGTGGAGTTCGTCGACGAGCTGCCCAAGACCACCACCGGCAAGATCCTCCGCCGGGAGCTGCGGGACAGCTGACGGGACGACCCTCCCGCAGGACCCCGGAGCTCGCGAGCGCCGGGCCCTGCGGGAGGGTCCCTCAGGGGGTGGCCGGGTCGTCGGGGACGACGTCGGGGACGCGGTTGGGGCCGGCGACCAGCGGCCGCGGCCGGTCCTGGCGGTGCAGGCGCACCGCGACCAGGGCGACGTCGTCCTCCGGCCGGCCGTCGACCAGCCGCTCGAGCACCTCGTCGAGCATCTCCTGCAGCGGCCGTGCGGCCAGCTCGCGCAGCGCCTCGCGCAGCCGGCTCATGCCCGCGTCGAGGTCGGCGTCGCGCCGCTCGATGAGGCCGTCGGTGAACAGCAGCACGGTCGCGCCGCGGTCGAGGGTCACCACCGACTCCTCGCGGGTCGCCCGGGGGTCGACGCCGAGGAGCAGGTCGCCGCGCCAGGAGGCCAGTTCGGCCACGCTGCCGTCGGGGTTGACCACCAGCGGCGGCAGGTGCCCGGCGTTGGCCCAGCGCATCCGGGTGACCCCGCGCCGCAGCTCGTCGTCGGTCTGCTCGAAGCGGGCCACCGTCGCCGTGGCCAGCACCCGGGTCTGCAGCAGGGCCATGGACGCGTCCAGACCGCGCAGCACCTCACCGGGGCCGGCGTCGCTGTAGGTGGCGATGCCGCGCAGCAGCCCGCGCAGCTGGCCCATGGCCGCCGCGGCCTCGGTGTCGTGCCCGACGACGTCGCCGATCACCAGGGTCGTCGCCCCGCCCGGCTGCAGGAACGCGTCGTACCAGTCGCCGCCGACCCGGGCGGCCTCGGCGGCGGGCAGGTACCGGACGGCGATCTCGGCGTGGTCGGGCTCGGGCGGCTCGGTGAGGAGGCTGCGCTGCAGGCCCTCGGCCAGGGCCCGCTGCTGCCCGTAGAGGCGGGCGTTGTCCAGCGCGAGGCCGGCCCGGTCGGCGACGTCCTGCGCGGTGGCGAGGTCCTCCTCGCGCGGGGCCCAGCCGCGCCGGAAGTACAGCGTCATCACGCCCAGCGTGCGGTCGCGGCCCCGGAGGGGAAGACAGACCCCCGACTCGGGGGCCAGCGCGGAGACCAGGTCGCGGGCCTCGCCGTCGGGCAGCAGGCCGCGGACGACGTCGGAGGCCTCCATGACCGGTTCCCCGGTGAGCAGCGCCCGCATGAGCGGTGACGTGGCCGGCATCGCGTCGAGCCGGACGGCGGCGTAGCGCTCGACCAGCGCGCGGGCGGCGGGGTCGACGTGCCACTGCCCGACGTCGCGCGGGCGGCCGTCGGGGTCGACGACGGTCACGATGCACCAGTCGGCGAGCGCGGGGACCACCAGCCGCGGCAGGTGGGCGGTCGCCGACTGGGCGTCCAGCGCACCGGCCAGCTCCGCGCTGACCTGGGCGAGCAGCGCCAGCCGCTGGGCGCCGCGCTCGGCGCGGTCCTGCACCCGGCGGCGCTCGGTGACCTCGAGGAAGTAGACCGAGAGGCCCTCCGGGCTGGGCCAGGCCCGCAGCTCGTACCAGCCGTTGAGCGGGGCCGGGTAGTGCGCGTCGAAGTGCACCGGCCTCCCGGTGCGGACGGCGGCGCGGTAGCTCTCCTCGAAGACGCTGTTGATCGCGGCCGGGAACGCCGTCCACAGCACCTGGCCGAGCAGCTCGTCGCGGCTGCGCCCCAGCAGCCGCTCGGCCTCGGCGTTGACGTGGGTGAACCGCCACTCACGGTCGAGGGAGTAGAAGCCGGCGGGCATGGCCTCGAGCACCCGCGCCACCCGCACGCCGGCGGCCCGCTCGGCGGTGGTGTCGTAGGCGGCGCCCAGGACGCGGGCCGCCGACCCGGTCTCGTCGCTGAGCGTGCGGCCGCGGGCCTGCACCCAGCGGGTCTCCCCGTCGGGCCACACGACGCGGTACTCGGCCTCGTAGTCACCGCAGGCGGCGATGCTGGCCTGCAGCGCGTCGGTGACCCGCGCCAGGTCGTCGGGGTGCAGCCGCTCGTTGAACGCCTCGATGGTGCCGTCGAAGGTCTCGGCCGTGTAGCCGAACATCTCGATGACCCGCGCGTCCCAGGTCAGCTCTCCGGTGCGCAGGTCCCAGTCGAACGTGCCGATGCCGGCGGCGTCGATGGCCAGCCCCCACCGCAGCCGCTCGCTCTCGTAGGCGGTGGTGAGCGCCGCGAGCTCCAGTTCGGTGACCGCGGCGTCGGCGAGCTGCCGCAGCGTGGCGACGTCGGTGTCCGACCACGGACGCGGCACGGGGCAGACCACGCACAGCACACCGACGGTGTGGCCCTGGGAGTCGACCAGCGGCGCGCCCAGGTAGGCGCCGACGGCCCCGGCGGCCACCGGCGCCAGCTCGCCCACCACCGGGTCGGCCTGCGCGTCCGGGACGGCGTAGGGAGTCCGGTCGGCGGCGGCCACCGCGCAGGCGGAGGTCTCCAGCGGGGTCTCGCTGCCCACGGTGCCCGCGGGCAGGCCGACCGCGGACACGACGACCTGGACGTCGTCGAGCAGGGAGACCTGCGCGATCGGGGCGCCGAGGAGCCGGGCGGCCAGCTCGGCGATCCGGTCGAGGGCGGCGCTGGCATCGCGCAGCCGCAGCCGCCGGGCGGCGTCGGACCGGGGCCGGTCGGCCTGCAGGGCCTCGGCGGCCGTGCGCAGGTCAGTGACCGGACCCCCGGGATGGGGCCGCGACGTGTCGTCCACCGAACCTCTCATGTCCGGCTCGGAGCCGACTCGATGCGGGCAGTGGGACCGGCCGCTGTTCGAACGGGCTGCCGCAGAGCATCGTAGGCGACCCGGGTTGCGGCCAACAGGTCTGACCGCTCACACTCCGCGCCCTGACGCTCGGTGACGACCGGCTGCTCAGGACGGCGGGAGGACCAGGGTGAGCGCCGTCCCACCGTCGTGTTCCACGTGCAACCCGGCGCGGCGCAGCAGCGCCCGCACCCGCACCGCGCCGTCCGGCTCGGCCGTGGTGGTGGCCAGCAGGCGGGCCACCCGCCCCTTGTGGGCCTTGTTGGCGTGGCTGACCACCGTGCGCGAGCCGTCGGGCCGCTCGCTGAGGACGTCGACGGTGACCGCGCCCGGTACCGGGGCCAGCGCCTGGTACTCGCCGCTGCGCAGGTCGACGACGAGCTCGCCGGTGGCGGCGAGCAGGGCGCCGAGCGCCGGCCGCCACAGCGTCCGCAGGGTCGGCAGCCCGGGCAGCTGGGCGCCGGCGGAGAGCCGGTAGGCGGGGATGGGGTCCGTCGCCCGGGCCAGGCCGAACAGCGCCGAGCCGACGGCCAGCCGCCGGTCGGCCCGCGCCCGCTGCGCGCGGGTCATCGAGCGCACGTCGAGGGCGTCGTAGAGGACGCCGGTGTAGCGCTGGACCGCCGGCGTGGTGGGGCTGTCGCGCAGGGCGGCGTTGCGGCCGATCTCGGCGTCCTGGCCGGGGGAGAGGCCCAGCGCCGCCCGGGCGGCGGGCGGGTCGGCGGCCAGGGTGACCAGCGCGTCGACCAGCGTCTCGCGGACCGGCGTCAGCTCGGGGGACCCGAGCGCGCGGAGGTCGAGCGGAGCGCCGTCCCCGTCCGGGGACTTGGTCTCCGACGGTGGCAGCAGCACGAGCACGGGGACCCAGGGGAGGTGCCCGGTCGCCCTCCGCCGTCCGGGGCGGGCGGACGACGGCAGAGGTTGCCGGACGTCACCCGGTGGTGTGACATGGACCACCCCGTCGAGGGGACCACGAGCGGGCGGGGACACCCGCGCCGACCGGCGCGGACAGGGCACGGGGGCGGGCGGCGGCCCGTTCCCGGACGAGAGTCAGGGGACGCCGGTGGCTGGCAACAAGGCCGTGATGTACATGGGTCCGGGCAAGGTCGAGGTGGCCGACCTCGACTACCCCGGGCTCGAGCTCAAGGAGGGGCCAGGGGTCAACCCGGCCAACGTCGGCCGCAAGACCCCCCACGGGGTCATCCTGCGGACGGTGGCCACGAACATCTGCGGCAGCGACCAGCACATGGTCCGCGGGCGCACGACGGCGCCCGAACGCCTGGTGCTCGGCCACGAGATCACCGGCGAGATCGTCGAGAAGGGCTCCGACGTCGAGTTCCTCCAGGTCGGCGACATCGTCAGCGTGCCGTTCAACATCGCCTGCGGACGCTGTCGCAACTGCAAGGAGGGCAAGACCGGCATCTGCCTGAACGTCAACCCCGATCGGCCGGGCTCGGCCTACGGGTACGTGGACATGGGCGGCTGGACCGGCGGCCAGGCGGAGTACGTGATGGTCCCGTACGCCGACTGGAACTGCCTGAAGTTCCCCGACCGCGACCAGGCGCTGGCCAAGATCCGCGACCTGACGATGCTGTCGGACATCTTCCCGACCGGCTACCACGGCTGCGTGACCGCCGGCGTCGGCACCGGCTCGACGGTCTACATCGCCGGGGCCGGCCCGGTCGGGCTCGCGGCCGCGGCCTCCGCCCACTTGCTCGGCGCTGCGGTCGTCATCGTGGGCGACCTCAACGCCGACCGGCTCGCCCAGGCGCGCAGCTTCGGGTGCGAGACCGTCGACGTCTCGAAGGGCGACCCGAAGGACCAGATCGCGGAGATCCTGGGCGAGCCCGAGGTGGACTGCGGCGTCGACGCCGTCGGCTTCGAGGCCCGCGGACACGGCAAGGACGCCGAACGCGAGGCGCCGGCGACGGTGCTCAACTCGCTGATGGACATCACGCGGGCCGGCGGCGCGCTCGGCATCCCCGGCCTCTACGTGACCGGGGACCCGGGTGCGGCCGACGAGGCGGCGAAGACCGGGTCGCTGTCCATCCGGCTGGGGCTGGGCTGGGCCAAGTCGCACGCGTTCACCACCGGCCAGTGCCCGGTCATGCGCTACCACCGCCAGCTGATGATGGCGATCCTGCACGACCGGGTGCAGATCGCGAAGGCGGTCAACGCCGAGGTGATCCCGCTGGAGGACGCCCCGCGCGGCTACCAGGAGTTCGACCAGGGCGCGGCGAAGAAGTACGTGCTGAACCCGAACGGCCTGATCCCCGCCTGAGAGAGGACCCGTGAGGCATAGGAGGCTCTCCGCACGTCCCGGCGCGCTGGACGTGCGCATCGCCTCCTATGCCTCGGTCCTTCTTCAGGTCCAGTACAGGAGACGGGCCTGGGGCAGCCGCTCGGCGACCTCGCGCTCGAACCAGCCGCGCAGCTCGGCCATCGTGTCCTTCGGGTACACGTGCTTGATCGAGCCGAACTTGCCCCGCTTGGTGGTGCGGCGGGACTCGTCCATCTCCAGCCTGGTGCGCGGGTACCAGTCGAGCAGCGTCTCCTTGCTGCCCGGCGTGAACCGGTGGGTGATGCACTCGACGGTGAGGTCGTGCCCGGCCGGGACGGCGGCGGCGATGCCGTCGAGCAGCTCGGCGTACTGCTCGCGCCAGCCCTCCACCGGCATGATCGGCGCGATGGTGACGCCGACCGGGTACCCGGCGGCGGCCACCGCGGACAGCGCGCGCAGCCGGGCGGGCACCTTCGCCGTCGCGCCCTCGAAGCGGCGGTCGACCGACGTCGCGTTGACCGAGAAGCGCAGCCGCGTCCGCCCGCCGTGGGGGAGGGCGAGCAGGGCGGCGACGTCGTCGAACTTGGTGGTGGCCCGCAGCTGCACGGGGCCGGCCCAGTCGTGGGTGCCGAAGTGCTCGACCATCCGCGCCAGGCCGCCGGTCAGGTGCTCGATGGCCAGCGGGTCGGTGTAGCAGGACGCCTCGAACGTCGTCCCCTCGCCACCGCGCTCGAGCGTGCCGGAGGTGATCGTCCCCCGGCCGACGTAGTCGTCGAGGCCCTCGAGGACCTCGTCGAGGTCGGCCCACACCCGGGTGATCGGCGGACCGCCCAGCGAGCCGGCGAGGTAGCAGTACTGGCAGTGCGCGGGGCAGCCCTCGGCCAGGTCGAGCCGGAAGTCGGCCGACGGCGGGATGGGCTGCAGCTTCCGCTTGGACGGCGGCGGCACGACGAGGGCCATCGTGTCCTTGGCGGCCATGAAGGCGGCGCGGTCGTCGTCGCCGGTCAGCGAGGGCAGTCGGTCGCCGCGGAGCAGCTCGACGGCGTCGACTCCGGCGGCCTCCAGGCGGGCGAGGACGCGCTGCCCGTGCGGGCGCTCGGCCGCCGAGCGGGTGACCAGGACCCGCTGGGGGGTCCACAGCCGGGACGGGGCGGGGACGTCGGGGGAGGAGGTGGCGGCGGGCGGGGTGAGCAGCGCGGTCATCGCCTGGTGCAACACCCGGCGGGTGCTGCTCATGCCCAGCTCGGCAGCCGGATCCGGGGTGTCCCGGGTCGCCGGGGACCCCGCCGTCGGCGAGGGTCGGGGGGTGTCCGGCGCCTGGCTGCCCACCCTGGGCCTCGCGGCCGCCGTCGCCGCCGGGGCGGTGACGCAGCGGGTCACCGGCCTGGGCTTCAGCCTCGTCGCGGCGCCCTTCCTCGTGCTGCTCGCCGGGCCGGTCACCGGCGTCCTCGTCGCCAACGCGCTCGGCGTCGCGGTCGCGCTGCTGGTGCTGGGACAGGTGTACCGCCACGTCGACCTGCGCCGCGGCGTGCTGCTGCTGGTGCCCGCCCTGGCTGCCGTCGTCCCGGGTGCCCTCCTCGCCCGGGTGGTCCCGGCCGCCGTGCTGCAGGTGCTGGTCGGCGGCACCGTCGTCCTGTCGCTGCTGGCGGTCCTGGCCCTGGGCCGCTGGGTCGCGGGCGGGCCGCCGGGGCCGGCGCGTCCCGGGACGACCGTGGTCGCCGGCGCCGCCACCGGCTTCCTCACCGCGACCGCGGGCGTCGGCGGTCCCGCGCTGACGGCGTACGCGGTGGCCACCCGGTGGCCGCAGCTCGCCTTCGCCGCGACCGCCCAGCTGTGCTTCGCCGCCGTCGGCGCCACGGCGGTGGCGGTCCGGGGGCTGCCCGTGCTGCCGGCGACGACGTGGGCCGCCGCGGCCGCCGCGCTCGCCGCCGGCGTGGTCGGCGGGACGGCGCTGTCCCCCCGGGTGCCGCCCGCCGTCGCCCGCACCGGCGCGCTGGCGGTCGCCCTGGCCGGCGGCCTGGCGACCGTGGTCGACGGCCTGCTGGGCGGCTGAGCGCCGCTGCGCCGGGAGCGGACACGCGCGCGGCGGGCGGCGCGGCCCGGCACGCTGGGCACGTGGACGTGCTGGTGCTCGGCGGGACGGCGTGGCTGGGCCGGGAGGTGTCGCGGCAGGCGCTGGCACGGGGCCACGCGGTCACCTGCCTGGCCCGCGGGCAGTCCGGCGGGGTGGCCGACGGCGCGCGGCTGGTGCTCGCCGACCGCGAGCGGCCCGGCGCCTACGACGCGGTCGCCGACCAGGAGTGGGACGCCGTGGTGGAGGTGTCCTGGCAACCGGCGTCCGTCCGCGAGGCGCTGGCGGCGCTGGGCGCCCGCGCCCGGCACTGGGCGTACGTCTCCTCGGTCAGCGTCTACGCCTCCCGGACGGTCCCCGGCGGCGACGAGACCGACCCCCTGGGCCGGTCCACCGCCGAGCCCCGTGTGGACCGGGAGCTGTACGGGCCGGCGAAGGTCGCCTGCGAGGAGCTGTCCCGCGCCGCGGTGGGGGACCGTCTGCTCGTGGCCCGCGCCGGCCTGATCGGTGGCCCCGGTGACCACACCGGCCGCTCCGGCGCCTGGGTCGCCCGTGCCGCGCGCGACCCGCACGGGCCGCTGCTGGTGCCCGACACCCCCGACCTGCCCACCCAGGTCGTCGACGTCCGCGACCTCGCCGGCTGGCTGGTCGGGTGCGCGGAGCGGTCCGTCACCGGTGTGTTCGACGCCGTCGGCCCGGTCGTCCCGTTCGACGGGTGGGTGACCGCCTCCCGCGCGGTGGCCGGGCACACGGGTCCGGTGGTGTCCGCGCCCTCCGACTGGCTGCTCGAGCGGGGCGTCGGGCCCTGGGCGGGTCCGGACTCGCTGGCCCTGTGGCTGCCGGCGCCCGAGGACCGCGGCTGGTCGGCCCGCTCCGGGGCGCGCGCGGCGGCTGCGGGGCTGCGCCACCGCCCGCGGGAGGAGCTGCTCGCCGACGTGCTCGCGTGGGAGCGCACCCAGGGGCTCGACCGGCCGCGGGGAGCCGGGCTGAGCGCCGCCCGGGAGGCCGAGCTGCTCGCCGCGCTGCTGGCCGGGCCGGGCCGCTGACCGGCCCGGCTCACCCCTCCGGCGGAACGCCGGGGACGTCGCCGCGGAGCGCCACGACGTGGGCGAACACGTGCGCGGGCCGCTGCGCGCGGTCGACGACGACGGCGGCGTGGACCTGGGCCAGGAAGGCGGTGCCGTCGGCGCGCAGGTAGCGCTTGGTCACCAGGTGGCCGTCGACTGTCCCCGTGCGGACCTGCGCGAGGTTCGCGTCGTCCTGGGCGAGGTCCTCGGGGTGGGTGACGTCGGCGACGGTCATGGCGGCGAGCTCCTCCGGCGTCCGCCCGACCAGGCGGGCGTAGGCCTTGTTCACGCGGATGAAGCGGCCGTCGAGGTCGGTGAGGGCCATGCCGATCGGCGCGTCGTCGAAGGCGTGCCGGAACATCGACTCGCTCTCGGCCAGCGCCTCCTGGGCCGCCACCGCCGCCGTCACGTCGCGCGACACGGTGACGACCTCGCGCAGGGCGCCCGAGGCGTCGGTCAGCCGCTGCACGGAGGTGCGCAGCCAGCGCACGCTGCCGTCGCGGTGCAGGGCGCGGTGCACGGTGCCCGCGGGGCCGCCGTCGCGCGCGACCGGCAGCCCGGCCACCACGCGGCCGACGTCCTCCGGGTGCAGCAGCGTGAGCACCGACGCGCCGAGCAGCTCCTGCGGCAGCCACCCGAGCACCGGGCCGGCGGTGGCCGACGCGTAGGTGATGACGCGGCCAGGGGTGGAGACGACGACCACCTCGTCGCTGCCGGCCAGGGGCAGCGGCGCCGGGCCGGACACCGAGTCCGGCTCGGCCCGGGCGGGCGGGACGGCGAGGGCGGGGACGTCGGCCGGGCGGCCGAACAGCCAGCCCTGCGCCGAGTCGCAGCCCAGCGCCACCAGCTGCCGCGCCTGGTCCGGCGTCTCCACGCCCTCCGCGCACACCTTCCGGCCCAGCCCGTGCGCCGCCTCGACGACCAGGCGCACCAGGACGGCGTCGGCGGTGTCGGTGGTGACCCGCTCCACGAAGGACCGGTCGATCTTCACCAGGTCCACCGGCAGGTGCCGCAGCAGGGACAGCGCGGAGTGGCCGGCGCCGAAGTCGTCCAGGGCCAGGCGCACACCCAGGCCGCGCAGCTCCTCGAGCCGCGCCGCCGTGGCGGCCAGGTCGGTGATGGCCGCGGTCTCGGTGATCTCCAGGCACAGCCGGTCGGGCGCCAGTCCGGAGTCGGTCAGTGCCGCCACGACCTCGTCGACGAACCCGCGCTGCACCAGCTGCACCGGGGACACGTTGACCGCCACGGTCGGGGCCGACCCCGACGCGGGGACCGGCCAGCCCGCTGCCTCCCGGCAGGCCGTCCGCAGCACCCAGCGGCCGAGGTCGACGATCAGGCCGGTGTCCTCGGCGAGCGGCACGAACCGGTCCGGTGCGACCCAGCCCAGCTCCGCGTCGTGCCAGCGGGCCAGCGCCTCGACGCCGGTGGTCTGGCCGGAGGGCAGCGCCACCACGGGCTGGTACTGCACGCTGAGCCCACCGCGGTCCACCGCCGCGCGCAGCCGGCGCTCGAGCAGGTGCCGCGCCCGCACCGCCTCGCCGTGCTCGCGGTCCTCGAGCAGCTCGGGCGCGAAGTGGGCGCAGCGGCCGCGGCCCAGGGTCTTGGCCCGGTACATCGCCGTGTCGGCCTGGGTGACGAGCCGGTCGAGCACGTCCGGACCCGTGGGCCCGTCCCCGGCCGGGCCGTGCGCGATGCCCACGCTCGCGCCGATGGTGACCAGCTCCTCGGTGCCGTCCGCCCCGCGCACGACCACCGGTGCGTCGGCGGACAGCAGGATGCGCTGGGCCAGCGCGTCGGCCTCCTCCCGGCCGAGCCGGTCGGCGGTGACCAGCACGAACTCGTCGCCGCTGAGCCGGGCGACCAGGTCGCCGGCGCGGGCCAGCGAGCGCAGCCGCCGGGCGAACTGGGTCAGCACCTCGTCGCCGGCGGCGTGGCCGAAGTGGTCGTTGACGTCCTTGAAGCGGTCGAGGTCGACGAAGAACAGCGTCCCGGGCCGGAATCCGCCGGGTGGCTGCACCTGGTCCTCGAGGAACAACCGGTTGGGCAGGCCGGTGAGCGGGTCGTGCACGGCCCGGTAGGCGTAGTGGTGCGCGAGCTGCTCGAACAGCGTGGCGACGGGGACGACGCCGGTCCCGTCGGGGCAGACCACCACGATCGCCTCGGGGACGTCCTCCCCGTGGCGCCGGCGCTCGGCCAGCAGGCTCGCGGCCTCGCCGACGGTGGAGTCGGCCGGGACGACGAGGGTGCCACGCGGTGCCACCTCCTCGACGCGCCGCGACGCGAGCGGCGGACCGCCGTCGTCCGGCCCGGCCCGGAGCGCCTCCAGCCAGCCGCGGCCGAGCAGCACCGGGCCCTCCGCCCCCTGCACCACCAGCCACGGCGTGCCCGCCGGACGGTGCTGCAGGAGCGTCTCGACGGTGCCGACGGACGTGTCGGGCCCGACCACCCGGACCGCACGCGCCAGGTCGCCCAGGGTCTGGTCCCCGGCCGGAGGCGACATGGCCCCAGACGGTGCCACAGACGCACCGCGCCGCGACAGGTCCGCGACCGACGCACCCGACCCCACCGCCCGCACCGCCACCCGTCCCCCTCCCGTCCTGACCGACACCTCCTGTCTCGGCAGGTGAGGCGGCCGACCGGCCCCCGCGGGTCGCCCGGTCACCCGGAGGGAGGACGGCGCGGAGGACGGCGGCGGTGGTCGGCGGCGGTGGTCGGCTCCGGCGGCCGCGGCACGGGGACCCGTGGTCCCGGGAGGCGGGACATCCGCTACGGTAATCCGCATGCATTCGGTCGGGTTTGTGCGGATTGCGCTCGTCGAGCGCCGGCACGTCGACCTGCTGCGGTGCGCGAGCGCGCTCTGTCGGGCCTGAGCCCCGACCGACCCGCTCATCCCGCACCCACCCCCGGAGACCTCGCATGACCCTGCTCGCTGCCGCCCCGACCGCCCCCGTCGACGTCGACGGCGCCGTCCTCGACCTCGAGCGCCTCGAGCCGACCATCGGCGCCCGTGTCCACGGCGTCGACCTCGCCCGCGCCACCGACGCCCAGGTCCGCGCCATCCGGGCCGCCCTCGCCGAGTACAAGGTGCTGTTCTTCGCCGGCCAGCACGACCTGCACCCCGACGGCCAGGTCGCCCTGGGCCGCCGCCTCGGCGAGGTCACCGAGTCGCACCCGGTCGTCCCCGGTGTCGACGAGGGGCACCCCGAGATCTACGCGCTCGACAGCTCCACCGGCGGCTTCGCCGACGTCTGGCACACCGACGTCACCTTCGTGCGGCGCCCGCCGCTGGGCTCCGTGCTGCGGGCCGTCGTCCTCCCGCCCACGGGCGGCGACACCCAGTGGGCCGACCTGGAGCTGGCCTACCGCTCGCTCAGCGAGCCGGTCCAGCGCCTGGCCGACCAGCTCGTGGCCGTGCACGACGGCACCCGGGAGTTCGGCTACTACCTCGCCCAGCGCGAGGAGCGCACCAAGTGGGAGGGCGAGGAGTTCCGCGCCCTGGTCCCGGTCGCGCACCCGGTCGTGCGCGTGCACCCGGAGACCGGCCGCAAGGGGCTGTTCGTCAACCCCGGCTTCGTCTCCCACATCGAGGGCGTGTCCGACGCCGAGAGCCGCCACCTGCTCGACCTGTTCTACGCCCACATCACCAAGCCGGAGCACGTCGTCCGGCACCGCTGGTCGGTCGGCGACGTCGCGATGTGGGACAACCGCTCGACGGTGCACTACGCCAACCGGGACTATGGCGACCAGCGCCGCGTCATGCACCGCATCACCCTCCGCGGGGATGCACCGGTCGGGCCGGCGGCCCGCTGACCTGCGGGCCGCCGGCCCGACCGCAGTCCTCCCCAGCGCGCGACGAGGCGCAGGCCCCCCACCCGGGGTCTGCGCCTCGTGGCACGCTTCCCACCCCCGTCGCACCCGTCCGGGTCCGGCGCCCCCACGGAAGAAGAGCCCCATGCAGCGCACCACTCTCCGGCCCCGTGCCTCAGCGGTGGCCCTGACCGCCCTGCTCGCCGCCACCCTCGCCGGGTGCACCAGCGAGGAGGCCGGGTCGGGCGGCGGCAGCGGAGGAGGCGGCGGCGGCGGCATCACCGTGCAGACGGCGCAGTTCAGCTGGACCGCTGCGGGGCTGACCAACGGGATCCTCGGCGAGATCGCCGCCGACCACCCCGACCTGGGCGTGGCCTCCCTGGCGACCACGCAGCTGGACCCGGCCGCGGCCTGGGCCGGGGCGCAGCGCGGGGACATCGACCTGCTCACCGAGGTCGCCCTGCCCAACCAGCAGGAGCTGGCCGACTCGGCGAGCGACCGGGTGGAGATCGTGTCGGAGACCTACGGCGAGGCGGCGCAGGGCTGGTTCGTGCCGGCCTACGCGGTCGAGCCCGGCGGGCCGCTGGAGGGCCTGACCAGCGTCACGCAGCTCAACGAGTACGCCGACCAGCTGGGCAACAAGTTCTACGACGCCGACCCCGGCTACATCACCACCGAGCAGAACGCCAAGCGGCTCGAGGGGTACGGCATCACCCTGGAGCACGTGGTCTCCAGCGAGGCGGCCGAGCTGGCGCAGCTGGAGAACAGCTACAGCCGTGAGGAGCCGATCGTGCTGTACCTCTACCACCCGCACGCGGTGTTCGCGCAGTACGACATGGTCCAGCTCGAGGAGCCCACGCCCTACACCGAGGGCTGCCTCACCGAGGGCGACGGCGCCTGCGCGATGCCCTCCTACAGCGCCAACATCGCCGCGAGCGACGAGCTGGCCGAGCAGGCCCCCGGGTTCGTCGACCTGCTGACCGACCTGCGCATCTCCGTCGAGGAGATGGAGGAGATGCAGAAGCGGGTCGACGTCGACGGCGAGGAGGTCGCGACCGTCGCCCGCGGCTGGGTCGACGACCACGCCGACCAGATCGACGAGTGGATCGGCTGACCGTGGCGCCGCCGGTGCTGCGCGTCACGGGCCTGACGAAGGTCTTCGGAGCGCGGGAGCAGGAGGCGCTGCGGCTGGCCGGCGAGGGTCACGGGCGCGACGAGATCCTGCGGCGGACCGGGGCCACGCTCGCGGTCCACGACGTCAGCTTCGCCGTCGAGCGTGGTGAGCTGTTCGTCGTCATGGGCCTGTCGGGCTCCGGCAAGTCGACGCTGGTCCGGCTGCTCAACCGGCTGATCGAGCCGAGCGCCGGCACCGTCGAGGTCGACGGCCGCGACCTGCGGGCGCTCGACGACGCCACGCTGCGCACCGTGCGCAACCAGAAGATCAGCATGGTGTTCCAGCACTTCGCGCTGCTGCCGCACCGCACGGTGCGCGAGAACGCCGCCTACGCGCTGAAGGTCCGCGGCGCCTCCGCGGCCGAGCAGCGGCAGCGGGCGGACTGGGCGCTGGAGACCGTGGGGCTCCTCGAGCGGGCCGACGCCCGCCCCGACGAGCTCTCCGGGGGCATGCGCCAGCGCGTGGGCCTGGCCCGCGCGCTGGCCGCCGACTCGGAGGTCCTGCTGATGGACGAGCCGTTCTCCGCGCTCGACCCGCTGATCCGCCGCGACATGCAGGACCTGCTCGAGCGGCTGCAGTCGGAGCTGGCCAAGACGATCGTGTTCATCACCCACGACCTCAACGAGGCCATGCGGCTGGGTGACCGGATCCTCATGCTCAAGGACGGCTGCACCGTACAGCTGGGCACCGGCCCGGAGATCATCTCCGCGCCCGCGGACGACTACGTCGCCGACTTCACCTCCGACGTCGACCGGACCCGGGTGCTCACCGCCGGCGACCTGCTCCGCGAGCCGCGGCTGACCGCCCGGGTCGGGGACCGGCCCGGGGACGTGCTGCGGGCGCTGGGCGCCGCGGAGGCCAACGGCGTCTACGTACTCGACGGCGACCAGGTCGTCGCCGGCGTCGCCCGCGACGACCTGCTCGCACGCGCGGTGCAGGAGGGCAGGACGGCGATCGGCCCGCGCGAGCTGGTCCCCGACTACGCGACCATCGCGGCCGACCGGCCGGTCGTCGACTTCGTGCACCTGGTCGGGCAGCACCCCGTGCCGCTCGGCGTCCTCGACGAGGCCGGGCGGCTGCTCGGCGTCGTCCCGCGGGCCGCGGTGCTCGACGCGCTGTCGGCCGTCCCGGTCCGGGGGAGGCGCTCGTGATCCCGCACGTCCCGCTCGGCCAGTGGGTCTCCGACCTCATCGACTGGCTGCTCGACGCGGTGCCCTGGCTGTTCGACGCGATCTCCGCGGTCATGCAGGTCCTCGTCGACGGGCTGACCGACGCGCTGGTCTCCCCGCCGCCGGTGGTCTGGATCGTGGTCTTCACCGTGCTCGCGCTGCTGCTGCGCGGGCCGTGGCTGGCGCTCTACACGCTGCTGGCGTTCCTGCTGGTGGTGTCGCTGGAGCTGTGGGTCGAGACCATGCAGACCCTCGCGCTGGTGCTCGTGGCCGCGGTGATCGCCGCGGCGATCTCGGTCCCGCTGGGCGTCCTCGCGGCGCGGCACCGGGCGGTCAGCGTCGTCGTCCGGCCGGTCCTGGACTCCATGCAGACCACGCCCGTGTTCGTCTACCTGATCCCCGCGGTGTTCTTCTTCGGGGTGGGCGTCGTGCCGGGCGTCGTGGCCACGATCCTGTTCGCCATCCCGCCCGGCGTGCGGCTCACCGAGCTCGGCATCCGGCAGGTCGACCGCGAGGTGGTCGAGGCCGCGCAGGCCTTCGGCGCCCGGCCCGGGCAGGTGCTGCGCGAGGTGCAGCTGCCGCTGGCGCTGCCGGCGATCATGGCCGGCGTCAACCAGGTGATCATGCTGGCGCTGTCGATGGTGGTGACGGCGGGCCTGCTCGGCGCCGCCGGCCTGGGCGCGGTGGTGGTGCGCGCCGTGACGCAGCTCGACGTCGCCAGCGGCTTCGAGGGCGGCCTGGCGGTCGTCCTGCTCGCCGTCTTCCTCGACCGCCTGACCGGCGCCTTCGGGCAGCGGTCGGTGCTGTCGCGGCTCCGTCAGGCCCGGGTGCGCCGCGGCCGGCAGCAGGACGCGCCGGTGGCGGACACCCGGGTCGGGGCGGCGTCACCGGTCGGCGCCCGGTCGGTCGGCTGACCGCCCCGCCGGCCGGTTCGCCCGGGCGGGCACCCGGCGTCAGGAGCCGGTGGTGACCAGGACTGACGCGATCGAGTCGAGGGCTCCGGGGACGAGGGTGAAGTAGGCCCACACCCCGCGCTTCTCCCGGGTGAGCAGGCCGGCGTCGACGAGGACCTTGAGGTGGTGCGACACCGTCGGCTGGGACAGGCCCAGCGGTTCCACCAGGTCGCACACGCAGGCCTCGCCCCCCTCGTGGGCGGCCACCAGCGACAGCAGGCGCAGCCGGGCGGGGTCGGCGATCGCCCTGAGTGTGCCGGCCAGCCGGGTGGCGTCCTCGGCGCCGAGCGGTGCGCGGACCAGCGGCGCACAGCAGGCGCCGGTGGCGACCGGCAGCGTCGTGGTCACGGCCCGAGTGTGCCACCGGAGATCGACGGCCGTCGATGTTGACGTCCGTCGACGCGTCGTGGCACCGTCAGGCATCGACGACGATCGATACCCGAGGAGGGGTCATGACCGACGTGCGCGAGCAGGTGCGGGCGCGCTACGCCGCGGCTGCCCGGGCGGTCACCGGCGGAGCGGGAGCGGCCTGCTGCGGCCCGGCCGCGCAGGCCGTCGAGGTCGACGAGCGCTTCGGTGCCGGCCGCTACGACGCGGCCACCACCGAGGACCTGCCCGAGGAGGCCGTGCTGGCCTCCCTCGGCTGCGGCAACCCGATCGCCGTGGCCGACCTGCGCGAGGGCGAGCGGGTGCTCGACCTCGGCTCCGGCGGTGGGATCGACGTGCTGCTCTCGGCCCGCCGCGTGGGGCCCACCGGCTTCGTCCACGGCGTGGACATGACCGACGAGATGCTCGACCTGGCGCGGGCCAACGCCGCCCGGGCCGGGGTGACCAACGTCGAGTTCCGCAAGGGCACCATCGAGGACCTGCCCCTGGACGACGCGACCGTCGACGTCGTCATCTCCAACTGCGTGGTGAACCTGTCGACCGACAAGCCCGCGGTGCTGGCCGAGACCTCCCGCGTGCTGGTCCTCGGCGGGCGCATCGGCATCTCCGACGTCGTCGCCGAGGACGACGTGACCCCGGCCCAGCGCGCCGAGCGCGGCTCCTACGTCGGCTGCATCGCCGGTGCCCTGTCGCGCGCGGAGTACCTCGAGGGCCTGGCGGCGGCCGGCTTCACCGACGCCTCGGTCACCTTCACCCACGAGGTCGCCCCCGGCCTGCACGGCGCGATCGTCCGGGCGACCAAGCCCCGTGGGCCGGGCGGAGCTCCTCCCCGGTGACCCCACCGTCCCGACCCGAGAGGCAGCCCGTGTCCGGCGAGCCCAGCGTCCTGTTCGTCTGCGTGCACAACGCCGGCCGCTCCCAGATGGCCGCCGGCTGGCTGCGCTCCCTCGCCGGAGACGCCGTCGAGGTGCGCTCGGCCGGTTCCCTCCCGGCCGACCGGGTCAACCCCGCGGCCGTCGAGGCCATGGCGGAGGTCGGCATCGACATCACCGGCCAGCGGCCGAGGGTGCTCACCCCCGACGCCGTCGAGGCCTCCGACGTCGTGATCACCATGGGGTGCGGTGACGTGTGCCCGGTCTTCCCGGGCACGCGCTACCTCGACTGGGAGCTCGAGGACCCCGCCGGGAAGGGCGTCGAGTCGGTGCGCCCCATCCGCGACGAGATCGAGCGCCGGGTCCGCGGCCTGCTCGCCGAGCTGTCGACCGCCGGGTAGCCGGTCGGCGGACCGTCCTGCCCGTGTCGGGGGAAGGCGGCGTCCGCGGCGGACGCCGTGGGGACCGCCGACCCGGCGGTGCCGCCCCGGGGACGGGCGGACCGGGCGCGCGAGCGGGCGGCCGAGGAGCGGGCCCGGGCGATCCGTGCGTGGTCCCGGGCGGCTGCCCTGGAGTCCGCCGGGCGCTGACGTGCCCCCGCCGGGCGCACCGACACCCCCACGACACGCAGCGGCGGGGTCCGTCGAGGTGCCGTGGGCCAGGTCGACGCCTTGGCTGAGTCTCGGGTGCCGCGCGCGGTCGGCACTGCGACGAGCGGTCCTGCTGAGCCCAGGCGGATCGCCTCCCGCACTCGGCGCCCGTCGACCGGCGGGACCTCGAGATCGCGGAGAACGCAGTGACCGGCACGTTCCACGCCGTGGGACCGGAGCCGGGACGCCGTCCCGGGTCAGTCGTCGACGGCGCCCGCCCGGACCGCGCTCTCCTGGACGAGGTCCGGCGGACCGCGCGCGAGCTCGCCCACAACGCGGAGGTCTTCCGAGCACGGGCGCAGGCCCTCCACCGGCAGCTGGAGGTCCGTCGGACGTGGCTGGCCTCCGACCTCGCGTCGAGCGCGCGGTGTCTGGCTGGGCAGCGCGCCGTGGGCCGCGCGGTACCGCCCGGTGGACGGGCTGGGGGTGGAGCGCCACCGGGCCGAGACCGCGGTGACGGTGGTGCCGTCACCGGGCGTGGCGTCGCCGAGCTGCTCGTGGGCCCGACGGAGCCGGAGCTGTCGCAGGTGGGCCAGCGGCGTGGTGTCCAGGTGCCGCCGGAACGCCGGCCGCGCCGCCCGCGGGGTGACGGAGACGGCGCGGGCGATGTCGGCGAGGGGGACGTCCCGTGCGCAGTCGGCCTCGATTGAGCGCGGTCCGGGAAGGCGCGGGCCTCGACGGGATCGGAGGTCGCCGAGGACACGCGGCGGGGCGCCGCCGACCCGGTGGGCACGCTCCTCGTCGATCGAGCAGTCGTTGCCGCTCAGGTGCGCAGGGTGTGGCTCGGTGAGACGCCGTGTGCGGTGCGGTAGGCGGCAGCGAAGCGGTCCGGCTTGGCGAAGCCCCAGCGCCGCGCGACGGCGGCGACGGTGTCGCCGCGCGTCGGGTCGGCGCGTTGCAGGTCCCGTCGCGCGCCCTCGAGCCGCACGCGCCGCAGGTACCCGGTGGGCGTCGTGTCGAGGTGCCGCCGGAAGCCGTACTGCAGGGCGCGGGCACTGGTCCCCGCCGCTGCCGCGATCTCGCCCAGCTGCACGGGCAGGTGGGCATGGGCCTCGATGTAGGCGACGGCGCGGCGGACCGCTGCCGGTGCGACGGCGCCCGGGCCGGGCACGTGCTGACGGCTCAGCGTCGTGTTCGGGAAGACGTGCAGTGCGGCGGTGGCGACGGTGCGTGCCATCTCCTCGGCGAGCAGGGGTGAGTCCAAGGGGGACACGGGGTCCATCAGAGCCCCGCTGACCAGGCCGACCAGGGACCGCCAGTAGCGGCGCATCGACGGCGAGACCGGCGTGATGCCGGAGAACCGCAGGTCCGGGCCGGTCACCCCCGTCGTGTCCTCGGCGACCCTCGCCATCCGCTCGGCCGGCAGCCGCACGGTGGTCACGTCGAAACCGTGCATGGCGAAGTCGATCGGGACCCCGAGCGGGTAGAAGGCGACGTCCCCGCCCGACGCCACCGCCTCGGCGCTGCGGCCGTCCACCTCCACGCTGCCGGCGTGCACGACGAAGAAGACGTAGTCGGAGAAGCCCTCGCCGGAGGTGCCGCTGTAGTCGATGGACGTGCGCACGCGGTCCGCGCCGACCACGGGCGTGTCGCTGGTGAGCGCCGAGAACTGCGCGCCGTTCCTGATCGGCGCGAAGCGTGACGTGTTCTCGGCGTACATCCGGCGGATGAACTCGGTGATCGCCGCCTCGTCGCTGGAGGAGAACGAGGACCGCTGCACGAGACCCGGCTGCGCCTGCGGCATGGACACACGGCCTCCTGGAGTGCGGAGGGTACGGGCCGACGGCCGGTCCTCGCCCCAGATTACGCAGCCGTGACCCGCTGGGCGAAGCCCCGCGCGCCCGGCCGGTGGCCCGGCGGCACCGTCAGCGGGACTGCGCTGGGACGAGATCTGCCGAGGACCGGTCGACGAGTGGGGGCAGGCCGACCAGGCCCAGCAGCTGGACCAGGAAGGGCCGGGCGCCGGTCAGGACGAGCGCCCGGCCCTGCCTGCGGGCGAGGGACTCGGCCCGGGCCAGGACACGCAGGCCCTCGGCGTCGCAGGAGGTGGTCCTCCCGACGTCCACGAGCCAGGTGGCCTGGTCGGGGACCTCCCTGGTCCCTACGGCTGGTCGGACAGCTCGACCACCACGGGGGCGTGGTCGCTGGCGCCCTTCCCCTTGCGCTCCTCGCGGTCGATCAGGGCGTTCGTGACCCGGCCGGCCAGCGCCGGCGTCCCGAGCACGAAGTCGATCCGCATGCCCTCGCGGCGCGGGAAGCGCAGCTGCGTGTAGTCCCAGTAGGTGTAGACGCCGGGGCCGGGCGCGAGCGGCCGGACCACGTCGGCGTACCCGGTCTCGACGACGGCCCGGAACGCCGCGCGCTCGGGCTCGGTGACGTGCGTGGAGTGCGCGAAGACGCTCATGTCCCAGACGTCGTCGTCCTGCGGGGCGATGTTCCAGTCGCCGACCAGCGCCACCTGCGCGGCGGCGTCGGCGGCCAGCCAGCCGCCGGCCGCGGTGCGCAGCGCGGCCAGCCACTCGAGCTTGTAGTCGTAGTGCGGGTCGCCCAGCGCCCGGCCGTTGGGCACGTACAGGCTCCACACCCGCACCCCCCCGCAGGTGGCGCCCAGCGCGCGGGCCTCCGCGGTCGGGTCGGCGCCCTCCTTGGCCGCCCACGTGGGCATCCCCGGGAAGCCGACCTCGACGTCGCTCAGGCCGACCCGGGACAGGACGGCGACGCCGTTCCACTGCGAGTGGCCCACGTGCGCCACCTCGTAGCCCAGGTCCCGGAAGCGCGCCTCCGGGAACTGGTCGTCGCGGCACTTGGTCTCCTGCAGCGCCAGGACGTCGACGTCGCGACGCTGCAGCCAGGCGGCCACCCGGTCGGCGCGGGTGCGGATGGAGTTGACGTTCCACGTCGCGAGGCGCACGGCCTCCGACCCTATGGGGCGGAGTCCGCGGCGTCCGGCGCGGGTGGGGACCGGCGTTCCGTCCCGCCGGGTGACCTGCGCTTTCGCGGGGTACGCAGCCCCGGTGACTGCCAGGGACCAGTGGGAGGATGACCGGGTGACCACCGTCCGGACGACGCGATGACCGGCACCCCCCGACGGGTGCGCCGGTGAGCGACGACCTCACCCGCCCGATCGGCGACGCCCCGGCCCTGCCACCGGTGCCCGCCGCGGGAGGGGACCGGTCGGGCCGTCGCCGTGGCGAGCGTCCCGAGCGGCGGTCGCTGGCCGCCGTCCTGGGTCTGACGGTGGTCAACGCCGTCGTCCCCGGTACCGCCTTCCTGGCCTCGGGCCGGCGGCGGCTGGGCGCGGCCGTCCTGGTGGTCTTCCTGCTGCTCCTGGCCGGGGGCGTCTGGCTGGCCACGTCCGGGCAGCGCACCGCCGCCCGGCTGGCCGTCGACCCCACCCGGCTGACCTGGGTGCTGGTCGCCCTCGTCGTGCTGGCGCTGGCGTGGGCCGCCGTCGTCGTCACCGGGTACCGCTCGCTGCTGCCGCGGCGCAGCAGCCGGCCCCGCCTGGCCGTCGGCGCGCTGCTGGTGGCCGCCCTGGTCGCCGGCGTCGCCTACCCCGCCTTCCGCGTCGGCGAGGCCGCGGTGGCCCAGCAGGGCCTGCTCGACGGCCTGTTCGCCGACGACCGCCAGTCGGCCACCGTCGACGACACCGTCGACCCGTTCGGCACCAAGGAGCGAGTCAACGTGCTGCTGCTCGGCGGCGACGGCGGCGAGGGTCGCGAGGGCGTGCGCACCGACACGGTGATCGTGGCCAGCATCGACACCGACACCGGCGCGACGACGCTGTTCAGCCTGCCCCGCAACCTCGAGGACCTGCCGTTCCCGGCCGACAGCCCGCTGGCGGAGCTCTACCCCGACGGCTTCGACGCCGGCAGCGAGAGCGAGAGCCTGCTCAACTCCGTCTACCGCAACGGCCCGGCGGCGCACCCCGACGTCCTCGGCCCCACCGACGACCCCGGCGCGGACTGGCTCAAGCTCGGCGTCGGCGAGGCCCTGGGCCTGGACCTCGACTACTTCGTGCTGGTCAACCTCGACGGGTTCAGCCGCCTGGTCGACGCCCTCGGCGGGATCACGGTCAACGTCAACTACTACGTGCCGATCAACGGCATCACCGGGCAGGAGCTGCCGGACGACTACATCGCGCCGGGCCCGGACCAGCACATGGACGGCTACACGGCCCTGCAGTTCGCCCGCGGGCGCTTCGGGCTGACCGACTACGACCGGATGGACCGGCAGCGCTGCACCATCTCGGCGATCATCGACGAGGCCGACCCGATCACCCTGCTCGACCAGTACCAGGAGCTCGCCGCGACGACGCAGGACATCGTCAGCACCGACATCCCGCGGGCCGCGCTCGACGACTTCGTCGACCTGGCGTTCCTGGTCAAGGACGCGGAGATCCGCAGCGTCGTGTTCGACGACAGCGTGATCGACCCGGCCTACCCCGACTACGACCGCATCCGGCAGATCGTGCAGGACTCGATCGCCCCGGCGGCGCCGGCGTCGTCCGCGCCGCCCGCCGCCCCGGGGGACCAGGCGGCCGGCTCGGAGGGCGACGCCGCAGGGGAGACGCCCGAGCCGCCGCCGGCCGCGCCCGCGACCGACGTCGGCGACGCCTGCGCCTACGACCCGGCCCGCGCCCAGGAGGCCCTGGACGCGGGGGAGCCCCCCTCGAAGGCCGGCTGAGCGGGCCCCGTCAGGCGCTCTGGATCTGCAGCAGGTTGCCGCAGGTGTCGTCGAGGACGGCGGTGGTCACGGGTCCCATGCTGAGCGGCTCCTGGGTGAAGCGGACGCCGAGGGCCTTGAGCCGCGCCACCTCCGCGGGCACGTCGGCCACCGTGAAGGACGTGAACGGGATGCCGTCGGCGACCAGCGCCTCCTTGAACGGCCGGACGGCGGGGTGCCCGTCGGGCTCGAGGACCAGCTCGACGCCGTCGGGCGCCTCGGGGGAGACGACCGTCAGCCACCGGTGCTCGCCCAGCGGGACCTCGGTCTTCTTCACGAAGCCCAGCACCTCGGTGTAGAAGCGCAGCGCCTTGTCCTGGTCGTCGACCAGGACGCTGGTCAGGGTGATCCGCACGGGCCCTCCTCGGGGTCGGTGCGCCATCTCCGGGTGATGGCGCGCAGCGGCGAGGTGTCCAGGTGGTGGAACTTGTAGCGACCCTCCCGCCGGGTCCGGACCAGGCCGGCCTGCTCGAGGACCTCCAGGTGCTGCGAGACGGCCTGCCGCGACGAGCCCACCCCGTGCCGCACGGTCAGCCGGGTGCACAGCTCGAACAGCGTCTGGCCGTCCCGCTCCTGCAGCTCGTCGAGCAGAGCACGCCGGGTCGGGTCGGCGAGGGCCCGGAACACGTCGCCCACGGCGGCACCATACGCAAGTGTCGGCTTGCCTGTCGAGGCCACCGGCTTCCGGGGACGGCCGTCTGGTTGGCTCGTCGGCAGCCGGGGACCGGTCCCGGCGGGAGCGGAGGCGGCATGGGCACCCCACGGGACGCGCGGCGCGAGCGGCTGGTGGCGCTGCTGGTGCTGGGCATCGGCGCGGTGCTGCTGGTCAGCTCGCCGACCTGGTTCGGCAGCGGGCGGGCGGGGGTCGGGGCCGGCCAGCTCGTGCTGGCCGCCGCGCTGCTCGGCGCGGGCGCGATGCTGCTGCGCCGGTCCCGCGCCCGCTGAGCGCCGGCCGGCCGCCCGGCCGGCGCGTCCGCGGGTGCCGCGGCGGACGTCAGAAGGGCGCCTCGGTGAACCAGGCGTCGTCGATCTCGTCCTGCGTGTGGCCCTCCCAGGCCACGTAGATGCCGTAGAGCGACCGGTCCTCGGCGTAGAAGGTCAGGTACTTCCAGGCCAGCCCGCCCTCGGGGCTCTCCAGCAGGTCGCCCTCGGCCGGCCCGTCGCCGTAGGCCCAGGTGCCCGGGCCGGTGCTGCCGGCCGCCGCGGCGTCCAGGCGCGCCTGCCACTGCCCGCGGTCGGCGAACTGGCTGATCTCGACGTACACGCCGGTGGGGTAGGTGCAGACGACGAACGCCTGCACGCCCTCGGCCGGCGCCCGGTCGCAGGTGCCGTCCGACCAGCCCAGGCCGCCGGGCTCGGCCGGCAGCAGGTCGGGGAAGGCCGCGGCCAGCGCGTACGCCTCCTGCCAGGGGCCCTGGGTGAAGAACGACGCGCTCCGGATGTCTGCGGTGCTGCCGGCGCCGTCCCGGTCGACCGCGGTGACCTGCCAGGTGTGGTCGCCCAGCGGGACGCCGGCGTCGCGGTAGGAGGCGTCGGGAAGGTCGGTGGCCAGGACGGTGCCGTCCCGGCGGACCTCGTAGGCGTCGGCGCCGGTGACGGGATCCCACTCGACGAGGACGTCGGGGCCGTCGGTGGTCAGCGTGATGGAGGCGGGCGGGGCGACCGGCGTCACCACCGGGTCCTGGGCCGGCACCGGCTCGGAGCGGTCGCCGTCCTCCAGCGCGGTGACCGAGTAGCGGTACTCGGTGCCGCTGGCGGCCTCGCCGTCCACGTAGCTGGTCCCGCTCGTGGTGCCCAGGACGTCGTCGTCCCGGCGCACCTCGTAGCCCGTGGCGCCCTCGACGGCGTCCCAGCGGACGGCGACGCCGTCGTCCTGCAGCTCGGCGGTCACGCCGGTGGGCGGGTCGACCGGGCGGGTCAGCAGGAAGACGACCACGCCGGCCGCGACGACGAGCGCGAGCAGCGCGGCGCCGAGGCCGATCCACAGCCCGCGGCGCGACCGGCGGGGTGCGGGGGGCGGCACCGCGGTCGGTGCCGCCGGCGGCCACGGCGGCGGCCCGGCGGGGTGCCGGCCCCACGCGGGCGGGGGCTGCTGGCCCCAGGACGGGGGTGCCTGCTGCTGTCCCCACGACGGCGGGGGTTGCTGGCCCCACCCCGGCGTCGCGGGTGGCTGGCCCCAGGGCGGGGCTCCGGGCGGCTGGCTCATGGCGTCCCCCGTCGGACGTGTCGGGCCCGGCCCCGGTGGCCGGAGGGGCCACGGTAGGACCGGGAGGGCCGCCGTGGGGGCCTCCGCGGCGCCGCGGTCGACGCCGTCGGGGGAGGGCGTCGGCGCAGGTCGGCGCGGCGTGTCCGGCGCGATCGTTTGCCCCGGTGGGTGGGCCGCACCACACTCCGGGGGACGGTGGGCCCACGACGGACGGAGGAAGCGCGTGAAGCTCGACAAGCAGGAACTCGTGAAGGTGCTGCGCACCGAGGGCGACAACGACACGGCCGACGCGGTGGAGAGCCGGCTGTCCGACGAGATCGACACCGACCGCGACGCCGACGCGCTGTCGGCCGTCGGCCTCGACCGCACCCAGCTGATGGCCAAGCTGGCCGGCGGCTCCTTCGGGACGACGCTCAGCCCCTGACCGCGCCGCGGACGCGCGACGGGGCCGCCACCCGCGGTGGGTGGCGGCCCCGTCGTCCGTCGTGCCCGGTCAGCCGATCCAGGGGCGCTCGCGGGCGAGCTCCTCCTTGGCCACCCCGCGGACGTGCACGGCGTCGGGGCCGTCGACGATCCGCAGCGTCCGGGCGCTGGCGTAGAAGCGGGCCAGCACGGTGTCGTTGCTGACGCCGGCGCCGCCGTGCACCTGGATGGCCCGGTCGATGACGTCGAGGGCGACCCGCGGCGCGGCGACCTTGATGGCCGAGATCTCGGTGCGGGCGCCCTTGGCGCCGTACTTGTCGATCAGGTCCGCGGTCTTGAGCACGTAGAGCCGGGCCTGGTCGATCTCCATGCGGGACAGCGCGATCGCCTCGCGCACGGTGCCCTGCTCGGCCAGCGGCCGGCCGAAGGCGACCCTCTGCTTGGACCGCTCCACCATGAGCATGAGCGCACGCTCGGCCATGCCGATGGCGCGCATGCAGTGGTGGATGCGGCCGGGGCCGAGCCGGGCCTGGGCGATCATGAAGCCGTCGCCCTCGCCGGCCAGGATGTTCGACACCGGGACGCGGACGTCGGTGAAGCGCAGCTCGGAGTGGCCGTGCTGGTCCTGGTACCCGAACACCGGCAGGTGCCGGATGATCTCCAGGCCGGGGGTGTCGCGGGGGACGAGCACCATCGACTGCTGCCGGTGCGGCGCGCCCTCCGGGTCGGTCTTGCCCATGACGATGAAGACCTGGCACCGCTCGTCGGCGGCACCCGAGGTCCACCACTTGCGGCCGTTGATCACGTACTCGTCACCGTCGCGCACGATCGAGGTCTGGATGTTGCGGGCGTCGGAGGAGGCCACGTCGGGCTCGGTCATCGCGAAGCCGGAGCGGATCTCGCCCTCGAGGAGCGGGTCGAGCCAGCGCTGCTTCTGCTCGGGCGTGCCGAACAGCATGAGCGTCTCCATGTTGCCCGTGTCGGGCGCACCGCAGTTGGTGGCCTCGGGGGCGATGACCGGCGACCAGCCCATGATCTCGGCGACCGAGGCGTACTCGAGGTTGCTCAGGCCGCCGAGCTCGTGGTGGAACAGGTTCCAGAGGCCCCGCGCGCGGGCCTCCTTCTTGAGGTCCTCCAGGACCGGGGGGTGTCCGTGGTCGTCGTGACCGCGTTCGGTGCGCCAGGCGTCGTAGACCGGCTCGGCGGGGAAGACCTGCTCACGCATGAAGTCCCACATCCGGCCGCAGACGTCCTCGGCTCGGGCGGAGAGGGCGAAGTCCATGGTCCGGAAGGTAGACCGCTGCGCCCCCGCCGTCGCGCCGGGGTCGTCCCCGTTCCGCTCCCGTCGCGGCCCGCACACGAGGAGCCGGGAACCCGTCCCGGGTGCCCGGCTCCTGGTGACCTGGCGAGGGTCGTCCCTAGGCGCGCGACGGGCGCGCGACCCGGTCGTTGACGGGGCCCAGCGCGATGACCAGGCCGACGATCGCCGTGGCGATGTGCAGCACGTTGTCGGCGGCGTTGACGTTGAGGAAGTCCCAGCTCTGACCGATGGCGATCAGGCCGTAGACGAAGGCGGCGGCGTAGCCGACGGCGAGCAGCCAGCCGTAGGTGCGGGCACCGGCCAGCGTGCGCGACAGGGCGATGCCGGCCAGGCCGATGACGATGTGCACGATGTTGTGCAGCGGGTTGATCATGAAGATCAGCAGCATCTCGTCCTGGGCGTTGTCGGCGAAGTTGTCGAAGCCGGTGACGAAGAAGCCGACGATCCCGACGAGCAGGTAGACGACCCCGAACGCGAGCGCGAGGGTCTGGGGCCAGGCCTTGGCCGGGCGGGCGCCGGTGTTGCCTGCGGGTGCAGCCATCTGGGTCCTCCGAGTGGGTGGTGCGCGACCGAGTGGCGCGCGTCGTTGCTCCGGTTACCCCGGCGGGTCGTGGAGAACCGGAACTCATCCATTCGGACGAGGGTCGTGTCCGGACCGTGATCCGCGGGGCGGTGGTGCACGGGGTCTTCGCGCCGCACCGCCGTCCCGGTTCGGTCCTCACCCCTCGGGGGGACCCCGCCGGCCGGGCACGCGCGCGGCGTGCCCGGGCCGGGGGCTCAGGGACGCGGTGTCGGCCGGGGCCGGCGGACGACGAACGGGCCGATGGCCAGCAGGTCGACCGGCGCGGAGCCGAAGCACTCGAGGGCGTCGCGGGGGTCGTCGACCATCGGCCGGCCGGCGGTGTTGAGGCTGGTGTTCACCACGACCGGCAGCCCGGTGCGCCGCTCGAAGGCGGAGATCATCCGGTGCACGAGCGGCTCCGTGCCGGCGTCGATCGTCTGGATCCGCGCGGTGCCGTCGACGTGGGTGACGGTGGGGATGCGGTCGCGCCACTCCTCGGCGACGTCGTGCACGAAGAGCATGTACGGCGAGGGGATCGGCCCCCGGCTGAAGAGCTCCGGCGCCCGCTCCAGCAGCACCATCGGCGCCACCGGGCGGAACTGCTCGCGGCCCTTGACGTCGTTCATCCGCTCCAGGTTGGCCTCGAAGCCGGGGTGGGCCAGCAGCGACCGGTGGCCCAGCGCCCGCGGGCCGTACTCGCTGCGGCCCTGGAACCAGGCCACGATGCCGTTGTCGGCGAGCACCTCGGCCACGGCCTCGGCCACGTCGTCGGGCCGCTCGTAGTCGATCGCCGCGGTCTGCAGCCGGCGCTCGATCTCGTCGTCGCTCCAGCCGCGCCCGAGCGCCGCGCCGGGCATGGGCTCGGTGCGCTCGCCGAGCTCGGCGGCCACGTGCAGGGCCGCGCCGAGCGCGGTGCCGGCGTCCCCGGCGGCCGGCTGGACCCAGACGTGCTCGAACGGGCCCTCGGCGAGGATGCGGGTGTTGGCCACGCAGTTGAGCGCGGTGCCGCCGGCCATCGTGAGGGTCTTCTCGCCGGTCTGCTCGTGCACCCAGCGGGCCAGCTCGACCAGCACCTCCTCCAGCCGCGTCTGCACGCTGGCGGCGAGGTCGGCGTGGTCCTCGGTCCACCGCTCGTCCTTGCCGAGGCGGGGGGCGAACTCGGCGAAGTCGATCTTCTCGGTCACGAAGCCCCCGTCGCCGGTGGCCCGGACGAGCTCGGACAGCTCGCCGAGGAAGCGCGGCTTGCCGTAGGAGGCCATCGCCATGACCTTGAACTCGTCGGAGCTGCGCAGGAACCCGAGGTGGTCGGTGAGCTCCTCGTACATCAGGCCCAGCGAGTGGGGGAGGGCCTGCCCGGCGAGGATCTCCAGCTGCCCGTCCACGTAGCGCCCGGCGAGGTGGCTGTGCGCCTCGCCGCGGCCGTCGAGCACGAGCACCGCGTTGTCGCGCTGCGGCGCGGCCTTGCCGGCGGAGGCGGCGTGGGCGACGTGGTGCTTGACGAAGTGCACCTTCGCCGGGTCCAGGCCCGGCAGCGCGTGGGCGAGGAAGTCCGGCGCCATCTGCGCGTACCTCTTGCGCATGACGTCGCCGTCGTCGAAGAGCCCGGTCTCCTCGGGGGTGACCATCAGCGCCGGGTCGAAGGAGTACGCGACCGCGTCGAGCTCCTCGGGGCGGATGCCGGCCTCGGCCAGGCACCACGCCGCCGACAGCTCGGGCAGCTCCCACGCGCTCCAGGGCAGCGGGCGCTTGCCGTGCTTGCGCCGGCTGAACCGCTCCTCCTCGGCCGCGGCCACGACCCGCCCGTCGACGACGAGCGCCGCCGCCGGGTCGTGGTAGATGGCGTTGATCCCCAGGACCTTCACCCGTGCACTCCTCCCAGCCGGGCGCCGTGCCCGGGCATCTGCTTGATCATCGACGTGCCGGGGCGGTCGCGCAGGGCGAGCGCCCGATGGGGTGGACCCGGCGACCGCTGCTCAGCCGCCGCGGACCTGCAGCAGGTCGTTGCGCTCGACCGCGGCGAGCGCCAGCGTCTTGTAGCCGACCTCCTCGAAGAGGACCACGACGCGGTCGTCCTCCACCCGCATGACCACGCCGGCGCCCCACTCGGTGTGCACCACCGGGGTCTCGGGCGGGAACGGGGTGTCGGCGTCCCCCCCGGCGGGCTGCTCGTGGGAGGTGCCGGCCGAGCAGTTGTCGCAGTTGCCGCACTGCTCCTCGAGCTGCTCGCCGAAGTAGCCGAGCAGGTACTGGCGGCGGCACTCGGTGGTCTCGGCGTAGCCGCGCATCATCTCCACGCGGCTCTGGTCGACGCGCTCGTGGTGCTCGGCCAGCTCGCGGGCCGCGCGGGCGGCCTCGCCGGGCGCCGGAGCACCCTCGGCCGGGTGGGCGGCGCCCTCCTCGTCGAGGACGACGGCCGACACCTGCTCGAGCAGGTTGAGGTCGCGGGCCAGCGGGGTGGCCGGGCGGCCGGTCTCCTCGCGCAGCTGCTTGACGTCGACGCCGTCGTCCACGCCCGCGGCCGGCGCGGCGGCGACCAGCCCGGCCACCTGCTGCAGCTCTTCCTCGGCCGGCGCGCCCGCGGCGAAGAACCGGCGCAGGCCGAGGTCCTCCTGCCGGTACACCAGGACGGCGAGCGCGGGCTCGCCGTCGCGGCCGGCCCGGCCGATCTCCTGGTAGTAGCTGTCGACGGAGTCGGCGGGCTCGGCGTGGACGACGAAGCGGGTGCCGGGCTTGTCGATGCCCATCCCGAAGGCGGTGGTGGCGACGACGACGTCGAGCTCGTCGTCCATCCAGGCGCGCTGGGTGTCCTCGCGCTCGCTCTTCTTCAGGCCCGCGTGGTACGGCCGGGCGCGCAGACCGCGGTCGGTGAGCGCCTCGGCGAGGTCGAGGGTGCCCTTGCGGGTGGCGCTGTAGACGATGCCCGGTCCGCGGCCGGCCTCCACCTCGCCGGCGGCCCGGTCGATCACCGCCTGCCGCTTGGCGTGCGCGTCGGCGTGCTGGTCGACCTCCAGCCGGATCTCGGGACGGTCGAACCCGGCGACGACGACCTCGGGGTCGCGCATCGACAGGCGCTCGACGATCTCGGCACGGACCGGGGGAGCGGCGGTGGCGGTCAGCGCCAGCACGGTGGGGTGGTCGAGCTGCTCGACGACCTGGCCCAGCCGCAGGTAGTCGGGGCGGAAGTCGTGGCCCCACGCGGAGACGCAGTGCGCCTCGTCGACCACGAACAGCGCGGGTGCGGCCTCGCGGATCGCCTCGACCACCTCGGGCTTGGCCAGCTGCTCGGGCGCGAGGAACAGGTAGCGGACCGTTCCGTCCGCCAGCCCCTCGAGTGCCTCGCGCTGGTCGCCGGCGGAGAGGCTGGAGTTGAGCTGGGCGGCCCGGCCGACGGCGTCGCCGAGCTCGGCGAGCCGCTCGACCTGGTCGCGCTGCAGCGCGATGAGCGGGGAGACCACCAGCACCGGGCCGTCGAGCAGCTGCCCGGCCACCTGGTACACCGCCGACTTCCCGGCGCCCGAGGGCAGCACGGCCAGCGTGTCCCGGCCGGCGAGCACGGACTGCATGGCCTGCTCCTGGCCCGGGCGGAACCCGTCGAAGCCGAGGACGTCGCGGGCCGTCTCCCTCAGCCGACGGGTCCGGACGGAGGCCGAACCCCCGGCGGGGTTGTCCTGCTTCTCTCGGGGCACCGGCACGCGCTGCCCGGGGCCCGAGATCGGCAAACGGAACGCTGATGGGCACGGAGCGTTCCCGCGGGAACGCGGCGGTCAGGTGTGGGGCGCCCCGTGTCCGGTTCCCTCGTTCCCGGTTGCCCCGTTCCCTCCCGCGAGGCGCCGGAGCAGGTCGCGGTGGTTCATGAGGACCCCGACCGCGTACCGCAGGTCCATCCGCTCGCCGCTCACCGGCATCGTGTCGGCGAGCGACGGCTCGCCGACAGGGAACAGCGCCTGGCGCATCGCAGCGACGCCCTGCTGCACGGACCCCGATCGACGCGGGCGCGCGGGTGCCCGGCCGGCGCGTGGACCGGCGGGGGAGCGCCTCGGCCGGGGCGCTGGACCACCCGGGCGGCTGCTGCCGGACCCTCGTCGTCCGGCCGTCGTCCGCCGCCGCTGGGCGGACCGTGTCGGCTGGGCCTCACCGGACTGGCATCGGGCGGCCACTGGTCGGCGGCCGATCTCGGCGTCGATGGGGTGGACGCCGGTGAACGGGTCGGCGGTCGTCGGCCCGTCCGCCGCGTCCCCGGCGACCGGGTGGTCGTCGAGGCCGGCCAGGCCGCCGTCGAAGGCGGCGTCGGCGGTGCCCCAGACGTGGCGTCCGTCCGGGGCGGTGACGACGAGCCTGCCGTCGACGCGGGTCATCACCAGGTCGAGGTCGTGCACCAGGCCGTGGTCGACGTCGCACAGCAGCACCAGGTTGGTCAGGTCGGTGCGCCCGCCGAAGAGCCAGTGCCGCAGGTGGTGGGCGTGCAGTCGCTCGATGCGCGTCTCCGGGCAGCCGGGCCGCGCGCACCCGCCGTCGCGGCGCAGCAGCGCCCGGCGCTGTCCCTTGCTGGCGCGCCGCCGTCTGCGGCCCAGCGCGAGGGGTTGGCGACCGCGCTCCAGCATGGTCACCACCGTGGCGTCGCAGAGCACGCGCCGGGCCTGGGCCGCTGTCAGGGCGGGGCCGCCGTCGAGGTGCGCCCGTCCGGCGGCGGAGTCGTCGGCGAGGACCGCGGCGTCGACGTGCACGACGACCTCGCGCCGGGGCGGGTCACCGGGACGGCGGTCGGCGTCGACACCGGCGCGGGCCAGGGAGGCGAGGGCGCTCAGGCGGCGGGCGGTGCTGCGCTCACGGGCCAGTCCGGCCAGCTCGTCGTCGTCTGCGCAGCGGCGGTGCAGCTCCTGTCGCTCCTGCCGGTCCGAGCCCTGGGCCGGCCCTGCCGCCCGGGTGCGTGCGTTCTGCGCGCGTTCGCGCCGGGCCTCGCGCTCGGCGACCGACTCGATGGCGGCCAGCACCTCGGCGCCGGGCTCGGGGCGCATCCGCAGCCGGAGGACCAGCATCCCGTCGTCGTCCCAGGAGTGGTCGAAGGACTCCCGGCTCTCGGGCCGGTCGGTGTCCGGGCGGTCGGCGCGGCGCCAGGAGCGGACGAAGCGCTCCAGCTGGGCGGCGGTGACCGTCACGGCGAGGTCGAGCAGCGGCTGCTCGGTGTCGGGCTCGGCAATGCGGGTCAGGGCCCGCACCTTGGAGTACGACAGCCGCCCGTCGGCGAACGCCGCCTCGACGAGAGGGAGGGACTGCAGGGCCCGGGCCACGCGGACGTGCTCGCGGGCCGCGCCCGGTGCCAGCCCGCACTGCCAGGACAGCCAGTGCCCGCACGAGCGGGTGCCCCAGCCGTGCCAGCCGCCGCGCTCGTCGAACTCGGCGACCAGGCGCAACCAGGCAGCGGTGGCGGCGGCGAGGCGGACGGCGCCGGCGGTGATGGCCCGGGCCAGTTCGGTCAGCGGACTGCCGGACGGGTGCGGGGTGCTGCTCGGCTCGGACACGACGCCTCCTGATCGATCACGTGTTCGGATAATACGTGTCGACAGTGACAGAAACCGCAGCTCAGGTCGGTAGTAGCGTTCCCGCGGAGACGCGGCCGGGCACGTTCCCGCGGAGACGCGGCCGGGCACGTTCCCGCGGAGACGCGGCCGGGCACGTTCCCGCGGAGACGCGGCCGGGCACGTTCCCGCGGAGACGCGGCCGGGCACGTTCCCGCGGAGACGCGGCCGGGCACGTTCCCGCGGAGACGCGGCCGGGCACGTTCCCGCGGAGACGCGGCCGGGGCGGCTACCGCAGGTGGCGGGAGCCGACGTCGGCGGCCTCGGCGGCGGAGCGGCCGGCCCACCAGCCGGCGCCGTCCACGGACGAGCTGCTGCGGCTGCTGCGCACGCCGGGGAACAGCTCGGTGAACGCCTCGTCGACGGCCTCCTGCCGGGAGCGCAGCACGGGGAGCAGGTCCACACCGCGGTCCGTCGCCGCGGCCCTCGTCGCCTGCTCACGGGCGCTGGTCAGCCGCTCCCCGACACGGCCGGCGTAGCCCAGCAGGAACGCGCGTCGGAAGGAGCGGGAGGCCGAGCGCCGTCGTGCCGCCCGCTCGGCCGCGCCGAGTGCCTGGCCCGCCTGGAGCAGCAGCGAGGTGAACAGCAGCTCGACCGCGTCGAGGTCGGCGGGGACGCCGACCAGGGTGGCGATGCCCAGGTCCGGGTACCAGACGAGCCGGACGCCGTTGGCGCGGGCGACCACGTCGAGCAGCTGCACCTTCGCCCGGACGTACGGGTCCACGACGTGCACCCGGCGGGTGGCCACGTCGACGCGGCGTGGTGCGGTGCCGCCGTCCAGGAGCGCCGTGTCCACCGCGTAGCGGGTCATCAGCTCCTGCGCCTTGCCGGTGAGAGCCTCCGCCTCCTCGGGGAAGTCCGTGGACTCCGCCTTGGCCAGCAGCGCGCGGATCCGCCGCAGCACCCGTGCGTCGTCGCGCGGGGACGCCACCGCCGGACGGCGGGGACCTGCCTCCCTCCCGGCACCCCAGGCGGACGGCGGGGGCACCAGCCGCTCCACACGGGGGAGCGTGCGCAGCGTGGTCGCCAGCCGCAGCACCTCGCGCCACGCCTCGCCCGCCGGTCGCCCCTCCGCCCGGTGCCAGGCCGCGACCACGGCCGGGGCGCCCGCGGTCAGCGCCCCGAGCTCACCCAGCTGCGCCAGGCACGGCTCCGGCGCCCGCGACGCCGCGTCGGTCGCCCGGGCGTCCTCGGTGACCAGCGCCACCGCCAGCCGCGCCGTCCGGGCGCTCGACCCGCGGCCGACCGCGTGCGCGACGTCGGCCGGCTGCCAGCCCCGCTCCCAGACGTCGGCGAGGGCCGACAGCAGCGCGCCGGTGGCGGCGCCGGAGGCGTCCACGCCGGGGTCGCGCGCGGCCAGGACGCCGGCGACCCCGTCCGTGTCGTCGCCGCCGGGACGCCAGTCGCCCCCGAGCAGCAGGTCGCGGAGCCAGGCGTCGTCGGCGGTCGGGGTCCTCATGCCCGCGATGCTGCCCCGGCGGCCGCGCGCGACCCGGGAGGCCTGTGGACGCCGGGCCGTCGTCCACAGGCCTCCCGGAGCGTCACCGCGGACGGCGGAGCCAGTCCCGCTCGATCCGCTCCGCGCCCGCCGGCCGCCCCAGGAGGAAGCCCTGGGCCTGGGGGCACCCCAGCTCCCGGAGACGCCGGAGCTGCTCCTCGGTCTCCACGCCCTCGGCGGTGACGGTGGCGCCCAGGTGCCCGGCCAGCGCGAGGACGGCGGACACGATCGCGTCGGTCGGACGGTCGCCCGGTAGCCGCGCGACGAAGGAGCGGTCGAGCTTGAAGGCCTGCGGTGTCCGCTCCCGCAGCGCGGCGAAGCTGGAGTACCCCGTGCCGAAGTCGTCCACGGCGAGGATGACGCCGGCCGCGGTGAAGCGCTCCAGGGCCGCCCGCGACCCCGGCTCCATGGCGCAGGACTCGGTCATCTCCAGCTCCAGGGCGTCCGCGGGCAGCCCGAGGCGGTCGAGCAGGTCGAGGACGCGCGGGGCGAAGTCGGCCGGCAGCAGCTGACGCGTCGAGACGTTGACCGCCACCCGCGGCGTGGCCTCGGGACCGAAGACCCGTCGCCACCGCGCGGCCTGGCCGCAGGCCTGCTCGAGCACCTGCAGGCCGAGCTCGTGGATCAGCCCGGTCTCCTCGGCCGCGGGGATGAACTCGGCCGCCGGGACGTCCCCGCGCTCGGGGTCGTGCCACCGGGCGAGCGCCTCCACGGCCGCCAGCCGGCCGTCGGCCACCCGCACGATCGGCTGGTAGGCGACGGTCACCGCACCGGCCCCCACCGCGTGGCGCAGCGCGGCGCGCAGTCCCAGCCGGTCCCGGGTCTGCCGGCGCAGCGGCTCGTTGAAGACCTCGTAGCGGTTGCCCCCGGCCGCCTTGGCGCGCTGCAGGGCCATGTCGGCCGCCCGGAGCACCTCCTCGGCGTGCCCGTCCCCGTCCGGGCCGGCCGCGCTCCCGCGCTCCTCGCGGAGCCGCGGCCGGGCCAGCCCCTCGGCGTCGGCGACCGCCACCCCGACGCTGCCGGTCACGACGACCTCCCGGCCGTCGAGGGCACACGGCTCGGCCAGCGCGGCGAGCAGCCGCTCGGCCACCCCGGCCGCCTCCTCGACGCCGGTCACGCCGTCGAGGAGGACGGCGAGCTCGTCACCGCCCAGGCGGCTGACCAGGTCGCCGGGCCGCACCGCCCCCTCCAGCCGGCGCGCGACCGCGACCAGCAGCTCGTCGCCGGCGTCGTGCCCGAGCTGGTCGTTGACCCCCTTGAAGCCGTCGAGGTCGCAGTAGAGCACCGCGAACCGGCCGTCTCGACTGCGCTCCGCGCGGTGCGCCGCGACCTCCAGGCGGTCCATCAGCAGGACCCGGTTGGCCAGCCCCGTGAGCGAGTCGTGCACCGCCGCGTGCTCGGCGGCCGCGACGCTGGCCTGCCGGCCGGTGACCAGCGCGCCGAGGGTCAGGCCGGCCAGGGTGAGGGTCACCAGCCCGAGCTGCAGCCGCAGCGGGCTGTCCACGACGTCCCGGCCGACCAGGGCCACGGCGACGGCGTTGGCCCCGAGGACGGCGAACACCACCCGGGGCAGCCCGCCGCGGACCGCGATCCAGATCAGCGGCACGTACACCAGGTAGGCCAGGTCCAGCCCACCGACGGCCGGTTCGCCGTAGGCCAGGTACACCGTCGCGAGCAGCAGGGTGGCCTGCCCGGCGATCTCCAGCCGCTCGTCCAGCACCCGGGCGGCGAGCCGGCCGGCCCACCGCGGCCGGACCCGGCCCGGCCACACGGGGCGCTCGTGCCCGGGTGCGCCCCGGGGCGGACCGTCGAGCGGCGGCCGGTCCCGCCACAGCGCGGGCACCGCCCGGCTCGCGACGAGCAGCGCGGGGGTGAGCACCCCGACGCCCGTGGCCCGGCCGGACCAGAAGCCGAGGACGCCGCGGAACAGCTCACCCCAGGTCAGCAGCCCGGCGACCGTGTACTGCAGGACCTGGACGACCGCCACGACGAACGGCCCGGCGACGGCGGCCAGCGCCAGCAGCCAGACCACGTCGCGCTGACCGGGCAGCCGCGGGTCGATCCGCAGGCGCCGGAGCAGCAGCCAGGCCGCGGTCGTGTAGACGACGGTGCTGACGACGGCGCTGAGCCAGATGCTCACCCAGCTCACGTCCGGCCCGCTCACCACCAGCCCGTGCAGCGGGTCGGTCAGCAGCAGGAGCGGGGCGTAGCGCAGCCCGAACACCAGCAGCAGGGCGAAGCTCAACCCGGTGGGCGGGTACCACAGCGACACCTCCTGCCGAGCCTGGAAGACGCTGGCGACGACGTCCAGCCCCAGCCAGAGCCCCAGGTACGCCACCGAGACGATCAGCGGACCGCGCCACCGGCGCATGCTCGTCGCGTCCCCCTGTCCCCCTCGGCCGGACGGCCGCCGGCTGCGTCCTCCCTGCCCCGGGCGGACGGCCCTACACCCGGGGGCGCGCGGGGCCGGCCACTAGCCTGCCGCGGTGACGACCAGCTACCGGATCGCCGAGGCCGCGGCCCTGCTCGGGGTCAGCGACGACACGGTGCGCCGCTGGATCGACAGCGGCCGGCTGCCCGCGTCGCGCGAGGGTGGCGGCCCGGCGCACGTCGACGGTGCCGACCTCGCCCGCCTCGCCGCGGACCTGCACGAGGCGCCCGAGCCCGGCGCCACCCGCGGGTCGTCGGCCCGCAACCGGCTGGCCGGCATCGTCACCCGCGTCGTCCGCGACACCGTGATGGCGCAGGTGGAGATCCAGGCCGGGCCCTTCCGGCTGGTCTCGCTGATGTCCCGCGAGGCCGCCGACGAGCTGGGCCTCGAGGTCGGCGTCCGCGCCGTCGCGACGGTGAAGGCCACCCAGGTCAGCGTCGACGTCCCCTGATCTGCGGACAGCGCATCCGAGTGGCCGGCCGCACCAGCGGAGCTGAATCGTCTACTGTCCCGCACGTGCGGAGTGGGCGGATCCTGGCGGGACTGGCGACCCTGGCGGTGGTGGTGGCCGGGTGCGGGGGAGGCGACGACGACGCTGCGGCCTCGACGGCGGCGGCGTCCGCGAGCGGCCCGACCGGCACGGTGACCGTCTTCGCCGCCGCCTCGCTCACCGACGTGTTCACCGACCTCGGGCAGCGGCTGGAGGAGGAGCACGACGGGCTCACCGTGCAGTTCAACTTCGCCGGCAGCTCGGCGCTGGCCACCCAGCTGACCCAGGGCGCCCCCGCCGACGTGTTCGCCTCGGCCAACGGCACGCAGATGGCGGTGGTCACCGACGCCGGCCTGGCCGAGGGCGAGCCGGCCGTCTTCACCGCCAACGTGCTGCAGATCGCCGTCCCCGCGGGCAACCCGGCCGGCGTCACCGGCCTGGCCGACTTCGGCCGCGAGGACCTCACCGTCGCCGTCTGCGCCCCCGACGTGCCCTGCGGGGCGGCCTCGGCGGACGTCTTCGCCGCCGCCGGGGTCACGCCCCGCCCCGACACCCTGGAGGAGGACGTGCGCGCCGCGCTCACCAAGGTCGAGCTCGGTGAGGTCGACGCCGCGCTGGTCTACACCACGGACGTCGTCGCCGCCGGGGACGCCGTCGAGGGCATCGCCGTCCCCGAGGCCGAGGACGCCGTCAACGACTACCCGCTGTGCACGCTGGCCGCCGCGCCCAACCCCGAGGGCGCGCGGGCCTTCGTCGACCTGGTGCGCTCCGAGGAGGGGCAGCAGGCGCTCGGGGCGGCCGGCTTCCGGGCGCCGTGAGGCGGGAGCGCACCCCGGCGCCGCTGCTGGTCCCCGCGGCCCTCGCGGTCGCCTTCCTCGTCCTCCCGCTGGCCGGGCTGCTGGTCCGGACGCCGTGGTCGCAGCTCGGCACGCTGCTCACCGCGCCCGGCGTCGGGCAGGCGCTGCGGCTGTCGGTCGTCTCGGCGACCCTGGCCACCCTGGTCTCCGTCGTCCTCGGCGTGCCGCTGGCCTGGGTGCTCGCGCGGTCGCGGGCGCGCGGGCGGGCGGTGCTGCGGGCGCTGGTCACCGTGCCGCTGGTGCTGCCGCCGGTCGTCGGCGGCGTCGCGCTGTTCCTCGTGCTGGGCCGGCAGGGCATCGTCGGCAGCTGGCTGGCCGAGACCACCGGGATCACCATCCCGTTCACCACGGCCGCGGTGGTCATCGCCGAGACGTTCGTCGCGATGCCGTTCCTCGTCATCAGCGTCGAGGGCGCGCTGCGGGGCGCCGACGTCCGCTTCGAGGACGCCGCCGCCACCCTCGGCGCCGACCGTTGGACCACCTTCCGCCGGGTCACCCTGCCGCTGGTCGCGCCCGGCGTCGCGGCCGGCGCGGTGCTGTGCTGGGCGCGGGCGCTGGGCGAGTTCGGCGCCACGATCACCTTCGCCGGCAACTTCCCGGGGACGACGCAGACGATGCCGCTCGCGGTCTACCTCGCCCTGCAGCGCGACCCGCAGGCGGCGATCGTGCTGTCGCTGGTGCTCCTGGTCGTCTCGGTGGCCACCCTGCTGCTGCTCCGCGACCGCTGGCTGGGCCGGGGCGCCGCGGCGTGACGCTGGCCGCGCACGTCGTCGTCCGCCGGGGCCCGCTCACCGTCGACGTCGCCCTGGACGTCGCCGACGGCGAGGTGCTCGCCGTCCTCGGGCCCAACGGCGCGGGCAAGTCCACGCTGCTGCGCGTGCTGGCCGGCCTGCTGCCGCCCGACGGCGGCCGGGTCGCCGTCGACGGCCGGCCGTGGGACGACGTGGACGCCGGCGTGCGCCTGCCCGCCCACCGGCGCCCGCTCGGGATGGTCTTCCAGGACCACCTGCTGTTCCCGCACCTGTCGGTGCTGGACAACGTCGCCTTCGGCCCCCGCACGCGCGGGGCGTCGAGGGCCGCGGCGCGGGAGGCGGCGGCCGCCTGGCTCGACCGCGTCGGGCTGGCCGACCTGGGCGCCCGCCGGCCCGGGCAGCTCTCCGGCGGGCAGGCGCAGCGCGCGGCACTGGCCCGCGCACTGGTCGGCGACCCCGCGCTGCTGCTGCTCGACGAGCCGCTGTCGGCGCTGGACGCCCGGACCCGGCTGGCCGTCCGCGCCGAGCTGCGCCGGCACCTCGCCGAGTTCGGCGGCAGCACCGTGCTGGTCACCCACGACCCCGTGGACGCGACGGCACTGGCCGACCGGGTGCTCGTGGTCGAGGACGGCGCCGTGGTGCAGGCCGGGACGCCGGCCGACGTCGCCCGGCACCCGCGCACCGACTACGTCGCCCGGCTGGTCGGGCTCTCGCTGCTGCCGGGCACGGGGGAGGGGCTGGCCGTGCGGCTGGCCGGCGGCGGGGTGGTCGCCGTCGCCGAGCCCGCGGCCGGCCCCGTGCTGGTGGCCATCCGCCCGGAGTCGGTGGCGCTCTACCCGTCGCGGCCGGGAGGCAGCCCGCGCAACGCCTGGCCGGCGCGGGTGGCCGGCGCGACGCCCCACGGCTCCACGGTGCGCTGCGAGCTCGACGGCGAGGTGCCGCTGCTCGCCGACGTCACCGCGACCGCGTTCGCCGAGCTGGGGCTGGCCCCGGGCTCGCCGGTGTGGGCGGTGGTCAAGGCCTCCGAGGTCACCGTCTACGCGCGCTGAGACGGGGCGCGCTGCAAGGGTGGGGGGCATGAGCACGGTCGCCGGGCTGGTCCTCGCCGCGGGCGGGGGCCGCCGCTACGGGATGCCCAAGGCGCTGGTCGAGTATGGGGGCAGCTTGCTGGTCGAGCGGGCGGTGCGGACGGCGCGGGCGGTGTGCGACCCGGTGCTCGTCGTCCTCGGCGCCCGCGCGGTGGAGGTCTGGCGCACCGCCGACCTCACCGGCGCCACCGTGCTGGCCAACCGCGACTGGGGGACCGGCATGGCCTCGAGCCTGCGCACCGGCCTCGACGGGCTGCGCGGCTGGCCCGGGGCGGTCGACGCCGCGCTGGTCACGCTGGTGGACACGCCGGGGATGACGCCGGAGGCGCTGCGCGCGGTCGCCGCGCACGCCGCTCCGGACGCGCTGGCGGTGGCCGCCTACGACGGCGTCCGCGGCCACCCGGTGCTGCTCGGGCGCGAGCACTGGGCCGGGGTGGCCGCCACCGCGACCGGCGACGAGGGCGCCCGCCGCTACCTGTCCGCGCACGCCGTCACCGAGGTCGACTGCACCGGCCTGGCCGACCCGGTCGACCTCGACGTGCCGCCCGGCGGGGTAGCTTCGGCGCCGTGACCGCCGGCCTCCTCATCGCCCGAGTCGTCGACGAGCCGCTGTCGGTCGCCGAGCACGAGCAGGCGGTGTCCGACCGCGGTGCCGGCGCTGTCGTCTCCTTCTCCGGGGTCGTCCGCGACACCGACGGCGGCCGGTCGGTGACCGAGCTCGAGTACGTCGGGCACCCCACCGCCGAGGCGGTCATCGTCGAGCTGGCCGAGGAGTTCGCCGCGCGGCCCGAGGTGCGCGCGGTCGCCGTCTCCCACCGGGTGGGGCTGCTGGGCATCGGTGACGTGGCCCTCGCCTGCGCGGTCAGCGCGGCACACCGCGGCGAGGCCTTCCGTGCCTGCGCCGAGCTCGTCGACGAGGTCAAGGCGCGGCTGCCGATCTGGAAGCGGCAGGTCTTCACCGACGGCGCCGAGGAGTGGGTCGCCTGCCCCTGAGGGCACCCGTGACCCGTGACCGGACCGTGGCCGTGGGTGCGGCCGAGGTCCTTGACCCGGCCGGTCGCCCGTGGCACAACAGGCGCTGGCTCCAAGGGTGGGGCGCGGTCTCGGGGGCACGTCACCGCAGCGGACGGGAGGTGCAGGCCCGTGGTCGCGCCGCAGCGGGACGCCCACCTGGAGGCGATGCCGCTCTGCTACGTCTCCGTCGACGCCGCCTGGCGGGTCACCTACGTCAACGCCGCCGGTGAGGCCGTCCTCGGCCGGACCTGGGACGAGCTGGTCGGCACCGACTGGTGGGCGGCCTTCCCGGCCACCGTGGACAGCGAGTTCGGCCGCGCCTACCGCCAGGCCGTCGCCACCGGGCACGCGCAGACCGTCGAGGCCTTCCACCCCGCGCCGCTGGACCGCTGGTTCGAGGTCCGCGCCGTGCCGCTGGCCGCCGGCGGCCTCGCGCTGTACCTCTCCGACGTCACCGACCGCCGGCTGGCGCAGGACCGGCTCGCGCTGCTGGCCCGGGTGGGCGCCGAGCTGACCGGCACGCTGGACCTGGCCGAGGCGGTGCGCCGCATCCCGCGCCTGGTGGTGCCCGAGCTCGGCGAGGGCTGCCTGCTCACCGTGCTCGACGACGAGGGACGCCCCCGCGACCTGGGGTCGTGGCACCGCGACCCGGCCCTCCGCGACGTCCTGGCCCGCTACGCCGCGGTGCGGCTGCCCGCCATGCCCGCGGCGGCGCCGGTGGTGCGGGCGCTGGCCGGGCAGACCGTGGCCGCCGACGGCGCCGACGTGCTGGCCGCCATGCCCGACTCGGAGGCGCACGGGCTCTACCGCACGCTGGGCACCCCCGCGGTGCTCGCCGTGCCGCTGCCCGGCCGCGAGCGGGTCATCGGCGCGCTGACCTTCCTCGCCGGCGCCACCCCGGTCGACCCGCTCACCGCCCGCGAGGTGGCCGGCCGGGTGGGCCTGGCGCTCGACAACGTCCGGCTCTTCGCCCGCCAGCGCCAGCTGGCCGAGGCGCTGCAGCGCAGCCTGCTCACCCGCCCGCGCCGGTCGGAGCTCGGCCGGATCGCGGTGCGCTACACCCCGGCCGCCGAGGCCGCCCGGGTCGGCGGCGACTGGTATGACGCCTTCGTGCAGCCCGGCGGGGGCACCACGCTGGTCATCGGTGACGTCGTCGGGCACGACACCGCGGCGGCCGCGGCGATGGGCCAGCTGCGCTCGCTGCTGCGCGGCATCGCCGTCTACAGCGACGCCGGCCCGGCCGAGGTGCTGCGCGGGCTGGACACCGCGATGGCCACCCTCGGCGTCGACACCCTGGCCACCGCCGCCGTCGCCCGCTTCGAGCGGACGCCGCAGGACGCCGCGGCCGGGCGCACGCGGATGTGCTGGTCCAACGCCGGGCACCTGCCGCCGCTGCTGCTCCGGCCCTGCGGCACCCCGGTCGCGCTGCCCGAGGGTCCCGGCGACCTGCTGCTCGGCGTCGACCCGCAGAGCCCGCGCACCGAGTCGGAGGTCGCCCTGGAGGCCGGGACGACGGTGCTGCTCTACACCGACGGCCTGGTCGAGCGGCGCGGCAGCGACCTCGACGCGGGCATGGCCCGGCTGGTGGCCGCCGCCCGTGAGCTGGCCGACCGGCCGCTCGGCGCGCTCTGCGACGAGCTCATCGAGCGGCTGGTGCAGGGCCGGCCCGAGGACGACGTCGCCCTGGTCGCCCTGCGCCTGGGCGGCTGACCGCCCTCGGCGCGGGTCAACCGACGGTGCGGCCGTCCTCGTCGGTCCGCCGGGGCGTGCCGGAGCCGCGGGCGGCCTCCCCGGCGCGCTCCTCCTCGAGCTCCACCTCCGCCTCCAGCCGGTGCGCCTCCCCGGCCACCTGGGCCGCGGCGTCGCCGTGCGACTGGCCGTAGACCTCCTCGGCCCGGCCGAGCAGTTCCTCCGCCTTGGCCTTGGCCCTGTCGATGAAGCTCATCGCGCTCCCGTCCTCTCCTGACCCCGGTGGGCAGCGTCCCGGATCTCGCCCACGAGCTCCTCCAGGATGTCCTCCAGCGCCACCACGCCCACCACCCGGCCACCATCGGTCACCGCGGCGAACTGTGCCCGCCCGGCCTGCATCACGCCGAGGGTGCGCCGCAGGTCGTCGGCGGCGGCCACCCGCGGCAGCGGCCGGGTGATGTCGCGGACCCGCGGCTCGGGGGCGCCGTCGGGCACCAGCACGTCCTTGACGTGGACGTAGCCGAGCAGCCGGTCGCCCTCGGCCACCGGGAAGCGGGAGAAGCCGGTGGCCGCGGCCGCCCGCTCGACGGCGGCGGTGCCCTCGCCCGGGGCGACGACGGTCAGCGCCGAGCGCGGGATGAGCACCGAGCGGGTGTCGCGGTCCTCCAGCCCCAGCGCGCCGGTGAGCAGCTCGTGGCCGCGCTCGTCGAGCAGGCCGCCGGCCCGCGACTCGTCGATCAGGCCGGCCACCTCGTCGCGGGTGAACGCGCTCGCCACCTCGTCGCGGGGCTGCACCCGCAGCAGCCGCAGCACACCGTTGGCCAGCGCGTTGAGCGCGACGATGACCGGCTTGAGCACGGTGACGACGGCGGCCAGCGGCGGCGCCAGCAGCAGGGCCGCGCGGTCGGGCCCGGCCAGCGCCAGGTTCTTGGGGACCATCTCGCCGATCACCACGTGCAGCGCCACGACGACGGTGAGCGCGATGACGAAGGCGATCGGGTGCACCAGCGCCTCGGGCACCGAGAGCAGCGTGAACACCGGCTCCAGCAGGTGCGCGACCGCGGGCTCGCCGATGGCACCCAGGCCCAGCGAGCAGACGGTGATGCCGAGCTGGGCGCCGGCCATCATCAGCGACACCCGCTCCATGGCCGCCAGCGTCGTCCGGGCGCGGCGCGAGCCGGCCTCGGCGAGGGGCTCGACCGACGAGCGGCGCGCGGAGATGAGCGCGAACTCCGCGCCCACGAAGAAGGCGTTGGCCAGCAGCAGCACGACGGCGACCAGCACGCCGACCCAGTCACCCACGGCCGGCCTCCTGCTCCTCGCCGGACGTCGCCGGCAGCGCGCCGACGACGGCCCGCTCGACGCGGGTGCCGTCGACCCGCTCGACGCGCACCCACACGCCGGGCGGCAGGCCCTCAGCCTCGGCGGCCAGCTCCGGCGGCAGGGGAGGGCGCGCCTCGATCCGGTCGCCGACGTCGGGGATGCGGCCCAGCACGTGCAGCACCAGCCCGCCCAGGGTCTCGTAGTGCCGGTCGGCGGGCACCGCCAGGCCGGTGGCCGCCGCGACCTCGTCGGGCCGCAGCAGGCCCGACACCGACCAGGTGCCGTCGCCGCGGTCGACGACGTCGTCGCCGCTGTCGGTGTCGTGCTCGTCGGTGAGGTCGCCGACGAGCTCCTCGACGAGGTCCTCCACGGTCACCACGCCGTCGGTGCCGCCGTACTCGTCGACGACGACGGCCATCTGCAGGCCGCCGCGGCGCAGGTCGCCGAGCAGGTCGTCGAGCCGGCGCGACGTCGGCACGAACAGCGCCGGCAGCATCACCGCCGACACCGGGGTCCCCTCGCGCCGGTCACGGGCGACGGCGAGGGCGTGTTTCACGTGCACCATCCCCACGACGTCGTCGACACCGGCGGCCGAGACGACCGGGAAGCGGGAGTGGCCGGACTCGCGGGCGACGGTGAGCACCGCGGCGACCGGCGCCTCGGCGTCCACGGTGGTCATCCGCGTGCGCGGGGTGGCGGCGTCGCTGGCGCGCAGCTCGCCGAAGGCCAGGCCGCGCTCGAGCAGCACCGCGGTCTCGGCCGGCAGCGTGCCCTGGCGGCCCGAGCGGCGGACCAGCGAGGTCAGCTCCTCGGGTGAGCGGGCCGAGGCCAGCTCCTCCTGGGGCTCGACGCCGAACAGCCGGCGCAGCAGGACGTTCGCCCCGCCGTTGAGCAGCCGGATGACCGGCGACGTGGCCCGGGTGAAGCCCCGCTGGAAGCCCGACACGGCCTTCGCGGTGCGCAGCGGCTCGCTGATCGCCACGTTCTTGGGCACCAGCTCGCCGACCACCATGGTCAGCACGGTGGCCAGGACCAGGGCGAGGGTGATCGACACCGACCGGGCCGCCGCGCCGGAGAGGCCGACCGACTCCAGCGGCCCGCGCAGCAGGGCCGCGATGGAGGGCTCGGCGACGAAGCCGATGGCCAGGTTGGTGACGGTGATGCCCAGCTGGGCGCCCGAGAGCTGGGTGGACAGGGTGCGCAGCGCGGCGAGCACGCCGGGCGACCCGCGCACGCCCTCGGCGGCCTCGCGCTCGACGGTGGCCCGGTCGACGGTCACCAGGGCGAACTCGAAGGCGACGAAGCCGGCGCAGGCCAGGACCAGCGCCACGCCGACGAGGACCAGCAGCCACTCGATCACGGGGTGACCTGGGCGGCGGGGGAGGGCAGGGGACGGCTCGTATGGTGAGGCGAGCTCACGAGGGGGCGGTCATCCTCCGGCGAAGGGGGGCAGCACGTCGACGACCGCCCCGGGTGCCAGCTGCAACGCACGGTCGCGCGTCTGCGTTCCGTCGACCAGGAACGAGCAGGCGGTGAGCACCCGCTCCAGCCGCTCGCCGTGGACCGCCACGATCGCGCCGACCAGCTCCTCCAGCGTGCCGGCCGCGCAGGTCTCGGTGTCCACGCCGGCCGCCGCGCGGGCGCCGGCGAAGTAGCGGACGGTGACGGTCCCGCTCACGGCCGCTCAGCCGCCGATCGCCGACATGGGCCGGCTCGGCTGCAGGAAGCTCGGGTCGTCGATGCCGTGGCCGGGGAGCTTGGCCAGCGTGGCGATCCGCCAGCGGTCGGCGAGCTCGGCGTCGGTGGCGCCCTCGCGCATCGCCGTCCGGAGGTCGGACTCCTCGCGGGCGAACAGGCAGTTGCGGATCTGCCCGTCGGCGGTGAGCCGGGTGCGGTCGCAGGTGCCGCAGAAGGAGCGGGTGACCGAGGCGATGACCCCGACGGTGGCCGGGCCGCCGTCGACCAGCCAGCGCTCGGCAGGGGCCGAGCCGCGCTCCTCGGTGTCGGGCTCGAGCACGTGCGCCGCCGAGAGCCGCTCCAGGATGTCCTCGGCGGTGACCATCTCGCCGCGGGTCCACGCGTGGTGGGCGTCGAGCGGCATCTGCTCGATGAAGCGCAGCTGGTAGCCGTGCTCGAGGCAGAAGTCGAGCAGGGGGACGGCGTCGTCCTCGTTGATCCCGCGCAGCAGGACGGCGTTGACCTTCACCGGGGTCAGCCCGGCGTCGTGCGCGGCCCGCAGGCCCGCGAGGACGTCGTGGAGCCGGTCGCGGTGGGTGAGCTGCCGGAACCGCCCGCGGTCGAGGGTGTCGAGGCTGACGTTGATCCGGTCGAGGCCGGCCTCGGCGAGGGCCGGCGCGACCCGGGCCAGGCCGATGGCGTTGGTGGTGAGGCTGACCTCGGGGCGCGGGGTGAGGGCGGTGGCCGCCGCGACGATGCCGACCAGGCCCGGGCGCAGCAGCGGCTCGCCGCCGGTGAAGCGCACCTCGCGGATGCCGAGCTCCTCGACGCCGATGCGGACCAGCCGGGCGACCTCGTCGTCGGTGAGCTGCTCGACCTTGGGCAGCCACTGCAGCCCCTCGGGCGGCATGCAGTACGTGCAGCGCAGGTTGCAGCGGTCGGTCAGCGAGACGCGCAGGTCGGTGGCGACCCGGCCGTGCCGGTCGACCAGCCCGCCGGTCCCCGGCGCAACACCGCTCGGGACGCCGTCGGACGGCCGGGTCCGGGGGTCGGGGAGGGGTGTGGCGCTCACGCCTGCGAATGTAGTGGCGGAACCGGGGCGCGTCCCCGTCCCGTACGGATCGGGTCCGGAAACACCGCATCCGCGGACGCGACGGGGTTCCCCTGCCGCGTCCGCGGATGCGGAGCGCTGCACCGACGTTGCACGCCGGCGGTGGTTCAGCCGATCGGGGTGGGGGCGGTCGGGTCCGGCGGCACCGGCACGGAGCCCTGGATGCGGTTGCGGGCCTGGCAGTCGGTGGTGCAGTTGGTGGCGCCGGCCGACAGCTCGACCGCGTCCTCGCCCAGCACGCCGCCCATCCGGCCGCCCGAGGCGACCGACCAGCGGGTGGTGGTGGCGGTCTGCTCGAGCTTGGTGGCCACCTGCGGGCTGTCCTTGCCCAGCAGCATCTGGTGGGTCGCGTCGGCGGGGACGCCGTCGCCGAAGTTGATCTTCCCGGTGTACTCGTTCACGAAGTAGAAGAGGCCGGCGCCGAGGGTGTGCACGTACTCGACGGCGGTGCCGAACTCCTGCTCCACCTGGAAGATGCCGCCCTGCGGGGCGTCCTTCGACTGGACCTTGAACTTCCCGGCGGCGGTGCTGAACTCGGTCACCAGGACGTCGTCGCGCAGCCGCAGGTCGCTGATCCGCACGCCGCGCAGCTGGGCCGCGGTGAGGACGGGGACCTTGGAGGCGAACACGACGGTGGGGGCGGTGACCATGCGCTCCGGGCTCGGTGCACCGGTCAGCGTGTAGTCGTAGACACCCAGCGTCGCCGGGTCGATCCTGTAGGTGACGTGCGTCCCGCGGACGACGATCGGCCCGGTCGGCGTCACGCCCTGCAGGCGGGTCTCGCGACCGGCGGCGGGGTCGTAGGTCCGGCCGTTGACGGTGACCGAGAAGTCGCCGCCGGCGCTGCCGCCCTCGCCGGCGCCGTCGTCGCCGCCGGCCCACGCGGTGCCGGGGGCGAGCAGGGCGGTCAGCGCGAGCAGCAGGACCAGCAGGGGGCGGAGGGGCAGCGGGCGGTGCTGCCGCGGGGAGGGCGCCACGGGGCTCCTTCGGACGGTGTGCGGGACGTCACCCAGAGTGCATGAAGCTTCATGCACCTGGGCGGCGACACGCGGGTCCGGGCGAAACCGGGACGACGCCGGGCGAGGCCGTTGGCTACGGTCGAGGACGCCACCCGAGGGTCCGGCGGGCACCCCCGCACTCGCCTGTGGCCAGGAAGCGCGAGAGAACCCGTGTCACCCCGCACCGTCCTCGGTCCCCTGCTGGGTCCGTACGCCCACCTGTTCCGCGCCGTCCCCGGTGCGGCCTGGTTCTCCCTCGCCGGCTGGGTCGCGCGCCTGCCGCTGCCGATGCTGGGCCTGGGCGCCGTGCTGCTCGTCGAGGGCTACTCCGGCAGCTACGCGCTGGCCGGCGCCGTCTCCGGGACGCTGGCGCTCTCGGCCGCCGTCGCCGGGCCGCTGTGGTCGCGGGCGATGGACCGCCGCGGGCAGGGCGCCGTGCTCCGCCGGGCGATGGCCGCCTACCTGGTCACCGGCCTGTCGCTGGTGGCCGTCGTCGTCGGGGACGCGCCGACCTGGACCTGGTTCCTGCTCGCCGCGCTGACCGGGGCGAGCCTGCCCAACATCGGCGCGATGGTGCGGTCCCGGTGGGCGGCCGCCCTGGCCGACGCCGAGCGCCGGCAGACCGCCTTCGCCTTCGAGGCCGTCGTCGACGAGGTGGTGTTCGTCGTCGGCCCGCCGCTGGTCACCGTGCTCGGCACGCTGGTGGCGCCGGCGGCCGGGTTCACCACCGGCATCGTGCTCGGCACGGTCGGCGGCCTGTGGCTCGCCCGCCAGCGGGGCACCGAGCCAGCGGTGGTGCCGGTCGCGGCCGGCACCACCGGCGGCGCGGCGCCCCGGCGGACGGCCGCGCTCACCCCGGCGGTGCTCGTCGTGTGCGCCGCCTACCTCGGGGTCGGCACCGTCTTCGGCGCCATGGACGTCGTCGTCGTGGGCTTCGCCGAGTCGGTCGGCGCGCCGGCGCTCGCGGGCCTGGCGCTGGCCCTCTACGCCGGCGGGAGCCTGCTGGCCGGCCTGGCCTACGGCGTCGCCCGGCTGCGCGGCTCGCTGGCCGCGCGCTTCCTCGTCACGGCCGTCGCCTTCGGGCTGGCCGCGCAGGCGCTGTGGGCGGTGTCCTCGCTGCCGCTGCTGGTCGGCGCCGGGTTCCTCGCCGGGCTCGCCGTCGCCCCCGTGCTGGTGTCGGGGGCCTCGCTGGCCGAGTCGCGGGTGCCGCGGGCCGCGCTCACCGAGGCGCTGGCCTGGACCAACACCGGGCTGACGCTCGGCGTCACCGCGGGCTCGGCGCTGGCCGGTGCCGCCGTCGACGCGTGGGGCGCGCAGCGGGCGTTCGCCGTCCCGGCGCTGGCGGCCGCCGCGGCCGCGCTCATCGCGCTGGCCGGGGCGCCGCTGCTGCGCACCCGTCCGGCGGCTCCGGCCGAGGGAGCCGTGTCACGGGTTGGGGACGCGGTCGGCGGGTAGGCGGACGGGACGGGAGCCTGGCGCGCCACCGGATGCCGCGCCGCCCACCGTCCACCACCGAGAGGGGCAGCCCGTGGCCACCGTGCCCACCATCCGCCTGAACAACGGCGTCGAGATCCCGCAGCTGGGCTTCGGCGTCTACCAGATCCCGCCCGAGGAGACCGTCGAGGCGACGCGCACCGCGCTCGAGGTCGGCTACCGGCACATCGACACCGCCGAGATGTACGGCAACGAGAAGGAGGTCGGGCAGGCCGTCCGCGAGTCCGGCATCGACCGGTCCGAGGTGTTCGTCACCAGCAAGCTCAACAACGGCTTCCACCGCCGCGACGACGCGCTGCGCGCCTTCGACCAGACGCTGGCCGACCTCGGCTTCGACCAGCTCGACCTGTTCCTGATCCACTGGCCGCTGCCGACGATCGACGTCGACTACGTCGAGACGTGGAAGGCCATGGAGGAGATCTACGCCGGCGGCCGCTGCCGGGCGATCGGCGTCTCCAACTTCAACCCGCACCACCTGCGCCGGCTCTTCGGCGAGACCGAGGTGCGCCCGGCGGTCAACCAGATCGAGGTGCACCCCTACCTCGCCAACGACGAGGTGCGCGCCTTCGACGCCGACCACGAGATCGTCACCGAGGCCTGGTCGCCGATCGCGCAGGGCAAGGTGCTCGGCGACCCGGTGGTCACCCGCATCGCCGAGAAGCTGGAGCGCACGCCGGCGCAGGTCGTGCTGCGCTGGCACGTGCAGCGCGGCGACGTCGTCTTCCCGAAGTCGGTGACCCGCAGCCGGGTCGAGGAGAACTTCGCGCTGTTCGACTTCGAGCTCGACACCGGCGACATGGCCGCGCTCACCGGCCTCGACCGCGGCGAGCGCACCGGCCCCGACCCGGACACGTTCGACTACGTGCCCCGCTGACCTGCAGCGCCCCGACGGCCGCCGTCCCCTCGCGGGGCGGCGGCCGTCGTCGTCCCCGGGTCCCGGAGGGCTGGTCGCGGTGTGATCCGGAGGATCAGGGTGTCGTCGTCACGAAGTCGATGAGCTCCTCGACGCGGCCGATGAGGGCCGGCTCGAGGTCGGTCCAGGTGCGCACCCGCGCCAGGACGCGCTGCGCCCAGACGTAGCCCGTGTCGTCCTCCCAGCCCAGCCGGCGGCAGACGCCGGTCTTCCAGTCCTCGCCCCTCGGCACCGTCGGCCACTCCCGGATGCCGACGACGGACGGCTTGACCGCCTGCCAGATGTCGATGAACGGGTGGCCGACCACGAGCGCGTGCTCGCCGGGGGCCCCGGACCCCGCCCTCATGACCTCGGCGGCGATCCGGGACTCCTTCGACCCGCGCACCAGGTGGTCGACCAGCACGCCCAGGCGCCGTCCCTCCGACGGGCGGAAGTCGCGGACGATGCCGGGCAGGTCGTCGACGCCGTGCAGCGGCTCCACGACGACGCCCTCGATGCGCAGGTCGTGGCCCCAGACCTTCTCCACCAGCTCGGCGTCGTGCTTGCCCTCGACGTAGATGCGGCCCTCGCGGGCGACGCGGGCGCGCGCACCGGCGACGTAGGTCGAACCGGAGGCACTGCGGGTGGGCGTCGCGGGCCCCTTCGGCGTGGGGCGCACGAGCACGACCGGCCGGCCGTCGACCCAGAAGCCCGGACCCAGGGGGTAGGCGCGCACCTTGCCGAACCGGTCCTCGAGGTGGACGACGTCCTTCTCGCAGCGCACGACGGCGCCGACGAACCCCGAGCTGGGGTCCTCGACCACGAGGTCGCGCTCGGCGGCCACCTGCGGCGGCGGCTTCTTCACCGTGCGGGGGTGCACCAGGCTGTCGTAGGGGGAGCGGGGCGGCACGACCCCAGGAGAGCCGATGACGGCGCCCGCACGGTGGCGGCGCGCCGTGAGCCGGGTGCGCGACACGCCCGGACGGCCCGGTGCTCGCGGAGCGTGACGACGCGTCGGGGTCCGGGCGACGCCGTCCGCGTGCCGCTCACGGCGCGGTGACCTGCGAAGACGCGCCGTCCCGGCCGGGCGGGACCGGGGGTCCGGGCGCCGGCGGCGGCCGTCACCCGCTGTCCGCGGCAAGAGAGATCGACTCGGCCCGTTTCGGCCCGTCCTCCCCGGTCACCCATCCACCCGACCGTTACACCACAGCTCAGATGGGAGCGACAACGACGATGATCGGCACCGACACCATCAGCCGTGTGATCGGGCAGGACGTCTACGACGAGTCGGGCGACAAGATCGGCTCCGTCTCGGAGGTCTACCTGGACGACGAGACCGGTCAGCCGGAGTGGGCCACGGTGCGCACCGGTCTGTTCGGCACCAAGGAGTCCTTCGTCCCCCTCCGTGAGGCGGACCTGACCAACGACGGCCTGCGCGTCCACGTGAGCAAGGCCCAGGTCAAGGACGCCCCGAAGATCGACACCGACGGCCACCTGTCCCCGCAGGAGGAGCAGGAGCTGTACCGGTACTACGGCCTGGGCTTCGGCTCGGGGACGCAGACCACCACGCAGACCACCACGGACACCGGCACCGCGGGCACCTACTCGATGGACCAGTCCCGCAGCGACCAGGACCTGACCACCGCGGGCACCGGCACCGCCGGGATGGCCACGGGCACCGCCGGGACCACCACGGGCACCGCCGGTCACCTGGGTGACCGCGACCGGGACGGCATCCCCGACCGCATGGAGAACCGGGCCGGCACCGTCGGCCACGACACCTCCGGCCCGACGACCGACAACGCGATGACCCGCTCGGAGGAGCACCTCGAGGTGGGCACCCAGCGCGTCGAGGCCGGTCGCGCCCGGCTGCGCAAGTACGTCGTGACCGAGAACGTGACCGAGACCGTGCCGGTCTCGCGCGAGGAGGTGCGGGTCGAGCGCGAGCCGATCACCGAGGCCAACATGCCCAACGCCATGGACGGCCCGACGATCTCCGAGGAGGAGCACGAGGTCACGCTGCACGCCGAGCGTCCCGTCGTCTCCAAGGAGGCCACCCCGGTCGAGCGCGTGCGCCTGGACACCGAGACCGTGACCGGTCAGGAGACCGTGAGCGGCGACGTCCGCAAGGAGCAGATCGAGGTCGACGGCGGCACCACCGGCGTGGCGGGGACCGGCACCACCACCGGGACCACCGGTCACGACGACCGCGGCCTGGTGCAGAAGGCCAAGGACGCCCTCGACCGCGACAACGACGGCAAGATCGGCCGCTGAGCGGCCCCTCCTGCGGGAGGGATCCACAGCACCCGACCGCGACGGCCGGCCGGAGGACCTCCTCCGGCCGGCCGTCGCGCAGTGTGAGGGAGGGCACCTGCCCGACCGGCGGTGGGTCGCCCCGCGCCCGAGGTGGGATGCTCGCGGCGTGACCGAGACCACGGCTGCCCCGTCGTCCGCGCCCGGCGCCCCCTTCGACGGGCCCGACGCGCTGGCCGCCGCGCTGCGGGACACCGGGTACCTGCCCGACGAGGGCCTGGCCACCGCCGCCTACCTGGCCCTGGTCATGCGCCGGCCGCTGTTCCTGGAGGGCGAGGCGGGCGTCGGCAAGACGGCGCTGGCCCGGGCGCTGGCCGAGGTCACCGGCCGCCCGCTGTACCGGCTGCAGTGCTACGAGGGCCTGGAGGCCAGCCAGGCGCTCTACGACTGGGACTTCGGCCGCCAGCTGCTGCACCTGCGCGCCGCCGAGGCCGCGCACGCCACCGGGGACACCGAGCGGCTGGAGGCCTCCCTCTACGACCGCCGCTTCCTGCTGGCCCGCCCGCTGCTGCAGGCCCTCGAGGACTCGCCGAGCGTGCTGCTGGTCGACGAGGTCGACCGTGCCGACGACGAGTTCGAGGCCTTCCTGCTCGAGGTGCTCTCGGACTTCACCATCTCGATCCCGGAGCTCGGCACCGTGCACGCGGAGGTCCCCCCGCTGGTGGTGCTCACCTCCAACCGCACCCGCGAGGTGCACGACGCGCTCAAGCGCCGCTGCCTCTACCACTGGCTGCAGCACCCCGACTTCGACCGTGAGGTCGCCATCCTCCGGACCCGGCTGCCCGAGGTCACCGAACAGCTGGCGCGCGAGGTGGCCCGGGCGGCGGCGAAGCTGCGCACCCTGGACCTGCTCAAGCCGCCGGGGGTGGCCGAGGCGATGGACTGGGCCAGCGCGCTGCACGCCCTCGGCGCCCGCGACCTCGACCCCGACCTCGCCGCCCGCACGCTCGGGGCGGTGCTGAAGTACCGCGAGGACACCGACCGGGTGCACTCGCTGGCCCGCGGAGCGCTGTTCGGTGGAGGCTGAGCGGGACGTCGTCGAGGTCGTCCTCGGGTTCGCGCGGACGCTGCGGTCCGCCGGGGTCGCGGCCTCGCCGGACCGGGTGGAGGCGATGCTGTCGGCGGTCGCGGCGCTCGACGTGCTCGACCCGACCGACGTCTACTGGTCCGGCCGGCTGACCCTGTGCGCCGGTCCCGACGACCTCGACCGCTACGACGCCGCCTTCGCCGCCTGGTTCGGCGGCGAGGCGCCCCGGCGCACCACCCCCGCCGCGCAGAAGCCGCCGACCCTGGCCGCCTCCGCGCCGGTGGACCCCGGCACCGGCTCCGGCGAGGACGGCGAGGACGCCCCCGACCTGGCCGCGCAGGCCAGCGGCGAGGAGGTGCTGCGGCACCGCGACGTCGCCGACCTCACCCCGGCCGAGCGCGAGCACCTGCGCCGGCTGTTCGCGCTGCTGGTGCCCGCCACGCCGATGCGCGCGTCCCGCCGCCGTCGGGCCGCCCCGCACGGCGCGGTGCACGCCTCGCGCACGGTGCGGCGGGCGCTGCGCGACGGCGGGGAGGTCACCCGGCTGCTGCACCGGCGGGCGCGGCCCCGGCCCCGGCGGGTGGTCCTGCTGGTCGACGTCTCCGGCTCCATGGCGCCCTACGCCGACGCGCTGCTGCGCTTCGCGCACGCGGCCGTGCGGGCCCGGCCGGCGTCGACCGAGGTGTTCACCGTGGGCACCCGGCTCACCCGCGTCACCCGCGAGCTGCGGCTGCGCGACCCCGACCGGGCCCTGAGCGCCAGCGGCGAGGCCATCCCCGACTGGTCCGGCGGCACGCGGCTCGGCGAGGTGCTCAAGGCCTTCCTCGACCGCTGGGGCCAGCGCGGCACCGCCCGGGGCGCCGTCGTCGTGGTGTGCAGCGACGGCTGGGAGCGCGGCAGCGCCGACCTGCTGGGCGAGCAGATGGCGCGGCTGCGCCGGCTCGCGCACGCCGTCGTCTGGGTCAACCCGCACAAGGGCCGCGCCGGCTACGAGCCGCTCACCGCCGGCATGCAGGCCGCGCTGCCCGCGGTCGACGCGTTCGTCGCCGGGCACAGCCTGGCGGCCTTCGAGGAGCTGTCGGGGGTGATCTCCCGTGCCTGAGCAGGCGGGCGACAGAGAGGTGGACGACGGTGCGTGACGTGCTCGACGACCTGGTCGGCTGGTGGCAGGCCGGGGAGACGGTCGGGATGGGGACGGTGGTGGCCACCTGGCGCTCGGCGCCGCGGCCGGCCGGGGCGTCCATGCTGGTCGGTCCCGACGGGACGGCGGTCGGCAGCGTGTCCGGCGGCTGCGTGGAGGGCGCCGTGTACGAGGAGGCCAAGGACGTCGTCGAGACCGGCGTGCCGACGCTGGAGCGCTACGGCGTCAGCGACGACGACGCGTTCGCCGTCGGCCTGACCTGCGGCGGCATCCTCGACGTCTTCGTCGAGCCGGTGTCGCGCGAGTCCTTCCCCGAGCTGGGCGAGATCGCCGAGTCGGTGGGCCGGCACGAGCCGGTCGCCGTCGTCACCGTGGTGCGCGGGCCGGCGGACCGGATCGGCCGGCGGCTGGTGCTCTGGCCCGACCGCAGCTCCGGCACGCTGGGCCTGCAGCGTCTCGACGACGCCGTCGCCGACGACGCGCGGGGCATGCTCGCCGCCGGCCGCACCGGCACGCTGACCTACGGCCACGACGGCGAGCGGCGCGGCGACGAGCTGACCCTCTTCGTGTCCTCGTTCGCCCCGCCGGCGCGGATGGTGGTGTTCGGCGCCATCGACTTCGCCGCCGCCGTCGCCCGGGTCGGGTCGTTCCTCGGCTACCGGGTGACCGTGTGCGACGCGCGGCCGGTGTTCGCCACCGCCCGCCGGTTCCCCGACGCGCACGAGGTGGTCGTCGAGTGGCCGCACCGCTACCTGCAGGCCGAGGTCGACGCCGGCCGCATCGACGAGCGCACCGTGCTGTGCGTGCTGACCCACGACCCGAAGTTCGACGTCCCGCTGCTGGAGGTCGCGCTGCGGCTGCCGGTGGCCTACGTGGGCGCCATGGGCTCGCGGCGCACCCACGACGAGCGGCTCGACCGGCTGCGCGAGGCCGGGCTGGCCGAGGACGAGCTGGCGCGGCTGTCCTCGCCGATCGGGCTGGACCTCGGCGCCCGCACGCCCGAGGAGACCGCCGTGTCGATCGCCGCGGAGATCATCGCCGGGCGGTGGGGTGGCACGGGTGAGCGGCTGACCGGCACGGAGGGCCCGATCCACCGCACCGCCGAGAGGTGAAGGACCCCTCGGCCCCCCCACCACTCGCAGGCTCGCGGCGGGACCCTGCCGAGGGGCCGGACGGCGGGTCGGTGACCGAGCCCTCGTACGTCCACGAGGTCGAGGTCGTCGGGCTGCTGGTCTCGCCGGCGCACCGCTACGACGGGCGGCCGGGTGGCGTCGTCCCGCCCCAGGACGGCGACCGGGTCGAGCGGGTCGAGGTGCGGGCCGGGCACGGCGTCGTGGGGGACCGCTACGCCGGCCGGCCCGCGCACCGGGACGCCGCGGTGACCGTGCTGGCCGCCGAGTCCGTGGAGGCGCTGGCCGCCGAGCTCGGCACCGGCCCGCTGGACCCGCTGCTGACCCGCCGCAACGTCGTCCTGCGCGGCGCGCAGGTCGAGGCGCTGCGCGACGAGCGGTTCGCCCTGGACTGCGGCGAGGGGGCGGTGCTGCTGCAGGGCGGGCGTCCGGCCAACCCGTGCGCCTGGCTGGACACCGTGCTGGCACCCGGCGCCCACCGGGGGATGCGCGGCCGTGGCGGCGTGCGCTGCGCCCCGCTCACCGACGGCGTGCTGCGGCTGGGTCCGGCCGTGCTCACCTGCGCCGTCCCGCTCGACCCGGCGCGGGCGGGGGAGGCCCACCGGGTCCTGCCGCGCCGCCGCTGAGGTCCTGCGCTCCCGGGGCACCCCCGTCCGGGGGTGGTCGCGGTCACACCCCCGGCCGACGATGGCGCCGGGTCGCCCAGGCGCTCCACGAGCCGTGCGACCGGGCAGCGTCCGCGTAGCAGATCCGGTACGGCTGGTGCCGGGGACTGGAGGATCGATGAAGACCAGGGCAGCCGTCCTGCGCGACACCGGGCAGCCGTTCGAGATCACCGAGCTGGAGCTCGACGAGCCCAAGGCCGGCGAGGTGCTCATCCGCTACGTCGCCGCCGGCCTGTGCCACTCCGACGAGCACCTGCGGCACGGCGACATCGTCCCGCAGTTCCCCATCGTCGGCGGGCACGAGGGCGCCGGCGTCATCGAGAAGGTCGGCCCGGGCGTCACCCGGCTGCAGCCCGGGGACCACGTCGTCTGCTCGTTCCTGCCGGTGTGCGGCCACTGCCGCTGGTGCTCGACGGGCAAGTCGAACCTCTGCGACATGGGCGCGTCGATCCTCGTCGGGAACCTCCCCGACGGCACCTTCCGGTTCCACGACGCCGACGGCAACGACTACGGCGGCATGTGCATGCTCGGCACGTTCTCCGAGCGCGCCGTCATCAGCGAGAACTCCGCGGTGAAGGTCGACCCCGACCTGCCGCTGGACAAGGTCGTGCTCATCGGCTGCGGCGTCCCCACCGGCTGGGGGTCGGCGGTGCACGCGGCGGCCACCGAGGCCGGCGACACGATCGTCATCTACGGCATCGGCGGCATCGGCATCAACAGCGTGCAGGGTGCGGCGCTGGCCGGGGCCCGCAACGTCGTCGCGGTCGACCCGCTGCCCAACAAGCGGGAGGCCGCCGAGCAGCTGGGCGCCACGCACAGCTGCGAGACCGCCGAGGAGGCGCAGGAGCTGGTCCAGGAACTGACCCGCGGCGTCGGGGCGGACAAGGCGATCATCACCGTCGGCGTGGTCGACGCGAAGGTGGTCACCGACGCGGTGAACACCATCCGCAAGGGCGGCACGGCGGTCATCACCGGCCTGGCCGACCCCACGAAGAACAACATCGAGCTCAGCAGCTCGCTGCTCACGCTCTTCGAGAAGACGGTCAAGGGCAGCCTCTTCGGCTCGGGCGACCCGTTCCACGACATCCCGAAGATGATCGAGCTGTACCAGTCCGGCGACCTCAAGCTCGACGAGCTGATCACCAAGACCTACACCCTCGACCAGGTCAACGAGGGCTACGAGGACCTGGTCAACGGCAAGAACATCCGCGGCGTGATCGTCTACGACACCCCGCCGCTGGAGGGCGCCCCGGCCTGACCTCCCCGAGGCCTGCACACTGGTCGGCACGGGCCGGTGTGCAGGCCTCCGCCGTCCGCCGTGGAGGCAGGAGCCGAGGGAGGAACCGCGTGGGGAACCCGACCGCGCCACACCCGGTCATCGGGCTGCAGCGGGAGCGCGAGGTGCTCGCCGTGGCGCTCCGGACCAACCGGCACGTCGTCCTCGAGGGGCCGCCGGGCACGGGCAAGTCGACGCTGCTGCGCGCCATCGCCGCCGACGCCGGCCAGGAGGTCGTCTTCGTCGAGGGCAACGCCGAGCTGACGCCGGCCCGCCTGATCGGCCAGTACGACCCCGCCGCCGTCCTCGCCGAGGGCTACGTGCCCGCGAGCTTCACCGACGGGCCGCTGCTGACGGCGATGCGCGGGCACGGGCTGCTCTACCTCGAGGAGCTCAACCGCATCCCCGAGGAGACGCTCAACGTCCTCATCACGGTGCTCACCGAGGGCGAGATCACCGTGCCCCGGCTCGGGCACGTGCGCGCGGCCGCGGGCTTCCGGCTCATCGCCGCGATGAACCCCTTCGACGCCATCGGCACCGCGCGCGTCGGGCAGGCCATCGCCGACCGGATGTGCCGCGTCGTCCTCGGCTACCAGGACGCCGCCGCCGAGCGGGCGATCGTCGGCGCGGTCACCGGGGCGCCGCCGGCGCTCATCGGCCTCGCCGTCCGGCTGGTGCGCGCCTCGCGCGAGCACCGCGACGTCCGGATGGGCTCCTCGGTGCGCGGCGCCACCGACCTGGTGCTGCTGCTCGGCGGCCTGCTCGACGTCCGCGGGCAGTCGGGCCTGGGTGCCGAGGGCGCCCGCGAGACCGCCCGGGACGCCGCCTACGCCGCGCTGTCGGGGCGGATCCGCGTCGCCGACGGCGTGGAGCGCACGCCCGAGGCGGTCATCGACGACATCCTCGACGACGTCTGGCCCGAGACCGCCCCGCCACCCGAGGAGCCGGACGCCGACCGGCCCGACGCCGCACCCGCGGACGCGGGTGGTCAGGGAAAAGGTGAGGGCCCGCCGGAGTCCCCGGCGGGCACCGACTCCGCGTCCGCGCTGCGCCGCGACCGCCGCGGCGGCAGCACCCGCCGGCAGACCAGCCGCCGGGAGATGGCCGCCCGGCACGAGTCCTTCGCAGAGGTCAGCCCCGAGGTCGGCGAGCTCGACGAGGAGGCCTTCGCCGCACTGATGGCCGAGGACGCCGACGCCGCGGCCGCACTCCTCACCGACCTCGCCGCGGCCACCGACCGCGAGCTGCGCGCGGCCGCCCGGCGGCTGGCCGGCCGGGTGTTCCTCCAGGTCGGCCGGGTGGGCCGCACGCGCACCCGCGGCACCCGCCGGCTGGTGCCCGACCGGCACGGGGACGGCGACCTCGACCTCGACCGCACCCTCGACCGCTGGGACCTCGGCACCCCGCTGCAGCCCGGCGACCTGGTCACCCGCCGGTGGACCGGGCTCCGGCGCGCGGTCTGCCTCGCCGTGGACACGTCCGGGTCGATGACCGGCCTGGGCGTGGCGATCGCCGCGGTGGCCGCGGCCGGTGTCGTGCTCACCGGCGACGAACGGCTGCACACCAGCCTGATCACCTTCGGCCGCGAGGTGGAGGTGGTGCAGCGGCAGGGGCAGCGGCGGGCCGCCGAGGACGTCGTCACCCACCTGCTGACGCTGCGCGGCCACGGCATGACCGACCTCGCCGGTGCGCTGCGCGCCGCGCGCCGGCAGCTGGCCACCGAGGTCGCCGACGAGCGGGTCGTCGTCCTGCTGTCGGACTGCCTGCACACCACCGGCGACCCGCCCGAGTCGGCGCTCGGCGGGTTCGACCGGCTGCACGTGCTCTGCCCGCTGCCCACCCCCGAGGCCGAGGAGGCCGCCCGGTCGCTGGCCGCCCGCGGCGGCGGGACGGCGCAGATGGTGCGCACGGTGCGCGACCTGGGCCCGGCGCTCACCCGCCTGCTGGGGTGAGGATGGCCGCGTGGTGCTGGAGCTGACGCGACCGATCGTGCAGGCCCCGATGGCCGGCGGGCCGTCGACGCCGGCGCTGGCCGCCGCGGTGTCGGAGGCCGGCGGGCTCGGCTTCCTCGCCGCGGGCTACCGGACGCCGGAGGCGGTGCGCGAGGACGTCCGGGCCGTCCGGGGGCTGACCGGCGCGCGGGTCGGCGTCAACGTCTTCCTGCCCGGTCCGCCCGGCGACGACGAGGCGGTGCGCCGCTACGCCGCCGAGCTGCGGGCCGAGGCCGACCGGTGGGGCGTCGAGCTGGGCGAGCCCCGCGCCGACGACGACGCGTGGGAGGCGAAGGTCGCCGTCTGCGTGGAGGAACGGGTGCCGGTGGTGTCGTTCACCTTCGGCCTGCCCCGCCCGGACGTCGTCGCCGCGCTGCACGACGCCGGCGCGCTGGTGCTGGTCACCGTCACCACGCCCGAGGAGGCGGTCGCCGCCCGCGACGTCGGCGCCGACGCGCTGGTCGTGCAGGGCGTGGAGGCCGGCGGGCACCGCGGCGGGTTCCGCGACCACGACGGGGAGGGCGAGTACGGGCTGCTGGCGCTGCTGCGGCTGATCGCCCGGGCCGCGGACCTGCCGATGGTCGCCGCCGGCGGGCTGGTCGACGGTCCGTCGGTGGCCGCGGCGCTGGTGGCCGGAGCGGAGGCGGCGCAGCTGGGGACGGCGTTCCTCGCCTGCCCCGAGGCCGGCACCGGCCACGCGCACCGCGAGGCGCTGGCCGGATCCGCCGGCACGGCGCTGACCCGCGCCTTCAGCGGCCGGCGCGCCCGCGGGCTGGTCAACCGCTTCCTCGCCGAGCACACCGCCACCGCCCCGTCGGCCTACCCGCAGGTGCACCACCTGACCACGCCGCTGCGCGCCGCCGCCCGGACGGCCGGCGACGCCGACGGCGTCAACCTGTGGGCCGGGCAGGCCTACCGGCTCGTCGAGCCGCGGCCCGCCGGTGAGCTGGTGCGCCGGCTGGCCGACGACGCGCACGCCGCCCTGGTCCGCGCCGCCGCGCGCTGAGCGCCGGTCAGGGCAGCAGGCCGAGCCGGCGGGCGCGGACGACGGCCTCCAGGCGGGTGTGCGCGTCGAGCTTGGTCATCGCCGAGCCCAGGTAGCTCTTCACCGTCTCCGGCCGCAGCGACAGCCGGGCGGCGGCCTCCCGGTTGCTGCAGCCCAGCGCCACCTGGGTGAGGACGTCGACCTCGCGGCCGGACAGGTGCACCGGCACGGTCCGGTGCGGCGCGGCCTCCTCCCGGCTGCCGCCGCCGAGTGCGGCCAGCCGGGTGCAGGCGGCGAGCAGCCGGTCGCGCAGCGCCGCGTCCTCGGTGGCCTGGGCGACCAGCCGCAGGTCGGCGTGCACCGCGCGCACCTCCTCCCACCGGACGGGGTCCTCGGTGGCCGGGGGGCCGGAGGAGGCCGCGGCCATCAGCGCCAGCCGCCGGTCCACCTCGTCGCGGACGGCGAGCTCGGCGGCCATCCGCGCCGCCGCGCGGCCCAGGGCCTCGCGCACCCGGTCGCCCACCGCCCCGTTCTCCCGGCTGGCGGCGTAGAGCACCGCCCGCGGGCGGCCCCCGACCAGCACGGGGGCGGCGGCCACCGTGCACAGCCCCTCGGCCAGCACCGGGCCGTCGTAGTCGTGGGTGATGTCGAGCGCGCTCGAGTAGTCCTCCACGCCGGCCGGCCGGCCCTCGCGCAGCACCCGGCCGCCGAGCCCTGCACCCGAGCGCACGTCCAGCCCGCGCAGGTACCCGGTGCGCGCGCCGACGATCTCCTCGATGCGGACGCTGTCGGTGCCCACCGGCCCGGCGAACGCCACGCTCATCCCCGAGCCGGCGCGGACCTCGCGGACGGCGGCGCGCAGCGCGTCGCGGTCGTCGGGGCGCGCGACTGCCGGCAGGGACACCCAGGACCTCCTCGCTCGGCGGCGACGCCAGTGACCGCGGTCACGTTACCGCAGGTCATGGACCCGCCCCGCGGCGCCGGTGACCCCCGGCCGACCGGCGCGAACGGGGGTGGTGGCGCGCCCGGGGCCGGGCGGACCATGCACCGGTCCGCACCCCCCGACGACGAGGAGCGCCGATGCCCGGCACCGCCACCTCCGCCTACCGCGCCGCCCGCGACCAGCTCCTCGCGCTGCGCGGCGACCCCGCGCGGGCGGCCGCCGAGTTCCGCTGGCCGGCCATCGAGGGGCCGTTCAACTGGGCGGTCGACTGGTTCGACGAGATCGCCCGCGGCGTCGACCGACCGGGGCTGGTGATCAGCGAGGAGGACGGCGCCGAGGGCCGCTGGTCGTTCGCCGAGCTGTCCCGCCGCTCCGACCAGGTGGCCGCCTGGCTGCGCGAGCGCGGCGTGCAGCGGGGGGACCGCGTCGTCCTCATGCTCGGCAACCGGGTGGAGCTGTGGGAGTCGATGCTCGCGGTGATGAAGCTCGGCGCGGTGATTATGCCGACCACCACCGCGCTGCCGCCGGCCGACCTCACCGACCGCATCGGCCGCACCGGCGCCCGGCACGTGGTCGCCGACGTCGCGGAGGCCGGCAAGTTCGCCGACGTCCCCGGTGACTACGGCCGGGTGGTCGTCGGTGGCGAGGCCGCCGGCTGGGCGCCCTACGCCGACTCCGCCGGCGCGCCGGACGCACCGCTCGGCCACCCGGGCACGGAGCCCGGCGACCCGCTGCTGCTCTACTTCACCAGCGGCACCACCAGCCGGCCCAAGCTCGTCGAGCACACCCAGGTCAGCTACCCGGTCGGGCACCTGTCGACGGTGTACTGGCTGGGCCTGCAGCCCGGCGACGTGCACCTCAACATCAGCTCGCCCGGCTGGGCGAAGCACGCGTGGAGCTGCTTCTTCGCCCCGTGGGCGGCCGAGGCCACCGTCTTCCTCGCCAACTACAAGCGCTTCGACGCGAGCGCGGTGCTGACCCGGGTCCGCGACGCCGGCACCACCACCTTCTGCGCGCCGCCGACGGTCTGGCGGATGCTCATCCAGGCCGACCTCTCGGGCGGCCCCGGGCAGCTGCGGGAGGTCATCGCCGCCGGCGAGCCGCTCAACCCCGAGGTCATCGAGCAGGTGCGCCGGCAGTGGGGGCTGACCATCCGCGACGGCTACGGCCAGACCGAGACGACGGCCCTGGTGGGCAACCCGCCCGGCGCGGAGGTGCGGCCGGGCTCGATGGGCCGCCCGCTGCCGGGCGTGCCCGTGGTGCTGGTCGACCCGATCACCGGGCAGCAGGGGGACGACGGCGAGATCTGCCTGGACCTCTCGCAGCGGCCGCTGAACCTGATGACCGGCTACCAGGGCGATCCCGAGCGGGCGGCCGAGGCGATGGCCGGCGGCTACTACCACACCGGGGACGTCGCGACCCGGGACGCCGACGGCTACATCACCTACGTCGGGCGCACCGACGACGTCTTCAAGGCCAGCGACTACAAGATCAGCCCGTTCGAGCTGGAGAGCGTGCTCATCGAGCACCCGGCGGTGGTCGAGGCCGCCGTCGTCCCGGTGCCCGACCCGGTGCGGCTCGCCGTGCCCAAGGCCTACGTCACCCTCGCGCCGGGCTGGGAGCCGGGGCCGGAGACGGCGCTGGCGGTGCTGCGGCACGCGCGCGAGCGGCTGGCGCCGTTCCTGCGGGTGCGACGGGTGGAGTTCGCGGAGCTGCCCAAGACGATCTCGGGCAAGATCCGCCGGGTCGAGCTGCGCGAGCGCGAGGCGGAGCTGGCGCCGCGGGGCACCGGCACCGACTACGCCGACACCGACTTCCCGGAGCTGCGGGGGAGCTGAGGTGTCCGCCGGCGCGGTCGTGCTCTGCCTCCACCTGGGGGCAGAGCACGACCGCGCGGGGAGGAACCCCTCGGCTCAGCGGTCGGCGTCGGTGTAGACGACCATCCCGCGGATGTTCTTGCCGTCGCGCATGTCCTGGTAGCCCTGGTTGATGTCCTCGAGCGAGTACTTCGTGGTGGCCAGCTCGTCGAGCTTGAGCTGGCCCTCCTGGTAGAGGCCGAGCAGCTCGGGGATGGCCGCCCGCGGGGCCAGCCCGCCGAAGATGGCGCCCTGCAGGTCCTTCTGCAGCAGGGTCAGCTCGAACAGGCTGAGCTTGACGTCGGTGTTGGCGGCGTTGCCCATGCCGGTGACGACGGCGCGGCCGCCCTTGCCGGTGAGGCTGAGCGCGGTCTGCACGTCCTCGCCCTGGATGTCGCCGACGGTGATGATCGTCTTGTCCGCCATCCGGCCCCAGGTCAGCTCGTTGACCTTCTCGGTGGCCTCCTCGGCGCTCTCGAACACGTGGGTGGCGCCCAGGTCCATGGCCCACTCGCGCTTGCGGGCCACCGGCTCGATCACCATGACCCGCTTGGCGCCGGCCGCGGCCGCCCCCTGGACGGCGTTCATGCCGACGCCGCCGGCACCCATGACGACGACGTTCTCCCCGGGGCGGACGTCGGCGACCCTGGTGGCCGAGCCCCACCCGGTGGTGACGCCGCAGCCGACCAGCGCGGCGATCTCCAGCGGGATGTCGGGCTCGATCTTGACCACCGAGGCCTGGTGCACGGTGATGTAGGGCGAGAACGTCCCGAGCAGGCACATCGGGATGACGTCCTTGCCCTGGGCCTGCACGCGGTAGCTGCCGTCGGAGATCGCCGTCCCGGCCAGCAGGTTGGCGCCCAGGTCGCAGAGGTTCTGCATGCCCTTCGAACAGGGCGGACACTGCCCGCACGCGGGGATGAAGGCGGTGACGACGTGGTCGCCCTCCTGCAGCCCGGTGACGCCGGGGCCCACCTTGGTCACCACGCCGGAGCCCTCGTGCCCGCCGATGACCGGGTAGAACGCGACCGGCGTGCCGCCGGTGACCAGGTGCTCGTCGCTGTGGCACAGCCCGGAGGCGGCCAGCTGGACCTGGACCTCGCCCTCCCGCGGGTCACCCAGCTCGATCTCCTCGACCGACCACTCCTCGCCGACACCCCACAGGATCGCGCCCTTGGTCTTCAACCCTCGTCCCTCCGTCCGGCCCCGCCCTCGTCGGCGGGGCTCCCGGCGCGTGTGCGCCGCGCCTCAGACTCATTCGGGACGGAACCGTCGTCAAGTGCGGGCGGGTCCGGTCAGCGCCCGGGGTCGACGGTGACCGCGCTGAAGGGCAGGTGCGGCTCCACCCACGGGAAGACGACGAACAGCAGCAGCGCGCAGGCCGCCAGCGCGAGCAGCAGCGACAGCGCCGCGCGGGTCGCCGTCCCGCCCGGCAGGGAGCGCCAGATCCAGCGGTACACCGCTCCTCCTCAGCCCTCGGTCAGGGCCGGCGGCCCGTCGGGTGCCTGCGCCCTCGTCACGCCGGGACCGTCGAGGACGGCGTGCACGACCAGCCGCTGCTGCGCCGAGTACCGCGGGTGGCAGGTGGTCAGGGTCAGGTAGGCGCCGGTGGGCCCGGCCCCCGGGGCGCCCGGGGTCGGCGCGATGACCTCCGTCCGCGACGGCGCCACGACCTCGACGCCCGGGATGCCGCTGGGGTCGGCCGTCACGTCGCCGGAGACCGGGTCGCCGAGCACGCGGTAGGTGAACCAGCCGTCGGCGGTCTCGACCACGACCGGGTCGCCCGGGCGCACCGCGTCCAGCTCGAGGAACGGCGAGCCCCGGCCCACCCGGTGCCCGGCGAAGGCGGCGTTGCCCGGCTCGCCCGGGGCCGCCGTCCCGACGTAGTGGCCCGGTCCCTGCGACAGCTGGTCCTCGGTGGTGCCCTCCAGGACCACCCGCGACCAGTCCTCGCCCAGCCGCGGCACGTGCAGCACGACGTAGGGCTCGCCCACGCCCACCGGCGCCGGGGGCGCGGGGGCCCGGTCCCCGGCGGGCGGCGCCGCTGTCCACTCGGTCCGCAGCCGGTCGGCGAGCCGGTCCTGGTCGCGGGCGGTGAACAGGTCGGTCACCCAGAGCTGGTAGACGGCGTACAGCAGCAGGACGACGCCGGCGGTGACCAGCGTCTGGCCCAGGCCGCTCGCGAGCGTGCGCCACACGTCGGCGCGGGCGACCGGAGGGGCGTCTGCCATGGCCGGACCACGATGCCAGGCGCCCGCGGCCGGTCGGCGACACTGGGCGGCGTGTCGGGTCCCGCGCCGGTGGTCGTCGTCGGCGCCGGCCCCGTCGGCAGCACCGCGGCCCTGCTGCTGGCCCGCCGCGGGCTCCCCGTGCTGCTGGTCGACCGCCGCTCGCAGCCCTACGGCCTGCCCCGGGCGGTGCACCTCGACGACGAGGCGCTGCGGGCGCTGGCCGACGCCGGGGTGGCCGGGGAGTTCCTCGCGCGCAGCCGCCCGATGGCGGGACTGCGGCTGCTCGACGCCCGGCACCGCGTCCTCGCCGAGTTCCGGCGGCGGCCGGACGCCGGGCGGCACGGCTGGCCCCAGGCGTCGATGTTCCACCAGCCCGACCTGGAGGACGTGCTGCGCGCCGCGGTCGCCCGGACCCGGCGCATCGAGGTGCGTCGCGGGGCGGAGGTGGTCGGGATCGAGGAGGCGGACCGGTCCGTCACGGTCACCCTGCTCGACCACGGCACGGGCGCGCCGCGCACCGTCGTCGCCTCGGCGGTGCTGGGCTGCGACGGGGCGAGGAGCACCGTGCGCGACCTCGTCGGCGCCCGGATGCGCGACCTCGGCCGGCCCGACCGCTGGCTGGTGGCCGACCTGCGCTCGGCCGCGCCGCTGCCCGTGTGGCCCGGCGTGCACCAGGTCTGCGACCCGGACCGCGCGGCCACCTTCATGCCCGTCAGCGGCGACCGGTACCGCTTCGAGGCGCGGCTGCTGCCGGGAGAGACGCCGGAGGACGTCGACCTCCCCGCCCTGCTCGCCCCCTTCGGTGCCCGCGACGCCGAGGTCGTGCGGGCGGCCGAGTACGTGCACCGCGCCCAGGTGGCCGACCGCTGGCGCCACGGGCGGGTGCTGCTCGCCGGCGACGCCGCCCACCTCACCCCGCCGTTCGTGGGCCAGGGTCTCGGCCTGGGGCTGCGCGACGTGCACCAGCTGGCCTGGAAGGTCGCCGACGTCGTCACCGGGGCGGCCGGGGAGGACCTGCTCGACACCCACCAGGCGGAGCGGGCGCCGCACGCGCGGGCCCTGGTGCGGCTGGCCGCGCTGGTCGGGCGGCTGATGACCGGCGGGGGAGCGGTCGCGGCGCCGCTGCGCCGGATCGTGCTCACCGTCCTGGCGCGCGTCCCGGCGCTGGCCGCCTACGCCACCGACAGCCGGACGCCGGCGCTGCGCCGCGGACCGCTGGTCGACCGGCGCGGCCGGGCCGGTCGCCGGCTGGCCGGGACGCTGGTCCCCCGGGCCCGGGTGCGCGTGGACGGCCGGGAGTGCCGGCTCGACGACGCCCTGGGCGACGGGCCGGCCGTGCTGGAGGCGGCGGGGGACGCCCTGGTCGTCGAGGCCGGCGGGCGGCGGCGGGTGGTCGAGGACGTCGACGGCACCCTCACCGCGTGGCTGCGGGCCGCCCGGGCCACGCGGGTCGCCGTCCGGCCCGACCGGATCGTGCGATCCGCGCGCTGAGGCGTCGGCCGCGGACCCCGGGGTAGGAGCCTGCCCATGCAGATCGACAAGGACACCATCCTCCAGCTGCTGCGCTCCCAGGGTGACGACGCCAAGGCGCAGCAGGCCGACCAGGAGCTCCCCGGCCAGGTGGACACCGACCAGCACGCGGGGCTGCTGCAGAAGCTCGGCCTCGAGCCCGCCGACCTGATCCGCATGGTGACCGGTGGCGGCGGTGGCCAGGGCGGCGGTCTGGGCGGCGCGATCGGCGGCATCCTCGGCCGCTGACCGACCCCGGACCCGTGCCCGTCCGCGGAGGTGCCCGGCGCACCTCCGCGGACGTGCCCGACGGCGGAGCGGATCCGATCGCGCACGACCCTGTGACGGACGTCACGACTCGGCTATCGTGAGCGGGCCGCCCCCTCTCCCCGGAGGTCGCCGTGCCCGTCGCCGTGCCCGTGGTCGACCGCACCCCCGCCCCGCCGTCCCGCCCGACGCGGTGACCGCCGTCCCCCTGCGGGCCGGGCCGTCCGTGACCCGCCTCCCGGTCGACCCGGACCCGTGGCCCGCCGAGCCGGTCGGTGCCCCGGCCCGCGGCGGGTTCACCAAGTACCTGGTGCCCGAGGTGGTCTTCGGGTGGGGCGCGCTGTCCGAGGCCGGGTTCGCCGCCCGCCGGCTGGGCGCCCGTCGGCCCTTCGTGGTCACCGACGCCGGGCTGGTCGAGGCCGGCTGGCTCGCCGAGCTCGCGGGGCACCTCGCCGACGCCGGTCTGTGCCCCACCGTCTGGTCGGGGCTGACGCCCAACCCCAAGGACACCGAGGTCACCGAGGGCACGCAGCGCTACCTCGAGAGCGGCTGCGACGTGATCATCGGCCTGGGCGGCGGCTCGGTGATCGACGCCGCCAAGGCCGTCGCCGTCGTCGCGAGCAACGGCGGGCACATCCTCGACTACGAGGGCGTGGACAAGGTGACCGCGGCGATCCCGCCGACGGTCATGTGCCCCACCACGGCCGGCACCGGCGCCGACGTCTCCCAGTTCACCGTCATCACCGACACCACCCGCCGGCTCAAGGCGACGCTGATCGGCCGGGCGCTGGTCCCCGACATCTCGGTCACCGACCCGCGGCTGCTCACCACGATGCCCGACGACCTCGCCGCCGCCACCGGCCTCGACGCGCTCACCCACGGCATCGAGGCGCACGTCTCGCGCGCGTCCGGGCCGCTCACCGACGTGCACGCGCTGCACGCGATCGAGCTCATCTGCGGCTCGCTGCGGCGCTCGATCGACGTCCGGGACGACACCGCGGCCACCACCGGCATGGCCCAGGCGTCGCTGGAGGCCGGGCTGGCGTTCACCAACGCGATCCTCGGCGCGACGCACGCGATGAGCCACCAGGTCGGCGGCCTGCTCGACGTGCCGCACGGCGTGGTCAACGGCGTGCTGCTGCCGCACGTCATCCGGTTCAACGCCCGCGCGGTGCCCGAGCGCTTCGTCCCGGTGGCGCGGGCCATGGGCCTCGACGTCACCGGGCTGCCCGCCGACGTGGTCGCCGAGGTCACCGCCGACGTGGTCAGCCGGCTGGCCGCCGACCTCGGCTGCCCGAGCCGGCTGTCCCAGCTCGGGGTCACCGAGGCCGACGTGGAGACCCTGGCGACGACGACGCTCGGCGACGCGTGCCTGTCCACCAACCCGCGGGACGCCGACCGCGCCGACGTCGCCGCGCTGTTCCGGGCCGCGCTGTGACCGCCGGGTCCCCGGAGGGTGCCGGCCGATGAGCGCCCCGGGGATCCCCGAGCTCACCGGGCTGCGCTCGTCCAAGCCCAGCTGGTACGCCGAGTACCGGCAGACCGCCGAGAACCTGCACCGCGCGCTCGACCAGCTCGGGCACATCGCGCAGGTGCTGTCGGCCACCGGCGAGGGCGCCCACGCGCTGTGCCGGGCCGTCGTCGACGCGACCGCCGAGCAGCTCGGCGCGCCGTGGGTGGTGCTCGCGCTCACCGACGACGCGCTGCCGCTGGCCCGGCCCCGGCTGGTGGGCCGCGGGCCGGCGGGGCGGCCGGTGGGGGAGCCGGCCGCGCTGCCCGGGGTGGTCGCCGGGCCGGTGGGGGCGGCGCTGGCGGCCGCGGGCACCGAGCCGTGGCAGTCCGCCGAGGGGGCGGTCGTCGTCCCGCTGGTGGTCGACGGCGACCCGGTGGGCGCGCTGGTCGCCTGCGGCGGGCCGCGGCGCACCGCCACCCCCACCGACCTGACGATCCTGCGGATCGTGGCCAACCAGTCGGCCGTCGCGCTGCACGCCGACCACCTGCTCGCCCGCTCCGAGGCGCTGCGCCGGCAGACCGAGCGGCTCTACGCCGAGGCCGACCAGCGCGCCCGCGACCTCGCCGAGCGGCACCGCCAGCTCGCCGAGGCCGAGCACCGCCTCGACGTCGCCGCCCAGCGGGAGGCCGTCGACGCCGAGCGGCACCGGATCGCCCGCGAGCTGCACGACAGCGTGGCCCAGCACGTGCTCTCGGCCGGGATGACGATCGAGTGGTGCCGGCCCGAGGTGGCCCACCACGCCGAGGTGCACGAGCGGCTCGGGCACGCCAAGGCGCTCACCCGCGAGGCGGTGGAGCGGCTGCGCGGCGCCATCCACGCGCTGTCGGTGCACGAGGCCGACGTCCCCGGCCCCGGCCTGCCGGCGCTGCTCGACCGGCTGCCGACGGTGCCCGGGCTGGCGGTCGCCGTCCGGGTGGAGGGCCGGCCGCGGCTGCTGCCGCCCGAGGCCGAGCACCAGCTGTTCCGGATCGCCTCGGAGTGCCTGTCCAACACCGCCCGGCACGCGCGGGCCGCCCGGGCCGTCGTCCGGCTGGGCTACCGGCCCGCCGAGCTGCGCCTGTCGGTGGCCGACGACGGCACCGGCGACCCCGAGACCCTGCGCCGCGCGCTGCGGGCCGCGGCCCGGCGCGACGACGGCTACCACCGCGGGCTGCGCAACATCAACTCCCGCTGCCGGGAGCTCGGCGCCTCGCTGCGGTTCACCCGCGCCCGCATGGGCGGGGTGCGGGTGGAGGTCCGGCTGCCCCTCGTCTCCGAGTCCGCGCCCCCGGAGGAGACCGGTGACTGACCCGATCCGGCTGGTGATCGTCGACGACCACGCCATCGTCCGGCAGGGGCTGCGCTCGGTCCTCGAGCGGGAGCCGGACATCGAGGTCGTCGGCGAGGCGGCCACGGCCGCCGACGCGCTCGACCTGGTCGCTGCCGCCCGGCCGCACATCGTGCTGCTCGACCTCAAGCTCTCGGCCGGCTCCGACGTCGCCGGGCTGAGCCTGTGCGGCGAGCTCACCGCCCGCACCCCGGCCCCCGGCGTCCTGGTGGTGACCACGTTCCTCGACGAGCGGCTGGTGCTCGAGGCCATCCAGCGCGGCGCCCGCGGCTACGTGCTCAAGGACGTCGACGCCGTCGCGCTGGTGGCCGCCATCCGCGCGGTGCGCCGCGGGGAGAGCGCCTTCGACAGCCACAGCGCGGCGATGGTGGTGCGCTCGCTGGCCGCGCCGGCGACCGCGCCGTCACCGTCGTCCCCGTCGCTGACCGACCGCGAGCGGGAGGTGCTGACCCTGCTGGCCCGGGGGCTGTCCAACGAGGCGATCGGCCGGGAGCTCTACATCTCGGCGACGACGGCGAAGTTCCACGTGACCAACCTGATGCGCAAGCTGGCGGTGTCCCGCCGCGCCGAGGCGGTCTACGCCGGCTCCAAGCTCGGCCTCATCTGAGCACGTCCGCGGAGCTGCCCCGTGCACGTCCGCGGAGTTGCCCGGGCTCAGGCCTCGGCGATGCGCTTGATCGCGGCGAGGGTGGCCGGGACGCCCTCGTGCGCGGCGCGGGTGCGGGCCTCCACCTGCTCCTGCGCCCGGTCCCCGTAGCGCTCGGCCATGAACGCCAGCCCGTCGGGCAGGAACGCCCACGACTCGGTCAGCCGCGTGCCGCCCTCCACCGGCTCGAGCGTGTAGCCCCAGCGCGCCCGCGAGCCGCCGACCGCCCACGCGAACTCCCGGCCCCGGTCGGCGGCCACCACCTGGCTGCGCGTCTCCCAGGTGCGCTCCGGGGTGACGTTGCGGCCGGTGAACCAGTCGCCCACCGCGCCGGTGGCGCCCTCGTCCCACCAGCAGGCCACGCAGACCGGACTCCACTCGCCGGTGCGGGTCACGTCGCTGACCAGGTCGTACACCGCCTCCGCCGGGGCGGCGACGACGATCGAGTCGGAGAAGGTCAGCTCGGCGCTCACCCCGGGAGTCTCGCACCGGCACGTGGCGGAGGGACACGCCGACGACACGCGGGGACACGCTCGGTGTGGTCGACGACACGCCCGATCCGGTTCCACGAGCGGTGACGGGCACGCCGGGGGCCGCCGGCCGACGGTGTCGGACGGCCTCCGGCCGACCCTAGCGTGGCGCGACATGACGACCACCGCGACGAGGTCCGGACGGGTCCCCCTGGGCGACCGGACCGTGCACCGCCTGGGGTTCGGCGGCATGAAGCTCACCGGGCCGCGGGTCACCGGGCCCCCGGCCGACCGCGGCGCCGCGCTCGCCGTCCTGCGCCGGGCCGTCGAGCTCGGTGTCGACCACGTCGACACCAGCGGCCTCTACGGGCCGCACGTGGTGAACGACCTGATCCGCGAGGCCCTGCACCCCTATCCCGACGGCCTGGTCATCGTCACGCGGGTCGGCGCCCGCCGGACGCCGGACGGCGGCTGGGACGAGGCGCTGACGCCGGGCGAGCTGCGCCGGTCGGTGGAGGAGGACCTCGAGCACCTCGGCCTCGACGCGCTGCCCGTCGCCAACCTGCGGATGCCGGGTCTCGGCGAGCCGGGCGAGCGCTCCCTCGGGGAGCCGCTCGAGGCGCTGGACCGGCTGCGGCAGGAGGGGCTGGTCCGCCAGCTCGGCGTCAGCCACGTCACCGGCCGGCAGGTCGCCGAGGCCCGCGGCACCGCCCCGCTGGCCTGCGTGCAGAACCACTACAACCTGATCCACCGCACCGACGACGCCCTGGTCGACGACCTCGCCCGGGACGGCATCGCCTACACGGCGCTGGAGGGGGTCTCCTACACCTCGTTCTTCCCGATGGGGGAGATGGGCCCGGCCCAGGCAGCGGCCCTCGACGCCGTCGCCCGGCGGCTGGGGGCGGCTCCCGTGCAGGTGGCCATCGCGTGGCTGCTGGCCCGCTCCCCGAACGTGCTGGTCATCCCGAGCGCCACCTCGGTCGCCCAGCTGGAGGACCTGCTCGCGGCGGGCGAGGTGACCCTCGGCCCCCGGGACACCGAGGAGCTGGACCGCGTCGTCACCCTGGGCGGGCCGCCTCCCGGCGGACCGCCGGCGTGGGGCGGCGGGAGCGGCCCCGTCCCCCAGCCCCGCGGGCGGCACGGCGGCCCCTGATCAGCGGGACGAGGCACGGGTGACGACGTCGGTCGCCCAGCTCTCCAGGCCCGAGTGGTCGCGGATGACCTCCACCCGGTCGCAGTACTCGGCGTACGCGGGCAGGTCGCAGCCGCCCAGCGCCCAGGAGTAGCGCGGCTCGGGGGTCAGCCAGATCGTCTCGCGCACCCGGCGGGTCAGGTCGCCGAAGACGTCGAGTCGCGGGGTGTTGCCGTTGCCGCGGCCGTCGCCGAGCACCAGCAGCGTGGAGCGGCGGGTGAACGCGCCGGAGTGGTCGGCGGCGAGCGTGGCGAAGACCGTGCCGTAGTCGCTGGAGGCGTCGACGTCGACGACGTCCCCGCCGAACACCAGCCCGAGCGCGTGCTCGAGGGGGTGCTCGTCGAACAGGTCGGTGATCTCCACGACGTCGTCGACGAAGGCGAACGTGCGCACCTGGGCGAACACGTCCTGCAGCGCGTGGACGACGTGCAGGCTGAACCGCGCCGTCGTCCGCACCGACAGGCTCACGTCGGCCACCACGACCAGCCGCGGCTTGTCCTCGGCCAGCCGGGTGGTCACCGGCCGGAACGGGACGCCGTCGTAGCGCAGGTTGCGACGCATCGTGCGGGAGACGTCGACCCGCCCGCGCGGTGACTGCCGCTTCTTGTGGGTCAGCCCGCCGTGCAGCGAGGTGGCCAGCCGGCGCAGCGACTCCTCGATCCGCGCCCGCTCCGACTCCGTGATCTTCTCCACCGGCGCCCGGGCCAGCTCGCGCTCCTCGATGGCCAGCTCGGTCATCTCGGCGAGCTTCTGCAGGTGCGCGGCCAGCAGCTCGGGCAGGTCCTCGATCACCCCGGCGAGCTGGCGGCGCAGCGCCTCGGCGACCTCCGGGTCGAGGTCGCCGACGGGGTCGGCCAGCCAGTCGCGCAGCGCCTGCTGCTGGGCCACCGTCAGCTCGACGTCCATCGGCGTGCCGCCTGCGCGCACCAGGTCGCCGGGCAGGCCCGGGTCGTGCAGCCGCGACACCTCCAGCTGGACCTGCTGGGCGTCGTCGGCCGGCCCGGCGGGGCTCTCCGAGGACAGCACGATCTGCTGGGTCAGCGAGGCCAGGTCGATCTTGTTCGCCTCCTGGTGCAGGTTGTACTGCGCGGCGAGGTCCTCGGGGCGGAAGAAGTCGCGGATGTCGACCGGCTTGCCGTGGCTGTGCCCCTCCTGGACGTCGGTCGGCGGCTCCGGCGACCAGGTCATCCGGGTCAGCTCGCCGGTGTCCTCCAGGTCGTCGTGGGCGTGCCCGTGGCCCTCTTCGGCCTCGACCACCGGCCGCAGCGTGAAGAACCGGGCGAAGGTGTCGGCGAAGACCTCGGCGTCGCGGCGGTCCTTGAGCAGCGCCGCCCCGAGCGCCGCCTCCAGCGCGGCCCGGTCGCCGACCCCCACGGCGGTCGCCGCGGCGAAGGCGTCCACGGCCTCGGCGGTGGACACCCGCATCCCGCGCAGCCGCAGCAGACGGACGAACCGGTGCAGCGCCGCCTCCATCAGACCGGCCGGCGCCGCGCGCCGCCGCGGTTGCCGGCGAACGACCGCGCGCCCTGCCCGGCCCGCACCTGCCTGGGCACGCCCGGTGCGTCCGCGGGGCCGCCGCGCGCGCCGAAGGAGTCGTCGTGCCGGCCGGGGGTGTCCTTGGCCGCCCGCACCCGCCGGCCGTCGTCGGCGGGGTGGTCGCCGTGGTCGGTGTGGTCGCCGTGGTCGTGGCCGGTGTGGTCGTGGCCGGTGTGGTCGTGGTCGTGGCTGTGCCCGCCGTGGGTGTGCGACCCGTGCGAGTGGGTGTGCCCGGGGCCGTGGTCGTGCTGCAGGGACGACGGCACGGTCGCGTTGGGGTCGACCAGCCGCGGCAGCGCCTGCCGCGAGCGCTCCACGTCGCGCTCGTACTTGGCGACGACGGAGACGGTGTCGGCGAGGACCTCGGCGTCGAGCTCGCCGACGCCGAGCACCGCCAGCGTGCGGGCCCAGTCGATCGTCTCGGAGATGCTCGGCGCCTTGCGCAGGTCCAGGCCCCGCAGGCCCCGCACGACGTCGACCAGCCGCTGCGCCGCGGCGTCGCCCAGCCCGGTCCGCTTCGACCGCAGGATCTCCAGCTCGCGGTCGGCGTCGGGGTACTCGAGGAACAGGTGCAGGCAACGCCGCTTGAGCGCGGCCGACAGGTCGCGGGTGTTGTTCGACGTCAGCACGACGTAGGGCGCCTGCCTCGCCACGAAGGTGCCGAGCTCGGGGACGGAGACCTGGTACTCGGCGAGCATCTCCAGCAGCACCGCCTCCAGCGCCTCGTCCGCGCGGTCGACCTCGTCGACGAGCAGCACCACCGGCTCCTCCGACCGGATCGCCTCCAGCAGCGGCCGGGGCGCGAGGAAGCGCTCGTTGAAGAACGCGCTGTCCGCGCCGGCCACCCGCTCCACCGCGGCCTCGAGGGTGTCGGTGTCGGCGAGCAGCTGCGCGGTCTTCTCCCGCAGGATCTGCGTGTAGAGCAGCTGCTTGCCGTAGTCCCACTCGTAGAGGGCCTTGGTCTCGTCCTGGCCCTCGTAGCACTGCAGCCGCAGCAGCCGGCGGCCGGTGGCGGCGGCCAGCGTCTTGGCCAGCTCGGTCTTGCCCACCCCGGCCGGGCCCTCGAGCAGCAGCGGCTTGGCCAGGCGGCTCATCACGAACGTCGTCGTCGCCAGCCGCCGGTCGGTGATGTACCCCTGCTCGGCGAACGCGCGGGCGACGTCGTCGGGGCTGTCGAAGTCGGCCGGCGCGGGGTCGGCGGGGACGGGCTGGACGGTCAACGAGGCTCCTCGTGCGAGGGAGAGGGGCGGGGTGACGGACCCGTCACCCCGCCCCACGGGAGGTCGGTCAGGACAGGAGGTCGTCGAGGTCGCCGTTCATGCAGTGCTCGACCACCGGCCGCACGGTCTCGAAGGTGCACTCCTTGGCGTTGCCGGGGGTGCAGGCGTCGCCGAGCACGTGGTGGGTGATCCGGTCGACGTCGGTGTCGTCGCCCTTGATGACGCTGGCCTGCTCGTAGAACTTCGTCGGGCCCTGGCCCAGCCGGTTCTTGGAGTAGCTGTCCTGGGTGACGTCGGTGAACTTCTCCGGGATGCCCACGTCGCGCAGCAGCCGGATGGCGGCGGCCAGGGCGGCGTCGGCGGCCTGCGGGGCGGTCATGCCGTGGGTGTCCACGCCCATGGCCTCGGCGATGTCGGCGAAGCGCTGGTACTGCGTGGGCATGTTGAACGCCCAGACGCGGGGGAGGGCGACCGCGTTGTTCAGCCCGTGGTGGGTGTCGTAGAAGGCGCTCACCGCGTGGCTGATCGAGTGGATGATCCCCAGGCCGCCGGAGTTGAACGCCTGCGCGGCGATGTACTGGGCGTACATCATCCCCTGCCGGCCGCCGAGGTCCTGGCCGTTCCACACCGCCTGGCGCAGGTGCTGGTCGGTCAGCTTGATGGCGTAGAGCGCGTTGCCCAGCGACGGCGGGAAGTCCAGCCGGGAGACGTAGGGCTCGCTGGCGTGGGCGAGGACGTCGAAGCCGCACTGCGCGGTGTAGTCGATCGGGCAGTCGAAGTACAGGACCGGGTCGTCGATCGCCAGCGTGGCCAGGCAGTGGTCGTCGAAGGCCACGTACTTGTGCGGGTTGTCCGGATCGGTCGTGGTGTCGGTGATGACGTAGGCCCAGGAGGTCTCCGAGCCGGTGCCGGCCGTCGTCGAGACGGCGATGTGCGGCGGGTTCTTCGGGTTCTCCGACTGGTTGAAGCCCTCGAACTCGTTGACGCTGCGGCCGTCGTGGGCGACCGAGATGCGCGCGCCCTTGCAGGCGTCGTGGCTGGAGCCGCCGCCGATGGAGACGAAGCTGTCGCACTGGTTCTCCTGGTACAGCGCGACGGCGTCCATGACGTTGTAGTCCTTGGGGTTGGACTCCACCTTGTCGTAGACGACGACCTCGAGGCCGTGGTAGCGCATCGACTCGGCGATCTTCTCGACGATGTTCGACCCGCGCAGGCCCGACGTCATGATCAGCGTCTTCGTGAAGCCCAGCTTCAGCGCCTCGGGGCCGATGATCTCGTGCGCGCCCGGGCCCATGAGCGCCCGGGGGAACGGGTGGAACTCCTTGATGGGGAAGGGCTTGAGGAGTTCTTCGACCTGCATGGGAGGGGTCCTTCCGTCTGCCTGCGGAGCCGTCGGGCGGGACGCTAGGAGCGGCGTCCCCCTCCCCGGCAGGGGTCCCGGGTGGGAACCGGCCGACCGGAGGAGCAGGTCGGGCCGTCCGGTCAGGTGCACCTGCCCGACCGGCCAGTGCCGTCGGCCCCTGCCGCCGGGACAGCGGGCATGCTGCGGGGGTGACCACTGCCACGACCTACGACGTCGCCGCCGTCCGGGCGGACTTCCCCGCGCTGCGGGCCGGTGCCGCGCACTTCGACGGGCCGGGCGGCTCGCAGGTCCCCCGCCAGGTCGCGCACGCCGTCGCGGCCACCCTCGGCTCGCCGATCGCCAACCGCGGCTCGGTCACCGAGGCCGAGCGCAACGCCGACGCCGTCGTCGTGGCCGCCCGGGCCGCGGTCGCCGACCTGGTCGGGAGCGACCCCGGCGGCGTCGTCTTCGGCCGCTCGATGACCCAGCTGACCTACGACCTGTCCCGCGCGCTGGCCGCGGGGTGGGGTCCGGGCGACGAGGTCGTGGTCACCCGCCTCGACCACGACGCCAACGTCCGGCCGTGGGTGCAGGCCGCCGCCGCCCGCGGGGCCACCGTCCGCTGGGCCGACCTCGACCCGGCCACCGGCGAGCTGACGCCCGAGGCGGTCGCCGCGGTGGTCGGCGAGCGCACGAGGCTGGTCGCCGTCACCGGCGCCTCCAACCTGATCGGCACCCGCCCCGACGTCCCGGCGATCACCGCCCTGGCGCACCGGGTCGGCGCGCTCGCCTACGTGGACGGCGTGCACCTGACCGCGCACGCGGCCGTCGACGTCGCCGCGCTCGGCGCCGACCTCTACGCCTGCTCGCCCTACAAGTTCCTCGGCCCGCACCTGGGCTGCGTCGTCGCCGCGCCGGCGCTGCTGGAGACGCTGCACCCGGACAAGCTGCTGCCCTCCACCGACGCCGTCCCCGAGCGCTTCGAGCTGGGCACGCTGCCCTACGAGCTGCTCGCCGGCACCACCGCGGCGGTCGACTACCTGGCCGCGCTCGGCGGGTCCGACGGCGACCGTCGCGCCCGGCTGGTCGCGGGCATGGCCGCCGTCGAGGCGCACGAGGACCGGCTGCGGCAGCGCGTGGAGGACGCCGTCGAGGAGCTGCCCGGCGTCACGCTGTGGTCGCGCGCGCGGCACCGGACGCCGACGCTGCTGCTCACCTTCGCCGACCGGCCGGCCGCCGAGGTGTCCCGCGCGCTGGCCGCCCGCGGCGTCAACGCCCCGGCGAGCAACTTCTACGCGATCGAGGCCTCCCGGCGGCTCGGCCTCGGCGACGCCGGCGGCATGCGCGTCGGGATGGCGCCCTACACCGACGACTCCGACGTCGACCGCCTGCTGGAGGGCCTGCGCGAGGCGCAGGAGGGGTGACCTCCCCGGGGCGTCCGCGGGCGTGGCGGAGAGCTCCTAGGCCCCGGCGCGCAGCTGCGGGAAGCCGGTGGCGAGCTGGTGGAAGGCGGCGCGCAGCGTGTCGGCCAGCGAGGCGGACTCGTCGGCGAGCCACACCTCGAACGCGGTGGTGGCCGCCGCGCGGGTCGCCGTGGCCACCATCCGCGGCAGCAGCGCGGCGGGGTCCTGGCCGCAGCGGCGGGCCACGTAGTCGGCGACCACCCGGTCGACGTCGGCGTAGCGCACCTGGGAGTGCGCCAGCAGCGCCGGCTCGGTGAGGATCAGCCGCATCCGCTGGCGCAGCAGGGGCAGGTCGGCGGCGGCGTAGTCGTTGACCTCGACGTAGGCACCGAAGACGGCCGCCAGCACCGGGACGTCGTCGCCGGCCTCCTCGAGCAGCCGCGCGAGCCGCTCGACGTGCCCGGTGAAGTCGCCCCAGACGGCGTCGGCCTTGCTGCCGACGTGCCGGAAGAAGGTGCGCCGGCTGGTGTGCGCGGCCGCGGCGATCTCCTCGATCGTCACCTGCTCGAAGCCCGCGGCGGTGAACAGCTCCAGCGCCGCCTGCTCGATGCGGGCCCGGGTCGCCGCCCGCACCCCGCCGACCGGGCGGGGGGTGGCCACGCCGGTCCGGGGGACGACGGCCACGGGGTGGCCCAGCGGCATGCTCACCCCTCCATCCTGGCCCACCCGGTCGGCCAGGGACGCCCCCACCGACCGGACGGGGGACCGTGACCGGGGACACCGGCGCCCTTGCCGGTGGCACCCGGTGTCTCTAACGTCCTCGCCATCCCCGTCCCCCGGAACCCGGAGGTCCGCATGCCCGAGACGACCCAGACCGAGACGCAGGCCGAGACCCAGACCGCCGTGGCCGAGGAGGCGCTGGTCGAGGAGTCCCTCGTCGAGGAGGTCTCCATCGACGGCATGTGCGGCGTCTACTGAGCCGACCGAGATGACCTCGACCGCTCCGGCCGCAGCCGTCTTCGACCCGGCTCTGCCGTGGCGGCGCGCCCGGTCGGTGGCCCTGCGGCCGGAGCCGTTCGGGGCGCTCGTCTACCACTTCGGCAACCGGAAGCTGTCCTTCCTCAAGTCGAAGACGCTGGTCACCGTCGTGGAGACGCTGGCCGACCACCCCAGCGCCGACGCGACGCTGGTCGCGTGCGGTGTGCCCGAGGCCCAGCGGCCCGCCTACGTCACGGCGCTGGCCGACCTCGCCCGCTCCCAGATGATCGAACGAAGGACCTCGCTGCCCCCCGAGAAGGACCCTCCTGCCCCCCACCGCTCGCAGGCTCGCGGCGGGACCCTGCAGGAGAGCCGTTCAACCCTCGCGGCGGGCCCCTGCACCGAGGCCGAGACGAACCAGGAGATCCTGTGACCGCCGTCGTCCCGGAACGCCCGACCGGCGGGCGCCTCGTCGACCAGTTCGAGTACGGCCTCGACGCCCCCATCTGCCTGACGTGGGAACTCACCTACGCCTGCAACCTGGCGTGCGTGCACTGCCTGTCCTCCTCGGGCCGGCGCGACCCGCGCGAGCTGACGACGGCCGAGGCCGAGGGCGTCATCGACGAGCTGCAGCGGATGCAGGTCTTCTACGTCAACGTCGGCGGCGGCGAGCCCACCGTGCGGCCGGACTTCTGGCACCTGCTCGACTACGCCATCGGCCACGACGTCGGCGTCAAGTTCTCCACCAACGGCGTCAAGCTCGACCGGGCCCGCGCCGCGCAGCTGGCGGCCACCGACTACGTCGACGTGCAGATCTCCCTCGACGGCGCCACCGCGGAGGTCAACGACCGCGTCCGCGGCGCCGGCTCCTTCGCCACCGCGACCCGGGCGCTGGAGAACCTCGCCGAGGCCGGGATGAAGGACGTCAAGGTCTCCGTCGTCGTCACCCGGGAGAACGTCTCCCAGCTCGACGACTTCCGGGCGCTCACCGACCGCTACGGCGCCCAGCTGCGGATCACCCGGTTCCGCCCGTCGGGCCGCGGCGCGGACGTCTGGGACCAGCTGCACCCCACCCAGGCCCAGCAGCGCGAGCTGTACTCCTGGCTGCTGGCCAACGGCGACCGGGTGCTCACCGGCGACTCGTTCTTCCACCTGTCGGCCTACGGGCAGGCGCTGCCGGGCCTCAACCTCTGCGGTGCCGGGCGCGTGGTGTGCCTGATCGACCCGGTCGGCGACGTCTACGCCTGCCCGTTCGCCATCCACGAGCAGTTCCTCGCCGGCAACGTGCGCGGGGAGGGCGGCTTCCAGCGGGTGTGGCAGCACAGCGACCTGTTCGCCGAGCTGCGCAGCCCGCAGACCGGTGGCGCGTGCACGAGGTGCGCCCACTTCGACGCCTGCCGCGGCGGCTGCATGGCGGCCAAGTTCTTCACCGGCCTGCCGCTGGACGGCCCCGACCCCGAGTGCGTGCAGGGGTACGGCGAGTCGGCGCTGGCCGCCCGCGACGCCGACCTGGTCGCGCCGCGCAGCCACCTCGACCACTCGCACACCGGCCCGGTGCGCGGCCAGCCGACGCTGCTCGGCATGCCGTCGCTCCCGCCGGCGAAGGCCTGCGACGAGTCGCCGCTGGCGGGCCTGCAGCTCGGCTGACCGGCTCGGCGGACCGGCTCAGCGGATCGGGGCGACCACCGGCCCCGACCCCTCCGGCAGCAGGCCGGGCGCGAGGTCGGCCAGCGTCATGGTGAGCAGCAGGGCGACGAGCAGGGCGAGGGTGAGCACGGGGCACCTCCGGGGCGGGTGGACCCCCGCCCCGGGCGCCCCGCGGTCGCGGGGTGCCCGGGGAGGGGCATCCCGGAGGGTCGTCGCCGTCCCTGAGCGGGCCCGGTGACCCGCCTGGGAGTCCGCTGGGTGCCCCTCGTCAGGGCAGGTCGACGACGTCCTTCTCCCCGGTGTCGGGCTGCGCGCCGGTGGCCTTGGCCTTGACGAAGCTCAGCGCCGTCGCCAGCCGGTTGCCGGGGCTGTCCCAGTACTCCGCGGTGTCGCCGTCGACCTTCACCAGGACGACGGAGGGGTCCTCGGGCCCCTGCGGCAGCCAGGCCTCGACACCGGCGTTCCACAGCTCCTTCTTCTTCGCGACGTCGTCGACGACGCGCGCGGTCCCGGTCAGCGAGACCCACGTGCCGCCCGAGCCGACGCCGACGTTGACCTGCGGCGAGGCCTGCACGTGGCCGAGCCAGGGGGCGTCGTGCTCGGCGAAGAACCACAGGTCGCCGTCGAACTCGACCTCCTGCAACGCCATGGGCCGGCTGGTCAGCCGCCCGTCGGGCATGGTCGTGGTGAGGAAGCCGATCCTCTGCCCCTTGAGGAGTCCGGCGACCTTGGCGGTGGCGTCCTGCGAGTCGGTGGTCATGACCCTGCCGTTCCCCGGATCGGCTCCGTGACACGGACGACACCCCGGCGTACCGGAATGGATCGGCAGTCGGTTGCCTTCGCCAACGTCGTGACCACCACCCAGGACCGGCCGGCCGCCGCGCCCGCCGTCATCGACCGGCCGGGGACGGCGCGCACCGCACTCACCCTCGGCGCCTTCGTGGCGCTCGGCCCGCTGACGATCGACATGTACCTGCCCGCCCTGCCCACCATCGCCGACGACCTGCGGACGAACTCGGCGACGGTGCAGCTCACGCTCACCGGCACCCTGGTCGGCCTGGCGCTGGGCCAGCTGGTGCTCGGCCCGCTGTCGGACGCCCTCGGCCGCAAGAAGCCGCTGCTGGCCGGCACCGCGCTGCACGTCGTCGCCTCGCTGCTGGTGCTCGTCGCGCCGTCGATCGCCGTGCTCGGGCTGCTGCGCTTCCTGCAGGGCGTCGGGACCGCGGCCGGCGCGGTGATCGCCCTGGCGGTCGTGCGCGACCTGTTCTCCGGTCGCGCCGCGGCGACGATGCTGTCCCGGCTCTTCCTCGTCCTCGGCGCGGCCCCGGTCCTCGCCCCCACGGTGGGTGGGGAGGTCCTGCGCTTCACCTCGTGGCGGGGCGTGTTCCTGATCCTCGGCCTGTACGGCCTCGCCCTGCTCGTCCTCGGCTGGTTCTCCGTGCGCGAGACGCTGCCGCCCGAGCGGCGGCGCAGCAGCGGCGTCGCCGGGACGCTGCGCAGCTACCGCGGCCTGCTGCGCGACCGCGCCTACGTCGGCCTCGTGCTGGTCGCCGGCCTGACGATGGCCGGGCTGTTCAGCTACGTGTCGGGCTCCTCGTTCGTCTTCCAGGACCAGTTCGGCCTCGACGAGCAGCAGTTCGGCCTGCTCTTCGGCGCCGGCGCCGTGTGGCTGATCGGCGCCACCCAGCTCAACCCGGTCGTGCTGCGCCGGTTCTCCCCGGCCCAGGTCCTGGTGGCCGGCACCGTGGGCGGCGCGCTGGCCGGCGCGGTGCTGGTCGTCCTCGCCGGCACCGGCACCGGCGGGCTCTGGGCGGTGGCGCTGCCGCTGTGGGCGGTGCTGTTCAGCTCGGGCCTGGCGCTGCCCAACGCCCCCGCGCTGGCGCTGTCCCGGCACGGCGAGGCGGCCGGCACCGCGGCGGCGCTGCTCGGGGCGGTGCAGTTCGGCGTCGGCGCGGTCGTCGCCCCGCTGGTCGGCCTGCTCGGCAACGACGCGGTCGCCATCGGCACGGTCGTGGTCGCGGCGCTGGTCACCGCGATCGTCGTCCTGGTGGTCGTCGTCCGGCCGTGGGAGCTGCCCGACGACGTGTCCGACGAGGTGGCCGCGGCCGCCTAGGCTGGCGCGGTGCCCGACCTGGCCGGCGCCGCGTGGCCGGAGCTGCCCGACCGGCCGCTGGTGGTCGTCCCGCTGGGCTCGGTCGAGCAGCACGGCCTCCACCTGCCGCTGGCCACCGACACCACCGTCGCCGAGGCGGTGGTCCGGGGGGCGGGGCTGGACGCGGTCGTCGCGCCGGCCGTCCCCTACGGCGCCAGCGGCGAGCACGAGGGGTTCCCCGGCACCGTCTCGATCGGCACCGCGGCGCTGACCACCCTGCTCGTCGAGTACGGCCGCTCGGCCTGTCGCTGGGCGGGCCGGCTGCTGGTCGTCAACGGCCACGGCGGCAACCTCGACGCGCTGCGCGCCGCCGTCCCGCAGCTGCGCGCCGAGGGCCGCGACGCCGCCTGGTTCCCGTGCGGCGTCGCCGGCGGGGACGCGCACGCCGGGCGCACCGAGACGTCACTGCTGTTGCACGTGGAACCAGGCGGAGTGCGGACCGACCGGTCCGTCGCGGGCGAGACGGCGCCGATCGCCGAGCTGCTGCCACGGCTGCGGGCCGAGGGCGTGCGCGGGGTGAGCCCGACCGGCGTGCTCGGCGACCCGGCCGGCGCCTCGGCCGCGGAGGGCGCGCGGCTGCTCGCCGGCATCGCCGCCCGGCTGACCGCCGCCGTCGGGCGCTGGGACGTCGGGGCGGACGGCCGGCTGCGCTGAGATGCTCCTATGCCTCGTCAAGCGGTCAGCACGTGGTGGATCTCGCGGGCGATGTAGCGCTTGAGGCAGCGGATGATCTCGAGGTTGCTCAGGCCTTCGGCTCGTCGGCGGGCGGCGTAGTCCTG
>NZ_PVTG01000019.1 GCF_003002915.1 Geodermatophilus tzadiensis | reverse complement strand
GGCACGGCCGACAGATCTCAGCCAAGACAGCCAGGCGTCGGTCAGCACTCAGGGTCAGACCGCGCCCGATGGCGCCGCAGACATCCTCACTGTCAGCGCATGTGCGTCCGCGGCCGCTCCTGGCGGACGCCGTCGACGACCACGTCCACCTCCTCGTCGTAGAAGGCGACCAGGCCGGCGATCGGCGTCAGCTCGCGCGTCGGGAAGTCATAGCACCACGCGACGTCGTCGACCCCCTGGATCGACCAGTACCCGCTGGTCCGGCCCTTGTAGGGGCACTGCGTGACCGTGCCGCTGGGCGTGAGGTGCTCCCAGCGGACGTCGGTGCGCGGCAGGTAGGAGCGGGTGGGCAGCCCGGTCTCGAAGACGAGCACCGGCGACGCCGACTCCGCCAGCACCACGCCGTCGCGCTCGATCCGCACCCGCCGCGACGAGCGGATGGCGTCGACCCGGGCGTAGGGGTTGCGCGGGTGGACGAAGACCTCCTCGTCCTCCTCGAACCACGCGTCGAGCGCGGCCCAGTCGAGGCGGACGTGGCCGGCCAGCTCGGGGACGCGGTCGCCGGTGTGCACGAGCGCCGCGCCGGGCCGCTCGAGGCCGCCGGCGCGCAGCCCGTGCCGGGCCGCGGTGCCCACCGGCGTCCCGGCGACCTCGCCCTCGTCGGCCAGCACGCCGGGCGCGACGTCCTCGAGCGGGACCACGTACTGCGGGTAGGGCGGCCACTCCCACACGTACCGCGCGCGCAGGGTGTCCAGGACGACCACGCCACCGAGCACCGCCCGCACGCGCCGGGGCACGGGCTCGACGTGGCCGGTGGGGACGATCGCGCGCGGGTGGTCGGGCACAGTGCCTCCTGCAGCAGGATGACGGCCACCGCCGTCGGAGCAGAGGAGTCCACCGTGGCGCACCAGCCGGTCGCCGACCAGGTCCCCGGGAGCACGGCGCCGGCCGGTCGGGTCGCCGTCGAGACCAACGGCATCAACGTCATCGCCGAGGACGAGCGCCGGGGCTCCCCGCGGCAGCTGTTCTGGCCGTGGTTCGGCGCGAACGTCAGCGTGCTCGGCCTGGCCTACGGCTCGTTCCTGCTGGGCTTCGGCATCTCGGCCGCCCAGGCGCTGGTCGCCGGTGTCGTGGGCATCGTCGTGTCCTTCCTGCTGTGCGGGCTGGTCGCGATCGCCGGCAAGCGCGGCTCGGCGCCCACCCTGGTGCTCAGCCGTGCCGCCTTCGGCGTGCACGGCAACCGGGTGCCCGCGGTGCTGTCCTGGGTGCTCACCGTGGGCTGGGAGACGGTGCTGGTCAGCCTCGCCACGCTGGCCACGGCCACGGTGTTCGGCCAGCTCGGCTGGAGCGGCGGGACGGCGACGCAGGTGGTGGCCCTGCTCGTCGTCGCCGCGCTCGTGGTCGCCGGCGGCGTGCTCGGCTTCGACGCGATCATGCGCATGCAGCGGTGGATCACCGTGGTCAGCGGCGTGCTCACCGTGGTCTACGTGGTGCTCGTCGCCGGGGAGGTCGACTGGTCGGCGGTCACCGCCACGCCGGGCGGGACGACGGCGGCCGTGGTCGGCGCGCTGGTGCTGGCGATGACCGGCTACGGCTTCGGCTGGGTCAACGCCGCGGCCGACTACTCGCGCTACCTGCCCCGCACGGCGTCCACCCGCGGCGTCGTCGGCTGGACGACGTTCGGCGGCGCCCTCGCCCCGGTCGTGCTGCTGGGCACCGGGCTGCTGCTGGCCGCCTCGGACGCCGAGCTGTCGGCCGCGATCGGCGCCGACCCGGTCGGCGCCCTGGGCTCGATCCTGCCGACCTGGTTCCTCGTGCCCTTCGTCGTCGTCGCGGTGCTCGGCCTGGTCGGCGGGGCGCTGCTGGACATCTACTCGTCGGGCCTGTCGCTGCTGGCCGCCGGTGTCCGGGTGCCCCGCCCGGTGGCGGCCGGCATCGACGGCACGCTCATGGTGCTCGGCGCGATCTGGGTGGTCTTCCTCGCCACCGGGGGCTTCTTCGTGCAGTTCCAGGGCTTCCTCATCACCCTGGGCGTGCCGATCGCCGCCTGGTGCGGCGTGTTCCTGGGCGACCTCGCGCTGCGCCGCCGCGACTACGCGGAGGCCGACCTCTACGACGCCCGCGGCCGCTACGGCGCCGTCCCGGCGGTGCCGCTGGTGCTCCTGGCGGTGGGCACCGTCCTGGGCTGGGGGCTGGTCACCAACGGCCTGGCCGGCTGGCTGGACTGGCAGGGCTACCTGCTCGGCCCGCTCGGGCTCGGCGGCCGCGAGGGCGCGTGGGCCTTCGCCAACCTCGGCGTGCTGGTCGCCTTCGCGGTCGGGCTGCTGGGCACGCTGGCGCTGCGCCGGCCGGCCGTGCGGGCGCAGGAGGCCGCCCCGGCGGTGCCGGGACGGCCTCCCGTGGTGCGCTGAGGGCGCTCAGCCCTGCAGCGTCTCGGCGAACAGCGGGACGGCGTTCTGCAGCGCGTACTCCGTGCCCAGCACCGAGCCGCTGGAGAAGGCGTTCACGAGCGCCTCGTCCTCCAGTACGAGGGCGTTGCCGGCCTGCACCGAGCCCAGCGTCTGCCACAGCGGGTTGCCCGTGATCTGCGCCGGGTCGACGAAGATCGGGAAGACGACGGTCAGCGGGGCGTCGAGCAGGCCGACCTGCTCGTCGGACACCGGGACGAAGAAGCTCTCGCCGGCGAGGTCCTCGATCGCCGGCTTGTTGGTGAAGCCGAGCGCCTCCATGAAGTCCACCCGGGTGTCGCCGCGGACGTAGGCGCCGAAGCCCTCGGAGGTGTAGGCGCCGACGGCGACCTCGGTGCCGTCGAAGTCCGCGTTGGCGGCGGCGGCGTCGGCGAAGCCCTGCTCGAGGTCGGTGCGCAGCTGCTCGGCCTCCTCGCTGCGACCCAGCGCCTGGCCGACCAGCTCCAGCTGCTGCTGCCACGTCGTCCGGTACTGCTCGGCGCCCTCGGGGACGCCGACGGTCGGGGCGATCCGGCGGAGCTGGTCGTAGCGCTCCCGGGTGCCGTCGGAGCGGGTGTCGAGGATGAGGTCGGGCTCCAGCGCGGCGACCGCCTCCAGGCTCGGCTCGAGCGTCTCGATGATCTCCGGTGCCTCGTCGTAGCGGCCCTCGGCCCACGGGCCCACGCCCTCGCCGCCGAAGCCCAGCCAGTCGCTGGCGCCCACCGGCTGCACGCCCAGCGCCAGCGCCGTCTCGGCGTCCGACCAGCCCAGCGCCACCACGCGCTGCGGCTCCTCGGGGATCTCGACGTCGCCGAAGGCGGTGCTCACGGTGACCGGGAACGCCCCGTCCCCGCCGCCGGCGGACGACGCGGAGGAGCTCTCGGACAAGCCGCCGCCGGAGCCGCACGCGGCCAGCGCCCCGGCGGTGGTCAGGGCGGCCGCGACCAGGGCGGCGCGCCGGGTGAGGGGGCGGTGGGACATGACGGTTCTCCTCGGGTCGGGTCGCGGTGAGGTTAGCCTGTCCTCACCCCGGGGCTCCGGAGCGCCCGGTTAGCCTCCGGCCGTGAGCGATCTCCCCGGCTGGCTGGTGGTCGTGGACCTGCAGCACGTCTTCGGCGACCCGGACTCCCCGTGGACGGCGCCCCGCTTCGAGGAGGTCCGCCCGCGGGTCCGCGAGCTGGTGGCCGCCTTCGGCGAGCGGGTGGTGTTCACCCGCTTCGTCGCGCCGGCCGAGCCGGTGGGCGCCTGGGTGGACTACTACGCGCAGTTCCCCTTCGCGCTGCAGCCGCCGGGCGCGCCGCTCTACCGGCTGGTCGAGGACCCCGGCGGGGCCCGCGTGCTCGACGCGCCCACCTTCGGCAAGTGGGGCCCGGAGCTCGCCGGGGTCGTCGGCGGCGGCCCGGTCACCGTCACCGGGGTGGCCACCGACTGCTGCGTGGTGTCCACCGTGCTGCCGGCCGCCGACGCCGGCGTCCCGGTGCGGGTGGTCACCGACGCCTGCGCCGGCTCCAGCGACGACGACCACCGCCGCGCGCTGCACCTCATGGGCCTCTACGCGCCGCTGGTCGAGCTGACGACGACCGCCGAGGTCCTCGCCGGGTGACCGCGGTCCCGCCGCCCCCGGACGCCCGGCTGCCCGACGGCTACGCCGTCCGGCTGGCCCCCGGCACCCGCCGGCGGGAGGACGGCGCGGTGCTGCTCGGCGGCTCGCCGCTGCGGTTGCTGCGCCTCAGCTCCCGCGCCCGCACCCTGCTCGCCGGCGACCGGCTCACCGTGACCGACGCGTCGAGCGCCGCGCTCGCCGGCCGGCTGCTCGACACCGGGGTGGCGACACCCGAGCCCGCCGGCCCCGCGCCCGGCCCCGCCGACGTCACCGTCGTCGTCCCGGTGCGGGACCGGGCCGACGGCGTCGCCCGCCTGCTGGCCGCGCTGCGCGCCGACCCGGTCACCGCCGGCGTGCGGGTGCTCGTGGTCGACGACGGCTCGGCCGACCCCGCCGCGCTGGCCGCCGCGGCCACCGGTGCGGAGGTGCTGCGCCACGAGCGGTCGCGGGGGCCCGCGGCGGCGCGCGACACCGGCCTGCGCGCGGCGACGACGGCGGCGGTGGCCTTCCTCGACTCCGACTGCGTGCCCGAGCCCGGCTGGCTGGCGGCGCTGCTCCCGCACCTGGCCGACCCGCGGCTGGCGCTGGTCGCCCCGCGCGTGACCGCGCTGCCGTCGACCGCGCCGGGCTGGGTGACGCCGTACGAGACGGCGGTCAGCGCGCTGGACATGGGGCCGGCACCGGCGCGGGTCGCGCCGCTCAGCGGCCTGTCCTACGTGCCCAGCGCCGCGCTGCTGGCCCGCCGCGCCGCCCTGGGGGAGGGGTTCGATCCCGGCATGCGGGTGGCCGAGGACGTCGACCTGGTCTGGCGGCTGACCGCGGCCGGCTGGCGGGTGCGCTACGAGCCGGCCGCCCGGGTGGCGCACGACCACCCGAGCACGACCGGGTCCTGGCTGCGCCGCCGCGCGGTCTACGGCACCGGCGCCGCCCCGCTGGCCGCCCGGCACGGCAGCCTGGTCGCGCCCGTGGTGGTCTCGCCGTGGACGGCCGCCGCGCTGGTGCCCGCGGTGGCCGGCGGGCGGCCCGGGCGGGTGCTGGCCGCGGGCGTCCTCGGCGCGGCCACCGTCCGGCTGGCCCGCCGGCTCGCCGGTCCCGGACGGCCGGCGCCCTACGGGCTGGCCGCGGCGCTGGTCGTGCGCGGCAGCGCGGCCGGCGCCCGCACGCTGGCCCGCGCCGCCACCCGGCACCACTGGCCGCTGGCGGCCGCCGCGGCGCTGGTCTCGCGCCGCGCCCGCCGTGGGCTGGCCGTCCTGGCCGTCGCCGACGCCGTCCTCGGGTGGCTGCCGCACCGCGGGCGGGTGGGGCTGCTGCGCTTCGCCGCCGCGCGCCGGCTGGAGGACCTCGCCTACGGCGCCGGGCTGTGGGCCGGTGCGCTGCGGGCCCGCGACGCCCGGGCCCTGCTGCCCGCCCGCCCGCCGGACGTCGCCCCGCCGCGCCCGCGATGACCAGGTGACCTGATCGTTCGGTGTCCTACCCGACCGTGGGACGTCGGGTGGGACGCTCGACGATCAGGTGACCTGGTCGTCGCCGCACCTCCCGGACGGCTGACCTGCGGGATCGCACCCTGGCGCGGGCCTGGGATCCGCGTCACCATGGGCGGGTCATGAGCCCCAGCCCCCGGACTCCGTCGTGACCGGCGTCAGCCCGTGGCTCGCGCTGCCCGAGGGCCGGCCCACCCCGGAGCTCACCCGGCAGCTGCGCGCCGCGCACGAGACGTTCGTGACCCGCGGTGCCCCGCCCTCGCGGTCCGGCGTCCGCCCGGTCGTCCGGGAGTCCTGGGCGCGCAGCCTCGGCAGCGGCGTGGACCCCGACGGCCAGGGCCCGCCGGTGGACCTGCTCGACGACGCCCTGGCCGCCTACCGCGCCGGCCACCCGCTGGCGCCGGTGCTGCCGGTGATCCGGCGCCTGCTGGTCGAGGACGCCGAGGCCGACCGGATGATCGTCGCGGTCACCGACGCCGACGGCCGGATGCTGTGGGTCGAGGGCGACACCCGGCTGCGCCGCCTGGCCGAGAACATGAACTTCGTGCCCGGGGCCCGCTGGTCGGAGGACGTCGCCGGCACCAACGCCCCCGGGACGGCGCTGGCGCTCGACCACCCCGTGCAGTTCTTCGGCAGCGAGCACTACCGCCGCCCCGTGCAGCCGTGGAGCTGCTCGGCCGCCCCGGTCCACCACCCGGTCACCGGGGTGCTGCTCGGCGCCATCGACGTCACCGGCGGCGACCACGTGGCCAGCCCGCACGTGCTCACCCTCGTCCGCGCCACGGTCGCCGCGGTGGAGTCCGAGCTGCGCTGGCTGCACCGGGAGCAGGGCGACGAGCGACCCGCCCGGACGACGGCGGCCCCGGCGCGGGAGGCCGCGCCGCTGCTGGAGGTGCTCGGCCGCGACCGGGCGCGGCTGACCCGCGCCGAGGAGGCGGTCGAGCTCTCGCTGCGCCACTCCGAGCTGCTCCTGCTGCTGGCCGAGGCGGCCGCGACGGGGGAGGGCCGCAGCGCCGAGCGGCTGGCCGCCGAGTGCCACGGCGGCGGCGCCGCGGTCACCGTGCGCGCGGAGCTGTCGCGGCTGCGCCGGCTGGTCGGTCCCGAGCTGGTCGGGTCGCGTCCCTACCGGCTGCTCGGCCCGCTGGAGACCGACGTCGGCACGCTGCGCCGGCTGCTCGACCGGGGCGCGGTCACCGCCGCCCTCGACCGCTACACCGGGCCCGTGCTGCCGCGCTCCGGCGCGCCCGGCGTCGCGGCGGCCCGCCGGCGCACCGCCGTCGCGCTGCGCGCCGCGGTGGTGGCCAGCCGGCGGCCGGAGCTGCTGCTGCGCTGGACGGCGCTGCCCGAGGCCCGGGACGACGCCGTCGCCTGGCAGACCCTGCTCGAGGTGCTGCCCGCCGGGTCCCCGCGCCGGCCCGCGGTCGCCGCCCACCTGCTCGCGCTGCGCCGGGGCCCGCGCGGCTGACCCGACACGCCGGTCGGGGAATGCGCCCCGCGCCGGCGTCCTTGGGACGGCTACGTGACTGCCCGCACCGCCGCCCCGCCCGCCCCCGCGCCGACCTCGCTGGGCACCCCGCGCGTGGCGGTGGCCCTCGCCGCGCTGGCGCTGGGCGGGTTCGCGATCGGCACCACCGAGTTCGTGACGATGGGGCTGCTGCCCGACATCGCCACCGGGGTCGGCGTCGACATCCCCACCGCGGGCCACGTCATCTCCTCCTACGCCCTCGGCGTGGTCGTGGGCGCCCCGGTCATCGCCGCGCTGGGGTCGCGGCTGCCGCGCCGCGGCCTGCTGGTCGGGCTCATGGCGGCGTTCCTGGCCGGCAACGTGCTCAGCGCGCTCGCCTCCGGGTCGACGACGCTGCTGCTGGCGCGGTTCGTCAGCGGCCTGCCGCACGGCGCCTACTTCGGCGTCGCCTCGCTGGTCGCCGCCGCGCTCGTGCCGCCGGCGCTGCGCGGGCGGGCGGTCAGCACGGTCATGCTCGGCCTGGCCGCCGCGACCCTCGCCGGGGTCCCCGCGGCCACCTGGCTGGGCCAGACGCTGGGCTGGCGCGCGGCGTACTGGGCCGTGGTCGTGCTGGCCGCGCTGACCGTCGCCGCGGTGCTCGCCGTCGTCCCGCCGACGCGGCAGGACGGCGGCACCGGCATCCGCACCGAGCTGGGCGCCCTGCGCCGGCCGCAGGTGCTGCTCACGCTGGTCGTGGCCACGGTCGGGTTCGGCGGCATGTTCGCCGTCTACAGCTACATCGCCCCGATCACCACCGACGTCGCCGGGCTCCCCCGGGGCGCCGTCCCGTGGGTGCTGCTGGCCTTCGGCGTCGGCGGCTTCCTCGGCACCGCGCTGGGCGGGCGGCTGGCCGACCTCGCGCTGTTCCGCTCGCTGGTGGGCGCGATGGTCACCGTCCTGGCGCTGCTGCTGGTCGTGGGCCCCGCGGCGGCCACCGGCCCCACCCTGTTCGCCGTCGTCTTCCTGCTCGCGCTGAGCGCCTCGACGCTGGTCGTCTGCCTGCAGCTGCGGCTCATGGAGGTCGCCGGCGAGGCGCAGATGCTCGGCGCCGCGCTCAACCACTCCGCGCTCAACGCCGCCAACGCGCTGGGCGCCTGGCTGGGCGGCGTGGTCATCGCGGCCGGCCACGGCTACACCGCGCCGAGCCTGGTCGGCGCCGCGCTCGCGGCGGCCGGCCTGGTCGCGCTGGCCGCCTCGGCGCAGCTGCGCCGCCGGGAGCTGCGCGCGGCCGCCTGAGCGCGGCCGTCACCGTGCTGCTGCAACACCGCTGCAACCTCCGCTGTGCGCCCGACACGCCACGGTGGCGTCCGCACCTGCGGACGCGCGGCGGGCCTCCGTTCCGCTGACGCGGACCGAGGGCACCTGGTCGCCCAGGTAAGCGTGGCCTAAGTCACTCCCCCGTTGACACACTCCGCCGCAGAGCGCCCGCGGAGTCGGGCGCGTTCGCCCCCTGCAACGACAGCGGAGGATCCATGACACGGGTGAGCATGCGGGTCGACGGCGTGACCTACACCGACGAGGTCGAACCCCGGACGCTGCTGGTCCACCACCTGCGCGAGGCGCTGGGCAAGGTCGGCACGGTCGTCGGCTGCGACACCAGCAACTGCGGTGCGTGCACCGTGCACCTCGACGGGCAGGCCGTGAAGTCCTGCACCGTCCTGGCCGTGCAGGCCGACGGTGCCGAGGTCACCACCATCGAGGGCGTCGCCGCGCCCGACGGCAGCCTGCACCCGGTGCAGAAGGCCTTCCACGAGATGCACGGTCTCCAGTGCGGCTACTGCACGCCCGGGATGATCATGGCCTCGATCGACCTGCTCAAGGAGAACCCGAACCCCAGCGACACCGAGGTGCGCGAGGGCATCGAGGGCAACCTCTGCCGGTGCACCGGCTACCAGAACATCGTCCGCGCGGTGCAGCAGGCAGCCGGTGAGCTGTCCGGCTCGGCCGCCACCCCGGAGACGACGGGAGCGCAGGCATGACGGTCACCGAGGACGCCGCCACCACCCAGGTGCCGGGCCCCGAGAAGGAGGTCGGCAAGGCCCGCAAGCGCAAGGAGGACGCGCGCCTGATCACCGGGCGCACCACCTGGACCGACAACATGGTGCTGCCCGGCATGCTGCACCTGTCGGTCGTGCGCAGCCCGGTCGCCCACGCCCGCATCACCGGCATCGACGTGTCCGCGGCGAAGGAGTCCCCGGGCGTCGTCACCGTCCTCACCGGCCGCGATCTCGCCGACGAGCAGGGCTCGATCCCCTGCGCCTGGCCGGTCACGCCGGACATGAAGAACCCCGGCCACCCGTCGATCGCCGTCGACCGGGTCAACCACGTGGGCGAGGCGGTGGCGGTCATCGTCGCCCGCTCGCGGACCGCGGCCGCCGACGCCGTCGAGCTCGTCGACGTCGACTACGACCTGCTCCCGCCGGTGCTCGACATGGAGGAGGCCGTCCGGGAGGGCGCCGACCTCGTCCACGACGACCTCGGCACCAACACCAGCTACCACTTCGTCTTCGACGCGGGCGAGGCCGGCACCGGCGGCGACACCGAGCAGGCGTTCGCCGACGCCGACGTCGTCGTCAGCCGGCGGTTCGTCAACCAGCGGCTGATCCCGGCGTTCATGGAGCCGCGCTCGGTCGTCGTCCAGCCGCAGGGCGACAACTTCACGATGTGGTCGGCCACCCAGATCCCGCACGTGCTGCGCGTGATGCTGGCGATGGTGACCGGCATCCCCGAGCACAAGCTGCGCGTGGTCGCCCCCGACGTCGGCGGCGGCTTCGGCGGCAAGCTGCAGGTCAACCCCGAGGAGGTCCTCGCGCTGCTGATCGCGCGCCGCCTCGGCAAGCCGGTCAAGTGGACCGAGACCCGCAGCGAGTCGCTGATGACCGCCCACCACGGCCGCGACCAGGTCCAGTTCATCGACGTCGCCGCCGACCGCGAGGGCAACGTCAAGGGCCTGCGCGTGCGGCTGCTCGCCGACATGGGCGCCTACCTGCGGCTGATCACCCCCGGCGTCCCGGCGCTGGGCGCGTTCATGTTCCCGGGCATCTACAAGTTCCCGGCCTACCGCTTCGAGTGCGACGGCGTGTTCACCAACAAGGTGCCCACCGACGCCTACCGCGGCGCCGGCCGGCCCGAGGCGACCTTCGCCGTCGAGCGGATCATGGACGAGCTCGCCGTCGAGCTCGGCATGGACCCGCTCGAGCTGCGCCGCAAGAACTGGATCCAGTCGCAGGAGTTCCCGTTCACCACGGTGGCCGGCCTGGAGTACGACAGCGGCGACTACGACGCGGCCACCCAGCAGGCGCTCGACCTGCTCGGCTACTCCGAGCTGCGCGAGGAGCAGCGCCGCCGCCGCGAGTCGAACGACCCGGTGCAGCTGGGCATCGGCTTCTCCACCTTCACCGAGATGTGCGGCCTGGCCCCGTCGCGGGTGCTCGGCTCGCTGTCCTACGGCGCGGGCGGCTGGGAGTCGGCGTCCATCCGGATGCTGCCCACCGGCAAGGTCGAGGTGGTCACCGGCTCGACGCCGCACGGCCAGGGCCACGAGACGGCGTGGAGCCAGCTGGTCGCCGACCAGCTCGGCGTCCCCTTCGAGGACGTCGAGGTGCTGCACGGTGACACCGCCGTCGCGCCCCGGGGCATGGACACCTACGGCTCGCGCTCGCTGGTCGTGGGCGGCACCGCCGTCGTCAAGGCCGCCGACAAGGTGATCGCGAAGGCCCGCAAGGTCGCCGCGCACCTGCTCGAGGCCAGCGAGGACGACCTGGAGTTCTCCGGCGGGAAGTTCTCCGTCCGCGGGACGCCGGGGTCGGGCCTGTCCATCCAGGAGATCGCGCTCGCCGTCTTCGCCGCGCACGACTACCCCGACGACGTCGAGCCCACGATCGACGCGGACGCTACCTTCGACCCGGTGAACTTCTCCTTCCCCCACGGCACGCACGTCTGCGCCATGGAGGTCGACACCGACACCGGGTTCGTCAAGATCCGCAAGTACGCCTGCGTCGACGACGTCGGCACGATCGTCAACCCGCTCATCGTCGAGGGGCAGGTGCACGGCGGCCTGGCGCAGGGCATCGCCCAGGCGCTGTACGAGGAGGCCGTGTACGACGCCGACGGCAACCTCACCACCGGTACCTTCGTCGACTACCTGGTCCCCTCGGCCGCCGACCTGCCGCACTTCGACACGGGCAACACCGTGCACGTGGCCCCCGGCAACCCGATCGGCGCCAAGGGCGTGGGCGAGGCCGGCTGCATCGCCAGCACGCCGGCGGTGGTCAACGCCGCGCTCGACGCCGTCCGGCACCTGGGCGTGTCCGACATCCGCATGCCGCTGACCCCCGAGCGGGTCTGGCGGGCGATCCACCAGGGCGGCGACGGCGGGGACCGGGCCACGGCCGGGTCCAACGCCTACGGCGGCGCCCAGACCGAGACCACCGCCGGTGTCTCGACCCCGCGGTCCGCTCTCGGAGGTGACCGGTGATCCCCGCCCCGTTCGAGTACGTCCGGCCGACGACGGTCGAGGAGGCCGTCCAGGCGGTCGCCGAGGGCGGCGAGGACGTCAAGATCATGGCCGGCGGGCAGTCGCTGATCCCGGTCATGCGGCTGCGCCTGGCCGCGCCGGAGACGATCGTCGACCTCGGCCGGGTCGCCGAGATGCGCGGCGTCCGCGACGAGGGCGACGTGCTGGTCATCGGCGCGATGACGACGCACGCCGAGGTGATCACCGACCCGCTGATCGCCCAGCACGCGCGGCTCATCGCGGAGGCGACCGAGACGGTGGCCGACCGGCAGACCCGCCGTCGGGGCACCTTCGGCGGGGCGCTCGCCCACGCCGACCCGGCCGGCGACCTGGCGGCCGTGGCCCTGGCGCTCGACGCGGAGATGGTGATCGCCGGACCCGGCGGGCGGCGCACGGTGCCGGCGTCGGAGTTCTTCGTCGACTACCTCACGACCTCCCTCGACGAGGGCGAGATCCTGGTCGAGATCCGGGTGCCGAAGCTGTCCGGCGACTGGGGGGTGCGCTACGAGAAGTTCAACCGCGTGGCGCAGGCCTGGTCGATCGTCGCGGTCGCGGCCGCCGTGCGGCGGGAGGACGGGCACATCGCCGAGGCGCGGATCGGGCTGACCAACATGGGCCCGACGCCGCTGCGCGCATCGGCCACGGAGGCGGCCCTCGCCGGGGCTCCGGCGACGGCCGACGCGGTCGCCGCGGCAGCGCGGTCGGCCGCCGAGGGCACCAGCCCGAGCAGCGACCTCAACGCCCAGGCCGACTACCGCGAGCACCTCGTGCAGGTGTTGACCCGCCGGGCGGTCACCGCCGCCGCCGGGCTGTAACGTCCGGCACAACCCCGGCTCCCGCCCGTCCCCTCGGCCGGCCCGCCCTCCCGGGCGGACCGGCCGAGGTCCGTTCCCCACCCCGGAGGTCGCACCGTGCAGCTGGAGAACTCGTTCACCGTCCCCGTGCCCGTCGACGAGGCCTGGCGGGTCCTGCTCGACATCGAGCGCATCGCCCCGTGCATGCCCGGTGCCGCGCTGGACTCCGTCGAGGGCGACTCGTTCACCGGCCGGGTCAAGGTCAAGCTCGGCCCGATCAACCTGACCTACCAGGGCAAGGCGTCCTTCATCGAGAAGGACGAGGCCGCGCACAAGGCGGTCATCGACGGCCGCGGCAAGGACCAGCGCGGCAACGGCACCGCGGCCGCCCTCATCACCGCCCAGCTGAAGGACGAGGGCAGCAGCACGCGGGTCGACGTCCTCACCGACCTCAACATCACCGGCCGGCCCGCCCAGTTCGGCCGCGGCGTGATGACCGACGTCGGCAACAAGCTGCTCGGCCAGTTCGCCGACAAGCTCGCCGCCCAGCTGGGCGAGGGCGACGCGCAGGGTGACGCGGCGCGCGCCGAGGCGGCGCGGGTCGACGCCCCCGGCCCGGTCACCGCCACCGCCACCGGCGTCGTCGAGGAGGTCGCCGCCTCCGTGGAGCAGACGCCGGGCGACAACGCCGTGGCGCAGAAGGTGCGCGACGCCGGGACGGCGACCCGGGAGGCCGCGGCCGCCGCCACCGACAGCAGCGCCGGCCGGCACGCCGCCGAGGCCAACCCGCCCACCGCGCCGATCACCGCGGTCGGCTCCACCGACACCGCGCCGGTGAGCGCGGTGGCCGCCGGCGGGGACAGCGTGCCCGCGGGCACCGGCGCGGTCCCCAGCGGCCCGTCGTCCGGCACGACGGCGCCGCCGACGCGCCCGGCCACCGGCGCCCCGCCGCGCAGCACCCCCGCGGCCGCCCCGCGGCAGCCGGCGGCGGAGCCGGAGCCGATCGACCTGCTCGAGGTCGCCGGTGGCGCGGCGGCGGCCCGGTTCGCCCTCCCGGCCGCGGGGGTGGCCGCGGTGCTGCTGCTCGTCACGCTGGCCGTCCGGCGGCGCCGCCGCCGCTGAGCCCACGGGCCGTCCGACCACCGCCCGCGCACCCGCGGGCGGTGGTCAGGTCCGGACGGCGGCCAGGTGCGCCAGCCAGGCCAGCGCCGCCGTGGCCACGGCCCCGGGGTCGCGGCCGAGCGAGTGGTCGCCCGGGACGGCGGTGACCGACGCGCCGGGCACCCCGGCCAGCGCCGCCTCGACCTCCGCCGGGCCGCCGAACGCGTCGGTGGCCCCCTGCACCACTCCCAGCGGCACCCCGGCGGCGGCCAGCTCGGCGGCGCGGCTGCGCTCCGGCCGGCCCGGCGGGTGCAGCGGGAACGCCAGCGCCAGGACGCCGTCGGCACGGAGGGCCGTCGCCGTCCGGCAGGCCACCCGGGCGCCGGCGCTGCGGCCGCCGAGCACCAGCGGCCCGGCCAGCTCGGGGCGCAGGGCGTCGAGGACCGCGGTCCAGGCGGTGTCCAGGCGCGGCGGGGCCGGGGCGATCCGCCGGCCGGCCACCTGCCAGGGCTGGGCCACCCGCAGCACCCGCCAGCCCGCGCCGGCCGCCGCCGCGGTGACGGCGGTCAGGTCGGCCGAGCCCACCCCGCCGCCGGCGCCGTGACCGAGCACGAGCGTGCCGCGCGGGCGCCCGTCCGGCCCGTCGTCCGGCCCGTCGCGGTGCACGCCGGCCGGGCCGAGCGGGGTCTCGACGAGCCTCACCCCGGGAGGGCGAGCAGCGCCTCGACCGCGCCGGCGAGGTCCGGCGCGAGGACGGCCGGGGCCGGGTAGGCCGCCGGGTAGACCCGCTCGCCGCGCGGGAACCAGGCCCCGGTCAGCCCGGCCTGCTCCGCGCCGAGGACGTCCCAGCCGTGCGCGGCCACCAGCGCCATCCGCCCGGGCTCCACCCGGCACGTGCCCGCGGCCCACAGGTAGGCCGCGCGGGAGGGCTTCCAGGCGCGCACCGTCTCGCTGCTGATCGACCGCTCGACCAGCGGCGCGATGCCGCCGCGCTCGAGGCCGGCCTCGGCCACGCCGGGGGAGCCGTGGGTGAACGTCACCGCCCGCACGCCGGCCTCGGTCAGCCGGCGCAGCGCGGGCTCGACGTCGGGGTGCGGGGACAGCTCGAGGAAGGCGTCGGCCACCTGCGAGCGGTCGTCGTCGGCGAGGTCGGTGAGCTGGGCCAGCGCGGCGTCGAACGCGGCGCGGAAGGGCAGCCAGGTGCCGGCCACGGTGGCGGCGAACCCGGTCTGCAGCGTGCGGCCGAAGACGGTGGCCAGCAGGTGCCCGGGCAGGCCGAGCTCGACGAGCGCGGCCTGCACCGGCGCCAGGTCGAGCAGCGTCTCGTTGACGTCGAAGGCGACGACGTGCGGGCGCCGGGCGCTCACGCGTTCTCCTCGCCCCGCCCGGCGGTGGTGCGCCGGCGCCGGTGGTGGCGCACGTCCTTGGCCCGCTTCCAGACCAGGTAGCCGATGCCGAGGGCGAACGCCGCGACCACCGCGTAGTCGAGGTAGTGCAGGTTCTCCTGCAGGAAGTCGCCGGCCAGGACACCGAGGGTGACCAGCACGGTGTTCCAGATCAGGCTGCCGGCCGCGGAGTAGAGGACGAACTGCAGGATCGGCATCCGCACCACCCCGGCGGGCACGGAGATGAAGCTGCGCACGATCGGCACCATGCGGCCGAAGAACACCGCCGAGCGGCCGTGCCGCTCGAACCAGGCGAAGGTCCTGTCGACGTCGGCGGTCTCCACCAGCGGCAGCCGGTCGAGGAAGGCGTGCGACCGCCGGGGGCCCAGCGCCCGGCCCACGTAGTAGAAGAACAGCGCGCCGAGGATCGAGCCGAGCGTGGCGAAGGCGATGACCGCGACCATGTTCATCTGGCCGGCGTTGATCAGGATGCCGGCGAGACCGAGCACCGCCTCGCTGGGGATCGGCGGGATGACCGTCTCGAGCAGGATGCTGAACCCCACGCCGACGGGCCCCAGCCTCTCGACGAGGTCGAGCAGGAAGCCGGTGATCCCGCCCTGGTCTGAGGCGGCGGCGGCGAGGAGGGACATGGGTCCACGGTAGAGGCGCCCCCTGGGGACCGCCTGGACGCCGCCGGGACACGGGGGGCCGCCGGAGGCCGCTGGGGCTAGCGTGCCGCCATGCGCCAGCGCCTGACCGCCCGGGCCGTGGTCGTGGGGGACCGGGCGGGCACCGTCGTCCCCGACGCCGTCGTCGACGTCGACGACGGCCGGATCGCCTGGGTGGGGCCGGCCGCCGACGCCCCGCCCGCGGGCGACGCGGAGGTCGTGGCGCTGCCGGGCCTGCTCGTGCCGGGGCTGGTGAACACCCACTCGCACGCGCCGATGGTGCTCTTCCGCGGCCAGGGCGAGGGGCTGCCGCTGGAGCGCTGGCTGCGCGAGGTGATGTGGCCGCGGGAGGCGCGGCTGACCCCCGACGACGTCGAGGTCGCGATGACCGCGGCGTCGGCGGAGATGCTGCGCGGCGGGGTGACCACCAGCGTGGAGATGTACTTCTCGCCCGAGCGGATCGCCGCCGCGGTCACCGCGACCGGCGCCCGCGCGGTGATCCCCGCGCCCATGGTGCCGCTGCGGGGGATGCCGCCGCTGGAGGAGCAGATGGCCGCCGCCGTCGACCTGGCCTCCCGCGTGCCCGACGACGGCAGCGTCGAGTACGGCCTGGGCCCGCACGCGGCCTACACCGTGCCGCTGCCCCTGCTGCGCCGGGCCGCGGAGCTGTGCCGGGAGCACGGGATGCTGCTGCACCTGCACGTGGCCGAGACCGCCGGCGAGGGCGCCGACCTGCTGGCCGCCCACGGGCTGTCGGTGCCGGCGCTGCTGGCCGCGCACGACGTCCTGGGCGGGCGGGTGCTGGCCGCGCACTGCGTGCACATGGACGACGGCGACCTGGAGCTGTGGGCGGAGTACGACGTCGCTGTCGCGCACTGCCCGGCGAGCAACGCCAAGCTCGCCAGCGGCCTGGCGCGGGTGCGCGACATGCTCGACCGCGGCATCCGGGTGGGCCTGGGCACCGACGGTCCGGCGTCCAACGACGGGCTGGACCTGCTCGCCGACGTCCGGCTGGCCGCCCAGCTGGCCCGGCTGCGCGAGGCGTCGGCCACCGCGCTGACCGCCGCCGAGGCGTTCTGGCTGGCCACCGGCGGGGCCGCCGACGCGATCGGCCGACCCGACCTGGGCCAGCTGGCGGCCGGGCGGCGGGCCGACCTGGTGCACGTCGACACCCGCGACCTCGGCTTCGAGCCGGTGGGCGACGACGCCGACTGGCTCACCCACCTGGTCTGGTCCGGGGTGTCCCGGCTGGTGCGCGACGTGTGGGTGGGCGGCCGGCCGGTGGTCGCCGACGGCGCGGTCACCGGTGTGGACGCCGAGGCGCTGCGGGCCGAGGTGGCGCAGCGCGCTGCCCGCCTCGCCGGCTGACGACGGGCCCCGCCGGGATCAGGTGACCTGGTCGTCGCGTGTCCTCCCTGGCGGCGCACGGTCGGGGAGGACGCGCTGCGGTGCGGTGGGACGACCGCCGGCATTCCTCAACCAGACGGTTGACAACGGTGTGGCCGCGGCCCTAACCTCCTACTCAACCAACTGGTTGATGAAGGAGGTCGCAGGTGGCGGCGGACGCGCTCTCCCGGGTGTTCGCGGCACTGGCCGACCCGACCCGGCGCGACATCGTCGCCCGGCTCGCGGTCGGTGACGCGACGGTCGGCGAGCTGGCCGCCCCCTACGACGTGACCGTGCAGGCGGTCTCCAAGCACCTGCGGGTGCTCGAGGACGCCGGCCTGGTCAGCCGCAGCCGGGAGGCCCAGCGCCGCCCGGTGCACCTCGAGGCGGAGGTGTTCGACCTGATGACGAAGTGGATCGAGCGCTACCGGCGCCAGGCCGAGGAGCGCTACCGCCGCCTCGACGACGTCCTCCGGTCCCTGCCGGACGACGTCCCCCCCACCCGCCCCGCCGACCCACCCCAGGAGAGGAACCCGTCATGACCACCAGCACGCGCGAGACCCGGATCGTCGCCGACCCCGACGTCCCGCTGGTCCGCATCACCCGCGAGTTCGACGCCCCGCCGAGCAAGGTGTTCCGCGCGCACACCGACCCGGAGCTGCTCGTGCAGTGGCTGGGCCCGCGCGGCCTGCAGATGCGGATCGACTCCTTCGACTGCCGGCCGGGCGGCTCCTACCGCTACGTGCACAGCGACGCGAACGGCGAGTACGCCTTCCGCGGCTGCTTCCACGACGTCCGGCCCGACGAGCTGATCGTGCAGACGTTCACCTTCGAGGGCTGGCCCGAGGGGGTCGCGCTGGAGAAGCTCGTCCTCGAGGACCTCGGCAACGGCCGCACCCGGCTCACCGCCACCTCGCTGGTCGACTCCTTCGAGGGCCGCGACGCCTTCCTGGCCAGCGGCATGGAGACCGGCGTCGTCGAGGGCTACGAGCGCCTCGACGAGGTGCTGGCCCGCTGACTCACGGGCGCAGCGAGATCGTCTCCCCGCGCGCGACGGTCCGCAGCTCACCCGGTACCCGCCGCTCGGCGACCTCCCGCACGAAGTCGCCGAGCGGCGAGGCGAACCGGTCGTAGTCGTCGAAGTGCACCGGCACGGTCACCGGCGGCTTGAGCAGCTCCACCAGGTCGGCGCCCTGCCGGCCGTCCATGGTCACCGTGATGCCGAGCGCCTTCGTCCCGCCCAGGTGCGGGACGACGACGTCGAGCGGGCCGCAGCGCTCGAGCACCTCGCCCAGCCACGGGCGGAACAGCGTGTCGCCGGTGACGTACCCGCGCCAGGACACCTCGCCGCCGCGCAGCAGCTCCAGCACGCTGCCCATCACCGGCGGCAGCACCCGCGCCAGCGGCCCGGGGCCGTGCACGCCGGGCACCGAGGTGATCCGCAGCGTCTCCCCGTCCCCGCCGATCTCGTGCACCTGCCAGGGCCGCAGGTCGGCCGTGGCCGAGAAGCCGCGGGAGGACAGCGCGCGGGCCGCCGCCTGGGTGGTGACGACCGGCGTGGCCTTGTCGATGGTGGCGTAGGCGATCCGGTCCCAGTGGTCGCCGTGCAGGTGGGAGAGCAGGACGGCGTCGAGGTCGGGCAGGTCGTCCGGCAGCAGCGCCGGGTCGGTCAGCCGCTTGGCGAACAGCCCCTTGCCCAGGTACACCCGCTCCCCGCGGCGGACGAAGTTCGGATCGGTGAGCAGGGTGAACCCGCCCAGCCGGAGCAGCGTCGTCGCGTTGCCGCCGAAGGTGAGGGTGACGTCGTCCGGGCCGCTCATGCGCGCCCCCTACCCCGCGCGGCGGGTGGTCAGCCGCGCCGGCGCCCGCACGGCGACCGGCGGGCCAGGCACCGGTCGCCGTGCGACCCCGCGGACGTGCACGGGGCGACTCCGCGCAAGTGCACGGGGCGACTCCGCGGACGTGCACGGAGGGGCGGCGCGCGGCGGCTGGTAGACAGAGGCGATGGTGCAGCCCCGGGACGTCGACGAGTCCTTCCTCGCCCTGCCCCTGTCCGCGCTCACCGAGGCGGCGCTCACCCGCGCGGTCGACCTCGGCTGCGAGCACGCCGACCTGCGGGTGGAGCGGATCCGCACCCAGTCGATCAACCTGCGCGACGCGCGCCTGGAGGCGCTGGCCGACGGCGAGGACCTCGGCCTGGCCGTCCGGGTGGTGCACGAGGGCACGTGGGGCTTCGCCGCCGGCGTCGTCCTCACCGCCGCGGAGGCCGTCCGGCTGGCCGAGCAGGCGGTCGCCGTCGCGAAGGTGTCGGCCGCGGTCGCCAGCGACCGGGTGGAGCTGGCGCCCGAGCCGCCGCACGAGGGCAGCTGGGTGTCGGCCTACGACGTCGACCCCTTCGAGGTCCCCGACGCGGAGAAGACGGCGTTGCTCACCGAGTGGTCGGAGCGGCTGCTGGCCGCCGACGGCGTGGAGCACGTGCAGTCGGGCTGCACCCACGTCAAGGAGCAGAAGTACTACGCCGACACCGCCGGCACCCGCACCCGCCAGCAGCGCGTGCGCATCCACCCGGTGTTCGACGCGCTGACCGTCGACCGCACCACCGGCGCGTTCGAGAGCATGCGCACCCTCGCCCCGCCGGTCGGCCGGGGCTGGGAGTTCGTCACCGGCGGGCACTGGGACTGGGACGGCGAGCTGGCCGAGCTCCCCGAGCTGCTGCGCGAGAAGACCAAGGCGCCGTCGGTCGACCCGGGCCGCTACGACCTCGTCGTCGACCCGTCCAACCTGTGGCTGACCATCCACGAGTCGGTCGGCCACGCCACCGAGCTCGACCGCGCGCTGGGCTACGAGGCGGCCTACGCCGGGACGTCGTTCGCCACCGTCGACAAGCTCGGCAGCCTGCAGTACGGCTCGCCGCTGATGCACGTGACCGGCGACCGCACCGTCGAGCACGGCCTGTCGACCATCGGCTGGGACGACGAGGGCGTCGAGGCGCAGCGGTGGGACATCGTCCGCGACGGCGTGCTGGTCGGCTACCAGGTCGACCGCAACACCGCGCGACTCGGCGGGATGGCGCGCTCCAACGGCTGCGCCTTCGCCGACTCGCCGCGGCACGTGCCGGTGCAGCGGATGGCCAACGTCTCGCTGCAGCCGGCCGCTGACGGTCCCGACCTCGCCGGCCTGATCGGCGGGGTGGAGCGCGGCATCTACGTGGTCGGCGACAAGAGCTGGTCGATCGACATGCAGCGCTACAACTTCCAGTTCACCGGCCAGCGCTTCTACCGGATCGAGGGCGGCCGGCTGGCCGGCCAGCTGCGCGACGTGGCCTACCAGGCGACGACGACGGACTTCTGGGGCTCGATGCGCGCCGTCGGGGGGCCGTCCACCTACCGCCTGGGCGGGGCGTTCAACTGCGGCAAGGCCCAGCCCGGCCAGGTCGCCCCGGTCAGCCACGGCTGCCCGGCCGCGCTGTTCGAGGGCGTGACCATCCTCAACACGGTCCAGGAGGGCGGGCGATGAGCCGGCTGACCGCGCAGCAGCTGGTCGAGCAGGTCCTGGCCGCCTCGACGGCGGACGGCTGCGTCGCCTACGTCGTGGAGAGCACCGAGGCCAACCTGCGGTGGGCCTCGAACAGCCTGACCACCAACGGCGCGATGCGCTCGCGGCAGGTCGTCGTCGTCTCCTTCGTCGACGGCGGCGGCGGCATGGCGGCCGGCACGGTCGCGCGGACCGGCACGCCGGACGTCGCCGCGCTGGTGGCCGCCAGCGAGCAGGCCGCCCGCGACGCCGGCCCGGCCGAGGACGCCGTGCCGCTGCTGAGCGAGCCGCCGCCGGGGGCGGGGGACTGGGACGCCGACCCGGCGGAGACCTCCATCGAGGTGTTCGCCGAGTTCGCGCCGGCGCTGGGGGAGGCCTTCGGCGGCGCCCGCGACCGCGGCGACCTGCTGTTCGGCTACGCCGAGCACTCGCTGACCACCACCTACCTGGGCACCTCCACCGGCCTGCGGCTGCGGCACGACCAGCCCAGCGGCCGGGTGGAGCTCAACGGCAAGAGCACCGACTTCTCCCGGTCGGTGTGGGCCGGCGTGGGCACCCGCGACTTCCGCGACGTCTCGGTGCCCGACCTCGCCGCCGACGTCGAGCGCAAGCTCGGCTGGTCGCAGCGCCGGGTCGACCTGCCCGCGGGCCGGTACGAGACGCTGCTGCCGCCGTCGGCGGTCAGCGACCTGATGCTCTACGCCTACTGGACGATGGAGGCCCGCGACGCCGACGAGGGCCGCAACGTCTTCGCCCGCACGGGCGGCGGCAACCGGATCGGCGACCGGCTGGCGCAGCTGCCGCTGACGCTGCGCAGCGACCCGGCCGAGCCGGGCCTGGAGACCGCGGCGTTCCAGGTGGTGGGCAGCTCCTCGGGCGCCGCCTCGGTGTTCGACAACGGCATGGCCACCCCGGCGGTGGACTGGATCCGCGACGGCGTGCTGACCAACCTGGTGCGGCCGCGGGCCTGGGCGCTCAGGACCACGGCACCGGCCGTGGCCGCCGTCGACAACCTGGTCCTGGAGGCGCCGGACGCCACCGCCACCCAGGACGAGATGGTCGCCGCCACCGACCGCGGGCTGCTGCTCACCACGCTCTGGTACATCCGCGAGGTCGACCCGCAGACGCTGCTGCTCACCGGCCTGACCCGCGACGGCGTCTTCCTCGTCGAGGGCGGCGAGGTGACCGGCGCGGTGAACAACTTCCGCTGGAACGAGTCGCCGGTGGACCTGCTGGGCCGCATCTCGCAGGCCGGCCGCACCGAGCGCACCCTGCCGCGCGAGTGGAACGACTGGTTCACCCGCGCCGCGATGCCGCCGGTGCGGGTGCCCGACTTCAACATGAGCTCGGTGTCGCCGGCGAGCTGAGGGACCCCGCGCTCAGGCGTCGGGGACGGCGAGGTGGCGGGGGTTGGCCACCCTCAGCCGGTCGCGCACGCCCTCGCGGACGGCGTCGACGACCGCGTCCCAGCGGTCGTCGAGGGTGCCCTCGTCGATCGCCCGGGACAGCGCGGCGTCGTCGGCCGTCCCCAGGCCGGCCAGCCGGGCCCGCCGCCGCGCCCGGGCGCCGCCGCCGAGCAGCAGCTCGCGGCGCACGGTGGCGACCACGTTCGCCGCCACCTGGGCGTGGAACGACGTCCGGCCCTGGGTGGCCGCCCGGACCTCGCCGGCCAGGAAGTCCCCGACCGCGGCGGCCAGCTCGGCCGCGGTGGGCCGGCCGAACAGCAGCTCGTCCCCGTCCGGCTCCTCGCCGGGCGCGGCCGCGGCCGGGGTGTCGAGGCCGAGGGCGAGCAGGACGTCGAACTCCTGCTCGGCCGCGCGCCGGCCGATCGCGGCCAGCTCCACCGACGGCTCGGCGCCCGAGAGGTGGCGCTCGGTCATCGCCCGGCACATCAGGCCCCACTGGACGGTGCCGTAGAGCTCCCACCAGCGCAGCTCCGCCGCCGTCGGCCGCCACCCGGCGACCGCGGCGTAGCCGTCGAGCAGGTCCTCGCGCGTGCCGACCCCGGCGGCGGGCAGCCGGGAGCCGAAGCGCCACACCTTGGCGCAGCACCAGCCGAGGTCCTCCAGCGGGTCGCCGCGGTGCACCAGCTCCCAGTCCAGGACGGCGCGGAGCCCGTCGGGACCCACCATGAGGTTGCCCAGCCGGAAGTCGCCGTGCACGAGCACCGGACCGTGCGCCGGCGGGCGGTGCTCCCGCAGCCGGCGCAGGCCCAGCGCCAGCCCGGGCGGGGGCGGGCCGCCGGTGAGGAAGGCCGTCGTCAGCCGGTCGAGCGGGTCGCCGACGGCGGGGATCCCGGTGGACCCGTCGAGGGGGGCGGCGTGCAGCCGGGCGAGGACGGCGCCGAGCTCGCGGGCCAGCCCTGCCCGCGCCGCCGCGTAGGCCTCGTCCCGCAGCAGCCGGCGCGGGACGGTCTCGCCGTCCACGCGGCCCATGAGCAGGTACTCCGCCGGCAGGCCGTCCTCCCCGCCGCCGACGTCGACCAGCTCGGGCACCGGCACCCCCGCGCGGGCGGCCGCGGTGATCGCCTCGGCCTCCACCGCCAGCGGGACGCCGCCGGTGCCGGCACCGCTGCGCAGCACCAGGCCCCGGCGCCCCGAGGGGTCCACCGCGGTGAGCGCCCACGTCTCGCGGTTGGCCCCACCGGTGAGCCGGGTCAGGCCCTCGACGGTCACCGGCCGGCCGGTGAGCCGGGTCAGCCGCCGGGCGAGCGCGCTCGCCGGCCCCTCGGTCACCGCAGGAAGCCGAACAGCTGCCCGGCCACGCGCCGCATCTGGATCTCCTCGCTGCCCTCGGTGATCCGGTAGCGGCGGTGGTGGCGGTAGATGTGCTCGAAGGGCAGGTGGCGGGAGTAGCCCATGCCGCCGTGCACCTGCATCGCGCGGTCGGCGGCGTCGCAGACCAGCCGGTTGCCGCGGTAGTTGCACATGGACACGCGGTGGCCGATGGTCACTGCCGGTTCGCCGCGGGCGGTCAGCTCGTCGAGGTCGGCCGCGGTGGCGCGGATGAGCGTGCGGACCAGCTCGGCCTCGGTGTGCAGCTCGACCAGCGGCCACTGGATCGCCTGCCGCTCGGCCAGCGGTCGGCCGAAGGTGGACCGCTGCCGGGCGTGCTCGACCGAGCGGTCGATGCAGAACTGCGCCGCTCCCACGCCGGAGGCCGCCTGGCGGATCCGGTTCTCGTGCACGAAGGTCTGCGCGACGGCCAGCCCCTCGCCCTCGGCGCCGAGCACCGCCGAGCCCGGCACCCGGACGGCGTCGAGGACCACCTCGCCGTGGTCGGTGGGCATGTTGAGCGTCCACCAGAAGTGCGGCACCGACAGGCCCGGCGCGTCGATCGGCACCAGCAGGGCGCTGATCCCGCGCGCCTCGCCCGGCCGGCCCGAGGTGCGCGCGAAGACCAGCAGGTGGGTGCCGGTGTGCACGCCGGTGATCCACCGCTTGCGGCCGGTGACGACCCAGTCGCCGCCGTCGCGCTCCGCGCGGGTCTCCATCCAGGTCGCGTCGCTGCCGTGGTCGGGCTCGGTGAGCGCGAAGGACATCCGGCGCTCGCCGGTGACCAGCGCCTCGACGAACTCCTCGCGCTGCTCCGCGGTGCCGAACAGGTGCAGCAGGTGCGGCACCACGAGGTTGCCGACGACGCTGTGCTCGTTCTGCAGGTCGTTGTGCAGGCCCAGCCCGCGGTGGGCGAGGTGCTCGCGGACGACGGCCATGTCCACGTTGCCGCCGTCCCGCCCGCCCAGCTCGGCCGGCAGCGAGTACCGCAGCCAGCCGGCGGCATCGGCGCGGCGGCGCACCTCGGCCAGCAGCTCCTCCCACTCCGCGCGGGGCACGCCGCCGGCCTCGACGTCGGTGCGGGCGAACTCGCGGCGGTGGTCGAAGAAGCGGACGTTGTCGTCCTGCTGCTCGAGCGGGTCGATCTCCGCCGCGACGAAGGCGTCGAGGTCGGCGAGCAGCGCGGTGAGCCGGGCGGGCAGCGCGGAGCCGGGGACCTCCCCGCGGGGAGGCGGGGCGGGGGCGTCCAGCGCGGGCATGCGGACCTCCTGTCCGGCGGCGGTGCCGGGCGCCCCGACCCTGGCAGCGGCCGTTCCTCGACGTCAACGTCGGCCTCCGGCGGTGCTGTCCCGGCGGCGACACCCAGCGCGGACCGGAGCTCGACTGCCCGACGCCGACGTCTCCCGAGGACAGCTCCGGGAGCCGGCCGACGGTCTCCGGGCTCCGGCTAGCGTGCGGTCCCGGGTGCTCCGCCGGGGAGCGCCGGGAGGAGACCTGCCGTGACCGACCCCCAGACGACCACCCTGCCCGAGGGCCTGACCGTGGCGGTGCTCGGCGGCACCGGGCCCCAGGGGCGCGGGCTGGCCCGCCGGTTCGCCGGGGCCGGCGTGCGCGTCGTCCTGGGCAGCCGGGACGCCGGCCGCGCGCAGGCCACCGCGGCCGACCTCGCCGCGGCCACCAGCGGGGACGTGACCGGCGAGGACAACGCCGCGGCGGCCCGCGCCGGGGACGTCGTCGTGGTCGCGGTGCCGTGGGAGGGCCACGCAGAGCTGCTCGCCGGCCTGCGCGGGGAGCTCGCCGGCAAGGTCGTCGTCGACTGCGTCAACCCGCTGGGCTTCGACAAGCGGGGCGCCTTCGCGCTCGCCGTCCCCGAGGGGTCGGCCGCCGAGCAGGCCGCGGGCCTGCTGCCCGACAGCCGCGTCGTCGCCGCCTTCCACCACGTCAGCGCCGTGGTGCTCGAGGACCCCGGGGTCGCCGAGGTGGACACCGACGTGATGGTCCTCGGCGAGGACCGCGAGGCCACCGACCTGGTGCAGGCCCTCGCGAGCGCCGTCCCGGGCATGCGCGGGGTCTACGCGGGGCGGCTGCGCAACGCCCACCAGGTCGAGGCGCTCACCGCGAACCTGATCAGCGTCAACCGCCGGTACAAGGCACACGCGGGGCTGAGGGTCACCGACGTCTGAGCGCGTCGCTCCTGGGGCGGGTGTGACGACAGCGGCGAAACCGACCTCTCGTACCGCACGGCGATCCCGCTCAAACACGGACCGCGCACTATCTTCTGCGCAACCGCACCAGCCCCCCAGGGACGGGGGTGTCGAGGGGAGCCCGACATGACCCGCACGCAGAAGCCCTCCGTCTTCCAGGTCGGCCGGATCTGGGACGACGGCCGCACCATCGTCGTGTCCGGCTGGGGGATCGGGCTGTGCGCCTCGGGGTGCGACTGCCACCGCCACCCGATCTCGGGCACCCTCGCCATCGACGAGGACCAGGCCGGCGGCACGCTGGGGCTGTCCAGCTACCGCCCCGCCGGCTGCCACTGCTGCGAGCCGTGGACCGCCGACGAGCTGTCCGCCGTCCTGCGCGACCTGCAGAGCGTGAGCGGCCTCGACGCCGAGGAGCCCCTCGCCGGTTAGGCGTCCGCGCCGATCGAACGACCGACCGGGGCCGGTGCCGTATGGCACCGGCCCCGCTGGGTACCGGGCCGACCATGCTGGGACGAGCGGCGCTGCGCGGCGCCCTGGCCGGTCTGGCCGGCACCGCGGCGATGACGCTGGCGACGAAGGCCGAGCAGCAGGTGACCGGCCGGCCGGACTCCTACGTGCCGGCGCGCACGCTCACCGCCCTGGCCACCCGCCGCCGGCCCCCGGGGTCGGAGCGGCCGTTCGTGCGCAACCACCTCATGCACTGGGGCACCGGCGCGGCCGTGGGCGCCCTGCGCGGGATCTGGTCGGCCAGCGGGCTGCGCGGCTGGCGCGGCTCGGCCTGGTTCACGTCGGTACGGCTGGCCACCGACCAGACGCTGGAGAACGCCACCGGGGTCGGTGACCCGCCGTGGACGTGGTCGCGTCGTGACCAGGTCGTCGACGTCGCCGGCAAGGCCGTCTACTCGTTCGTCACCGGCGCGGTCGCCGACGCGCTCGTCCCCCTCGCCCCCGACCGCAGCCACCGCACCCGCTCCTGACGCCGACCGGCCCCTGTGAGGCGGGTGGGGTCCCCGTGCCGGGTGGGGCCGGTGGGACACCGCCGGCCGACGGGGTCCGCGCGCCGTGGTCACCCTGGGGTGTCCGTCTCCCTACCGTCCGTGCAGGACGTGAGGGAGCCGCCACCCGGCGGCAGGGGGGACGGCGACAGTGCAGCGCAACCGGACGACGGGCCGCCGCTGGTCGGGTGCGGCCGTCGCCGCCGCGGGCCTGCTCGTCCTCGTGCTGGCCCCCACCGCCGCCTCGGCCGCGCCGGCGACCGCCGAGGAGGCCGCCGCCCTCGTCGAGGAGACCGGCCGCCGGCTCACCGCCCTCGACGAGCAGGTGCACCAGGCCGAGCTCACCGTGCAGACCCGGCAGCAGGCCGCCGCCGACGCCGAGCGCGCCGCCGTCGAGGCCGAGGCGACCCTGGCCCGCTACGCGCCGCAGATCCGCGCCATCGCCCAGACCGGTTACACCGGCGGCACCCGGTCGCGGGTGGCCGCCTTCCTGGGCAGCGACTCCGCCGACGACCTGGTCGCCCAGATGACCACCCTCGAGCTCATCGCCGACCACACCGAGGGCGTGCTGACCGAGGTCGCCGCCGCCCAGGCGCGCGCCGAGGAGGCCCGCACCGCCGCCGACACCGCCGGCGCCGAGGCCACCGCCGCGCTGGCCGCGCTGCACGACCAGCAGGCCGAGGTGCAGGCGCAGGTCGACGCGTACGAGGCCGACTTCGCCCGGCTGTCGGCCGCCGAGCAGACCGCCGTCACCACCGCGCTGGCCGGTCCCACGCTGGCCGCGCCCGCCGCCGAGACCGCCGCGGCCGCCGCGCCCGGCCCGGCCGCCGCCGTCGCCGTGCAGACCGCGCTGGCCCAGATCGGCGACCCCTACGTCTGGGGTGCCTCCGGCCCGGACGGCTTCGACTGCTCGGGGCTGACGCAGTACGCCTTCGCGGCGGCCGGCATCTCGCTGCCGCACTCCAGCGGGGCGCAGGCGTCGATGGGCACGCCGGTGTCCCGCGCCGACCTGATGCCCGGCGACATCGTCTACTTCTACTCGCCGGTCAGCCACGTCGGCCTCTACGTCGGCGACGGCAAGATGGTGCACGCCCGCACGTTCGGGTCGCCGGTCGCGGTGACCAGCGTGGACATGTCCGGCTACCGGGGCGCCGTCCGCGTCGCCTGACCGCCCTGCCGCCCGCCCGCCCCCGCCGGCGTCAGTGCGGGGTACGGCCCTCGGCGAGCATCGTGACCAGCGCGGCGACCCGCCTCGCGCGCGTGGCCGGGGTCGCCGCGGTGTGCACGCGGTGCAGGACGGCGTAGCGGTTGCGCCCGTCGAGGCCGGCGAAGGCCTCCTGCGCCGCGGGCTCGGCGGCCAGCGCGGCGGCGAGGTCGTCGGGGACGGTGATCGTGGCCGGGCCCGCGTAGGCGCGCTCCCAGCGGCCGTCGGCCCGCGCCGCCTCGACCTGGGCCAGGCCCGCCGGGCGCATCCGGCCGGCCGCGGTGAGCTCCTCGACGGCGGCGACGTTCTTCTGCGACCAGACGCTGCGCGGCCGCCGCGGGGTGACCCGCATCAGGTAGGAGCGCTCGTCGAGCCGGTTGCTGCGCCCGTCGATCCAGCCGAAGCACAGCAGCGACTCGACCATCTCGGCGTGCGTCAGCGACGGCACCCCGGCCCCCTTCTTGGCCAGGCGCACGTAGCAGCCGGGGGCGGTGGCGTGCTCGGCCTCCAGCCACGCCTCGAACGCGTCCTGGTCGGGGAAGGCCAGCACCGGCAGGTCGGTCGGCAGGGTCACGACGGCGATCCTGGCCCGGTCGGGGCGCTCAGGACAGCTCCGCGCGCAGCACCTCCGCGGCCAGCGCCAGGGAGCGCATCTTGCCCTCGGCGGCGGCCCGCGGCAGGTACTTCAGGCCGCAGTCGCTGGAGAGCACCAGCCGCTCGACGTCGACGTCGCCCAGGGCCCGCCGCACGCGGCCGGCCACGACCTCCGGCGTCTCCACCTCCGGCGTCGAGAGGTCCAGCACGCCGAGGGCGATGCCCTTGCCGCGCAGCGGCCGCAGCTGCGCGGGGTCCAGGTGCGACTGCGCGGTCTCCACCGAGACGGTGTCCACCGGGGTGTCGGCGAGCTCGGGCAGGAACGAGTACCCCTCCGGGCGCTCGGCGACCATCGCCGCGTAGCCGAAGCACAGGTGCAGGTGCACCGGCCCGGGTGCGCCCTCGACCGCGCGGGTCACGGCCTCGGCGCCGTGGCGCCGGGCCACCTCCGGCCTCGCCTGCAGCCACGGCTCGTCGATCTGGACGATATCGGCACCGGCGGCGAACAGGTCGGCGATCTCCTCGCGGACGACGTCGGCGTAGGCCAGCGCCAGCGCGCGGTCGTCGCCGTAGTGCTCGTCGGCGGCCTGCTGCGCCATGGTGAACGGCCCCGGCAGGGTGATCTTCACCGGCCGGTCGGTGGCGGCGCGGAGGAAGGCCACGTCGCGGGCCTGGATGGGGTCGCGCCGGCGGATCTCGCCGACCACCCGCGGCACCGGGATCGGCTGCCCCGACCGGTTGAGCACCGTGCCCGGTGTGTCGACGTCGACGCCGTCGAGCGCGGTGGCGAAGTGGTTGGAGTAGGACTCGCGGCGCTGCTCGCCGTCGCCCACGAGGTCCAGCCCGGCCCGCTCCTGGGCGCGCACGACCAGCAGCGTCGCGTCGTCCTGGGCCTCCTCGAGCAGCTCGGGCGCCGGCCGCCACAGCTCGCGGGCGCGCACCCGCGGCGGGAACTGGTGGGCCAGGCGGTCATGGTCGATCAGCCAGCCCGGCTGCGGGAGGCTCCCGACGACGGTGGTGGGCAGCAGCGGCGGCAGCGGGACGGGCACGCAGGGAGTCTGCCCGCGCGGGCTGGGCCCCGCGTGTGCTGGGGTGGAGCCGTGGCGGACAACTACATCGCGGAGCACGCGTTCGGCGCCCCGGCCATCGACCCGGAGGCCTTCGTCGCCCCGACGGCGGTGGTCGTCGGCGCGGTGACCATGGGGCCGCGCTCGAGCATCTGGTACGGCGCGGTCGCGCGGGCCGACGCCGAGGTCATCGAGATCGGCGAGGGCTCCAACGTGCAGGACGGCTCGACGCTGCACTCCGACCCGGGCTTCCCGCTCGTCGTCGGCAGGGGCGTCACCGTCGGGCACCGGGTGGTGCTGCACGGCGCGCGGGTAGACGACGACGTGCTGGTCGGCATGGGCAGCGTGGTGATGAACGGCGCGCACATCGGGTCGGGCTCGATCGTGGCCGCCGGCGCCGTCGTCACCCAGGGGACGCAGGTGCCGCCGGGGTCCCTGGTCGCCGGCGTCCCGGCGAAGGTGGTCCGGCCGGCCACCGAGGACGACCTCACCCACATCCGGCTCAACGCGCTCAGCTACACCGAGCGGCTGCCCACGGCCCGCGAGGTCCGCCCCCTCGTGCGCGACGGCTGACCACCGCAGCGAGATCGGCGCTCTCGTGGCGATCAGCAGCGGACGGCCACGAGAGCGCCGATCTCGTGGCTCAGGCGGCCCCGGCGAGGCGGGCGACCGCGGCGCAGACCTCCTCGACCGACAGCGCCATCGTCGCGTCCCCCACACCGAGCTCCACCCGCAGCACCGAGGGGTCGCCGGTGGTCGCGGGCTCGGCCCAGGTCCACAGCCCGTCGGCGGCCAGCCCGCGGACGGCCGCGCGGAAGGCGTCGGGCGTCGTCGCGAGCAGGAGGTGCAGCATCGGCGTCTGCGGCGGGTCGGGGACCACCCGCACGCCGGGCAGGTCGCGGACGGCGCCGGCGATCTCCCGGGCCCGCTGCAGGTACTCCGGCATCCGCGGCAGCCGCTCGCGCAGGCAGGTCAGCGCCGAGGCCGCGCCGGGCCACAGGCCGAACAGGGTGCCGCCCAGCCGGTGCCGCCACTCGCGCACCTCGGCGACGTGGTCGGCCGGCCCGGCCAGGCAGCACCCGGCCAGCGCGCCGATGCCCTTGTAGAAGCTGACGTAGACGGTGTCGAAGGGCGCGGCGAGGTCCGCCGGCGGCAGGTCGTAACCGGCCGAGGCCTCCCACAGGCGGGCGCCGTCGAGGTGGGCCACCGAGTGCACGTCGTGCGCCCAGGCCACCTGCTCGACGACGTCGTCCCACGGCGGCAGCTGCCCGCCGAGGTCGCGCTGCGGCAGCTCCACCACCAGCGCGGCCGGCGGCTCGGCGACGGCGTCGAGGTCGGTGCGCAGCAGCAGCCGGTTGCCGTCGCCGACCGGGCGCGGGACCAGGCCGTGCAGCCGCTCCAGCGCGCCGCCCTCGTGCCGGAACAGGTGGCACTCGGGGTGCGCGACGACGGTGCGCCGCAGGGTGCGCCCGGCGTGCACCCGCAGCGCGGCCTGCTGGGCCATCGTCCCGCTGGGCAGGTACACCGCCGCGGGCTTGTCCAGCAGCGCCGCGACCTCCGCCTCCAGCTCGGCCACCACGCCGCCGGCGCCGTAGCGGTCCACCGCCGTGCCGGCCGGGATCGTGGCCAGCAGGGCGTCGGCGCGCACCGGCCCGTGGCCGGACAGCGCGCGGTCACAGGACAGCCGCAGGGCGTCGAGGTCGTCGCTCACGTGCCCAGCAGACCACGCACCAGCGCGCCGACGGCGTCGGCCTCGATGAGGAAGCCGTCGTGCCCGTACGGAGAGGACACCACCTGCAGCGGGACGCCGAGCGCGTCGGCCACCTGCTGCTGCAGCGCCAGCGGGTAGAGCCGGTCACTGTCGACGCCGGCGACCACGGCCCGCGCCGTCACCCGGGCCAGCGCCGCCGCCACCCCGCCGCGCCCGCGGCCGACGTCCCAGGTGTTCATCGCCTCGGTGAGCACCACGTAGCTGCCCGGGTCGAAGCGGCGGACGAGCTTGTCGGCGTGGTGCTCCAGGTAGGAGGCGACGGCGAAGCGGCCGTCGGCCTGCACGGTCGTGCCGAACCGCTCGTCGAGCTCGAGCGCGCTGCGGTAGGTGAGGTGGGCGATCCGCCGGGCGATGCCGAGCCCGGCCACCGGGTCGGCGCGGACGGCGGCCTGCTGGGTGGTCTGGGTGCCGAGCTGGTCGGCGGTGACCGCGGCACCCGAGGCGAGGAAGAACAGCCCGGCCACCCGGTCGGGCAGCGCCACCGCCCACTCCAGCGCCCGCATCCCGCCCATCGACCCGCCGACGACCGCGGCCCACCGGCGCACGCCCAGCGCGTCGGCCAGCGCGGCCTCGACCAGCACCTGGTCGGCCACCGTCACCTCGGGGAACCGCGCGCCCCACGGCCGGCCGTCGGGCGCGGTCGACGACGGCCCCGTCGTCCCCTGGCAGCCGCCGAGCACGTTCGCGCAGACGACGAAGAGCCGGTCGGTGTCCAGCGGCGCGCCCGGGCCGACCAGGGACGCCCACCAGCCCGGCGTCGGGTGGCCGGGGCCCGCGGGGCCGGTGACGTGGCTGTCGCCGGTGAGCGCGTGCTCGACGAGCACCGCGTTGCCGCCGTCGGGGGCGAGCTCGCCCCAGGTCTCGTAGGCGACCCGGATGCCGGGCAGCACCCCGCCGCGCTCGAGGTGGACCGGTCCGTCCAGGTCGAGGAAGAGCCGGTCCCCGACGGGGTCGCCGTCGCGCCACCCGCCGGTGCGCGGCGGGGTGCGGGACGCCGGGACGTCCCGCACCCCCGTCATCACGCCCCCTTGGCGGCGCGGAACCCCGCCTCGAGGTCGGCCAGGATGTCCTCGATCCCCTCCAGGCCCACGGCCAGGCGGACCAGTCCCGGGGTGACGCCGGTGGTCAGCTGCTCGTCCTCGGTGAGCTGCGAGTGGGTCGTCGACGCCGGGTGGATGACCAGGCTGCGCACGTCGCCGATGTTGGCCACGTGGCTGTGCAGCTCCAGGGCCTCGACGAACCGCTGCCCCGCCGCGCGGCCGCCGTGCAGCTCGAAGGTGAGCACCGCGCCGGCGCCCCGCGGGGCGTAGCGCTGCTGCGCGGCATGCCACGGCGAGGAGGGCAGGCCCGGGTAGTTCACCCGGTCCACCTCGTCGTGCGCCTCGAGGAACTCGGCGACGCGGAGGGTGTTCTGCACGTGCCGCTCCATCCGCAGCGACAGCGTCTCGATGCCCTGCACGACGAGGAAGGCGTTGAACGGCGAGATCGCCGGGCCCAGGTCGCGCAGCAGCTGGACGCGGGCCTTGAGCGCGTAGGCCGGCGCACCGAGGTCGGCGTAGACGACGCCGTGGTAGGTCGGGTCGGGCGTGGTGAAGCCGGGGAACCGCCCGCTGCGCCAGTCGAACCCGCCGCCGTCGACGATGATCCCCGCGATCGCGGTGCCGTGACCGCCGAGGTACTTGGTCGCCGAGTGGACGACGACGTCGGCGCCGTGCTCCAGCGGCCGCTCGAGGAACGGGGTGGCGATCGTGTTGTCCACGATCAGCGGGACGCCGTTGCGGTGGGCCACCTCCGCCACCGCGGCGATGTCGAGGACGTCGCCCTTCGGGTTGCCGATGCTCTCGCCGAAGAACGCCTTCGTGTCGTCGCGGACCAGGGCCTGCCAGGCCTCCGGGTCGTCGGGGTCCTCGACGAAGGACACCTCGACGCCGAGCTTGGGCATCGAGTGGTGCAGCAGGTTGTAGGTGCCGCCGTACAGCGACGCGGAGGCGACGACGTGGTCGCCGGCCTCGGCGACGTTGAGGATCGACAGCGTCGTCGCCGACTGCCCGCTCGCCACGGCCAGGGCCGCGACGCCGCCCTCGAGGGAGGCCACCCGCTGCTCGAGGGCGTCCTGCGTCGGGTTCATGATCCGCGTGTAGATGTTGCCCATCTCCGCCAGCGCGAACAGGTCCGCGGCGTGCTGGCTGTCGCGGAACTGGTAGGCGGTCGTGGCGTAGATGGGCAGCGCCCGGGCACCGGTGGTCGGGTCGGGGCTGGTGCCGGCGTGGATCTGCCGGGTCTCGAAGCTCCAGCTCTGGGGGTCGGTCAACGCGCCGTCTCCTCTCGTTCCGGAGGACCTGCGGCGCACAGGTGCTCCGTCCTTGCCGCGCGGCGGTCGCCGCACGGCCGGCTCTTCCCCTGGGAGCACCTCAGACGGAGGAGGAGGTTGCCGGACAGCCAGCCAGGTACTTCACGCTGTCGCTCAGGAGCCTGCGGCGACCCTAGCGGGCCGCCGGGCCCGTCCGGCAGGGGGTCAGGTCGGCGGGGAGGGGGCCCCGGTCGTCGCCGGGACCTCCGGGGTGCCGGCCGGCGGCCCGCTCGTCGTCGGCGCGGTCGTCGGCGCGCCGGTCTGCGGGGTGTCGGTCGTCGTCGGGCTGTCCCCGGACGGCGGCGCGCCGGGCGTCGGGTCGCCGGTGGTCGGCTCCGTCGTCGTCGGCTCCGTCGTCGTCGGCTCCGTCGTCGGCTCCGGGGACGGCTCCGCCGGTACCTCCGTCGTGGGTGGCACCGTCGTCGCCGGTGCCGGGGCGGGCGCCGGCGTGGTCACGGGGGTCCCGCCGGTCGGCACGGTGCCGGTCGGCTCCGGGCGGACGTAGAGGTGCAGCAGGCCCAGGCCGAGGAACAGCACCACCAGGACGACGGTCGAGGTGCGCAGCCGGCCGATGTGCCCGGGCACCCGCCCGCGCAGCAGCCCGGTGAGGCCGAAGCGCCCGCGTGCGGCCGGGTCGCCGCCGGCGCGCTCCTCGCCGGGCCGCGGGGCGCCGGGGACGGTCACTGCTGCGCTCCCTGGCGGACCGGCGGCGCGGCCGGGTCCGGCGGCGGCGCGGGGCTCAGGGTGAGTCCGGCGCGGCGGAAGGCCAGCACGATGCGCTCGCGCAGGTCGCGGCCCACCTCGAACTGCCGGCCCGGCAGCGTGCGGGCCACCACCCGCACGTTGACCTGCTCGAGGTCGATGCTCTCCACGCCCATGACGCTGGGCTCGTCGAGCAGCAGACGGCGCAGCCCCGGGTGGGCGAAGGCCTGCCGGCCCACCTCGCGGAGGATCTCGTTGACCCGGCTGACGTCGGCCGTCGTCGGCACCGGGACGTCGACCACCGCCCGCGCCCAGTCGCGGGAGAGGTTGACCACCTTGACGATCTGCCCGTTCGGGATGGTGACCACCTCGCCGTCGGCCGAGCGCAGCCGGGTGATCCGCAGCGTGACGTCCTCGACCGTGCCGTCGGCCGGGTCGCCGCCGCCGACCACCTGGATCGAGACGACGTCGCCGAAGCCGTACTGCCGCTCGGTGATGAGGAAGAACCCGGCCAGGACGTCGCCCACGATGCGCTGGGCGCCGAAGCCGAGCCCGACGCCGAGCACGGTGGCCGGCGCGACCAGCCCGGTGACCGGGACGCCGAGGCGGTCGAGCACGTAGAAGACCGCCACCGTGTAGATGAGCACGATGAGCGCCCAGGTGATGACCTGGGTGAGCGAGTGGCGGTGCTTGGCGGCCTCGGAGCGCACCAGCACGTCCCCGCCGGTGGAGCGGGCGTCGATGCGGTCGGTGATCCGCCGGCCCACCCAGGTGACGAAGCGGGCCAGCAGCACCGAGCCCAGGACGATCAGCACGATCTGCAGGCCGCGGTCGGCGAGCCAGTCGAGCAGGTCGGTCAGCGGGCCCATGGCAGGTCGGGACCTCCCCTCCGTCGGGTCGGGCCCCATCCAACCCGGTCGGTCCGCGGCGGGCTCACCGCGGCTCGACGAACAGCGAGGCCACCGACCGGCCGATGCGCCCGCGGGTGTCGTAGAGGTCGGCCGCGCACTGCCCGACCCCGGTCGGGCCGAGGGTGGTGGCGGCGTCCATGGCCAGCCACTCGCCGGCCGGCTGGCGGAACAGCGCGACGACGAGGTCGACGTTGGCGAAGGTGGCCCGCGACCAGTCCAGCTCGGCGGAGATGCCGCTGGCCGCGTCGGTCATCACCAGCAGGTGCTGCAGCGGCGTGATCGGCTCGCCCTCGACCAGGGCGCACAGCGGCCGGGTCCAGGCCGCCGCGGGGCCCGACGCGGTCAGCGAGCCCGAGGCCGCCCGCCACTCCAGCGACCGGTGGTAGGCCACCTCCTCGCGGAAGACGGCGAACTGCGCCGGCGCGCTCTCCTGCGGGCCGACCGGGTGCGGGGCGGCCGGGCTCGCGGTGTCCGCGCTGTCCGCCGTCCGCACCCGCCACGCCGACAGCCGCATGGCCGTCCGGCCGCCGGCCTCCAGCGTCGCCTCGACCAGCTCGATCCGCCGGCCCGGCCGCACCACGCGGGCGGCGACCCGCACCGGGCCCACCGGCACCGGCCCGAGGACGTCGTAGGCCAGGCGCACCGTCTGCCCGCCGGGGATCCCGCTCACCCGCTCGGCCTCCCGCGCCAGCAGCGCGGCCGGCGGTCCGGCGTGCTGCAGGCCCGGGTCCCACGGGCCGATGGTGAGCGCGGTGGCGACCAGGCCGTCGCCGTCGGGCAGGTAGAACGCGGCGGGCAGCTGCACGCCCGGCAGTCTGCCGACGAGCCGCCCGGGCCCCGGTCCCCGGGGTCAGCCCCGCCGGGTGAGCCACAGCGCCGTGCCCACCCAGGCCAGCCCGCCGACGGCGGCCGCCGCCCAGACCCAGCGCAGCTGCTGACCGGCCGTGGACAGCCACAGCAGCACGGCGACGACGGTGACCGCGCCGGCCAGCGGGGAGGAACGCAGCAGCGTGTCGACCGTGTCCGGTCCGGGGACGGCGAAGAACAGCACCAGCGCGGCCACGAACAGGAACCCGCACAGCGCGGCCAGGAACGCCGCGGGGACGCCGATCTGCGCGGGCAGCAGCAGCCCCGCGATGCCGAGCACGACGGCACCGCCGGCCAGCCAGGTCAGCGTGCGGCGGCGGCGCGGGGACCACGGCGGACGGAGCTCGGTCACGCTCCCGAGGGTGCCCGCCGTCCCTGGACGCCACCCGCACGCGGGCTGTGGTGTCGGCCGCGATGAGTTCCGCGCGACCGCGCCGTCCCCCTCCCGACGGGCCCGGACGACGGGCCCGCGGACGACGGGAGCACCACCGTGCGCATGATCTTCCTCAACCTGCCGGTGCGCGACGTGGCGGCCGGCCGCGCCTTCTACAGCGCGCTCGGCTTCTCGATCGACGAGCAGTTCTCGGACGACTCGTCGGCCTCGGTCGTGGTCAGCGACGCCATCCACCTGCAGCTGCTCTCGCGCGAGAAGTTCGCCGGCTTCCTGCCCGAGGGCACCACGACCGCCGACCCGCGCTCGGCGACGGCGGCCCTCTACGCGCTGTCCTGCGACAGCCGGGAGGAGGTCGACGCGATGGTGGACAAGGCGGTCGGCGCCGGCGGCGGCACGTGGATGCCCGCGCAGGACCACGGCTTCCTGTACGGCTCCAGCTCCACCGACCCCGACGGGCACGTCTGGGAGGTCCTGTGGATGGACCCCGGCGCCACCTCGTGACCCGCTGGTAGGTGGTGTCGACACCTACGCCCGCTACAGTCGGACGGGTGCCGCACACCCGCCGTCCCGCCGTCGGCTACCTGACCACCGTGGCGGCGGCCGGGCTGTTCGCCGTCAACGGCACCGTCTCCACGCTCGCCCTGCAGGCCGGCATCCCGCCGACCTGGCTGACGGCGCTGCGCTGCGGCGGCGCCGCGGTCGGGCTGCTCGCCGCGCTGGCGCTGGTCTCCCCGCAGCGGCTGCGGCTGACCTGGCGGGAGGTGCCCTTCCTCGCCGTCTTCGGCGTGGTGGGGGTGGCCCTCACCCAGTTCCTCTACTTCGTCGCCATCGGCCGGCTCCCGGTGGGCATCGCCCTGGTGTTCGAGATGACCGCGCCGGTGGGCATCGCACTGTGGGTGCGCCTGGTGCGCCGGGAGCCGGTGCGGCCGCGCATCTGGCTGGCGCTCGGGCTGTCGCTGTCGGGGCTGGTCCTGGTGGCGCAGGTGTGGCAGGGCGGCGGGTCGCTGGACCCGGTCGGTGTCGGCGCGGGCCTGGCCGCGGCGGTCTGCCTGGCCACCTACTACCTGATGGGGGAGCGGGGGACGGCCACCCGCGACCCGGTCGCGCTGACCACCTGGACGTTCGTGGCCGCGGGGCTGTTCTGGGCCGTCGTCGCCCCGTTCACCGCACGCTTCGACGCCGGCGTGCTCGGTGAGCGGGTGCCGGTCTCGCTCGGCTCGCTGACCCTGCCGCTGTGGCTGCTGGTGCTCTGGATCGTCGTGCTCGGCGCGATCACGCCGTTCTGGCTGTCGATCGCGGCGCTGCGCCACCTGCCGCCCACCACCGCGGGCCTGGTGGCCACCGTCGAGCCGGTGTTCGCCTCGGTCGTCGCGTGGCTGTGGCTCGAGCAGGTGCTCAGCGGCTGGCAGGTGGCCGGCGGCCTGGTGGTCCTCGCCGGGATCGCGCTGGCCCAGACCGCGCGGACCCGTGCCGCCGGCCCGGCGCCGGCGCCCGTCCCCGAGACGCCGGCACCGCTGTCCCGTTAGGTGACCTTCCGCGCCTCGGCCAGCCAGCCGGCCAGCCGCTGCATGTAGCGGGCCTGGGCGGCCCAGTCCATGCCGACGTACTCCCACGGGTGCACCTGCCCCGCCTGCGCCGCGGGCAGCAGCCCGTAGGTGGGCTGGCCGGCCATCTCCTCGGGCGTCATCGCCCCGCGCAGGGAGTAGAGGACGACGTCGCTGCGGTACTGCGGCACCTGCTCCCAGCTGGCCGTCTGCCAGAAGAAGCCGTCGCCGCCCGGGTCGAGGAACGGCACGCCGAGGTCGGCGTAGAGGCGCAGCGACGGGTCGTCGGGGGCCTTGGCCAGGTAGAAGCCCTCGTCGGGGTAGGCGGCCACCGGCAGCACGGTGACGCCGGAGGACGCCGCCTCAGTGAGCGCCGCCGACGCCGCCTCGTAGTCCGCGCGGGCGGCGGACGCCTGCGCGCCGTCCAGGTCGGCGCCGAGGGACTCCGCGAGCGCGGCGGTGCGCTCGATGACCTCGGCGGCCGAGCCGCGCCAGGCGATCGCCACGACGGGGGCGATCCGCGCGACCTGCTCCTGCTGCTCGAGCGACTCGAAGCCGTAGAGGGGCTGGGTGTCGTCCAGGGTCCCCTCGGCGTCGACCGGGTAGACGCTGGTGACGATCAGGTCGGGGTCGGCCGCGGCCAGCGCCTCGAGGTCGATCTGGCCGTAGCTCTCCCCGACGACCTCCACGCCGGAGAGGTCGCGGCCCGCGAACTGGACGTCGTCGGCGGCGGAGGTCTGGCCGAAGGTGGCCACCGGCTCGACGCCGAGGTTCCACAGGGACGACGCGACGTCGTTGAGGCCGGCCACCCGCTCGGGCCGCGCGTCGAGCTCGACGGTGGTGCCGACGTCGTCGGTGAACGACCAGCCCGGTCCGCCGGACGCGGCCGCCGCCTCGCTGCCGCCGCCGGAGCAGGCGCTCGCGGCGAGCACGGCCGCCAGTCCGAGGGAGGCGCCGATCAGGCGCGGGGGTCGGGACACGGGGTCTCCTCGCAGGTCGGGGCAGGGGGTTCCCCGCCGGTGCGGTGCAGGTTAGCCTTGCCTTACCTGCGGTCCGCACGGGCCGTCCGCCGCTGGAACGGAGACCCGAGTGACGACGAGCGTGGCGCCCCCGGTGGTGGCCGAGCTGCCGCAGTGGCTGTTCTTCGACACCGTCGTCGCCCGGGTGCGGCCGCTGGGCCCGAGCACGGTCCGGATCACGCTGACCGGCCGGCAGCTGGACCGCTTCGGCGTCGCCGGTGACGACCAGCGGGTCAAGCTCGTGCTCGCCCCCGACCCGGCGGCGGTCACCGAGCTCCAGGCCGCCGGTGGGCAGTGGTACCCGGCCTGGTGCGGGCTGCCCGACGAGCGGCGTCCGGTGCTGCGCACGTACACCGTGCGCGCGGCCCGCCCCGAGCGCGCGGAGGTCGACCTCGACGTCGTCCTGCACGGGGTCGGCGACGGGCACGCCGGCCCGGCCGCCACCTGGGCGGCCGCGGCCCGGCCCGGCGACCCGGTGGTGCTCATGGGCCCCGACCGGCCCGGCCGCGGCCGTGCGTGGGGCGTCGAGTGGGCGCCGCCGGCCACCGCGACCTGCCTGCTGCTGGTCGGCGACGAGACGGCGGTGCCCGCGGTCTCCGCCGTCCTGGAGTCCCTGCCCTCGGTGCCCGGGCGCCGCGCCGTCGCCGTCCTCGAGGTCCCCGAGCCCGGCGACGCGCAGAACCTGGCGCTGCCCGAGGGGGTCACCGTGCACTGGCTGTTCCGCCAGGGCCGGCCCCGCGGCGAGCTGACGGTGCCCGCGGTGCACGCCGCGCTGGTCGACCTGGGCGTCGCCGCCGCGCCCGCCCCGGCGCCGGAGGACGTCGACCTCGACGCCGGGCTGCTGTGGGAGGTCCCCGAGGACCCCGCGGCCGGGGCCGGCTGCTACGCCTGGCTGGCCGGTGAGGCGGGGGTGGTCAAGCGGCTGCGCCGGCACCTGGTCGGCGACCTCGGCGTCGACCGCCGCGCGGTGGCCTTCATGGGCTACTGGCGCGAGGGCTGCGCGGAGAGTTGAGGCACAGGAGGCTCTCCCCACGTCCCCGGGTCCCCGGACGTGGGGGGAGCCTCCTATGCCTGCCGCAGGCGGCGGACGGGGACGACCATCGGGGTGCCGGCCACCGGGTCGGGCACGACGCGGGCCTCGAGGTCGAACACGTCGGCCAGCAGCTGCTCGGTGAGCACCTCGTGCGGCGTCCCCGAGGCCACCAGGACGCCGTCGCGCATCGCCACCAGCCGCTGCGCGTACCGGGCGGCGAGGTTGAGGTCGTGCAGCACGACGACGACGGTGCGCCCGCGCTCGGCGTGCAGCCGCGACACCAGCTCCAGGACGTCGATCTGGTGGGAGAGGTCCAGGTAGGTCGTCGGCTCGTCGAGCAGCAGCAGGTCGGTCCCCTGCGCCAGCGCCATCGAGATCCAGGCCCGCTGCCGCTGCCCGCCGGAGAGCTCGTCGACGGGGCGGTCGGCCAGGTCGCCCAGGTCGGTCCAGGCCATCGCCTCGGTCACGACCGCCTCGTCCTCGGCCGACCACTGGCGCAGCCAGCTCTGGTGCGGGTGCCGGCCGCGGGCCACCAGGTCGGCCACGGTCAGGCCGGCCGGCGCCACCGGCGTCTGCGGCAGCAGGCCCAGGACGCGGGCCACCTCGCGGGTCGGCGTCCGCGCGATGGAGCGGCCGTCGAGCAGGACCTGCCCCGCCTGCGGGCGGAGCAGCCGGCCCAGGGCGCGCAGCAGCGTGGACTTGCCGCAGCCGTTGGGGCCGACGATCGCGGTGAACGAGCCGTCGGTCAGCCGCAGGTCCAGCCCGTCGACGACGACGCGGTCGTCGTAGGCCAGCCGCACCCCCTCGGCGGCGAGGCGGACCGGTCCGTCCGGGCGGGGTGCGGACGCCGGGTGGGGGTGGGTGCGGGCGCGGGTGGCGGCAGTGGTCATGCGGTGGTCCGCCTCCCGCGGACGAGCAGCCAGAGCAGGTAGGGCGCACCCAGAGCGGCGGTGAGGATGCCGACGGGCAGCGCCTGGGGCAGGACGGTGCGGGTGAGCAGGTCGGCGCCGACGACCAGCGCCGCGCCGAGCAGGCCCGAGGCCAGCAGCGGCGGCCGGGAGCCGCCGGTCAGCCGGACGGCGATCTGCGGGACGACGAGCGCGACGAAGGCGATCGGCCCGGCCGCGGCCACCGCCGTCGCCACCAGCAGGACGGCGACGACGACCACGGCACCCTGGGCGCGGGCCAGCCGGACCCCCAGCCCGCGGGCGGTGTCGTCGCCGAACTGCAGCACGCCGAGCACCCGGCCGGCCGCGAGGGCGAGCGGGACGAGCACCAGCAGCGACAGCGCCAGCGGCGTCGCCTGGTCCCAGGTGCGGGCGTTGAGCGAGCCGGTGATCCACACGTAGGCCGACGCGGCGTCGTAGATCTCGGCGCGGGTGAGCAGCCAGTCGGTGAGCGCCTGCGCCACCGACCACAGCGCGATGCCGATGAGCACGAGCCGGTAGCCGTCGATGCCCGAGCGCCAGGCCAGCACGAACAGCAGCGCGCCGACCAGCAGCGCGCCCAGCAGCGCGGCCAGGGGGACGCCGAGCCCCCCGAGCAGGGCGCCGGTGGACGTGCCGCCGCCCAGCACGATCGCCGCGACCGCGCCCACCGAGGCGCCCTGGGTGATGCCCAGGACGTCGGGCGAGGCCAGCGGGTTGCGGGCGAAGGTCTGGAACAGCGCGCCGGCCAGGCCCAGCGCCAGCCCGACCAGCGCGCCGACGACCGTCCGCGGGGCGCGCAGCTCCAGGACGACGAACGCCTGGCCCTCGGTGCCCGCGCCGGCCAGGGTGCGCAGCACGTCGCCGAGGGCGATGGGGTAGTCGCCGCGGCCCAGGCTCGCCGCGCCGAGCAGCGCGACCGCGACCGCCGCCACCAGCGGGACGACGACCGCGCGCCACCGGAACCGCGCCGAGGCCGGCCCCACCCGCACGGTGACCGCCCGCCCGCGCGGGCGCCCGCCGGGGTCGGGCGGCGTCGTCCGCGCGACGGTGTCGGCGGTCGCGGTCACAGGCCGGCCGCCGTCCGCCGGCGGCGCACCAGCGCCACGAAGACCGGCCCGCCGACGAGCGCGAGCACGATGCCGACCTGCAGCTCGCCGGGCCGGGCGACCACCCGGCCGAGGACGTCGGCGGCGAGCAGCACGACGGCCCCGAGCAGGCCGGCGCAGGGCACCAGCCAGCGGTGCGCCGGCCCGGTGAACGCCCGGACGGCGTGCGGCACGACTAGGCCGACGAAGGCGATCGGCCCGCAGGCGGCGGTGGCCGCCCCGGCCAGCAGCGTGGTGGCGCCCAGGCCGACGAGCCGGGCCAGCCAGACGCGCTGGCCGAGGCCCCGGGCGACGTCCTCGCCCATGCCGAGCAGGTCCAGCGCCGGCGCGTTGAGCAGGGCGAGGACCAGCCCGGCGGCGATGAACGGCGCCACCTGCCAGGCGACGTCGGCGCCGCGGCCGGCGAGCGCGCCGACGACCCAGAAGCGGAAGGCGTCGAGGGAGTCGGAGTCGCTGACCAGCACCGCGCGCACCAGCGCGAACAGCAGCGCGCTCAGCGCGGAGCCGGCGAGCGCGAGGGTGACCGGGGTGGGGCCGCCCCGGCCGGCCGAGCCGAGGACGTAGACCGCGACCGTGCCGGCCAGCGCCCCGGCGAAGGCGAACCACACGTACCCGGCGGGGGTGCCGACGCCGAGCAGCACGATCGCCAGGACGACGGCGAACGACGCGCCGGCGGTGATGCCGAGCAGCCCCGGGTCGCCGAGCGGGTTGCGGGTGTGGCCCTGGATGAGCGCGCCGGAGACGCCGAGGGCCGCGCCGACCATCAGGCCGAGCACCGTGCGCGGGACCCGCAGGTCCCACACGATCACCGCCTCCTCGGTGCGCAGCGAGCGGTCGGTCAGCGCCGTCCACACCGTGCCCAGGCCGAGCGGGCGGCTGCCCACGGCGATGCTCGCCGCGCAGGCGGCGACCAGCAGGACGACGAGGGCGAGCAGGCCGAGCAGCCGGCGGCGGGTGCGCGCGGCCCGCCCGGGTGCGGCGGCCAGGTCGTCCCGGGCGGTGACCGGCGGGGTCGCCGCGGACGCACGGGTCGCGCTGGGGACGGACACCGGCGGCTCCGGACGGTCGGCTTCGGTGAGGCTCACCTTACCGGGCGGTCCGGCCGCCGGTCTCCGGTCAGTGCTCGAGCCGGCGGCTGCCGTCCGGTCAGTGCTCCAGCCGGCGGCTGCCGTCCGGTCAGTGCTTCAGCCTGCGGCTGCCCTGGTGCCAGTCCTCCTGGACCCCGACCTCGTCACCGGTGACACCGAACGCGGGCAGCTGCGGCAGCTCGCGCAGGCTGCGCTTGAGCTCGGCGAAACCCGGGAAGCGGGCCAGCCCGACGACGTGGTCCCACAGCTGCACGGCCTGCTCCTCGGTCGGCGTCCGGCTGATGACCGGGCCGAAGAAGGCCACGCCCTCCGGCGGCTCGAAGTGCAGGATCGGCGTCCCCACGTCGCGGCCGGTCAGGCCGAGCGCCTCGTCGGTCTCGGCCTGGATGCCGGCGTCCCACGCGTCGTCGTCCACGGCGGCGGCCAGGTCGGTGGGCAGGCCGGCCTCGGTGAGCACCTCGCCCAGGAACTCCCGGCTGGTGGCCCGCTCGGGCGGCGGCTGTCCGGCCGGGTCCTCGAAGACGTGCCGGCCCGTCGCCTCGTAGAGCCGGCCGACCGCCGGGCGCCCGTGCTCCTCCCGGGCGCGGGCGGCGACCCGCAGCAGGTGCAGCCCGGCGGTGTGCCCGGCCTCGTACTCCGGCGGGAAGTGGCTGTCGTAGTCGACGTGCGCGTTGAGCAGCCGCAGCGAGACGAACCGCCAGTCGACGTCGTACTCGCGCTGCGCGGCGACCGTGCGCACCCACCTGCTGGTCATCCACGCGAACGGGCAGACGGGGTCGAAGTAGAAGTGCAGGTCGGCCATGTCCCCATGCTCCCGCCGCCCGCCGCGGACTGCTCCGCGGGCCGGTTCCGCGCCGCCCGGGTCCGATCCGGCCGGCGGAGGACGGAACCGACCCGGGCAACAGGGGTCAGCGGGGGAGGAGGGCCTCGATCGCCGTCCGGACCTCGGGGGCACCGGGGTCGGTGGTCGGGCGGAACCGCGCCACGACCGCGCCGTCGCCGTCGACGAGGAACTTCTCGAAGTTCCACCGGACGTCGCCGGCCTCGCCGGAGGCGTCGGGTGCCGCGGTCAGCCGCCGGAACACCGGGTGCGCGCCCTCGCCGTTGACCTCGAGCTTCTCGGTCATCGGGAAGCTGACGCCGTAGGTGGCCGAGCAGAACCCGGCGATTTCCTCGGCGGTGCCCGGCTCCTGCCCGGCGAACTGGTTGCACGGCACGCCGACCACGGTGAACCCGCGCGGCCCGTACTCCTGCTGCAACTGCTCGAGCTGGGTGTACTGCGGTGTCAGGCCGCACCGGCTGGCCACGTTGACCACCAGCGCGGGCCCGCCGCCGGTGAGCGCGCGGAAGGTGGTCGCCTCGCCCTGCAGGGTCGCGAGGGGCTGGTCGAGCAGGCCGGTCACGGGGTCCTCTCTCTCACTCCAGGCTGCTGACGTCGTCGGGCACGTCGACGGCGTGCTGGCGCAGCGCGGCCAACGGGACGACGTCGAGCGCCCGCGCGTTGGTGGCGGCGAGGACGACGCCGGCCGCCGCCCCCGCCCGGTAGGCCTGCAGCCACCGCGCGGCCACCACGCACCAGCGGTCACCGGGCCGCAGGCCGGGGAAGCCGTACTCCGGCCGCGGGGTGCTGAGGTCGTTGCCCAGCTCCCGCTGCACCTCGAGGAACTCCTGCGAGACGACGGTGCACACGGTGTGGCTGCCCAGGTCGTCCGGGCCCGTGCTGCAGGAACCGTCGCGGTAGAACCCGGTCAGCGGCTCGGTGCCGCACGGCTGCAGCTCCCCGCCCAGCACGTTGCGCTCCGGCTCGGTCACGGGTCGATGGTGGCAGAGGAGGCGGTCCCGGGCCCGGCCGCCCGTGCGGCGACCGGGCCCGGGGAGCGGTCAGCCCGTCGCCGCCCGGCGGCGGGCCCGTGCGAGCGCCGCCCCGGTGAGCAGGGCCAGCAGCCCCGCGCCGAGGACGGCCGCCGGCTCGACGCCCGTGTAGGCCAGCGCGTCGCCGGTGGCGCCGGCCGGGGTGGCGACCCCACCGGTCGACCGGGCCGCCACCGGGTGCCCGGACGGCGTGCCGGCGAGCTGCCGCGGCGCGACCGGGTGACCGGCCGGCTGCGGGTGCACCCCGTCGCCCGGCTGCCCCGCGTGCGTGGAGCCGTCCGGCTGCGCAGAGCCGGCCGGCTGTGCCGCGCCGACCGGCTGCGCCGCGCCGACCGGCCGCGCCGAGCCGCCCGGCTGGCCCTGGCCCGGCGTGGCACAGCCACCGGCCGCGTCCCCAAGCACGGCGACGCCGGTGCCGCAGACGGTGATCGGCAGGTCGACGCCGGCCGGGTCGCCGCCGGTGTCGCCGGTCCGGCCGGCGACCGGGGTGCAGTCGCCGGCGGCGTCGCCGAGCACGCCGACGGCGGTGCCGCAGACGGTCACCGGGACGCTGACCGCCGCGGGCGGGGCAGCGGGAGCGCTGCCCGACGCCGTGGCGTCGCCGAGGACGCCGACCGCGTTGCCCGCCACGGTGACCGGCACCGCGACGTCGGCCGGGGCGGGAGGAGCGGGCGGCGCGGGGTCCTGCGAGACGGGCACCCCGCCGATCGCGGCGTCGTTGCCGCCGACGGTGACGGGCACCGCCACGGCCACCGGGCCGAGGTCGACGGAGGGGTCCTGCGAGACCGCCGGCAGCTCGAGGCCGCCGCCGGCCGGGGCGTCGCCGAGGACGCCCAGCGCGTTGTCGGTGACGGTGACCGGGACGGTCACGTCGAGGTCGTCGGATGCTGCGGCGACACCGGTGCCGACGGCCAGCAGGCCGCCGGTCAGCAGTGCCACGCGCAGGGTGCGGGTGACCCAGGTGGTCATCGAGAGCTCCTGACTGAGGGTGCGAGGGACCCCGGTCCCGGACGGGACGGCGGGGGCGGTGCGCTCGGCCGGCGTGGTGCCGGCGGCGCGGTCCTCAGTCGGGTGAGGTGGCGGGGTCGAGGACGGCGTCGGCCGTGGCCTCCGCGGCGTCGGCGGCCGTGGCGGCGGCGGACGCGGACCGCGCGGCGCGCACGGCGGCCGCGAGGTCGGGAGCGGGCTGGTCGGCACCGCCGGGCGCCCCGGCGGCGGTGTGGGCCGGCGCAGGGACGGCGGGTGCGCCGGGGACGTGCGGCAGGGCCGGGGCGGGCGCCGGCGGGGCGGAGGGCACCGCGGAGGGCGTCGCGGAGGGCACAGCGGAGGGCACCTCGGGTGGCACGCCGGCGACCGGGTCCGCGCCCTCGGCGGTCACCGCGGTGCGGGCGGCCGGCTCGCCGTCCGCCGCGGCGACGACGGGGGCGGCCGTGGCCGGGGGCTCGGCAGCGGCCGGGGCGTCCGCCACCGCGGGCAGGACACCGCTTCCGGCGGCCGGGGCGGCGGGTCCGGGCTGCACCGCGGCGGCGGGGACCGGGACGGCGGACGGCGTCGGCCGCACCACGGGGACCGGCGGCAGGGCGCCGGGGACCGGCGCGGGCACGGCGGTGACCGGGGCCAGCGCGCCGGTCACCGGGGCCAGCGCCGACGTGACCGGGGTCAGGGCCTCGGTCACGGGCCCGAGCGCCTCGCCGACGGGCGGAAGCACCTCGGCCACCGGCGCCAGGACCGGCTCGGCGACCGGAGCGGTGAGCTCCGCGACCGGGGCGGTGGCCACCTCGACGACCCCGCCGACCGTGCCGAGCAGGCCGCCGTCGTCGGCGCCGGCCGGGGCGGTGGCCGAGCCGGCCAGCCAGGCCCCGGCGCCGATGCCGGCGACCACGAGCACCCGGCCGCCCCACCGGCGCAGGCGGGCGCGACGCCCCGGCAGTCGCTGCTCGGCCATCGCACCTCCCCCGTCGATCGGTGACGCAGTGCCTACCCATGACAGCGGTACGTCACCGTCCGGTCGAGTCACCCGATGGGAGGGGAGTCGGTCGCCGCTCGTCACGGTGCGTCGTGGCGCCCCGCGCTGCCGGACCTGCCGGAGCGGTGGCAGGGTGCGGCCGTGACCGCTGATCCGTCCGCCGTCCCGGTGCTGTGGCAGCCCACCCCGGAGTCGAGGGAGGCCACCCGGCTGGCCGGCTTCGCCCGCGAGGCGGCCGCCCGCCGTGGCCTCGACCTCGACGCCGGCGACTACGACGCGATCTGGCGCTGGTCGGTCGAGCACGTCGACCAGTTCTGGGCCGACGTGGCGGTGTGGTCGGGAGTGCTCCCGCGCGTCCCCGACGACCGGGTGCTCACCCGCCGCGAGATGCCCGGCGCCGAGTGGTTCCCCGGCACGACGGTCAACTTCGCCGAGCAGGCGCTGCGCCACGCGACCGACGAGCACCCCGCACTGGTCGCCGTGGCCGAGGACGCCGAGCCGGTCGAGGTGTCCTGGGCGCAGCTGCGCGGGCAGGTCGGCGCGTTCGCCGCGACGCTGCGCCGGCTCGGCGTGCAGCGCGGGGACCGGGTCGCGGGCTACCTGCCCAACGTGCCCGAGGCGGTCGTGGCCTTCCTGGGGGCGGCGAGCATCGGCGCGGTCTGGTCGTCGTGCGCCCCCGACTTCGGCACCCGCGCCGTCCTCGACCGGTTCGCCCAGATCGAGCCGACCGTGCTCGTCGCCGTGGACGGGTACCGGTTCAACGGCCGCGAGTACGACCGGCGCGACGTCGTCGCGGAGCTGCGGGCGGCGCTGCCGAGCGTGCGGACGACGGTCGCCGTCCCCCGGCTGTACCCGGACGAGGTGCCCGACGGCGCGCTGCGCTGGGCGGAGGCGGTCGCCGACGCGCAGGAGCCGCGGTTCGAGGCGCTGCCCTTCGACCACCCGCTGTGGATCGTCTACTCCTCGGGCACCACCGGGCTGCCCAAGGGGATCGTGCACGGCCACGGCGGCGTCGTCCTCGAGCAGCACAAGCAGCTGGGCCTGCACGGCGACGTCGGCCCGGGCGACCGGTTCTACTGGTACGCCTCCACCGCCTGGATCATGTGGAACATCGCGACCTCGGCGCTGCTGCGCGGCGCGACCGTGGTGGTCCACGACGGCGCCCCGGCCTACCCGTCGGTCGACGCGCAGTTCGCCCTCGCCGCGCGCACCGGCATCACCTACCTCGGCACCAGCGCCGGCTACCTCACCGCGTGCGAGCGCGCCGGGATCCGGCCGGGGGAGACCCACGACCTCTCGACGCTGCGGACGATCGGGTCCACCGGGTCGCCGCTGCCGGCCTCGGCGTTCCACTGGGTCTACGACGCGGTGGGGTCCGACGTCTTCCTCGCCTCGGTCTCCGGCGGCACCGACGTCGCCACCGGGTTCATCGGGAGCACGCTGCTGCTGCCGGTGACCGCCGGGGAGCTGCAGCGGCCGATGCTCGGCGTCGCGGCGGCCGCCTGGGACGAGGAGGGCCGGCCGGTCACCGGGGAGCTCGGCGAGCTGGTGATCACCGAGCCGATGCCCTCGATGCCGCTGTACTTCTGGAACGACCCCGAGGGAACCCGCTACCGCGAGGCCTACTTCGAGACGTGGCCGGGGGTGTGGCGGCACGGCGACTGGATGGAGGTCACCGAGCGGGGCACCTGCCTGATCACCGGCCGGTCGGACTCCACGCTCAACCGCGGCGGCGTGCGCATGGGGACCGCCGACATCTACGCCGCCGTCGAGTCGGTGCCCGAGGTGCTCGACTGCGTCGTCCTCGGCGTCGAGCAGCGCGACGGCGGCTACTGGATGCCGCTGTTCGTGCAGCTCGCGCCCGGAGCCGAGCTCACCGACGAGCTGCGCGACCGGATCCGCGCCGCCATCCGCAGCCAGGCCAGCCCGCGGCACGTGCCCGACGAGGTGCTCGTCGTCCCCGGCGTCCCGCACACCCGCACCGGCAAGCGGCTGGAGGTGCCGCTCAAGCGGCTGTTCCAGGGCGTGGCGCCGGAGAAGGCGGTCAACCCCGGGGCGGTGGACGACGCGTCACTCGTCGAGCACTACGCCGCCCTCGCCCGCGAGCGCGGCGCCCGCTGAGGAACGGCGCGCTGAGAACGGGCCGCGCAGCGCCGCCCACTGCAGCAGCAGGATCGTCTTCGCGTCGGCGATCCGGCCGTCGTCGACCCAGGCCAGGGCCTCGTCGAAGGGCAGCTCGAGCACCTCGATGTCCTCGCCCTCCTCGGCCAGCCCGCCGCCGGCCGACACCCGGTCGGCCGGGGTGTAGGGCCCGGCGAAGAAGGCCAGCCGCTCGGTCACCGACCCCGGGCTCATGAACACGTCGGGCAGCCGGGTCAGCGCCCCGACGGTGACGCCGAGCTCCTCCTCGGCCTCCCGGCGGACGGCGGACTCGGCGTCCTGCTCGTCGAGCAGCCCCGCGGCGGTCTCGACCAGCAGCCCGTCGGGGGAGCCGTTGACGTAGGCGGGCAGGCGGAACTGCCGGGTGAGCAGCACCGTGCGCCGCTCGGTGTCGTGGAGCAGCACCGTCGCGCCGTTGCCGCGGTCGTGCGTCTCGCGCTGCTCGGTGTGCCACGCGCCGTCCCGGCCGCGCCGCTCGAACGTCGTCCGCCGGTTGACGTACCAGGAGCTGGACAGCACCTCGACGTCGCGGACGACGACGTCGGGGTTGCCGGTCAGGTCGCGGCCCGCGCGGTCCAGCCCGGTGCGCCCCCGCGCGTCGGGGACGTCGACCCCCGGGACGCCGGTCACCGGGCCACCGCCGGGACCTCGTCGACGCTGGTGTAGACCGCCGCGCCGCGGGCCCGGGCCAGCGCCACCATCTCGTCGGACCCCGCCGAGGCGCCCGGCAGCCGCAGCACCGCGTCGACGCGGGCCACCAGCCGGCGGCCCATCGGGTGGAAGACCTCGTCGAACGCGGCGTCGCCCACCCGGGTGGACCCGGCCAGCCCGGCCAGCGGCAGCGCGAGGTCCTCCCCGTTGACGGCGAGGTGGCCGGCGCGGAAGAGCTCCAGGCAGGCCTGCCGGATGGCGCGGTGGTTGGCGGCGATCCTCCCGGGGTCGTCGCCGGTGCCGCCGCGGTAGGGGCCGGCGACCAGGATCATCAGGGGCTGCTGGGTCATGCGAGGTCGACCTCCACGCCGGCGTCGTCGAGCGCGGCCAGGGTGTCCTGGGCCGCGGGGGTGAGCTGGGGGTCGCGGGCGCTGGCGTCGGTGACCAGGCGGCCGACGGCGGACAGCGGCGCGACCGAGGCGAACGCGCGGACGCCGAGCTTCGAGGCGTCGGCGACGACGAGGCTGGCGCGCGCCTGCTGCAGGCCGACCTGCTTGACGGCGGCGTCCTCGAGGGTGAACTCCGACCAGCCGGCCCGGGCGTCCACCGCGCCGATCGACATGACGAACAGGTCGACGGTGAGCTGGCGGAGCACCGCGGCGGTCAGCGGCCCGGACAGGCTGCGCTCGCCCGGCCGGGACTCCCCGCCGACGACGAGCAGCCGGATGCCGGGCCGGTCGGCCAGCGCGTCGGCCACCGGGAGGCTCACCGCCGCGCAGGTGAAGGGCCCGTCGCCGGCGCCCGCGCGGTCGGCGAGCGCGCGGGCGACGTGCACGGTCGTCGTCCCGGCGTCGAGCAGCACGGTGGCGCCCGGGGCGACGCCTGCGGCGGCGGCGCGGCCGATGCGCTCCTTGACCCCGGCCTGCCAGCCGGCCCGGGCGGTGAACCCCGCGGCGCTCTCGGGTTCGGCGACCGCGACCGCGCCCCCGCGGACCCGCTCCACCAGCCCGCGGGCCTGCAGCGCGTCGAGGTCGCGGCGCACCGTCATCTCCGAGACGCCCAGCCGCGCGGCCAGGTCGGCGAGCGACGCCCGGCCGGCGTTGCGCACCAGCCGCAGGGTCACGTCGAGTCGGTCGGGGACGGCCACGGGACATTGCTACCACGTCCCTGTGAGAGTTGTGAAGTGTTCGTGAGATCGGAGGGCGCCGTGGGGCACCACCTGGTACTCCCGCGGACAGTCGTGCTCTGCCCCCCAGTCGTGGGCAGAGCACGACCGAGCGGGAGAGGACCTCAGGTGGCCGCCAGGGCCGCGTCGTCGGCGTGGGCCACGTGCCCGAGCGCGCGCCACATGACCGCCACCAGCAGCGCGGAGCCGGCGAAGGCGAACCAGAACGGGCCGGTCACGCCCCAGACGCGCGCGATGACCCCGCCGAGGGCCTGGCCGACCAGGATGCCGCCGAACACGCCCATCGCGTAGAGGCTGCCCACCCGCCCCTGCAGGCCGGCCGGGACAGCGCGCATCCGCACCGTGCGCGACGTCGTCCCCCACACGAACGCGTGCGCGCCGAAGGCGGCCAGCACCGCCATCGCCACCCCCGGCGTGCGGGTGAGTGCCAGGACGAGGTGGGTCAGCGTCTCGATCACCAGCCCGACCCGCATCAGGTGCGCCAGCCCGACGTGCCGCTCCAGCCAGTCGTAGGACGCCGTCCCCACCATCCCGCCGACGGCGACCACGGTGGTCAGCAGGCCGAACCCCGCCGCACCCAGCCCCAGCCGCTGGTCGGCGTAGAGCACCAGCACCGACCACGCCGCCCCGTAGGTGACGTTGAACAGCACGATGGTGAGCGTCAGCGTGCGGACGGCGGGGTGGCCCCACGTCCAGCGCAGCCCCTCGGCGACGTCGCGGCGCACCGTGGCGCGCTCGACCGGCCGCTCGACCGCGGGCAGCCGCACGCGCGAGACCAGCACCGCCCCGAGCGCCACCAGCACCGCCTGCGCGAGGAAGGGCCACGCGGCTCCGGCCACGAACAGCACGCCGCCGACGGCCGGACCGGCCAGCTGGTTCATCGTCAGCGTGCCGGCGGTCAGGCGCGCGTTGCCGATGCCCAGGTCGGCGCGCGGCACGACCATCGGCAGCAGGGTCCCGGCCGCGGTGTCGGCGAACACCTCGGCAGCGCCGAGCACGAACAGCGCGGCCAGGACGGCGGGGATGCCGACGTCGCCGGTGGCCAGCGCGAGCACGAGGACGGCGAGCACGCCGGCGCGGGCGAGGTCGACGGCGACGACCAGCGCCCGGCGGTCCACGCGGTCGGCGAGCACCCCGGCGTGCAGGCCGAGCAGCAGCCACGGCAGCTGCTGCAGCAGCGCCGCCAGCGCCACCACCAGCGGGTCACGGGTCAGGCTCGCCACGAGCAGGGGCCCGGCCGCGATCGCCACGCCGTCGCCGAGGTTGCTCACCCACGAGGAGGCGACCAGCCAGCGGAACGGCGTCCCCATCCGCGCCGGCAGCACGGTCTCGACCAGTCCCCCCACGGGTGCCGGACCCTAGCCGCCGACCGTCCTTGCTCTCCTCCGGATAACCAGGTGCCTCCTGTCGGTGCCCTCCGCGAGCATGGGGACCCGGGCGCGACGGTGCGCCCGCCGACGACGGAGGGGGAGATGGCCAGGCTGCCGCGCGCACTCGCGCCCCTGCGTTCCCGCGACTACCGCCTGCTGGCCTCGTCCATGGGCCTGTCGCTGTTCGCGCAGGGACTGTGGACCGTGGCGCTGGTCTGGCAGGTCGTCGACCTCGGCGGCGGGCCGGGCGCGCTGTCGCTGGCCACCGCCCTGCAGGCCGCCGGGATGCTCGCCAGCACGCTGCTCGGCGGCGCGCTGGCCGACCGGGTGCCGCAGCGGCGGATCCTGCTCGGCGTCGCGCTGCTGCAGACGACGGCGGTCGGCGCGGTCGCGCTGCTGTCGCTGGCCGGTGCACTCGCGCTCGGGCCGCTGGCGGTCGCGTCGCTGGCCGGCGGGGTCGCGATGGGGCTGTACTACCCGGCCTACTCGGCGCTGGTGCCCGGCGTCGTCCCGCCCGGCGAGCTGCTGGCGGCCAACGGCCTCGAGGGTGTCGTCCGCCCGGCGCTGGCGATGGCCGCGGGCCCGGCGGCCGGCGGCCTGCTGGTGGCGGTCCTCTCGCCGGGGGCCGCGCTGGCGGCGACGGCGCTGACCTCGGCGGCCGCGGCCGCCTGCGTGGCGGCGCTGCCGACGCTGCCGGTCCGCCGCGAGGGGGAGCACCCGGGGCTGCTCACCGACGTCCGCGAGGGCGTGGCGTACATGGTCCGGACGCCGTGGCTGCTGGCCACGCTGCTGTTCGCCTCGCTGATGGTGTTGATGATCATGGGCCCGTTCGAGGTCCTGGTGCCCTTCGCGGTGCGCGACCGCGCCGGCGGCGGCCCCGCCGAGCACGCCTGGGTGCTGGCCGCCTTCGGCATCGGCGGTGCGGTCGGCTCGGCCGTCGTCGCCTCGCTGCGGCTGCCGCGCCGCTACCTGACGGTGATGAACCTGCTCTGGGGCGCCGGCTGCGTGCCGCTGGTCGTGTTCGGGGCGACGTCACAGCTGTGGCTGATGATCGCGGCGGCCGCGCTGCTCGGGGCGGCGTTCGAGGCGGGCACCGTCATCTGGGGCACGCTGCTGCAGCGGCGGGTGCCGCCGGCGCTGCTGGGGCGGGTGTCCAGCCTCGACTTCTTCGTCTCGCTGGCGTTCATGCCGCTGTCGATGGCGCTGGCCGGCCCGGTCAGCCAGTCGGTCGGCCTGACCGGCACCTTCCTGCTCGCCGGCCTGGTGCCGCCGGTGCTCGCGGTGCTCGCCGTCCTGGCCTGGCGGCTGCCGGCCGACGAGCTCGCCCACCCGCTCGACGTCCCCGCCGGGGAACCGGCCGAGCGGGTCAGCGAACCGGCCTGAGCACCCGCGCCTCCCACGGGCGCAGGACCGCGGGGTCGTCCTCGGGCAGGTTCCCGAGGACGACCTCCGCGGGCACCGCCTCGGGCAGCAGCTCGGCCAGCGGCTGCGGCGTCGCGCTGAGGTTGCACACGACGAGCAGCGTGTCGCCGTCGAGGGACCGGGTGAACGCGTACACGTCGTCGTGCTCGGCGAGCAGCATGGTGAAGTCGCCCAGCGCCACCACCGGGTCCGCGTGCCGCAGCGCGATCAGCCGCTTGTGGTGGGCGAACACCGAGTCGGGGTCCGAGCGCTGGACCTGGGCGTTCCACGCGGTGTGGTCGGGGTTGACCGCGATCCACGGCGTCCCGCTCGTGAAGCCGGCGTGCGGCGAGGCGTCCCACTGCACCGGGGTGCGGGCGTTGTCCCGGCTCATCCGGCGCATCGCGGCGAGCACGTCGGCGGGGTCGGCGCCGTGGGACACCGCCTGCTCGTGGTGGTTGAGCGACTCGACGTCCCGGAACTCCTCCAGGGAGGTGAACGGGTAGTTGGCCATCCCCAGCTCCTCGCCCTGGTAGACGTAGGGCGTCCCGCGGTGCAGGTGCAGCAGGGTGGCCAGGCAGGTCGCCGAGTCGCGGCGGTAGCGGGGCGAGTCGTTCCCGAAGCGGGACACCGCCCGCGGCTGGTCGTGGTTGTCCCAGTACAGGGAGTTCCAGCCGACGTCGGCCAGCCCGGCCTGCCAGCGGCCGAGCGAGGCCTTGAGGTCGCGCATCCGCAGCGGCCGCGGGCTCCACTTGTCGCCGTCGAAGTCCAGCTGGACGTGCTCGAACTGGAACACCATGTCCACCTCGGCCCGCGCCGGGTCGGTGTAGAGCCGCGCCTGCTCGATCGTCACGCCCGGCATCTCCCCGACGAGGAGCAGCGGTTCCGGGTGGCCTGCGAACACCTCGCGGTGCATCTCCTGCAGGTGGTCGTGGATGCGCGGGCCGTTGAGGAAGTGCGGTGTCCCGTCGCCGTAGGGCAGGCCCGGCAGCGGGGGGCCGTCGGGCAGCGAGCCGTCCGGGGCGACGTCCTTGCTGATCATGTTGATGACGTCCATGCGGAAGCCGTCGACCCCGCGGTCGAGCCACCAGCGCATCATCGCGTAGACCGCGTGCCGGACCTGCGGGTTCTCCCAGTTGAGGTCGGGCTGCTCGGCGGCGAACAGGTGCAGGTAGTACTCGCCGCTGGCCTCGTCGAGCTCCCACGTCGGGCCGGAGAAGAACGAGTGCCAGTTGGTCGGTTCCGCGCCCGGCTGCCCGGGCGCCATGCCCTCCCGCGGCGGCCGCCACCAGTACCAGTCCCGCTTCGGGCTCGTCGGCGAGGACCGGCTCTCGACGAACCACGGGTGCGCGTCGCTGGTGTGGTTGACCACCAGGTCCATCACCAGCCGGATCCCGCGCTCGTGCAGCGCCGCGAGGAGCTCGTCGAGCTGGGCCAGCGTGCCGAACAGCGGGTCGACGCCCTGGTAGTCGCTGATGTCGTAGCCGTTGTCGGCCTGCGGCGAGGGGTAGACCGGCGAGAGCCAGACGACGTCGACGCCGAGGTCGGCGAGGTGGTCGACCCGCTGCAGGATGCCGCCGAGGTCACCGATCCCGTCGCCGTCGGAGTCCTGGAACGAGCGCGGGTAGACCTGGTAGACGACGGCACGGGTCCACCACGGCGACGGGTCGGGCACGGGTCCAGCCCAGCACGTCGCACCCCCGCCCGCACCCGCGCGCTACGGTCGCCGACCGTGCCTCCCGGTGTGCTGCTCGTGACCGGCGGGAGCCGCGGCATCGGCGCGGCCACCGCGCGCGCCGCCGCGGCCGCGGGCTGGTCGGTCGCCCTCACCTACCGCGACGACGAGGCCGCGGCCGCCGCCGTCGTCGCCGACGTCGAGGCCGCCGGGCGCCCCGGGCTCGCCGTCCGGGCCGACGTCGCGGTGGAGGACGACGTCCTCGCCGCGTTCGCCGCCGCCGAGACGCTCGGCCCGCTGACCGGCCTGGTCGCCAACGCCGGCGTCGTCGCCCCGCGGGCGCGCGTCGACGAGCTCACCGCCGAGCGGGTGCAGCGCCTGCTGGCCGTCAACGTGCTCGGCGCCGTGCTGTGCTGCCGCGAGGCGGTGCGGCGGATGTCCACGCGGCACGGTGGGTCCGGCGGGTCCGTCGTGCTGGTCTCCTCGGCGGCCAGCCGGCTGGGCTCGCCGGGGGAGTACGTCGACTACGCGGCCAGCAAGGGCGCCGTCGACACCCTCGGGGTCGGCCTGGCCCGCGAGGTGGCCGGGGAGGGCGTGCGGGTCAACGTGGTGCGCCCCGGCATCGTCGAGACCGACATCCACGCCAGCGGCGGCCAGCCCGACCGGGTCGCCCGGATCGCGCCGACGGTGCCCATGGGCCGCGCCGGGCTGCCCGGGGAGGTGGCCGCCGCGGTGCTGTGGCTGCTCGGCGAGGAGTCCGGCTACTGCACCGGCAGCCTGCTCGACGTCTCCGGAGGCCGCTGAGCGACCCGGCCCGGGCGCTGTTTGGATGGGCGGGACCCGTCGCAGGCCACCCGGCACCGACCCGAGGAGAACCGATGTCCCAGCCCACCCGCCCCGACGTCGAGCCGCCGACCGGCCCCGCGCCCGCCGACCTGGTGATCGAGGACATCACCGTCGGCGAGGGCCAGGAGGCGAAGGCCGGCGACCTGGTCAGCGCCCACTACGTCGGCGTCACCCACGACGGCGGCGAGCAGTTCGACGCCTCCTGGGACCGCGGCGACCCGCTGGAGTTCCGCCTCGGCGTCGGCATGGTCATCCAGGGCTGGGACGAGGGCATCCAGGGGATGCGGGTCGGCGGCCGCCGGCGGCTGACCATCCCCGCGCACAAGGCCTACGGCGACCGCGGTGCCGGCGGCGTCATCAAGCCCGGCGCCACCCTCGTCTTCGTGGTGGACCTCGTCGGCGTCCGCTGACCCGCGGGTGCGGTGATGATCAGGTGACCTGATCGTGCAGCGTCCTACCCGACCGTGGGACGTCGGGTAGGACGCCCGGGGATCAGGTCACCTGATCATCGCGGGTCCCGGTGGTTGTGCCGGGCAACCGCTGGGCACGGGTGCGGCCATGACCGAGCCGGTGCCCACCCGCACGCACGCGCTGACCGAGGAGGCGGGCGCCGGCGAGTCGGGCGGTGAGTCCACCGGCACCGTCGTCGTCGCCGGGCTGGCCAACCTCGGCATCGCGATCGCCAAGCTCGTCGGCGGGCTGGTCAGCCACTCCTCGGCGATGCTGTCCGAGGCGGCGCACTCGCTGGCCGACACGATCACCGAGGTGCTGCTGTTCGTCGCGCTCAAGCGCGGCACCCGTGAACCGGACGCCCGCCACCCGGTCGGCTACGGGCGGGAGACCTACTTCTGGGCGCTGTTGGCCTGCCTGGCCACCTTCACCCTCGGCGCCGGCTTCTCCTTCTACCAGGGCGTCCAGACGATCATCGAGGGCGAGGAGCAGGGCGACCCGCTCATCGCCTACGTCGTCCTCGGCGTCTCCTTCCTCCTCGAGGGCGCGTCCTGGCTCAAGGCCGTGCGGCAGGTGCGCGGCTCGGCCCGCCGATGGGGGACGACGTGGCGTCGCTACCTCGCCGAGACCACCGACACCACGGTCAAGGCGGTGACCTTCGAGGACAGCGCCGCCCTGGTCGGCCTGGTGCTCGCCGCCCTGGGCCTGTTCCTCGAGCAGGTGACCGGCGACCCGGTGTGGGACGGCCTGGCGGCCGTCCTCATCGGCGTCCTGCTGCTGTTCGTCGCCGGCGCCCTGGCCCGCGCCAACGTCTCCCTGCTCATCGGCCGGTCGGTGCCGCGGGCCGTCGAGGACCAGCTGCGCGCCGAGATCACCGCGCTCGACCAGGTCGTCGACGTCCCGGTGCTCCTGACCTCGGTCATCGGCCCGGGCCAGCTCATCGTCTCGGCCAAGGTCGACTTCGCCGACGACGCGACGGTCGCCGATGTCGAGCGCGCCTCCGACGAGGCCGAGCGGCGGCTGGTGGCGCGGCACAGCGGCGTCCGCTACGTGTTCCTCGACCCGACGCCGGGAGACGGCCGGGCCCGCGCCGAGGTGCACCGGCCGGAAGAACGCCGACCGGACCGGGGTTGAGCCGTTCCGTGCGCATCGAGGTCTGGTCCGACGTCGTCTGTCCGTGGTGCTACATCGGCAAGCGCCGGCTGGAGACCGCGCTCGAGCGGTTCCCGCACCGCGACCGGGTCGAGGTGGTCTGGCGGTCCTACCAGCTCGACCCGTCGATCCCGGAGGGCGAGACGCACCCGACGCTGCCGGCGCTGGCCGCGAAGTACGGGCGCCCGGTCGAGGAGATGCGGGCGATGATGCGGCACGTGGAGGAGACCGCCGCCGGCGAGGGCCTGCGGTACTCCCTCGCGGACGGCGTCAGCGGCAACACCCTGCTCGCACACGAGCTCGTCCACCTGGCCGCCGAGCACGGCCTGCAGGGCGCGGTGGAGGAGCGGCTGTTGCACGCGTACTTCGAGGAGTCCCGCCCGGTGTTCGACGTCGACGCGCTGGTGCCGCTGGCCGTCGAGGTCGGCCTGGACGAGGCCGAGGTGCGCGCGGCGCTGGCCGACCACCGGTACCGCGCCGCCGTCCTCGACGACGCCCGCACCGCGCAGGCGCTCGGCGCCACCGGCGTCCCGTTCTTCGTCGTCGACCGCCGCTACGGCGCCGCGGGCGCCCAGCCCGCCGACCTGCTGCTCCAGCTGCTCGAGCGCGCCTGGGCCGAGCGCGACCCGGTCCCCAGCGCCTGAGACACCGGCGCCCGAGACACCAGCGCCCGAGACACCGGCGTCCGAGACACCAGAGGGCCCCCACCCGGAACGGGTGGGGGCCCCTGGCGACGTGCTGGAACGGTCACCCTTCAAGGGCCCGCGCCGAGCGTGCGAGGCGTGGGGGGAAGGGTGGTCCTCTCTACTGGGTGGCGGGGCCGCCCTGCTCGGTGCCGGAGAGGGTCCGCAGGAACTCGTGGCAGCGGCGGGCGCGCGCGGAGTCCTGCTCCATCACCTCGCGGAAGAAGGCGGCGATGTCGTCGAGGCCCGCGTTCTCGGCGTCCCGCACGTACTGGCCGTAGTCGTGCCCTGCCTTCAGCGAGTGGTACTGCACGGAGATGAGGTCGTAGGTGACGTCCTCGAAGCCGGTCTCACCGGTGGCCATGGGTACCTCCTGGTCGTCGGGGGTGGGCGAACCAGCAGGTTCCCCGCGACCGCCGTCCGAAACCGGACCGGTTCGTCACCGCCCGTCCGGGACCTCCGGGAACGCCCCGCCGGTGACGTCCCCGCCGCCGGCGTCGTCGGCGAGGGTCTGCCCGGCCGTGGTCTCCGCGTCGTCGGCGGCCAGCTCGTCCTCGCCGGTGGACGCCGGGTCGTCGCCGGCCGAGGCCAGGTCGGCGCCCTCGCCGTAGGCGCCGGGGTCGGCCTGCGTCGTCCGGGGGTCGTTGAGCGGGTCGGGGACGTCGGGGTCGGTGACGGTCATGCGCTCCCCGGTGCCCGCCCCGACCGGCGGCGAACCGCTGGCCCATGCGTAACCGGCGTGTTACGCATGCACCGTGGAGGCGCTCGCGGCCCTCGCCGACCCGACCCGCCGGGAGCTGCTCGGCCTGCTGGCGCAGGGCGAGCTCGCCGCCGGTGAGCTCGCCGGCCGGTTCCCGGTGAGCCGCCCGGCGGTCAGCCGGCACCTGCGCGTGCTGCGCGAGGCCGGACTGGTCCGCAGCCGGGTGGAGGGACGCCGGCGGCTCTACGCGCTCGACCCGCGGCCGCTGCGGGAGCTCGACGAGTGGCTCGAGCCCTACCGCGACCTGTGGGCGCAGCGGCTCGACGCGCTGGACACCGAGATCGCCCGCGGCCGCCGGGCCCGGGTGCACCCCCCGACGGACGGAGACGCCCCGTGACCGACCAGCAGACCCCCGCCGCGGCCCCGACCGACCGCCGCGGCGCCGTCAGCACGCTCCCCGACGGCCGGCAGCGCCTGGAGTTCCGCCGCTCCTGGCCCGACGGTCCCGACGAGGTCTGGGCCGCGCTCACCGGACCCGACCGGCTGCCCCGCTGGATCGGCACCTACGAGGGCGAGCGGGCCCCCGGCGGCCGCGGCTCGTTCACCATGACCCACGAGTCCGAGCCGGCGAGCGAGGAGGTGACGATCGTCGAGTGCGACCCGCCGTGCCGGCTGGTCGTCGAGTGGGTGCAGGCCGGGGCGGAGGCCTGGCGGGTCGAGCTGGACCTCACCGTGGAGAGCGGCCGCACCACCCTGCACTTCGTCCAGGTGTTCCCAGCCGGCACCGACGTCTCCGACTTCGCCCTCGGCTGGCACTGGTACCTCGACAAGTTCGACGCCGAGGTCGGCGGGCGACCGCCCCCCGCCGAATGGGACGCCTTCCTCGCCGCGACCGGCCCGGACTACGGCCGCGCGCCGGAGGCCTGAGCGCCCAGCACCGCCATCGCCGCCGCGGCCGCCAGCCCCACGGCGGCGACCGCGGCCTCCGCCGGTGCGTCGGCGGGGGAGGCCAGCCGCTGCCGCACCAGCCGCTCCTGCAGGTAGCCGGGCACCAGGGCGGCGCCTCCCCACCCGAGAACGGCGGCGGCGCGCGGGTCCGGGCGCGCGGCCAGCCGGGCCAGCGCCCCCGCGGAGACGGCGAGGGTCCACGCCGGCGGGCCGAGCGCCGTCCCGGCCCACCACGCGTCGCGGCCCACCCGCGCCGGGTCGCCGGCCAGCAGCGGCGTGTCGAAGGCCCGCCGCCGCCGCACCGACAGCACCTGCCCGGTCAGGCCGGCGGCGAGCTGCACGGCGGCGACGGCGAGGAGCCCCCGGCGGCGGGTCACCGGGCGCGCTCGGCGACCTGCACCGGCCCGGGCCCCGTCCACGGGCCCAGGGTGCCGAGGAACTCCCCCCGCCGGCCCAGCCGCGGCCCGGCCTGCACCGGGTAGGCGTCGTAGCGGCCGGTGAGCTCCCGGGCCGCGTGGACGGCGAAGTTCGGGTCGTCCTGCGCCTCCCGGGCCACCGCCACCAGGTCGGCCAGGCCCCCGGCGACGACGGCCTCGGCCTGGCGCGGGTCGACGATCAGCCCGACCGCCATCGTCGCGACGTCCGCCCCGGCGCGGAGCCGGGCGGCGAAGGGCACCTGGTAGCCGTAGCCCAGCGGGTGCTGCCAGCCGCCGAGGCCGCCGCCGGAGACGTCGACGACGTCGACCCCGCGGGCGCGCAGCTCGGCGGCCAGGGCCACGGTGTCCTCGAGCGTGATCCCGCCGTCGGAGCCGTCGACGGCCGAGACCCGCACGAACAGCGGCCGGTCCTCGGGCCACTCGGCGCGCACGGCCGCCACCACCTCGAGGGGGAAGCGCATGCGCGCCTCCCGCGAGCCGCCGTAGCCGTCGGTGCGCCGGTTGGACAGCGGCGAGAGGAACTGGTGCAGGAGGTAGCCGTGCGCGGCGTGCACCTCGACCACGTCGAAGCCGGCGGCCAGCGCCCGCCGGGTCGCGGCGACGAAGGCGTCGCGGACCTCGCCGAGCTCGGCGACGGTCAGCTCGTGCGGCACGGGCCAGCCGGGCCCGGCCGGCACCGCGCTGGCCGAGACCGTGGGCCAGGGCTGCTCGCCGGGCCGGGCGTTCCCCGCGGTCACCGCCGCGCCGCCCTCCCACGGCCGCTGGCTGCTGGCCTTGGCGCCGGCGTGGGCCAGCTGGATGCCCGCGACCGCGCCGTGGGCACGCAGGAAGTCGGCCACCCGGGCCAGGCCGGGCACGTGCCCGTCGGACCACAGGCCGACGTCGCCGTGGCTGATCCGGCCCTGCGGCGTCACGGCCGTCGCCTCGACCAGGACCAGGCCGAAGCCGCCGAGGGCGAAGCGGCCCAGGTGCACCAGGTGGTAGTCGCCGACCAGTCCGTCGGAGACGGAGTACTGGCACATCGGGGCGACCACCAACCGGTTGGGCAGGGTCACCCCGCGCACGGTCAGCGGGGTCAGCAGGGCGGGCGTCTCGGGTGTGGAACCGGTCACGTCAGGGGCCCAACACCGCGCCGGCCAGGCGTCTTCCGGGGAACGACGACGGGCGTGGCAAGACGTCTAGGACGTAACGTCTCTCACCGTTACAGGCGGGTGTCCCCGCTTGTACGCTGACCCGACCCGGACGGCGGGAACCCTCCGCCGTCGGGACAGAGCACGCCCCCGGCGCCGGTGTCGTCCGCACCCGGCGTGCCCCAGAGGATGGAGACGCCGTGACTTCCGTGGCCACCCCCGGTCTCGACAACGCCCCCACCACCCACGCCCGGCTGCTGGCGTGGGTGCGTGAGATGGCGGAGCTGACGCAGCCGGACCGGGTGGTGTGGGTGGACGGCACCGACGAGGAGTGGGAGCGGCTGACCCAGCAGCTGGTCGACGCCGGCACCTTCACCCGCCTGGCGAAGAAGCCCAACTCCTTCTGGTGCGCCTCCGACCCCAGCGACGTCGCGCGCGTCGAGGACCGCACGTTCATCTGCTCGGTCGACGAGGCCGACGCGGGGCCCACCAACAACTGGATGGCCCCCGACGAGATGAAGGCGGTCATGACCGAGCTGTACCGCGGCTCGATGCGCGGCCGGACGATGTACGTCATCCCGTTCTGCATGGGCCCGGTCGAGGCCGAGAACCCGATGTTCGGCGTCGAGCTCACCGACTCGGAGTACGTCGTCGTCTCGATGCGCGTCATGGCCCGCATCGGCAGCCGCATCCTCGAGGCGATGGGCACCGACCGGCCGTTCGTGCCGGCCATGCACTCCCTGGGCGCCCCGCTGGAGGAGGGCCAGGAGGACGTCCCCTGGCCCTGCAGCCAGACCAAGTACATCGTGCACTTCCCCGAGGAGCGGGCCATCTGGTCCTACGGCTCGGGCTACGGCGGCAACGCCCTGCTGGGCAAGAAGTGCTACTCGCTGCGGATCGCCTCGGCGATGGCCCGCGACGAGGGCTGGCTCGCCGAGCACATGCTGATCCTCAAGCTGACCAGCCCGCAGCAGAAGACCTACTACGTCGCCGGGGCCTTCCCCAGCGCCTGCGGCAAGACCAACCTGGCGATGCTCGAGCCCACCATCCCCGGGTGGAAGGTCGAGACCATCGGCGACGACATCGCCTGGATGCGGTTCGGTGAGGACGGCCGGCTCTACGCCATCAACCCCGAGTACGGGCTGTTCGGCGTCGCCCCGGGCACCGGCTGGGACACCAACCCCAACGCGATGCGCACCATCGACAACGGCAACTCGGTGTTCACCAACGTCGCCCTCACCGACGACGGCGACGTCTGGTGGGAGGGCATGACCGAGGAGCCGCCGGCGCACCTCACCAGCTGGAAGAAGCAGGACTGGACGCCGGACTCCGACGAGCCCTCGTCGCACCCGAACTCGCGGTTCTGCACCCCGATCACCCAGTGCCCGATCCTGGCGCCGGAGTACACCGACCCGAAGGGCGTGCCGATCTCGGCGATCCTCTTCGGCGGCCGCCGCAAGACGACGATCCCGCTGGTCACCGAGGCCCGCGACTGGAACCACGGCGTGTTCATGGGCGCCACGCTGTCCTCGGAGACGACGGCGGCGGCCACCGGCGCGGTCGGCGTCGTCCGCCGCGACCCCTTCGCGATGCTGCCGTTCATCGGCTACAACGCGGGCGACTACTTCGGCCACTGGGTCGAGACCGGCAAGATGCACGACTCGACCAAGCTGCCGCGGATCTTCTACGTGAACTGGTTCCGCCGCGACGAGGACGGCGGCTTCCTGTGGCCGGGCTTCGGCGAGAACAGCCGGGTGCTCAAGTGGGTCGTCGAGCGCCTCGAGGGCACCGCCGCGGCCGAGGAGACCGCGGTGGGCCACGTCCCGACGGCGGACTCGCTCGACGTCTCGGGCCTGGACATGACCGAGGACCAGGTCCGCAAGGCGCTCGCCGTCGACCGGGACGAGTGGCGCGAGGAGATCCCGCAGATCACCGAGTGGTTCGAGAAGTTCGGGGACAAGCTGCCCAGCACCATGTGGGACGAGCTGGAGATCCTCAAGAGCCGGCTGGCGTGAGAAGGACCCTCCTGCCCCCCACCCCTCGCTGACGCTCGGGGCGGGACCCTGCAGGAGGGCCGCCCGCGCGGGTCCAGGGCCCCGCACCGGACAGCGTCGTCCGGGGCGGGGCCCGCTGCCGTCCCGGCACGGAACGGAGCGGTTCAACTGCTGAGCGCGCGGACGTCGGTTAGCGTGGCGGACGAACCCGCGTCCCCCTGACGACAGGTCCCACCCCGGTGCCCAATCCGTACCTGCACGTGCTGCGCACGCCGCACGCGCTGCCCATGGTGCTCGCCGCCTTCATCGGCCGGCTGCCGCTGTCGATGGTCGGTCTGGGCTGCGTGCTGCTCGTGGCCTCCGAGACCGGGTCCTACGGCCTGGGCGGTGCCGTCGCGGCCGCCGGCGCGGTCACCACCGCGATCGCCGGGCCGCTGCTCGGCCGGTGGGCCGACACCCACGGCCAGCGCCGGACGCTGCTCCCGGTGGTCGTCGTGTTCGCCGCCGCCGGCGCGCTGTTCCTGGCCGCGGTCAAGGAGGACTGGCCGCGCTGGACCTTCTTCGTCACCGCCGGTCTCGCCGGGGCGTGCATCCCGCCGGTCGCCTCGATGATCCGGGTGCGCTGGACGCACCTGCTGCGCGGCACCACGCGGTTGCCGGCCGCGCTGGCGATGGAGTCCGTCGTCGACGAGTTCGTCTTCATCGTCGGGCCGGTGCTGGTCACCTTCCTCTCCACCACGGGACACGCCACCTCCGGTGTGGTGACCGCCTTCGTGCTGGCCGTCGTCGGCGCCCTGCTGTTCGCCGCGCAGGGCCGCACCGAGCCGCCGCCGCACGGGCACGAGGCCCGCCGGGGCCCCGCCGCGATCCGCACGCCGGGGCTCAAGGTGCTCTTCGTCGTGGGCGCCGCGGTCGGCTCGATCCTGGGCACGCTGGAGATCGCCCTGGTCGCCTTCGCTGACGAGGTCGACGCCATGGCGCTGTCCGGCGTGCTCATCGCCGGCCTGGCCGTCGGCTCGATGGCCAGCGGCATCGGCTGGGGCGCCGTGCACTGGCGGCACCCGCTGCGGCACCGGCTGCTCGTGGTGCTCGGGGCGCTGACCGTGCTCACCGTGCCGCTGTCGCTCGTCGGCAACGTGTGGGTGATGATCCCGCTGGTCGTCGTCGCCGGCGTGGCCGTGTCGCCGTCGCTGATCAGCTCGTTCACCCTCGCCGAGCTGATCGTGCCGCGGTCGGCGGTGACCGAGGCCTTCACCTGGATCGGCACCGCGCTGGGGCTCGGTGTCGCGGTCGGCACCTCGGTCGCGGGCAAGATCGTCGACACCTACGGCGCCAACGCGTCGTTCCTCGTCGCCACGGTGTCCGCGGGGCTGGCCGCCGTCGTCGTCCTGGTGTTCCAGCGGCTGCTGCACGTGCCGGCCGAGCACGCCGCCGAGCCCGCGATGGCCCGCTGACCCGGCCCCGCCCCGCGGCCGGCGGCGGCCGCGTCCTCGGCGTCGCCCCCGAGCGGCTGGACCGCTGGGTCGACGGCGTCGTCGCCCGCCACGGCGCGCTGGAGACCACCGTCGACGACGACGGCACGCTGCGGCTCACCTGCGCCGACGGCACCACCGTCGCGCTCCGGGCCCCCTTCGGCTGGACGCCGTCGGCCCCGCTGCTCACCACGTTCACCGCCGCCGCCCGGCAGCCCCGCCCCGTCGCCGTGCTGCTCGTGCGCCGCGGGCGCTGGGCGGTCGGCGTCTTCACCGGCAGCGACCTCGTCGTCTCCAAGGTCGACACCCGCCTCGTGCAGGGCCGCAGCGCCGCCGGCGGCTGGTCGCAGCAGCGCTTCGCCCGCCGCCGGGCGAACCAGGCCGACGCGGTCGTCTCGGCCGCCGCCGACACCGCCGCCCGGGTGCTGCTGCCGCACGCGGCGCAGGTGGTGGCCGTCGTCACCGGCGGCGACCGCGGGATGGTCGACGACGTGCTCGCCGACCCCCGGCTGGCCCCGCTCGCCGCGCTGCGCCGGGACCCGGCCCTGGAGGTCGGCGAGCCGACCAGGGAGGTCCTGCTGGGCACCCCGGCGCAGTTCCGGGCCGTGCAGGTGCACGTCGTCGAGCCCGGCGACCGCTCCTAGCGCGCGAGGGGGGTCGGGGGCGTAACGTCCACCGGCCGTGTCCGCGATCCCGACCGACACGACCGCCACCGCCGCGACCGACCCCGTCCTCGCCGCCGAGCGCGCCCACCTGGCCCGCGCCGGGGACTGCCTGACCGAGATGCGCACCGCCGCCTCCGCCGTCGTCGACGCCGGGGTCGACGCGTGGGCCTCCGAGCGCCTCGGCGCCGCCCGCGCCGAGCGGCTGCGCTCGCTGGCCGCCGATCCCGGCGTCCCGCCGTTCTTCGGCCGGACCGACACCGGGGAGGAGACCTTCCACATCGGCCGCCGGCACGTGCGCGACGCCGCGGGCCGGCCGGTGGTCATCGACTGGCGCGCGCCGATGAGCCGGCCCTTCTACCGCGCCAGCGCCGCCGACCCCCAGGGCCTGGTCCGCCGCCGACGGTTCGGCTTCTCCGGCGGCGAGCTGACCAGCTACGAGGACGAGCTGCTCGGCGCCGGCGAGGGGGGCGACGGGACGCTGCTGCGCGACGACACGGGGAGCCGGGTCCTGCTCCAGGAGATCGAGCGCCCGCGCAGCGGCCCGATGCGCGACATCGTGGCCACCATCCAGCCCGAGCAGGACGAGATCGTGCGCGCGCCGCTGGCCGAGTCGGTGTGCGTGCAGGGCGCCCCGGGCACCGGCAAGACCGCCGTCGGCCTGCACCGCGCGGCCTACCTGCTCTACACGCACGGCGGTCAGCTGGCCCGCACCGGCGTGCTCGTCGTCGGGCCCAACCGGGCCTTCCTGCGCTACATCGAGCAGGTGCTGCCCACCCTCGGCGAGGTCGACGTCGAGCAGACGACGGTCGCCGGGCTCACCGGCCGGGTGCCGGTGCGGGCGCAGGACCGCCCGGAGGTCGCCGTCCTCAAGGGCGACGCCCGCATGGCCGCGGTGCTCGAGCGGGCGCTGTGGGGGGCGATCGCCAAGCCCGCCGACGACGTGCTCGTCCCGCTGGCCGGCCGCCGCTACCGGGTGCCGGTGGAGCGGCTCAAGCGGTACGTCGACGACCTGCGCCGCCGCGGCCGGGTGCCCGACGACCAGCAGCGCCTGCACCACGCCGCCGGGCGGGAGCGCCTCGCGCTGCTGCTGGCCGAGGACGCGCGGCGGCAGCAGGAGGAGGCCGGCGGCAGCCCGACCGACGCCGAGACCCGCCGGGCCGCGCGCAGCCCCGAGGTGCGCGCGTTCTGCGACGCCGTCTGGCCGGCCCGGGACGCCGCCGGGCTGGTCGCGGCGCTGCTCACCGACCCCGCCGTCCTCGCCCGGGCCGCGCGCGGGCTGCTCACCGACGACGAGCAGGCGCTGCTGCTGCGCCCGGCCACCCGTTCGCCGCGCACCGCCCCGTGGACCGAGGCCGACGCCGTCCTCGTCGACGAGGCCGCCGGGCTCATCGAGCGCACCTCCGGCTACGGCCACGTCGTCGTCGACGAGGCGCAGGACCTCTCGCCCATGCAGTGCCGCGCGGTGGCCCGGCGGCTGGCCGCCGGGTCGCTCACCGTGCTGGGCGACCTGGCGCAGGCCACCAGCCCGTGGTCGCCGTCGGACTGGGCGCCCACCCTGGCCGGGCTGGGCCGCCCGGAGACGTCGGTCCGGCCGCTCACCCGCGGCTACCGGGTGCCCGCCGAGGTGCTCGACTACGCCAACCGGCTCCTGCCCGCCATCGCGCCCGGCCTCCCCGCGGCCACCGCCGTGCGCCGCGAGCCCGGGGCGCTGGAGGTGCGGCCGGTCGCCGACCTCGCCGGCCCGCTGGCCGACGTCGTCACCGCGCTGGCCGCCGGGCCCGGGTCGGTGGGCGTCGTCTGCGCCGACGCCGCGGTGCCCGGGGTGGCGCGGGCGCTGCGGGACGCCGGGCTGCCCGCCGCGGTGCTCGCCGACGACGGCACCGCCGCCGAGCGGGTCGCCGTCGTGCCCGCGACGCTGGCCAAGGGCCTGGAGTTCGACGCGGTCGTGGTCGCCGACCCCGCAGCGATCGCCGCCGCCGAGCCGCGCGGGCTCAACCGGCTCTACGTGGTGCTCACCCGGGCGGTGAGCACCCTCGTCGTCCTGCACCGCGACGACCTGCCGGCGCAGCTGGCGGGGTGACCGGCGTTCCCCGTACGGCGCGGGTGGTTGTGGTCGCCGACGATCTCCGTTTGCATGGGCGCGGCCGAGGAGGGGGGCGCATGGACCGGCAGGACAGCCGGGGGTACGCGCTGCTGCGCCTGGTCGCGACGATCGTGGTCGCCGGGGCGCTGGTGGCGGGGCTGCTCATCCCCTGGATCGGTGGACCCGCCGTCGCCGCCCAGCAGGGCACCGGCCTGCTCGGCGACCTGCCCACCGAGTTCACGTCCGACCCGCCCGCGGGCAACACCGTGCTGCTGGCCGCCAACGGTGAGCCCATCACCTACTTCTACGACGAGAACCGCGACCCGGTGGAGCCCGGCGAGATCGCCGAGGTCATGCAGCAGGCGATGGTCGCCATCGAGGACGCCCGCTTCTACGCCCACCGTGGGCTCGACGTGCAGGGCACGCTGCGGGCCCTGGCCACCAACCTCGCGGCCGGCGGCGTGCAGGAGGGCGGCTCGACGCTCACCCAGCAGCTGGTCAAGCAGACGCTGCTGCAGACCGCCGACACCCCGGAGGAGCGGCAGGCCGCGACCGAGCAGACCCTGGGCCGCAAGCTGCGCGAGGCCCGCCTGGCGCTGGCCCTCGAGGACGTCTACGGCAAGGACGAGATCCTCACCCGCTACCTGAACATCGTCTACTTCGGCTCCAACGCCTACGGCGTGCAGCCCGCCGCACGCACCTTCTTCGGCGTGGACGCCGCCGCGCTCACCCTCCCGCAGGCCGCGCTGCTCGCCGGCCTGGTGCAGAGCCCCACCTCCGACGACCCGTTCACCGACCCCGACGCGGCCCTCGCGCGGCGCAACGAGGTGCTGTCGCGGATGGCCGAGCAGGGGTACGTCACCGCCGACGAGGCCGCCGCCGCGTCCGCCGAGCCGCTGGGGCTGGCGCCGGCCCCCGCGCCGCCGCGCGGCTGCGCGCAGGCCACCGTCGGCCCCTACGTCTGCGACTTCGTGCAGCGCCACCTGACCCAGGAGCTCGGGCTCACCCAGGAGCAGCTCGACAACGGCGGCTACGTCGTCCGGACGACGCTGGACGCCGAGCTGCAGCGCTCCGGCGACGCCGCGGTGCTGGAGACGCTGGCCGTCGACGACTCGCTGGCCGGCATGTTCACCGCCGTGGAGCCGGGCACCGGCCACCTGCTGGCGATGAGCGTCAACCGGGTCTTCGGCTACGACCGGTCCGACCCCCGGCAGGAGTCGTTCAACCTCAACACCTGGCCCAGCCAGGGATCGGGCTCGACGTACAAGGTGTTCGTCGCCGCGGCGGCGCTGGCCCGCGGCTACTCCTCCTACTACACGCTCACCGCGCCCGAGCCCTACGTGTCGCGCGTGTACTCCGGCCCCTGCCAGGGCCGCGACACCGACGGCCGGTACTGCGTGCGCAACGCCGGGTCGGGCTACCGGTCGACGCTGGACCTGACGACGGCGCTCTACCAGTCGTCCAACACCTACTTCCTCGCGCTGGAGGACGCCCTCGGCAGCGTGGAGGAGCCGGTGCGGATGGCCGAGGCGGCGGGGCTGTTCCAGTTCAGCCCGCCCGGGCTGGCGGAGGAGATCATCGAGGAGAACCGCGGCTCGTTCACCTTCGGCGCGGAGGCCACCAGCCCGCTGGCGCTGGCCAGCGCCTACTCGACCTTCGCCGCCGGCGGCACCCGGTGCGACGTCGTCCCGGTGACCGCCGTGCTCGACCAGCACGGCGAGCCCGCGGTGGGGGCCGACGGCGAGCCGCTGCCGGTGGGTGACCGGTGCACGCCCGAGGCGATCCCGCCCGGTGTCGCGCACACGATGAACCAGATGCTCCGCAAGGACGTCGAACCGGGGAACCCGGGCCAGACAGGGGCGCGCGCCTACGTCCGCGGCCACCAGATCGCCGGCAAGACCGGCACCTCGCAGGACAACTACTCGGTGGCCTTCGTCGGCTACACCCCCGAGATCACCGCCAGCGTCATGGTGCTCAACCCCAAGGAGAACGAGGACGTCGGCGGGTTCGGCGGCGGCAAGGGCGCCACCATCTGGCGCGACGCGATGGCGCCCGTCCTCGAGGCCCGGGGGAGCGGGGAGTTCCCGCCGGCCGACGAGACGGTGCAGAACGGCAACACCCGCCCGGTGCCCGGCTGCTCCGGCGTCCGCGGCTGCACCGCGGCGCTCACCGACGCCGGGTTCGTCCCGCAGGTGGTGCGCGTCGACGGCGACGAGCCCGAGGGCACGCTGCTGGGCACCAGCCCGCCGCGCGGCAGCCGCGCGGTCCCCGGCCAGGAGGTCCGCATCCTGGTCAGCAACGGCAGCGACTACGTGGAGCCCGCGCCGGAGCCCGAGCCGGAGCCCGCGCCCGCCCCCGAACCGGACCCGCCCGCCCCGGCACCGGCGCCCGGGCCCCCGACGGGTCCCCCGGCACCGGAGGCGCCCCCGGAGCCCGAGCCGGGCCCCCCGCCGGCGCCCGAGCCGCCCCCGGCGCCCGCGGAGCCCGCCCCCGACCCGGGAGGGCCGCCGACGTTCCCGCCCGAGGGGTTCGGCGGGCCCGGCGGCCCCGGCTGAGGGCGGCCCAGCCGTTCGTCGAGGGCCTGGGTGAGCAGCCACCCGCCGAGCAGCACCAGGTGCAGCAGGAACATCCACAGGGCGACGGCGACCACCGCGCCGACGGCCACCAGGCCGCCGAAGGGCGCCCCCAGGTCCAGCGGCAGGGACAGGAACAGCACGAACCCCTGCAGGAAGCCCGACAGGCAGGCCGCGGTGAACAGCGCCCCGGTGACCAGGGCGCCACGGCGGTGCCGGCCCGCCGCCACCACGCCGAACCCCCAGAGCAGCGGCACGGTGAGCACGAACAGCACCGAGTAGTACCCGACGGCGAACCGGCCGAGCCCCGCGGCGATGCCGTCCTCCCGCAGGAGGTCGGCCATCACCGAGGCGGCCAGCAGCAGCGGGTAGAGCAGCGCGGGGGTGAACAGGACGAGCGGCAGCGCGAGCAGCCGCCCGCGCCAGGCGGTGAGGGTCTCCTCCCGCTGGCTGAACCGCAGCAGCGCCCGGCGCAGGCCCTCGCCGTAGAGCGACATCGGCAGCAGGGCCAGCAGGAACCCCAGCAGGTCCACCCGCACGCCCACGGCCACCAGCCGCTCCACCACCTCCGGCGCCCCGAGCTGGGCCGGCAGGAGCTCGGTGAGCCGCCCGGTCAGCGCGCGCACCTCCTCGGGTGAGGTGACCAGCGCGGTCAGCCGGACGGCGACCAGCAGCAGCGGGACCACCGCGATCCCGGCGTAGAAGGTCAGGCCCGCGGCGATCAGCGCCAGGTCGCGGCCACGGAGCTGGCGCCGGGTGCTGCCCAGCAGCACCCGCGCCTCGGCGCCGAGCCGCGCCGCCGTCCACGTCCGCCCAGGGCTCACCGGCTCACGCACCCCTCCGGGAGGTCCCGTGCCCGCCGCCGGTCCGGACGCGGTGCTCAGCCGCCGGGGTTCGCGTCGTCGGTCGTCGGCGCGTCGTTGCCCGGGTTCTCGCCGGTCTCCTGGCAGCTGGCGTCGTTCTCGTTGCTGGCGTTCTCCCCGGCCGAGTCGCAGTTCGTCGGCCCCCGGGAGAAGTCGGTGTTGTCGCCGCAGGCGACCACGGACCCGAGCAGGGCGAGCACGACGAGCGGCCGGGCGAGGCGCATCCGGGTGGAGGAGGACATGCCCCGACTCCTGCTCGGCCCGGACCCGTCCCAAACGGGGCCGCGGCGGCGGGCCTGTGCCGGCCGTCACCGGGTGTCGACAGATGGATCACGCGGAGGGGATTGTCACGCCCGGGTATCGATGCCTACTCTCTGTGTGTCCAACGGGGCGCTCCGTCACTGACCTGGGTGACACCCCGTGGACGCCGTCGAGCCGGTGCCCCCTCCGGGTCACCGGGCCGGGGACCCATCGCAGTCCTCGGGGTGTAGCGCGCGTGCGCGCCGGGCGACTCCACGCCCGAACCCGTCAGCTAACCCGGTAGGCGGCCTGGGAGAAGGAGAGTCGCCGACCGTGGCGTTCCCCCGCACGTGTGTCTCCGGCCTGCCCGCGACCGGCCGGTCGCGCCACCGCGCCGCCCTCGCCCTCGCCGGCGTCCTCGGCCTGGGCCTGGGACTGGCCGCCACGCCGGCCGCGGCCGAGGAGCCCACCAGTGCGGCCGCGGCCGCCGAGCTGGTCGCCGCCCGCGGGCACGACCTCGAGGTCGTCACCGAGCGCTTCAACGAGGCGCGCGAGGCGCTGGCCGCCCAGCAGGCCGCCGCCGAGGGGGCCGCCGCGACCCTCGCCCAGGCGCAGGCCGCCGTCGACACCGCGCGCCGGCAGGTCGTCGGCATCGCCCGCTCCGCCTACACCGGCGACAGCATGGGCTCGCTGCAGGCGCTGATGACCAGCGCCGACGCCGACGAGTTCGTCAACCGGGTCACCCTGCTGCAGGGTGTCGCCGGCTACCAGGGCGAGCTGCTCGGCCAGGCCGCCGCCGCCACCGAGACCGCCACTGCCGCGCAGACGCAGGCCGCCGAGGCCGCCGCCGAGGCGCAGCGCCTCTACGACGACGTCGCCGCCCAGCAGGCCGACCTCGAGGACCAGATCGCCGACTACCAGGCCGACTACGCCCGGCTGAGCGCCGAGGAGCGGCGGGCCGCGCTCGAGGCCGCCGCGGCCGCGCACGCCGCCGAGGACGCCCGCGCCAGCCGCGACGAGGAGCGCACCGACCCCGCCGAGAGCAGCGCGCCGTCGTCGTCCTCGTCCTCGGCGGCCGCCCCCGCCGAGCCCGCCACCGCCGTCCCGGCGGGCGACAGCGGCGCCGCCTCGACCGTCGTGGCCACCGCCATGGCCCAGCGCGGCAAGCCCTACGTCTGGGCCGCCGCCGGCCCCGGCTCCTACGACTGCTCCGGCCTCACCCAGTACGCCTACCGGGCGGCCGGCATCAGCCTCCCGCACTCCAGCAGCATGCAGTCGAAGATGGGCACCGCGGTCTCCCGCTCCCAGCTGCAGCCCGGTGACCTGGTCTTCTTCTACAGCCCGGTGAGCCACGTGGGCATCTACATCGGCAACGGCCAGATGGTGCACGCGCCGACGTCGGGGGACGTGGTCAAGGTCGCCACCGTCGACTCGATGGGCGGCTACGTCGGCGCCCGCCGCCTCGTCTAGCGGGCCGGGCTCCCGGCCCCCGGCGGCCGGACCGCCTGCAGCAGCCCCCAGACGAAGGCCGCGGTGGCGCCCGAGGGCAGCCGGACCTGCCACCGGGTCGGCACCCCCGGGTCGACGTCGACCGCGCCCGGCAGGCCGCTGACGTCGGCGACCACGTGCTCCCAGGCCCGCAGCCGGCCCGGCGCGGCCCGCGGCACCGGGGAGCCCGGCGCCCGCACCAGGTGCTCGTGCAGCACCGCGCCGCCGGCGGCGGTGACCACCTCGAAGCGCAGGTGCGGCCACAGCGGCAGCGGCCAGTGCCGCACCTCCAGCTCCAGGTCGCCGTGGCGGTGCGCCCGCACCGTCTCGGCGGGGCCGAGGACGGCGGTGCGCAGGGCCAGCTCCCGCGGCGCGCGGGGGGAGTGGTGCAGCGCCTGCCACCGGGTGTGCGCGGCGTGCGCCGCGGCCCGGTCGGCGCCCAGCCGGGGGAGCGCCGCGGCGACGAGGTCGGGCCGCAGGTCGGCCATGCGGCGGAGCAGCACCAGGCAGAACTCGCGCCGGGCCAGTCCTCGCACGGCTGCGACCCTGCCACGCAGGTCACACCGCGCGCCGGGACACCCGTGGCCGGCCCGGCGTTGCACCGGGGAGAGCCGCCCGACCCCGGAGGACCCGCTCCCGATGAACCCGCGCACCGTCGTCCTCGCCTTCCGCGCCGTCGCCGTCGCCGAGGCCCTGTCCTGGGTCGGCCTGCTGGCCGGCATGTACGTCAAGTACGTGCCGCAGACCTCGGAGGCGGGCGTGCAGTTCTTCGGGCCGGTGCACGGGGCGGTGTTCGTCGCCTACGTCCTGGTCGCGCTGGTGGCCGCCCGGGTGCTCGGCTGGTCCCGGTGGACGACGCTGCTCGCGCTGGCCGCCTCGATCCCGCCGCTGGCCACGGTGGTCCTCGAGCGCTGGGCCGGGCGCACCGGCCGGCTGCGGGTGCCGGCGCGCGCCTGACCTACCGTTCCCGGCATGGCCGAGCCCGTGCTGCCCGCGACCGCCCGCACCCTGCTCGCCCGCACCGCCCGCGCGCAGCGGGACGGCCGCGCGCCCGGCCTGGTGGCAGGGGTGGTCCGCGACGGCGGGCTGGCCTGGTCGGCCGGCCGCGGCGACGTGGCCGAGCCGCACACCGACGTCCAGCACCGGCTCGGGTCGATCAGCAAGACGGTCACCGCCGTCGCGGTGATGCGGCTGCGCGACGAGGGCCGGCTGGGGCTCGACGACCCGCTGGACCGGCACGTGCCCGGCACGCCGTTCGGCGACCGCAGCGTCGGGCAGCTGCTCTCGCACCTGGCCGGCGCGGCCGCCGAGAGCCCCGGCGGCTGGTGGGAGCGCGTCCCGGGCGGCTCGCTGGCCGACCTCGGGCTGACCGGCGAGCACGTCGTCCTCGGGGAGGCCCGGCGGTTCCACTACTCCAACCTCGGCTTCGGCCTGCTCGGCGAGCTGGTGGCCCGGCTGCGCGGCCGGTCGTGGGAGGACGCCGTCACCGCCGAGGTGCTCGCGCCGCTGGGCATGACGCGGACGACGCCGCGCCCCTCCGGCCGTGCCGCCCGGGGGTACGCGGTGCACCCGTGGGCCGACGTCGTGCTGCCCGAGCCCGAGCACGACGCCGGCGTGATGGCCGCCGCCGGGCAGCTGTGGGCGACGCTGGCCGACCTCGCCCGCTTCGCCGTGTTCCTGCTCGGCGACACCGGCGACGTGCTGTCCCCGGCGACGCTCGAGGAGATGGCGGTGCCCGCCGGCGTCGACCCGTCCTCGCCGGCGTGGTCGGCGTACGGCCTGGGCCTGCAGGTGCTGCGGGTCGACGGGCGCACGCTGACCGGCCACGGCGGCTCGATGCCCGGCTTCCTCGCCGGGGTGTTCGTCGACCGCGAGGAGGGCACCGGCGGCGTCTCGCTGGCCAACACCACCAGCGGCCTGGAGGTGCTCGTCCCGGGCCTGCTGGCCGACCTGCGCGCCGCCGAGCCGCGCGTGGTCGAGGCCTGGCGGCCCTCGCCGTCACCGGTGCCGCCGGCGCAGCTGGGGATCTGGTACTGGGGACCGGCGCCGGTGGCGCTGCGCGCGCTGCCCGACGGGCTGCTCCACCTGGGGCCGCTGCCCGGGCGGCCGGGGCGCGCGAGCCGGTTCTGCCGGCGCGGCGACGGCACCTGGGTGGGCCTGGACGGCTACTACGCGGGCGAGCCGCTGCGGATCGCCCCCGACCACCTCGACGTGGGCACCTTCGTCTTCACGCGCACCCCTTACGACCCCGCCGCCCCCGTCCCCGGCGGCGTCGACGAGGCCGGCTGGGGTCTCCCGCCCGCCTGATCGCGGTGGGCACCGATGAGTCCGACACCCGGCCCGGGTCTCCTCCGGACCGACGCACTCTTGGAGGACACGTGGCACAGCGCACCATGCAGCCGGAGCAGGTCCAGGCCGCCGTACGGGCCGAGCGGCTGGCCGTGGCGGAGTTCGCGGAGGGGCTGGACGACGCCGGCTGGTCGGCGCGGTCGCTCTGCGCGGCGTGGACCGTCCGCGACGTGGTCGCCCACCTGACGGTCACCACCCGCGCCACCCTGTCGTCCGTCGTCCGCGACGCGGTGCGGGCCCGGGGCAGCTTCGACCGGATGACGGTGGACGTGGCGCACCGCCGTTCCGCCGCGTTCTCCCCGGCCGAGCTCGTGCGGCAGCTGCGTGAGAGCGCGGAGTCCGCGCGCCGGATGCCGCTCAGCGGTCCGATGGACCCGCTCATGGACGTCGTCGTGCACGCCCAGGACATCGCGCGCCCGCTCGGGCGGCGTCACCGGACGCCGCCCGACGTCGCCCTGCCGGTCCTCCACTACCTCGCGGAGAACCGGCTCATGGGCGGACCCCGGCGGGTGGCGGGGCTGCAGCTCGTCGCCACCGACGCCGACTGGTCGACGGGAGAGGGGCCCCAGGTCCGGGGACCGCTGTCGGACCTGGTCCTGGCCGTCGCGGGCCGGCCTGCCGGACTGGCCGGGCTGACGGGACCGGGTGTCGCCCGCCTGGCCGGGCGGCTCGCCGCCGCCTGAGCGGGCACTTCCGCGGATGTGCACCGGGCACCTCCGCGGAAGTGCCCCGGGTCACAGCCGGTCGAAGGCGTCCATCGTGGTCTTGACGACGGCGCCGTAGGCCAGGTGCGGCACGACGTCGCTGGCCCAGTCGGTGGCCGACCAGGTGCGCGGGTCGGTGATCCCGAGCGCGGTCATCGGGCCGTTGGCGGCCACCAGCACCCCGAGCGTGGTGAGCAGCGTGCCCACCAGCGGCTGCGAGCGGAAGCCGGAGGCGCGGGCCAGCCCGATCAGCACCCCGACCCCCACGCCGGCGACCAGGCCGGTGATCGGCCCGAGGCCCTGCACCCGGTTCTGCCGGTGCTCCTCGTCGCCGGGGATGGGCACGTGCGCCTTCTGGGCCAGCGCCTCCACCGTCTGCTCCGGCGTCGAACTGGTGCCCCGGCCGCGGACGACCATGTCGAGGTAGGTGACGGCGTTGAGCGCCGTGGTCCCGGCCGCCCCGGCCGCGGCCCCGCGCAGTGCCCAGCCCGTCGTGCTGATGCCGCGACGGCCCTTGCCGAAGGTCCCCACGGGGGTGCGTCTCGCCATGCCGTCCGCGGTACCCGCCGCGCTCACCAGGACAAACGGGCGCATCCTGGGGGAGTGGACGACGCCGGCCCGGCCCTGGAGCGCGCGATCGCCGCGCTGCTCGACGCCCGTGCGGCGGGCGCGACGATCTGCCCGTCGGAGGCGGCCCGCGCGGTCGACCCGGACGGCTGGCGCGCGCTGATGCCGGAGGCGCGCGCCGCGGCCGGCCGGCTGGCCGCGGCGGGCGCGGTCGAGGTCACCCAGCGCGGCGCGGTCGTCGACGTCGCCGCCGCCCGCGGCCCGGTGCGGGTGCGCCGGGTCAGCCGCTGACCGGCGGGACCGGCCGGGCGAGGAAGGCGGCCAGCAGCCGGGCGGTGCGGTTGACGGTCCCGGTGTGCAGCACCTCGTAGCCGTGCGTGCTCAGCGTGGGCAGCGACAGCAGGGCCGCCCGCGCCGCCTGCCCCGAGGCCATCGCCTGGGAGGCGTCGGAGTCGAAGGACCGCCACACCGCCGTCTGCGGGTCCAGGCCGAGCTCGCCGCCGAGGTCGACCAGCGCGTCGGCCAGCGCCCGGTCGTAGACGACCGCGTCGTCGGCGTAGGCGACCACCGGCCCGCCGTCCACGGTGACCTGGTACTCGGCCTCGGCCGGGCCGACGTCGAGCGCGACGGTGAGGTCGCCGGGCAGCGTCCGGCTGGCGTAGGCCGCCCCGATGCCGCCCATCTCCTCGCTCGTCGTCGCCACGAGGTACACGTCGCCGGGCGGACGGCCGCCGTCCTCGCGCAGCAGCCGCGCCGCCAGCACCAGGGTGGTGAGCGCGGCCCGGTCGTCGAGGAAGTAGGAGCCGACGAAGTCGCCGAAGCGGGTCAGGCCCCGCTTGTCGGCGTGCACGCACACCCGCGTGCCGGGGTGCACCCCGGCCGCGGCCAGGTCGTCGGCCGTGCACCCGGTGAAGACGTAGACGTGCGTCCAGTCCATCGCCTGGTCGCCGGCGTCGGGCTTGGTCTGCCAGATGCGCGCGCTCTCCGGCGTGGTGTGCTCCGAGCCCAGGGTGAGCACGCCGGTGAGCGTCCGGTGCCGGCCGAGGACGGCGACCGGCCCGAGCCCGAAGTTGCCGGGGTACATCACGCCGAGGGAGTCGACCCGCAGCGTGCCGTCGGGCTCGACCCGCTTGACGATCATCGACAGCTCGTCGAGGTGGGCGGCCACCCGGACGGCCGGGGCGGACCGGTCCGTCCCGTGCACGAGGGCGACGAGGTTGCCGGCCGGGTCGACGTGCACCTCGTCGGCCAGCGGCTCGAGCTCGCGGCGGACGACGTCGCGCACGGCGCCCTCCTCGCCGCAGGGGCCGTAGGTGCGCAGCAGCTCGTCGAGCAGGTCGGGGGCGGGTGTGGGCACGGCGCCACCCCTACCCGGCGCAGGAGGCCCTAGTCGGCGGCCCGGTCCCCGCCCGCCGCGCGCTCGAGCAGCGGGCCCATCCGGTGGTCGACGTAGCGGCGCAGCGCCAGCGCGGTGTCGGTGCGCTGCACGCCGGGCAGCGCGAGCACCTGCTCGGTCAGCCGCCACAGGTCGTCGGCGTCGACGGCGACGACCCGCACCAGCAGGTCGGCCGCGCCCGACAGCGCGGTCACCTCGAGCACCTCGGGTAGCGCGGCCAGCGCGGCGGCGACCTCCTCCAGGCCGCGCTGCACCACCTGCACGGTGACGTACGCCGAGAGCCGGTAGCCCAGCGCCTCGGGGCGCACCCGGGAGTCGAAGGGCGCCAGCAGGCCGCCGGCCTCCAGCCGCGCCAGCCGGGCCTGCACGGTGTTGCGGGCCAGTCCCAGCTGCTGCGACAGCGCCATCACGGTGGCGCGCGGGTCGGCGCCGAGGGCCTGCAGGAGGCGCGCGTCGGTGGCGTCCAGGCGGTCCGGAGGCGCGGGCACGGCGTCAGTCTGACACCCCGGCGCAATCCCCCGACGACAATCTGCGCACGTCGGGCGACGGGGCTTGCGCACCCCGACCGGGTGGTGGTGTGCTCGCTCACACGCGGGCCGTGCCACGATGTGTGAGTGGCGCCACACCCCGGCGCCGCAGGACGTCCCACCCCGCGAGCCCCGACCGGTGACCCCGGCGGCCCGCGGACGACGGCGAGGAGGAGCACGTGAGCGTGTCCAGCGCGACCACCGAGGTGGTCGACCCCGTACCGGGGGCCGCAGCGCCCCACCTCCCGGAGCAGCCCGACCTCGTGCAGCTGCTGACGCCGGAGGGCGAGCGGGTCGAGCACCCCGACTACTCGATCGACGTCTCGGCCGAGGAACTGCGCGACCTCTACCGGGACCTGGTGCTGGTCCGCCGGTGGGACGTCGAGGCGACCGCGTTGCAGCGGCAGGGCGAGCTGGGCATCTGGGCCTCGCTGCTGGGCCAGGAGGCCGCCCAGATCGGCGCCGGCCGCGCGCTGCAGGACGGCGACGTCGCCTTCCCCACCTACCGCGAGCACGGCGTGGCCTGGACCCGCGGCGTCGACCCGCTGCACGTCATCAGCCTGTTCCGCGGCGTCGACAACGGCGGCTGGGACCCGGTCGCGACGGCCTTCAACCTCTACACCGTCGTCATCGGCGCCCAGTGCCTGCACGCCACCGGCTACGCCATGGGCCTGCAGCGCGACGGCGCGGAGCACGCCGCGCTGGCCTTCCTCGGCGACGGCGCCACCAGCCAGGGCGAGGTCAACGAGGCGATGATCTGGGCGGCCAGCTTCTCCGCCCCCGTCGTGTTCTTCTGCCAGAACAACCAGTACGCGATCAGCGTGCCGCTCGAGCGCCAGACCCGGGTGCCGCTCTACCAGCGGGCGGCCGGCTTCGGCTTCCCCGGCGTCCGCGTCGACGGCAACGACGTCCTCGCCGTCCTGGCCGTCACCCGCGCGGCGCTCGCCGCCGCCCGCGAGGGCCAGGGGCCGACGTTCATCGAGGCGTTCACCTACCGGATGGGCGCGCACACGACCTCCGACGACCCCACGCGCTACCGGCTGGCCAGCGAGCTGGAGGAGTGGAAGCTGCGCGACCCGATCGCCCGGGTCAAGGCCCACCTGTCGCGCAGCGGCGTCGCCGACGCCGCCTTCTTCGACTCGGTCGAGGCCGAGGCCGACGAGCTGGCCAAGCGGATCCGCACGGGCACCGTGGAGATGCCCGACCCGCCGGGCACGGCGATGTTCGACCAGGTCTACGCCGAGCAGACGCCGCCCCTGGCCGCGCAGCAGGCGCAGTTCGAGGCCTACCAGGCCTCCTTCGAGGGGAGCGAGCACTGATGGCCGAGACGCTCACCATCGGCAAGGCCCTCAACCTGGGCCTGCGCCGCGCCATGGAGGACGACGCGAAGGTCGTGCTCATGGGCGAGGACATCGGCCGGCTCGGCGGGGTCTTCCGGATCACCGACGGCCTGCAGAAGGACTTCGGCGAGGACCGCGTCGTCGACACCCCGCTGGCCGAGGCCGGCATCCTCGGCACCGCCGTCGGCCTGGCCATGCGCGGCTACCGGCCGGTGTGCGAGATCCAGTTCGACGGGTTCGTCTTCCCCGCCTACAACCAGATCGTCACCCAGGTGGCCAAGATCCACGCCCGCTCCCGGGGCCGGCTGGCGATGCCGATCGTCATCCGCATCCCCTTCGGCGGCGGCATCGGCGCGGTCGAGCACCACAGCGAGAGCCCCGAGGCCTACTTCGCGCACACGCCGGGCCTGAAGGTGGTCGCGGTCAGCAACCCGATCGACGCCTACTGGGGCATCCAGCAGGCCATCGCCTCCCCCGACCCGATCGTCTTCCTCGAGCCCAAGCGGCGGTACTGGGAGAAGGCCGAGGTCGACACCGGCGCCACGCCCGGTCCGCTGTTCGCCTCGCGGGTGGTCCGCGGCGGGGACGACGTCACGGTGCTCGCCTACGGCCCGATGGTGAAGACGGCGCTGCAGGCCGCCGAGGCCGCCGCCGAGGAGGGCCGCTCGCTGGAGGTGGTCGACCTGCGCACGATCAGCCCGCTCGACCTCGACCTGGTGTTCGACTCCGTCCGGCGCACCGGGCGCTGCGTCGTCGTCCACGAGGCGCCGGTGACCCTGGGCCTGGGCGCGGAGATCGCCGCCCGGGTGACCGAGACGTGCTTCCACTCCCTGGAGGCGCCGGTGCTGCGGGTGGGCGGCTACGACACGCCCTACCCGCCGTCGAAGCTCGAGGAGGAGTACCTCCCCGACCTCGACCGGGTGCTCGACGCCGTCGACCGCGCGATGGGGTTCTGAGGCGATGACGCTGCGCCAGTTCAAGCTGCCCGACGTGGGCGAGGGCCTCACCGACGGCGAGATCCTGCAGTGGCTCGTCGCGGTGGGCGACACGGTCACGGTCAACCAGCCGCTGTGCGAGGTGGAGACCGCCAAGGCCGCCGTCGAGCTGCCTTCGCCCTACGCAGGCACGGTGACCGAGCTGCTGTTCGAGGCGGGCACGACCGTCGACGTCGGCACGCCGATCATCACCATCGACGACGGCGCCGACGCACCGGCTCCCGCCCCGGTCCCGGCACCGGCGGCGGCCGGCGCCGGGACCGACGGGTCCGAGGAGCCCGCTGCCGGGCTGATCGGCGGCGCGGCGCCCGGGGGCCGGACGGCGGTGCTCGTCGGCTACGGGCCGCGCACCACCGAGGCCCGCCGCCGCCCGCGCCGCGGGGGCCCGCCGCCCGCGCGGCCGGCGGCGACGCCCGGTGCCGACTACGGCTCCGGGGGCCACGACCGGCCGCCGCTGCTGGCCACCGCCCCCGACATGACCGTCAAGCCGGTGCGCCACGGCGGCCTGGAGGTCGGGCGGCAGGCCGAGGCGCACGCCGCGGCCGAGGAGGCCGCCACCGCGCTCGGGGCCGCCCCGGGCCGCGGCCGGCTGCGCCCGCTGGCCAAGCCGCCGGTGCGCAAGCTGGCCAAGGACCTCGGCGTCGACCTCGCCGCGCTGACCGGCAGCGGCGCCGGCGGGGTCATCACCCGCGAGGACGTCACCGCCGCGGCGGCCGGGCCCGCGCCCGTCGCCGCCCCGGCTGCCGCTGCACCCGCGCCGGTCGCGGCGGCCGCCGCGGGCGAGCGCATCCCGGTCAAGGGCGTGCGCAAGGCGACGGCGGCGGCGATGGTGGCCAGCGCCTTCACCGCGCCGCACGTCACGGAGTTCCTGACCGTCGACGTCACCCGGATGATGAAGCTCCGGCAGCGGATCGCCGCCCGCCCGGAGTTCGCCGGGGTCAAGGTCAGCCCGCTGCTGTTCGTGGCCAAGGCGCTGCTGCTGGCCGCGCGCCGACACCCGATGGTCAACAGCTCGTGGGACGAGGCCGCGCAGGAGATCGTCGTCCACGGGCAGGTCAACCTGGGCATCGCCGCGGCCACCCCGCGCGGGCTGGTCGTCCCGAACGTGAAGGACGCCGGCCGGCTCTCGCTGCCCGAGCTCGCGACCGCGCTGGCCGAGCTGACCGAGACGGCGCGGGCCGGGCGGACGGCGCCGGGCGACATGGCCGGCGGCACCATCACCATCACCAACGTCGGGGTGTTCGGCGTCGACACCGGGACGCCGATCCTCAACCCCGGCGAGTCGGCGATCCTGGCCTTCGGCGCGGTGCGCGAGATGCCGTGGGTGCACAAGGGGAAGGTGCGGGTGCGGCAGGTCACCCAGCTGGCCCTGTCGTTCGACCACCGCATCGTCGACGGCGAGCTGGGCTCCCGGTTCCTCGCCGACGTCGGCGCGCTGCTGTCCGACCCCGGGACGGCGCTGGCCTTCTGAGTCCCCCGGCGACCACGGCGCCCGACTCCCGGTCCGCTCAGGACGGGGTCACGGCGCCGTGGTCGCCGGCGGGGTCCAGCGCAGCGCCGTCGTGCCGGCCTCGACCAGGAGCCCGGCCGGCACACGCCGCAGGACGGCGTCGCGCGCCGCCTGCCGCCAGCCGCCGCCCAGGTGCGCGCCGAGGCGCGCCGTCTGCAGCGACCGGCGGGCGATCCGCCGGCACCGCGGCCGGCGGGCCCGGTCGAAGGCGGCCAGCGCCCCGGCGAGGGGGGCGCCGGCGGCGACCGGCCCGGCGACCAGGCGCCCCACGCAGACGCCGTCCTCCAGCGAGGTGTTGGCACCCTGGCCCATCGTCGGCAGCATGGCGTGGGCGGCGTCCCCGATGACGACCGTCCGCCCGCGGACGTAGCCGGGCAGCCCGCCGGGCAGGTGGTGGACGTCGTGCCGCATGAGCCGGTCCGGTCGCGTGGCCGCCAGCACGGAGCGCACGTGGGGGGACCAACCGGAGAAGTGCTCGACGGCCGCGGCCAGCTCGTCGTCGAAGCGCACCCCGGCGGGGGAGTGGACGTAGCCGTACCAGTAGACCTCCGTGTCGCTGATCGGCACCGTGCCGAACTCCGCACCCGGCCCCCAGAGCGCCAGGAACCCCTCGCCGGTCCCCCCGGGCCGCTCGACGACGGCACGCCAGCTGGTCCCGCCGCCGTAGGCCACCCGGGCGCCGGGGAACAGCTGCGCCCGCACGGTGCTGCGGATGCCGTCGGCGGCGACCAGGAGGTCCGCCGTCCGGGTGTGCTCGCCCCCGTCGTCGCGCCAGGTGACGGCGGCCGGCTCCCCGCCGGGTTCTCCGGGGCGCACGCGCAGGACCGGGGCGCCGGTGACCAGGTCGGCGTCCGCCGCGGCGGCCAGGAGCGCGCCGTGCAGCCGCTGCCGGTGCACGCCCCAGGCGCGGTTGGCCGATCCCGGGTCGCCCCGCGGGTCGGGCAGCCGGAGCAGCCAGCGGCCGTGCCGGTCCTGGGTACCCGCGGCGAACGTCTCGTGCCCGAGGCCGCGGACCCGGTCGCCGATGCCGAGGGCGTCCAGCGCGGCCATGCCGTTGCGGGTGACGGCGAGGCCCGCACCGACCTCACCGAACTCCGGGGCCCGTTCCAGGACGGTCACCTGCCAGCCGGCCCGCACCAGCGAGGCCGCCGCGGCCAGGCCGGCGATCCCGCCGCCGACCACCGTCGCCGTGCGCTCCCCGGTCATCCGTCCTCCGCTCCCGACGCGCGGCCGCGAGGTCCTCCGACAGCCGGAGTCTGCTCCTCCGCCGCCGTCCGTGGCGGTGCCGACGGTGCGCCGGCCTGCACGGATCGGACGTGTCCCCGCGCGGGGGCGGGGGTAGGGCGACCGGGTCCGCACCGAGAACCCCGAGCCAGAGGAGCGTGTCCCGTGGCCAGCGTGCAGGAGTCCGTCGACGTCGACGTCCCGATCCGGGTCGCCTACGACCAGTGGACCCAGTTCGAGTCCTTCCCCCAGTTCATGGGTGGTGTCGAGCGGATCACCCAGCTCGACGACACGCGCACCCACTGGGTCACCAACATCGACGGCGTCAAGCGCGAGTTCGACGCCGAGATCACCGAGCAGCACCCCGAGGAGCGGGTGGCCTGGACCAGCACCAGCGGCGACGCCAAGCACGCCGGTGTGGTCACCTTCCACCGCCTCGACGACACCAAGACCCGCGTGATGATCCAGATCGACTGGGAGCCCACCGGGATCGTGGAGAAGGCCGGCGCCGCGCTCGGCTTCGACGACCGCCAGGTCAAGGCCGACGCCAAGCGGTTCAAGGAGTTCATCGAGAGCCGCGGCACCGAGACCGGCGCCTGGCGCGGCGACGTCTCCCGCCCCGACCAGCCCTGAGCCGGGTCCGCAGCAGCAGGACCGCACACGGACGACGGCGCCCGTCCCCTCGAGCGAGGGGACGGGCGCCGTCGTTGGTGGTGGCCCTCCTGCAGGGTCCCGCTGCGAGCCTGCGAGCGGCGGGGGGCAGGAGGGTCCTTCTCCTACTCGGCGTCCAGGTCCTGCGCGACCAGGCCGGCGATCTGGTCGACGACGGACTGGTCGTCGCTGGTGACGGTCACCTCGGTGCCCTTCTGGGCGCCGAGGGTCATGATCATCAGCGGCGACCCGGCGTCGACCGGCGCGCCGCCGGGGGTGGCCAGGGTGACCGGGACGCCGGCCTTGCCCACCGCCTCGGCGATGAGCGCGGCCGGGCGGGCGTGCAGGCCGACCCGGGAGCCGACGGTGACGGTCTGGCTGGGCATTCGTCGTCCTCGCTTCTGGTGGAGTGGGTTCCGGTGCCGGGTCCAGCCTGCCCGCTCAGGCGCGAGCGGGCGCGCTGACGCCGGACGCCGGGGTGGCGTTGTGGGCGTGGGCCAGGTCGACGGCGTCCTCCGGGACCCCGGCCTCGGCCTTGCTGCGGCCGATGCTCTTGGCGATGGTGACCGCCAGGCCGCCGACCACGGTGCCCGCGACGAGGGCCAGGACGAAGACCAGCACGTTGTTCATCGCGAAGAACACGAAGATGCCGCCGTGCGGGGCCCGCAGCTCGACGCCGCTGGCCGCGACGATCGCGCCGGTGGTGGCACCCCCGAGCATCATCGACGGGATGACCCGCAGCGGGTCGGCCGCGGCGAACGGGATGGCGCCCTCGGAGATGAAGGACAGGCCCAACAGCCACGCGGCCTTGCCGTTGTCCCGCTCGGCCGGGGTGTAGAGCTTCGGCCGGATCGCGGTGGACAGCGCCATCGCCAGCGGCGGGACCATGCCGGCCGCCATGACCGTGGCCATGATCACCAGCGAGCCGCTGGTCTGCGAGGCCAGGCCGGCGGTGGCGAACAGGTAGGCCGCCTTGTTGATCGGGCCGCCGAGGTCGAAGCACATCATCAGGCCGAGGATGATCCCGAGCAGGACCGCCGAGGTGCCGCTGAGGCCGTTGAGCCAGTTGCCCAGGCCCTCGAGGGCGGCGGCCAGCGGGCGGCCGAGCACCGCGACCATGATCCCGCTGGAGATGAACGTCGCCAGCAGCGGGATGATCACGACCGGCTGCAGGCCGCGGACGCCGGCGGGCAGCTTCCAGGAGGCGATCCAGCGGGCCACCAGGCCGGCGAGGATGCCGCCCACCAGGCCGCCGATGAAGCCGGCGCCGACGCTGACCGAGACCGCGCCGATGACGAAGCCGGGCGCGATGCCCGGGCGGTCGGCGATCGCGTAGGCGATGTAGCCGGCCAGCGCGGGCACCAGGAACCCGAAGGCGGCCTGGCCCAGCACGGTGCAGACCGCGCCGAGGTAGCCCCAGAAGCCGTCGTTGAGACCCTCCACGCCGGAGGCCGTCGGCAGGTCGAAGAACGAGTTGTTCAGCACCCAGCTCAGCGCGTAGTTCTGGCCCTCGACGTCGGGGTTGGCGTTGACGATCTGGTAGCCGCCGAAGAGGAAGCCCAGCGCGATGAGCAGACCACCGGCCGCGACGAACGGGATCATGTAGCTGACGCCGGTCAGCAGCCACCGGCGGATCTCCGCGGCGGTGGAGGGGCGGGCGCCGGAGGTGGCGGCGGCGGGCTCCCCGGCCGTGCCCGAGCCGGGCACCCGGCGGGCGTTCGGGTCGTCGGCGGCGGCCAGCGCCTCGCGGATCATCACGTCGGGCTCGTTGATGGCCCGCTTGGTGCCTGACTGGACCACCGGCTTGCCGGCGAACCGGTCACGGTCCCGGACGCCCACGTCGACGGCGAAGATCACCGCGTCGGCGTCGCGGATGACCGCCGGGTCCAGCGGCGTGGCGCCCGAGGAGCCCTGGGTCTCGACGACGAGGTCGACGCCGGCGTCCTGGGCGGCCGCGGTGAGCTTGTCGGCGGCCATGTAGGTGTGCGCGATGCCGGTCGGGCAGGCGCTGACCGCGACCAGCCGGCGGCGGGCCGGGGCCTGCCCGCCGGTGGACGCCGGGGCCGCAGCGGCCTGCGTGGCGGCCGGCGAGGTGGCCGGGGCCGGGACCGAGGTGGCCGCGCTGGCGCCGGTGGCCGGCTGCGGGGAGACGACCTCCTCGACGAGGGCGACGACGTCGGCCGGGGTGGCGGCGGCCCGCAGCGCGGCGACGAAGTCCGGCCGCACCAGGGCGCGGGCCAGCGCGGACAGCAGCGTGAGGTGGTCGGCGTCGCCGGCCGCCGGCGCGGCGATGAGGAAGACCAGGTCGGCCGGGCCGTCGGCGGCGCCGAAGTCGACGCCCGGGCTCAGCCGGCCGAACGCCAGCGAGGCCTGCGTCACGGCCGCCGAGCGGCAGTGCGGGATGGCGATGCCGCCGGGCAGTCCGGTGGCCGCCTGGGCCTCGCGGGCCAGCGCGTCACCGGCGAGCGCCTCGGCGCCCGTCGCCCGGCCGGCGTCGGCCACCAGGCCGGCCAGCCGGCGGACCACCGTGGCCTTGTCGGAGCCGAGGTCGGTGTCGAGGACGACCAGCTCGGGGGTGATGAGTGCGGACATGACGGACCTTCCGGGGCGTCAGGGGACGTCCCGGCCGGCGGCCGGGACGGGCTGCTGTGCGGGCGGTGCTGCGGGTGCTGCGGGTGGGACGGACCCGGGCAGACCGGGCTGTACGGACACGCCGGCCAGGTCCACCTGGTCGGGCGTGGGGAGCGCGGAGCCGGGCAGCGCGGCGGCGGCCGCGCCGGTGGCGACCGCGCGGCGCAGCCGCTCGGCGGCGGGGGCGCCGGCGAGGTCGGCGAGCACGTGCCCGGCCAGGCTGGAGTCGCCGGCGCCGACCGTGCTGCGGACGGTGATCCGCGGCGGCCGGGCCGACCAGACCTCGCCGCCGGAGGTCGACAGCGTGGCGCCGTCGCCCCCGAGGGTCAGCAGCACCTCGGCGATGCCGCCGTCGTGCAGGGCCCGTACCGCCGCCGACAGGGCGGCGGGGTCGGCGAGCAGTGCGGCCTCGGTGGTGCCGGCCACCTGCGCCAGCTCCTCGGCGTTGGGCTTGACCAGGTCGGGCGCGGCGTCGGGGCCGGCCGCGAGCAGGGCCAGCAGCGGCGCCTCGGAGGTGTCGACGGCGACCCGCGCGCCGGTGCCGCGGACGGCGCGCACCAGGTCGGCGTACCAGTCGGTCGGTGTGTCCGGTGGCAGCGAGCCGGAGAGGACCACCCACGCCGCACCCTCGGCGGCCGCCGCCAGGGCCGTGGTCAGCGCGGCCCGGGTGCCGGCGTCGAGGGGAGTGCCCGGCTCGTTGAGCTTGGTGGTCGTGCCGTCGGGCTCGGTGAGCGTGTAGTTGGTGCGCACCGGGGCGCCGGTGCCCACGGTGACCAGCGGCAGGCGGAGGACCCGCAGCGCGGTGACCAGCGGGTCGGCGTCCTCGGCGGGGACGACGGCGGTGACGTCGGCGCCGGCCGCGGCCAGCACGCGGGCCACGTTGACGCCCTTGCCGCCGGGCTCGGTGGAACTGGTGCCCAGCCGGACGACCCCGCCGCGGGCCAGCGGGCCGGGCAGGACGAGGGTGCGGTCGAGGCTGGGGTTGGCCGTCAGCGTGACGACGCGGCCGCCGCTCACGCGACCACGACCTCGACGCCGGCGTCCTCGAGCCGGCCGACGACCGCCGGGTCGGCGCCGCTGTCGGTCACCACGACGTCGACGTCGTCGAGGGCGGCGAAGCGGACGAGGTGCTCGCGGCCGAGCTTGCTGGCGTCGGCGAGGACCACCACCCGCTGCCCGGCGCGCACCATCGCCCGCTTGACCGAGGCCTCGGCCTCGTCGGGGGTGGTCAGCCCGTGCCCGGGGGTGATGCCGTTGGCGCCGAGGAAGGCGACGTCGACGCGCAGCTCGGCCAGCGCTCGCACCGGCGTCTCGCCGACGGCGGTCTGGGTGAGCCCGCGGACCCGGCCGCCGAGCACGTGCAGCGTCAGCCCCGGGGCGGTGGCCAGCCGGGCGGAGATCGGCACCGAGTTGGTGGCCACGAAGAGGTTGCGGTCGGCGGGCAGCACCTCGGCCAGCGCGGCCGTGGAGCTGCCGCCGTCGAGCAGCAGGCTGCCGCCCGGGCCGGGCAGCAGGTCCAGCGCCGCGGCGGCGATCTTGCGCTTGGCCTCGGCGTGGGTGGTGTGCCGCTCGCCCAGCGCCGTCTCCACCAGGGTCAGCGCCCCGGCCGGGACGGCGCCGCCGTGCACCCGGCGCAGCACCCCGGTCCGCTCGAGGACGGCGAGGTCGCGGCGCACCGTCTCGGTGGTCACCCCGAACTGCTCGGCCACGGCGGTCACCGCGATCCGGCCCTGCTCGGTGACCAGCGTGGCGATCGCCTGCTGGCGCTCCTCCGCGTACACCGGCCCACCTCCTCACCTCGTCGTCCGGCGGCCGTGGGGTCACGGAGGTTCCGGAACGGTGCCCGAACGTGTGGGTTCAGGTCTGTGTTGCTGTTGTTCTACGTTGCTTCCGTTGACAAGTCAACACCGATTCGTGAGTCTGGTCACCGACGGACGACGGCGTCCAGCCCTGCACGGCTCCTCCGACCTGAGAAGGTGCGCATGTCCTCCACCACCCAGAGCGCCCCGAGCACGAACCGCTCCGCATCCGGCGTCCTCACCGGCACCCCGGTCGTCCCCGGTGTCGTCCTCGGCCCGGTGGTGCGTCCCGCGGGCGCCGTCCAGCTCCCCGCCGAGACGTTCGAGGAGCTGCCGGAGTCCGCGCGTGCCGAGGAGAAGGCGCGCTTCACCGCCGCCGCCGAGACCGTGGCCGGCCGGCTCGCCGAGCGCGCCGCGGCCGCGACCGGGATGACCGCCGAGGTCCTCTCGGCCACCGCGGGGCTGGCGCGCGACCGCGGCCTGCTCGGCGCGGTCGAGCAGCGGATCGCCGCCGGCGTGCCCGCCACGGTGGCCACCGTCCAGGCCGCGCAGCAGTTCGTCGACGTGTTCACCTCCCTCGGCGGGGTCATGGCCGAGCGGGTCACCGACGTCCGCGACGTCCGGGACCGGGTCGTCGCCGAGCTGACCGGCCAGGGCGAGCCCGGGGTGCCCGCGCCCGAGGTGCCCTCGGTGCTGCTGGCCGACGACCTGGCCCCCGCCGACACCGCGGGCCTGGACCCGGCGCGGATCGTCGGCCTGGCCACCCGGCTGGGCGGCACGACCAGCCACACCGCGATCATCGCCCGCCAGCTGAACCTGCCCCTGGTCGTCGCCGTCGAGGGCCTGGACGCGGTGCCCGCCGGTGCCACCGTGCTGCTCGACGCCGACGAGGGCACCGTCACGGTCGACCCCGACCCGGAGGCGGCCGCCGGGCAGCTGGAGGCCGCGCGCCGGGCCGCCGCGGCACTGGCCGGCTACACCGGCCCGGCCACCACGCGCGACGGCGTCCCGGTGCCGGTGCTGGCCAACGTCCAGGACGGCGAGGGCACCCGCCTGGCCGTCGCCGCGCACGCCGAGGGCGTCGGCCTGTTCCGCACCGAGCTCGCCTTCCTCGGCCGCGCCGCCGAGCCGACGGTGGAGGAGCAGGCCCGCGGCTACGCCGCCGTGTTCGAGGCCGCCGCGGGCCGCCGCGTCGTCCTGCGCACCCTCGACGCCGGCTCGGACAAGCCGCTGGAGTTCGCCACGCCGCCCGAGGAGGCCAACCCCGCCCTGGGTGTCCGCGGCCTGCGGGTGGCCCGCCGCGACCCGGGCCTGCTCGACCGCCAGCTCGACGCGGTGGCCGAGGCCGCGCGGCGCACCGGCGCCTCGCCGTGGGTCATGGCGCCGATGGTCGCCACGGTGGGGGAGGCCGCCGACTTCGCCGCCCGGGTGCGCGCCCGCGGCCTGGTGCCCGGCGTCATGGTCGAGGTGCCCTCGGCGGCGCTGCTCGCCGACCGCGTGCTGCAGCACGTCGACTTCCTGTCGATCGGCACCAACGACCTCTCGCAGTACGCGCTGGCCGCCGACCGGCTCTCCGCCGACCTCGCCGACCTCACCGACCCGTGGCAGCCGGCGCTGCTGACGCTGGTCGAGGCCGCCGCGGCCGCCGGGCGCCGGGCCGGCAAGCCGGTGGGGGTCTGCGGCGAGGCGGCTGCCGACCCGCTGCTGGCCTGCGTCCTCGTCGGTCTCGGCGTGACCTCGCTGTCCTGCGCCGCCCCGGCCGTCGCCGGCGTCGGCGCCCGGCTGGCCACGGTGGACCTGGCCGCCTGCCAGGAGGCCGCCGCGGCCGCGCTGGCCGCCGACGACCCGCGCGTCGGCCGGGCCGCCGCGCGCGCCGTCCTCGTCCGGGGCTGAGGGGTCGGGGGTCGGCCGCGGTGGCCGACCTCACCCCTCAGGGTGAACGATCGTCGGGAGGTGACCGACGCGACCTCAGCATCGTCGGAATATCCGTCGCTCTGCCTGCTTTACTACTGGTGCACCCACCGGAAGTACCTGCAGAGGAGACGACGGACATGAACAGCGGGACCACCTGGCGGCAGCGTCGGCAGGCGGCTCGGACGCGGCGCGCCCTCGACCGGGCCCTCGCCCGCAGCAGCAGCCCGGCGATGCGCGACGAGCTGCTCACCATGGCCAACAGCGCCTGGACGCCGCGCGTCTGAACGAGGACCCCGCTGCCCCCACACCTCGCTGGCGCTCGGTGCGGGACCCTGCAGCGGGACCGTTCTCCGCTCCCCGGAGCGGCCGGCCTGACGGCCCGTCTCACGGCCCCGGCCCGCACCTGCGGTCCGGGGCCGAGCCCTGTCCGGGGCCCGCGCGGCCGCCGTCCTCCCGCACCGCAGCGCGTCCGACCTGACCGCAGCGCGTCCTCCCGCACCGCAGCGCGTCCGACCTGACCGCCCACGGTCGGGTAGGACACGCGATGACCAGGTCACCTGATCGTCGCGCGGCGTCCCCCCTTCGGGTCGGGCGGCTCAACCCGAAAACGGGCGGTGCCGATGCAGCTGGCATGAGTGGAGGACGTCCGGAGGTACGACCCGGACCCGGCCGACCGGAGCCCGCAGCAGCCACCGCCGAGGCGCGGGAGACGTCCGGGGCGACCACGGGACTGGTCCTCACCTTCGTCCGCCAGGAGCTCGGCGAGGACGCGGTGCAGGAGGTGCTGCGCCGGGCGCAGGTGCCCTTCACCGCCGAGGAGCTCACCCAGCCCTCGACCTGGACCAGCTACGACACCCGGATCCGGCTGTTCACCGCCGCCACCGAGGTCCTCGGCGACCCCACCGCGATGTTCCGCATGGGCGCCGAGTCGCTGCGCACCGGCATGGCCCCGGCCGTCGTGGTGCTCGTGCGCGCGATGGGCTCCCCGCGCCAGGTCTTCCAGCGGCTGCCCAAGGCGGTCGCCAACTTCAGCACCACCTCGACGATGACCGTGCTCGAGGTCGGTGCCACCTCGGCGACGCTGCGCTACGAGCTGCACGACGGCTACGTGCACTCGCGCCTCGACTGCGACTACGCCCGCGGCCTGATCGCGATGATCCCCACGATCTTCGGGCTGGCCCCCGCGCGGGTCGTGCACGAGGAGTGCGAGTCCTCCGGCTACGACGCGTGCGTCTACCACCTCTCCTGGGACCGGCGGTCCCGCCGGCCGTGGGGCCGGCGCTCGGTGTCGGCCGACCCCGAGCTGACGGCGCTGCGCGAGCAGGTCCGCAGCCTGCAGTCGGCGGCCACCGACCTGGTCGACGGCGGGGACCTCGAGTCGGTCCTGGCCCGCATCGTCGAGCGCGCCGCGGCCGCGGTCCTCGCGCCCGCCTACCTGCTCGCCGTGTCCGCACCCGGCGGCGGCGCCCCGCTGGTGCACAGCGCCGGCCTGCCCGCCGACGAGGTCCCCGGCCTCACCGCGCGGCTGCTCGCCGGGGAGGACCTCGGCCCCGGCGCGGTCACCGTCGACGTCGCCTCCGCCCGGCGCACCCACGGCCGGCTGGCCGCGCTGCACCGCCCCGGCGACGGCGGCCTCGGCGACGAGCGGGCCATGCTCGCCGCCTACGCCGGCCACGCCGCCGCCGCCCTCGACCTGGTCATGGCGCTGGAGGACAGCCGCTCGGAGGCCCGCCGGGCCGGCGCGCTGCTCGACCTCGCCCACCGGCTGGCCCTGGCCGCCGACGCCGACGAGGTGTGCGCCGTGGTCGCCGACGCGCTGCCCCGGGTCGTCGGCTGCGGCAGCTCCGGCGTCATGCTCTGGGACCCGGCGAGCGCGTCGCTGCGGACCACCGCCTGCGCCGGGCTGCCCCCCGAGGCGGAGATCGTGCTGCGCACCACCACGCTGCACGCCGGGGACGTGCCCGAGCTGTTCGGCATGCTCTCCGACCGTGAGCCGCGGGTCCTCGACACCACGCGCAGCAGCGGACTGCTCCGGACGCTGCTGGGCTCCCTGGACCTGCACAGCGCCGTCGCCGTGCCGCTGCTGGCCGGCTCCACCTTCCTCGGGGTCGTCACCGCCAGCTGGACCGCCGGTGAGCTCGGGGACGGTCCCGACCGCGACGTGCTGGCGCGCCTGCGCGGTGTTGGCGACCAGGCCTCGACCGCGCTGCAGAAGGCCCGGCTGCTCGAGACCGTCCGCCACCAGGCCACCCACGACGCGCTGACCGGGCTGCCCAACCGGGTGCTGTTCCGCGAGCGCCTGGCCGCCGCCCTCGCCGCGGCCCCGGACGGCGGCGCGGTGGGCGTCCTGTTCTGCGACCTCGACCGGTTCAAGGCGGTCAACGACACCCTCGGCCACGCCGCCGGCGACGAGCTGCTGCGCCAGGTCTCGGCCCGGCTGCGCGCCGCGGTGCGCCCCGGCGACACGGTCGGCCGGCTCAGCGGCGACGAGTTCGCCGTGCTGCTGCCGCGGCTGGGCAGCCCCACCGACGCCGGCAGCGTGGTGGCCCGGGTGGACGAGGCCTTCACCGAGCCCTTCCGGCTCGACGGCACCCCCGTCGAGGTCGGCACCAGCACCGGCGTGGCGGTGCACAGCGGCCGGGTCATCGAGGTGGCGGCCGTCGCCGAGCAGCTGCTGCGCGACGCCGACGCCGCGATGTACCGGCACAAGCACCGCGACCGCCCGCCGACGCCCACGCCACGTCAGGCCGGCTGACCCGGAGCGCGGGCCCGGCGCACCCGGGCAGGTCGGCGCACCCGGGCGGCTCAGCGCAGCCGGGCGCGCAGCACCGCCTGCTCGCGGGCGCCGAAGCCGTGCGCGTCCAGCCAGCCCACCGGGCCGCCGTGCCGCTCGTGCAGCAGCTCGAGCACCCGCCGCATCGTCTCCGCGCGGGGCGTGTGGCTGGCCACGTCGCGCCGGGACATGTCCTCGGCGTACGTCGGCGACGCGCGGAGCTTCGCCACCAGGTCGTCGATCACCTCGGCGGTCATCGCGTAGTCGGCCACGATCTCCTCGTCGGGCACGCCGGCGACCGCGAGCGCGAACATGACGACCACCCCGGTGCGGTCCTTGCCCGCCGCGCAGTGCACGACCGCGGCGCCGTCCCCGTCGCCGTCGGCCAGCGCGCGCAGGGCCGCGACCACGTTCTCCGGCCGGTGGTGCAGGTAGCCGAGGTAGGCGCGCACCGCGGGCGGCTCGACCTCGTCGGCCTCGGTGGTCTGCCGCGGCAGCACCGTCTCCACCCAGTCGGCCGGCAGGTCGGGCAGCTCGTCCTCCTCGACGGCGAACACGTCGGTGTGCCGGCCCCGCTCGGGCAGCAGCGTGAAGTGCCGGTGGGTGACGTCCTCGACCGACCGCAGCGGGCCGCGGCCCTCGAGCAGCACCTCGGCGGTGGTGCGCAGGTCGACCACGTCGCGCAGCCGCAGCTCGCCGACCAGCCGGCGGACGTCGTCGTCGCTGAGCGTCTGCAGGTTGTCGCTGCGCAGCACCCGGCCGAACGCCGTCGTCCCGCCGTCGGTGGTGGGCAGGCCGCCGAGGTCCCGGGTGTTCGTGGTGCCGTCGAGCCGCAGCCAGCGGTCGGAGCGTGCGGAGGTCACGTCCCGACCGTACGGCGTCGTCGCGGCCGGCCCCGGGGACGCCGGAGGGTCAGGAGCCGAGCAGCTCGTCGCAGAGGTCGACCAGGCGCTGCCGCAGCGGGGCGGCGCGGCCGGCGAAGGCGCGCTGGGCGGCCGCGTACTCGGCACGGCCCTCCGGCGTCTCGATCCGCACCGGTGCGTAGCCGCGGTCGGCGAGGTCGTAGGGCGAGGCGCGCATGTCCAGCTCGCGCACCTCGACGGCGAGCGCGAAGCAGTCGGCCAGCAGCTCGCCGGGGACGGCGGGGGAGAGCTTGTACGCCCACTTGTAGAGGTCCATCGTCGCGTGCAGGCAGCCGGGCTGCTCCGTCGCGACCTGCGTCTCCCGCGTCGGCCGCAGCCGGTTGAGCCCGACGGCCTCCGGGGTGAAGAAGCGGAACGCGTCGTGGTGGCTGCACCGGATGGTGGCGGAGTCCACGACGGCGTCGGTGCCGGCCCGCCCCAGGCGCAGCGGGACGGCGTGCCGGCGCTCGTCGGCGCGGTAGACCATCGCCCACTCGTGCAGCCCGAAGCAGCCGGTCTGCGGCGGCCGCGACGCGGTGGCGGCGAGCAGGTCCCGCACGAAGCGCACGGTCGGCCCGCGGTCGGCCAGGAAGGCGCCGGCGTCGAGCCGCACCGCGCCGTCGTCGCCGGTGGCGTACCAGCGCCAGGCCGCGTGCGGTGCCGGCCCGTCGGCGGACGGCGCCAGCGCGACGCCGGGCCCGGGGTGCCAGCGGCGGAGCCGGCTCGGCGTCTCGGAGTAGTAGGTGAACAGGAAGTCCAGCACCGGGTGGCTCTCGCCGCGGCGCCGGCGCTCGCGGTGCGGCGCCGTCCACCGCTCGACCCGCGCGTCGTGCGCCGCCGCCCGCGCCGTCCACTCCGCCGCGGACAGGTGGGGCAGCACGGCGGTCACCGGACCAGGGTAGGAGGGTCCTCCGCCCCTCCGGCCGCGGACGGGACGGTGCCAGCCTGGAGGTCTCCGACCAGGGAGGCGATCGCCATGGCCGGCGACGCGCGGACCACCCCGAAGCCCCTGCTGTGCCGCCTGGGCGCACACGCCTGGGTGCAGCGCCACCCCGAGGACGAACGGCTGAGGGGCCCCGACCAGCAGGTCTGCCGGCGCTGCGGGCGGCGCCGGCAGTCCTGGGACTCGATCGTGCCGCCGGGCTTCCTGGGCTGAGGTCAGTCGCCCGCGGCCGTCAGCCGGTGCAGCCGCAGCGCCAGCTGCACCTCCAGCGCGCGGTCGGGCGCCGACCAGTCGCGGCCGAGCAACCGGCCCACCCGGTCCAGCCGCTGGGTGACGGTGTTGACGTGCACGTTGAGCACCTCGGCGGCCCGCGCGGGGGAGCCGCCGGTGGCGAACCAGGCCCGCAGCGTCGTCACCAGGTCGGTACCGCGGCGCGCGTCGTAGTCGAGCACCGGCGCGAGGGTCGCGGTGACGAACCCCGGGACGTCGCGGCCCTCGCCCACCAGCAGCCCGACGAAGCCGAGCTCGTCGGCGCTGGCCGACTCACCGGCCCGCCCGAGCGCCTCCAGCGTCGACGCGCAGCGCCCCGCCTCCGCGCTGGCGCCGGCCACCGCGGCGGGGCCGTGCACCGGCCCCGCGCCGCCCGCGGTCACCGGCCGGCCCACCGCCGCGGCCACCTCCCGGCGCACCAGCGCGGCGGCGTCGGCGGCGGCGAGGTCGGGCAGGCACAGCACGACGCGGGCGTCCCGCGTCCCGGCCAGGCCCCCGCGGGTGGCGGCCAGGTGGGTGGCGGCGGCCAGCGCCCGCCCCCGGCAGCGCTCCTCCACCCGGACGACGACCACCGCCAGCGGCCGGTCGAGGTCGGCGCCCAGCCGGCGGGCGCGCTCGCGCAGCCCGTCGGGGTCGCGCAGCGGCACGGTCAGCAGCTCGTCGACCAGCTCGCCGCGCACCCGGCCCTCCGCCTCGCCGGCGGTGCGCCGGATGAGCAGCAGCAGCGCGGTCACCAGCGCGGCGCGCTCGAGGATCCGCTGGTCGGCGTCGGAGAGGTCGGCGGCCTGCTGCAGCACCAGCCCGCCGAGCAGCTCACTGCCCACGGTGACCGCGGCGGTCCACCACTCGCCGTCGCGGACGGTGCGGCCGGTGGCCCGGGCCAGCGCCAGCGCACCGGCGGGGTCGGGCGGCAGCGCGGCCGCCCCGTCGTCCCCGGCGGTCGGCCGGCCCTCCTCGTCGAGCACGGTGATCCGGCCGCCGAGGGCCTCGGTCACGGCGGCCGCGACGCCCTCCACCCCGCCCCCGCGCAGCACGACGCCGATGAACCGGTCGTGCGCACCCGCGGCCCGCTCCACCGACTCGGTGTGCGCGCGGAGCTCGCGGGTGGCCGCGGACAGCTCCTCGAGCGCGGTGCGGGTCTCCTCCAGCAGCCGGGCGTTGTCGATGGCGATCGCCGCGTGCGCGGCCAGCGAGCCCAGCAGGGCCACCTCGGAGCGGTCGAAGGCCCGCTCGGTGCGGTCGGCGGCGTAGAGCACCCCGATCACCTGCGACCCGCGGATCAGCGGGACGCCGAGGATGGCGACCAGGCCCTCCTCGCGGACGCCGTCGTCGATCTCGTCGGTGTGGTGGAACCGCGGGTCGGTGAAGTAGCTCGCGGTCGCGTACGGCGCCGCCGCCTGCGCCACCAGCCCGCCGAGGCCGGCGCCCATCGGCAGCCGCAGCGCCTGGAACCGCGCCGAGACCGAGCCGTCGGTGACCCGCATGTAGGTGTTGCCGCGGGCGTCGTCGTTGAGCGTCAGGTAGGAGACGTCGGTGCCCAGCAGCTGCCGGGCGCGCCGGACGATCGCGGTCAGCACCGAGTCGACGCCGCGCAGGGCGGCCAGGTCGCTGGCGGTGTCGAACAGCGCCGAGAGCTCGGACTCCCGGCGGCGGCGGGCGGCGAACGCGGCGCGCACCTGCAGCGCGAGCAGCCGCACGCCCTCCAGCTCGGCGAGCGTCGCGGCGTCGGCGCCCGACGCCCGGGCGCGCACCAGCGGCCCCTCGAACTCGATCGCCGCGGCGTCGTCGAGCACCAGCCGCAGGTACTCGGCGGCCGCCGAGGTCGCGCGGGGAGCCCGGGCGGCGCCGCCGGTGGGCGGTGCTGCGGTCCGGGCCACGGCCGGCACCCCGTCCGGCCGGGCCATCAGTGGGCGGTCCACCCACCGTCCATGCGCAGGGAGGTGCCGGTGACCGAGGTGGCGGCCGGCGAGCACAGCCAGGCGATGGCGTCGGCGACCTCGGCCGGCTCGATGAGCCGCTTGAGCGCCGCGGGGGCGAGCATGACCTGCTCGACCACCTCGTCCTCGGAGATCCCGTGCGTGCGCGCCTGGTCGGCGATCTGCCCCTCGACCAGCGGGGTCCGCACGTAGGCCGGCGCCACGCAGTTGGACGTGACGCCGTGGGGCGCCCCCTCGAGCGCGACCACCTTCGACAGCCCCTCGAGCGCGTGCTTGGCGGTCACGTAGGCCGACTTGTAGGGGGAGGCGCGGTGGCCGTGCACCGAGCTGACGTTGACCACCCGCCCCCAGCCGCGCCGGTACATGTGCGGCAGCGCCCCGCGGACCAACCGGAACGGCGCCTCGACCATGAGCCGCTGGATGGTGGAGAAGACCTCGACCGGGAACTCGTGCACCGGCGCGACGTGCTGGAAGCCGGCGTTGTTGACCAGGACGTCGACGTCGAGGTCCAGGGCGTCGACGGCGGCCAGGTCGGAGAGGTCCACCGTCACGGCCGTGCCCCCGACCGTGGCGGCCACCGCCTCGGCGGCCGCGGCGTCGCGGTCGACGACCACCACCGCGGCGCCGGCCTCCGCCAGCCGCGCGGCCACCGCCCGCCCGATCCCGGAACCGCCACCGGTCACCATCGCCCGCCGACCCTCGAGGTCCTCCGCGCCCATGACGGGCACCGTAGAGGGTGGCTCCGGTCACACCCACGGGTGCCACCCACACAGCTCCGGTCCGGACGGTGGCGGTTCCGCACACGGACCGGACGGCGGGCCCTCGTGCCGGGACGGGACCGGGGCGTGGTCCGTGCACACACGACCGGAGAGCCGGGACGTGCGCCGCCACGGCGGGACCGGGCCGCGACGTGCACGGGCTCCCCGTGACACCCGTCACGGGCTCCCCGTGTGCGTCCCGGCGCAGGTCGTGAGGGACGGCACCTGTGCCGGGCCGGGGACGGCGGGAGCGTGGGGACGTGCCCGGACGACAGCGGCCGACCCCCGGCCGGCGGGCACCCCGAGGAGGTCCCGCCGTGCACCCGACACCCACGCTCGCGCCGGTCCCGGCGCCCGTCGCCGCGCCCGCGGTCGAGGTCACCGACCTGCGCCGCCGGTACGGCTCGTTCGAGGCCGTCCGGGGCATCTCCTTCGAGGTCCGCCCGGGCGAGGTCCTCGCGCTGCTCGGCGTCAACGGGGCCGGCAAGACCTCGGCCCTGGAGGTCCTCGAGGGGCTGGCCCCGGCCTCCGGCGGCTCGGTGCGCGTCCTCGGCGCCGACCCGCGCCGCGAGCGGGCCGCCGTCCGCCCGCACCTGGGCGTGCTGCTGCAGGCGAGCGGCCTGCCCGGCGACCTGACCGTCGCCGAGACCGTCCGCACGTGGGCGGGCACCCTCACCGCACCCCGGCCGGTCGCCGAGGCGCTGGCGCAGGTGGACCTCACCGGCCGCGCCGACGTCCGGGTGCGCAGCCTCTCCGGCGGCGAGCGCCGCCGGCTCGACCTGGCGCTGGCGCTGCTCGGCCGCCCGCGGGTGCTGGTCCTCGACGAGCCGACCACCGGCCTGGACCCGGAGAGCCGCCGCACCGTGTGGCGGCTGGTCCGCGGCCTGGTGGACGACGGCGCCGCGGTCGTGCTCACCACGCACCACCTCGAGGAGGCCGAGCAACTGGCCGACCGGATCGCGATCATGCGCGCCGGCACGGTGGTGGCCGCCGGCACCCGCGAGGAGATCGCCGAGACCCAGCCGGCCACCGTCTCGTTCCGGCTCGACCCGGGCACCCCGCAGCCGCCGGTGCCCGCCGGTGTCGAGGTCGTCGCCTCCGGCCCCCGCGTCGAGTGGCACACCCGCGACCTGCAGCCGGTGCTCGCCGAGCTGCTCACCTGGGCCGCCCGCGCCGGGGTGCAGCTGCCCGGCCTGCAGGCCCGCGCCGCCTCGCTCGAGCAGGCCTTCCTCGCCGTCGCCGACGGTGCCGACCTCGCCTGACCCCGCCTCCCCGACAGGAGCCCCCGATGACCGCCACCGCCGTCCCCGTCCCCACCGCCGTCCCCGGCGGACCGTCCCGCCTCCGCCGCGTCGGTGCCCTCGCCGGCGCCGAGACCCGGCTGCTGCTGCGCAACCGCACCGCCGTGGTCAACTCGGTGCTCTCGCCGCTGCTGCTGGTGGCGCTCGTCCCGCTGTTCGGGGCCGGTGACGCCCCGCTGGGGCAGACCCTGCTGGTCTCCGCGACCGCGTTCACGCTGGTCTTCCTCACCTACTACAACCTGGTCGTCACCTACGTCGCCCGGCGCGAGGCCCTGGTGCTCCAGCGGATGCGCACCGGCGAGCTCACCGACGGCGAGGTGCTCGCCGCCACCGCCGTCCCGACGCTGCTGGTGACGGCCGTCCAGCTCGCCGTGGTGGCGGTCGGGGTGGTCGTCCTCGGCGAGTGGCGCGCCCCGGTCGACCCCGTGCTGCCGGTGCTGGCCGTGCTGCTCGGCGCCGTGCTCATGGCCGTGCTGGCCACGCTGAGCAGCGTCTGGACCCGGACGCCGGAGTCCGCGCAGGTGACCACCCTGCCGGTCGTACTCGGGGCGACGGCGCTGTCCGGGGTGTTCTTCCCGCTGGTCGCGCTGCCGGAGGCGCTGGCGACGGGAGCCCGGCTGCTGCCGCTGACGCCGGTCGTGGAGCTGGTGCAGCTGGGCCTGACCGGCCGCACGTGGGACGGGGAGGCCGTGGCCGGCGCGGAGCTGTGGTGGGCGGCGCTGGTCCCGCTGGCCGTCGCGGCGGCCTGGGTGGTCCTCGCCGGCGTGGCGAGCCTGCGGTGGTTCCGCTGGGCGCCCAAGCGCTGAGGACGGGCGCGCCGGAGGCCCCGGCGGGCGGCGGTCGGTACGGCAGCATGAGGGCCGTGCCGACCGTCGCGCGCTGGTGGAGCAGCCGCACCGACCCCCAGCGCCTGGACCTCTACACGCGGTCGTCCTTCTACGGCTGGCTGGCGCTGACGCCGGCGCTCGCCCTCATGGTCCTGGGCTCCGAGGGCGTCGCGACCACGCCGGCCGCCTGGCTGTACCTGGCCGGCTCGGTCGGGGTGGCCGTCACCGGCGTCGTCCTGGTCCGCGCGGGGCTGGCCACCCGCTGGACCCGGCGCTCCCCGCCGGCCGGTCCGCTGACCGCCGCGCTGGTCGCCGCCGCGGTCACCGCCGGCACCGGCGTGGTCGAGGGGCTGGCCCGGTCCGGCGAGCCCGGCACGGGCTGGCTGCTCGCCCTCCCGCTGGCGATGCTGCTGACCGCCGCCTCGCCGGTCTGGACCACGCGCGTGCTGACCCGCGCGTCGGCCGGCGTCGGCCTGCTCGTCGGCGGGGTGGTGCTGCTGGGCGGCGAGGAGTGGTCCGCGGCGCTGGTCCTCGGCGTCGTCTTCACGGTCGCCGTCACCGGGCTGGTGCTGGCCTTCCGGTTCTCCGTGTGGGTGCTCGACGTCGTCGTGGAGATGGAGCGCACCCGCGGGGTGCAGGCCCAGCTCGCCGTCGCCGAGGAGCGGCTGCGCTTCGCCCGCGACCTGCACGACGTCATGGGCCGCAACCTCTCGGTGATCGCCGTGAAGAGCCAGCTCGCCGCCGAGCTGGTGCGCCGCGGCCGGGAGGGTGCGGTGCAGGAGCTGACCGACATCAGCCGGGTCGCGGAGGAGTCGCTGCGCGAGGTGCGCGACGTCGTCCGCGGCTATCGCGGCAGCGACCTGCCCGGTGAGCTGGCCGGCGCCCGGTCGGTGCTGCGGGCCGCGGGCGTGGAGGTGACCGTCAGCGGGGAGGACGGCGCGGTCGCCCTGCCCGCGCCGGTGCAGACGGCGCTGGGCTGGGTGGTGCGGGAGGCGGTGACCAACGTGCTGCGGCACAGCCGCGCGACCACGTGCACTATCGCGCTGTCGACGTCGGGCGGGGTGGCCGAGCTGCGGGTGGTGAACGACGGCGTGACCGGCGACGGGGACCGCGGCGCCGGGCTGACCGGCCTGGCCGAGCGGCTGGCCGCGCCCGGCGGGCGGCTGTCGGCCGGCCGCGAGGGCGACCGCTTCGTGCTCACGGCGGCCGTCCCGGTGGGGGTGCCGGTGTGATCCGCGTGCTGCTCGCCGACGACGAGAACCTCATCCGCTCGGCGCTGGCCGCGCTGCTCGCCCTCGAGGACGACCTCGAGGTGGTCGCCCAGGCCGCCTCCGGGGACGAGGCGCTGGCCATGGCGCGGGCCTGCACACCCGACGTCGCCGTCCTCGACCTGCAGATGCCCGACCTCGACGGCATCACCGTCGCCGGGCGGCTGCGCACCCTGCTGCCGGGCTGCGCGGTGGTCATCGTGACCGGTCACGGCCGGGCCGGACACCTCAAGCGCGCGCTGGCGGCCGGGGTGCGCGGCTTCCTGCCGAAGACCGTGCCGGCGCCGGTGCTCACCGACGTCGTGCGCACCGTGTCCCGCGGCGGCCGCTACGTGGACCCCGAGCTCGCCGCCGAGGCGATCAGCGCCGGCGACAGCCCGCTGACCCCGCGGGAGGCCGACGTGCTGGAGCTGGCGGCCGGCGGCGCCCCGGTCGAGGAGATCGCCGCCCGCGCCCACCTGTCACCGGGGACGGTGCGCAACCACCTGTCCGCCGCCGCGGGCAAGCTCGGCGCGGCCAACCGGCACGCCGCCGTCGAGGTCGCCCGCCGCCACGGCTGGATCGGCTAGCCGGACTGGTTGCCGCCGCGGACGACGGAGTCGTCGCGCTGGGCGTCGTCGTCGGTGGTGAGGGTGGTGTCGCTCTCCCCCGCGTCGGCGCGGTCCTCGCCGGTGACGCCGTCGACCATGTTCGCGTCGGTCGGCCCGTCGGTGGTGTTCGGGGACTCGCGGTACCCGGTGTGGTCGGACTCGCTCATCAGTCGTTCCCTCCTCCGGACCGGGGCGTGGGGCCGGCCACCTCGCCCGACGGGCCGTCGGTGCGGGCCCGGGCGACGTCGGAGTCGGCGCGGGCCGGCAGGTCGTCGTCGCTGGCCGCGTCCCGCGCGATCGCCTCGTCGGCGGTGAGCGGCACGTCGTCGAAGCTGGAGCCGGTGCCGGTGCTGCTGTTGTCGCCGGTGCCCGACGCGGTCGGGACGCCCTGCTGGATCCGGTCGCTGCCCTGTGGGTCGCTCACGGGTTCCTCCTGTCCGACGGCGCTGGTCGACGGCGCTGTCCTCCGGTGCCATGCCCGCCGTCGTCCCCCCGAAACGACCGGCGGCCGCCGACGGTGACGAGCCGGACCGGCCCCGTCCCGGGTCCCGCCCCGAGCGGAGCCAGGGGTGGGGAGGACGGGGCCCTCCGTCAGAACGCCGCCTCGGGGACCTCCATCAGCGCGTCGTCGGTGGCCTCGGCGACGGCCCGCTCGGCCGACAGCCGGGGCAGCACCTGCGTGCAGAAGAACCGGGTGGCGGCCAGCTTGCCCTCGTAGAAGGACCGGTCCCGCTCCCCCACCTCCCCGGCCAGGGCGGCCAGGGCGACCTCCGACTGGCGGACCAGCAGCCAGCCGGTCACCAGGTCGCCGGCGGCCATGAGCAGCCGGGTGGTGTTCTGCGCGACCCGGTACAGGCTGCGCACGTCGTCCTGGGCGGCGGTCAGCTGGCCGAACATCGCGGTGAGGATGCCCTGCACGTCGGCGAGCGCGGTGGCCAGCAGCGCGCGCTCCTCCTTGAGCCGGCCGTTGCCCGCCTCGGCGTCGATGGTCGCCTGGACCTGCGAGGCCAGCCAGGTCAGCGCGACGCCGCCGTCCTTGACGATCTTGCGGAAGAAGAGGTCCTGGCCCTGGATCGCCGTCGTCCCCTCGTAGAGGGTGTCGATCTTGGAGTCGCGGACGTACTGCTCGATCGGGTGGTCCTGCAGGTAGCCCGACCCGCCGAGGCACTGCAGCGACTCGCTGGTGAGCAGCTGGGTGGCGCGCTCGGAGCCGTAGCCCTTGACCACCGGCAGCAGCAGGTCGTTGACGCGGGCCGCCAGCCGGGCCTCCTCGCTGTCGGCGGTGCCGGCGGCCTCGGCCTCGGTCACCCGGTCGCGGAAGCCCGCGGTGTAGAGGTACAGCGCCCGCATGCCCTCGGCGTGGGCCTTCTGCAGCATCAGCGAGCGGCGGACGTCGGGGTGGTGGGTGATGGTCACCCGCGGGGCGTCCTTCGACGTCGCGGTGAGGTCGGCGCCCTGCACGCGGTCCCTGGCGTAGGCCAGGGCGTGCTGGTAGCCGGCCGACAGGGTGGCGATCGCCTTGGTGCCCACGAACATCCGGGCGTGCTCGATGACCCGGAACATCTGCGCGATGCCGTCGTGCACCTCGCCGACCAGCCAGCCCCTCGCCGGCACCGGCCCGTCGCCGAAGGTGAGCTCGCAGGTCGTGGAGACCTTGAGGCCCATCTTCTGCTCGACGTTGGTGACGTGGACGCCGTTGCGCTCGCCGAGCGCGCCGGTCTCGAGGTCGACGTGGAACTTGGGGACGACGAACAGCGACAGTCCCTTGGTGCCCGGCCCCGCGCCCTCGGGGCGGGCCAGCACCAGGTGGACGATGTTGTCGCTCAGGTCGTGCTCGGCGGAGGTGATGAACCGCTTCACGCCGGTGAGGTGCCAGGAGCCGTCCTCCTGCCGCACGGCCCTCGTCCGGCCGGCGCCGACGTCGGACCCCGCGTCGGGTTCGGTGAGCACCATCGTGGCGCCCCACCTGCGCTCCAGCACGAGCTCGGCCAGGCGCTTCTGGTCGGGGGTGCCGAGGTCGTGGAGGATCGCGGCGAAGGCGGCCCAGGAGCCGTACATGAAGACGGCGGGGTTGGCGCCGAGCACCATCTCGAAGGCGCCCCAGGTGAGCGCGTGCGGGGCGCCGTAGCCGCCGAGGTGCTCGGGCAGGTCGAGGCGGTACCACTCGCCGTCCTCGATGGCGCGCACCGACCGCTTGAACGACTCGGGGAGGGTCACCGAGGAGGTCGCCGGGTCGAACACCGGCGGGTTGCGGTCGGCGTCGGCGAAGGAGGCCGCGATCGGGCCCTCGGCCAGCCGGCGGACCTCGGCCAGCACCCCGCGCGCGGTCTCGGCGTCCATCTGCTCGAACGGTCCCGTGCCGAACCGGTCCTTGGTGTCGAGGAACTCGAACAGGTTGAACTCGATGTCCCGCAGGTTCGCGGTGTAGTGGCCCATGCCGTGTCGCTCCTGATCTCGGTGCCGGTGCGGCGAGCGTCGCCGCCCGCCGGTGGCGGACGCTATTACCGGCGGGTAACCAGGAGCAAGATCGCGCGGGCAGGACCCGCCCGCAGGGGTGGGCCGGGTCGTCCGGGGGAGCTCAGCGGTTGCGGCGGCGGGCGGCGAGCACGGCGCCGAGGAACGTGGCCACGAGGAAACCGAGGGCGGCGGCGATGAGCAGCGCGACGACCAGCGGAGCGCGCACGTCGGTGAAGACGAGGCTGATCGGCACGGTCTCGCCGTTGAACACCGCGAACAGCACCAGGACCACGGTGACGGCGATGAGCAGGACCAGCGCGAGACCGCGGCCGGCGGTGCGCCCGGCACGGCCCACGCGGGAGGGGCCCGAGGGCCGCGCCGGGGCGGGCGAGGTGCCGCCGGTCGTCCCGGCGGGTGCGGACCCGGCGGGGGAGGTCCCGTAGCCGGTCGCGAACGGGTCGGTGCCCGGGGCGGAGGGCCGGGGCTCGGCGGGCGTTCCGGGAGTGGTCACGCCGGAGGTCTGTCCGCCCGGGCCCCGGGTCAAACGGGGATCAGTCGCGGTGGGCGGCCGGTTCGGTGCCCGCCGGCGGCCAGGAGGGGCCGGCGGTACCGTCGGCCGGGCCGGTGTCCTCGGGGCCGTCGGAGTCGGGCGCCGGCGGGCCGGACGTGGCGCTGCCGAGGGGGCCGACGGAGCGCGGGGTCTCCGGCTCGGGCATCTTCTGCTCGCGGGTGCTCACCCTGGCGAGTCTGCGTCCCGGGCGCCCGGGGGGCGACCGGGCGGGCTCACTCCGACAGCGAGGGGCCGGCCTCGTGCGCGGGGTGCCCGGCGCTGCGCTCGCGCTGCTTCATGCGGGCCTCGTAGACGTGCCGGTCGCCGTCGGAGAGCTCGGTGCGGGCCCGCTCGTCGAAGGCGCGGAACACCGACCAGTAGGAGGCGTCGTAGTCCTCGACGATCTGGAAGGTCCACCGGTCGGCGATCACGTTGCGCCCGACGAGGTCGCGGTCGAGGTCGTCGGCGAGCTCGGTGTGCCCGGCCTTCCGGAACAGCTCGACGGCGTCCTGCAGGAGGAGGTCGGCCTTGCCGGAGTGCTGGTGGAACCCGTAGAGCTGGCCCCGCGCCTGCTCGATCGTCTCGAGGGCCTCGGAGAGCTTGCCCAGCCCCTCGACCGTGGTGTCGTCGAGGTCGGGGCGGCTGCGGTCGACGGTCACCGGCCCATCCTGCGGGCTGGGACCCGGCCTCGCCCGGCGAGCGGTGTGCGGCCGGGCGGGGCCGGCGCTCAGGCGGAGGTGACCAGGACCGGGTGGGCCGCGGCCGGGCCGGTGCCGGCCGGGTTGCTGCCGGCCGAGTCGCCGGCGGCGATGTCGACCAGGCGCTCGGCGAGCCGGCGGCCGTGCGCGGCGGGGCCGTCGGGGCCGAGCAGGCCACCGGAGAGGTACATACCGTCGAGGATGAGGTGCACCTGCGCGGCGAGGTCCTCGCCCACGCCCGGCGCGACCTGCTCGGCGAGCCGCTCGAGGCGGCCGTGCAGCTCGAACTTGTAGTCGGCGGCCGCGACGCGGGCCGGGTGCTGCGGGTCGTCGTACTCGCTGCTGACGTTGGTGAACGGGCAGCCGCGGAAGCCGGCCCGGGTCACGTCGCGCTCGACCACGGCGACCACCGACAGCAGCGCGGCGCGCGGGTCGTGCGCCAGGCGCTGCAGCTCGGCGTCGATGCTGGCCAGCACCGTGGCGGCCTTGCGCGCGAGGTAGGCCCCGACCAGCTCGTCCTTGCTGCGGAACAGCCGGTAGACGGTCATCTTGCCCAGGCCGGTCTCGCGGACGAGCTCGTCCATGCCGACGCTGCGCGAGCTGCGGGCGGCGAAGAGCCGCTCGGCGGTGTCGAGGACGATGGCCTCCCGTTCCGCGCGGCTGCGGCGGACCGGGGCCGGGCTGTCGGCGTCGGCGAGGGGCAGGGCAGCGGCGGTCACACGGGGATGGTGCCGCCTCCCGTGACGGATCAGTCCACGGCGCGCCGGGTCCCCGGCACGGGTGATCGCTGTGGGTGACCGAGGGGCGAACGCGCTGGTCGGGGCGGTGGTGAGCCGTGGGACCCGTGGGACGACGCGGTGGTGCCGTGGGGGAGGCCGGACGGCGGCCGTCCTCCTCCCGTGCGCGGCCGCGGGAGCGCACGGGAGGGGTGGACGGGTCCGTCCGCGGTCAGCCCGGGGTGTCGGCGGGACCGTCGCCGAGCGGCTGGCCCTCGGCCGGGTCCTCCGCGCGGGGGGTGCGGCCGTCGTCGGTCTCCTGCTGGTCCGGGTCGCCCTCCGCCCGCTCGGGCGTGCGCGGGGGCCGTTCGGGCTCGGTCACGGCGTCCTCCTCGGGTCGCGGGTGGGTGCTCCGGGGCCTTGCCCCGCGACCGGCCGGGTGAACCTCCGGCGGTCGGCCGACCGGGACGGCAGGCCCCGGGGACGACGACCAGCACGTCCTCGTCCGGGCCCCGACGACGGGACGGACACGGACCACCTTCGGGGTGGGGACGCGGCGCCTCATCCTGCGGGCCGGCCGCCCTCGCCGTCGCCGCGGCCGTCGTCGGCGTCGCCCGGGCCGTCGTCGCCGCTCCCCGCCCGCCGGGCCCGGACCGGCAGCCCGTACCAGAGGCCGACCGCGACGAGGAGCACCAGCGCGCTGCCCACCAGGCCCGGGCCCCGCCCCAGGACGACGTCGAGCACGAGCAGCACGCCGCTGCTGATGGCCAGCACCAGCAGCGCCAGGCCGGTCACCAGCATCCGGTCGGCCACCGCGATCAGCGCCGCCTTCTGCCGCCGCCGGAACACCAGCCGGTGGAAGGACACCGGTGCGATGAGCACCACCGTGGCCAGCGCCGTGGCCATCAGCGTCACCGTGTAGACGGTCAGCGCGAAGGCGTCGAGCTCGGTGAAGCGCTGGGTGAAGGCCAGGCCGAGGAGGAAGGCGAAGAGCACCTGCACGCCGGTGATCGCCACCCGCAGCTCCTGCAGCAGCTCGGCGAGGTTGCGGTCGAGCAGCTGGTCGAGGGTCTCCCCGCGCGCCCGGGCGCTGCGCAGGGCGGCCGCCCGGGACCGCCCGCGCAAAGGTGCCCCGTCGTCGCTCGTCGGCCCCTTCCCGCCCACGCACGGCGCGGTACCCGCCGGCCTCGCCGCGCGACACCCGTTTCCCGAGGTCGGCGCCGCGGTACCGCCGGGGGGCCGACCGAGGAGGAGCCGTGGCCGACGACGACCGGGACACCATCAAGAGGGACTTCGACGAGGTGGTCAACATGAGCGCCGCGGAGCTGCAGCGGTGGCTGGACACCGACGAGTCGCAGTCCGTCGGGCAGAAGAGCGGCGGCTCGGGTGAGTCCACCGGGCACGAGTCCGGACGGCGGATCGTCGAGATCCTGCACAAGAAGAAGGGCGACCTCACCGACGACGACTACGCGCACATGAGGAAGGTCCACGGCTACGTCCAGCGGCACCTGGCGCAGGAGCCGGCCAAGGAGGACGTCGAGGACTCCCGGTGGCGGTACTCGCTGATGAACTGGGGCCACGACCCGCTGAAGAGGAAGTAGCCCCGCCCCGTGCGCCTCGACGACCCGCGCCGCAACGACCCGGCGCAGTACGACGCCCTCGCCGACCAGTGGTGGGAGGCATCCGGCGGGTTCGCGATGCTGCACTGGCTGGCGGCCTCTCGCGCCGAGCACCTCCCGCCGGCGCCGAGGCCCGGCGCGCTGCTGGTCGACCTGGCCTGCGGCGGCGGGCTGATGGCGCCGCACGCCTCCCGGCTGGGCTACCGGCACGTCGGCGTCGACCTCAACGGCCCCGGGCTCGCGGTGGCCGCCCGGCACGGGGTGCTCGCCGTCCGCGGGTCGGTGCTGGCCGTGCCGCTGCGCGACGCGTGTGCCGACGTGGTCGTCGCCGGGGAGGTGCTCGAGCACGTCGAGGACGACGTCGCGGTGCTCGCCGAGGCCGCCCGGGTGCTGCGGCCGGGCGGCACGCTCGTGGTCGACGCCCTCGCGGCCACCCGGCTGGCCGAGCTGGTCGCCGTCCGGATCGCCGAGCGCCTGCCCGGGGGGCCGCCGCCGGGCATCCACGACCCCGCCCTGTTCGTCGACCGCCGCCGACTGCTCGCCGCGGCCGACCGGCTGGGCCTGGACCTGCGGCTGGTCGGCCTGCGCCCCTCGCTGCGCGACGTCGTGGCCTGGCGGCGCGGCCGCCGGGACGTCGTCCGGATGCGGCCGCTGCCCACCACGGCGGTGCTGTTCGCCGGTTACGGACGCAAGCGGGACTCGCCGCCGCACCGGGACGGCGCGGGTGGCGTGACCGCGGCGGCGCTCCCGCACGTACGGTCGGGGACATGACCCCCCTGCCCACCAGCACCGCGACGCCGGGGCAGCGCGGGTGAGCGCCGCGGTGCTGACCGGCGCCGGCGCGGCCCTGCCGGCGACGCTCGACCAGGACGCGGCGTGGGAGGGCTTCTTCGCCCGGCACTACGCGGGCGTGCGCGCGGCCCGCCGGATCTGGGACGGCGCCGGCGTGCGCACCCGCCACGCGGTGGCCAACCCGGTCGACGAGGACCTCAGCCGGTGGAGCACCGGTGCCCGCATGGCCCGCTACGTCCAGGAGGCGCTGCCCCTGGGCAAGCAGGCGGTGGCCGGCGCGCTCGACGACGCGGGCCTGGCCCCTGGCGACGTCGGCCTGTTCGCGGTGGCCACCTGCACCGGGTACGCCACCCCCGGCCTGGACATCCGGCTGGCCAGCGACCTGGGCATGCCGCCGGGCCTGCAGCGGCTGCTGGTCGGGCACATGGGCTGCTACGCGGCCGTCCCCGGGCTGGCGGCCGTCGGCGACTTCGTGGCCGCCCGCTCCCGCCCCGCGGTGCTGCTGTGCTGCGAGCTGACCAGCCTGCACGTGCAGCCGGCCGAGCGGCAGCTCGACCAGGTGGTCGCGCACGCGCTGTTCTCCGACGCCGCGGCCGCCGTCGTCGTCGAGCCCGGCGCCGGCCGGGGACGGCGGCTGGCCGGGGTGGTCGCGCGCACCGACCCCTCCACCGCCGACCACATGACCTGGGACGTCACCGACCTCGGCTTCCGGATGGGCCTGTCGCCGCGGGTGCCCGACGTGCTCTCCCGGTACGTCGGCGACGTGGTGGCCGAGCTGCTCGACGGCGCGGGCCTGCGCGTGGAGGACGTGGCGGGCTGGGCGGTGCACCCCGGCGGCCCGCGGATCCTCGACGTCGTCCGTGACGAGCTGGGGCTGACCGACCAGCAGGTGGCCGCCTCCCGGCGGGTGCTCGCCGAGCACGGCAACTGCTCGTCGGCCACCGTGCTCCTCGTGCTGCAGGAGCTCGCCGACGTCGACGGCCCCGTCGTCGCGATGGCCTTCGGCCCGGGACTGACCCTCTACGCAGCGCTACTGCTGCCGGTATAGGGCGAGCCACCGGCCCGAGCGGGCACTACCCTGTGTCACCACAGCCGCAGTGCGCAGGGGAGGCCGCCGTGTCCGCCACCTCGTCCCCGGTCCGGGTGTTCCTGATCGACGACCACGAGGTCGTCCGTCGCGGTGTCGCCGAGCTCCTCGAGGACGACCCGGGGCTCGAGGTGGTGGGGGAGGCGGGCAGCGTCGCGGAGGCGCTCGCCCGCGGTCCCGCCGTCCGGCCCGACGTCGCGGTGGTGGACATGCGGCTGCCCGACGGCGACGGCGCCGACCTCGTCCGCCGGCTGCGCGAGCGGCTGCCGGCCGTCCGCTGCCTGGTGCTGTCGAGCTACGCCGACGAGGACGCGATCGCCGCCGCCCTCGCCGCGGGCGCCGCCGGTTACGTGGTCAAGCAGGTGCGCGGGGCGGACCTGGTGTCGGCGGTGCACACGGTCGCGGCCGGCGGCACGCTGACCAACGGTCCCGGGCGGCGGCCGCGGACGAACGGCGAGGTGTCGCGGCGGCTGGCGGTGCTGACCGAGCAGGAGCGCAGCGTGCTCGCGCTCATCGGGGAGGGCCTGACCAACCGGCAGATCGGCGAGCGGATGGGCCTGGCGGAGAAGACGGTCAAGAACTACACCAGCCACCTGCTGGCCAAGCTGGGCCTGGAGCGGCGCACCCAGGCGGCCATCCTGGCCACCGAGCTGCGCGGGCACCGGCCCGGCTGAGGCGTCAGGGCGCCGGGCGGGGGACCGTCCAGGTCACCTGGGTCCCGGTCGGACCGCCGGCGGTCGCCAGCCGGCCGTGGTGCCACGCGGCCCGCTCGGCGAGGTTGGCCAGGCCGCTGCGCACGGACACCGCCGGCAGGCCCCGGCCGTCGTCGGTGACCACCACGGTGACCTCGCCGTGCGGGCCCTCGTCGCCGGCGTCCACGGTGACCGCCACCCGGGTGGCCCCCGCGTGCCGGACGACGTTGCTCAGCAGCTCGCGCACGACGGCGAGCACGTCGGTGGCCAACCCCGTGGGCAGCGCGTCGAGGTCGCCGCGCAACCGCAGGTCCGGCTGCAGCTCCGAGCCCTCCGTGGCCTGCCGGACGGCGTCGGTGAGCAGCCGGCCCAGCCCGGCCGGAGCGGTGGCGCCGTCGTGCAGGCCGAAGATCGTCGAGCGGATCTGCGCGATGGTGGCGTCGAGCTCGTCGACACTGCGGCCCACCCGGTGCGCGGCGTAGGGGTCGGCGTCCTCCAGCGACCGGCTGACCCGGTCCAGCGAGAGGGCGGTGGCGTAGAGCCGCTGGACGACGTGGTCGTGCAGGTCGCGGGCGATGCGGTCGCGGTCGGCCTGTACCTGCAGGCGGCGCTCCCGCCGCTGGCTGCGGGCCAGCTCCAGGGCGACGGCGGTCTGCGCGGCGAACGCCGACAGCGCGTCGAGGTCCTCGGTGTCGAAGGGTTCGCGCCCGTCCCGGCGCAGGCAGATCAGCGTGCCGAGGGACCGGCCCAGGGGGGCGATGACCGACGACCGGTACTCGCGGATCAGCTCGACGGCCACCGGCGCGTGCCGGCCGCGCACCGGGTCGGCGCGGATGTCGTCGACCAGCTCCCCGACCCCGGTGCGGTGCACCCGCCCGACGTGGGTGTCCTCCAGCGGGACGCGCACGCCCTCGACCTCGTCGGCGGCGGTCCCCGCGGCCGCGACGATGGTCAGCGCGCTGGCGTCCTCCTCCTCCGCGACCAGCACGCCGGCGAGGTCGGCCCCGCTGAGCAGGTGCGCGCGCTCGACCACCGTCTGCAGCACCCCGAACGGGTCGGCGCCCGACAGCAGCGCCGTCGACACCTCGGTGGCCGCCTGCACCCACGCCCGGCCGCGCTCGGCCGCCTCGGCCAGCCGGGCGTTCTCGATGGCCAGTCCGGCGGCGGCGGCGAGGGCGAGCACCGCCTCCTCGTCGGCCTCGGTGAACGGCCCGCCGTCGCGCTTCTCGGTGAGGTAGAGGTGGCCGAAGACGGCGTTGCGCACGCAGACGGGTACCCCGAGGAAGGAGTGCATCGGCGGGTGCCCGTCCGGGAAGCCGACGGAGGCGGGGTGTGCACCGAGGTCGTCGAGCCGCAGCGGCACCGGGTGGTCGACGAGCAGGCCGAGGATGCCCTCACCGGCCGGTAGCCGGCCGATGCGCTCGCCGTCCGTGTCGTCCATCCCGACGATGACGAACCGGTCCAGCCGGCTGCCGTCGCGGGTGAGCACGCCCAGCGCGCCGAAGGTCGCGTCGACGTGGGCGACCGCGGCCTCGACCAGGCCTCGCAGCGTCGCCTCGAGGTGCCCGCCGGCGGCCGCCGCCCGCACGGCGGCGGCCAGTGCCGGCTCGCCCCCCGTCGGCGGGCCCTCCGGACCGGGCGGGGTCAGGGCCCGTCCCGAGGGTTCCTCCCGCCTCCGCCGGTCGACGGCGAAGGAGTCGCTCACGCTCCGCGGACCAGGCGGCGCCCGTGGGCACGGGGGACCACCGGCCGCAGCAGCGTGCGCCCGGAGCCGGCGACGAGCACGAGGTCGCCGCCGCGGCCGGCCGCCTCCAGCGCGTCGAACACCGGCTGCTCCACGGTGGCCGTGCGCACGCGGCCGGTGACACCGGTCTCGGCGATGGCCCGCACCACCTGTGCCTCGACCTGGGCCAGCACCGCGGCGCGCTGCCGCTCGTCGACCCCGCGGGGCACCGGCACGAGGCTCTCGGCCGGGCTGTCGACCACGCCGGCGGCCAGCACCGTGCCGTCCCGGCGCGCCGCCTCCCGCAGCGCCCACACCAGGGCGCCGTACGAGGAGGCCGAGCCGTCGACGTGCACCACGAGACGGGGGCGGGGGCGGCGCGGCAGCAGGGGAGCCAGCCGGAGCGGTTCCACGGGCGTGTCGGCCATGTGGCGATCCTGTCGCCCACCTGCCCGTTCGGACAGGGACCAAGGACCCGGATACCGGAACTCAGACGGCCGTTGCTCGGGTCCGGGTGGCCGTGACCACCGTCGTCCCGTCGTCGGGGTCGGTGTCGGCCCGGACGGACAGCCCGGCGTCCGCGGCGGCCGCCGCCAGCCCCGGCCCCTGCGCCGCGCCGATCTCGACCAGCAGGCCGCCGTCCGGGGAGAGCCAGTCGGGTGCGCCGGCGAGCACCTTGCGGTGCACGTCCAGCCCGTCGGGGCCGCCGTCGAGCGCGGTGCGCGGCTCGTGCAGCCGGGCCTCGGGGGGCAGGAGGGCCAGCGCGGCGGTGGGCACGTAGGGCGCGTTGACGACGAGGACGTCGACCCGGCCGCGCAGCCGCGCCGGCAGGGCGTCGTAGAGGTCGCCGCCGTGCACCCGCCCGCCGACCGGGTCGAGGTTGCGCCGCGCGTAGGGCAGCGCCGCGGGGTCGACGTCGGCGGCGTGCAGCTCGGCCAGGCCGACCGCGGTGGCCAGGGCCAGCCCGACGGCGCCGCAGCCGCAGCACAGGTCCACCGCGACCGGCCGACGTCCGGTCCGGCCGGCGACGGCGCGCGCCTCCGCTGCGGCACGGGCGACCAGGGCCGCGGTGCGCTGCCGGGGGACGAAGACGCCCGGGCCGACCGCGACCCGCAGCCCGCAGAACTCGACCGCGCCCACCAGGTGCTCCAGCGGTGCACCGGCCTCCCGGCGTCCGGCCAGCGCCTCCAGCTCCGCGGCGGTGGCCGCGGCGCCGGCGAGCAGCCGGGCCTCGTCCTCGGCGAAGACGCAGCCGGCCGCGCGCAGCCGGGCCACCAGGCGGGCCTCCTCGGCGGGGGAGAGCAGCACGCGGACAGGCTCGCAGACGGCGCCCGTAGGGTCGCCGGCGTGCTGCCTCCCGTCGTCGACGTCGCCTGGTGGCGGGCCGCCGGTGGCGACGTCCGGCTCGCCGACGTCCGCTGGTACCTCGACGGCCGGTCCGGCCGCGCCGCCTACGACGCCGGGCACCTGCCCGGCGCGGTGTTCGTCGACCTCGACCGCTGGCTGGCCGCCCCCGGCAGCCCCGCGGAGGGCCGGCACCCGCTGCCCGACCCGGCGGTGTTCGCCGTCGGCATGGCCGCCCTCGGGATCGGCGACGACACCACCGTGGTCGCCTACGACGACGCCGGGGGCTCCGTCGCCGCCCGGCTGGTCTGGCTGCTGCGGGTCACCGGCCACGAGGCCGCCCTGCTCGACGGCGGGCTCGCCGCCTGGGACGGGCCGCTGGAGCAGGCCGCCCCCGACGTCGCGCCGGCGGTGTTCACCCCCCGGCCGTGGCCGGCCGAGCGGCTGGCCGGCGTGCCGGACGTCCTCGACCCGGCGACCGTGGTCGTCGACGCCCGCGACCCCGCCCGGTTCCGCGGCGAGCACGAGCCGGTGGACCCGCGGGCCGGGCACGTCCCCGGCGCGGTCAACGTGCCGCACCGGGGCAACCTCGACGCGGACGGCCGCTTCCTGCCCGCCGGCGCGCTGCGCGAGCGGTTCGCCGCCGCGGGCGTGACCGGCGAGGACCCGGTGGTCGTGTACTGCGGCTCCGGCGTGACGGCCTGCCACGACCTGCTGGCGCTGGAGCTCGCGGGGCTGCCCGCCGGGCGGCTGCACGCCGGCTCCTGGTCGCAGTACAGCAGCGACCCCGACCGTCCGGTGGCCACCGGCGACTGAGCCGTCGACGACCTGTCGGTGAGTCGTCATGCACGGTCGTGCATACTGATGCCATGTCCAAGGTGCTCAGCCAGCTGCCCGTCGGCGAACGCGTCGGGATCGCCTTCTCCGGTGGTCTGGACACCTCCGTGGCGGTGGCCTGGATGCGCGACAAGGGGGCCGTCCCCTGCACCTACACCGCCGACCTCGGCCAGTACGACGAGCCCGACATCGGCTCGGTGCCCGGCCGGGCCGGCGCCTACGGCGCGGAGATCGCTCGGCTCGTCGACTGCCGGGAGGCGCTGGTCGAGGAGGGGCTGGCGGCGCTGACCTGCGGGGCCTTCCACATCCGCTCGGGCGGGCGCAGCTACTTCAACACCACCCCGCTCGGCCGCGCGGTCACCGGGACGCTGCTGGTGCGCGCCATGCTGGAGGACGACGTCCAGATCTGGGGCGACGGCTCGACGTTCAAGGGCAACGACATCGAGCGCTTCTACCGGTACGGCCTGCTGGCCAACCCCTCGCTGCGGATCTACAAGCCGTGGCTGGACGCGCAGTTCGTCGACGAGCTCGGCGGGCGCAAGGAGATGTCGGAGTGGCTGACCGCGCACGGCCTGCCCTACCGGGACAGCGCGGAGAAGGCGTACTCCACCGACGCCAACATCTGGGGCGCCACCCACGAGGCCAAGCGGCTGGAGCACCTCGACACCAGCATCGAGATCGTCGAGCCGATCATGGGCGTGCGGTTCTGGGACCCGGCCGTGGAGATCCCGACCGAGGACGTCACGATCGGCTTCGCCCACGGCCGGCCGGTGTCGATCGACGGCAAGGAGTTCGACTCCGCCGTCGACCTGGTGCTCGAGGCCAACGCCATCGGCGGCCGGCACGGGCTGGGCATGAGCGACCAGATCGAGAACCGGGTCATCGAGGCCAAGAGCCGCGGCATCTACGAGGCGCCCGGCATGGCGCTGCTGCACGCGGCCTACGAGCGGCTGGTCAACGCCATCCACAACGAGGACACCCTCGAGACCTACCACCTGCAGGGCCGGCGGCTGGGCCGGCTGATGTACGAGGGCCGCTGGCTGGACCCGCAGGCGCTGATGCTGCGGGAGTCGCTGCAGCGCTGGGTGGGCATGGCGGTCACCGGCGAGGTGACCCTGCGGCTGCGCCGCGGCGAGGACTGGTCGGTGCTGGACACCACCGGTCCGGCGTTCAGCTACCACCCGGACAAGCTGTCGATGGAGCGCACCGAGGAGCCCGCGTTCGGCCCCGGCGACCGGATCGGCCAGCTGACCATGCGCAACCTCGACATCGCCGACTCGCGAGCCAAGCTCGAGCAGTACGCCCGGCTGGGCATGGTCGGCACCGAGCAGCCGGCGCTGGTCGGCGCCGCGCAGGCCGCCGCCACCGGGCTGATCGGCGACATGGTCGAGGGCGGCGCCGAGGCGATCGCCTCGCTCGGCGCGCGCGGCGGCGACGAGGAGCTCCTGGACCGGGCGGCGATGGAGTCCGGCACCGACTGAGCGCCTTCACAGGCCGAGGGCTTCGCGCAGGCCGAGCAGGCAGGCGACCCGCCGCAGCCCCGGGTGCGGCGGGTCGACGACGAGGCGCCCGCCGGAGCGGCGGGCGGCCAGGACCAGCCGCGCCAGCAGGTCGACGGTGCCCAGGTCGACGGCTGCCTCCGGGTGCACGGTGACGACGACGGCGTGCCCGCGGGTCACCAGCAGCGCCACCTGGGCCCAGGCCGGGCCGTCGTCGACCGCGGGCACGGTCACGACCTCCGCCGCCCTCATGCCCTGTCGACCGGGGCCCGTCGGCGGACTCATCGGTCGCCTCGCAGCGATGAGTCCGGGCGCTCCGGGCGGTCGACCCGGTGTCCCCGTTGAGAGGAGCTCCGCGTGCGCAGGCTGGTGGTCACCGCCTTCCTCACCCTCGACGGCGTCGTGCAGGCGCCCGGCCAGCCCGAGGAGGACCCCTCGGGCGGCTTCGCCCACGGCGGCTGGCAGCCGCCGTACTTCGACGACGAGACCGGTGAGCGGATCGTCGAGTGGTTCGCGGGTGCGGAGGACTTCCTCCTCGGCCGCAGGACCTACGAGATCTTCGCGGCCTGGTGGCCGCACGCGCCGCAGGACGGCGACCCGATCGCGACCGCGCTCAACCGCAGGACCAAGCACGTCGCCTCGCGCACGCTGACCTCGGTGGACTGGAACGGCACCGCGCGGCTGCTCGAGGGCGACGTCCCGTCCGCCGTCCGCGCGCTCAAGGACCGCGACGGCGGGGAGCTGCAGGTGCACGGCTCGGCCGGGCTGGTGCAGACGCTGCTGCGCGAGGACCTCGTCGACGAGCTGCGGCTGCTCACCTACCCGGTGGTCGTCGGCCCGGGGAAGCGGCTGTTCGGCGACGGCGCCTTGCCCGGGGCCTGGCGGCTGACCTGGTCGTCGGCCATGCCGCGGGGCGCGGTCGCGGCCGTCTACGAGCGCGCGGGGGAGCTGCCCAGCGGTGAGTTCACCCTGGAGAGCGTGCCGGTGGTGCACTGAGCCGGGTGGCGGCGAGCAGGCGCTCCAGCGGCGCCGGCGTCGACGTGGGGTCGAGCCGCTGGGCGAGGGCCCGCGCGTAGCGGGCCTTGCGGCCGGCGGTGGTGCCCAGGAACCGGTGCAGCTGCTGCTCGGGGGAGCGTCCCCGGTGGGCGGGCTGGTGCCGGAGTGTGGCCAGCCCGCGCGACTCGCCGAGCTCCTGGACCACCGCCTCGACACCGGCGGTGCCCACGGCCCGGATGAGCTCCTCCTCGAGGTCGGCGACGCACGCGAAGAAGCCGGACCGGGCGAGGTCCGGTCCGGGCGCTGCGACGCCTCGCCGGTGCCCGTGCTCTCGGGTGGCCAGTGCCTGGCGGAAGACCGGCTCCTCCGCGGCGTCGTAGAGGCCGGCGACGCGGACGTCCAGCCCGCGGGGCCCCAGGAGCGCGAGGTACCGGCGGACGTTGGTGGCCCCGCCCATGGGCACGACGCACACGCCCTCCGCGGCCAGGTCCCGGCCCCGCGCCGCCGCGACCGCCCGCACGGCCTCGTGGTCGCTGAGGCCCTCGACGAGCACCACGGTGTGGGTGCCCGTCGCGGGCCTGAGCTGCCGGGCCGCCGCGGCGGCCCCCGCGTCCCCGATGCCGCGCGCGGCCCAGGTACGGAGCGCCGACGCCAGCGGTCCGGGCTCGGGCACGCGGCGACCCTCGCAGCCGAGCCGGACGCCGACAACCGGGTCGTCGGGTGACCGCAGTGGTCCGGTCGGCGGCTCGGGACCTGCCGTACGCGACGTCCGGTCGACTGCTGACCGCTTGCGTCCGGATCAGCCGGACGTGGGCGAGCGGGTCAGAACGGCGGTGGGTCGTCGCCGGGGTCGGCCGGCGGCGCCGTAGGTGAGGCGTCGGTGTCGTCCGGTGGTGCGTCCGGTGGTGGGGGCTCGGGCGGTGGAGGTGGTCGCATGCCCGGTGGCCGGGTGGTCCTGGTGATGCCCGACGGGGTGGTCACGGTGAGCACGCCGTCGGCGGTCATGGTGAACCGCCAGCCGGGGACGAAGGTCTTCAGCCGGTGGTGGCTGCGGCACAGGCAGCACAGGTTGGCGCAGTCGGTCGGCCCGCCGCAGGCGCGTGGGAGGACGTGGTCGGCGTCGGCCCAGCCCACTCGTTGGCCGCAGCCGGGGAAGCGGCAGGTGCGGTCGCGGGTGTGGATGAACGCCTGCTGTGCCGCCGACGGCTCGTAGGCGGCGACCGGAGCCGGCCCATCGAGCAGCGCGCACCCGCACTCGTCCTGCTCGTGGACGGTGCAGCCCCGCCCGGCGAGGCGGCGCAGCTGCTCGAGCGTGGTGGTGGCGCGCAGGGCGCCGTCGTCGTCGGCCAGCGCCAACGCGACCGACCCGCCCTCCGGCGTAC
>NZ_PVTG01000018.1 GCF_003002915.1 Geodermatophilus tzadiensis | reverse complement strand
CGCCGGCATTCCCGGCTCGGCAACCTCAGCCCCGCCGACTACGAGAACATGCACCTGACACAGAACGAGGTGTCCGCCTGACGGGGGTCACTTCACAAACGCGTCTAGCGTCGTCCGCTCAAGACGCACATACTTGCCGACTTTGACGTAACCGATCCGTCGCTCCGTGATAAGCCGGCGGATGAACCGCTCGCTGGTCCCGAGGTACTCACCAGCCTGCGCGACGGTCAGCAGCAGATCGCCGGGGGAGTGTCGTTGTTCGGTTGTCCGGTGCGCCGTCATGGCGGAAGCCTCGCCAGCAGCCTCCAGTAGACCTACAGGAGTCTTCCGTCCTGCGTTGAGGTACTAGTCCGGCGGATGTCACGGCGATGCCCTGTCCGGATCCGCGCTATCCGGGCGGACGCGGTCCGGCGGGTCCTGCTCGGCCCGCCGGTGGACTCATAGGAAGCTGCCCCCGTGGCGCTCAACACTTGGTGGACTTCGGACCCGGCCCAGCGCTATTGGATGGAGATCACGCACCGGGAAGATCTGGGCGCCAACCTGCAGTCACCGAAGCTGGATGCGGGCGTCTGGTCCTACGACCTGGTCAGCCAAGTGCAGCCGGGCGACCGCGTGCTGCACTGGAAGTCAGGCGCGACCCGCGCACTGGTGGGCTGGTCCGAGGTGACCGGTCCGGCGACAACGGTTCCGCAGTACACCTGGCAGCCGCGCGGCACGGTCGGACGATCCCAGAGCGGCCCGCGAACGTCTGAGGGTTGGGTGGCACCTTTGGGCGGCTTGAAGACGTTTGCCACGCCACCGACTCTTGATTCGTTGCTCCCCCTGCTTGATGGCCTGATGGACCTGAACGCAGCGCTGACGGTGAAGTACGGAGAGCCGGTCTACTTTCCGTTCTACCGCTACGGCGGAACCCAGATCCGGACTCAGCAGGCCTACTTCGTCAAGTTCCCCATCGAGCTCTTCAACCTCATCCCCGGCATCGAGTCGGCAAGGCAGGGCGCGGACGTCGAGATCCCGGACGCCGACGTCCCAGAGGACTATCAGCCGGCCGGCAAGAAGGCACCCGCTGGGCGCACAACCCGCGTGCAGGACCCGGTGCTGCGGGCTGCCATCGAGAATCACGCGGTGGCCGCCGCGGTCGACTACTACAAGAACGACCTCGGCGCGACGGAGTGGACCGTGTTGGGCAAGCCGTACGACATCCGCGTGACCGTGGCTGGAGTCGAGCGCCACTGTGAAGTCAAGGGCAGCTCGATGCTCATCGACACCGTCGAGCTCACCATCAACGAGGTGAACCATGGCCGAGACTTCGCCAACGCAGACCTCATCGTCGTGGACGGCATCAAGATCACGCGGGACAAGGACACCGGAGCGGTAATGACGACTGGTGGCCGTCGGCGCGTCTGGACTGACTGGTCGCCCACAGAGGAGGCCCTTAGCGCTCGCAGGTTCGCCTACACACTTCCCAGGAGCGAGTCGTAGAACTGACTTGCCTCGGCCTCTTGGACGTCGTCGCCCGCTTCCTCCGGCGGGGCATGGCGCCAGGCTGCTCCAAGTATCGCAATTCCCGTCCGCCGCTAGAAGCACGTCGCCACCCCGTGGGAGCCAGCCGAGCCAGAGGGCGACCGACGGCATCCCAGTGGCGCCTTCGAGGGCATCTCTAGCCGGCTTCCGCTCCTGCAGTCGCACTGGGAGCCCCGGTGGCCCCGGCCTCGGTGCCCCCGGCAGCCTCCGACCTCTCGACCGGGACCGGAGACTTCAAGATCGCGAGCCGACACACGTCTTGCACCTATGGGTGGTCGGACTCGTTGTGACGAGTCGGCTCAGGCTGGTCCGAGGGGCTGAGACCTAAAGGTCGGGACATGGTGGCGGGCTTGCTGCCGGGCACGGACCTGGCGCTGGTAGTCGATTGATCCACTGCGGACGTACTCGCGGCGGCGGTACGCCGCCAAGACCGCGCCGAGGGCGTCCGAGAGGTCTGGGAGGTCACGGTCGTAGATGCGGCCGTCGTCTAGCTGGCTGGCGAGCGCGCTGAGCAACGGCAGCCAGTCACGACGAGTCGGCGTCACGGGGACCGCGACCTCGACGAGCCGCTCGACCACATCGACGGCGGAGCGCCCGGAGGCGGCGGCCCGGGTCTGCTCCCAGGCGCGGTGCCGGCAGGTGGCCGAGCACCACTTCGGGATCGGGCCGCGGCTGCGCGCGATGATGGGGCCGCCGCACCAGGCGCAGGCGGTGGCCGCGGCCCGGCGTTCGGGGGAGTGTTTGTCCTCGACGTCTGCCTCAGTTCGCCGCGATACGCGCGCCGTCCGTTCCGCCTTCGCTCGCCGGCGCAACTCGGCTTCTGCGCGTCGCCTTCGATAGTCCGCCGTCCCCTTGCTGGCCATACCAGCGAGGCTGCTCAGTGACCTCCAGACTTCTCGTTACCACGAGTCCGGGGGGCCGGCGATGCATGAGGTGTGTGGCCTATGATCTTGTACTCGTCGGGCACTTGATAGGGCCGTGGGACTCAGCTCTCGGGCGTCGGCTGAAGGTCGCGGTGGTCGACACAGTTGGCGGAGCCAGGTGTCTCTGAAAGCGGCCTCAGGGCCCCGCAGAACCGAGCGGACTCGACGAAGTACGTCAGCAGGCCCGTGCCGTAGCCGACAGGTTGACGAGCGCACCCCGGTGATTGGCTCAGTCCGTACCAGACAGCAATCCAGCTCAGAGGGGACCTCGTTGCTGCTGCCGGAGTTCATCCCGAGCGTCTCGGGCCTCAGCAACGTCCTGCTGACGCTGCAGACCGTCGACCAGAATTTGCGGAACCTGTCCGGACACTCCGGCAGCGAGCGGCTTCAGTCCTACCAGCGGTGGTCGAACGAGGCGGCGAGGTCGCTCGGCTTCGTGTTCGACCCCGCCGACGTCGAGCGGATGGTCCTCACTCCGCGCCACTGGGTGCTGCAGGGATGGGCATCGCCGGCCGCGGGGGACCTGAACAACCTCATTGACGTGGAGCAGACCGATCGTGTGCGGCTCTTCGAGCGTCTACTTCGCCAGTACCAAGAGCTTGAGATGCAGTGGGGGAGCAGCGAGCTGACCCTCGTCGCCCCCGACACCAACGTCTACCTGCAGACGGCCGACTACTTCGACGAAATCGACTGGTGCACCGTGTCGGGGCGGGTTCGGACGCGAGTCATCGTGCCGATAACCGTGGTCAAGGAGATTGACAAGCACAAGCACACCTACAAGAAGGTGAAGGTCAAGAATAAGGAAGGCAAGCGCGAGGAGGTGGAGATCGCGACGCGTGCGCGGTCGAGCGCGTGGCGTCTCCGGCAGACCATCGCCGACCCGACCAAGGTGGCCCAGCTACCTCTGGGAGCGGAAATGGAGCTGTTGCTCGACCCGCTCACTCACCGCCGGATGGACGACGCGGACAGCGAGATCATCGACCGTCTGCTCGCTTTGAAGCAGCTGACCGGCCATCAGGTCTCGGTCGTCACCCAGGACGGCAACATGCAATTCGTTGCCAAGATCAACGGGCTCGACGTGCTCCCGCTATGAGCCAGCTTGTGCGCCGACCTGCCCCACCGCCCCGGGTAGCGGCCGCGTGTCATGCGGGTCGTCGCAGTTCCGGCCGTGGTTCCCTGGCGCGCCGAAGTCATCGAGGCATCGAGAGAGTGAGCGGGGCTGTGGAGAGACGCTTGGCCGGATGGAGGCAGCGGCGCCGCACCGAGCGGCTCAACCTGGTCCATCGAGACCTAGCTTCGGAGTTCGGTCCTCTGGAGCCGCTTCTCGACGCCGCTCCGGCCGCAGTGAATCCGTGGAAGTTCAATTCGACGGGCTGGCGGGCCTTCGTGGTGATGACGTCGCAAAGGCTCGTCATCTTGCGGCACAGGTATCCCACTATGGACTCGAACTACCGGATGCGGTTCGACATCCCGTGGTCAACGGTTAGAGCGATGTCCGCTTGGAGCGGCTACGCGCTCACTGTCGTGCATGAACCAGGACCGCCCTCGGCATTCCCGGACAAGCCGATCCGAACAACACGGATCGACCTGTTAGTTGGTGGCGACCAGGGCGCACCAGAGCGCATGATCGCGCTAGGGCAGTCCCTCATCCCGGCTGTCGGTGGTGGGAAGTCTGAGCGTCTGCCGAAGCGTGAAGACATGCTGGAGTTCCCGACGGGTGCGGAGTTGTTCCTCCGCCCGTTGCCGAAGCGGGACTGGATGCAAGAAGCTCTCGACGCTATCCAGGGGAAGAAGCCTCGCTAGTGCCGCGGCTGCCAACCTTCGCCCGCGTTGCTGACACCCCGGTCGAGGTCCCGCGCTGAGGTCCTGAGCAGGTGGACCGTTTCGTGCATCTAATCCTGTCTTCCCCGCAGGATATAAGAGATGGTCGCTCGCGTGCAGGTCCGTCCGGTCAGCAACAACGAGGGCAACAAGCTGCTGCAGATCGTGCGCCGCAGCAGCGGGTCGGTGGCGCGACTGTCTGCCCTTACGTCACAACGAGTCTCGGAACCTGGAATGAGCTCCTATGTGTCAAGGCGGCTCGGGCGTAGCGTCCGGGTCGGCGGTGGGGGCGGTGGACTGACCGCAGCGAAGAGCAGGTCTGGGACTGAGAGCCTGTCGCGCAGCTGGCTTCGGCCGTAGAGACGCGTCCGTTTTGTCGCTGCCGCACCAACCGTCCTCAGCCGGTCATCACCGGCACGACCGCCTCGGCGACAGTCCTGAACCCTAGGAGGTCCTGAACCGCGGGGTTGTCGTCGAACAGCGGCGAGAAGGGAGCAGGGTCCGAGGCCACGCGGGAATGATCTCAGGCCACCCCGACATATGGGTCCTGGCCCGTTCAGATTTCGCAGGTGAGCGGGTGACGAATGGGTCAGCGGTGGTGCGGCAGGCGCTTGACCTGCTGTAGCGCGTCTGGGGTGCCGTCCAGACCTGCGGGCAGGCCGTCGGGCGGGCCCGCCGCATCGGCGCTCATTCAGGGTGGCGGTCTGACGTGGTCCGCCGAGCACGTCATTCCCGAAGTTGGCGGCGACCGTGGCGACCAAGGGCCCACGGTTCCCCGCGAGCGGGGCGGCATCCTGATCGCCACGACCGCCCGCTGGCTTGCGCTCGGAGCAGGCTGGACATCAGTCCGCGTACCCCGACGTCAAGGTGCAGCTGAAGTGCGCCTTTGGACCAGCGTGGTCAAGAGCCAGTACGTCGCCTGGTCGCTCGAGCGGGCGAACGACGACCAGTTCCAGCTGCCGACGAAGACACCCGGATCACCGTGGTCATGCCTCGCTCGCCCGCCTTCATAAGCTGTTTCACGCGCAGCACGACGTCCCTGGCGATGTAGGAAGGCGCCTACTGAGTCAACCTGCTTGGTGACCCAGACCTCCCAGCGGGGAAGGCGTCGACCACAGGTCCGACTCCAGGTGGGCGGGGCGAAGTCGGGAGTCGTCCGGTGTCTCGCGCCGGTGGCTGTCTGTGTCGCCTCTTAGATCAGCCAGTCCGGAGAGTGGAAGCGGCGAGCCTTCAGCTCGCGAGCTAGCTCCCAAGCCCACGACCCGCCTTGCTCGTACTTGATGTAGACCAAGCCGGCGATGTCAGACGGCTGCGTGATGCCTGCGTTCATGACGATGGTGCTTGCGCGACCAAGAAGGCCATTGAAGTAACCCAACTCGTAAATGACGTTTTGGCGAGCCCGGGGTTCGTCGTCGGTAGCTGTCTTCTTCCGGCCGACGTCGTCGGGTGTTGCGACCACGATGGCAAGGCCGGCGTCACCCGCGTGCTTCTCAAACTTCTCTATAAGGGTCTGCCCCATATTGGCCTGACGGTCAAGAACGATGATCTCGGTGTCGGGAACGAGCTTCCAACGGTGGAGCTGCGTTTCGATGTCGTTGCGGACATCAATGTTGTTTCCGTGCACCAGGAAGATGGTCTTCTTCTCTGACAAGGCTGACTTCTCTCGGGGTTCGACGGTAGGTGAAGGAGCGGGTGCAGCGATCTGCGGAGGAATCGGCGAAACTGAGATGCCTCGAGAGGACCGGCCCGGCGGACCACGGCGAATAACTGCCCCCGAAGACTCAGGTTGGCGAAGTTCCTCTAACTCGGGCGGCCAGCTGACGTTACCGACTGGGTCCAGATCACCCCCGATGTCGCGGAAAGCCCTGGTGAGGTTGTCGAGTGCGTAGTCGAGTGAGTCGCTCTCGATCTCGAAGAGTTGGCGCGATCGCATGAGCCGGAGGATGTCTTCGATCAGTTCCATGGCTGGAACACCGGGGCCTGCTGCTATGACGCCACGGCGTACTAGATCTTGCTTGTTCGTCGCCTTAAGTCCAGCGGGGTCTATGCCGTTGCGGCTCAACACACTTTCGATGGCCGATCGCGCCGGTCCCTTCCCGTCGGCCCACACATCAGAGAGCGGTCCGCTGATCATGAGCAAGACCTGACCCGGATCCTTCGCCATGCCTGTTGTCCCCTAGTTTGTTACTGGCTGAAACCGGCCGCCGTGAGAGCGGTCGAAAGGAAGAACGTCTCTCTTGGGGCATCGATGTAAGTCATGCCGTCCTCCCCGTGCGGTGCGCGCCTCCTCGTAGTGGTGGGCGACCGAGAGCCTAGATCGTGGCGTCTTGATCTACGGCCAGCCGGGCAAACGCTCGGCCCGTCGTGCCCCCAGCAGCGTCTTCCGCCTGCCGCGCTCCTACTCGACCTCGTCGTGGCGAACGGAAGCCATCACGCTCGTGACCTGTTCGTTGAGAGCGACGAGGTCAGTGATCAGCCGCGGCAGCGGGTCAACGCCGGACAAGACGAGTAGCAGTTGCGGACAGTTGGCTCCTAATGGCCGATCGGACTGGGAAGACCGTGCATCGCACGAGAGCCCAATCGCCGGCTTCGCCGAACGCAAGCCGGGGTGTTGAACCGCCCAAGGTCATCACTCCGCCGGCCGCCGGGAGCGCGCCGTCACGCTTGCGCCGCCAGTGCCCCGCGGTCGGCGATTTCAGCCCCCTGCGGCGCTCCGCCGACTGCTGTTGTCAGACGTGACCCGCGCCAGCGATCGGCGTTCGTGGTTGCAGTTCTGGTTGCAGTCGGGCTCGATGGATCTTGGTTCGCACTTGTTCGCCATCATTTGGCGACATGGTAAACCCCCTGCTCACCAGGCCTTTTCGCACTTTGGCAGACGCCGGCGAACGCCGTCAGGTCGACCTGGCAGTGTGCGGGCCGGCCATCTGCTGCAGCTCGCCGTCGTACGTGAGACTGCTCGGCGGGCAACCCTCTCGCAGTTGGCGGCAGCGCGTTATGCGGGACCCTCGCCGTGACGACAGGGTCGGCGTGCCTAAGCGCGAGCCAATCGATGTGGACGTCCTCTGTCGCGGTGCCCAGAGCGCCGTGCTCTCGGGATTGGCCCGCGGTGACGACGCAATCGACATCCTGGCAGCCCTAGCCTCAACTGATGCGCCGTACCGGTTCGTTCCCGACGTCGCGCTGCTCGAGCTCGCCGTCACCACGCTCGACTTGGCCTGTCCGGTCGGGGCTGAGCCGCTGCAGTACGAGGGACTTCGGGATCGCCACCTACCTGAGGTGACGTTCCGCGGCCGCGTCGAGCACCGCAACAGTCATTACGCCCTCTACGCAGCCGCCTGCGTCCGCGGCGGCCTGCAGCCCGATCTCCTGAACAACGCCGGCTGGTGGCAGACCCCGCTGTGGCAGTACGCCGTCCTCGCCCTCGTCATCTACAGCCGGGCAGCGGCCGAGCGGCTGGCAGTGCCAGTGGAGGACATTGCACGACGGATCGCCGCTCGGCACGGACTCGAGCTCACCGCGTGACCACAGTGCGGTCACGCGGCCCCAGGGGACTGACACAAGGCTGCAACCTCGCCGTATGAGCCGCCTGGCGTGACCACAACATGACCAATGAGGCGGAAAACAGGGGTCAACAGGGGTCATATCGGGCCTTCCGAAGGGTCCTCCGGACCTTCTCCAGTTGCCCTAGCAGGCAGTTTGACCTGCGGTTTTACATGGAGCGGGTGACCGGGATCGAACCGGCATGGCCAGCTTGGAAGGCTGGGGCTCTGCCATTGAGCTACACCCGCGAGGTACCCGCCCAGCGTAGCGGCCCGGTCGATAGCGTCCGCGCGTGACCGACGCCACGTGGCTGGACGCCACCGCCTCCGCCGACCTCGTCCGCCGCGGGGAGGCCAGCCCGGCCGAGCTCGTCGACGCCGCGATCGCCCGCATCGAGCAGACGAACCCGCAGCTCGACGCGGTCATCCGCGACCGGTTCGACGCAGCGAGGGAAGAGGCCAAGAGCGACCTGCCCGACGGCCCGTTCCGCGGCGTGCCGCTGCTGCTCAAGGACATGGGCGCGCACATGGCGGGGGAGGAGACCGCCTACGGGCTGGCCCCGCTCCAGGCGGCGCGCATCCGCTGGCGCCGCGACAGCCACCTCGCCAACGCCTTCCGCAGGGCCGGCTTCGTCGTCCTCGGCCGCACCAACGTCCCCGAGCTCGGCACCACGGTCACCACCGAGCCCGCCGCCAACGCCCCCGCCCGCAACCCCTGGGACCCCACCCGCTCCACCGGCGGCTCCAGCGGCGGGTCGGCCGCCGCCGTGGCGGCCGGCATGGTGCCGGTCGCGCACGCCAGCGACGGCGGCGGCTCCATCCGCATCCCCGCCGGCGAGTGCGGCCTGGTCGGCCTCAAGCCCACCCGCGCCCGCGTCAGTCAGGGGCCCAGTGTCGCGGAGGGCTGGGCCGGCGCCACCATCGACGGTGTCGTCACCCGCACCGTCCGCGACGCCGCCGCCGTCCTCGACGTCATCAGCTGGCCGATGCCCGGCGACCCCTACAGTGCCCCGCCGCTGCCGCGCCCCCTGCGCGAGGAGGTCGGCGCACCCGTCGGCCGGCTGCGCGTGGGCCTGCTCGCCTCCCTGCCCGAGGGGCGCGGGCTCGACGACCCCGCGTGCCGCGCCGCCGTCGCCGCGGCCGGCCGGCTGCTCGAGGACCTCGGCTGCGTCGTGGCGGAGGCCGCCCCCGCCGTCTTCTTCGACGAGCAGTTCCAGCGCGACTTCAACGCCACCATCGCCGCCGACGTCGCCCGCACCCTCGCCGACCACGAGCGCGTGCTCGGCCGCGACATCACCGACGACGAGCTCGAGCCGCGCAACGTCCACTACCGCGCCCTCGGCAACCGGATGACCGCCCCCGAGTACCTCCTCGCCCGCGCGCGGCTGGGCTCCTGGTCGCGCCGGATGGCCGCCTTCTGGACACCCGCCGACGACGGCGGCGAGGGCTTCGACCTGCTGGTCACCCCGACCGTCGCCGCCCCGCCGCCGGAGCTCGGCTGGTTCACCGCCGCCGGCCCGCGCGAGGAGGGGCGCCGCATCGGCTCCTTCATCCCCTGGACCGCGCAGTTCAACGTCACCGGCCAGCCCGCCGTCAGCCTGCCCCTGCACACCACCGACGCCGGCCTGCCCGTCGGCGTGCAGCTCGCCGCCGCCGTCGGCCGGGAGGACCTGCTGGTCCGGGTGGCCGCCGCCCTGGAGGCGGCAGCCCCGTGGGCCGGACGCCGTCCGGCGGTGCACGCCTAGACTCGGACCGCCACGGGGTGTGGCGCAGCTTGGTAGCGCACCCGCTTTGGGAGCGGGGGGCCGTGGGTTCGAATCCCGCCACCCCGACCCCGCGCGCGGCGTCTCTAGACTCGGGGGCCGACCCGGCGTCGTCCCTGCCCGGCGCCCGTCCCCGTCTGTCTACCGAGGAGCACTGCCGCTGTGAAGAGCACCATCGAGGAACTGGGCCCCACGCGGGTCCGGATGGCGATCGAGGTGCCGTGGGGGGACCTGGACCACGCCTTCGGTGAGGTCTACAAGGAGCTCGGCCGCCAGGTCCGCGTCCCCGGGTTCCGCCCCGGCAAGGTGCCCAACCGCGTCCTCGACCAGCGCATCGGCCGCCCCGTCGTCCTCGAGCAGGTCGTGCAGCACGCGATCCCCGAGGTCTACTCCGAGGTCGTCCGCGAGAACTCCGTCCGCGTGCTCGGCCAGCCCGACATCGAGGTCACCCGCCTCGACGACAACGACACCCTCGCCTTCACCGCCGAGGTCGACGTCGTCCCCAAGGTCGAGCTGCCCTCCCTCGACGACCTCGCCGTGACCGTCGACGACGTCGAGGTCACCGACGAGGAGATCGACCAGCAGGTCTCGGTCATGCGCGAGCGGTTCTCGATGCTGACCGGCGTCGACCGCGCCGCCGAGGACGGCGACTTCGTCTCCATCGACCTCGAGGCCCGCGTCGGCGACGAGGTGCTCGAGGACGGCAGCACCAGCGGCATGTCCTACGAGGTCGGCTCCGGCTCGCTCATGGAGGGCCTCGACGACGCCGTCCGCGGGCTGTCGGCCGACGAGTCGGCGACCTTCGAGACCGCGCTGCAGCAGGGCCCGCACGCCGGCGAGCAGGCGCAGGTCACCGTGACCGTCCGCTCGGTCAAGGCCAAGGAGCTGCCGGAGCTGGACGACGAGTTCGCCTCCACCGCCAGCGAGTTCGACACCCTGGCGGAGCTCCGCGACGACGTCCGCACCCGGCTCTCGCGCGTGAAGGTCATGCAGCAGGGCGCCCAGGCGCGCGACAAGCTGGTCGAGCACCTGCTGGCCGCCACCGAGGTGCCGATCCCCGACGGCCTCGTCGACCGCGAGATCGAGTACCGCAACCAGGCGCTGCAGAACGAGCTGCAGCAGGCCGGCATGGACTGGGACGCGTTCGTGTTGATGACCGGCTCGGAGAGCCGCGAGGCCTACGAGGCCGAGCAGCGCACCCAGATCGAGGAGGCGGTGCGCACCCAGTTCGTGCTCGACGCCGTCGCCGACGCCCGGGAGATCACCGTCGACAACGACGACCTCTCCGCGCAGATCATGGCCCAGGCCTCGCGCAACCGGATGAGCCCGGAGCAGTACGCCCAGCAGCTGCAGCAGGGCGGCAACATCGCCGAGTTCGTCGCCGACGTCCGCCGTACCAAGGCCCTGGCCCAGCTGCTCGAGCAGACGACGATCACCGACGCCTCCGGCAACGTCGTCGACCTGGAGGCGCTGCGCCCGCGCACCGTCCCGGCCGAGGACGCCGCCGCCGAGGGGGACGACGCCGCTGCCGAGGACGAGGCACCTGACGCCGAGGTGGAGACCGCCGTCGCCGTCGAGGCCGCGGAGGGTGCCACCGAGGACAGCGGGGACGTCGCCAAGGGCTGACGAAGGACCCCGTCCTCCTCAGCCCGAGCACGCTCGGGGTGAGCCTCGGGACGGGGCCACCCACGACTGGACGCCGTCCTCGCCCGCAGCAGCGGGGGAGGGCGGCGTCCGTCGTCCTGCGGGCGCCGCGCTGCGCCGTCGGCGAACAGGCCCCGCGCCGGGACTCCGGGCCCGGGGGTGCGCGTTAGGGTCGACGTGACTCGGGGTGGACGCCGGGGGTAGGGCCCGTCCGGGCTCCCCGGTCCCGCTCCCACGAGCCCGCCCAACGAGACCGACTGCTTCCCCGTCCAACGGAGGTCACCACACCCGTGAGCACCGACCCGAACCCGTCGATCTCCCCGCTCATGCGGGGCGGCGGCGGGGGGATGAACCTCAACGACTCGGTCTACGAGCGCCTGCTGCGCGAGCGGATCATCTTCCTGGGCACCCAGGTCGACGACGTCATCGCCAACCAGCTCGCCGCCCAGATGCTCCTGCTTTCCGCCGAGGACCCCAAGCAGGACATCCACCTGTACATCAACTCGCCCGGCGGCTCGGTCAGCGCCGGCATGGCCATCTACGACACGATGCAGTTCATCGACTGCGACGTCGCCACCTACGGCATGGGCCTGGCCGCCTCCATGGGCCAGTTCCTGCTCACCGCCGGCACCAAGGGCAAGCGCTACGCCCTGCCGCACGCGCGGATCATGATGCACCAGCCCTCGGCCGGCGTCGGCGGCACCGCCGCGGACATCGCCATCCAGGCCGACCTGTTCCGCCGCACCAAGCGGGAGCTCAACGAGCTGCAGTCGTTCCACACCGGGCAGCCGATCGAGCAGATCGAGCGGGACTCCGACCGCGACCGGTGGTTCACCGCGCAGGAGGCCCTCGAGTACGGCTTCGTCGACCACGTCGTCAGCCGTGCCGCCATGACCGACAGCACCAACCCGGTCACCGACAACTGACGGCCGCGAGGAGAACCGCCATGAGCTCCCAGATGCCCTCCAGCCGTTACGTGCTGCCCTCCTTCGTGGAGCGGACCAGCTACGGCATGAAGGAGTCCAACCCGTACAACAAGCTCTTCGAGGAGCGCATCATCTTCCTCGGGGTGCAGATCGACGACGCGTCGGCCAACGACGTGATGGCCCAGCTCATCACGCTGGAGTCGGCCGACCCCGACCGCGACATCACCATCTACATCAACTCGCCCGGTGGCTCGTTCACGTCGCTGATGGCCATCTACGACACGATGATGTTCGTCCGGCCCGACATCCAGACCGTCTGCATGGGCCAGGCGGCCTCCGCCGCGGCCGTCCTGCTCGCGGCCGGGACCCCGGGCAAGCGCCTGGCGCTGCCGTACTCGCGGGTGCTCATCCACCAGCCTTCCGGCGAGGCCGGCGGCCAGGTCTCCGACCTGGAGATCCACGCCGCGGAGATCCAGCGGGTGCGGGCGCAGATGGAGGAGATCCTCGCGCGGCACACCGGCCGGTCGGTGGACCAGGTCCGCACCGACATCGACCGCGACAAGATCCTCACCGCGAACGAGGCCAAGGAGTACGGCATCGTCGACCAGGTGATCCAGAGCCGGAAGCTCAACGCGCTCCCGGTCTGACCGACCGCAGGATCCCCGAACGGTACGGCCGAGAGTCGCGCGTGTCGCGCCTCTGACCCGTACCGTTCGGGGTGCAGTGCCGGGAGTGACGAGCGAGTCGACCCACCCCGGCGCACCGGGGCGTCGCAGTCCCGCGGCGCCGGTGGCGGCAGGTACCGTCGGCGAGCGCCCGATCCCCGGTTGGCAGCGCCGGGAGGTCACCCCTCGCGGCACCCGCCTCCAGCGGGGCCGAGCACGGGCAACGTCAGCGACACATCATCCGCAGGTCCGTTCCAGGCAGGACCTGGTTCCCCCGAGGTGGAGGTCAGCAGGTGGCACGAATCGGTGAGAGCGGTGACCTGCTCAAGTGCTCGTTCTGCGGCAAGAGCCAGAAGCAGGTCAAGAAGCTCATCGCTGGCCCCGGGGTCTACATCTGCGACGAGTGCATCGACCTCTGCAACGAGATCATCGAGGAGGAGCTCTCGGAGTCGTCGGACCTCAAGTTCGACGAGCTGCCGAAGCCCAAGGAGATCCACGACTTCCTCGAGCAGTACGTCATCGGCCAGGAGAAGGCCAAGCGGACCCTCGCCGTCGCCGTCTACAACCACTACAAGCGGGTGCAGGCCGGCGGTGAGCGCGGCAGCCGCGACGAGTCGGTGGAGCTGGCGAAGTCCAACATCCTGCTGATGGGCCCGACCGGGTGCGGCAAGACCCACCTGGCGCAGACCCTGGCCCGGATGCTCAACGTCCCGTTCGCCATCGCCGACGCCACGGCGCTGACCGAGGCCGGCTACGTCGGCGAGGACGTCGAGAACATCCTGCTCAAGCTGATCCAGGCCGCCGACTACGACGTCAAGCGCGCCGAGACCGGGATCATCTACATCGACGAGGTCGACAAGATCGCCCGCAAGAGCGAGAACCCGTCGATCACCCGGGACGTCTCCGGCGAGGGCGTGCAGCAGGCGCTGCTGAAGATCCTCGAGGGGACGACGGCGTCGGTGCCGCCGCAGGGTGGCCGCAAGCACCCGCACCAGGAGTTCATCCAGATCGACACGACGAACGTGCTGTTCATCGTGGGCGGTGCCTTCGCGGGCCTGGAGAAGGTCATCGAGCAGCGGGTCGGCAAGCAGGGGATCGGCTTCGGCGCGGAGATCCGCGGCAAGAAGGAGATCGAGGCCTCCAGCGCGTTCGCCGAGGTCATGCCCGAGGACCTGCTGAAGTTCGGGATGATCCCCGAGTTCATCGGCCGCCTGCCGGTGATCACCAGCGTGCAGGCCCTCGACCGCGAGGCGCTGATCAGCATCCTCACCGAGCCGAAGAACGCCCTGGTGCGCCAGTACCGGCGGCTGTTCGAGCTCGACGGGGTGGAGCTGGAGTTCACCGACGACGCCCTCGAGGCGATCGCCGACCAGGCCATCCTCCGCGGCACCGGCGCCCGCGGGCTCCGGGCGATCATGGAGGAGGTGCTGCAGTCGGTGATGTACGAGGTGCCCAGCCGCGAGGACGTCGCCTCCGTGGTGATCACCAAGGAGGTCGTGCTGGAGCACGTCAACCCCACCATCGTGCCGCGCAAGCCCAGCCGCGAGCGCCGCGAGAAGTCCGCCTGACGCACTGACGCCGTCGCAGCGAGCCCGTCCCCGACCCCGGGGGCGGGCTCGTTCGCGTCCCGGGCCCAGGCGTGTGCGCCGGTGCCCTGTTCCGGTGCGGCGACCGGGGCCTGGGCGCACCCGCTCGCCGTCCACCGATCCCGGCGACGCAGGACGAGCGCACACGGTCGACTCACGGCTCCGACGGGCCGGGAGGGGTCCGGGCTGGCAGGCTCGGCGGGGTGCGTGTCCTGACCGCCCTGCCCGAGGCGGCCCGGCGCGCCTTCCGTGCCCGCGTCTCCGGCGACCCGACCGGCGCACCCGACTGGGTCCGCGACATCGCCCGGGTCGGCACCGGCCCGGGCTGGTTCGAGCCCGACGGCGTGGTCTGGCGGGTGCACGGCGACCTGTCCACCCTCGTCGGCGGGGTCGCCGCGCTGCTGGGCCAGGCGGCGCACCCGCTCGCCCTGGCCGGCGTCCAGCGGCACTCGGCCTACCGCGAGGACCCCTGGAAGCGGCTGGCCGGCACCGCCCGTTGGCTGGTGGTGAGCACCTTCGGCTCGGCCGAGCTGGCCGAGCGGGAGGCGGCCCGCGTCCGCGGGATGCACGAGCGGGTGCGCGGCCGAGCGCGGGGACGTGCCTACTCGGCGTCCGACCCGGCGCTCCTGCGGTGGGTGCACCTGGCCTTCACCGACGCGTTCCTGGCCGCCCAGCAAGCCGTCGGCCAGGATCTCACCGGGCACTTCGGTCGCGGCTGGCCCGACGTCTACGTCGGCGAGTGGGCCCGCACCGCGCGGGAGCTGGGCGCCACCGACCTGCCGGGCACCACCGCCGAGCTGGCCGAGGCGCTCGCGGCCCACCGCGGTGAGCTGGCGCCGGTCCCCGACGACCTGCGCGCGTTCCTCGCCGCCCCGCCGGGGCTCAGCCCGCCCGAGCGGGTGTTCTACCGCGGGCTGTCCGGGGCGGCGGCCCACCTGGTGTCGCCCACGCTCGCCGGCTGCGCGGGGGTCCCCGGCCGCGGCCGCGGCGGCACCGGGCAGGTCACGGCCACCCGGCTGCAGCTGCGCGGGCTCCGCCTGGCCCTGGGCTCCTACAGTCCGTCGGAGCAGGCGGCCCGCTGGCGCCTCGGCCTGGGTCCGGCACCCGCCTGGGCCGCCGACGAGGCCGCCTGACCCATCGCGCGGCGGTCAGTCGGCGGGTGGGGCCAGGACGACGTCCACCGAGAGCGGGCCGTCACCGGCGACCACCGACAGGGAGGCGATCCGCCCGGCGTCGGTCAGGTCACCCCGGGCGGCCTCCACCAGCGGCACCTGCGCCTCCGGCACGGTCACCGTCGCCGACTCGACGTCGGCCCGCATGGACACCTTCGCGTCGGACTTGGCCTTGCGGACGCCGGCCAGCGCGGCCGCGACCACCGGCAGCACCCCCGCGTCCCCGCCGCCCGGCAGCTCGGCGGCCGCGGGCCACGGCGCGCGGTGCACCGAGCCGCCCTGCCACCAGGACCAGACCTCCTCGGTGACGAAGGGCAGCACCGGGGCGAACAGCCGCAGCTGCACCGACAGCGCCAACGCGAGGGCGGCCTGGGCGGACTCCGCCGCCGGGCCGGTGCCGTAGGCGCGCGACTTCACCAGCTCCACGTGGTCGTCGCAGAACGACCAGAAGAACGCCTCGGTCACCTCGAGCGCGCGGGTGTAGTTGTAGGCCTCCATCGCGGCGGTGGCCTCCTCGACCACCGACCGCAGCGCCGCGAGCACCCCCAGGTCCAGGGGCTCGGTCACCTGCTCGCCGGTCAGCCCCGCGGTCACCCCGAGGCCCAGCACGAACTTGCCGACGTTGAGGATCTTCATCGCCAGCCGCCGGCCGACCTTCATCTGGGCCTCGTCGAACGGCGAGTCCGCCCCCGGCCGGGCCCCGGCGGCGCGCCACCGGACGGCGTCGGTGCCGTAGCGCTCGAGCACGTCGATCGGCGTGACGACGTTGCCCTTCGACTTCGACATCTTCTTGCGGTCGGGGTCGACGACGAAGCCGGAGATCGTCGCGTGCGTCCACGGCGCCGCGCCGTGCTCGAAGTGCGAGCGGACGACGGTGGAGAACAGCCAGGTGCGGATGATGTCGTGCGCCTGCGGCCGCTGGTCCATCGGGAAGACGTGCGCGAACAGCTCCGGGTCGGTGTCCCAGCCCGAGGCCACCTGCGGCGACAGTGACGACGTCGCCCAGGTGTCCATGATGTCGGGGTCGGCCACGAAGCCGCCGGGGACGCCGCGCTGCGACTCCTCGAACCCCGGGGGCACGTCGGAGGCCGGGTCCACCGGCAGCGACTCCTCCGGGGCCAGGATCGGCTCGTCGTACACGGGCTCACCGGTGGCGTCGAGCCGGTACCAGACCGGGAACGGGACGCCGAAGAACCGCTGCCGGCTGATCAGCCAGTCGCCGTTGAGGCCCTCGACCCAGTTCTCGTAGCGGTACCGCATGTGCTCGGGCACCCACTGGATCTCCCGGCCGCGGGCGATCAGCGCGTCGCGCAGCTCGGGGGAGCGCCCGCCGTTGCGGATGTACCACTGCCGCGTGGTGACGATCTCCAGCGGCCGCTCGCCCTTCTCGTAGAACTTGACCGGGTGGGTGATCGCCGTCGGCTCGCCGTGCAGGTCGCCGGACTCCCGCAGCAGCTCCACGATGCGCTGCTGAGCGCTGAACGCCGTCTTCCCGGCCAGCTCGCCGTACACGGTGGCGGGCACACCGTCGGGGGCGTCGGGGACGAAGCGGCCGTCCCAGCCGATCACCGCGCGGGTGGGCAGCTGCAGCTCCCGCCACCAGGTGACGTCGTTGAGGTCGCCGAAGGTGCAGATCATCGCGATGCCCGAGCCCTTGTCCGGCTCGGCCAGCCGGTGGGCGACCACCGGCACCTCGACGTCGAACAGCGGCGTGCGCACCGTCTGCCCGAACAGCGGCCGGTACCGCTCGTCGTCGGGGTGGGCGACCAGCGCGACGCAGGCGGGGAGCAGCTCCGGCCGGGTGGTCTCGATGAACACCGGGCCGGCCGGGCCGGAGAAGGAGATCCGGTGGTAGGCGCCCGGACGCTCCCGGTCCTCGAGCTCGGCCTGCGCGACGGCGGTGCGGAACGTGACGTCCCAGAGGGTCGGCGCCTCCTGGGCGTAGGCCTCCCCGCGCGCCAGGTTGTGCAGGAACATCCGCTGCGCGGTGGCCCGGGAGGTCTCGGAGATCGTCCGGTAGACGTTCGACCAGTCCACCGACAGGCCGACCTGGCGCCACAGCTGCTCGTAGGCGCGCTCGTCCTCCTCCGTCAGCTGCATGCAGAGCTCGACGAAGTTCCGCCGCGAGACCGGCAGCTGCTCCTTGCCCGGCTTGGCCGGCGGCTCGAAGGAGGGGTCGTAGGGCAGCGCCGGGTCGCAGCGCACGCCGTAGTAGTTCTGCACCCGCCGCTCGGTGGGCAGTCCGTTGTCGTCCCAGCCCATCGGGTAGTAGACGTGCTTGCCCCGCATCCGCTGGTAGCGGGCGACGATGTCGGTGTGGGTGTAGCTGAACACGTGCCCCACGTGCAGCGACCCGCTGGCCGTCGGCGGCGGGGTGTCGATGGAGTACGTCTGCTCCCGCGGCGCGGCCAGGGCCGCCGCGCGGTCGAAGGCGTAGGTGTCCTGCTCGGCCCAGCGGGCGACCCAGGTGGCCTCCAGACCGTCGAGCGTGGGCTTCTCGGGTACGCCGACGGAGGCTCCCGGGCCAGGCGTGTCCGGGGTGCGGGTGTCGGTGACCATGCTCTCCAGTCTAGGAAGGCGGCGGCTGGCATCCTGGGGAGGATGAGCAGCGACCTGACCCGCGTCGAGCAGGAGCTGCTGGCCCGCTGGCCGGAGACCCGGCTGGAGCCCTCGCTGGGGCGCATCGCCGCCCTGGTCGACCTGCTGGGCAACCCGCACCGCGCCTACCCGGTCGTCCAGGTCGCCGGCACCAACGGCAAGACGACGACGGCGCGGATGGTCGACGAGCTGCTGCGCGGCTTCGGCCTGCGGGTGGGCCGCTTCACCAGCCCGCACCTGCAGTCGGTGCGCGAGCGGATCGTGCTCGACGGCGAGCCGGTCAGCGCCGAGCGCTTCGTCGAGACGTACGACGACATCGCGCCCTACGTGCGGATGGTCGACGCCGCCGGCGAGCACCCGATGAGCTTCTTCGAGGTCACGGTGGGCCTGGCCTACGCGCTGTTCGCCGAGGCGCCGGTCGACGTCGCCGTCATCGAGGTCGGCATGGGCGGCACGTGGGACGCCACCAACGTCGTCGACGCCCGGGTCGCCGTCGTCACGCCGGTGGCCATGGACCACTCGGAGTACCTCGGCCCCGACGTCCCGACGATCGCGGGGGAGAAGGCCGGGATCATCAAGCGCGACGCGATCGCCGTCCTCGCCCACCAGCAGCCCGGGGCGCTCGACGCGCTGGTGCGCCGCGCGGTCGAGGTGGAGGCCGTGGTCGCCCGCGAGGGCACCGAGTTCGGCGTGCTCGACCGGAAGGTCGCCGTCGGCGGGCAGCAGCTGCGGCTGCAGGGCCTCGGCGGGGAGTACGCCGACGTCTACCTGCCGCTGTTCGGCGCGCACCAGGCGCAGAACGCGGCCACCGCGCTGGCCGCCGTCGAGGCGTTCCTCGGCGCCGGCGCGGCCACCGGACCGGTCGACGTCGAGACCGTGCGGTCCGCCTTCGCCGCCGTGCGCTCCCCGGGCCGGCTGGAGCGGGTGCGCACCAGCCCGACGGTGCTGGTCGACGCCGCGCACAACCCCGCCGGGATGGCGGCCACCGTGGCGGCGATCCGGGAGTCCTTCGACTTCACCCGGCTGGTCGGCGTCGTCGGCGTGGTGCACGGCAAGGACGTCGAGGGGATGCTGCGCGAGCTGGAGACCGTCTGCGCCGAGCTGGTGGTCACCCAGAACGGCTCGCCGCGGGCGGTGCCGGCCGACGAGCTCGGCGCGCTCGCCGTCGACGTGTTCGGGGCCGACCGGGTCAGCGTCTCGCCGCGGCTGCCCGAGGCACTCACCGAGGCGATCGAGCTGGCCGAGGCCGGGCCGGACGACGCCCTGGGCGGCTCGGGCGTGCTGGTCACCGGCAGCGTGGTCACCGCCGGCGAGGCCCGCACCGTGCTGGGCGGTCGGCCGTGACCGCGCCCGACCCGGTCCGCGCCGCGCGGGCGCTGCGGGGAGCCGCCGCGGCCGTGCTGCTGCTCGAGGGCATCGCGGTGCTGTTCGTCCCGCGCGCCATCGCCCAGACCCCGGCGGGCCTCGGCGGCGTCCGGCTGACGATCCTGCTGGTGCTCGCCCTCGTGCTCGTGCTGGCCAGCGGCGTCCAGCGGCGGCCGCGCGGGCTGGAGATCGCGACCGCGCTGCAGGTGCCGCTGCTGCTCACCGGGCTCATCGACGCGGCGATGTGGTTCGTCGGCGGGGTCTTCGTGCTCATCTGGCTGTACCTGCTGCAGATCCGCAAGGACCTGCTCGGCTCGCCGTTCCGGGAGCCCGCCGCCGGCGACTGACGCTCAGGCGGCGGAGCGGGCGGCGAGCTCCTGCCGCAGCCGGGCGACGTCGGCGCCCAGCTGGCGCAGCACCCGCCCGACGACCGGGTCGGCCACGGCGAGGACGCCGACGACCAGGTGCCCGGTGTCGATGGTCCGGCGGCCGCGGTGCCGGCGCGGCAGGGCCAGGACGTGCCGCAGCGTGGACTCGAGCACCTGTCTCGCGCCGTCGGTGAGGGGGAGGTGCCTCCCGCCCGTGCCGGGTCCCCGGTCGAGCGCGCCGGGCCCGAACGCGGACTCCGCGGCCGCGCGCACCCGGTCCAGGTCGATGCCGACGGCGGCGAGGGCGTCGGCGTCCAGCGGGCCGCCCGAGCGGGTCAGCGCCTCGCGGGCACCGGCGTGGTCGACGCCGACGGCCCGCAGCGCCGCGCCCCCGCGCCCGGGGTCGCGGGTGAGGGCGAGCAGCAGGTGTACCGGCTCGATCCGCGCGGCGCGCAGGTCGCGGGCCTCCTCCTGTGCCGCGACCACCGCCTGGCGGGCCTCCCGGGTGAAGCGTTCGAACACCTCAGACGTCCTTCCTGCTCCGGGCGTGCTTCTTGTGGACGGCCTGCCGGGACACCCCGAGCGCCTCGGCGATCTGCTGCCACGACCAGCCCCGCGCCCGCGCGTTGCCGACCTGCAGCACCTCCAGGCGCTCGGCCAGCTCGCGCAGCGCCCGGACGGCCCGCAGGCCGGTGTCCGGGTCGTCGGCCGCGGCGGCGGTGGTGACGTCGGTGGGAGAGGCCATGCGTCAACTGTGGTTGACGCCCACTCGTGTGTCAACCCAGGTTGACGCGCGCCGTCCCGTAGGCTGCCGCCCCGTGACTGATCGCACCCTGGTCCTCGTCAAGCCCGACGGCGTCGCCCGCGGCCTCGTCGGCGAGGTCGTCTCGCGGCTGGAGGCCAAGGGCCTGCGCCTGGTCGCCGCCGAGCTGCGCACCCTGACCCGCGAGGTCGCCGAGGAGCACTACGGCGAGCACCGCGAGAAGCCCTTCTTCGGCTCGCTGGTCGAGTTCATCACCGGCGGCCCGCTGCTCGCCCTCGTGGTGGAGGGGCCCCGCGCGGTGGAGGCGTTCCGCGCGCTCGCCGGTGCCACCGACCCGGTGAAGGCCGCCCCCGGCACCATCCGCGGTGACTTCGCCCTGGAGGTGCAGTCGAACATCGTGCACGGCTCGGACTCGGCCGAGTCGGCCGCGCGCGAGATCGGGCTGTTCTTCCCGGACCTCGCGGCGTAATCCGCTCGACCCGGCCCCCGGGGCCGGGGACAGCATGGGGGACATGGTGGAGTCGCTGGTCCGGGCCCGGGGCCTGGTGAAGCGCTTCGGCGGGTACACCGCCGTCGACGGCATCGACGTCGACATCGCGCCCGGGGAGGCCTTCGGCTTCCTCGGGCCCAACGGGGCCGGCAAGAGCACGACGATGCGGATGATCGGCGCCGTCTCACCGCCGACCGCGGGGGAGCTGCGGGTCCTCGGCATGGACCCCGCCGTCGACGGCCCGGCCATCCGCACGCGGCTCGGGGTCGTCCCGCAGACCGACAACCTCGACCTCGAGCTCACCGTCGCGGAGAACCTGCTGGTCTACGGCCGCTACTTCGGCCTGCCCCGGGCGACCGTGCGGGCGCGGGCCGCCGAGCTGCTCGACTTCGTCCAGCTCACCGACCGGGCCGGTGACCGGGTCGAGCCGCTGTCGGGCGGGATGAAGCGGCGGGTCACCATCGCCCGGGCGCTGGTCAACGACCCCGACGTCGTCCTGCTCGACGAGCCCACCACCGGCCTGGACCCGCAGGCCCGGCACGTGCTCTGGGAGCGGCTCTACCGGCTCAAGCAGCGCGGCGTGACCCTGGTGCTCACCACCCACTACATGGACGAGGCCGAGCAGCTGTGCGACCGGCTCGTCGTCATGGACAAGGGGCGGATCGCCGCGCAGGGGTCGCCGGCCGAGCTGATCGCCGCCTGGTCCACCCGCGAGGTGTGCGAGCTGCGCTTCCCGCTCACCGAGGGCGGACCCGGGCCGGCCGCGCACGCCGACGCGCTCGCCCCGCTGGCCGCCCGCGGCCTCGCCGAGCGGGTCGAGGTGCTGCCCGACCGGCTGCTGCTCTACACCGGCGACGGCGACGCGGCGCTGTCCGCCGTCCTCGCCCAGGGTCTGCAGCCGGTGTCGTCGCTGGTGCGGCGCAGCTCGCTGGAGGACGTCTTCCTCCGGCTCACCGGCCGCACGCTGGTCGACTGACGTGCCCGGTCCGGCCGCCTGGTCGCTGTTCCTGCAGCGGCTGACCGCGCACCGCCACTACTGGCGCAGCAGCGCGATCGGCAGCGTGCTGGAGCCGGTGCTCTTCCTCGCCGCGATGGGCCTGGTCCTCGGCTCGCTGGTCGACCGCGGCCCCGGGGTGCCCGGCGGGGTGGGGTACCTGGCCTTCCTCGCGCCCGGCCTGCTGGTGGCCGCGGCCATGCAGACCGCCACCGGGGAGTCGAGCTACCCGGTGCTCGGGGCGATCAAGTGGGACCGCACCTACGAGGCGCTGCTGGCCACCCCGGCGCGCCCGGTCGACCTGGTGGCCGGGCACCTGCTCTACGTCGCCTTCCGGGTGACCAGCTCCGCGGCGGCCTTCCTGCTGGTGCTGCTGGCCTTCGGCGCCGCGCGCAGTCCGCTCGTGGTGCTCACCGTGCCGGTCGCGCTGCTCACGGGGCTGGCCTTCGCGGCGCCGGTCACCGCGCTGGCCGCCCGGCTGGAGGAGGACGCCGCCTTCGCCGCGCTGCAGCGGTTCCTGCTGGTGCCCATGTTCCTGTTCAGCGGCACCTTCTTCCCGGTCGAGCAGCTGCCCGCCGTGCTGCAGGGGATCGCCCGCGCCACCCCGCTGTGGCACGGCGTCACCCTCGCCCGCGACCTGGCCCTGGGCACCGTCTCGGCCGGGCCGGCGCTGCTGCACGTCGGCTACCTGCTGCTGTGGACCGCGGCCGGCGCCGTCCTGGCCGCCCGCGCGCTGACCCGGCGGCTGGTGCGGTGAGCGTCCCCCGGCCGGCCGGCCCGTCGGTGTCGCTGGTGCTGCGGGTCGTGCCGCTGTTCCCGCTCTCGCCCCGGCGCGCGGGCTCCCTGGTGCACCGCAACCTGCTGGTGGCCCGCCGCAACTGGGTGGTCTACGTCTCGGGCTTCTCCGAGCCGTTCTTCTACCTGCTGTCGATCGGCGTGGGCATCGGCGGGCTGGTGGGCGAGGTGGTCACCGACGGCGGCACGGCGCTGAGCTACCAGGAGTTCGTGGCCCCGGCCCTGCTGGCCTCGGCCGCCATGAACGGTGCGGTCTACGACGCCGTCTTCAACCTCTACTTCAAGCTGAGGTACGCCAAGCTCTACGACGCGGTGCTGGCCACCCCGGTGTCGGCCGCCGACGCCGCGGTCGGGGAGACGGTGTGGGCGCTGCTGCGGGGCGCGGTGTACTCCGCGGCCTTCCTGCTGGTCATGCTGGTGCTCGGCCTGGTCGGCTCCTGGTGGGCGGTGCTGGCGCTGCCGGCCGCCGTGCTCATCGGGTTCGCCTTCGCCGCGGTGGGCCTGGCGGCGAGCACCTTCCTGCGCGGCTGGCAGGACTTCGAGTTCGTGCAGGTCGCCGTCCTGCCGCTGTTCCTGTTCTCCACGACCTTCTACCCGCTGTCGGCCTACCCGCGGCCGCTGCAGCTCCTCGTCGAGTGCACGCCGCTCTACCACGGCATCGAGCTCGTGCGCGGCGTCGTCACCGGCGACGTCCGCTGGGCGCTGCTGGGCTCGGCCGCCTACCTGCTGGTCATGGGGGTCGCCGGGCTGGCGCTCGGCGCCCGGCGCCTGGAGCGACTGCTGCTGCGCTGAGGTGGTCGGCTCACGCCACGGCGGGGAGCACGCGGCCGTCGCGCAGCAGCGTCTCGACGGCGTCGGCCGGCACCGGGGAGCCGAACAGGTGGCCCTGCGCGGTGTCGCAGCCCAGCGCCCGGAGCGCGGCGAGCTGGCCGGGCTGCTCGACGCCCTCGGCGACCACCTGCAGGCCCAGGCTGTTGCCCAGCGCGATGACCGCGTCGGCGAGCGACCCGGCGGCGGCGTCGGCGGCCAGCAGCGCCACCGACGTGGTGTCGATCTTCAGCCGGTCCAGCGGCAGGTCCTGCAGCCGGGACAGCGAGGAGGACCCGGTGCCGAAGTCGTCGATGGCCACCCGCACGCCCAGCGCCCGCACCTCGCGGATGCCGGCCGCGGCGTCGGGTCCGGCGGCCACCGCCTCGGGCACCTCGATCTCCAGCCGGGCGGGGGCGACGCCGGCGTCCCGGGCGGCCGCGGCGAGGGTGACCGCGAGGTCGCCGGTGCCCAGCCGCCGCGCGGAGACGTTGACCGCCACGCCCAGTGCGGGCAGGCCGGCGTCGTCCCAGGCGCGCAGCTGCCGGCAGGCCTCGCCGATCACCCAGTCGTCGATGGCGTCGACGACACCGGAGGTCTCCGCGACCGGGATGAAGCCGGCCGGCTCGACCAGCCCGCGGCTGGGCGACTGCCACCGCGCCAGGGCCTCGACGCCGGTCACCGCGCCGGTCCGCAGGTCCACCTGGGGCTGGTAGAGGAGGCGCAGCTCGCCGTTGGGAACGGCGGCGCGCAGGTCGCGCACCAGCTCGTCCTGGGCGGTGACCTCCTCGCGCATGCCGCGCTCGAAGACCCGGACGCGGTTCTTGCCGCCGGACTTGGCCACGTACATCGCCAGGTCGGCGTCGCGCAGCAGGTCGTCCATGCCGCGGCGGTCACCGGCGCCGGTGAGCGCGACGCCGACGCTGCCGCCCACGGTGAACCGCTCGTCGCCGAAGGCCACCGGCTCGCGCAGCGCGCCGAGCAGCCGCTCGGCGACGGCGACGACGTCGCGCCGGCCCTCGACGTCCTCCATGAGGACGACGAACTCGTCGCCGCCGAGCCGGGCCACGGTGTCGGCCGGGCGCACCACCGACTCCAGCCGCCGGGCGACCGCGGTGAGCACGGCGTCGCCGGCCTCGTGCCCGCACTCGTCGTTGACCGCCTTGAAGTCGTCGAGGTCGACCAGCAGGACGGCGTGCCGGCGGGCGCGGCGGTCGGCGAGGGCGTGCTCGAGCCGGTCGGCCAGGAGCGTCCGGTTGGCCAGGCCGGTGAGCGGGTCGTGCAGGGCGAGGCGGGCCAGCTCGCCGGCCTGCTCCTCCAGCTGCCGGGCGGCCGCGCGGGCCTCGGCCTCGGCCCGCTTGCGCCCGGTGATGTCGCGGGCGATCCCGGCGACGCCGGTGAGGGCGCCGTCCTCGTCGTGGATGGTCGAGAAGGTGACCAGCGCGTCGAACTCCGAGCCGTCGCGCCGGCGGTGCCGGCGTTCCACCGGTGCGGTGCTGTCCGACAGCGCGCCGAGGTCGGCGGGGGACTCCTCCTCGGCGGTCAGCACCGACATGTGCCGGCCCACGACCTCGCCGGCCGACCACCCGTAGAGCCGCTCGGCGCCGGGGTTCCAGCTGGTGATCAGCCCGTCGGGGCTGAGCGTGGCGACGGCGTCGTCGGTGCACTGGACGACGGCGGCCAGCCGGGCCAGCTCGTCGCGCTGGGCACAGAGCTCGGCGGTGCGCTCGGCCACCAGCTGTTCGACCCGCTCCCGCCGGTCGTCGAAGCGGTGCCAGGCGACCAGGCAGGCCCAGCTCTCCAGCAGCACGAACGCCGCGTGCAGCGTGGCCATCGGCAGGGGCGCGACGTGGTGCTCGTACACCGCGTGCGGCAGCAGGCTGCCCAGCACGAAGTGGTGCACCGCGACGAAGCCGACGGCGACCAGGAACGGCGCCCGGGCGGCGTAGAGCGCGGCCAGCGGGAGCAGTGCGAAGAACAGGAAGTGCGCCTCGGTCCGCCCACCCGACAACTGCACGCCCACCGCCGCGACCGCCATGAGGGCGAGCGCCGCCGCCGCGGCACGGGTGCTGCGCCGCAGCAGCGTCGACCGCGCGAGGAGGGTCAGCGCCAGCAGGGGAGCGGTGGCCAGCGCGGCCGCTCCGGGCCCGTGGCCGCGCAGCAGGGCGTAGACCGGCACCGCCGCGACGAGGACGGCGAGGGTGCGGAGGACGAAGGCGTGGTGGGTCGCCCACTGCTCCGGGGGCATCGCCCGGCCCCGGGGCAGGGTGAGCACCGCCCGGCCCCGGGGCAGCGTGAACACCGCCCGGCCCCGGGAGAGGGTCTGCGGGGACCGCGTACGGGTGACGCCGTCGGCGCTCCTGGGCGCGGTGGTGGTCCCGGCCTGCTCGGGCACGTTCCTCCCTGGGGCCGTCGTGCTGGTCACCCTGAGTGTAGGAGCGTGCACACTGCGGCGCCTCTCGGCGCGAGGGCCGGAGCGGGGGGTGCGGCGTCTACCCTGGACCGGTCATGTCTGGACAGAGTCTCTACCCCCGTCTCGAACCGCTGCTGGCCCAGGTGCAGAAGCCGATCCAGTACGTCGGCGGGGAGCTGAACGCGCAGGTCAAGGCGTGGGACGACGTCGCCGTCCACTGGGCGCTGATGTACCCCGACGCCTACGAGGTGGGGCTGCCCAACCAGGGCCTCATGATCCTGTACGAGGTGCTCAACGAGCGTCCCGACGCCCTGGCCGAGCGCACCTACGCCGTCTGGCCCGACCTGGCCGCGCTGATGCGCGAGCACGGTGTCGGCCAGTTCACCGTCGACGCCCACCGCGCCGTCCGCGACTTCGACGTCCTCGGCGTCAGCTTCGCCACCGAGCTCGGCTACACCAACCTGCTCGAGGCGCTCGACCTCGCCGGCGTCCCGCTGCACGCGGCCGACCGCGACGAGACCCACCCGGTCGTCGTCGCCGGCGGGCACGCGGCGTTCAACCCCGAGCCGATCGCCGACTTCGTCGACTGCGCCGTCCTCGGTGACGGCGAGCAGGTCGTGGGGGACGTCACCGACGTCGTCGCGGCGTGGAAGGAGCAGGGCCGCCCCGGCGGGCGGGTCGAGCTGCTGGCCCGCCTGGCGCGCGTCGACGGCGTCTACGTGCCCCGCTTCTACGCCGTCTCCTACGGGCCCGGCGGTGCGATCGCCGCGGTCACCCGCACCCGGGACGACGTCCCGGCGCGGGTCGGCAAGCGCACGGTCATGGACCTCGACGAGTGGCCCTACCCGAAGACGCCGCTGGTGCCGCTCGCGGAGAGCGTGCACGAGCGGATGAGCGTGGAGATCTTCCGCGGCTGCACCCGCGGCTGCCGGTTCTGCCAGGCCGGGATGATCACCCGCCCGGTGCGGGAGCGGACGATCACCGGCATCGGCTCGATGGTCGACCAGGGCCTGCGCGCCACCGGCTACGAGGAGGTCGGGCTGCTCTCGCTGTCGAGCGCCGACCACTCCGAGATCGGCCAGGTGGCCAAGGAGCTGGCCGACCGCTACGAGGGCACCAACACCGGCCTGTCGCTGCCGAGCACCCGGGTGGACGCCTTCAACGTCACGCTGGCCAACGAGCTGTCCCGCAACGGCCGGCGCTCCGGGCTGACCTTCGCCCCGGAGGGCGGCAGCGAGCGGATCCGCCGCGTGATCAACAAGACCGTGTCCAAGGAGGACCTGGTCCGCACGGTCACCACGGCGTACGCCAACGGCTGGACGCAGGTGAAGCTGTACTTCATGTGCGGCCTCCCGACGGAGACCGACGAGGACGTGCTGGAGATCGCCGAGCTCGCCGTCGAGGTCATCCGCGCCGGCCGCGAGGCCAGCGGGCGCAAGGACATCCGCTGCACGGTCTCCATCGGCGGTTTCGTGCCCAAGCCGCACACCCCCTTCCAGTGGGCCGGGCAGGCCAGCGCCGAGACGATCGACCACCGGCTGAGGGTGCTGCGCCAGGCGATCAACGCCGACCGCCGCACCGGCCGCTCCATCGGCCTGCGCTACCACGACGGCCAGCCCGGCGTGGTCGAGGGACTGCTCTCCCGCGGTGACCGCCGGGTGGGCCGGGTGATCGAGCGGGTGTGGCGCGAGGGTGGCCGCTTCGACGGCTGGAGCGAGCACTTCTCCTACGAGCGCTGGACCGCGGCCGCGGCCGCCGAGCTCGCGCCGCTGGGCGTGGACCTCGACTGGTTCACCACCCGCGAGCGCACCCAGGACGAGGTGCTGCCCTGGGACCACCTGGACTCCGGGCTGGACAAGGAGTGGCTCTGGGACGACTGGCAGGACGCCCTGTCGGAGGAGGAGGTCGCCGACTGCCGGTGGACCCCCTGCTACGACTGCGGGGTCTGCCCGACCAACGGCACCGAGATCCAGATCGGTCCCACCGGGCGCAGCCTGCTCCCGCTGACCGTCGTGGGTCGCTGAGGTGGCCCGGTAGTGGCCCGCCAGCCCGACGGGCCGCCCCCGCCGCCCACCGTGCAGAAGCTGCGGCTGCGCTACGCCAAGCGCGGCCCGCTGCGCTTCGCCTCGCACCGCGACCTCGCCCGGGCGCTGGAGCGGGCGCTGCGCCGCGCTCAGGTGCCGATGGCCTTCTCGGCCGGCTTCTCCCCGCACCCGAAGATCTCCTACGTGGGCGCGGCGCCGACCGGGGCGGCCAGCGAGGCCGAGTACCTGGAGATCGGCCTGGCCCGGCGGTGTGACCCCGAACAGGTGCGCGCCGCGCTGGACGCGTCGCTGCCGGCCGGCGTCGACGTCCTGGAGTGCGTGGAGGCGGCCGAGGGCGGCGGGTCGCTGGCCGACCGGATCGACGCCGCCCGGTGGCGGGTCGAGCTGCCCGGCGTGGAGCCGGCCGAGCTCGCCGCCGCGGTCGAGGAGCTGCTGGCCCGCGACGCGGTGCTCGTCGCCAAGCGCACCAAGAACGGCGTGCGCGACGTCGATGCGCGCGGCCCGGTGGCCTCGGCGTCCACGGGCGGGGAGGCAGGTTGTGCCATACTGCACGTGGTCGTCCGGCAGGTGACGCCCGCCGTTCGACCCGACGACGTGGTGGCCGCTCTGGCTGCCGTCGCCGACCTGCGCCCGCCGTCGCCCCCACGGGCCGTGCGTGAGGCGCAGGGCCGGCTCGACGGCAGCGGGACCGTGGCCGACCCGCTCGGTCCCGACCGAGAGGCGCGCGCCCGCTGCCAGGGGGAGCACGCCGCGGTCTGACCGGGCAGCCCGGACGCCCCTGCGCCGTCGAGCGACACGGCTGCCAGACGTGCCGCCGCCCGGCACCACCCGAGACCACCGCACCACCGCACCACCTGCAGTCCGCACCACCTGCAGTCCGCACCACCTGCAGTCCGGCCCCGGCCGCGGCGACCGCCGCGCGGGACCGACCACAGACTTCGCAGGCCGGGCGGCCGCCGCACCCCTCGCGGCCGCCCGGCCCGCCCAACCCGTGCTCCTGCGCGGCCGCCTGTCCTCCGATCGGCGCCCGGGAGCACCACACAGGAGGCGAGCCCTCGTGGCCGACCAGGACGACGACACCACCACCGGCGACAGCACCACCGGGGACACCGGCGGGACCCCCGCCCCCGGCACCCAGGACCCGGACACCCCCGACCTCGCGCCCGGCGACGCCGCCGCGGTCGCCGAGGTGCTGAGCGGGGAGGCGGCGACCGGGGAGACCCCCGACGAGCCGCCCGCCGAGACCGCCGTGGCCGAGCCCCCGGCGGCCTCCCTCGCCGAGCTCCCGCCGGTCGAGCCTCCGGCGGCCGAGCTCCCGGTGGCCGAGCTCCCGGTGGCCGAGCTCCCCGTGGCCGAGGCCCCCGCCGAGGAGGAGCCCGAGGACGACCCGGCGCCGTCCCCCTTCGGCGCCCAGTTCAGCTCCCCGGAGCCCACCGCCGTCATCGCCCGCCCCCGCCGCCGGGCCACCCGCCCGGCCGGTGCGGCCGACCCCGGCACCGTCACCCCGCCCCCGCCGCCGGTGGCCCCCGCCATCCCGGCCTTCGTCAGCTTCGTCGCGCCCGAGGCCGAGGTGGCCCCCGCGCCGCGCCGGCGCAGCCGCCGGCCGCTGCCGGAGTCCCCGGAGGTCGAGGACGCCGCCGCGCCGGACGAGGAGACCGAGGAGACCCCGGCGCCGCGCTCGCGCCGCGGCCGCTCCCGGCGCCGCGGCGGCGAGACCCCCGCGGTCGAGGAGCCGCGTCCCGACGAGGACGCCGCGGACGAGGCCGAGGACGTCGACACGGACGTCGAGGGCGAGACCGACGCCGACACCGACGCCGACCGCGAGGACGGCGGCGGCAGCCGGCGCCGCCGTCGGGGCCGTCGCGGCCGCGGCCGGGGGCGCACCGGCGACGACGCCGAGGGTGACGGCGAGGACGCCGCCGAGGACGCCGCCGAGCGGACCGGCGAGGACACCGACGACGACGAGTCCGACGACGAGGACACCGACACCGAGACCGACGACGAGGCCGGCGAGGGCGACGAGGCCGAGGGCGGGTCGAGCACCCGCCGTCGCCGTCGCCGCCGTCGCCGCGGCGGGGACTCCGCCGCCGAGGCCGCGACCGACGACGACGACCGCCCCGAGCGCGCCGGTCGCACCGGCCGCACCACCAGCGACGACGACGTCCGCGGGGTCGCCGGCTCCACCCGGCTGGAGGCCAAGCGCCAGCGCCGCCGCGAGGGCCGCGACACCGGCCGCCGCCGCGCACCGATCCTCAGCGAGGCGGAGTTCCTCGCCCGCCGCGAGTCGGTCGAGCGCCGGATGGTCATCCGCCAGCGCGGCGAGCGCACGCAGATCGCCGTCCTCGAGGACGGGGTGCTCGTCGAGCACTACGTGACCCAGGCGCAGGCGACCTCGTTCGCCGGCAACGTCTACCTCGGCCGCGTGCAGAACGTGCTGCCCAGCATGGAGGCGGCCTTCGTCGACATCGGCAAGGGCCGCAACGCCGTCCTCTACGCCGGCGAGGTCAACTGGGACGCCGCCGGCCTGAGCGGCAAGCAGCGCTCGATCGAGCAGGCGCTGAAGTCCGGCGACAAGGTGCTGGTGCAGGTCACCAAGGACCCGATCGGCCACAAGGGCGCCCGGCTGACCCAGCAGGTGAACCTGCCCGGCCGGTTCCTGGTCTACGTGCCCGGCGGCTCGATGACCGGCATCAGCCGCAAGCTGCCCGACACCGAGCGGCAGCGGCTCAAGGACGTCCTCAAGAAGATCGTCCCCGAGGACGCCGGCGTGATCATCCGGACGGCCGCGGAGGGCGCCTCGGAGGAGGAGCTCACCCGCGACGTCGCCCGGCTGCAGGCGCAGTGGGAGGTCATCCAGACCAAGGCGTCGTCCAGCAACAACGCGCCGACGCTGCTCTACGGCGAGCCCGACCTCGCCATCCGGGTCATCCGCGACGTGTTCAACGAGGACTTCAGCGAGCTCGTCGTCCAGGGCGACGACGCGTGGGACACCGTCGAGGCCTACGTCGCGCACGTCTCCCCGGAGCTGACCGGGCGGCTGACCCGGCACACCGGCGAGGGCGACGTGTTCCGCGACCTGCGGGTCGACGAGCAGCTGGCCAAGGCGCTCGACCGGAAGGTGTGGCTGCCCTCGGGCGGCTCGCTGGTCATCGACCGCACCGAGGCGATGACCGTCGTCGACGTCAACACCGGGAAGTTCACCGGCTCGGGCGGCAACCTGGAGCAGACCGTCACGCGCAACAACATGGAGGCGGCCGAGGAGATCGTCCGCCAGCTCCGGCTGCGCGACATCGGCGGCATCATCGTCATCGACTTCATCGACATGGTGCTGGAGAGCAACCGCGACCTGGTGCTGCGGCGGCTCACCGAGTGCCTGGGCCGCGACCGCACCAAGCACCAGGTCGCCGAGGTCACCTCGCTGGGCCTGGTGCAGATGACCCGCAAGCGGGTCGGCCAGGGCCTGCTCGAGGTGTTCTCCGAGCCGTGCGAGCACTGCCGCGGCCGGGGGGTGCTGGTGCACACCGACCCGGTCGACGACAAGCGGCGCGGCGGCGGGGGCAACGGGTCGGGCGGCTCGGGGGGCTCGGGGAGCCCCGGCAGCTCCGGTGGGGGCAACGGCCGGCGCGACCAGTCCCGCCGGGACGCCGAGCGCAAGGAGACCGAGCGCAAGGAGACCGAGCGCAAGGAGACCGAGCGCAGGGACGCCGAGCGCAGGGACGCCGAGCGCGCGGAGGCCGAGCCGGTCCCCGTGCCGGCCGGCGCCGAGGCGGCCGAGGGCAGCGGTCCGGAGAGCGGGGACGGCCAGCGGTCCGGCGGCCGCCGCCGCGGGCGCCGCAACCGCGGCCAGGCCGGCGAGGAGCGCGCCGCCGAGGACGCCGCGGTGCTCGCGGCGGCCTCCGGTGACGTCGACGACGCGGTCGAGGCCGACGGCGTCGAGGTCGCCGAGGCGTCGGCCACGGAGGTGACCGAGCCGGTGGACGCCGGGGCGGACAGCGGCGTGCCCGTGACCAGCGGGCCGGAGCCGGTCATCGAGGGGCCCACCGGGGCCGAGCTCGCGGCCGCCCCGGCCGTGCCGGAGCCCGCCGCGGCGAGCGACGCGGCGCCGGTGCAGCCGGTGGCCGACGAGGACGACGAGGACGAGGACGTGCCCGCGTCGGCCGGCCCCGACGACCCAGCCCCCTCCCGCGACCCGCAGGCACCCGGCAGCGACCCCGCCGCCGCGTCGAACGGCGGCGCGGAGCCGGCCGGTGGACGTCCGCGCCGCCGCCGCGCGGCCAGCCGCCCGGCCGGCCCGCCGGCCTCCTGAGGCTGCGGGGGCGCGTTCGACCCCGTCCCGGCCGCTCGGGTACGCTGGTCGGGTTGCACCGCCCCGGACCGGGTCCTGCCCGGGGCCGATGAGGCGGTGCGGCCCGTCCAGCACCCGGCGCCCGCGCCGGGGTGCGTGCAGGGCGCATCGCGGGACAGACAGCAGCGATCGAGGAGTCAGTGGTGTACGCAGTCGTGAAGGCCGGTGGCCGGCAGCACAAGGTCGCCGTGGGCGACCGGTTCACGGTCAACCGTCTCGTGGGCGAGGCGGGCGACACCGTCACCCTGCCGGCCCTGCTCCTGGTCGACGGCGAGACCGTGACCAGTGACGCGCAGGCCCTGGCCGGCGTCACCGTCACCGGCGAGATCGTCGGCCACGGCAAGGGCCCGAAGATCCGCATCCACAAGTTCAAGAACAAGACCGGCTACCACAAGCGTCAGGGCCACCGTCAGCCGCTGACCGACGTGGTCGTCCGCGACATCACGAAGGGCTGACGACGACATGGCACACAAGAAGGGCGCCTCGTCCTCCCGCAACGGCCGCGACTCCAACGCCCAGCGCCTGGGCGTGAAGCGCTTCGGCGGCCAGGTCGTCAAGGCCGGCGAGATCATCGTGCGCCAGCGCGGCACCCACTTCCACCCGGGGCTGGGCGTCGGCCGTGGCGGTGACGACACGCTGTTCGCCCTCGAGGCCGGTGCGGTCACCTTCGGCACCCGCCGCGGCCGCAAGACCGTCTCGATCACCACGGTCGAGGCCTGACGAAGGACCTCCTCGCCCCCGCGCCTCGCGAGCTCGGCGCGGGCCCCCTGCGAGGGGGCCGTTCCAGCAGGTCACCACGTCACGAGCGCACGGGCCGGCCGGCCCGTGCGCTCGTCGGCGTTGAGCAGGCAGTGAGCAGGTAGAGCAGACATGGCCGCGTTCGTCGACCGCGTCGTCGTGCACGTCGCCGCAGGCAACGGCGGTCACGGCGTCGCATCCGTGCACCGCGAGAAGTACAAGCCCCTCGGTGGCCCCGACGGCGGCAACGGGGGCAACGGCGGTGACGTCGTCCTCGAGGTGGACCCCAACGTCCACACCCTCCTGGACTTCCACCACCGGCCGCACCAGCGCGCCGGCAACGGCCGCCCCGGCGCCGGCAGCCACCGCAACGGCGCCAACGGCGAGGAGCGGGTGCTGCGGGTGCCCGAGGGCACCGTCGTCAGCGTCGGCGGCGAGGTGGTCGCCGACCTCGTCGGCGCCGGCACCCGCGTCGTCCTCGCCCAGGGCGGCCGGGGCGGTCTCGGCAACGCCGCGCTGGCCAACCCGCGCCGCAAGGCGCCCGGCTTCGCGCTGCTCGGCGAGCCCGGTGAGGCCTTCGACGCGGTCCTGGAGCTCAAGAGCGTCGCCGACGTCGGCCTGGTGGGCTTCCCGTCGGCGGGCAAGTCCTCGCTGATCGCGGCGATGTCCGCCGCCCGGCCCAAGATCGCCGACTACCCGTTCACCACGCTGGTGCCCAACCTCGGCGTGGTCCGGGCCGGCGACACGGTGTTCACGATGGCCGACGTCCCCGGGCTCATCCCCGGCGCGGCCACCGGCAAGGGGCTGGGCCTGCAGTTCCTCCGGCACGTCGAGCGCTGCGCGGTGCTGGTGCACGTCGTCGACACCGCGACCCTCGAGCCCGGGCGGGACCCGGAGACCGACATCGAGGCGCTGGAGCACGAGCTGCGCGAGTACGGCGGCGAGGAGCTCGACCTGGTGGGCCGGCTGCGGTTCGCCGTCCTCAACAAGGTCGACGTCCCCGACGGGCGCGACCTGGTCGACCTCGTCCGGTCCTCCCTCGAGGACCGCGGGCTGCGGGTGTTCTCGGTCAGCGCCGCGACGGGGGAGGGGCTGGCCGAGCTGGGCTACGCGCTGGCCGCCGCCGTCGAGGAGCACCGCGCCGCGCTGCCCGCGCCCGAGCCGGCCCGCGTCACGCTCACCCCGCGGGCCGTCGACGACTCGGGCTTCACCGTCACCCCCGACCCGGACGACGAGGGCACCTTCGTCGTCCGCGGCGTCAAGCCCGAGCGCTGGGTGCGGCAGACCGACTTCACCAACGACGAGGCGGTCGGCTTCCTCGCCGACCGGCTCAACCGGCTCGGCGTGGAGGAGGAGCTCACCCGCCTCGGCGCGCAGGAGGGCGACACCGTCGTCATCGGCGACGTCGCCTTCGACTTCCAGCCCACCCTGCCCGCCGGCACCCCGCTGGCCGAGGAGACCGCGGGCCTGGGCGGCCGCGGCACCGACAGCCGCATCGACGCCCCGCACCGGGTGCGCGCCGCCGAGCGGCTGGCGGCGAAGAAGGCCCGCCGGGTGCCCTACGAGCTCACCGAGACCTGGACCGACGACGAGCTGCCCGACGACGAGCCGCCCGGGGACGACGCGTGAGCGCCCGCCCGGAGATCGCCGGTGCCGGCCGCGTGGTGGTCAAGGTCGGCTCCTCGTCGCTGACCACGCTGCCCGGCGGGCTCGACCCGGCGCGGCTGACCGCCCTGGTCGACGTGCTGGCCGCCGTGCGCGCGCAGGGCCGCGAGGTGGTGCTGGTGTCCTCCGGCGCGATCGCCGCCGGCCTGGCCCCGCTCGGCGTCGAGGGCCGCCCGCGCGACCTGGCCACCGCCCAGGCGGCGGCCAGCGTCGGGCAGCTGCGGCTGGTGCAGACCTACGCCGACGCCTTCGACCGGCACGGGGTCACCATCGGCCAGGTGCTGCTCACCGCCGACGACCTCACCCGGCGCAGCCACTACCGCAACGCCCGCCAGACGCTGGAGCGGCTGCTCACCCTGGGCGCGCTGCCGATCGTCAACGAGAACGACACGGTGGCCACCGAGGAGATCCGCTTCGGCGACAACGACCGGCTCGCCGCGCTGGTCGCGCACGTGGCCACCGCCGACGCCCTGGTGCTGCTGTCCGACGTCGACGGCGTCTACGACGGCGACCCGCGCACCGGCCCGGCGCGGCTGCTCGACCGGGTGCGCGGCGCGGGCGACCTCGCCGCGGTCACCCTCGGCACCGCCCGCCGCAACGGCGTGGGTACCGGCGGCATGGCCACCAAGGTCGAGGCGGCGCTGATCGCCTCGGGCGCGGGCGTGCCGGTCGTCGTCACCTCCACCCCGCAGGCCGCCGCGGCGCTGGCGGGGGAGCGGGTGGGCACCCTGTTCGAGCCGCACGGCCGCCGTCCCACCGGCCGGCAGTTCTGGCTGCGCTACGCCAGCCGGCCGCGCGGCCGGCTGCTGCTCGACGACGGCGCCGTGCGCGCCGTCCGCGAGCGGTCGGCCTCGCTCCTGGCCGCCGGCATCACCGGCGTCGACGGCGACTTCCTCGCCGACGACCCGGTCGAGCTGGTGGGCCCGGACGGCGGCGTGGTCGCCCGCGGGCTGGTCGCCTACGACGCCCGCGAGCTGCCCGCGCTGCTGGGCCGGCGCACCCCCGACCTCGACCCGGAGTACCGGCGCGAGGTCGTGCACCGCGACGAGATGGTGCTGGTCGGGGCGCCGCGGGGGGCTGCGAGACTGCCCCGGTGACGATCCGTCCCATCCGCGAGCTCGGTGACCCGGTCCTGCGCACCCCGGCCGACCCGGTGCGCGCCTTCGACAGGGAGCTGGCCACCCTGGTGCGCGACCTGGTGGAGACCGTCGACCACCCGGGCCGCGCGGGGCTGGCCGCGCCGCAGATCGGCGTCGGCGCGCGGGTGTTCTCCTGGAACATCGACGGCGTCATCGGGCACGTGGTCAACCCGACGCTCACCGAGGTGTCGGAGGAGACCCAGGACGGCGACGAGGGCTGCCTGTCGGTGCCGGGCCTGTGGGCGCCCACGGTGCGGGCGATGCACGCCGTCGTCGAGGGCTTCGACGTCCACGGGGAACCGGTCCGGGTCGAGGGCAGCGGGTTGATGGCGCGCTGCCTGCAGCACGAGGTCGACCACCTCGACGGCAAGGTGTTCCTCGACCGGCTGACCGGCGAGGCCCGCAAGACCGCCCTGCGCGCGCTGCGCGACCGGTAGCCGGGCCCTACGGTCGGGTGCCGTGACCGACCTCGCCAGCCACGCCCGCACCCTCCTCGACCTGCACACCGCTCCGGAGATCCTCGTCCTCGCCAACGTGTGGGACGTCGTCTCCGCGCAGGTGGTGGCCGCCACCGACGGCGTCCGCGCGCTGGCCACCGCCAGCCACGGCATCGCCGCGACGTTCGGCTACCAGGACGGCGAGAACATCCCGCTCGACCTGCACCTGGACATGGTCGGCCGGATCGCCGCCGCGGTGGACCTGCCGGTGAGCATGGACATAGAGGCCGGCTACGGCGACGCCGGCGAGACCGCCCGCCGCGCGATCGAGAAGGGGGTCGTCGGCGGCAACCTCGAGGACCAGATGAAGCCGCTCGACGAGGCCGTGGCCGCCGTCGAGGCGGTCGTGCGGGCCGGTCGCGACGCCGGGATCGACTTCGTGCTCAACGCCCGCACCGACGCCTTCGTGCGCGCCGCCGAGGGCGCCGACCGCGGGGAGCTCGTCGCCGAGGCGATCCGGCGCGGCCGGGCCTTCCTCGAGGCCGGCGCCCCGGTGGTGTTCGTGCCGCGGCTGGTCGACCGCGAGGAGATCGCCGCGGTCGTCGAGGGCCTCGGCCCCGGGAAGCTGACGCTGATCAGCGTCCCCGGGGCCTCGCTGCCGGCCCGCGAGATGCAGGAGCTCGGCGTCGCCCGGGTCTCCACCGGCCCGTTCACCCAGCGGGTCGCGCTCACCGCGCTGCAGGACGCCGCGGCCGAGATGGTCGCCGGCGGCGTCCTCCCGCCGGGGACCCGGGCGCTCAACTGACGCGACGACCGGGTCGGCCAAGGGCCGTCCTGGCCGACCCGGTACGAGGGCGCCGTCCTCGGCGGGTGACCCACGTGGACGGGCAGGACGCGACGACCAGGCTGCCCCAGCTGCTCGCCGCCGCCGAGCGCGGCGAGGAGGTCGTCATCGTCGGCGGCAACCAGCCGGTCGTGCTGGACGCCGCGCAGTCGGAGGCCGTTCACGGCGACCGGCGGGTCACCGGGTCGCCGCGTCGGCAGGGACCACCACCCCTCCGGTCGGGACCACCAGGCCGCGGACGTCGAAGCGGGTCACCACCTCGGGCGGGTGCGGCCGCCCGGCCAGGACCTCGTCGACCAGCGGTGCGATGACCTCGCGGCCGTAGCGGTCGTACTGCTCGCGGGAGTCCCACACCTCGACCACCCGCAACCCGTCGGCGGTCGGCCAGGCCAGGTGGACCAGCCGGCCCTCGAAGGCCCCGCCGGTGCGCTCCAGCAGCAGCCGGTGCACCGTGTCGTACAGCTCCACCAGGTCGTACCGCACCTCCGGTGCGGACACGTCCTCGGTCACCGCCCAGATCACCACGTCCTCCTCCTCGGCCAGCCGGGACACGGGCGTCAGACGACGACGCCGGCCCGCGGCAGCACCAGGCCGCGGACCTCGAACTCGGTGACCACCGAGGGCGGCCGTTCCCGTCCGCCCAGCACCTCCGCGGACACCGGCCCGACCACCTCGCGGATCCCGCGCTCGTAGGCCTCGCGCGACTCCCACACGTCGATCACCTGGAAGCCGTCCGCGGTCGCCCGGGCCAGGTGCAGCAGCAGGCCGTCGACGGCCGGGTCCATCCGCCCGAGCATCGCCGCGTGCAACACGTCGTAGGTCTCCACCGGTGCGGACACGTCGGTGATCACACCCAGGGTCATGTCGTCCTCCTCGACTCCTCCCGGCGGCCCGTCGCCGTCGGCAGCCGTTGCACCCCCGCGCCGGAGAGCCGGTGCACCGTGGCGGTGCGGCCGGTGACCAGCAGCAGCAGGTCGCCGGTCGTGCCCTCGACCGGTGCGCCCTCGCCCAGCACGAGGTCGCCGTCCGTGGCCTGCAGCCGCAGGCCGGCCAGGCGCTTCCGTGCCCGGAACGGGAAGCTCATGTCCCAGGCCCGCCGGGCCGCCACGGCCGCAGCCGCGGCCGGGACCGGGCGCGGCCGGCCCAGCGGGATGGCGATGTCCTGGCCGTGCACGAGGACGTCGGTGAGCGGCTCGACCGGGCTGACGAAGGGCGCCCGCCGCCGGGAGCCGACCATCGCCCGGATCCGCCGGCCGTACTCGGCGTCGGGCAGCGGGCCGACGCGCAGCGCGGAGTCGCGGATAATCCGGTCGAAGCTGCCGCGGGCCCGGATCGCCGGGACGATCGCCTCGCGGAGTGTCATGTGCGCCTGGGTCAGGTGCGCCGCGACGTCCCGCACCCGCCAGCCCGCGCAGAGGGACGGCGTCTCCCACTCCGCCGACGTGAGGTCGTCGAGCAGGTCGGCCAGGCTCGCCCGCTCCGCGTCGATGCTGCGCCAGACGTCGTCGAGGTCCACGACGACCTCCTCGGAGTTGGTACGATGATCTGACCATTTAGTCAGAAGGTCTGACCATCGTCAAGGGGGGCGCGTGAGCGAGCCGGACGGGGACCACCAGAACCTGGCCCTGCTCTGCTTCTACCCGCACCGGGCGATGGAGGCCCGGCTGCTCGCCACGGTGGCGGCCGCGGGCTTCGACGACCTGACCCTCGCCCAGGCGCGCCTGGCCGCCCGCATCGGTCCCTCCGGCACCCGGCTGACCGACCTGGCCGAGCAGGCGCTGGTCACCAAGCAGACGGCCGGCCACCTCGTCGACCAGCTCCAGCGCGCCGGCTACGTGCGCCGCGTGCCCGACCCGACCGACGCCCGCGCGCGGCTCGTGCAGATCGCCGAGCGCGGCGAGCAGTTGGTGGCGGTCGCCCGCCGGGTGGAGGCCGAGGTCGAGGCGGAGTGGACGGCGCACCTGGGCGAGGAGGCCACGGCCCAGCTGCGCGCGGCGCTCACCCGGCTGCGCGAGCTGACCGACCCCTACCGCTGAGCGGGCCTCAGCGCCGGGCGGCGGCGCAGGCCGCGCAGGTGCCGAACACCTCGAGCTGGTGCTGGACGTCGGCGAAGCCGTGCTCGGCGGCCACCCGGGCGGCCCAGCGCTCGACCGGCGGGTCGGCCACCTCGACGGTGCGCCCGCACGACCGGCAGACCAGGTGGTGGTGGTGCACCGGCGAGCAGCGCCGGTAGGCGGCCTCGCCGACCTCGCTGCGCAGCACGTCGACCAGGCCGTCGTCGACCAGGGCCTGCAGCGCCCGGTAGACGGTGGCCAGACCCACGCCGTCGCCGCGCTCGCGCAGCAGGGCGTGCAGCTCCTGGGCGGTGCGGAAGCCGTCGAGCTCGTCGAGCAGCGCCAGCACCGCCGTCCGCTGCCGCGTCTGCCGGCGGGCGGGGACCTCGGCCGCGCTCACGGCCGATCCCTCCCCACCGGGGGGACGACGGCGTGCTCGCTGTGCTCGTCGTAGTGGGTGCCGGTGCCGGTCCGGTGCGGCGCGTGCAGGTGCCCGTCGTGGTCGTAGTCGACGTGGTCGCCGTGCGGCACCGGCCGGTGGCCGCAGCCCTCGCCGTGCTCGTGCGGGTGGGCGGCGTGCACCTCGACCTGGCGGCCGTGCCGCCGCCGCGCCGTCGCGTCGCGCAGCGCGACCCCGGCGGTGACGACGAGGAACAGCGCGATGGCCAGCAGCACGATCGTGCCGCCCGACGGGGTGCCGGTGTAGTACGAGCCGGCGGTCCCGGCGACGCTGACCACCACGCCGACGCCGCAGGCCAGGTACAGCGTGCTGCGGAAGCTGCGGCCCACCAGCTGGGCGACGGCGCTGGGCAGGATCATCAGCGCGCTGATCAGCAGCAGCCCGACCACCCGCATCGACAGCACGACCGTCGAGGCGACCAGTGCGGCCAGTACGACGTTGAGCGGCAGCACCGGCAGGCCGACGGCCCGGGCGTACTCCTCGTCGTCGCTCACCGCGTACAACCGCCGGCCGAGCAGCCCCACCACGGCCAGCACCACCACGGAGATGACCGCGAAGACGGCGACGTCGGCGGCCGTCGTCGTCGTGATGGCGCCGAAGAGGTAGGCGTCGAGGTTGGTGGCCTGCCCGCGCGGGGCCAGCGACAGCAGCACGACGCCGCCGGCGATGCCGCCGTAGAAGAGGACGGCGAGGGCGACGTCGCCGCTGGTGCGCCCGCGGGCGCGGACCAGCTCGATGAGCACCGCACCGAGCACGGCGGCGACCAGCGCCGTCCCGACCGGTGCGCTGGAGGTGAGCACGCCGACGCCGACGCCGGTCAGCGCGACGTGCCCCAGGCCGTCGCCGAGCAGTGACAGCCGCCGCTGGACCAGGAAGACGCCGACGGCGGGCGCGACCAGGCCGACCATGAGGCTGGCCACCAGTGCCCGCTGCATGAACCCGTACTCGAGCAGTTCCACCTAGCGGCTCCCGTCGCGCAGGCGCACGGCGTCGGGCGCCGGCCGCGGCTGGTCGAGGCGGTAGCCGCGGACCGGCGGCTGCGCGGCCTCGTCCGGGTGGTGGCAGTCCGGGCCGGCGGCTCCGGCCCCGGCCAGCGGCCCGTCGTAGGTGAGCCGTCCGGAGTCGACGACGACCGCGCGGGTGAGCACGCCGGCCAGCGGGCCGGTCTCGTGGGTCACGACGAGCAGTGTCGTCCCGGCCGCCGCCACCCGCGCCAGCACGGTGGCCAGCGCCGCCTGGCTCGCCGCGTCCACCCCCGCGGTCGGCTCGTCCATGACCAGCAGCTCGGGCTCGGCGGCCAGCGCGCGCGCCACGAGCACCCGCCGCTGCTGGCCGCCCGACAGCGCGGCCACCGGGTCCGCCAGCCGGTCGGCCAGGCCGACGGCGTCGACGGCCTCGGCCACGGCGGCCCGGTCCCGCGCGCCGGGCCGGCCGAACAGGCCCAGCCGCGGCAGCCGGCCGACGCCGACCACCTCGCGCACCGTGGCCGGCATCGCCCCGCTGACGGTGTGCCGCTGCGGCACGTAGCCCACGCGGCCCCGCTCGCGCAGCCGGCCGACGGGCGCGCCGAGCACCTCGACGGTGCCGCCGAGGACGGTGGCCAGGCCGAGCAGGCCCCGGGACAGGGTCGTCTTGCCCGAGCCGTTGGAGCCGAGGACCGCGACCGCCTCGCCGCGCCGCACGGTCAGGTCGGCGTCGCGGACGATGGCCACGTCGCCGTAGCCGATGGTGGCGCCGGAGAGCCGGATCGCGGGATCGGTCACGCGCAGCCCTGCCCCTCCTGCAGCGTGGCCAGGTCGGCCCGCATGACCTCGAGGTAGTCCGAGCCGGCCGACTCGTCGGTCAGCCCCTCCAGCGGGTCGAGGACGGCGGTCTGCACCCCGGCCTCCTCGGCGACGGTCTCGGCGACGGCGGGGTCGACGAGGGTCTCGGTGTAGACCGTCGTCACGCCGCGCTCGCGGACCAGCGTAGAGATCTCGGCGAGCTGCGCCGGGTCCGGCTCGGCCGAGGGGCTCAGGCCGTTGATGCCGACGACCTCCAGGCCGTAGCGGTCGGCGAGGTAGCCGAAGGCGTCGTGGCTGGTGACCATCGTGGTCACCGCGCAGTCGGCCAGGCCCTGCTCCATCTCGGCGTCGAGGGCCTCGAGGTCGCCGCGCAGCGCCGCGGCGTTGTCGCGGAACGTGGCCGCGCCGTCGGGGTCGACCTCGGCGAGGCGGTCGGCCAGCGCGTCGCCGACGTCGGCGAGGCGGGTGGGGTCGAGCCAGAAGTGCGGGTCGGGAGTCTCCTCACCGCCGTGCTCGGCGTGCTCCTCCTCGGTCTCGCCCTCGTGCTCGTGCGCCTCGGTGGTCAGCGAGAGGTCGGCGGCCTGCCCGGCGTCCCAGGCGGCGTCCCCGGCCTCGGCGGCGGCGTCGTCGAGCGCGGGCTGGAAGCCCTCGAGGTAGACGAGCAGGTCGGTCTCGGTGAGCGTGGCGACGTCCTGCGGGGTGAGCTCCAGGTCGTGCGGCTCGGCGCCCGGCGGGGTGAGCGAGGTGACGTCCACCCGGTCCCCGCCGACCCGCTCGGCGGCCCACTGCAGGGGGTAGAAGGCGGCGACCACGGCCACGCCGTCGGCGGCGCCGGCCTGCGCGTCGTCGGAGCCGCAGCCGGTGAGCAGCAGGGCGGTGGCGGCAGCGGCGGCGGAGGCGACGGCGCGCGTCGAGGTCCTGGGCATGAGAACCATTCTCACACGGTTGCCGGACGGTCCGGGCGACCGGTCCGGCGCGTACCCTCCGGGACGTGCCCGACGTCGCCGAGCTCCCGCTGATCGGGGCCGCCGCCCTGCGTGCCCGCGCCGCCGCCCGCGTGCTGCGCACCCTGCCGACCGACGTCAAGGACGCCGCGCTGTCCGCGATGGCCGACGCGCTGGTCGAGCGCACCGACGAGGTGCTGGCCGCCAACGCGCTCGACGTCGAGGCCGCGGCGGCCGACGGGACCCCGGCCTCGACGGTCGACCGGCTGCGCCTCGACCCCGCCCGGGTGGCCGGCGTGGCCGCCGCGCTGCGCGAGCTGGTGGCCCTGCCCGACCCCGTCGGCGACGTCGTCCGCGGCTCGCGGCTGCCCAACGGGCTGCAGCTGCGGCAGGTGCGGGTGCCCTTCGGCGTGGTCGGGATCGTCTACGAGGCCCGCCCGAACGTGACCGTCGACGCCGCGGGCCTGTGCCTCAAGAGCGGCAACGCGGCGCTGCTGCGCGGCTCGGCCTCGGCCTACCGCACCAACGCCGCGCTGGTCGCCGTCCTCACCGAGGCGGGGGAGAAGGCCGGGCTGCCGGCCGGCTCGGTCGAGCTGCTGCCCGCCGACCGCGCCTCGGTCGGGGAGCTGCTGTCCGCGCGCGGCCACGTCGACCTGGTCATCCCGCGCGGCGGCGCCTCGCTCATCCAGCGCGTCGTCCGCGAGGCGCAGGTGCCGGTCATCGAGACCGGCGTGGGCAACTGCCACGTCTACGTCGACGCCTCCGCCGACGCGGCGATGGCCGAGGCGGTCGTGCTCAACTCCAAGACGCACCGCGTGAGCGTCTGCAACTCCGCCGAGACGCTGCTGGTGCACCGCGACGTGCCGTTCCTGCCGCGGCTGCTGTCGGCGCTGGTCGACGCCGGGGTCACCCTGCACGGCGACGACGCCGCCCGGGCCGCCCACGACGCCGTCGTCCCGGCCACCGACGAGGACTGGGCCACCGAGTACCTGTCGATGGACATGGCCGTGCGGGTGGTCGACGACCTGCCCGCCGCCCTCGACCACGTCGCCCGGTGGAGCAGCGGGCACACCGAGGCGATCGTCGCCGACTCCGCGGCCGCGATCGCCGCGTTCACCGCCGGGGTCGACTCCGCCGCGGTGATGGTCAACGCCTCCACCCGGTTCACCGACGGCGGGGAGTTCGGCTTCGGCGCCGAGATCGGCATCTCCACCCAGAAGCTGCACGCCCGCGGGCCGTTGGGCCTGCCGGAGCTGACCAGCACCACCTACGTCGTCACCGGGAACGGCCACACGCGCTGAACCCGGCCACCGAGCCGCCACCCGCCCCACCGCCCCACCCGAGGAGCGCGCATGCCCCGCCCGCCGACGCAGACGCCGCAGTTCTCCTCGGTCGCCGACGTGAGCAAGCGGCTGGCGACCGCCGGGTACCTGCCCGACGCGCAGATCGCCACGACGGTCTTCCTCGCCGACCGGCTGGGCAAGCCGCTGCTGGTCGAGGGCCCGGCCGGCACCGGGAAGACGGAGCTGGCCAAGGCGCTGGCGACGGCGACCGGCTCGGAGCTCATCCGGCTGCAGTGCTACGAGGGCCTCGACGAGGCGCGGGCGCTCTACGAGTGGAACTACAAGAAGCAGCTGCTGCGCATCCAGGCCGCGCAGGGGAGCGACGGCGCCGACTGGCACGCCGTGCACGACGACGTCTTCGGTGAGGAGTTCCTGCTCTCCCGGCCGCTGCTGACGGCGATCCGGCGCACCGAGCCCACGGTGCTGCTCATCGACGAGACCGACAAGGCCGACGTCGAGGTGGAGGGCCTCCTGCTGGAGGTGCTCAGCGACTTCCAGGTGACCATCCCCGAGCTCGGCACCGTCACCGCCACCCGGCGGCCGACCGTGGTGCTGACCTCCAACGCCACCCGGGAGCTGTCCGAGGCGCTCAAGCGGCGCTGCCTGTACCTGTCGCTGGACTACCCGTCGGCCGAGCGGGAGCGGGAGATCGTGCTGTCCCGGGTGCCCGACCTCGCCCCTGGGCTCGCCGAACAGCTGGTGCGCACCATCCGCGCGCTGCGGGCGCTGGAGCTGAAGAAGTCGCCGTCGATCTCGGAGACCCTCGACTGGGCGCAGACGCTGCTCGAGCTGGGCCTGGACACCCTCGACGAGACGGCGGTGCGCTCGACGCTGGGCGTGGTGCTCAAGCACGCCAGCGACCAGGACCGGGCCGCCGCCGAGCTGCGGCTCAACTGATGACCGCGCCGTCGTCCGCCACCGGGGGTCTCGCCGGGCACCTCGACGGCTTCGTGCGGGCGGTGCGCGAGGCCGGCATCCCGGTGGGCATCAGCCAGGCCGTCGACGCCGCGGAGATCCTCACCGTCGTCGACCTGCTCGAGCGCGAGCAGCTGCGGCACGGACTGGCGGCGGTGCTCCTGCAGCGGGCCGCCCAGCGGCCGGCCTACGACGTGCTGTTCGACCTGTGGTGGCCGCTGGCCGACCGGCCCGCGGGCGACCCGTCCGACGGGGACGCCGAACCCGGGGACGCCGGACCCGGGGACGACGACGCCGGCTCGACGCTGGACCTCCCCGACGGGCACGGTGACGAGCGCGACCTCGCCCAGCGGATGCGCGAGGAGCTCGCCCGGCTGCTCGTGGACGGCGACGACGAGGCGCTGCGCCGCTTCGCCCGCCAGGCGGTCGACCAGCTGGGGCGGGCGCCGACCTCGCCGTCGGGGCAGTCCTACTTCGGCTACCGGGTCATGCGGGCGTTGTCGCCGGACACGCTGGTCGCCCAGCTGCTCGCCGGCCTGCTGGGCGACGGCGGCCGCGGCGGGCTGGCCGAGCAGGTGGCCCGGCAGACGGTGCGCGAGCGGCTGGCCGCCTTCCGCGCCGCGGTGGACGCCGAGGTGCGCCGGCGGGCGGCGGCCGAGCGCGGCCGCGAGCGGGTGGCCAGGAGCGCGGTGCGCCCGCTGGCCGACCAGGTCGACTTCCTGCGCGCGCAGCAGGCCGACCTCGCCGAGCTGCGGCGGACCGTGGCGCCGCTGGCCCGCCGGCTGGCGGTGCGGTTGTCGGCGCGGCGGCGGATGGGCCGCGTCGGGCGGCTGGACTTCCGGCGGACGGTGCGGGCGTCGCTGGGCACCGGCGGGGTGCCGGTGGTGACCCACCACCGGCCGCGGAAGGTGCACAAGCCCGAGCTGGTGGTGCTCTGCGACGTCAGCGGCTCGGTGGCCGGCTTCAGCCACTTCACGCTGATGCTCACCCAGGCGCTGCGCGAGCACTTCTCCGGCGTGCGGGCGTTCGCCTTCGTCGACGCGACCGACGAGGTCACCCGCTTCTTCCGGCCCGGCGCCGACGTCTCCGACGCCATCGGCCGGATCGGGCGCGAGGCCGACGTCGTGGCCTTCGACGGGCACAGCGACTACGGCAACGCCCTGGAGGTGTTCGCCGACCGCTGGCCGTCGGCGGTCGGGCCCAAGACGTCGCTGCTGGTGCTCGGCGACGGACGGACCAACTACCGGCAGCCCGGCCTGCCGGTGCTCGCCGACCTGGTGAAGCGGGCCCGCTCGGCCCACTGGCTCAACCCCGAGCCGCGGCGGCTGTGGGGGAGCGGGGACTCGGCGGCCGACCGCTACGGCGAGGTCATCGACATGGTCGAGTGCCGCAACGCCACCCAACTGGCGGACTTCGTCACCACCCTCTGACCCGCCCGCCGGGTCCGCGGGGACCCGGCGGCCCTGAGCCCCCGCCCCGGGTCCTCGCGGGCCGCCTCCGCGCCGCCCGGCTAGGCTCGATCGGTGGGCGGCAGCCGGATCGGGGTGATGGGTGGGACGTTCGACCCCGTCCACCACGGGCACCTGGTGGCCGCCAGCGAGGTCGCCGGCCTCTTCGGCCTCGACGAGGTGGTGTTCGTCCCCACCGGCCAGCCCTGGCAGAAGAGCGAGCGCGTGGTCAGCGCCGCCGAGGACCGGTACCTCATGACGGTCATCGCCACCGCGTCCAACCCGCGGTTCTCCGTCAGCCGGGTCGACGTCGACCGCGAGGGCCCGACCTACACCATCGACACCCTCACCGACCTGCACGAGCAGCACCCCGACGCCGAGCTGTTCTTCATCACCGGCGCCGACGCGCTGGCCCAGATCCTCAGCTGGCGCGACAGCGAGCGCTTCCTGCGGCTGGCGCACTTCGTCGGCGTCACCCGGCCCGGGTACACGCTCGCCGACGGGCACCTGCCGGAGGGCTCGGTCAGCCTGGTCGAGATCCCGGCGCTGGCGATCAGCTCGAGCGACTGCCGCGACCGCGTCGCCCGGGGGATGCCCGTCTGGTACCTCGTGCCCGACGGCGTCGTGCAGTACATCGAGAAGCGCGGGCTCTACCGCTCCGCGCCCGGGGCTCGCCGCACCGGCGGACCCCGCGGGGACCGGCCGGCCCACGACCGCCCACCCGGACCGTCCCCCTCCGACCCGACCGACCCACCAGCTCCCCACCTCCAGGAGGTGCCGCGATGACCGCCTCGGCCGAGGCGCGGGAGACCGCGCTGCTCGCGGCCCAGGCCGCCGCCGACAAGCTCGCGACCGACGTCTCGATCGTCGACGTCAGTGACCGGCTGGCGATCACCGACGCGTTCGTGCTGGCCGCCGCGCCCAACGAGCGGCAGGTCCAGGCGATCGTCGACGAGGTCGAGGAGCGGCTGCGCCGGCACGGGGTCAAGCCGGTGCGCCGCGAGGGCGTGGCCGAGGCCCGCTGGGTGCTGCTGGACTTCGTGGACGTCGTCGTGCACGTGCAGCACACCGAGGAGCGGGCCTACTACGCGCTCGAGCGGCTCTGGAAGGACTGCCCGACCATCCCCTTCGTCGACCGCGCCGCCCCGCCGGCCGCCGACGGCGCCGGTGCCCCCTCCGGCACGCTCTCGGCCGACGACGTCGACCCCGGCAGCTCCGACCCGGTGCCGCTGACCCCCGACCCCACCGCGGACGTTCCCGACGAGGAACTCGTGGAGGACGACCTCGTGGAGAGCGACCCGCTGCAGGACCCGGCCGGCGGCCCGGAGGCGACCGGCCGGTGACGGCCGCTGTCCCCGACCTGCCGGTGCCCCGCCTCGTCGTCTGGCGCCACGGCCGGACCGAGTGGAACGCCACCGGCCGCTTCCAGGGACAGCTCGACCCGCCGCTGAACGCCGAGGGCCGCGGGCAGGCGGCGCGCACCGCGCCGCACCTGGTGGCCGGCGGTCTGGCACCCGAGCGCACCGTCGTGGTCTCCAGCGACCTCGTCCGGGCCGCCGAGACCGCCACCGCGCTCACCGGTCTGCTCGACACGCCGCTGCGCCTCGACGAGCGGCTGCGCGAGCACGGTCTGGGCTGCTGGGAGGGCCTGACCCGCGAGGACGTCGCCGCCCGGTACCCCGAGCAGTACGCCGACTGGCTGGCCGGCCGCCCCGTGCAGGGCCGCGGTGGGGAGGACGCGCCGGCCGTCGCCGCCCGGGCGCTGGCCGCGCTCGCCGACCTGCCCGAGGCCGAGGTGGCCGTCGTGGTGACCCACGGCGGCACCGCGGGGCGGCTGATGGAGGCGCTGCTCGAGCTGGGCCCCGAGCACCGCCGGGTCTTCGGCCCGCTGGCCAACTGCGGGTGGAGCGAGCTCGCCCGACAGGGCACCCGGTGGCGGCTGATGCGCCACAACTGCACCGTGGCCGACGTGCCCGCCCCGGCTCCCGAGGCGGCGGCACCAGGAGCGGACGCGGCTCCGGTCGAGGCCGGGGCCACCCCGGAGGAGGGGGCACCGACGACGGCGCAGGACGCCGACGCGGTGCTCTGAGCCCCCTCCCGCGGTCCCGTCCGTCGCCTGCTCCGGGCGCGCCGGAGGGTCCGGGCTAGCCTCCCCTGGTGGTCGTCGCCGTGGTCACCGACTCCACGGCCTACCTCCCGACCGACGTCGTCGCCCGCTACGGCATCGAGGTCGTGCCCTGCTACGTCGTCCTCGCCGGGCGGTCGGGCCGCGAGGGCGAGGACGTCACCCCCGAGGACGTCGCCCGGGCACTGAGCAGCCGAGGTCAGAAGGTCTCCACGTCGCGCCCGACCCCCGGTGACTTCGTCGCCGCGTACCGCCGGCTCCTCGCCGGGGGCGCCGACCGGGTCGTGTCGATCCACCTGTCCGCCGACCTCTCCGGCACCTGGGACGCCGCCCGCCTGGCCGCCGCGCAGGTGGGCGAGCACCTGGTCACCGTCGTCGACTCCCGGTCGACGGCCATGGGCACCGGCTTCGCCGTCCTCGCCGCGGCCCGCGCCGCCGCCGGCGGCGCCACTGCCGCGGAGGTGGCCGCGGACGCCAACGGCACGGCCGCGCGCACCCGCACGCTGTTCGTCGTCGACACCCTCGAGCACCTGCGCCGCGGCGGCCGGATCGGCGCGGCTGCCTCCCTGCTGGGCACCGCGCTCGCGGTCAAGCCGGTCCTGCACGTCGTCGACGGCCGCGTGGTCCCGCTCGAACGCGTCCGGACGTCCGCCCGCGCCCTGTCCCGCCTGGTGCAGCGGGCGACCGAGGCCGCCGGCGGGCCCGGCGCGGCCATCGCCGTCCACCACCTGGCCGCGCCGCAGCGCGCCGAGCGCCTCGCCACGGAGCTGCGGCAGGCCATCCCCGGCATCCGCGAGTTCCACGTCAGCGAGCTCGGCGCGGTGGTCGGCGCGCACGTGGGCCCGGGGGCGGTGGGCGTGGTCGTCGCGCCGGCCGACGAGCCGCCGCCCGGCGACGACGAGGACCCCGAGACGCCGGAGGCCTGAGCAGAGGACGAGGTGCACGGGCGCAGCCTGCACCCGGCCGGGCACCACCCCGCGCCGGTCGTCCACAGGGGACCGCGCCGTCCACAGCCGCCCGAGGGGCGGACCGGGACGGGAACGGCCCGCCTAGCGTCCGCCGGGTGCGCCTGACCTCCCGCCGCCCCGACGACGCCGACGTCATCCGTGCCCGCTTGCGGGCGCTGCTCGACGAGGGCCGGCGGTCCTCCGGCTGGCTGCCCGACGACGACCCCGTCCGGGACGCCCCGGTCACCGGCGTGGCCCTGCTCCGGCGGTCGGGTACGGGTGCCCCTGGGCTGCCCCTCGACGCGGACGACGACCTCGCGGACGACGACCTCGCGGACGACGACCTCGCGGACGACGACGACCCGGAGGAGCTGGACGACGGCGATCCGCGCGACGGGCTGCCGTCCGGCCTCGGGCGCCACCGCGCCCCCGCGCGGACGGTGCGCGTGGACCCCGGCCGTCGGGGCACCTGGGCGCTGTGGGTGTGCGGCCTGGCTGCTGCGCTGGCCGTCGCCGGCTGGACCTGGCTGGACCGGCCGAGCGTGCAGCCGGCCCCGGACGCCGGTCCTCCCGCGGCGGTGACCGGCAGTGCGCCCGCGTCCCCGCCGGTCGGCGAGGCCGCTGACGCGCAGGCCACCGTCGTCGTCTCGGTGGTCGGGCTGGTGGTCGCCCCCGGGCTGGTCACCCTGCCCGAGGGCGCGCGGGTGGCCGACGCCGTGGCTGCGGCCGGCGGACTGCTGCCCGGGGCCGACGCGACGTCGGTCAACCTCGCCGCGGTCGTCACCGACGGGCAGCAGATCGCCGTCGGGGTCCCCGGAGCAGCCGCCGGGGCCGCGCCGGACAGCGCCGGCGGGGGAGGGACGTCGGCCGGGCCGCTGGACCTCAACGCCGCGACGGCCACCGACCTCGACGCACTGCCGGGCATCGGGCCGGTGCTGGCCCAGCGCATCGTCGACCACCGCGGCGAGCACGGCCGGTTCACCAGCGTCGAGCAGCTCGACGACGTCCCCGGCATCGGACCGGCCATCTACGCCGAGCTGGCCGACCTGGTGCGCGTGTGAGCCGCCTCCCCGAGGGCCGCTGGACCTGGCTGGACCTGCGGCTCGTCCCCGTCGCGGCCGCCGTCTGGGGCGTCACCCTCCTGGCAGCGGTGCTGCCGCCCGCGGTCGTCGCCGCGTCGGCGGTCGCGGCCGTCCTCCTCGCCGGGCTCGTCCTGCGACGCCGCCGGGCCGGTGCCCGGGTGCTGCTCGCGGTGCTCGCCGCGGTGGCGGCGACGGCGACCTCCGCGGCCGTGCGCGGCGCCGACCGGGCCGCCTCGCCGCTGGCCGCGGTCGCGGGTCGCACCGTGGAGGTGGTGCTGGAGGTCGACGGTGACCCGCGGCGCGTGCGGGGCGCCGGAGCGCCCCGCACGGTCGTCGACGCGACCGTCCTGGAGGTCGACGACGGCAGCCGCCGGGGAGAGCTGACCGCCGGGGTCGTGCTGTTCGCCCCGGCGGAGGAGTGGGCCGGGGTGCTGCCCGGGCAGGCGGTCCGCACGCGGGTCGCGGTCACGTCCGCCGCCGCGTCCGAGGGCGTGGTCGCCCGGCTCTCCGCCCGGGGTCCGCCGGAGGTGCTCGGCCGGCCGCCGTGGGTGCAGCGCGCCGCGGGCGACCTGCGCGCCGGGCTGGCCGGGACGTCCGGACGGGTCGTCGGCGGTCCGGCCGGCGGGCTGCTGCCCGGGCTGGTCGTCGGCGACACGACCGGGATGGACGCCGTCCTCGAGGAGGACTTCCGCCGGGCCGGCCTGTCCCACCTGACGGCCGTCTCGGGTGCCAACGTCGCGATCGTCGTCACCGGGGTCCTCGCACCGCTGCGGCGCCGGGCGGTCGACCGCCGCGCGCAGGCGGTCGTCGCGGCGCTCGCGCTGGCCGGCTTCGTGGTGCTCGCCCGGCCCGAGCCCAGCGTCGTCCGGGCCGCCGCGATGGGCGCGGTCACCCTGCTGGCCCTGGCCACCGGCCGTGCCCGGGCTGCCGTGCCGGCGCTGTGCGCGTCGGCCACGGTCCTGCTGTGGCTCGACCCCGGACTGGCCCGCGACGCGGGCTTCGCCCTGTCGGTGGCCGCGACGGCGGCCATCGTGCTGCTGGCCCCCGGCTGGTCGGCGCACCTGCGGGAGCGCGGCTGGCCGCGAGCCGTGGCCGACGCGGTCGCCGTCGCCACGGCCGCCGGGCTGGCGACCGCCCCGCTGGTGGCCGGGCTGTCCGGCCTGGTCAGCCCGGTGTCGTTGCCGGCCAACCTGCTCGCCGCGCCCGCGGTGGCACCGGCGACGGTGCTCGGCCTGCTGGGGCTCCTGGCCGGACCGCTGGTGCCCCCGGTGGGCGACGCGCTGGTCTGGCTCGCCGGGTGGCCGGTGCGGTGGCTGGTGCTGGTGGCCCGGACCGCGTCGGGCCTGCCCGACGGCGCGACCGGGTGGCCGGCGGGCACCGGCGGCGCCGTCCTGCTCACCGTCGTGCTCCTCGGCGCCGGCCTGCTCCTGTGGCGCCACCCGCGGCTGCGCCCGCTCGCGCTCGCCGTCCTGCTGGGTCTGCTGCTCCTGGGCTGGCCGCTGCGCCAGGTGGCCGACGGGTGGCCGCCGGCGGAGGCGGTCCTGGTCGCCTGCGACGTCGGGCAGGGCGACGCGCTGGTCGTGCCGACGGGACCGGGGGAGGCCGTCCTCGTCGACGCGGGCCCCGACGTCGGCCCGGTGGACCGCTGCCTGGACCGGCTGGGCGTCGACCGGCTGCCGCTGGTGCTGCTCTCGCACCTCGACGCCGACCACGTCGGCGGGCTGGCCGGCGCGCTCGGCGGGCGGGACGTCGGCGTGGTCGCCACCGGCACGCTCTCGCCGGCCGAGAAGCGGGCACCCGCGCTCGACGGGGCCGCCGACCGGGCCGGTGCGCGGCGGGAGGTGCTGCGGCCGGGGGACCGGCGGGTGGTCGGCACGGCGGTGCTGGAGGTGCTCGCCCCGCCGCCGGAGATCGCCTCGGCGGCCGCCGAGGCCAACGACCTGTCGACGGTCGTGCGGGTCACCCAGCGGGGGGTCCGCGTGCTGCTCACCGGCGACCTGAGCGCGGCGGCGGAGTCCCGCATCCTCGACCGGGGCGTCGACCTGGGCGCCGACGTCCTGAAGGTCCCGCACCACGGCAGCGCCGACGCCGACCCGGCGTTTCTCGCCGCCTCCGGGGCGCGCGTCGCGCTGGTCTCGGTCGGGGCCGACAACACCTACGGCCACCCCGCGCCGAGGCTGCTGTCCTGGCTGCAGCAGGCCGGGATGCGGGTGCACCGCACCGACCGGGAGGGCGACCTCGCCGTCGTCGGGTCGGCCGACGACTGGGGCGTCACCGCGCGCGGCAGGTCCGGGAGGACCGCCGCGGCGACTGCAGGAGGGAAGCCCGCCGACGGCGTCCCGGCGACCCCGCCGCGCCACCTCGACGTACGCCGGCCGTCCCGTCACCCCGGCGTGACACCATCGCGCCGTGGCAGCAGCACCCCCGGCACCGACCTCCCGGCTGCGGGCCGTCGTCGGCGAGGAGGAGCTGCTGCGCTCCCGCGCGGTCGCCGCCGTGCGGGCCGCCGTCCTCGAGCGCCACCCCGACGCGGAGGTGCACGAGCTGGCCGCGCTCGGCCTGCCGGTGGGGCAGCTGGCCGACGTCCTGGCGCCCTCGCTGTTCGGCGGGCACCGGCTCGTCGTCGTCGGCGGGGTGCACGAGGCCGCCGCGGCCCTGGTCGACGCGCTGAGGAGCTACTGCGCCGACCCCGACCCGGACCTGACGCTGGTCGTCGTGCACCACGGCGGCAAGCGCAACGAGGCCCTGCTCAAGACCCTCACCGCCGCCGGCGCCGCCGTCGACGACTGCCCGAAGATCTCCTCCGGGGGCGACCGGGCGGCGTTCGTCCGCAACGAGGTGCGCGGGGCCGGCGGCCGGATCACGGCCGACGCGGTCACCGCCCTCGTCGACGCCGTGGGGGCCGACCTGCGGGCGCTGTCCTCGGCGGCCACCCAGCTGGTCGCCGACTTCGGCGGCACGATCGACGCCGACGCGGTCGCGCGCTTCCACCGCGGGCAGGCCGAGGTCACCGGCTTCACCGTCGCCGAGCGGGTGCTCGTCGGCGACCGGCAGGGCTCGCTGGAGATGTTGCGCTGGGCGCTCGACCGCGGGGTGGCCCACGTGCTCATCGCCGACGCCATCGCCGACGGCGTCCGCACCGCCGCGCGGGTCACCTCGCTGAACACCACCAACACCGGCGAGCTCGCGCGGGCGCTGAAGCTGCCGCCGTGGAAGGTGAAGAAGGCCCAGACCCAGGCCCGCGGGTGGACCATCGACGGGCTGCAGCAGGCGATCGGCGTCGCCGCCGAGCTCAACGCCGACGTCAAGGGCGTGGCGGCCAGCGCCGACTACGCGCTGGAGCGGGCCGTCCGCCGCATCGTCGCCATCCGGGCGGTCACCGGCCGCGCCGCCCGAAGCCGCGCCGGCTCCTGATCCGGGCGACCGGCCCCGAGACGCGGCGAGCCCCGTCCCTCGCGGGGACGGGGCTCGCCGGGAGCGCTGGAGCGCAGGTCAGAGGCTGGCGAAGTGCTTGGCCATGCCCGACTTGCGGTTCGCCGCCTGGTTCTTGTGGATGATGCCCTTGCTGGCGGCCTTGTCGAGCGCCTTGCTGGCGTGGGCCAGGGCGGTGCCGGCAGCCGCGGTGTCCCCGGACGCGGCGGCCGTGCGGAAGCGGCGGACGGCCGTCTTCAGGGCGGACTTGACGGCGACGTTGCGCTGGCGCGCCTTCTCGTTCGTCTTGTTCCGCTTGATCTGGGACTTGATGTTCGCCACGCGTGAGCCTCGGTGTCTCGCAGAGATGGGAGTCTGACAGTGCGTCCGGACGGCGTGCGTCAGCGGACCGGCCTGCCAGGTTACCAGCGCGCGCGGCGGCGTCCCACCCCGGTCGCGCAGGCCCTCCCGGCACGGTGCTCCGCAGCAGCCGCCCGCCGTGGGACGATGGCGGCACTGTGACGACTCCCGCTGCCACCGATCCCACCCGGATCCGGAACTTCTGCATCATCGCCCACATCGACCACGGCAAGTCGACGCTGGCCGACCGGATGCTCGAGGTGACCGGGATCATCGAGGCGCGGCAGATGCGCGCGCAGTACCTCGACCGGATGGACATCGAACGCGAGCGCGGCATCACCATCAAGGCGCAGAACGTCCGCCTGCCCTGGACTCCGCGGACGGGTGACGCAGCCGGCGACGAGTACGTGCTCGACATGATCGACACCCCGGGCCACGTCGACTTCACCTACGAGGTGTCCCGCTCGCTGGCCGCCTGCGAGGGCGCCGTCCTGCTCGTCGACGCCGCCCAGGGCATCGAGGCGCAGACCCTGGCCAACCTCTACCTGGCCCTGGAGAACGACCTCACGATCATCCCGGTGCTCAACAAGATCGACCTGCCGGCCGCCCAGCCGGAGAAGTACGCCGCGGAGATCGCGCACATCATCGGCTGCGACCCCGGGGACGTGCTGCGGGTCAGCGGCAAGACCGGCGAGGGCGTGCCCGAGCTGCTCGACCAGATCGTCGCGCAGATCCCGGCCCCGGTCGGGGACGCCGACGCCCCGGCCCGCGCGATGATCTTCGACAGCGTCTACGACATCTACCGCGGCGTCATCACCTACGTGCGCGTCGTCGACGGCCGGATCGCCAGCCGCGAGCGGATCAAGATGATGTCCACCGGCGCCACCCACGAGCTGCTCGAGATCGGCGTCATCTCGCCCGAGCCCAAGCCGGTCGACGGCCTCGGCGTCGGCGAGGTCGGCTACTTCATCACCGGCGTGAAGGACGTCCGCCAGTCCCGCGTCGGTGACACCGTCACGCTGCAGCACAAGCCGGCCGCCGAGGCGATCGGCGGCTACAGCGACCCCAAGCCGATGGTCTACTCCGGCCTGTACCCGATCGACGGCAGCGAGTACCCGCTGCTGCGCGAGGCGCTGGACAAGCTGCTGCTCAACGACGCCGCGCTCACCTACGAGCCGGAGACCTCCGCGGCGCTCGGGTTCGGGTTCCGCGTCGGCTTCCTCGGCCTGCTGCACCTGGAGATCGTCCGCGAGCGCCTCGAGCGCGAGGCCGGCATCAGCCTCATCTCCACCGCGCCCAACGTCGTCTACCGGGTGGTCATGGAGGACGGCACCGAGCACACCGTCACCAACCCCAGCGACTGGCCCGAGGGCAAGATCGACACGGTCTACGAGCCGGTCGTCAACGCCACGATCATCGCGCCCAGCGACTACACCGGCGCGATCATGGAGCTGTGCCAGAGCCGGCGCGGCCAGCTCGGCGGCATGGACTACCTCAGCGAGTCCCGCGTCGAGCTGCGCTACACGCTGCCGCTCGGCGAGATCATCTTCGACTTCTTCGACGCGCTGAAGTCGCGCACCCGCGGCTACGCCAGCCTCGACTACGCCGAGGCCGGCGAGCAGGAGTCGAAGCTGGTCAAGGTCGACATCCTGCTGCAGGGCGAGCCGGTCGACGCGTTCAGCGCGATCGTGCACAAGGACAAGGCCTACGGCTACGGCGTGATGATGGCCGGCAAGCTGCGCGAGCTCATCCCGCGCCAGCAGTTCGAGGTGCCCATCCAGGCCGCCGTCGGCTCGCGGGTCATCGCCCGCGAGACGGTGCGCGCCATCCGCAAGGACGTCCTCGCCAAGTGCTACGGCGGTGACATCACCCGCAAGCGGAAGCTGCTGGAGAAGCAGAAGGAGGGCAAGAAGCGGATGAAGATGGTCGGCCGGGTCGAGGTCCCGCAGGAGGCCTTCGTCGCCGCGCTGTCCACCAGCGAGCCCTCCTCCGCCAAGAAGTGACCGCCGGCCGCATCGAGGCCGTCTGCGTCGTCGGCGACCTCCTCCCGGTGCCCGGCCGCCGGCCGGACCGCAGCGGCATCGACAAGCGCCCGGTGACCGGCCGGGTCGCCGTCCGGGAGCTGGGGCTCGACGGCGACGTCCAGGTCAACCGGAAGCACCACGGCGGCGAGGGGCAGGCGGTGTACGCCTTCGCCCAGGAGGACGCCGACGTGTGGGCCGCCGAGCTCGACCGCGACCTGCCGGCGGGCCGGTTCGGCGAGAACCTGCGGACGGCGGGACTCGACCTCACCGGCGCCGAGATCGGCGAGCACTGGCGGGTGGGGACGACGCTGCTCGAGGTGACGGCGCCGCGCACGCCGTGCGCCAACTTCGCCCGGTTCTGGGGGGTCCCCGACCTGGTGAAGCGGTTCGCCGCGCGCGGTGCCACCGGCGCCTACCTGCGGGTGCTCGAGACCGGCGACGTCGGGGCGGGCGACGAGGTGACCGTCGTGCACCGGCCGGGCCACGGCGTCACCACCGGCCTGGCCTTCCGGGCCCTCACCACCCAGCCCTACCGGATCCCGCAGCTCGAGCCGGCACTCGCGTCGTTCCCGGTCAGGGCGCAGGCCCGGCTCGCCGGGCGGATCGCCCGCGCCACCGCCCGGACCTGAGCCACCGGGCGCGCTACCGTGCCCGCGCCGGGCCCACCGGCGTCGACGGGGAGGTCGGGATGGTGCTGCGCCGCGCTGCGGGACCGGCTGCCGCGCTGGCGGCCGGGCTGGTGGTCGCGCTCACCGGCTGCGGCGGCGGGGAGCCCGAGGAGACCGCCGACCAGCTGCTCGCCCGCGCCACGACCACCCTCGACGAGGCCCGCAGCCTGCACTTCGTGCTCACCAGCGAGGGCGCGCCGACCACGGGCACCGAGCTGGTCGGTGGCGAGGGCGACGTCGCCCGTCCCGCGTCGTTCCAGGGGACGCTGCAGGTGCTGTCCGCGGGCGCGCCGCTCGATCTCGCCGTCGTCTCGGTCGACGGCACCGTGTACGCGCAGCTGCCCTTCACCACCGGCTACAGCGTCGTCGACCCCGCCCAGTTCGGCTTCGGCGACCCCGGCGCCCTGCTCGACCCCGACACCGGCATCTCGCAGCTGCTCGAGCAGGCGGACTCCGCCGAGCTGGGGGAGGAGCGCCGGGTGGACGGCGAGGTGGTGCGCGAGGTGACCGCCGAGCTGCCCGGCGACCTGGTCGAGCGAGTGCTCACCAGCGAGGACCCCAGTCGGCCGGTGGACGCGCGCTTCTCCGTGGCCACCCGGAGTGGCGAGCTGCGCCGCGCCGAGCTGACCGGTCCCTTCTACACCGCCGGCCAGGACGCCACGTTCACCCTCGAGCTCAGCGACTTCGGCGCCGATGTCGAGATCACCGCACCGCCTGCCAGCTGACCCGGAGGAGGCCCGCCGCCCGGTCCCGGGGCTGCCGCTGGTCGTCCTGGCGACGCTGGCGGTGCTGGTCACCGCGGCCGACACCTACGTCGTCGTCCTCGCCCTGCCGGACGTCCTCGCCGGGGTCGGCGTCGCCATCGACGAGCTGCAGCGGGCGACGCCGATCATCGGTGGCTTCCTGCTCGGCTACACCGCCACGCTGCCGCTGCTCGGGCGCCTCGCCGACCTGCGCGGCCGGGTGCCGGTGCTGGCCGGCTGCCTGCTGCTGTTCGCCCTCGGCTCGCTGCTGACCGCGACGGCGACCGGCCTGGGCCCCGCCGTGGCCGGCCGCGGACTGCAGGGCGTCGGTGCCGGCGGGCTGGTGCCGGCGACGCTCGCGCTGGTCGCCGACCGCTGGCCGCCCGAGCGGCGCGCGGTGCCGCTGGGCGTGGTCGGCGCGGTGCAGGAGGCCGGCGCGGTCATCGGCCCGCTGGCCGGCGCCGCGGTGCTCGCGGTGGCCGACTGGCGGGCGGTGTTCTGGCTCAACCTGCTGCTCGGGCTGGGCCTGGCCGGCGGGGTCGTCCTCACCGGGCGGGGACGCCGGCCCGACCCCGCCGGACTGGTGCTGCTGCTGGTCGCCGGTGCCGCCCTCGGCCTGCTGCTGGCCGAGCCCGCGGTGCTCGCCGAGGACGTCACCCTCGGCCTGGCCTGGGTGCCGCTGCTCGACGGCGTGGCCGCCTCCACGCCGCTGCTGCTGACGGCCGTGGTCGCCGGTGCCGCGCTGGTGGCCCGCGCCCTCGCCACCCCGGACGGTGCGGTGCTGCCGCTGCGGGGGCTGCCGCGGCTGGTGCGCGAGGTCGACGTCGTGGGCTCGCTGCTCGCCGTCGTCGCGCTCGGGTCGCTGGTGTGGGCGTTCGCCGCCGCCGACCCGGCCACCGAGGTGGTCGCCCACGGCCCGGTGCTGCTGCCGGTCGCCGCGGCAGCCGGCGCGGGGTTCTGGCTGCACGAGCGGCGCACGCCCGACCCGGTGCTGCCGCTGCGCGAGCTGCGACCGGTGGGGGCGTGGGGCGCGCTGCTGGTGAACCTGCTGGTGGGCGTGGCGCTGGTGGCCGCGCTGGTCGACGTCCCGCTGTTCGCCCGGGCGACGACGACGCCCGGCGACCAGCTCGGCGCCGCGCTGGTGCTGCTGCGGCTGCTCGTCGGGGTGCCGGTGGGCGCGGTGGCCGGCGGGTGGCTGTGCCGGGTGGTCGCGCCGCGGGTCGTGGCCGCCGGCGGGATGGCGCTGGCCGCGCCGGCGCTGTGGGCGATGACCGGCTGGGACGAGACCTCGCTGGACGGCCGGTGGTCCACGGTCGTGCTGCTGGCCGCGGGCCTGGGCTTCGGCCTGGCGATCGCGCCGGTCAACGCGGTGCTCCTGGCGGTCACCAGCCCCGCGGTGCACGGCAGCGCCGGCGCGCTGGCCGTCGTCGCCCGGACCGTCGGGATGCTGGTGGGGCTCTCGCTGCTCACCGCCGTCGCGCTGCGCCGGTTCACCGCCGAGGTGGCGGCGATCGGCTCGCCGCTGACGATCTGCCCCACGTCGCCGGCCGACTGCCCCGCCTACGAGGCGGCCACCGACGCCGCCGTCCTCACCCAGCTGCACACGGTGTTCGCCGGGGCCGCGGTCGCCGCCGGGCTGGCGGCGGCCGCGGCGCTGCTCCTGCTGCGGGAGCGCCCGCTCAGACGGTGAAGACGATCTTGCCGGCGGTGCGGCCCTCGAGCATGCGGGCGAAGCCGTCGCGGGCCTGCTCCAGCGGCAGCTCGACGTCGATGATCGGGCGGGCGCCGGTGGCCACGCACATCCGCACCAGCGCCTCGAGCTCGTCGCGGGTGCCCATCGTGGAGCCGATGACCGACAGCTGGGTGAAGAAGACCCGGTTGAGCTCGGCGCTGGGGTCGTGGCCGGTGGTGGCCCCCGAGGTGACGATGACGCCGCCGGGCTTGAGCGACTTGACGCTGTGGCTCCAGGTCGCCTTGCCGACGGTCTCCATCACCCCGTCGACCCGCTCGGGCAGCCGCGCGCCGGTCTCGAACGCCTGCTCGGCGCCCAGGTCCAGCGCCGCCTGCCGCTTCTCCTCGCTGCGGCCGGTGACCCACACGCGGAAGCCGGCGGCCTTGCCGAGCACCACCAGCGCGGTCGCGACGCCGCCGCTGGCGCCTTGCACGAGCACGGTGTGCCCGGGGCGCAGCCCGGACTTGACGAAGAGCATGCGGTAGGCGGTCAGCCAGGCGGTGGGCAGGCAGGCGGCCTGGGCGAAGGACAGCTCGGCCGGCTTGGGCAGCACGTTGCGCCGGGGGACGGCGACCCGCTCGGCCATCGTGCCCTGGTAGAGCTCGGAGAACAGCGTGCGCTTCGGGTCGAGGGTCTCGTCGCCGGTCCAGCCGGGGGTGGAGACGACGCCGTGGACGACGACCTCGTTGCCGTCCTCGTCCAGGCCGGCCGCGTCGGTGCCCAGGATCATCGGCATCCGCTCCTGCGGCAGCCCGACGCCGCGGAGGCTGAACAGGTCGTGGTGGTTGAGCGAGACGGCCTTCACCTGCACCGTCGTCCAGCCGTCGGGCACCTCGGGGTCGGGGCGGTCACCGACCTCCAGGACGGAGAGCGGGTCGTCGGGCGAGGGCGTGGAGACGAAGACGGCGCGCATGCGCCGGACGTTAGGACACCGCCGCCCGGCGGGCGACAGCGCGCCGCCGTCAGCGGACGACGACGACGTGTTCCTGCCGCGGGACGAACTCGCCGATGACCGGGGCGCCGGGCACCTCGCCGCCGAGCAGCAGCCCGCCGGAGGTCTGCGCGTCGGCCAGCAGCAGCGCCTCGTCCGCGGGGACGGCGGAGAGGTCGACGTGCGGCCGCACCCAGTCGAGGTTGCGCCGCGTCCCGCCGGAGACGAAGCCGGCGGCCAGCGCCTCGCGGGCCCCGGCCAGGTAGGGAACGGCGGCGGCGTCGACCACGGCGGTCACCCCGCTGGCCCGCGCCATCTTGTACAGGTGGCCGAGCAGGCCGAAGCCGGTGACGTCGGTGCCGGCGCGGATCCCCGCCGCCACCGCGGCCCGCCCGGCGTCGCGGTTGAGCGCCGTCATCGAGGCCACCGCCTCCTCGCTCACCTCGCCGGTGGCCTTCATCCGGCTGTTGAGCACCCCGACGCCCAGCGGCTTGGTCAGCGACAGCGGCGTCCCGGCCACGGCGGCGGCGTTGGTGATCACCCGGTCGACGTCGACCACGCCGGTGACCGCCATGCCGTACTTGGGCTCGGGGTCGTCGATCGAGTGGCCGCCGCCGACGTGGCAGCCGGCCTCCTGGGCCACCTCGAGCCCGCCGCGCAGCACCTCGGCGGCGAGCTCGGCCGGCAGCGCGTCGCGCGGCCAGCCGAGCAGGTTGACGGCCACGACCGGGGTGCCGCCCATGGCGTAGACGTCGGAGAGCGCGTTGGCGGCGGCGATGCGGCCGAACGTGTGCGCGTCGTCGACCACCGGGGTGAAGAAGTCGGTGGTGAGCACCAGCCCCTGCCCCCCGGCGATCCGGACCACGGCGGCGTCGTCGCCGTCGTCCAGGCCGACGACGAGCTCGGCGGCCGGGTCGCGGGGGCCGGTGGCGGTGAGTCCGGCGACGACGGCCTCCAGCTCACCGGGCGGGATCTTGCAGGCGCAGCCGCCGCCGTGCGCGTACTGGGTGAGCCGGATCCGTGCGGGGGCGGTGGTCACCGCCTCACCGTAGGCTCCCCGGTGGAGGCGTCAGGGCGCCTGGTGGCCCCCGCGGCCTCTAAAGCCGACGTGGCCGAGCAGCTCGGTCAGGCGGGTTCGATTCCCGTCCGCCTCCGCCAGCTCGTCGTCCGGTCGGGGACGTGCCGTCCCCGGCCGGACACCCGGGACAGCGACGTCCGAGGAGGCCCGACGGTGGCACGCATCCCCCTGGTCTCGGGGAACGACCCCGACGCCGACCCCAAGGCCCGCGCCCTGCTGGGGGTGGTCCGGGAGAGCCGTGGGCGCGAGGTGAACGTCTACCGCGGCATCGCCAACCACCCGGACATCCTCGAGGCGGTGCTCCAGCTCGGGCAGGTCGCCTACTTCCGCAACAGCCTCGACCCGGTGCAGCGGGAGCTGGCGTACTACACCTCCGCCGTCACCAACGAGTGCTTCTACTAGACGCCCACCCACGTGGTGCTCGGTCGGAGCGCCGGTATCAGCGACGAGCAGATGGCCCACGTCCTCGACGACCCGCTGCCCGAGGGGCTGTTCACCCCGGACCAGGCGGCGATCGTGGTGTTCTGCCGGAAGTCCACGCTCATGCAACCCATCGACGACGCGACGTGGGCGGCGCTGCGCGAGCACTTCACCGTGCAGCAGGTCCTGGAGATCACCTTCACCTGCGGCCTCAACCAGATGATCAGCCGGTTCCACGCCGCCGTCCGCACCGACGTCGACGCCGAGACGATGGACCAGCTGGGCACCTCCTGCCCGGTCCGGCTCCCGCAGCTCCCCGCCGACGGCGCGGACGGGGGCTGACCTCCCGGCCCGGACGGTCGCGCGCGACCTACGCTCGGCGGCGATGAGCGCCGACCCGCGGCGGGCCGTGCCCCGCACCGACACGCTGCTCGCCGACCCCGCGGTGGCCGCCGCGTGCGCCCGGCTGGGCCGCGAGCTGGTCAAGGACGCCGTCCGCGCCGTCCAGCAGCAGGTCCGCGACGGGCGACTCGACGCCGGGGACGCCGTCGCCGCCGTCCTGGCCGCGCTGCCCCGGACGGCGGGCAGCCTGCGGCCGGTGCTCAACGCCACCGGCGTCGTGGTGCACACCAACCTCGGGCGGGCACCGCTGTCGCCGGCCGCGGTCGAGGCCGTCGTCGCGGCCAGCGGCACCACCGACGTCGAGCTCGACCTGGGCACCGGCCGCCGCGGCCCGCGCGGGGAGGCGGCGCTGGCCGCGCTGCTGGCGGCCGTGCCGGCGGCCGAGGCGGCGATCGTGGTGAACAACTGCGCGGCCGCCCTCGCGCTGGTGGCCACCGCGCTCGGCGGCGAGCTGGTCATCGCCCGCGGCGAGCTGGTGGAGATCGGCGACGGCTTCCGCATCCCCGAGCTGCTGGAGGCCACCGGTGCCCGGCTGCGCGAGGTGGGGACGACCAACCGGGTGGCGCTCGAGGACTACGCGGGGGCGCTGGGCCCGGACACCGGCGCGGTGCTCAAGGTGCACCCGTCGAACTTCGTCGTCCGCGGGTTCACCCGGGCGGTGCCGGTGGCGTCGCTCGCGGGAGCGCTCGCCGGGACCGGGGTGCCGCTGGTGGCCGACGTCGGTTCGGGGCTGCTGCGGCCGCACCCGGCGCTGCCCGAGGAGCCGGACCTGCAGACGACGCTCGCCGACGGCGCCGACCTGGTGCTCGCCAGCGGCGACAAGTTGCTCGGCGGCCCGCAGGCGGGGCTGGTGCTGGGCCGCGCCGAGCTGGTGCAGCGGCTGCGCCGGCACCCGCTGTACCGGGCGCTGCGGGTGGACAAGACGACGCTCGCGGCGCTGGAGGCCACGCTGCGCGGCCCGCTGCCGCCGGTGCAGGAGATGCTCGCCGCCGACGTCGAGGGGTTGCGCGCGCGGGCGGCCGCGCTGGTCGCCCGGCTGGTCGCCGCCGGCGTCGACGCCCGCGCGGTGGACTCGGCGGCCCGCGTCGGGGGCGGTGGGGCGCCGGAGCACCCGCTGCCCAGCGCCGCGGTCTCGCTGCCCGAGCCGTTCGCCGGGCCGCTGCGGCTCGGCGCCTCGCCGGTCGTGGGGTACGTGGCCGACGGGCGCACGCTGCTGGACCTGCGCAGCGTGCCGCCGGCGTGCGACGGCGACCTGGCCGCCGCGGTGCTGGAGGTGGCCGGCCGGTGGAGGTGATCGCCACCGCCGGTCACGTCGACCACGGCAAGTCGACGCTGGTCCGCGCGCTCACCGGCATGGAGCCCGACCGGTGGGAGGAGGAGCGCCGCCGCGGGCTGACCATCGACCTCGGCTTCGCCTGGACGACGCTGCCCTCGGGCCGGGTGGTCGCCGTCGTCGACGTCCCCGGGCACGAGCGGTTCGTCGGCAACATGCTGGCCGGCGTCGGCCCGGTGCCGGCCGCGCTGGTCGTGGTGGCGGCCGACGACGGCTGGTCGGCGCAGACCGCCGAGCACGTCGCCGTCCTCGACGCGCTCGGCGTGCGGCACGCGCTGCTCGCCGTCACCAAGGCCGACCTCGCCGACCCCGCGCCGGTGCTCGCCGACGCCACCGAGCGGCTGGCCGCGACGTCGATGGGCGCGGTGCCGGGCGTGGCCGTCAGCGCGCCGACCGGGCGGGGTGTGCCCGAGCTGGCCGCCGCCCTGGAGACGCTGCTGGCCGGGCTGCCCGCGCCCGACCCCGCCGCGCCCGTGCGGCTGTGGATCGACCGGGCGTTCCCCATCCGCGGGGCCGGCACGGTGGTCACCGGGACGCTCGCCGCGGGGACCGTGGCCGCCGGCGACCGGCTGCTGCTCGGCGGGCGCGAGGTGGGCGTGCGCGGCGTGCAGTCGCTGGGGCGGCCGGTGGACCGGGCGTCCGCCACCGCCCGGGTGGCGCTCAACCTGCGGGGCGTCGCGGTCGAGGACCTCTCCCGCGGCGACGCGCTGCTCACCCCGGGCGCGTTCCGGTCCACCGCCGAGGTCGACGTCGTGCTGGCGCGCGAGCCGGAGGACCAGCTGCCGGCCGAGGCGGTGCTGCACGTCGGCTCGGCGGCGGTGCCGGTGCGGGTGCGCCCGCTGGAGGGGGCGGCGGTGCGGCTGCGGCTGGCCGGCCCGCTGCCGCTGCGGGTGGGCGACCGGGTGCTGCTGCGCGACCCGGGCGCCCGCCGGGTGCTCGGCGCCGACGTCCGCGACGTCGCCCCGCCCGAGCTGCGCCGCCGCGGCGCGGCCCGGCAGCGCGCCGCCGAACTGGACGGGCAGGACACCGGGCCCGCCGGTGCGGCCGCCGACCTGGCACGGCGCCGGGTGGTGCGCGCCGACGACTTCACCGCGATGGGCTGGCCGGTGCCCGACGACGCCGTCCGCGCCGGGCCGTGGCTGCTCGCGCCCGGGCTGGTCGACGAGCTCGCGCGGCGGGTGCCCGGGCTGGTCGCCGCCCACCGGCAGGCGCACCCGCTGGAGCCGGGGCCGCCGGTGGCGCTCGTCCGGCGCGAGCTGGACCTGCCCGCGGACGACCTGGTCGGGCTCGTCGTCCGCACGCCCCTGGCGCTGCGCGGGGGACGCGTGGTGGTGGCCGCCGCCGGCCTCCCGCCGGCGGTGCAGCGCGCGGTCGACGCCGTCCGCGCCCGGCTGGCGGGGAACCCGTTCGCCGCGCCCGACGCCGAGGAGCTGCGCGCCGCGCGGCTCGGTCCGCGCGAGCTGGCCGCGGCGGTGCGCGACGGGCAGCTCGTGCGCGTCGCGGAGGGGGTCTACCTGGCGCCGGGGGTCGAGGAGCAGGCGCGGGCGCGCCTGCTCGCGGTGCCGCAGCCGTTCACCCTCAGCCAGGCCCGCTCGGCCTGGGGGACGTCTCGGCGCGTGGCCGTGCCGCTGATGGAGTGGCTGGACGCGCGCGGGGTGACCGAGAAGCTGCCGGACGCCACCCGCCGGCTGCGCTGACCCCCACGGCGCGGATGGGGGGACTGTCCCGGTGCGGTCGGTCGTGCTCTGCCCACACCGGCGGGGCAGAGCACGACCGACCCGAGGACCGACGGTTCCGCGCGGGCGGTAGGGACGGCGGCGCCCGGGGTACTGCCCGCACCCGCTCGGCGCGGTGTGCCGGGGAGGACCGTCACCCGGGAGGTCGGCATGGCCGGCAGGACGAGCGCCGCGGGCGGGACCGCGGCCGAGTCGCGCGAGACCCGCACCGCCGCACGGTCGGCCGCCGGCCGGCAGTCGCGGGCCGCGCGGCCGGAGCAGGTCGTGGTGGCCGACCCACCGCCGGAGCCGGACTACCCCCGCTACCGCGTCGAGCCGGGTGCCGGTGTCCGGCTGGCCGACGTCGACCCCGACGAGTCCGAGCACTTCGGGCGCAAGAAGGACGCCGCCGACGAGCTCGCCCACCACCGCGACCGGATCGCCGACCTGCAGGCCCGGCTCTACGCGGAGAACCGGCGCAGCCTGCTCCTGGTGCTGCAGGCCATGGACACCGGCGGCAAGGACGGCACCATCAAGCACGTCTTCCGCGGCGTGAACCCGCAGGGCTGCCAGGTCTCGTCGTTCAAGGCGCCGAGCGCGGAGGAGTCGGCCCACGACTTCCTCTGGCGCTACCACCAGCGGGTGCCCTCGCGCGGGATGATCGGCATCTTCAACCGCTCGCACTACGAGGACGTGCTGGTGGTGCGGGTGAAGGGGCTGGTGCCGGAGGAGGTCTGGCGGCCCCGCTACGACGTCATCAACCAGTTCGAGCAGGCGCTCTCGCTCAGCGGCGTCACGGTGCTCAAGTTCTACCTGCACATCTCCCGGGACGAGCAGAAGCGCCGCCTGGAGAGCCGGCTCGCCGACCCCGACAAGCGGTGGAAGTTCTCCGCCAACGACCTGCGCGAGCGCCGCTACTGGGACGACTACATGGCCGCCTTCGAGGAGGCCCTCGGCAACACGTCGACCGACGTCGCCCCCTGGTACGTCGTGCCGGCCAACAACAAGTGGTACCGCAACCTGGTGATCGCCCGGACCATCGCCGACACCCTCGAGGCGATGGACCCGCGGTACCCGGCGCCCGAGGAGGGCCTCGACGCGGTGACGGTCGACGACTGAGCCGGGACCCCGCAGGGGCCACACGGACCGCTGCGGGCGGTCAGGCGCCGCCGGCGTCGCGCAGCAGCCGGTCCCGCTCGTCGCTCTCGGTGGCGGCCGGGCGCGTCGCGGAGGTGTCCACCGTCTCCACGGTGTCCTCGGGGTCGACGGGCTGCGGCAGGGAGCGGAAGCGGGCGCGGGGGTCCTCCGGTGCGGTCACGCCCGCAGGGTCCCGCGCACCCGCGGCCGGCGCTAGGAGGCCGGCACCCAGCGCGCCGGCCGCTTCTCCCGGAAGGCCGCGATCCCCTCCTGCCCCTCCTCGCCGGCGAACGCCCGCGCGGAGAGGTCGAGCAGGTCGTCGAAGGAGCCGCGCAGCCCGCCCGCCCGCAGCAGCCGCTTGGTCTCGGCCAGCGCCCACGGCGAGCCCGCGGCCAGCGCCCGCACCTGCGCCTCGACGGCGGCGTCCACCTCGTCGTCGGGCACGGCGAGGTCGACCAGCCCGCCGGCGGCCGCGGCGGCGGCGTCGAAGACCTCACCGGTCAGCATCAGCCGGTGCGCCACGTGCGGCAGCACCCGTGGCAGCACCACTGCCGAGATCACCGCGGGCACGATGCCCAGCCGCACCTCCGAGAAGGCGAAGGTCGCCGAGGCGCCGGCCACGACGACGTCGCAGGCGGCCAGCAGCCCGACCCCGCCGGCCCGCGCGGGACCCCGCACGGTGGCCACCACGGGCTTGGGGGCGGTCCAGATCCGCTCGAGCAGCTCGGGCAGCTCGCGCACGCCCTGGTCGCCGGCGCCCGCCCCGGCCGCCTCGGTGAGGTCCATGCCCGAGCAGAACACCCGGCCGGTGTGGTCGAGCGCGACGACCCGCACCGCATCGTCGGTCAGCGCGGCGTCGAGCGCCTCGCGCAGCCGGGCCCGCACCGCGCGGGAGAGGGCGTTGCGGTTGGCGGGGGAGTCGAGCGTGAGGGTCGCCACCCCGCGCTCGACCGAGACCTGCAGCACGTCGTCGTCAGCCACGACCGGACATCCTGCCCGGCGCGGCACACTGGGGTCAGATGAACACCGTCCTGCCGCTGCTGGAGGCCCCGCCGCGGACCCTGCAGCTCCCCGACAGCGCCCGCGAGGGACTGGCCCGCACGCCCTTCGGGCTCTACGTGCACGTGCCGTTCTGCGCCACCCGCTGCGGCTACTGCGACTTCAACACCTACACCTCCGACGAGCTCGGCCCCGGCGCGAACCGCGCCGAGTACGCCGGGACGGCGATCACCGAGCTGCGCCGCGCGGCCGACGTCCTCGGCCCCGACCTGCCGACGGTCTCCACCGTCTTCGTCGGCGGCGGCACCCCGACGCTGCTGCCCGCCGAGGACCTGGCCGCCGTGCTGGCCGCCGTCCGGGAGCTGTTCCCCGTCGCCGACGACGTCGAGGTGACCACCGAGGCCAACCCCGAGTCCGTGACGCCGGCGAGCCTGGGCACCCTGCGCGCGGCCGGCTTCACCCGGCTGAGCCTGGGCATGCAGTCGGCCGCCGAGCACGTGCTGGCCGTCCTCGACCGCCGGCACACCCCCGGCCGCGCCGTCCAGGCCGCACGCGAGGCCCGCGCCGCCGGCTTCGCGCACGTCAACCTCGACCTCATCTACGGCACGCCGGGCGAGACCGACGCCGACTGGTCCGCCTCCCTCGACGCCGTCCTGGCCGCGCCGGTCGACCACGTCAGCGCCTACGCGCTCATCGTCGAGGAGGGCACCCGGCTGGCCCGCCGCATCGCCCGCGGCGAGCTGCCGCTGCCTGACGACGACGTGCTCGCCGACCGCTACGTGCAGGCCGACACCGTGCTGCGCGGCGCCGGGTTCGACTGGTACGAGGTGAGCAACTGGTCGCGCGGGGACGCCGCCCGCTGCCGGCACAACGAGCTGTACTGGGCCAACGCGAACTGGTGGGGCGTCGGGCCGGGTGCACACAGCCACGTCGGCGGGGTGCGGTGGTGGAACGTCAAGCACCCGGCCGCCTACGCGCAGCGGCTGGCTGCGGGGGAGGACCCGGTGGCCGACAGCGAGGTCCTCGAGCCCGCCGACCGCGCGCTGGAGACGGTGATGCTCGGCCTGCGGCTGCGCGACGGGCTGCCGCTTCCCGCGCTGTCGGACGCCGGCCGGCTGCGCGCCGCCGACGCCGTCGCCCGCGGCCTGCTCGACCCGGCCGCCCACGCGGCCGGCCGGGCGGTGCTCACCGACCGCGGCCGCCTGCTCGCCGACGCCGTCGTGCGGGACCTCACGGACTGACAGGTGTCACGGCGGGACGGCGACGTCCCGCACTACTGCCGGCACCGGGTGCGCGGACAGGCTCGACGCCGTGTCCACCACCGCTCTCGAGGTCTCCGGCCTCACCGTCCGCCACGGCGACGTCCTCGCCGTCGACGGCCTCGACCTGCGCATCGGCCGCGGCGAGACCGTCGCGCTGCTCGGTCCCAACGGCGCGGGCAAGTCCAGCACCGTCGGCGCCGTCCTCGGGCTGCTGCGCCCCGCGGTCGGCAGCGTGCGCGTGCTGGGTCGCCGCCCGGCCGACGCCGTCCGCGCCGGGTGCGTCGGCGCGATGCTGCAGCACGGCGGCCTGCCGGGGGACGCGCGCGTCGGCGAGGTGGTGCACCTGGTCCGCAGCAGCTACCCCGACCCCTGGCCGCTCGAGGACCTGACCGCCACCACCGGCACCGGCGGGCTGCTCGGCCGCGACGTCGGCGCGCTGTCGGGCGGCCAGCGCCAGCGCGTGCTGCTCGCCCTCGCCCTGGCCGGTCAGCCGCCGCTGCTGCTGCTCGACGAGCCCACGTCGGCGATGGACGCCGAGGGCCGCCGGGCCTTCTGGACGACGATGCGCGACCTGGCCGCCCGCGGCACCACCGTCGTGTTCGCCACCCACCACCTCGAGGAGGCCGACGCCGTCGCCGACCGGGTGGTGGTGCTGGCCGGTGGGCGGGTGGTCGCCGACGGGGCCTCCGCGCAGGTGCGCTCGGCGGTCGGTGGGCGCACCGTCCGCCTCACCGCGGGCCGGCTGCCCGACCCGCTGCCCGGCGTCACCGCCGTCGACCGGCAGGGCGGCACCGTCGCGCTCACCACCACCGACGTCGACGTTACGCTGCGCGCGCTGCTCGCCGCCGGCGTCCCGCTGGCCGACCTCGAGGTCCGCGGCGCCAGCCTCGAGGACGCCGTCCTGACCCTGACCGGGGGAACCCGATGAGCCCGCTGCTCGCCTTCCAGCTGCGCCGGGTGGCCCGCAACCGGCAGTTCCTGTTCTTCACCGTGCTGCTGCCGGCCGCCTTCACCGTCTTCTTCACCCAGGTCTTCGCCGGCACGCCGGGCGGGGTCAGCCCCGAGCAGGCGGCGGCCACGATGGTCGCGATGATGGCCTACGGCGCCATCGGGGCCGCCCTCGGCGCGACCGTCCGGCTCTCCTTCGACCGCGCGTCGGGGTGGCTGCGGCAGCTGCGGGTCACCCCGGTGCCGCAGACGTCGGTGGTCGCCGTCGACGTCGCCGTCGGGATGCTGCTGACCCTGCCGCCGCTGGTCGTGGTCGCCCTCACCGGCCGGTTCGTCAACGGCGTGCGGCTCGCGCCGGGGGAGTGGGCCGGGCTGGTCGGCGTGCTGTGGCTCGGGTCGGCGGCGTTCGTGGCGCTGGGGCTGCTGCTCGGCTGGGCGCTGGAGGAGCGGGCCGCCGGCGGCGCGGTCGGGATCGTCGGCACCGTGCTGGCCGCGCTCGGCGGCCTGTGGGTGCCGGTCGAGCTGTTCCCCTCGGGCCTGCGCGCGGTGGCGCACGGGCTGCCGTCCTACTGGTACGCCGAGGCCGGCCGCGCCGCCGCTGAGGGCCGGCCGCCGTCCCCCGCCGCGGCCGCGGCCCTCACCGCGTTCGCGCTCGCCTTCGCGGTCCTGGCCGTGGTCGCCGCCCGGCGGCGGTCGCTGCCCGCGGTCGCGGGCTGAGCGGGCTACGGTCGGGCGCCGTGGACCCCCGTCCCCGCTGGTACCGCGTCGGCTGGGCGCTGCCCTGGCTGCTGTTCCAGTTCTTCCCGGCCGCCGACCTGGTCACCACCGACCGCCCGCTCGGCGTCCGCGTGGTCGCCGGTGCCGCGCTGCTGGTGTTCACCGGCGTCTACCTCGACGTCTTCCGGCGGGCGTTCGGCGGCTGCTGGAGCGGGTCGCTGCTCGGGCGGCTGGCCGTGGTCGCCGTCCTCGGCACCGGGCTGGCGGTGTGGCTGGGGCCGTCCTGGGCCGGGCTGCTGATCTACGTCTCGGCGGCGTCGACCGTGGCGCTGCCCACCCGCTGGACGTGGCCGGCGGTCCTCGCGGCCGCGCTGGTGTGCGCCGCGGTGGTCACCCTGCACGGCGAGACCGGGCTGCTCGTCCTGCCGGTGCTGTGCCTGCTGACCGCGTTCGCGCTGCGCGGCACCCGGCACCTGGTGTCGGTGAACGCCGAGCTGGCCGAGGCCCGCGAGGAGCTGGCCCGCAACGCCGTCGCCGAGGAGCGGCTGCGCTTCGCCCGCGACCTGCACGACCTGCTCGGCCACAGCCTGTCGCTCATCGCGCTCAAGAGCGAGCTGGCCGGGCGGCTGGCCGAGGTCGACCCCGCCCGGGCGCGCGCCGAGATGGCCGACGTCGAGGCCGCCGCCCGCCGCGCGCTGGCCGAGGTCCGCGACGCGGTCAGCGGCTACCGGCAGGTCAGCTGCGCCCAGGCGCTGGCCGAGGCCCGCTCGGCGCTGTCGGGCGCGGGCATCGCCGCGCGGCTGCCGGCCCGGGTGCCGCCGCTGCCCGGGCCGGTCGACGCCGCGCTCGGCTGGGTGGTCCGCGAGGCGACGACGAACGTGCTGCGGCACAGCGGCGCCCGCGCGGTGACCGTCACCCTCACCGACGACGGCGCGGCGGCGGTGCTCACCGTGACCGACGACGGTCGCGGGCCCGCCGACGACACCGAGCCCGGGTCCGGGCTGGCCGGGCTGGCCGAGCGGGTGGGCGCGCTCGGCGGGGCGCTGACCGGCGGCGCGGGACGCAACGGCGGGTACGAGCTGCGGGCCGTCCTGCCGCTGGTCGCGGTCCCGGCGGAGGCGGGGACCCGGTGATCCGGGTGCTGGTGGCCGAGGACCAGTCGATGGTCCGCGGCGCGCTGCGGGCGCTGCTCGACCTCGAGGAGGACATCACCGTCGTCGCCGAGGTCGGCCGCGGCGACCAGGTGCTGGCCGCCGCGCGCGAGCACGCGCCCGACGTCGCGCTGCTCGACATCGAGATGCCCGGGCAGGACGGCATCGAGGCCGCCCGCGAGCTGGCCGCGGAGCTGCCCGCGGTGCGTGCCGTCGTGCTCACCACCTTCGGGCGGCCCGGCTTCCTGCGGCGGGCGATGGAGGTCGGCGCCGCCGGGTTCCTGGTCAAGGACGCGCCGGTCGCCGAGCTGGCGAGGGCCATCCGGGCCGTCGTCGCCGGGGAGCGGGTGATCGACCGGGAGCTCGCGGCCGCGGCGCTGGCCCTCGGGGCCACCCCGCTGTCGGCGCGCGAGGCCGACGTGCTGCGCGAGGCCGCCGACGGCGCCACCGTCGCCGACATCGCCCGCCGGCTCTTCCTGTCGGAGGGGACGGTGCGCAACTACCTGTCCTCGGCGATCGGCAAGACCGGGGCCCGCACGCGGGTGGAGGCCGCCCGCGTCGCCGCCGACAAGGGCTGGCTGTAGCCGCGGGACGCCTCGCGCGCTCCGGACGGGCCTCGCCAGTAGACCGCCCTCCCGGACGAGGCGCTGTCCTGCGAATCCCGTACGCCCCTCGCGCGTCCTTGAAGGCGGCTTCAGGGACACCGGCCGGAGCCTGCTGGGCGAACCGGCGCGCCCTCTGCAGTTGGCTCGACCCTTAATTCACCACCCGCAAGTCACCCTCCCCGCAACTGCGGCGGGCGGGCAGAGTTTCATCCTCGACCCGCCCGCGGCCCGAAGCGGGCCCCGAAGTCGACTCCTCAGTTGGGGATCGCGTTGTGCTGCCTGCCCACTTCGCCGATGTCGTGGGACGGTAGCCCACGTGGAGACTCTCCCCCCTTCGGTCTACACGTCAGCGAAGGCGGCGCTGACCGACCTCTGGCACGGTCGAAGTCGCCTTGCTCGGTGGGCCATAGAGAAGCAACTCACTCGGGCGCGCGAAGCTTTACGTCCAGCGGTCCTTGACTACTTATGCGACCAATATCAGGAGCAGCCATTGCTGGTCCGAGGCGATCATCGATATCCGGTCGCCATTTTCCCAGCACCCGAGGAGCAGCGTGATCGACCGGAATCGGTACTTGGCCAACTCGACCGAAGTCCGCCTGCGAAGCAGACAAACCTGAGCGCGAGTTCGTCGCGGTATCGGAAGATGCTAGAGAAGCGAGGAACGGTAGACCCGAAGATCAACAAGGCAACATTCTCTATGGTTCACCTGAACGTGGGTGAAAGCCTCACGATCGACTGCCGCGTCGACCGCTATCTCCAAGTTTTTGATACCTGCGACGCATTATCCTACGAGTTCCTGACTGCCGCTTCCTCACGGGAGGAGAAGCGCCGGTTCTCAAGGATGCAGAAAAAGTTGATTCTTAGGGGCAACCTGCATAGTCAGGTGAGCGATCCCGTAGTCGATGGGTCCCTGCGTGCGGCTGGCCTAGCCGTTTCGGTGCTCATAGCTTATAGGGACGGACCTGACACCTACTTACTGCTTAAGAGGCGATCTGAGAAGAATAAGGCACCCCTCCACGGTAGCATGGCTCACGTGATTCCCTCCTTCATGCTTCAGGCCGAGGCGGACGATGACGAAGTTGAATTCTCCGTCACGCATGGCATGTATCGCGAGTACCTGGAGGAGCTGTTCAACGTTGGGGACGAGCGACCTCAGATGGACCCGAGGTCGTTCTACGGCCATGCACATCTTAGGTACCTACGCCAGTTGCTTGACGAGGGCCAAGCGCGATTCTGTCTTACTGGGGTGGCGGTCAATCTCCTAAATCTGCGGCCAGAAATCTGCACGCTGTTGCTGATTGACTCGGAGGAGTGGTGGAATCGCCATAGCGGCAGACTGAAGGAGAAGCACCGCTTCGAGCTGAATGACGAGTTCGCTCGCGACTCCGCCGAAGCCGAGCCTACCTGGCTGCGGCGAATCCGCTACGTCGGAACCGATGATCGGTACTACCGCGAGGCGCTACAACCACACTGCGTCGTGCCCTCCGGCGCTGCGGCCTTCTGGTTGGGAGTGGAGACACTTAAGGATCTCCAGATCTGACGATCGCGATGCACCGTCTGCCAGCGGTTCCTGTCCTGCGCGGTCCAGCACGGCCCGGCCCCACGCATGGATGTTCCTAAGTGGGCCGCTCAGAGACACCTGCGGGGCTCGCCGTAAAGGCGGGCTTACGGCGACGCAAGTCGCCACCGCCAGTCCCGGATCAGCGGCGCCCGAGCACCGTGTAGCTGTTGGGCCGTTGCTTGGACGGGTCGTATGCTGCGCTGCCGGCGAAGACCGTAATCTCCTCAAACCTTGTGCTGCGGACGAGGGGGTGCCTGCCTGTGGCCACAGCGACATGGTCAAAGGCACTGCCAACGGCTTCGCCTGCGTTCTCGCTAATCCAGTACGACGCCGTCACGTGCGGTCCCACGGGACCTGTCCGGCCTGTAGGCACGACTGGCGCGAGCATCCCGGGAGTCTCCGGGTCCCCGAGGGGCAACCGTGCAGCGAGTGCACGTACGAACTGGAGCACGGCGAAACGAACGCCGCTCGCGGGGCCGCCGTGCACCGAGCAAGCGCCTGCCCGATGTGACCGCTGGACCTGGCTCGGCTCCCCCGTAGTGGGCCGCTCCAGGACACTCGACGGGCCGACGGATCCTCAGAACGGACACGCCTGCCGAGGCGCCGCACGCTCTGCGGGGGAGGGGAGCCCTGGTGTCGAGGGTCGTGAAGGTGTGGGTGGCGACGACGCTGATGGCGTCCGGAGGCCTCGTGCACGCCGCGTCCTGGCAGCGCTGGGCCGGTGCATGCCCGTGGCGCGGGAACCAGGAGACCCGGTCGTGTGAGACACGGATGGACCACCTCTACGACTTCCTCCCACCCCAGGAGCCGTGGCTGCCCGCGGGGGCGGCTGCACAGCTGGCCGGTGCGTCGCTGCTCGTCCTCGCCATCGCTCTCCTGCCCCTGCCCTGGGCTCTGACCGGACGAAGGCCAGGGCTTCCCTCCGTCGCGGCCCTCCTGGCGACCGTGCTGAGCGTGACGGACGTCGGACTGGCGGCCCTGCGCTCGGGTCTCGAGGGCACCGTGGTCAGCCCCGTGGGCTCGAACGTCACCATCTGGTGCTGGCTCCTGCTACCGCCGTTGCTGTTCGCGGGCGTTGCGGTGTTCGCCCGCGGCTGGGCGAGCGGTGCGGCGGCGGTGCTGCTGATCCTGGCATCACCGCTCGTCGCCTTCTTCTCCTACGCGATCGGTCCCTGGGACGCCCAGCCGTGGTGGGAGGCGATCTCGGGCCTGCTGACGGGCGCAGCCGGGGCGTTCGTGCTCGCGGAGGCGATACGGCGACCGGCCCGACGTCGAGACGCCCAAGTCGAGCCGACAGTCGTGAGCGGACCGCGGACCCTCCCGTAACGGGCTGCGTAGGGACAGGGAGGTGCACGGAGGCCGGAGCATGCCGGGAGGACGACGCGGCGCGAGGCTGCACCGTCGGCCGCTGCGGACCGAGCAGCGCCGCAGGGCACGCGAGCCGCACGGCGGGCCCTACAGCTCCAGCTTGAAGCCCTCGTGGGAGGCGACGTAGCCGAGGCGCGCGTAGAAGCGGTGGGCGTCGGTGCGGCGCTTGTCGGTCGTCAACTGCACCAGGCTCGCGCCACGGCGGCGGGCCTCGTCGGCGCACCACCGCAGCATCGCCTCGCCCAGCCCGCGCCCGCGGACCGCCGCGGCCACCCGCACGCCCTCCACCTGGGCCCGCAGCGTGCCGCCGCGGGACAGCCCGGGGAGGAACGTCAGCTGCAGCGTGCCGACGACGGCGCCCCCGTCGTCGGCGACCACCAGCAGGTGCGCGGGGTCGGCGTCCACCGCGGCGAAGGCCGCCTCGTAGGGGGCGAGGTCGGCGACCTCGCGGCCGGCGCCGAGGACGTCGTCGGTCAGGAGCGTCACGATGGCCGGGACGTCGTCCGCGTGCGCCCGGCGCAGCACGACCCCGTCCAGCTCGGCGAGCGGCGTGGTCAGTGCGGGCGTCCGGGGTCGGCGGGCATGAGCGCGTCGAGGTCGAGCACGCGGACGTGGATGACGGTGCGCTGCTGCAGTGCCGCCCGCAGCGCCCGGTGCAGGCCGTCCTCGAGGTAGAGCTCGCCGTGCCACTGGACGGCGTGCGGGAAGAGGTCGCCGTAGAAGGTGGAGTCGTCGGCCAGGAGGGTGTCCAGGGCCAGCTCGCGCTTGGTGGTGACCAGCGTGTCGAGCCGGATCTGCCGGGGCGGGATCATCGCCCAGTCCTTCGTGGCCAGGCCGTGCTCGGGATAGGGACGACCGTCGCGCACCGCTTTGAAGACCAGGGACCCGACCTCCGTCCTGACCCACCCCGTTCCGGCACCGTCGGTCCGTCAGCCTATCCACCGGCTCGGGGGGCCCGCCCGCCCCCTGCGGGTGTGGCGTGCGTCCGAGTCCGCGACGAACCAGCCGCCCGGTCGTATGCTGGGCTGGCACTCGGTCCGTGCGAGTGCCAGCCCACCGGGGCGCCCGGTGGGAGCAGGCCGCGTCTCCCGGAGCCCGCACGGGCACGTCGACCGGTACGGGGAGGTGTCACCGTGGCGCACGACGAACGCCGCCTGCAGGTCCTGCGGGCCATCGTCCAGGACTACGTCTCCACCAACGACCCGGTGGGCAGCAAGGCCCTCGCCGAGCGGCACGACCTCGGCGTCTCGCCGGCCACCATCCGCAACGACATGGCCGTCCTCGAGGAGCAGGGCTACATCACCCAGCCGCACACCAGCGCCGGCCGCGTGCCCACCGACAAGGGCTACCGCCTGTTCGTCGACCGGCTCTCGGCGGTCAAGCCGCTGTCGGCCGCCGAGCGCAAGGCGATCGAGCGCTTCCTCGACGGCGCCGTCGACCTGCACGACGTCCTGGGCCGCACGGTGCGGCTGCTGGCGCAGCTGACCCACCAGGTCGCCGTCGTGCAGTACCCGACGCTCTCGCGCAGCGCCGTCCGCCACCTCGAGGTGGTGCAGCTGACCGCCTCCCGGCTGCTGCTGGTGCTCATCACCGACACCGGCCGGGTCGAGCAGCGGGTCGTGGAGTGCCCGGTCGACATGGCCCAGGACGACGTCGCCGACCTCCGCGCGCTGCTCAACTCCGCCTTCGCCGGCGCCCGCCTGGCCGACGCCGGCAGCCGGGTGCCCGACCTGGTCGACACCGCGCCGCCGCACCTGCGGGCGCTGGTGGCCGCGGTGAGCGCCACGCTGGTGGAGACGCTGGTCGAGCCGGGGGAGGACCGGCTGGTCATCGGCGGGACGGCGAACCTCGCCCGCACCGCCCTGGACTTCCCGGGCAGCCTGCGCCCGCTGCTGGAGGCGCTGGAGGAGCAGGTCGTCGTCCTCAAGCTGATCAGCGAGGTCGACACCGGCGGCGCGGTGCTGGTGCGCATCGGCGAGGAGAACGCGCACGAGGCACTGACCGGTGCATCGGTCGTCTCCGTGGGGTACGGCACCGGGGACCGGGCCCTCGGGGGCCTGGGCATCGTCGGCCCCACCCGCATGGACTACCCGGGCAACATGGCCGCGGTCCGCGCCGTGGCCCGTTACGTCGGCCAGCTGCTGGCCGAGAGCTGAGGTCTCGAAGACAGATGGCAACCGACTACTACGGCGTCCTCGGGCTGTCCCGGGGCGCGTCCGACGCCGACATCAAGAAGGCCTACCGGCGGCTGGCGCGCGACCTGCACCCCGACGTCAACCCCGACCCCGAGGCCAAGGAGCGCTTCCAGGAGGTCAGCCGCGCCTACCAGGCGCTGACCGACCCCGACAAGCGCCGCATCGTCGACCTCGGCGGCGACCCGTTCGAGACCGGCCCCGGTGCCGGCGGCGGCTCGCCGTTCGGGCAGGCCGGCTTCGGCGGCCTCGGCGACATCATGGACGCCTTCTTCGGCGGCGCCGGCGGGATGGGCGCCCGCGGCCCCCGCAGCCGCGTGCGCGAGGGCGACGACGCGCTGATCCGCATCGAGCTCGACCTGGAGCAGACGGTCTTCGGCACCACCGAGGAGATCACCGTCGACACCGCGGTCCTGTGCGGCACCTGCAGCGGCGCGGGCACCGCACCGGGCACCCACCCGGTCACCTGCGCCACCTGCTCCGGCCGCGGCGAGGTGCAGAGCGTGCAGCGCTCGTTCCTCGGCCAGGTCGTGTCCACCCGGCCCTGCCCGACCTGCGCCGGCACCGGCCAGGTCATCCCCGAGCCGTGCCCCGAGTGCGGCAGCGAGGGCCGGGTGCGCGCCCGCCGGACCATCCCGGTCAAGGTGCCCGCCGGCGTCGAGGACGGCATGCGGATCCGGCTCACCGGCCGCGGCGAGGTCGGCCCCGGCGGCGGGCCGGCCGGCGACCTGTACGTGGAGATCCGCGAGCGCCCGCACGAGGTGTTCCGCCGCGACGGCGAGGACCTGCACTGCCACGTCACGCTGCCGATGACCGCCGCGGCGCTGGGCACCACGCTGCCGCTGACCCTGCTCGACGGCGGGGAGACCGACGTCGACGTCCGCCCCGGCACCCAGCCGGGCACCGTGCTCACCCTGCGTGGGCAGGGCGCGCCGCGGCTGCGGGCCACCGGCCGCGGGAACCTGCTGGTGCACGTCGACGTCCAGACGCCGACCCGCCTCGACGCCGAGCAGGAGAAGCTGCTGCGCGAGCTCGCGGTGCTCCGCAGCGAGGACCGTCCGGCGTCCGCGTCGGGGTCCGGCGACGGACACGGCGGGCTGTTCTCGCGGGTGCGGAACCCCTTCAAGTGAGCGGGCCGGCCCCCGGCCAGCAGCGGCCCGTCCTCGACGGCGCCCCGCTGTTCCTGCTCGACGAGCTGCCCGACGCACCCGAGCTGCTCGTCGGCGGGGCCGAGGGCCGGCACGCCGTCGACGTGCTGCGGCTGACCACCGGCGAGCCGGTGCGGATCGGCGACGGCCGCGGCACGGTCGCCGAGGGCACGGTGCTCGACGCCGGCGCGGCCGGCCTGCGGGTGCAGGTGACCGCCCGGCTGGAGGTGCCGCAGGCCGAGCCGGAGCTGTGGCTGGTACAGGCGCTGCCCAAGGGCGACCGCGGACCGCTGGCCGTGGAGCTGGCCACCGAGCTCGGCGTGGACCGGATCGTGCCGTGGGCGGCCGCGCGCTGCGTCACCCGCTGGCGCGAGGACCGCGTCGAGAAGGGCCTGGCCCGGTGGCGGGCCGCGGCGCGGGCGGCGAGCAAGCAGTCGCGGCGGCCGCGGGTGCCCGAGGTCTCGGAGCCGATGACCACCCGGCAGGTGTGCGGCGAGCTCGAGGACGTCGACCTCGCGCTGGTGCTGCACGAGCAGGGCCGCCGTCCGCTGTCGGGCGTCGAGGTGCCCGCGAGCGGCACGGTCGCCGTCGTCGTGGGGCCCGAGGGCGGGCTCACCGACGGCGAGGTGGTGGCGCTGCGGGCGGCCGGCGCGCAGGTGGTGCGGCTCGGCCCGGAGGTGCTGCGGACCTCGACCGCCGGCGCCGCCGCCCTGGCCGCCCTGTCGGTGACCACCCGCTGGCGGTAGGCGGGTGCCCGGCGACGATCAGATGAAGGACCTCCCTGCCCCCCGCCGCTCGCACGCTCGCGGCGCGCCCCTGCAGGAAGGCCGTCGTGGGGCGTCCTCCCGCGCGATGGCACGTGCGGGAGGACGGCGGTCCCGGCTCAGCGCAGCGCGCGGCGGGCGCGGTCACCGACCAGGTCGACGGCGAGGGTGAGGACGACGGTCGCGGCGAGCACCGTGGCGACCGCGGGCCAGTCGAACGTGGCGAGCTCCGAGGCCAGCAGCGCCCCGAGCCCGCCGGCGCCGAGCAGCCCGACCAGCAGCGTGTCCCGCACGGTCACCTCCCACCGGTGGAGCGCGTACGCCAGCACCGGCCCGGCCACCACCGGCGCCACCCCGTACAGCCACCCGGCCACCGGGTGCGCCCCCAGCGCGCCGAGCGCCGCCCGCGGACCGGCGTCGGCCTCCTCGACCGCCTCACCGGCCAGCCGGCCGAGCACCCCCAGCGTGTAGACGCCCAGCGCGACCGCGCCCGGCAGCACCCCGGGCAGCAGCACGAACAGCAGGACCAGCGCCCACACCGGCGCCGGCACCGCGCGCAGCAGGAGCAGCGCCAGCCGCACCAGCACGCCGGCCAGGCGCCGGCCCGGCGGGCAGCGCCCGGCCGGCCGCGCCGCGACCCCCATCACGACCACCGCCCCCACGGACGCGAGCGCGATCGCGAGCACCGACGTCTGCACGGTTCCCACCGCCGCCGACGCCACCGACCGCAGCAGGTCGGCGTCGGCCGACGGCGGCCACGCGGCGCGCAGCACGACACCGACCTGCTCGCGGGCCCGCGCCGACACCAGCGACGCCGGCGACAGCGCCAGGAACCACCACGACCACGCTCCCGCGGCGAGCGTGCCGAGCACCGCGGCCGTGAGCACCCGGTCGCGGGAGAGCACGCCGGCCCGCCGCCGCGGGGCGGCCAGCCGGCGGCGCACCGCGCGACCGGCGACGTCGGCGGCCAGGCACAGCAGCGCCAGCGCGTAGACCGCGCTCCACACCTGCGGCCAGCGCAGCGAGGAGAACGACAGCGACAGCTGGTAGCCCAGCCCGCCGGCGCCGACCAGGCCGAGCACCACGGCCGAGCGCACCGCGCACTCCAGCCGGTAGCAGGCGTAGGACAGCAGCCCGCCGGCCGCCCGGGGCAGCAGCCCGTACAGCGCCGCGGCGACCCGCCCCGCCCCCGCCGCCCGCAGCGCCTCGTACGGCCCGCGGGGCACCTCGTCGAGCAGCGCGCCGAACACCGTGGCGGTCACCGCGCCGTAGGGCAGGCCGATCGCCAGGACGCCGACCCACGGGTCCAGGCCCAGCACGGTGACCAGCAGCAGCCCCCACACCGCCTCGTGCAGCCCGCGGGGGACGGCGAGCACCCCGCGGGTGGCCAGCCGGCCCAGCCGGCCCAGCCGGCGCCGTCCCCAGGTGGTGCGCGCGGCGGCTCCGGCGCCCAGCGCCCCGAGCAGCACGGCCAGCGCGGTGCCGAGGACGGCGTAGGCGACCGTCACCAGCGCCGCCGTCGCCAGCACGCCGAGGAACGCGCCGTCGACGGCGGGGGAGAGGGCGGCCGCGGCGAAGGCGCCGACCTGGGCCGCCCCGGCCGGGTTGACCCCGTCGAGCGCCCCGGCCACCGACCAGCCGACGGCGGCCAGCGCGGCCAGCCCCCACGCCCAGCGCCGCCGGTCGCGCCGCAGGCGGGGGGCGACGGCGGCCGGCCGCTCGAGCAGCGCGGTCACGCCGGCGTCCCGTAGAGCCCGGCGAGGTCGGCGACGGTCAGCGCGGCCGCCGGGGCGTCGAGGACCACCCGGCCGGCGGCCAGGCCCACCACCCGGTCGCAGTGCCGCAGCGCCAGCGCGGGGTCGTGCAGCGCGGCCAGCAGCGCGCCGCCGCGGCCCGCCGGCCCGGCGAGCAGGCCGAGCACCCGCTCGGTGAGCACCGGGTCCAGCGCGGACGCCGGCTCGTCGGCCAGCACCAGGTCGGGCTGCTGCACGAGCACCCGCGCGACGGCCACGCGCTGCCGCTGCCCACCCGAGAGCGCGTCGGTGCGGTCGAACACCCGGTCGGCCAGGCCCACCTGCGCCAGCGCGGCGACGACGTCGGCCACGCCCTGCGGCCGCACCAGCGACCACGCCGCCCGCAGCGCCGGCCACGACCCCAGCCGCCCGGCGTTGACCTCGTGCACCACCCGCAGCGCGCCGGCCAGCTCCAGGTGCTGGTGCACCGTGCCCACCCGGGCGCGCAGCCGGCGCAGCGCCGCCCCGCGCAGCGCCGCCGGGTCCGCCCCGAGCACCCGCACCGACCCGGCCGACGGCGGCACGGTGCCGTTGACCACGCCCAGCAGCGTCGACTTCCCGGCACCCGACGCCCCGGCCAGGGCCACCCGCTCGCCGGCGCCGACGGTGAGGTCGACGCCGTCGAGCACGGTCGCCGTCCCGAGGCGGACGGTCACGCCGGTCAGCCGCAGGACGGCGCTCAGGTGACCAGCCCCAGCTCGCGGCCGATCTGCTCGATCCGGTCGTGGTCCGAGGCGCGCGCCGGCACGAACGACCCGGCGCCGAACAGGTCGAGGACGGCGGCGTCGTCCGGGTCGTCGGCGCGCAGGCCGGTGAAGTAGTCGCGCAGCGGGCCGGCGAGGTCGGCGGCGCGCGGGCCGAGCAGCCAGTGGTAGTCGTGGTAGCCCGGCGTCCGGGCGTAGGCGACCACCGACGGGTCGACCGCGCCCTCCGCGGTGCGCGCGGCCCACACCTGCTCGTTGAGCACACCGGCCTGGTAGCTGCCCGAGGCGACGAGCTGCAACGTGGCGTCGTGCGAGCCGGAGAAGCCGGGGCCGCCGGGGAAGCCCTGCGGGTCGACGCCGGCCTGCTGCAGGAACCACGCGGGCATCAGCCGGCCCGACGTCGAGGTCTCCGCGCCGTAGGTGAACCGCAGGCCGGCCAGCGGGCGCAGGTCGTCCGACGGCGCGAGCCCGGTGGCGGACTGCACGACGAACACCGAGTGGAAGTCCGTGTCGACGTCACGCTGGGCGATCGTCGTGGCGCCCGGGGTCTGCAACCGGGCCTGGACGCCGGTCAGCCCGCCGAACCAGACGAGGTCGAGGTCGCCGGTGCGGAACAGGGAGACCGCCGCGCCGTAGTCGGTGACCGGCGTGTACGTGACGTCGAGGTCGAGCGCTGCCGACAGCGAGTCGGCCACGGTGCCGTGGAGCCGCTGCAGGACCTCGGGGTCCTGGTCGGGGATGGCGCCGATGGAGAGCGAGCCGGGTGCGGCCGTCCCACGGCCGACGGGGGAGGAGCGGCCGCAGGCGGTAGCGGCGGCGAGGGTCAGGCCGGCGAGGAACGCGCGGCGCGAGAGGGACGGGACGACGGGGCTCCCCGACCGGAGAGCGCGACGGGCGGCCACTACGTCCGGCCGGGTCGGTGGGGGAGGGGCACGGGACCTCCAGGGGATCGGTGGTGGGCGACCCATCCTGACCTCCGGCCGTCCCCGGCGCCCCCTAGGGTGCGCGCGTGAGCGACTGCCTGTTCTGCCGCATGGTCGCCGGGGAGATCCCGGCCGACGTCGTGCACGAGACCGATCGGACGCTGGCCTTCCGCGACATCAACCCGCAGGCCCCGACCCACGTGCTGGTCATCCCCAAGGACCACCACGCGACGGCCGGCCTGCTCGTGGGCGCCGACCCGCAGCTGCTGGCCGACGTCGTGGCCGCCGCGCACGCGGTCGCCGTCCAGGAGGGGCTGGCCACCGACGACGGCCCCGAGCCGGGCTACCGGCTGGTGGCCAACACCGGCCCGCAGGCCGGCCAGACCGTGCACCACCTGCACCTGCACGTCCTGGGCGGCCGCGACCTGGGGTGGCCGCCCGGCTGAGCCGTCCGTGGCAGGGTGACCGGCATGACCCAGGCACCCGGCGCCGCCCCCGTCCGGCTCGAGCGCGACGGCGACGTCGCCGTGGTCGTGCTGGACAAGCCGCCGCTGAACCTGTTCGACGAGCCGGTGTACGCCGGCTTCGAGCAGGTCCTGGCCGAGCTGGTGGCCCTCACCGAGCCCGGCCGCCCCGACCGCGCCCGCGCGGTGCTCCTCGAGGCCCGGGGGAAGGTCGTCTCCGGCGGGGTCGACGTGCACGGCTTCCGGGAGATCGCCGAGGGCCCCGAGCCCGCGCAGCGCGGCACCGCGCTGTGGGCCCGGCTCCTGCGCATCGCGCAGACGATCGAGGAGCTCCCGGTGCCCACGGTCTTCGCCGCGCACGGGCTCACCCTCACCGCGGCCTTCGAGATCGCGCTCGCCTGCGACCTGCTGGTCGCCGCCGAGCGCGCCTCCTTCGGGCTGGTCGAGGTGGTCGTCGGGCTCACCCCGTCCATGGGCGGGCCGCAGCGGCTGGCCGAGCGCGCCGGCCCGGCGCGGGCCAAGGAGCTCATCCTCACCGGCGAGCACTACCCGGCCGCCGTCCTGGAGCGGTGGGACGTGGTCAACCGCGTGCTGCCCGACGACGGCTTCGCCGAGGCCGCCCGCGACCTCGCCCGCCGGCTGGCGGCCGGGCCGACGCTGGCGCACGCGGCCACCAAGCGGCTGGTCACCACCGCCGTCCGGCACGGCGTGCGGGCCGCCGACGAGATCACCGCGCAGGTGTCCGGGCCGCTGTTCGCCACCGCCGACCTGCGCGGCGCGGTGGCCTCCTTCCTCGAGGAGGGACCGGGCAGGGCGAGCTACACCGGGCGGTGAGGGCCGCCCGCGAGGGCGGTTCCGGGCCCCCGCGCGCGGGTAGACTCGACCGGTCAGCAGCCTCAGTGCCAGGAAGGCAGGGTCGAGGGCACTTGCCCGATCCATCCCCGAACGTCCCCGTGCCCGGCGCGCCCACCGCGCGCGAGGCCTCCGCGCAGGCCGCGGCCGCGGACGGCGCCAGCAGCCTCGCCGGTCCCACCCCCGCCGCGGTGCGCACCACCATCACCGTCCCCGAGTCCGTCTCGATGGTCGCCCTGCTCGGCTCCGGTGACGAGCTGCTGCGGCTGGTCGAGGGCGAGCTCGCCGCCGACGTGCACGTCCGCGGCAACGAGATCGCCGTGACCGGGCAGCCGGCCGACAACGCCTTCGCCGTCCGCGTCTTCGACGAGCTCATCGCGCTGCTCGGCACCGGCCAGGCGCTGCGGCCCGACTCGGTGCGCCGGGTCATCGGCATGCTGCGCAGCGGCGGGTCCGAGCGGCCGGCCGACGTCCTCAGCCTCGACATCATCAGCCGCCGGGGCCGCACCATCCGGCCCAAGACGCTGAACCAGAAGCGCTACGTCGACGCGATCGACGCGCACACCGTCGTCTTCGGCATCGGCCCGGCCGGCACCGGCAAGACCTACCTGGCGATGGCCAAGGCCGTGCAGGCGCTGCAGACCAAGCAGGTCAACCGGATCATCCTCACCCGGCCCGCGGTCGAGGCCGGCGAGCGCCTGGGCTACCTGCCCGGCACGCTCAGCGAGAAGATCGACCCCTACCTGCGGCCGCTCTACGACGCGCTGCACGACATGGTCGACCCCGAGTCGATCCCGCGGCTGATGCAGTCGGGCACCATCGAGGTCGCCCCGCTGGCCTACATGCGCGGGCGCACGCTCAACGACGCGTTCGTCATCCTCGACGAGGCGCAGAACACCACCGCCGAGCAGATGAAGATGTTCCTCACCCGGCTCGGCTTCGGCTCCAAGATCGTCGTCACCGGTGACATCACCCAGGTCGACCTGCCCGGCGGCGCGCAGAGCGGGTTGCGGATCGTGCGGGAGATCCTCGACGGCATCGAGGACGTGCACTTCGCCAACCTCACCAGCTCCGACGTCGTCCGCCACCGGCTGGTGGGCGACATCGTCGACGCCTACGAGCGGTGGGACGCCAGCCGGCAGCGCGAGGACCGCCCGGCCGCCGCGGGACCGCAGGGCGGCCGGCCGGCGCGGCCACGCCGGCAGCAGGGGAGCTGAGCGCGGTGCCCGTCGAGGTCGCCAACGAGTCCGAGATCGCCGTCGACGAGGCGGAGCTGACCGGCATCTGCCGGTACGTGCTCGCCGAGATGGGCGTCAACCCGATGGCCGAGCTGTCGGTGCTGTGCGTCGACCCCGACCACATGTCCACGCTGCACGAGCGCTGGATGGGGGAGAAGGGGCCGACCGACGTCCTGGCCTTCCCCATGGACGAGCTCGACACCGCCCGGCCCGACGACCCCGAGCCGGGCCCGGCCCTGCTCGGCGACGTGGTGCTGTGCCCGTCGGTCGCCGTCCGGCAGGCCCGCGCCGCCGGCCACTCCATGGACGACGAGCTGCTGCTGCTGGCCACCCACGGCGTGCTGCACCTGCTCGGCTACGACCACATGGAGCCGGAGGAGGAGCGGGAGATGTTCGGCCTGCAGAACCGCCTGCTCGAGGGCTGGCGGTCCGCGCCGCGGCAGCCGGTGACCGGCGAGCCGGCCGAACGGGGGCCCGGGTCGCGGTGACGCGATGAGCGCCGGCGCGATCGCCCTGCTGGTCGTCGCCGTCTGCCTGGTGCCCCTCGCCGGGCTCTTCGGCGCGCTGGACGCCGCCCTGCAGCGGGTGTCCAAGGCGCGCGTCGAGGAGCTGCGGCGCGACGGCGTGCGCCGGGCGGCCACCCTGGAGGACGTCCTCTCCGAGCGGGCGCGGCACGTGTCGCTGCTCCTGCTGCTGCGGATCGTCTGCGAGATGGTCGCCGCGGTCCTGGTCACCGTGGTCGTGCTCGAGCTGGTCGAGGGCACCGGCCGGGCGGTCCTGGTCGCCGCCGCGGTGATGACCGTCGTCAGCTACGTGCTCGTCGGCGTCGGCCCGCGCACCCTGGGCCGCCAGCACGCCTACCCGACCGCGCTGGCCACCGCCGGGCTGGTGCGGCTGCTCGGCCGCGTCCTGGGCCCGGTGGCCACGCTGCTCATCCTGGTCGGCAACGCGATCACCCCGGGCCGCGGCTACCGCGACGGGCCGTTCGCCACCGAGGTGGAGCTGCGCGAGCTGGTCGACATGGCCGAGGAGCGCGGCGTCGTCGAGTCCGGCAAGCGCAACATGATCCACTCGGTGTTCGAGCTGGGCGACACCATCGCCCGCGAGGTCATGGTGCCGCGCACCGACGTCGTCTGGATCGAGCGCACGAAGACCGTCCGGCAGGCGCTGGCCCTGGCGCTGCGCAGCGGGTTCAGCCGCATCCCGGTGATCGGGGAGAACGTCGACGACGTCGTCGGCGTCGTCTACCTCAAGGACCTGGTGCGCCGGTCGCAGAACCTCGGCGACTCGCGCGGGCCCCGGGTCGAGGAGCTCATGCGGCCGGCGGCGTTCGTGCCGGAGTCCAAGCCGGTCGACGAGCTGCTGCGCGACATGCAGGCCCGCCGCACGCACATCGCGATCGTGGTCGACGAGTACGGCGGCTTCGCCGGGCTGGTCACCATCGAGGACATCCTCGAGGAGATCGTCGGTGAGATCGCCGACGAGCACGACGCCGTGCAGCGCCCGCCGGTCGAGCACCTCGACGACGGGTCGGTGCGGATCACCGCCCGGCTGCCGGTGGAGGACCTCGCCGAGCTCTTCGACGTCGAGCTGCCCCGCGACGACGACGTCGAGACCGTCGGCGGGCTGCTCGCCCGGGAGCTGGGCCTGGTGCCGATCGAGGGCTCGCAGGCGGAGGTCGCCGGGCTGCTGCTGGTGGCCGAGAGCACCGGCGGCCGGCGCAACCGGATCGACACCCTGCTCGTCACGCGGCTGCCCGACGCCGACCCCGAGCACCAGTCCGGGGCCACCCGGGCCGACGTCTCGGCGGGCGTGGAAGGCTGACGCCCCGTGTCGGCACCTGACCTGCAGCCCGAGGACGCCAAGCTCGTCACCCTGGCCCGCTCCGCCCGCGGCCGCACCGGCGCACCCGAGGGCGCCGCGGTGCGCGACACCGACGGGCGCACCTACGTGGCCGCGAGCGTGGCGCTGCCCTCGCTGCAGCTGTCCGCCCTGCAGGCCGCGGTCGCGGCGGCGGTGTCCAGCGGGGTGGAGGGCCTGGAGGCGGCGGCGGTCGTCTCCGGTGCCGACGCCGTGGAGGCGGCCGGGCTGGCCGCGGTCCACGACCTGACGCCGTCCGCGCCGGTGCACCTCGCCGGCCCCGACGGGGTGCTGCGCTCGACCTCCTGACCGCGACGAGTGGGGGCCGGAGGCCTCCGCGAGGAGCGGTCGTGGGGGCTCCACGCGTGGAGGGGACGGCACGTGGCCGCGGTGTCGGCCGGTAGGCCGACGATGTCACAGCGGGGTGGGAGACTGGGCCGGTGAGCACGCCGGAGCAGCCGTACCGCAGCGGCTTCGCCTGCCTGGTGGGCCGCCCCAACGCCGGCAAGACCACGCTGACCAACGCGATCGTCGGCGAGAAGGTCGGCATCGTCAGCAACCGCCCGCAGACCACCCGGCACGCCATCCGCGGGGTGGTGCACCGGCCCGGCGGCCAGCTGGTGCTCGTCGACACCCCCGGCCTGCACAAGCCCAAGAGCCTGCTCGGCCGCCGGCTCAACGACGTCGTCCGCGACACCCTCTCCGAGGTCGACGTCGTGGTGTTCTGCATCCCCGCCGACCAGCCCGTCGGCACCGGCGACCGGTTCATCGCCCGCCAGCTGCGCGAGGTCACGGCGCCGGTGGTCGTCGTCGTGACCAAGACCGACGCCGCGAGCAGGAAGCAGGTCGCCGAGCAGCTGGTGGCCGCCAGCCAGCTGGTCGAGGCCGCGGAGGTCGTGCCGGTGAGCGCGGTCGCGGGCGACCAGGTCGAGCTGCTCGAGGACCTGCTGGTCGGCCTGCTGCCCGAGGGCCCGCCGCTCTACCCCGACGAGCAGACCACCGACGAGGACACCGACCGCCAGATCGCCGAGCTCATCCGCGAGGCGGCGCTGGAGAAGGTGTTCCAGGAGGTGCCGCACTCCCTCGCCGTCACCGTCGAGGAGCTCAACCGCCGGCCCGACCCCAAGCGGGAGGGAGCGGAGCTGGTGGAGGTGCACGCGCTGCTGCACTGCGAGCGCCCCAGCCAGAAGCCGATGCTGCTCGGCAAGGGCGGGTCGGTCATCAAGGCCATCGGCACCGAGGCGCGCGCCGGCCTGGAGCAGCTGCTCGGCGCCCGCGTCCACCTCGACCTGCACGTCACCGTCCTCGGCGAGTGGCAGGACGACCCCAAGAAGCTGAACAGGCTCGGGTACTGAGTGAGCACCACACCGAAGGCGCTGTACCGCGACGAGGGCGTCGTCCTGCGCACCCAGAAGCTGGGGGAGGCCGACCGGATCGTCACGGTCCTCACCCGCCGGCACGGCAAGGTGCGGGCGGTGGCCAAGGGCGTGCGCCGCACCAAGAGCAAGTTCGGCGCCCGGCTCGAGCCCTTCAGCCACGTCGACCTGCAGCTCTACACCGGCCGCAGCCTCGACATCGTCAGCCAGGCGGAGTCCATCCGCTCCTACGGCTCGGTGATCGCCGGGGACTACCCGGCCTACACCGCCGGCACCGCGGTGCTGGAGACCGCCGACCGGCTGACGGCGGAGGAGAAGGAGCCCTCGCTGCGACTGTTCCTCCTCGTCATCGGCGCGCTGCGGGCACTGTCCGACCGCACCCACCCGGCGGGGCTGGTCCTCGACGCCTTCCTGCTGCGCGCCATGTCGGTGGCCGGCTGGGAGCCGGCGCTCGGCGACTGCGCCCGCTGCGGCACCGAGGGCCCGCACCGGCACTTCTCCGTCCCGGCCGGCGGCACCGTCTGCCGCGAGTGCCGGCCCACCGGCTCGGCGATGCCCAACCCGGTCACCATCGGTCACCTGGAGGCGCTGCTGTCCGGCGACTGGGACACCGCCGAGGCCAGCGAGAGCGGCCAGCGGCGCGAGGGCAGCGGGCTGGTGGCCGCGCTGCTGCAGTGGCACCTCGAGCGCGGGCTGCGGTCGCTGCCGCTGGTCGACCGCTCCGACGTCGCCCCCCGGCGGGAAGCGGGCCTGCTGAGTGAGGCGTGAGGTGAAGGCGCCGAACCCGCACCCCTCGGGCGCGCGGCCGCCGTCGATCCCCGCGGACAGGGTGCCCCGGCACGTCGCGATCGTCATGGACGGCAACGGCCGCTGGGCCAAGCAGCGGGGCCTGCCCCGGACGGCGGGCCACGAGGCGGGGGAGTCCTCGCTGTTCGACTGCGTCGAGGGCGCCATCGAGCTGGGCATCGGGGCGATCAGCGCCTACGCCTTCTCCACCGAGAACTGGCGGCGCAGCCCCGAGGAGGTCCGCTTCCTCATGGGCTTCAACCGCGACGTCATCCGCCGCCGCCGCGACGAGATGCACGAACTCGGCGTCCGGGTGCGCTGGGCCGGCCGGCGCCCGCGGCTGTGGCGCAGCGTCGTCAAGGAGCTCGAGGTCGCCGAGGAGCTCACGAAGGACAACGACGTCCTCACGCTGACCATGTGCGTCAACTACGGCGGCCGGGCCGAGATCGCCGACGCCGCCGCCGCCATCGCCCGCGAGGTCGCCGCCGGACGGCTGGACCCGGGGAAGGTCACCGAGGACGTCGTCGCGCGGTTCCTCGACGAGCCCGACATGCCCGACGTCGACCTGTTCGTGCGCAGCTCCGGGGAGAACCGGACGAGCAACTTCCTGCTGTGGCAGTCGGCCTACGCCGAGTTCGTCTTCCTCGACACCCTCTGGCCCGACTTCGACCGCCGGCACCTGTGGGCGGCGTGCGAGGAGTACGCGTCCCGCCAGCGCCGCTTCGGCAGCGCCTGACGGCTCTCTCGGCCCGCGCCGCGGCTCTTGACGGGGCCCCTCCGGCGGGTCCCCGGAGCCGCGCCGGAATCCGTTGACAGGTCCACGGCGCCGACCGACAGTGGCGCCTCCCCCGACAGAGGACGGACCTCCCACCGTGAGCGAGAGCACGATCGCGCCCCAGCACGCCCGGACCCCGGCGCAGCCCGGTGACCTCACCGACCAGTTGATCGCCACCGACTCCTGGACCGACCAGATGCTGGCCGAGGCGGGCATCCCGGTCATCGACGTCCCGTTCGTCACCTTCGGGGGCGGCATCGGGTCCTTCGTGACCGTCGACTACCTGCGCATCTGCGGCGTCCCCACCAGCGCCATGCGGGTGCTGACCCCGCTGAAGATGCCGTGGGAGAGCTACGAGTACCTGACGACGGTCTCCCAGATCCCCCGGGGCGAGCGGCTGCGGTCGGACTCCTCGTCCTGCCCCGACAACATCTGGGGCTTCCCCAGCTACGCCGTCCGCGAGGCGCTGCAGGGCGACCTCAAGCAGGCCTGGAACGTGCTGGTCGAGCCGATCTTCGCGAACTACTACACGCCGAGGGCCGGGCACGCGTTCGAGTCGATGGAGAAGGAGATGCACCGGATCCGGTACCCGGAGATGGTCGTGCACGGCCAGGTCCGGATGGTCCGGCGCCGCGTGGGTGGCGGGTACTTCACCGTCCTGACCCCGCCCGAGGGGGCGACGCCGACCAAGCGGATCGCCTACCGCAGCCAGTGGGTGCACGTCGCCGTCGGCTACCCGGGCCTGAAGTTCCTGCCCGACCTGCAGCGCTACCGCAGCGAGCACAACGACTACTCGAGGGTCGTCAACGCCTACGAGCGGCACGAGCACGTCTACGAGCGGCTGCAGCAGCGCCCGGGCACCGTGCTCATCCGCGGCGGCGGCATCGTCGCCTCCCGCGTGCTGCAGCGGCTCATCGACGACCGCGACCAGCGCGGCCTGCAGACGCAGATCGTGCACCTGTTCCGCACCTACGTGGACAAGCCGCACGGCACCGGCATCCTCAAGCGGCGCAAGGGTGCCGACGGCTGGGCCTACCAGGGGTTCAACTACCCGAAGTCGGTGTGGGGCGGGCAGCTCAAGCAGCAGGTGCGCACCAGCGAGGGTGCCGAGCGCAAGCGGCTCTACGAGGAGATGGGCGGCACCAACACGCCGGTGCGGCGGGACTGGCAGGAGCAGCTCAGGCGCGGCCGCGCCGAGGGCTGGTACCGCGTGATGATCGGCTCGATCGAGGACATGCGGCCGGTCGGCGACCTGGTCGAGGTGCGGGTGGGCACCCCGGACCAGGGTCCGCACGTGGGCACCTTCGACGCCGTCATCGACTGCACCGGGCTGGAGGCGGACATCCGCGAGCACCGCGTGCTGGCCGACCTGCTCGACCACTCCGGCGCCGGGCGCAACCCGGTGGGCCGGCTCGACGTGCAGCGCAACTTCGAGGTCACCGGCACCGCGAACGGTGGGAAGATCTACGCCTCCGGCAGCGCGACCCTGGGCGGTCCGTTCCCCGGCGTCGACACCTTCTTCGGGCTGCAGATCGCCGCGCAGGAGATCGCCGACGACCTGATCAGGCAGGGCTTCGCGAGGAGGCTGGGGCCGGGACGGTCGACCAGCCAGTGGTGGAAGTGGGTCCGGAACAAGCAGATCTGACCGCCCGCGCCCCCCATCCCGACGATCGAGAGAGACACCCGTGCTGCCCACCCTCAACGGCCGCATCCAGACCAGGATCTTCCTGCTGGCCGTGGTCGGATCGATCTGGACCCTGATCATCACGCCCGTGCTGCCCACCGGGGCCTCGCTCGGCGCGTCCTACGAGGCGACCTTCTCCGTGCTCCTGGTGGTGACCGTGCTGGGCGTGCTCTGGGAGCTCGTCTACCACGGCATCCAGCAGTTCCGGTGGGAGAAGGACTGGCCCACGCTCTTCGGCCTGCTCACCGGCATCCCCGAGGGTCTGCTGGTGTGGTTCCTGTTCGCCGGCGGCGCCATCCCGTGGGTGCGCTCGTTGCCCGGCCCGGCCTTCGCCATCCACTTCGTCAGCGTGTGGCTGATCGTGTGGCTGGTGGCCAACGGCCCGATGCGCGTGCCCTTCATCCACTGGCGGATCAACGGCGGGAGACTCCTCTGATGTCGGTCCCCACGCCGCCGGTCCCGCTGGCCGGCGCGTCCGGCGCGCCGGCCACGGTGCCGCCCTTCGACCAGGTCGCCGTCCGGGTCGCCCCGGGGCGGGACCTCGTCGTGCGGCTGCCCGGGGTGCTGCTGGTCGCCGGGGTGACCACCTCCCCGGCCGGCCCGGCCACCGCGCCGGTCCGGCCGGCGCTGGTCGGCTGGGGACCGGCCCCCGTGCCCGCGGCACCGGTCGCCGCTCCGGCCGGCGACGCGCACGTCGGCGAGCTGGTCACCCTCTGCCGGCGCGTCTCGGCGGCCGGCAGCCGCGCCCCGGGGCGGCGGCTGCACGAGGAGCTGCGGGGCTGGCTCCTCACGGTGACCGACCCGCCGTCGTTCGCGGTGGCCGCCGCGACCGAGGACGGGCTGGCGCTCGTGCTCGTCGGTGGCGGCACCGCCGAGGTGCCCGACCTCGGCCTGCGCCTGACCCCGGCCGAGGGCGAGGAGCTGGCCAACGGGACGCCGGTGCTCGACCGGTTCGTCACCTGGCCGCCGGCGGCGCTGCACCTGTCGGCCGGCTCACCGGCCGACACCGCGCCGCACCCGTTGGCCGACCTCGAGGCCGGCGCCGTCCCGGGTGCCGCGGCGGTCCTGGCCCCGGCGCCGGCACCGGCGGCCGCGGGCCCCGTCCCCACGGGGACGACGCAGCTGCGGCTGCCGGCGCCGCACGTCACGCCGCCGCCGATGCCGCCGCCCCCGCGGCCGGCGGTGCCGACCCCGCCGGTGCGGCCGGCCGAGGTCGTGGCACCACCCGCGCCGCCGCACGACCACGCCGCGCACGACCACGCGCACCACGGCGACCACGCGGCCCACGGTCACGCCGCCCCGCCGCCGGTCGCGCCGGTCCCGCCTCCGGTCGAGCCCGCCCCGCCGCCGGTGGAGCTGCCCGCGCCCAAGAAGTCGGCGCTGCTATTCGGCGACGCCGCTCCGCCCGAGCCACGGCGCGAGCCGCTGCCCATGCCGGGTGCCGAGCCCGCCGCGAGTGCCCCGGCAGGCGAGCCCGAGGACGAGCGTCCGCAGGTCAAGGGCATCCGCTGCAAGAACGGGCACCTCAACGACCCGCGCGCCGGGTTCTGCGCGCTGTGCGGCATCCGCACGACGCAGCAGACCGCGGTGCTCGTCGAGGGTCCGCGCCCGCCGCTGGGGCTGCTGGTCTTCGACGACGGCGCGACGGTCAGCCTGGACACGGACTACCTGGTCGGCCGGGAGCCGGAGACCGACGAGCGCGTCGCCTCCGGCCAGCTGCGGCCGCTGCTGGTGGTCGACCCGACCGGGGGCGTCAGCCGGCACCACGCCGAAATCCGCCTCGAGGGCTGGGACGTGCTGCTGGTCGACACCGGCTCGGCCAACGGCACGCTCGTCGCCCCGCGCGGTGCACCCGGCTGGTCGTCGCTGGTGCCCGACCAGCCGATCCGGCTGACCCCGGGCACGGCCGTGCGCATGGGCGGCCGCCAGTTCGCCTTCGAGTCACCCCACGGCGGCTTCTGACCGCACCGGTCCCGGCGCCCGCCTCCCACCCGGGAGGCGGGCGCCGCTGCGTCCGGGGCCTGGGCACCTCCGGCGCCCGGTCGTGCTCTGCCCACGCCGGCGGGGCAGAGCACGAGGGAGAACCACGGAGGTCAGCCGCCGTTCCTCGTGCTCTGCCCACGGTGGCGGGGCAGAGCACGAGGGAGAACCACGGAGGTCAGCCGCCGTTCCTCGTGCTCTGCCCACGGTGGCGGGGCAGAGCACGACCGAGCGCCGCGAGGACAGGTGCCCCCGCGGCAGCGCCCGGACGCGTCGGAGCCCGCGCCCCCCGGCGGGTGACGCGGGCTCCGACGGCGGGGTTCAGACCGACTCGGCGCGGGGCGTCCCCGGACGGGCGGCGGGGGCGAGGGCGGCCAGCGTCTCGTCCATGTCGCGGTCGGCGTCGGCGGTGCCGGCGTGCACCAGCAGGATCGGCGTCAGGTCGTCCGCGGCCGGCACCGGCGCCGCACCGGCGGGGGCGACCAGCAGCGCCGGGAGCGCCTCGGCGTCGGCGGCGACGTGCACCCCCGCCCGGCGCAGCGAGTCGGCGACGGTGCGCCGGACCCCGCGCCGGCCGCCGGACCGCAGCTGCAGCAGCGCCGACCTGCCGACCGCCGCGTGCGCGGCCACCCGCAGGGCCGCGCGGCCGTCGGCGTCGGCGTCCTGCACCACGGCGACCGGCCCGCCCGGCTGCAGCCCGGCCTCGCCCAGTTCACCGGAGACCACGACCACCGACCCGTGCAGCGACGGCGGCCACGGGGTGCCCGTCCCGGCGGCGAGCGCTCCCTCGGCGATGCCCCAGCCGCTGCGCACGAGCACCACGTCGGCCGCACTGCTGCCGGCCAGGTCGGCGACCTCGGCCCACGGGTCCTCGCTGAAGCGCGAGGCCACCGAGGCCCGCAGGCCGCGCTCCTCGACACGGCGGGCCAGCGTCCGCAGCTCGCCGGCCACGGTCGCCATGAGCTCGAGGTCGGCACCCAGGCCGCTGGACACCTCCGGCTTGGGCCGCGACCGGCGCACCACCCGGGTGAGCACGACCTGGGCCGGCCGCTCGCGGCCGACGAGGTCGCAGGCGAGGTCGACCAGGCCGGTGTCGCGGTCGAGGTCGTCGACGACCACCACGACGGTGTAGGCGTCGGTCAGCCCCATCTCGGCCCGCTCGGCCGCCGCGATGTCGCGCTGCAGGATCCGCTTCGGGTAGATGACGTTGAGCAGCGGCGAGGCCATCACCGTCGTCACCACGGCCATGATCACCATCAGGGTGAACATCTCGCCGTCGAGGACGCCCTGCTGCACGCCGATGTTGAGGATGACCAGTTCGGTGAGCCCGCGGGTGTTCATCAGCGTCGCCAGGGCGGTGGCCTGCCGCCGCGGGACGCGCTGCGCGCGGGCCGCGGCGAACGCGCCGACGAACTTGCCGGAGATCGCGACCAGCAGGATCAGCGCCAGCTCGCCCACGCCGGTCAGGTCGATCGCGCCGACGTCGACGTTGAGGCCGGTGACCACGAAGAACACCGGCAGCAGGAGCAGCACGCTGACCTGCTCGAGCCGGTCGATGATCTCGTGGTTGAGCCGCGCCGCGCCCTTGCGCGGCATGACGACGCCGAACAGGAACGCCCCGAAGATGAAGTGGATGCCGATCTCCTCGGCCACCCACGCGCTGGCGAGGATGCCGATGAGCACGCCGGCGAGCATCTCCGGCGTCAGCTGCCCCAGCCGCTCGTAGGTCGTCACCAGCACCCGCAGCAGCGGCTTGACGACCAGGAACATCACCAGGGCGAAGACGATCGACAGGCCCAGGATCAGCACCACGCCGGTGAACGAGCTCGCCGCCACGATCGCCACGACGACGGCCAGCAGGCACCAGGCCAGGACGTCGTCGACGGCGGCGCAGGCCAGTGCCAGCACCCCGGTGGGGATCCGGTGCATCTGCCGCTCGGCCAGGATGCGGGCCAGCACCGGGAACGCCGTGATCGACATGGCCACGCCCAGGAACAGCGCGAACCCGAGGAACGGGATCACCGACGTCGCGCCGTCCGCCGCGGTGAAGACGTCGTGGTGGGTGTGCAGGTAGGTGGCCAGCAGCACCCCGAGCGCGAACGGCAGCAGGATTGAGGCCATCGACACCGAGACGGCGACCTTCTCCCGGCCGCGGATGAACGACAGGTCGACCTCGAGGCCGATGAGGAACATGAACAGGACCAGGCCCAGCTGCGCCAGCACGTTGAGGAACGGCCGGATGTCGGGCGGGAACAGCAGGGTGTCCAGGTCGCCGGGCAGGGCGCCCAGCAGGGTCGGGCCGAGCATGATGCCGGCGACGATCTCGCCGACGACGGCGGGCTGGCCGACCTTGACCGCCAGCCGGCCCATGAGCCGGGCGATCACCATGATCACCGCCAGGTCGATGAAGACGTAGGCGATGATCTCTGCGACGGGGCGCGGCTCCACGGCTGCTCCGGGGGTGTCGAGGTGTCCGGGTCACGGTGCCCGGACGCCTGCGGGCAGGGCCGCGACGACCCCGTCCCGCCGGGGGACCCGGGCGGTGCGGGCGCGGATGCTAGCCCCGGCCGGCACCGCGTAGGGGGTTCGCGGACGCGGGACGGCGGCGGGCGCGAACGGCTTCCGGGACCGCGGGGCGGGCGGCACACTGACCCGCTGCCGCGCACCAGCGGCGTCCCGGCTGGGCCGGGGAGCAACAGAGTTCAGGAGGACGTGGATGGATGCCGTCGGCCTGGTGGGCGCGGCGCCCGCCAACATCGCGGACTACCAGGTGGTCCGCGTGCTGGGGGAGGGCAACAACGGCCGCTTCTACCTCGCCCGCCCGCCGGCCCGCCTCGGGCTGCCCGACGAGTACGTCGCGGTCAAGGTCTTCACCGGCACGCACAGCGAGCAGGCCTACGAGCGCGGGGTGCGCGAGCTGCGGGCGTTCGCGCAGGTGGCCTCGCCCTACCTGGTCCGGGTCTACGACGCGGTGCTGCAGGACAGCTTCCTGTACGCGATGGAGTACTGCCCGCTCGGCTCGCTGGCCGCGCCGGCCCGGCCGCTGAGCCGCGGCGAGGTGCTGCGGGCGGTGGCGCACGCCGCGCACGCCGCGCACGCCCTGCACGAGGCCGGCCTCACCCACGGCGACATCAAGCCGGCCAACGTCCTGCTCACCGACGAGGGCGGCAAGCTCTCCGACCTGGGCCTGGCGCGCTACCTCGCCCCGGGCGTGACCCTGACCGGCATGGCCAGCGCCGCCTCGGTGGAGTACCTGGACCCGGCGCTGCTGCGCGGCGACCGCCCGTCGCGCGCCACGGAGGTGTTCGCCCTGGGCGCCACGCTCAACCGGGCGCTGACCGGCACCGGCCTCTACGGCGAGCTGCCCGACGGCGAGCCGCTGCTGGCCATCCGCCGGGTGATGAGCGCCGAGCCCGCGATCAGCCCGGGTCTGACCGACGACGAGGCCGCGCTGGTGTCGGAGTGCCTGGCCCCGGTGGGGCAGCGCCCGCCGACCGCCGAGCAGGTGGCGCTGCGGCTCGACCGGCTGGCCGCGGCGGCGCTGGGCGGCGTCCGCGCCTGAGCCCGCACGCGACGAGGGCCCGTCCCCACCGGCCGGTGGGGACGGGCCCTCGTCGTGGCGGTCCTGTTCAGCCGGCCCGGAAGTCGCTCTGGTCGGCGTCGTTCCACCAGGTCCACAGGTCGGCCAGCCCGGCCTCGCCGCCGCCGGCGACCACCACGTGCCCCTCCGCGGCGACGTCGTCCTGGGTCCAGGCGAGGTTGGCGTCGCCCTCGTCGTCGACCCAGCAGGCCACCCGACCGGCGAGCTCCCCGTCGGGGCCGTCGTACCCGCGGTAGCCCTGGGCGTCGGGGCAGTCGGTGCTGCCGAGCGGGGAGAGCCCGACGCCGGTCACGTCGGAGACGAACACCGCGTCGACCGCGGCGCCGTCCTCGTAGAGGTAGAAGAAGGCGACCTGCGGGCCGGGCTGCTGCCGCGCCGCGCCGCACTGCAGGGCGGCGAGGTCGCCGTCACCGGCGGCGCCCTGCGTCGTGCAGGAGGCGGCGTCGAAACCGGCCGGCAGCACGGCGCGCAGCTGCTCCTCCGGGTCGGGCTCGGGGTCGGTGGTGGCGCCCGCGCCGCTCGAGGTCCCGGCCTGTCCGCTGCTGCCGCCGGCCTGGGGGGTGTCGGTCGTGGTGTCACCCGACCGGCCGGCGAGGGCGACGACCGCCACGACGGCGAGCACGACGACCGCCGCGAGCCCGGCCAGGACCACCGGCAGCCTGGTGCTCCTGCGCTGTCCGGAGGGCGACGCCCCACCCGGCGACGGGAAGCCCGGACCCGCGGGCGGGAAGCCCGGACCCGGCGGCGGGCCGTAGCCGGCGGACGGGCCCGGGTTCGACGGCGGGCCGTACCCGACGGACGGGCCGGGGTTCGACGGCGGGCCGTAGCCCACGGGCGGGCCCGGGTTCGACGGCGGGCCGAACGCGGTGGGCAGGCCGGGGCTCGACGGCGGCCCGTAGCCGGCCGCGGGGACCCCGGGGGAGGACGGCGGACCGTAGCCGGTGGCCCCGAAGCCCACGGTCTGCGGCCGCACCGGCAGCGGCGTGACCGCCGTCGGCGGGGCCGCCTCGGGCCGGGCCGCCACGCCCACCGAGGCGAGTGCCGCCCGCGCCGCCGCGGCCAGCTCGCCGCAGCTCGCGTACCGCTCGCCGGGCTCCTTGGCCAGCCCGCGGGCGACCACGTCGTCGAGCGCCCGGGGCAGGCCCGGACGCAGAGCCGACGGCGGCGGCGGCGTGGTGTTGAGGTGGGCGTACATCAGCGTGGCCAACCCGTCGCCGGTGAACGGGCGGCGCGCGGTGAGGCACTCGAAGAGCACGCAGGCCAGGGCGTAGACGTCGACCCGCCGGTCGATCGGCCTCTCGAGGAAGCGCTCGGGCGCCATGTAGTCGAACGACCCGAGCGCCGCGCCGGTCTGGGTGAGCGCCGGGCCCTGCGCGTCCGACGTCGACCGGGCGATGCCGAAGTCGACGAGGTAGACGAACTCGTCGTCGCCGGTGCCGGTGAGCAGCACGTTCGACGGCTTGACGTCGCGGTGCACCAGGCCGTCGGCGTGCGCGGCGTCCAGCGCCCGGGCGATCTGGCCGACCACCGACACCGCCCGCTCGGGGCTCATCGGCCCCTCCTCGGCCAGCACCGCGGCGACGTCGCGGCCGGGCACCAGACGCATGTCGAGGAACAGCCGGCCCTCGACCTCCCCGTAGCGGTGGATGGGCACGATGTGCGGCTCGTTGAGGCGGGCGGCCAGGTGCGCCTCGCGCCGGAAGCGCTCCCGGTAGCCCGTGTCGGCCGCCAGGTGCTCGGAGAGCACCTTCAGCGCCACCGTGCGGTCGTGCTCGGTGTCGAAGGCGCGGTAGACCTCGCCCATCCCGCCGCGGCCGAGCAGCGCCTCGATGCGGTAGGGGCCGAACTGTTGCAACTCCACCGGTCGTCCTCCGTGTGCCGCAGCCGGGGTGCTCGTCGGATCCGGCGTCCGGTGCGGGGTCGTCGGCGGAGTCTAGGGACGGCGACCCGGGCCCGGCCAGCACCGTCGTCGCGGTGGAGCGGACCGTCACCGCGCCCGCCGTCGGAGCCGTCGGCGTCCGCGCGCTGCGGCACGATGGGCCGGTGTTCGCGGTGACCCGGCTGCGGGTGTCCCAGGCGTCGGCGGCCGGCCTGCCCGCCGACCTCGACCGGCTGCTCGCGGCCCTCGCCGCCCGGCCTGGCTTCCTCGGCGGTGAGTCCGGCCGCTGCGCCGACGACCCGGGGCTGTGGGCGCTGGTGACCCGGTGGGACGGCGTGGGCTCCTACCGCCGCGCGCTCTCGGCCGCCGAGGTCAAGGTGGCGGGGGCGCCGGTGTGGCTGCACGCCGTCGACGAGCCCGGCGCCTTCCTGCCGCTGCGGGACTCCCCGGGCGACGGGGGTGCGTAGCCTGCGTCGGACAGGACGAGCAGGCCCGGGAGGACAGGCGATGACCCAGCCGCCGCAGGACGGGACGCCGCCCGACCGCACGCGCGAGGCCCGCCTCCCGCCCGTCCCGGGGCGTCCGGCGGTGCCCGACGAGCCCACCGACCGGCTGCCCGGCGGTCCGCCGGAGCAGCGGGACCCCACCCTGCGGCTCGGCGGCCCGGTACCGCAGCAGCCACCGGCGCCGGGGCAGGCTCCCTGGGGCCAGCAGCCCCCGTACGGCCAGCAGCCGGCCTGGGGCCAGCAGCCGCCCTACGGCCAGCAGGCGTCCTGGGGCCCGCCGCCGTACGGCCCGCCGGGCGGGCCCGGCCAGGGCGCTCCGGGCTACGGCGCCCCCGGCTACGGCGGCCCCGGGTACGGCCCGCCGCCGCAGCGGCCGAGGAGGAGCCGCGGCCCGCTGGTCGCCCTGCTCGTGGCACTGGGCGTCCTGCTCGTCGCCGGCGGCGTCCTGGCCGCGGTGCTGCTCACCCGCGGGGACGACGGACCCGCCGCCGCACCCACGAGCCGGTCGACGCCCGCGCCGTCGACTACCTCCACCACCTCCACCTCCCCGGCGCCGTCGACGTCGGCCGGCCCCACGGGCGAGGGCGGGTTCGGCGGCGGCGCCGGCGCGCCCACCGGCGGTGGCGGTGGCGGCGGGACGGGGGAGTTGAACCTCCCCGAGAGCCCGGACTTCGCGGCCGCGTGGGTGCAGGCGGTGGTCGACCGCGACGGCGAGGCGGCCTACGCCGACCTGTGCACCGACGGGCAGGCACAGCTCGCCGACCCCGACGCGCTGCTGGCCGACTTCGACGCCTTCCTCGGCGGGCGGATCGTCGAGGGCTCGGCCACCGGCGCGGCGGCCGCGGGCGACGTCGACGAGGTCACCTTCGACGTCACCCTCGACACCGGTGCGCAGGTCTCGTTCGTGGTCACCGTCGCCGACGAGGGCCGGCCGACCGTCTGCGGGTACGCCCAGGCCTGACCGGCCGCCGTCAGCCGCCGAAGAGGGTCTGCAGCTGCGCGCGGAAGGTCAGCACCGACAGCGTGCCGAACAGCAGCACCGCCCAGACCAGGGCCGCCAGCCGCACGCCGCGCACTCGGACCGGTGCGGGCAGGACCTTCCGGTTGACCAGGATCAGCAGGCCCGCGTAGACGAACATCATGAACCCGCCGACGACGGCGGAGATGACCAGCAGCACCAGGGGCTGGTCGAGGCCGGCGAGCAGCACGACCACGCCGATGGCGATCAGGCCCCACACCAGGCCCGAGTAGACCTTGCTCTCGTTGGCGTCCCGGGCGTACGAGGTCTTGATGACGTCGGCGGCGAGCCGGCTGGTGTAGTCGACGATCCCGAGCGCGGCGGCGAAGAGCGCGAACGCGCCGACCGCCCAGAAGAAGTACTGGAACCAGGTGCCGACCCGCTCGCCGAGCACCTGGCCCTCGATCTCGATGAAGCCGATGTCGTTGGCGACGTCGTCGCGGCCGAAGACCGTCGAGTACGCCAGGAGGGAGGTGAACAGGATGGTGACGAAGGTGATCAGGACGAACGTGCTCAGCTGCTCGACGTTGGCGAAGCGCCACCACCCGCGCCACCGCCGCATGTTGTCCGGGGTCGGCTCGAACACGTACCCGGTGCTCGGCACCGCCTCCGGCTCACCGGTCACCGGGCTGACCAGCCGGGGCACGTAGGCGCCCATCCCGAAGCCCTTGTCGCGGATCCAGTTGGACTGCACGAGGTTCTGCCCGCCGCCCCCACCGGCGAAGGCCAGCGCGCCCAGCAGCAGCGCGAAGCCCAGCTCCTCGACCGGGATGCGCGGCCGGGTCACCACCTGGGGCACGTCGGACCACGCCGCGGCGCCCACCGCCACGACCGCGGCGACGGCGAAGAGGACCAGCACCGCGGCGACCTTGAGCATCTGCGCCCGCTCGAGCGCCACGTACACCACGGGGGCCAGGGTGAGGATCAGGCCGATCGCCACCAGCATGCCGATCGCGATCCAGCGCGGCTCCCCGCCGACCAGGTAGGTGACCAGGGTCGCCGAGCTCGTCGACCACCCCGGCCACAGGTTGGCGAAGTAGGTGAGCAGCGCGAAGACCAGTCCCCAGTGCCGCCAGAACCGGCTGAACCCGGTGAGCGCGGTCTCGCCGGTGGCCAGCGTGTACCGCTCGATCTCCATGTTGAGGAAGTACTGGGTGAGCAGCCCGACGAGGGCCGCCCAGACGAAGACCAGCCCCACCTGCGAGGCGATGTAGGGGTAGAGGATGAACTCCCCGGACGCCAGGCCGACGCCGGCGGCGATGATGCCCGGACCGATCAGCCGCAGGTACCGCCGTGGCTCCTCGGGCAGGTCCCGGACCTCGGGGCGCGGGTGGTGGCGCGTGGGGAAGGCGCCGGCGACGTCCCCGCCCGGCGTGTCCCCGACGGTGCCGGCGCGGTCTGACCTGGTCATCGGACCTCCTCCGGCGCGGCCGCTGCTCGACCCCGCCGTCTCGTCGCTGCCTGGGAGGTCACTGTGCCCGGGGCCGGGCGGCGACACCAGACGACCTGCGGCGACGCCGCCCGCCGACGCCCCCGTCCCGCGGGCGGTCCCGGCGCCGCGGGCGACTACCGTGGGCCGGTCAGCCGCCGACCGCCAGCCGGATGGAGCACCCCGCTCGTGAGCAACACCCCGCACGACCCCGCCCGCCTCGACAAGGTGGTCAACCTCTGCAAGCGCCGGGGGTTCGTCTTCCCCTCCGGTGAGATCTACGGCGGCACCCGCTCCGCCTGGGACTACGGGCCCCTCGGCGTCGAGCTCAAGGACAACATCAAGAAGCAGTGGTGGCGCACCGTCGTGCAGAGCCGGGACGACGTCGTGGGCCTGGACTCCTCGGTGATCCTGCCGCGCCAGACCTGGGTCGCCTCCGGTCACGTCGGCGTCTTCACCGACCCGCTGACGGAGTGCCAGAACTGCCACAAGCGCTTCCGGGCCGACCACCTCGAGGAGGCCTTCGAGGCGAAGAAGGGCCGGCTGCCCGAGGGCCTGACCGAGGTCACCTGCCCGAACTGCGGCGTGACCGGCCAGTGGACCGAGCCGCGCGACTTCAACATGATGCTCAAGACCTACCTCGGCCCCGTCGAGGACGAGTCGGGGCTGCACTACCTGCGCCCGGAGACCGCGCAGGGCATCTTCGTCAACTTCGCCAACGTCATGGGCGCCGCCCGGAAGAAGCCGCCGTTCGGCATCGGCCAGATCGGCAAGTCGTTCCGCAACGAGATCACGCCGGGCAACTTCGTCTTCCGCACCCGCGAGTTCGAGCAGATGGAGATGGAGTTCTTCGTCGAGCCCGGCAGCGACGAGCAGTGGCACCAGTACTGGATCGACGAGCGCACCCGCTGGTACACCGACCTCGGGATCTCGCCGGACAACCTGCGGCACTTCGAGCACCCGAAGGAGAAGCTGAGCCACTACTCGAAGCGCACCGTCGACATCGAGTACCGCTTCGGCTTCCAGGGCTCGGAGTGGGGTGAGCTCGAGGGCATCGCCAACCGCACCGACTTCGACCTGTCCACGCACAGCGAGCACTCCGGCGTCGACCTGTCCTACTTCGACCAGGGCAGCAACACCCGCTGGACGCCCTACGTCATCGAGCCGGCCGCCGGCCTGACCCGCTCGCTGATGGCCTTCCTCGTCGAGGCCTACACCGAGGACGAGGCGCCCAACGCCAAGGGCGGCGTCGACACGCGCACGGTGCTGCGGCTGGACCCGCGGCTGGCGCCGGTGAAGGCCGCCGTCCTGCCGCTGTCGCGCAACGCCGACCTCTCGCCCAAGGCGCGCGACCTGGCCGCGCAGCTGCGCCGCACCTGGAACGTCGACTTCGACGACGCCGGCGCGATCGGCCGCCGCTACCGCCGGCAGGACGAGGTCGGCACGCCGTTCTGCCTCACCGTCGACTTCGACACCCTCCAGGACCAGGCGGTGACCGTCCGGGAGCGCGACTCGATGAGCCAGGAGCGCGTCGCCCTGGACCGGGTCGAGTCCTACCTCGCCGCGCGCCTGCCCGGCTGCTGACCCGGCCGCCGCTCCCGGCCGTCCTCGGCGGCGGGGGAGACGGCGGGGCCGCCGCCCTCGAGCAGGTCGAGGGCGGCGGTCAGCACGGCCGCGACCGGCACGTCGGCGACCAGTGACCGGTCGTGCCCGCAGCGGGACCGGCGCTGGTCGGTGCCGCAGACGGGGCAGTCGGTGCGGGCGGAGACGGCCACGCGGTGCCGCCGGCGGGTGAGCGGGCCGGCGTTGAGCAGGTTGCGCTCGAGGAAGACGCCGACCGTCGCCGTCCCCACGGCCTCGGCGAGGTGCCGCGGCCCGGAGTCGTTGGCCACCACCAGCCGGCAGCGGGCCAGGACGCCGGCCAGCGCGCCGAGCGACAGCCGGCCGACCAGGTCCAGGAGCGGGGCCGACGACGCCGCGCGGATCGCGTCGGCCGCCCGCCGGTCGTCGGCGCCGGAGCCGACCAGCACCACCTGCACGCCCTCGGCGGCCAGCGCGTCGGCGACGGCGGCGAAGCACCCGGCCGGCCAGCGGCGCCGCGGGTCCTGGGCGCCGGGGTGCAGCGCGACCAGCGGTCCGGGTCCGGCGGGCAGCACCGCGTCGGCGGCCGCGACGTCGGCCGGGGTGAGGGCCAGCCGCGGCTGCAGCTCCACCGGGACGGCGCCGACCAGCCCGGCCACCTCCAGGCAGCGCAGCACCTCGTGCTGGTCGTGCGCGTAGGGCAGGTCGCGGTCGAGGGCCGGGGCGCCGGTGTCGCGGGCACCGGCGGTCACCCGGGCGCCGAGGGCGGACACCAGCGGGTTGGAGTTGCCGCCCCCGCCGTGCAGCTGCAGCGCGAGGTCGTAGCCCTCCGCCCGCTGGGCGGCGAGGAAGTCCCGCACCTCGGCGGTGTCGCGCGAGGCGCCCGGCTCGTCGCGGACGCCCGGCCACGGCGGGACGACGACCACCCGGTCCCACGGTCCGGGCCGGCCCTCCAGCAGCCCCGGGTGCCACGGCGCGCCCAGGTAGGTGACCTCCGCGTCGGGGTAGGCGGCCCGCAGCGCGGCCAGCGCCGGGAGCGTCAGCACCAGGTCGCCGAGGAAGTTGGCCCGCAGGACGGCGATCCGCTCGACGCCGGGCACGAGGGTTCCCGCTGCCCTCGGCGGTGCGGGGAACGACCTCGGCACGCGGTCCTCCTGGTCTCGGGTGGGCGGAGACCCCCTCTGCCCAGCGCGGGCCCGTCCCATGCCCGGCGCTCCGTCCCGCCGAGGACACACCCGCGTACACCTCGGTGTGTACGGGGTCCTCGCGGGCCGGACCAACATCGACATCGACGACGACCTGGTCGACCGGGTCATGCGGCGGTACGGGCTGCGCCCCAAGAAGGACGCCGTCGACTCCGCCCTCCGGCAGGTCAGCGCGGCGCCCATGAGCCCGCGCGAGATGCACGCCATGCGCGGCAGCGGGTGGGAGGGCGACCTCGACGCGCTCCGCCGCGGGGAGGCCGGGGAGCCGGTCGACCGGTGACCGTCCTCGTCGACTCGTCGGTGTGGACCGCCTACCTGCGCGGGGACGGGGGGATCGAGACCGACCTGCTCCACGCGCTCATCGCCGACGGGGAGGCGGCCGCGACCGACGTCGTGCTCCTCGAGGTGCTCGCCGGGACGACCGACGAGGAGCGCGCCGGGCAGCTCGCCCGCTTCCTCGCCGGCGCCGAGCTCCTCCGGCAGGAGTCCCCGGTCGACGCGGAGACCGCGGCCGCCCTGTACCGGGCCTGCCGGCGGGCGGGGGACACGCCGCGCTCGCTGAACGACTGCGTGGTGGCCGCCGTGGCGCTGCGGCACGGTGTCGGTGTGCTGCACCGCGACCGCGACTTCGCCGTCCTGGCGCGGCACACCGGGCTGCGGACCGTGCCGGACACCTCCGGCCGACCCCGCGGGTGACCCCGGCCACGGCCGGCCGCGACCTACCCTGGGCGTCGTGACCGCCACCCTCGAGCCGACGTCGACGGCGCTGCCGCCGCTGCGGCTCGGGCCGCTGACGGTGGACCCCGCGGTGGTGCTCGCGCCGATGGCGGGCATCACCAACCCCGCGTTCCGGACGCTGTGCCGCGAGTTCGGCGCCGGCCTCTACGTGTGCGAGATGATCACCACGCGGGCGCTGGTCGAGCGCAACGAGAAGACCCTGCGGATGATCCGGGCCACGCCCGAGGAGGCGGCGGCCGGGTTCTCCGTGCAGCTCTACGGCGTCGACCCGGCCACCGTCGGGCGCGCGGTGGAGATGCTCGTCGACGAGCAGGTCGCCGGCGTCCGCCCCGCGCACGTCGACCTCAACTTCGGCTGCCCGGTGCCCAAGGTGACCCGCAAGGGCGGCGGCTCGGCGCTGCCGTGGCGACGCGTGCTCTTCCGCGACATCGTGCGCGCCGCCGTCCGCGCGGCGCGCGACGTCCCGGTGACGGTCAAGACCCGCATCGGCATCGACGCCGACCACGTCACCTACCTCGACGCCGGCCGGATCGCCCAGGACGAGGGCGCCGCCGCGATCACCCTGCACGGGCGCACCGCCGACCAGCTCTACAGCGGCACCGCCGACTGGGCGCCGATCGCCCGCCTGGTGGAGAGCGTCGACATCCCGGTGCTGGGCAACGGCGACGTCTGGGAGGCCGACGACGCACTGCGGCTGGTCCGCGAGACCGGGTGCGCCGGCGTCGTCATCGGCCGCGGCTGCCTGGGCCGGCCGTGGCTGTTCGGCGACCTGGCCGCCGCCTTCGCGGGGGAGACCCGGCGGGCGCTGCCGACGCTGCGCGAGGTGGCCGCGGTCATGCTCCGGCACGCGCAGCTGCTGTCGGCCGAGCAGGGCGAGCTGCACGGCTGCACCGACTTCCGCAAGCACGTCGCCTGGTACCTCAAGGGCTTCTCGGTCGGCTCCGACGTGCGCCGCGCGCTGGCCATGGTCGGCTCGCTCGACGAGCTGGCCGGGCTGCTCGACCGGATCGAGGACCAGCCCTACCCGACGGCGGTCCTCGGCGGGCCCCGCGGGCGCACCAGCAGCCCGCGACCGGTGGCGCTGCCCGAGGGCTGGCTCGACGACCGCGACGACCCGCGCCCGCCGGCGGGCGCCGAACTGGAGACGAGCGGCGGATGAGCGGCCCCTACCTGTACGACGAGGGCCCGGAGGCGCTGCACACCGGGAAACCGCGCACCCGCAACAGGTTCATCATCGGGATGCTGGGCGGCACGGCCGCGGTCGCGGTGGCCGCGGTGGTGGCCCTGCCGCTGGTCAAGGGCTCCGCCGAGGACCAGGCCCGCGAGGTGGTCGGCGTCTATCTGGCCGCCCTGGAGGCCGGGGACACCGAGACCGCCGGCGAGCTGCTGTGCGAGGCCGAGCGGGACCGGGCCGAGGAGGAGGGCCTCGAGGCGGGGGAGCGGGCGCTCGAGTACGTCCCGTCGGGCACCGGCGAGGTGGTCGGCGTGCAGCCCGGCGAGCTCGACGGGCAGGACTCGCAGGAGGTCCGCGTCCGCTGGGACGACGGCGCCGCGAGCACCGAGACCACGCTGACCGTCGTCCTCGAGGACGGCCCGCGCGTCTGCGGCAGCTCGCCCGCGGGCTGACCGGGGAGCGCACACCGAGGCGCGACGGGATCCCTGGCGCCCCCGGGGGGCGGCTGTCACCATGTGCGCCGCCCGTCCGGAGGTCCGGCGGGTCCTGCTCGAGAGGAACGACGTTGTCGCAGCCGCCCCACCAGCCGGCGCCATACGCCCCGGCCGGGCAGTACGCCTCCTACCCGCCGGTCCCTGCGGCGCCGTACCCACCGGCCGCCGTCCCGGCCCCGCCGCAGCCGCCCGTGCCCCGCTCCGCCGTGCCCCGCTCCGCCGTGCCACAGCCCGCCGCGCCCACCCAGGTGGTGCACCCCGGCCAGGTGCAGCTGCCGCCGCGGCCGCAGTTCGCGCCGACGCCCCAGCAGGCCCCGCGGCTGCCGCAGGGCGCGCTGGCCAGCGGCTTCCCGGACTACCGCTCGCCGGCCCCCTCGCCGGTGAACCGCACCGGCCTCTACGTCGGCATCCTCGTCTGCCTGCTCACCCTCGTCTTCGCCGTCGTCGGGTTCGCCGTCGTCGCCTGACGGGCCCGCGACCGGGCGCCGGCGTCGCGACGGGTGCGGGCGGACGGCTGGTGGGTGTCCACTGCCACCAGCACGTCCCCATCTGCGACCCGACGAGGAGCCCCGGTCATGAAGAAGCTGATCAACGACCCCGCGGACGTCGTCCCCGAGGCGCTCGCCGGCATCGAGGCCGCGCACCCCGACCTGCGGGTGGACCACGCCAACCGGGTCGTCCACCGGGCGGACCTGCCGCGGCCGGGCAAGGTCGGTCTGGTGTCGGGCGGCGGCTCCGGGCACGAGCCGCTGCACGGGGGCTTCGTCGGGCTCGGCATGCTCGACGCGGCGTGCGCCGGCGAGGTGTTCACCTCCCCCGTGCCCGACCAGGTGCTGGCCGCGACGAAGCTCGCCGACAGCGGCGCCGGCGTGCTGCACGTGGTGAAGAACTACACCGGCGACGTCATGAACTTCGAGATGGCCGCGGAGCTCGCGGAGTCCGAGACCGGCTCGCGCGTGGTGGCGGTGGTGACCGACGACGACGTCGCCGTCCAGGACAGCACCTGGACGGCCGGCCGCCGCGGCGTCGGCGTGACGGTGCTGCTGGAGAAGATCGCCGGCGCGGCGGCCGAGCAGGGCCGGTCCCTCGACGAGGTCGCCGAGGTGGCCCGCCGGGTGGACGCGAACGGCCGGAGCATGGGCGTGGCGCTGACCAGCTGCACCGTGCCGGCCGTGGGCCACCCGACGTTCGAGCTCGGCGAGGGCGAGATGGAGCTCGGCGTCGGCATCCACGGCGAGCCCGGGCGGGAGCGGGTGCCGCTGGCGCCGGCGCGCGACATCGCCGCGATGCTCGTCGAGCCGGTCCTGGCCGACCTGCCCTTCGGCCGCGGGGACCGGGTGCTCTGCTTCGTCAACGGGCTCGGCGGCACCCCGCTCCTCGAGCTGTACGTGCTCTACAACGAGGTGCACCGCATCCTCACCGGCTCCGGCCTCGACGTCGCCCGGTCCCTGGTGGGGCCCTACATCACCTCGCTGGACATGGCCGGCTCGTCCGTGACGCTGCTGCGGGTCGACGACGAGCTCCTGTCGCTGTGGGACGCCCCCGTGCGCACCCCCGCCCTGCGGTGGGGGGTCTGAGCGGTGGAGCAGGTCTCGACCGACGACCTCCTCGCCTGGATCCGGCTCTTCGCGCGGCTGGTGGCGGAGAACCGGGACGCGCTCACCGAGCTCGACGCCGCCATCGGCGACGCCGACCACGGCGCCAACATGCACCGCGGCACGACCGCGGCCCTCGCCGCCGTCGACGGTGCGGCGCCGGCCTCGGCCGGCGCGCTGGTCAAGAAGGTCGGCATGACCCTGGTCTCCACGGTCGGCGGGGCCAGCGGACCGCTCTACGGCACCTTCTTCCTCCGCGTCGGCACGGCACTCGGGGAGGAGGCGTCCGTGGCCCCCGCCGACGTGGCTGCCGCCCTGCGCGCCGGCCTGGAGGGCGTGGTCACCCGCGGGCGCGCCGAGGCCGGGGACAAGACGATGGTCGACGCCCTGGCGCCGGCGGTCGCCGCCTGCGAGGAGGCGCTGGCCGCGGGCCGGCCGTGGGCGGAGGCCCTCGCGGCCGCCGCCGACGCCGCCGCGGCTGGCCGGGACGCCACCACGCCGATGGTCGCCCGCAAGGGCCGGGCCAGCTACCTCGGCGAGCGCAGCGCCGGGCACCAGGACCCGGGTGCCACCAGCGCCGCCCTGCTCGTGGCCGCGGCCGCGCAGACCCTCGCCGGCGGCGGGGCCGGGGGGTGAGCGCACCGCGCGCCGCCGGCGGGTCCCGCGTCGGGATCGTCGTGGTGTCGCACAGCCGGGCGCTCGCCGAGGCCGCGGTCGGGCTGGCCGCGGAGGTGGTCTCCGGCCGGCCGGCGCGCACCGCGGTCGCCGCCGGGCTGGACGAGTCGACGTTCGGCACCGACGCCGTCCGGATCGCCGCCGCGGTCGAGGAGGTGGACGACGGCGACGGTGTCGTGGTGCTCATGGACGTGGGCAGCGCCGTGCTCAGCGCCGAGCTCGCGCTGGAGCTGCTGCCCGACGACGTGCGCGAGCGCGTCGTCCTCTCCCCGGCGCCGCTGGTGGAGGGGCTGCTGGTGGCCTCGGTGGTCGCGGCCGGCGGGGCCGACCGGGCGGAGGTCGCCGCGGAGGCCCGGGCCGCGCTGCTGGCGAAGGACACCCACCTGGGCACCGCCCCTGACGGGGAGCCGGCTCCGGCCGCGGACGGCCGGCTGACCGGGTCCTTCGTGGTGGCGAACCCGCACGGCCTGCACGCCCGCCCCGCCGCCCGGCTGGTCGGCGAGGTGCGCCGGCTCGACGCCGACGTCACGGTGCGCAACCTGACCACCGGCGCCGGACCCGTCCCGGCCGGGAGCCTCAGCCGGGTGGCCACCCTGGGCGCCCTGCGCGGCCACGAGGTCGAGGTCGCCGCGGCCGGCCCGGAGGCCCGCGAGGCCGTGGACCGGGTGCTGGCGCTGGCGGCCCGCGCCTTCGACGAGGCCCCCGACCCGGACGGGGAGCGACCGGACCCGGCGCCGTCGGCGGGACCGCTGCCGGCCTCGCCCGGCATCGCGATCGGTCCCGCCGTCCGCCTGCGCGCCGTCCCCGTCCCGGTCGACGAGCGCCCCGCCGGGCCGCCGGAGCACGAGGAGCGCCGGCTGGCCGACGCCCTCGCCGCGGTGCGGCGGGACGTGCGGCGCACCCGCGACCGCACCGGTCCCGGGCAGGCCGGCGTCTTCGACGCGCACCTCCTCCTGCTCGACGACGCCGAGCTGACCGGCGCGGCCCGGGCGGGCACCGACGCGGGGACGTCGGCCGCCGGGGCGTGGGCGCGGGCGGTGACCGCCCTGGAGGCGCAGTGGGCGGCGCTGCCCGACCCGTACCTGCGGGCACGGGCCGCCGACGTGCGCGCGGTGGGGGACCAGGTGCTGCGCGTCCTCGCCGGGCAGGCCCCGGTGCACGACGTCGACGTCGACGGCGTGCTCGTCGCCGAGGACCTCACGCCCGCCCTCGCCGGCGCCCTCGACCCGGGGCGGGTGCTCGGTGTCGTGCTGTCCGGGAGCAGCCCGACGGCGCACGCCGTGATCCTGGTCCGCGCCCTCGGCATCCCGGCCGTCGTCGCCGCCGGGCCCGGCCTGCTCGACGTCCCGGACGGCACGCCGCTGGTGGTCGACGGCACCGAGGGGCGCGTCCTCGTCGACCCGCCGGCCGCCGTCGCGGAGGAGTACCGCACCCGCCGGCGGGAGCTCGCCGACCGGCGCGCGCGGGACGCCGCCGAGGCTCCCCGCGAGGCGGTCACCCGGGACGGCCGGCGGGTCGCGGTGAGCGCCAACGTCGGGTCGGTGACCGACGCCCGGGCCGCCGCGGCGGCCGGCGCCGACGGCGTGGGCCTCCTCCGCACCGAGGTCCTCTTCCTCGACCGCGACCGGCCCCCCACGGCCGAGGAGCAGGAGCGCGAGTACGCGGCGGTGCTCGACGCGCTCGCCGGACGCCCGGTGACCGTCCGCACGCTCGACGTCGGCGGGGACAAGCCCCTGCGCTACTGGCCGCAGGCGGCGGAGGCCAACCCGTTCCTCGGCGTCCGCGGCCTGCGCCTGTCGCTCACCCGGCCGGACCTGCTGCGCACCCAGCTCGCCGCCGTCTGCCGGGCCGCCCGGCACGGGCCCGTGCGGCTGATGGTCCCCATGGTCACCGTCGTCGAGGAGGTCCTCGCGGTGCGCCGGCTGCTCACCGAGGCCGCCGCCCCCGGCCCGGTGCCCGACGGGCTGCGGGTCGGCGTCATGGTCGAGGTGCCGGCGGTCGCCCTGAACATCGAGGCGTTCCTGCCCCACGTCGACTTCCTGAGCATCGGCACCAACGACCTCACCCAGTACACGCTGGCCGCCGAGCGCGGCTCCCCGGCGCTGGCCGCCCTCGCCGACCCGCTCGACCCGGCCGTGCTGCGCCTGGTCGGCGAGACGGCGTCCCGCGCGGCCGGCCGGGTGCCGGTGTCGGTGTGCGGGGAGGCCGCCGCCGACCCCGCCGCCGTCCCCGTGCTCGTCGGCCTCGGCGTCCGGGAGCTCAGCGTCGCGCCGTCGGCGGTGCCCACCGTCAAGGCCGCCGTCCGGCGGCTCGACTCCGGCGCGTGCGCCGAGCTGGCGCGGCGGTGCCTGGCCGCGGCCGGCGCGGCGGAGGTCCGGGCGCTGGTCCGCGCCGCCGTCGCGGACGGACCGGGAGTCCGGTCACGCCCGGCTCCTGACGCGTGACGGGCTGGCGTGTCCCTCGCCGGTAGGCCACCATCACTGTCCTGCTCCGAGCGGACGTCTGAGACGTCTGGGCACACCGTCGTGATCGGAGCCCCCAGCGGAGGCGTGGCGGGCGACCCCCGGCGCCGTCCCCGGTGGGGAACGACCAGCCGGCGGACGAGCGCGGAGGTGCGCGGTGAGCAGCGGGACGAGCACGACCACCTGGGTCTACGACTTCAGCGAGGGCTCCAAGGAACAGAAGGACCTGCTCGGCGGCAAGGGCGCGAACCTCGCCGAGATGACCAACCTGGGGCTGCCGGTGCCGCCGGGGTTCACCATCACCACCGACGCCTGCCGCTTCTACCTCGAGCACGGCAGCACCCCGCCCGACCTCGCCGACCAGGTGACGGAGCACCTGACCGCGCTGGAGAAGGCGATGGGCAAGACCCTCGGCGAGCCGTCGGACCCGCTGCTGGTCTCGGTCCGCTCCGGGGCCGCGGCCTCGATGCCCGGGATGATGGAGACCGTCCTCAACGTCGGCCTCAACGACGAGTCGGTGCAGGGCCTGGCGGCGCAGTCGGGCAGCGACCGCTTCGCCTGGGACTCCTACCGCCGGCTGATCCAGATGTTCGGCAAGACGGTGCTCGACATCGACGGCGAGCACTTCGAGCACGCCCTCGACGAGGCCAAGCGCGAGCAGGGCACCGACCTCGACCTCGACCTCGACGCCGAGCACCTGCACGACGTCGTCGACCGGTTCAAGGCGATCGTGCGCGAGCACACCGGCCGGGACTTCCCGCAGGACCCGCGCGAGCAGATGGACCTGGCCATCAACGCCGTCTTCGACTCGTGGAACTCCCCGCGCGCCGTCCTCTACCGCCGCCGCGAGCGCATCCCCAGCGACGCGGGCACCGCGGTCAACGTGTGCTCGATGGTCTTCGGCAACCTCGGCCCCGACTCCGGCACCGGCGTCGCGTTCACCCGCGACCCGGGCAGCGGCGAGCAGGGCGTGTACGGCGACTACCTGCAGAACGCGCAGGGCGAGGACGTCGTCGCCGGCATCCGCAACACCGTGCCGCTGACCGAGCTCGAGCGCATCGACGCCGGCGCCTACCGCGAGCTCATGGAGATCATGAGCAGGCTGGAGTCGCACTACCGCGACCTGTGCGACATCGAGTTCACCGTCGAGCGCGGCAAGCTCTGGATGCTGCAGACCCGCGTGGGCAAGCGGACGGCGGCCGCCGCCTTCCGCATCGCCACCCAGCTCGTCGACGAGGGCCTCATCGACACGGACGAGGCGGTCCGGCGGGTCAGCGGCGACCAGCTCGCCCAGCTGATGTTCCCGCGTTTCGTCTCCGGTGGGGACGCCACCCAGCTCACCCAGGGCATGAACGCCTCGCCCGGCGCCGCCGTCGGCAAGGCGGTGTTCTCGTCCGAGACCGCCGTCCAGTGGGCCGACCGGGGCGAGCAGGTCGTCCTGGTCCGGCGGGAGACCAACCCCGACGACCTGTCCGGGATGATCGCCGCCGAGGGCGTGCTCACCAGCCGCGGCGGCAAGACCTCGCACGCCGCCGTCGTCGCCCGGGGCATGGGCAAGACCTGCGTCTGCGGCGCCGAGGAGCTGCAGGTCGACACGAAGAACCGCCGCTTCACCGCGCCCGGCGGCGTCACCGTCGAGGAGGGCGACGTCATCTCCATCGACGGGTCCACCGGCCGGGTGTGGCTGGGCGAGGTGCCGGTCGAGCCGTCGGCCGTCGTCCGCTACTTCGAGGGCGAGATCGACCCGGACTCCGCTGAGGCCGACGACCTGGTGCGCAGCGTGCACCGGGTGCTGACCCACGCCGACGGCGCGCGACGGCTGGACGTGCGCACCAACGCCGACACCCCCGAGGACTCCGCCCGTGCCCGGCGCTTCGGCGCCCGCGGGATCGGCCTGTGCCGCACCGAGCACATGTTCCTCGGCGACCGGCGGCAACTGGTGGAGAAGCTGATCCTCGCCGAGACCGACGAGGACAAGCAGGCCGCGCTCGACGCGCTCGCGCCGCTGCAGGAGCAGGACTTCCTCGAGATCTTCGAGGCGATGGACGGGCTGCCGGTGACCGTGCGGCTGCTCGACCCGCCGCTGCACGAGTTCCTGCCCGACCTCACCGACCTGTCGGTGCGGGTGGCGGTGGCCGAGGCGCAGGGACACCCGGACGAGGCCAACCTGCGGCTGCTGGCCGCCGTCCGCCGGCTGCACGAGCAGAACCCGATGCTCGGGCTGCGCGGCGTGCGCCTGGGCCTGGTGGTCAAGGGGCTGTTCGCCATGCAGGTGCGGGCGATCGCCCAGGCGGCCTGCGCGCGCAAGCGCGCCGGTGGTGACCCGCGGCCGGAGATCATGATCCCGCTGGTCGGGGCGGTGCAGGAGCTGGAGGCCATCCGCGAGGAGTCCGAGCAGGTGCTCGCGGCGGTGTTCGCGGAGTGCGGCGTCGAGCTCGACGTGCTCATCGGCACGATGATCGAGGTGCCGCGCGCGGCGCTCACCGCCGCCGAGATCGCCCACTCGGCCGAGTTCTTCTCCTTCGGCACCAACGACCTCACCCAGATGACCTGGGGCTTCTCCCGCGACGACGTCGAGGCCGCGTTCTTCCACGCCTACCTGGACAAGGGCATCTTCGGCGTCTCCCCGTTCGAGTCGCTGGACCGTCCCGGCGTCGGCCGGCTCGTGGAGGTCGCCACCGAGGAGGGCCGGTCGGCGCGGCCGGACCTCAAGCTCGGCGTCTGCGGAGAGCACGGCGGCGATCCCGACTCGGTGCACTTCTTCCACGAGGTCGGGCTGGACTACGTGTCCTGCTCGCCGTTCCGCGTGCCGGTGGCCCGTCTCGAGGCGGGCCGGGCGGCGCTCGGCACGGACCTCTCCGGCTCCTGACCAGGGGGCTCCCCGCCCGCCGGGGAGCCCCCTCCGCCACGCCCGCCACACCTGTCACGCCCGGTACGGGGCCCGTGTCATCCTCGACCGGTGAGGTGGGCGGGGGCGTTGGTGAACCGGGTGTTCGGCGCCGTCGTCCTCGCGGTGCTGCTCCTGGTGGCCTCGACCGCCGCGGCCATCTGGTGGACCGCGCGGCAGGACGCCCGCCCCTCGTCCGACGCGATCGTGGTGCTCGGGTCGGCGCAGTACAACGGCGTCCCGTCGTCGATCTTCGCGGCGCGGCTGGAGCACGCGCTGTCGCTGTGGGAGGACGGCGTGGCCCCCGTGGTGGTGACCGTCGGCGGCAAGGCGGCCGGTGACCAGTTCACCGAGGCCGACGCCGGCCGCGCCTACCTCGAGGAGGCCGGCATCCCGGGCGACTCGCTGCTGGCGGTGCCGGAGGGCGTGGACACGCTGGAGAGCATGCGGGCGGTGGGCGCGGCCTACGCCGAGCGCGGCTGGTCCACCGCCGTCCTGGTCACCGACCCCTGGCACGCCATGCGCGCCGAGCGGATGGCCGAGGACGCCGGCATGGAGGTGACCAGCTCGCCCACCCGCCAGGGCCCGGCCGTGCAGACGCGCACCACGCAGTTCCGCTACATCCTCCGGGAGACCGCGGCCTACCTGCTCTACCGGGCGACCGGCGAGAGCGTGGCGGGAGCCCCGGGCGTCGGCTGAGGGAGGAGACGTGCTCGAACTCGGCAAGGCCGGCTCGGCCGGCACCGGGAAGGGTGTCCTGCCCGTGCTCCGCGACGGCCTCGTCGTCGCCACGCTGCGGGCGTCGAACTGGAAGGAGGCGGCCACGGCCGTCGTCGGGGACCGCGAGTGGGTCCTCGCCAAGAGCAGGGGGACGCTCACCGGTCGCCGGGCAGGCGAGCCGGAGGACGCCGCCCGGCTGCGCGCCCGGCAGACGTCGTTCTGGAAGGGCACGTGGGAGGCCGACCTGGAGGGGACGACGCTCCGGTCGGAGGTCGTGTCCCGGTGGAAGGGGGGACACCGGTACCTGTCCGGCGACCGGGTGGTCGCCGAGACGGGGACGACGGGCGGCTGGTCGCCGCGCCCGACCCTGACCGCTGACGACTCCCTGCCGCTGGACCACCAGGTCTTCCTGCTCTGGCTCGGGCTCGTGATGAGCCGCCGCGACCAGGCCGCGGCGACGGCGGCGATCGCAGGCGGCGCCGCGGCGGCCGGGGGCAGCTGAGCGAGCGGGAGCTCAGGACCCCAGGCCCGGTACCCGTGGCCCGGGCGGTGGCGGGGCTCTGACGACCCTTCGTACCGACGGGGGATGATCGGGGCGGGGAGCGCACCGGCTTCCGCGCAGCAGCACGACGGAGGGGGCCCATGGCCGGCCGGGGACGCATCCGAGCGGCGGACATCGCGCTGGTGCGCGAGCGCAGCCGGATCGACGAGGTGGTCGGCGAGCACCTGCAGCTCAAGCGCGCCGGAGGCGGCAGCCTCAAGGGCCTGTGCCCGTTCCACGACGAGAAGTCGCCGTCGTTCCACGTCACGCTCTCGAGGAACCTCTGGCACTGCTTCGGGTGCGGAGCCGGTGGCGACGTCATCGGCTTCGTGCAGCAGATCGACCACCTGAGCTTCACCGAGGCGGTCGAGCGGCTGGCGGCGCGGGCGAACGTCGACCTGAGGTACGAGGACGACGGCGGCCGGCCCACCGGGGCGCCCGACCGCGCGCAGGCCGGGCAGCGGGCCCGGCTGGTGGCGGCCAACACGGCGGCGGCGGAGTTCTACGTCGAGCAGCTGCGCAGCCCCGAGGCGGCACCGGCGCGGCAGTTCCTCGCCGACCGCGGCTTCGACCGGCAGGTCGCCGTCGACTTCGCCTGCGGGTTCGCCCCCGCCGGCTGGGACGCGCTGACCCGGCACCTGCGGGGCAGGGGCTACAGCCAGCAGGAGCTGGTGACCGCCGGGCTGGCCAAGGAGTCCTCGCGCGGCACGCTCATCGACCGCTTCCACCGCCGGCTGGTCTGGCCGATCCGCGACATCACCGGCGACGTCATCGGCTTCGGCGCCCGCAAGCTCGTGGACGACGACCCCGGCCCGAAGTACCTGAACACCCCCGAGACGCCGCTGTACAAGAAGAGCAGCGTCCTCTACGGCATCGAGCGGGCCAAGCGCGACATCGCCCGGCGGCACCAGGCCGTCGTCGTCGAGGGCTACACCGACGTCATGGCCTGCCACCTCGCCGGGGTGACCACGGCGGTCGCCTCCTGCGGCACCGCGTTCGGGCCCGAGCACATCGGCGTGCTGCGCCGGCTGCTCATGGACCAGGACGAGTTCCGCGGGGAGGTCGTCTACACCTTCGACGGCGACGCCGCCGGCCAGGCCGCCGCGATGAAGACGTTCAAGGAGGACCAGCGCTTCGTCGCGCAGACGTTCGTCGCCGTGGAGCCCGACGGCCGCGACCCCTGCGAGCTGCGGCAGGCGCACGGGGACGCCGCGGTCCGCGACCTGGTCGCCCGGCGGACGCCGCTGATCGAGTTCGTCCTGCGCACCACGCTGGCCGACTACGACCTGGACACCGTCGAGGGCCGGGTCGCGGCACTCGACAAGACGGCGCCGCTGCTGGCGCAGGTCAAGGACCACGCACTGGTCCCGGCCTACGCGCGCCGGCTGGCCGGCCTGATCGGCGACACCGACGAGGGCGAGGTGCTCGAGCGGATCCGGCGGATCACCGGCGGCGAGGTGGCCTCGTCCCGCGCCCGGCCGCGGGTGCCCAAGCGGACGCCGGACGACGCCGCGGTGGCCGTCGAGCGCGAGGCGGTGAAGGCCGCGCTGCAGGTGCCCGAGGTCGCCGGGCCGTCGTTCGACGCCGTCCCGGCGGAGGCCTACACCGACCCCGACTACGCCGCCGTCGCCGCGGCCGTGACCGGCGCCGGGGGAGCGGCGGCGGCCACCGTGACCGGGCCGGAGTGGCTCGACCAGGTGGCCGAGCACTGCGACCGGGAGACGGCGCGGGCGATGCTGACCGCGCTCGCCGTCGAGCCGCTGCGCTCGGTGGGCGAGGCCGAAGCCGGCTACGTGACGGCGGTGCTGGCCCGGCTGGAGGAGATGCACACCAACCGGCAGGTGGCGGCCATCAAGGGCAAGCTGCAGCGGATGAACCCGGTCGAGCAGGGCGACGAGTACATGCGCCAGTTCTCCCGGCTGATGGAACTGGAGCAGCGGGCCATCTCGCTGCGCAAGCGGGCGATCGGCGGGCTGGGCGAGTGAGCCTCGCCGCGGCGCTGCGCCGCCGGTTCACCCGCCCGCCGGAGCTCGTGCGCGCCGTCGTCGCCGCCTCGACCGACCCCGACGAGCGGGTGCTGGCCTGGGGTGAGCTGGTGCGGGAGCGGGGCTGGCTGGTGGCCACCAGCCGCGGGCTGCGCGTGGTGCCCGCCGACCTGCCGCTGCCCGAGGCCGGCGAGGTCGGCGTGCTGCGCTGGCACGAGGTCGGCTCGGCGCGCTGGACGGCCACCAACGACGGCGGCGGCAGCTTCGCCGTCACCGCGCTGACCGAGGTCGAGCCGGGCGTCCAGGCGCGGGAGCCCGTGCAGCGGCACGCGCTGGCCGACGCCGGCGACCTGCCGGCCGTGGTGCGCCGCCGGGTCGACGACACGGTGGTGGCCAGCCGGCGCTCGCCGCTGCCCAACGGCGGCGGGGTGCTGCTGGTGGCGCGGCGGGTGCCCGGCCAGGCGGCGCGTGAGTGGACGGTGGTCTTCGACGACGACGCCCACCGCGGCGACCCGGAGATGCGCGAGATCGCCCGCCGCAAGCTCGCCGAGGCCGTCGCGACCGACCAGCCGGACTGAGGCCGCCCCCTGGCCCCGGTCCGGCACCGGTCGGGCGGTCAGGCGACCGGCGGCGGGTCGACCGGCAGTGCGGTGACGTCGGGAGAGCTGGTGGCGGTGGCCGGGGGCGTCGTCGTGGTGCCGGTGCTGCGCCCGGCGGCGCTGCCGGTGGGCTCGGCGTCGCGGCCCATCTTGGCCTTGACCGAGCTGACGACGTCGTCGGCGCGCGCCTGGGCCATGCCGGCCAGGCCCTGCAGCTGCGGGTTGTCCTTGGCGTCGGACCACAGTCCGCGGATCTGCTCGTAGCGCTCGCGGCCGGCGCGCGCGCCGAGCACGTAGCCGGCGCCGAAGCCGACGAGGAAGGAGAACTTGGCCACGGGGGACCTCCGGGTTCGAGACGGGGACGACCGGGTGATCACGCTACGGCGGCACCGGACCGTCCGCGATGGGAGAGCCTCCGCGGGTCGTCAGGAGCCGTGGGGTATTCTCGACGGGCGCGCGGCTCGCAGCCGCCCGTCCCCCGTAGCTCAATTGGCAGAGCATGCGACTGTTAATCGCAGGGTTATTGGTTCGAGTCCAATCGGGGGAGCAACACCGCAGGTCAGCGGCCTGACACGGTCGTGGGCTCGGGGACCCACGACCAATCTACGACCAACAAACGAGCGGACCGCCCACCTCGGGCAAGGGCGTCCTTCCGCGGGCGGTGACCCTTACGCGGGTCGGCGACGAGGACGTGCCGGCGTCGCGGGGTCGCCTTCCCTGAGCTGTGCGTCGGGGTCGGAGCGCCTCACCGTGCCCTGAGGCGGACGCGCTCCGGCGGCACACTCGTGAGGTGACGGCCCCAGCCGTAGTCGCACAGCCGCCACGCCGTCTGCTCCCCGGACCACCACGGACCGCCGTTCTCCACCTCGACGTCCCGCGGCGGGTCGAAGCGGCGCTCGTCCAGCAGACGGATGGAGATCGTCACTCGGACGGCATAGCCGCAGGCGCGGACGCGCCACGCCCGTCGACCCCCTGGTGTGACATCTCGTGACTGAAGCGTGTCCGGGCGCCCGGGTCCGATGAGGGGGACGACGTCGAGTTCCCGTGCACCATCCGCCTCACAGCGCTGGGGCACCCGGAGGTGATCACCTTGGCATGCCCGTTGAACATGCTTCGACGTTCCTGAACATGATTGGTGACAGACGTCCCCCTGCGGACGGGTGGCACCTTCAGGCGCGGAAGTGGCCATCACGGACGAGTTAACTACACCGGCACTTTGCCGATCACTCCCATGGCCCGCCACCGGGTATGTTGATCGACGAAGGGGTCGTCTTGAGGAAGTTCATCGTTATCAGTGCCGCGTGCATGTCACTCGTCGCCTGCGAGCAATCGCCCGAGGAGTCGGCTCTCGAGACCCTGCGCGAGGTGCCACTCTTTGCCGCATCAGACGACGAGACGCTGCTAGAGCTGATGCGCTCATCCTGCGAGACCCTGAAGACTGACGGCGCGCTTGGATACCTGAGCCAAGCAACTGATGCCGGTCTCACTGGGGACCAGGCAGGCATCCTCCTAGGTGAGGCGCTTGAACTGTACTGTCCTAATGCCTCTGAGATGAACGACCCACTATTCGGGGACCGCTAAGAACGTCGCTACCCTCAAGGTTCAACCGAAGGATGTCCGTATGGACTCAAGTGTAGTCATTACTTGCATTGTGATCTTTGCGATTCTGATCTGCATCGCAATCGCGGTGCCTACAGGTGATGGTAAGGGGTCAGTCGAGGTCTCAAGGGGTAACGAAACGAGCGCGCCCGTCGCAGTCCCTCTAGCGCAGTGGCGTGGCATGAGTCGAATAAACCCGCAAGGACACCGTCTCCTGCTCCTGTCGTCGCTGCAACAGCCAGTGGCAACTGGACTCGGCCGTCAGCAATGCGATCGCCAATGAACAAGGTTTAGGCGGCCGTCTTCAGCGGACTGGTCTCAAGATGGAGCAGGCGGGAGCGGCTTTCACCCTCGGTGCCTCAGGAAGGCGGATCGCCGCCGGCAACGAGCTACACCGCGCCAACACCTTCCTCAGCAACCTCTACACCCTGGCCGCCTGCCCCAAGTGTCAGGGTGTGGACATCCTTATGACGAAGTGAGTCCTGGTGCGCCGCACGCTCTGCGTCAGGTGGCGTCGTTCGAAGCACATGCGGTAGGCCAATGCCGGCAAGCCCGCTACTTGCTGAGCCGAGCCCCGAGGAGCAGAGCGGCCACCAAGAGATCGGCCAAGACTTGAGGCAGTCCAACAGGCCCGCTTTCCACGAGGCGGGGTGAGCTGCACCCCAAGCTCACCAGCGGCCGTATACAGCGACCAGTCCGGCGAGCCACCAGATCCAATCTTGCTTCGGCTCGGCCTCTGTGCTCACAAACCTATCTTCAGCGCAGACACGTGGCCGTCCACTGGAACCAGGCGGCACGGTGTTGTCCAACGGACTGTTATGGACCGGATCCTTTTTCCTGTGAACTGGATGCGCTGACCTACGTGGACGCGGCCTGGTCGTTTTGCGTCTTGCCCGTCTCGATCGGCGCTGGGATCCGGGACGTCGCCAGCGATGACGTCAGCCTGACGACGTTCTCCACGGTTCGGACGAAGTCGTCCGCTTGAACCTCCGTGATGAACTCGAAGCGGTAAAGCGTCTGGTCCTTGAGGCGGCGTAGATCCTGCACCGATGCCTTGAGGTCGTCACCCCCAAAACTGCGCACCACTGTGTCGATAGGCGTATCCGCCAAGGGCATCCCCCGGCGCACTAGGGCCGTCGCAAGCTGACGGAAGAAGTCCTCGAGCCTGTCCCAGGCAAGCGCCAATGCGGGGGCTGTTGCCCCGGCTTTGACCGACCGTGTGCGGACCTTCTCCAGGTACGCAAGCGTGGATCGCCTCATGTCGTCAACTTCGGCCAGCCACTCCGAAATCTCATTCTCGGCGCCGGGCGATGGAGCTGCACCGGTCCTGTCCTGCGGGGTCTGCCCGGTCTCCGTCTGTTGCAAGCGCTCCTGCACCTGGGCGAGCCCCTCTGTGAAAGCCGCCTTTACCCCTCCTGGTCCCTCAAAGGAGGTGAGTCGCGCCAGCAATTCTTGGAGCCGCAGGCGGAACAGGCAAAGCGCAAGGACCACGACGCCGGGCCAGACGAGCACTTTGACGTAGTCGAGGACCAGCTCGGCGACTCGCACGTGACGAGCATGCCTGAGCCTCACGGGCGACAAACGACCCGGGACTGATCTGCGATCAGCAGGCTAGAAGGCGGGCGCCAGCAGCCTGTTCCCGGTGCTGCTGTCGGCGTCGCCACCCTTCGCGAACGCGGTCGGGTAGCGCCTGGCGGTGAACCCGGCGTAGCCATAGCCGATGGTCAGCACGCCGAAGCTGGCCGCGAACGGCTGCTCAAAGACGAAGACATCGGCATGCCCGCGTCCTCGAATTCCGCCTCGAGCGCCTACAAGTCGGTCGGAGTGATGGTCGGACCTGCCGGAGCCGCTGGAGCGCGGCTGCTGCTTGCGGGTTCGGCAGCCCTCGGCCCATGTAGACATCCTGGTTTGAAGTGACCCCCGTCAGGCGGACACCTCGTTCTGTGTCAGGTGCATGTTCTCGTAGTCGGCGGGGCTGAGGTTGCCGAGCCGGGAATGCCGGCG
>NZ_PVTG01000017.1 GCF_003002915.1 Geodermatophilus tzadiensis | reverse complement strand
GGTCGCCCGACGCCGGCCGGGCCGCGGCGAACTGCGCCACCGCCCGGGCCCGCAGCGCGGTCTGCCGGGCGATCTCCCGGTCGGCCGCCTGCACCGCACCCAGCGGCCCCGACGCCCACCCGACCGGCGGCGCCGAGGGCACCGGAGCGGTCAGCACGTCGTCCACGCGTTCGATCGTATGTTCGAGGAAGTCACTGCACAAGCCCTTGAGCAGGAGAAACGCCCCAGCAGAGCGCACCTGATCGGTGGCACCTGACGCGGCGGAGCGGCCAGCACGTCGCCTGCGGGGTCACCGACCTCCTCCGCGGCAACGAGCCGTCGGGAGGGGCAGCCGTCCCCAGGGTTCACTGCGAAGTCGAGCCCCGCGCGGCGGTCCAGGCGGCGATCTCCGCCCGCGAGCGGAAGCCGAGACGCGCCAGGATCTGCTCGACGTGCGACTCGGCGGTGCGCGGGGAGATGACCAGCCGCGAGGCGATCTCCCGGTCGGTCAGCCCCTGCGCCACCAGTTCGGCCACCTCCCGCTGCCGCGGCGTGAGCGGGTCGGCCTCGGTGCGCGGCGCGGGCACCGGCGACCGGTCCCCGAGGGCCAGCGCCACCGCCGCCGCCCGGGACAGGGCCGCCCCCTCCCGGTGCAGGGCCGCCCAGCGCCGCTCCCCCAGCGCCTGCACGGCCGCCCTCGCGCACTCCTCGCGCCGTCCGCGCAGCGGTGCGGGCAGCACCGCCGGGATGGAGCGCCAGACCCCGTCCGCGGCACCGGCCAGCCGCGCCGCCCGCTCCCAGTCCCGCTCGGCGGCGGCCACCTCCGCCAGCGCCTCGACGCACAGCGCCGTCCCGCTGCGGTCGTCCACCTCACGCATGAGCTGCAACGCCGCGTGCTCCGACCCCGCGGCCTCCGCCGGCGCGCCGGCCGCCAGCCGCACCAGGCCCAGTCCCCACAGCGCGTGCGAGCGCGTCCACGGGTCGGCGCCCAGCGCGAGACCGCGCTCGAACGCCGCCGCGGCCGCGGGCAGGTCCCCGGCCAGGAAGGCCGTCACCCCCACGTCGGCCCAGCAGAAGGCCTCGTGGCGGGGGTCGGTCGACGCCAGGGCGGCGGCCGCCTCGCGCAGCAGCCGGTCGGCGGCCGCGAGGTCGCCGCGGAACAGCGCAGCCTGCCCCAGGAACTGGGTCGCCAGGGCCGGCACCTGCGCCGGTCCGGTGACGGCGCCCAGGTCCCGGGCCTGCTCGAGCAGCGGGACGGCGGCGTCGGCGTCCGTGGCGGTGAGCTCGACGTAGCCGGCCGCCAGCAGGCCGCGTGCCCGGACGGACGTCGGCCGCGGGCAGGCGGCGAGCAGCGCGGCCAGGTGCCGGCGCCCCTCCCCCAGGTGGCCCCGGGCCGCCCAGTAGAGCCACAGGTCCGCCGCGAGGGCCAGGCCGTGCTCCGCCTCGCCGGGGACGCCGAGGCCCCACTGCAGCGCCTCCCCCACCTCCGCGTGGACGGCGTCGACGGCGTCGAGGGCCGCGACCTGCGCCGGCCCGGTGAACTCCGCGGCAGCCGCGGAGACGACGCCGGCGCACCAGTCGCGGTGCCGCCGCCGCAGGGCTGCCTCCTCGCCGGACCCCGCGAGCAGCTCCCGGCCGTAGGCCCGCACCGTCTCCAGCATCCGGAACCGCCGCCCGTCGCCGACGCGGGTGCCCACCAGCAGCGAGGCCTCGGCGAGGCGGTCGAGCGCGGCGAGCACCGCGGGTGCGGGCAGCACCCCGTCGGCGCAGACCGCCTCCGCCGCGGCCAGGTCGAACCCGGCGGCGAAGACCGACGCCCGTCGCCAGAGGACGCGCTCGGCGGGGGCGAGCAGGTCGGCGCTCCACTGCACGGTCGCCCGCAGCGTCCGGTGCCGCTCGGCGCCCGCCGTCCCCGAGCGGGCGAGCAGCGCGAAGCGGTCGTCGAGGCGGGCGGCCAGCTCGGCGGGGGTCAGCGTGCGCAGCCGGACGGCGGCGAGCTCGACGGCCAGCGGCAGCCCGTCCAGCCGCCGGCAGACGTCGGCGAGCACCTCGGCGTCGGCCGGGGTGAGCGCCAGCCCGGGCACCGCCGCCTCGGCCCGCTGCACGAGCAGCTGCACGGCGTCGTCCGGGCCGGACGGCCCCCCGGCGGGCGGGACGGGCAGCGGCGGCACCGCGAGCAGCGCCTCGCCGTCGACGTCGAGCGGGACCCGGCTGGTGGCGAGCACGGACAGCCGCGGGCAGGCGGCCAGGAGCGTGTCGACGAGGACGGCGGCCGCGTCGCGCACCTGCTCGCAGTTGTCGAGGACGAGCAGCACCTGCCGGTTCCCGACGACCTCGGCGACGCGGGCGGGCAGCCACGAGCCCGAGACGTCGCGCACGTCCAGCGCAGCGGCGACCCGCTCGACGACCGACGAGGGGTCCGAGACCGGGGTGAGGTCAGCGAGGGTCACGCCGTCGGGGAAGGAGCGCCGCACGTCCGCGGCGGCGCGGAGGGCCAGCCGCGTCTTGCCGACGCCACCGGGCCCCACCAGCGTGCCCAGCCGGGCGGCCGACAGCAGCCGGCGGACCTCCGCCAGCTCGGCCCGGCGCCCGACGAAGGAGCTGCGCTCGGCCGGCAGCCTGAGGGTCCCGTCCCGGGCGCCCGGCCTCGCCATGCCGCCCGACCGTAGCGACTCCGTACGGTCCCCGGCCCGGATCCGTACCTCCCTCCGGGGTCCTCCCGATGTGCCCGGGACAGCCCGCGGGACACGGTGGCCGCGTGGACGCAGGTCGCTCGCCGGGGCCCCGGCCCCCCGCACGGGAGCCGGGGCTGTTCCTGGTGGAGCTGCGCGGCAGCTCGCCCGAGGGGCGGGACGAGGAGGGCATGTCCGCCGCCCTCCGGCTCGCCGTCCGCCGCCTGGCGGCCACCGGGACGCCGATCCGGTGGTGCGGTGGCTGGCACGTCCCGGCCGACCGCCGCTGCCTGTGCCTGGTGGAGGCCGCGGACGGGACCGCGGTGGTCCTGGCCCGCGACACCGCCGCCCTCGGGCCGGCCGGCGTCCACCCGGTCCGGCCGCTGCCGGACCGTCCCCGCCCCGCTCGCGACGAAGGCAGGTCCTGACATGTCCGCCATCGAGCACACCCCCGCTCCGCCGCCCCGGGCCGCAGCCGGGACGCGCGGGCTGCGCGCCCGGGCCGCGCGCCGCCCGGTGACCACGCTCCTCGCCGTCACCCTGCCGCTGGGCTGGGCGCTGCTGGCGGTGCCGGCCCTCGCCTTCCACGGCGTCGTCCCCGGCGGCCCGCTGCCCATGGAGCCCTTCGTCCTCGCGCTGACCCTGCTGGTGATGCTCCCGACGGTGCTCTGGGTGACGGCCGCCGCCGACGGGCGGGCCGGGGTGCGCGCGCTGCTCGCCCGCGCGTTCCGGTGGCGCTTCGGCGTCGGGCAGTGGATCGCGGTCCTGCTCGCCCTGCCGGTGACCACCCTCGCCGTGGGCGCGGCCCTCGGCCGGTCGATCACGGCCGCGGACCTGCCCTCGGTGCTGGGCGGCGCCGTCGTCGACCTCGTCGTCGCGGTCGTCGTCATCAACCTGTGGGAGGAGACGGTGTGGGCGGGGTTCGTGCAGACCCGCCTCGAGCACCGGCACGGGCTGGTCGTCGCCGCCGTGCTCACCGCGCTGGCCTTCGGGGGCATCCACCTGCCGATGCTGCTCGCCGCCGAGGTGACGGCGTCCGGGCTGCTCGGCGCGGTCGCCTACCTCCTGCTGGCCGCCGTGCTGGTCCGGCTGGCGGTGGGCGTGTTCCTGCGGCTCACGGCCGGGAGCGTGCTGGCCGTCGCGGTCCTGCACGCGGCCTTCAACGCCAGCAGCGGCGAGGGCGACGTCGTCGACGAGCTGCTCTCCGGCGGGCAGCCCGTGTTCCCCGCCGTGCTGGCCGTCGTGCTGGTGACCGCGGTGGCGGCGGCGCTCCTCGCCCGCCGGCAGCCGGCCGCCCACGAGTGACGGGACGTCCACGGTCCCGGGGTCGCCTGGGCTGCCCCGGGGCCGCTGTCCGGCCTATCGTCTGCGGGTGGACTCGAAGGACCTGCAGGACCTCGTCCGGCGCCGGCTCTGGGAGCTGGGGCTGACCGTGCACGAGGCCGCGCTGCGCGCCCGCGGGGCGGTCGCCCCCGAGGTCCTCGACCGGCTGACCCGCAGCCCCGGGCGGGCCTTCATCAGCCCGCGCATGGCCGGGCACCTGGCCCGCGTCCTGGACGTCCCGGAGAACCGGGTCCGCCGGGCGGCGCGGCTGCCCGAGGTCCCCGACCTCCGCGAGGACGAGCCCACCGGTCCGCACCTGCGCCTGCTCCGGGGCGGGGGCTGACCCGGCGCCGTCCGCACCGGGACGGGTGTGGTGCAGGAGGTGGGACGGACCGGTCCGGCCGTCCCGTGAGGCATCCCACTCCCGGTGCGTCCGTGCAGCTCAGGGCCGTGCGGAGGGGTCCATATACGACGCCGTCCGCGAGGCGCGCGGGAGGTGGCCGGTTGGGCGTGTCCTCGCCGTCGCAGGCAGGATGGACCCCGAGATGGCGAGCGCAGCACGGGCCGGGGCGGTCGCCCCGCAGACGACCAGCCGACCGCTCCGGGCGTGGCAGCAGGCCGCGCTCGACAGGTACGAGGAGCAGGCACCCAAGGACTTCCTGGTCACCGCGACCCCGGGCGCGGGCAAGACGACCTTCGCCCTGACGCTGGCCGCCCGGCTGCTGCAGCGGCGCGAGGTCGCCCGCGTGATCGTGGTCTGCCCCACCGACCACCTGCGGCTGCAGTGGGCCGACGCCGCCGACCGGGTCGGCATCGTGCTCGACCCCGGGCTGACCAACGCCGTCGGCCCGGTGCGCGCCGGCACCCAGGGCTACGTGACCACGTACGCGCAGGTGGCCGGCAAGCCGATGCTGCACGCCGCCCGCGCCACCGCCGTCAAGACACTGGTCGTCCTCGACGAGGTGCACCACGCCGGCGACGGCCTGTCGTGGGGCGAGGCGATCGAGGAGGCCTACGGCTTCGCCGCCCGCCGGCTGTGCCTGACCGGGACGCCGTTCCGGACCAAGCCCGACGAGCGCATCCCGTTCGTGCGCTACGAGGAGGACGGCTTCGAGGGCGACGCCGGGGAGGCCGGCGCCGGACTGGTCAGCCGCGCCGACTACACCTACGGCTACAAGGAGGCGCTGGCCGACAGCGTCGTCCGCCCGGTCGTGTTCGCCGCCTACACCGGCACCTCGCGCTGGCGGAACTCCGCCGGCGAGGTGGTCGCCGCGTCGCTGTCGGAGGCCGGCACCCGGTCGGTGGAGATGGCCGCCTGGCGCACCGCCCTCGACCCCAAGGGCCAGTGGGTGCCGCACGTCATCGCGGCGATGGACGACCGGATCACCCAGCTGCGCGAGCACGGCGGCATGCCCGACGCCGCGGGGCTGATCCTCGCCAGCGACCAGGACGACGCCCGCGCCTACGCCAAGATCGTCCGCCGGGTGACCGGCAAGGCGCCTGAGCTGATCCTCTCCGACGACCCGAAGGCGTCGAAGAAGATCGAGCGCTTCGCCACCGGGTCGGCGCGGATCGCGGTCTGCGTGCGGATGATCTCCGAGGGCGTCGACGTCCCGCGGGCCGCCGTTCTGGCGTGGATGACCTCCTACCGGACGCCGCTGTTCTTCGCCCAGGCCGTCGGCCGCGTCGTCCGCTCCCGGGCGACGCACGAGACCGCCACCGTGTTCCTGCCCGCCGTGCGGCCGCTGCTCGGCCTGGCCGCGTCGCTGGAGAAGGAGCGCAACCACGTCATGCCGCCGCCCAAGGCGGCCGACCCGGAGGCGCTCGACCTCGACCCGCTGCCGCCGAAGGAGCGCGAGCCGGTGGGCCTCAAGCAGTGGGAGGCGCTGGAGGCCGACGCCCGGTTCGCGCACGTGCTGCACGGCGGGACGGCGCACACCGGCTCCGACGGCGCGGTCGCGGTCGCGCCCGAGGACGAGGACTTCCTCGGCATCCCGGGCCTGCTCACCGCCGAGCAGACGGCGTCGCTGCTGGCCCGGCGGGACGACGAGCTGCGGCTGCGGATCGCCCAGCGGGTGCACGACGAGGACACCGGTGAGCTGCCCGTCGTCGAGGACCACCCCGACGAGGACGACGCCGGCCGCTCGTGGCGCGACGCCGCCGAGCTGCGCCGGGAGATCAACCGGCTGGTCAGCCGGGTGTCGGCGAAGACGTCGACGCCGCACGCCGTGGTGCACACGCAGCTGCGCCAGCACGTGCCCGGGCCACCGTCGGCGTCGGCGTCGGTCGACGTCCTGCGCGCCCGTCGCGAGCGCCTCCGCACCATGCTCTGAGGTCCGTGCCCTGAGCCCGTGCACTTCCGCGGAAGTGCACGGACGGGGAGCCGGGCCACACCCGTTCGGGTCATCTCCGGGCGGCAGCGGGTTCGCCGCCGGTGCGCGGGGCACCCGGGCGCCCGCGGCGAGCAGCCCCCCGGGACGGGCCCGGGTGCGGTCCCGCCGCGAGGAGGGGACCGGCATGCGTCTCGGAACCGCCATCGTGCTGCTCGCGCTGGGCGCCGTCCTGACCTTCGCGCTGCGCGTGGACGTCAGCGGCATCGACCTCCAGGTGGTCGGCTGGATCCTCATGGCCGCCGGCGCCCTGGGCATCGTGCTCGAGGTGGCCGTGTGGGGCCCGCGCCGACGGGTCACCCGGACCGAGGCGTACGGCGCCCACGTCCCCGGCGCGCCGGTGCGGCGGACCACCGACGAGACCTACTGACCCGGGCTCAGCCGGTGGGCAGCAGGCCCCTGGCGGCGGCGACCGCGACGGCCTCGGTGCGGCTGCCGGCGCCGAGCTTGGCCAGGATGTTGCTCACGTGCACGCTGGCGGTCTTCTCGCTGATGTAGAGCTCACCGCCGATCTGCCGGTTGGTGCGGCCGCGGGCGAGCAGGGCGAGCACCTCGGTCTCGCGCGGGGTGAACACCGCCTCCGCTGGGACTCCCCGCCCGGCGCCGGGCAGCTCCAGCCGAGCCCTGCGGGCGAGTGCGGTGACCGCCGCCAGCAGCGGCGCCGCGCCCAGTGCGCGGGCCGTCCCGGCCGCCGCCCGCAGCGGCCCGGCGGCCCCCTCGCGGTCGCCGGTCGCCACCAGCGCCTCGGCCAGCCGCCACCGGCTGCGCGCCTGCTCGTAGACGTGCCCGTAGCCGAACGCCGCCACCGCCGCCGACCACAGCTCCGGCGCGGCCCGGCCGGCCAGCCGCGCGGCCTCCGCGTCCAGTCGCGCCACCCAGGCCGCCGCCTCGACGCCGTACTCCCCCGCCGCGCGCTCGTGGTCGGCCACCGCCGCCCGGGCCAGCCCGACCAGCTCCTCCCCGGCCGCCACCCACTCCGCCTCGACGGCCGCGTCGCCGGTCAGCCGCGCCGAGGCGGCGGCGTCGGCCACCGGTGCCAGCGCCGTCGCGACCAGCCGGACGACGACGATCCGCTCGGCGCCCCACAGCTCCTCCAGCCGCGCGGCGGCGGCCCGGGCGGTGGCGACCGCGGCCGCCGGGTCGGGTGCCCACGCGGCCAGCTCGAGCTCCGCCCCGGACGTGGCCACCAGCAGCAGCGCGTGCGCGCCCAGCCGCCGCACCAGCCCGCGGGCCCAGGCGGTGCGGGCCGGCGCGGCCGGGTCGCCGCGGCCGACCTGCACCAGCAGGCCCGCGGCGCGCACGTGCGCGGCCATCTCGGGCACCCGGGCCAGCTGGTCGGCCAGGGCGAGGCTGCCGTCCCAGTCGCCGAGCACGTACCGCGACAGGACGCCGAGGTGCCGCAGCTCCGCGGCGTAGAACGACCACTCGACGCCGAGCTCCCCCGCCCGCGCCAGCCCCGCGTCGCTCCAGCGCAGCGTCTCCTCCGCCGCGCCGTCCTCGTACGCGACGATCGCCAGGTTGAACAGCACCCGCATCTCCACGTCGGGGTCGCCCGACCGGCGGGCGCGGGCCAGCGCCTCCTCCAGCCGCGCGGTCAGGCCCTCGCCCCCGTGGGAACGGGCCAGGGAGACCGCGACGTCGGCCCACGCGCTGTCCAGACCGAGCGCGTCGGCGGCGGCCAGCGCCTCCTCGGCGGCGGCCGCGGCCTCCTCCCGGCGGCCCACCTCGAAGCAGGCCCGGGCGTGCGTGGCCGCCGCCCAGGTGCGCACCGGCGAGGGCGGCTGCGCCGGCACCAGGGCCATCGCCGCGGTGGTCTCCCGCAGGGCGGAGTCCTGGTCCTCGATGCGGGCCAGCGCCTGGGCGAGCGTGTAGTGCACCCGGGCCCGCAGCTCCCGGTCGCCGTCGGGTCCGAGCACGTCCTGCGCCGCCCGCAGCAGCGCCACCGCCCGGTGCAGCTCGCCGCCGCGGCGGGCGGCGGCCGCGGTGTCCAGCAACAGCACCGCCTGCGACCGGCCGGCCCGCTCGGCGGCGTCGGGCACCGCCGGCCACAGGGCCAGCGCGCGCTCCAGGTGCTGCAGCTGCTCGGCGGGGGCACCCACCCGCCGGGCCTCGTCGGCGGCCTCCAGCGAGGCGGTCAGCGCGCCGGCGAGGTCGTTGCTCTCCTGCAGGTGGTGGGCCCGCTCGGCCGCGGTGCCGGCGCCCGGGACGGCGGCCAGGTGCGCGGCGACGGCGGCGTGCAGCCGCACCCGCTCCCCCGGCAGCAGGTCGGCCAGCACCGCCTCCCGCAGCAGCGCGTGCCGGAAGCGGTAGGCGCCGTCGGGCGAGACGACGAGCAGGTGGGAGTGCACCGCCTCGGCCAGCGCCCGCTCGAGGTCGGCCGGCGACAGCCCGCCGACGGCCGCGACCAGCTCGTGGCGCACCCGCCGCCCGGCCACCGCCGCCACCCGCAGCACCTGCTGCGCGGCCGGCCCGAGCTGCTCGACCCGGGCCAGCAGCACGTCGGTGAGGGCGAGGGGCAGCGTCTCCCCGGCCTGCCCCGCGGCGAGCAGCTCCTCGGCGTAGAAGGCGTTGCCCTCGGCGCGGGCGACGACGTCCTCCACCGTGCGGTCGGGCACGCCGCCGGCCAGGCCGCGGACCAGCTCCTCCACCGCGGCGTCGGGCAGCGGGCCCAGGTCGAGCCGCTCCACGCCAGGCAGCCGCACCAGCTCGGCGAGCAGCGGGCGCAGCGGGTGCCGCCGGTGCAGGTCGTCGGAGCGGTAGGAGGCCACCACCGCGACCGGCTCGTCGGCCAGCCGGGCGAGCAGGTAGCGCAGCAGGTCGCGGCTGGAGCGGTCGGCCCAGTGCAGGTCCTCCAGCACCACCAGCAGCGGGCACTCGGCGGCCAGGCCGGTCAGTGTGGCGGCGACGGCCTCGAACAGCTGCAGCCGCCCGTCGTCGACCGGTGGGCGCAGCGCCGCCACGGGGCTGCCGAGGTCGGGGACGTCGGCCGCGGCCCGCGCGCGTGCGGTGGACAGGCCCGCCGCGCCGTCGCCGAGCTCGGCGGCCACCGGGCGCAGCAGGTCGACGAAGGGCAGGTAGGGCAGGCCGACGTCCCCGAGGTCGACGCAGTGGCCGGTGAGCACCCGCAGCCCGCGGCCGGCGGCGCGGGCGGCGAGCTCGTCGAGCAGCCGCGACTTGCCGACGCCGGCGTCACCGGCCACGAGCACGGCCGCGCCCCGGCCGGCCGCGGCGCGGTCGACGGCGGCCACCAGGGTGGCCAGCTCCCCGTCCCGGCCCACCAGGGGCCGCTCGTCCCACCGCGGCACGTCGCCGATCGTGGCACGCGCCGCCGACGGGACGGCTACCGCGGACGCCGCGACCGCCACGTCCGCCGGGTGCGGGTGCCGCGCCCGAGCTGCTGCAGCACCTCGCGCCGGTAGGCCAGCTCCGCCTCGAGTCCGGGGTTGGGGTAGTGCGTGTACACAGCCGTCTCCTCGCGTCGTCGTCCGGGGTGGACGACGACCACGGTCGGCCTGAGGCCCGGGCGCGGGCATCGGGCGACCGGGCGGTCCTGCCCGGCCGCCGCCGTCTGAGGGGACCTCAGACGCCGCCTCAGCGCAGCTCGGTGCCCCTGGTCTCGCGCAGGGTGAGGATGACGAGGAAGGCGACCACCGCGGCACCGGCGACGTACCAGAAGAAGACCATCGGCATGTCGCGGTTGGACAGCGCGGTGATGACCAGCGGCGCGGTGCCACCGAACGTGGCGACGGTGAGGTTGTACCAGGCACCGATGCCGGTGGCCCGCAGCTCCGTCGGGAAGAGCTCGCTCATGATCGCCGGCGCGAGCGAGGCCATCGCCGCGTACAGGCCGAGACCCACGCAGAACACGATGACCAACGAGAACAGGTCGTCGCGGACCAGGAACGACAGCGGGACGACGAGCACCGCCGTCGCCGCCGACCAGGCCAGCAGCACGGGTTTGCGGCCGACCCGGTCCGACAGCGCGCCGTAGGGGTAGCACAGCGCGATGAACAGCGCGGTGCCGACCGACAGCGCGATGAACACGTCGTTGCCGTCGGCGTCGCGGAAGTTGATCGCGAACGGCGTCAGGGCGCTGAAGAACGTGTAGTAGGACAGCGTGTTGAGCAGGGTGATCCCGCACAGCTGCAGCACCGAGCGCGGGTGCTCCTTGATGGTGCGCAGCAGCGGGTGCGTGGTGGCCCGCGCCTTCTCGGCGTTCTCCTCGAAGCTCTCGCTCTCGGTCAGCGACCGCCGCAGCCACAGGCCGACGAGGCCGAGCAGGCCGCCGACGCCGAAGGCGATCCGCCAGCCGTAGGCCTCCAGCTGCTGCTGGTCGAGCACCGCGGTGAGCAGCACGCCCATCAGCGAGGCCAGCAGCAGCGCCGAGCCGGTGGAGATGTAGAAGAACGCCGAGTACCGGCCGCGCCGCTCCGGCGGGGCGATCTCGGCCAGGTAGGCCGAGGCGCCCGACACCTCACCGCCGAGGCTGAGCCCCTGGGCGATGCGGGCGAGCAGCAGCAGGACCGGCGCGAACCACCCGACCTGCCCGTAGGTGGGCAGGATGGCGATCACCAGCGAGCCGCCGGCCATGAGCAGGATGGTCAGCAGCATGCCGGCCTTGCGGCCGCGCAGGTCGGCGAAGCGGCCGATGACGATCCCGCCCAGCGGCCGGAAGAAGAACGCCAGCGCGTAGGTCGACGTCGTCCCGATCAGCGCGAGCGCCTCGTTGTCCGACGGGAAGAACTGGCCGGCGAAGTAGACGAGGAAGGTCGCGTACACCGTCCAGTCGAACCACTCGACGGCGTTGCCGATGCTCGCCGACACGAGGGTCCGCACCGGGAGCCGGTGCTGCTCACCTGCCCGGTCGGTCGCCGCTGTGCGTGCCATGCGCCGCACGCTAGTGACCACGGCCACGTCCGGCGCGTCGAGCGGGAGATCGGGCGGGGGACGAGGCTGGGGACGACGAGAGGAGCCCCCCGTGCCCGAGCTGCCCCCCACCGTCTTCGTCCTCTTCGGCGCCACCGGCGACCTCGCCGCCCGGATGGTGCTGCCCGCCTTCGACCGGCTCGACCGCCGCGGCCTGCTACCCCCCGACTGGCGGCTGGTCGGCAGCGGCCGCGGCGAGCGCTCCGACGACGACTTCCGGCAGCTGGTCACCGGCGCGCTCGCCGAGCACGGCGACGGCGAGCCGTCGGCCGGGCTGCTCGAGCGGCTGCGCTTCGCCGGCGGCGGGCACACGCCCGAGGACCCCGGGCAGCTGGTCGACGTCGTCGCGCGGGCCCGCGAGGAGCTCGGCGGGAGCGCCCAGCTCGTGCACTACCTCGCCGTCCCGCCGGAGGCGTTCGGGGACACCACCCGGGCGCTGCACACCCACGGCCTGACCGAGGGGGCCCGCGTCGTCTACGAGAAGCCCTACGGCACCTCCCCCGACGGCTTCCGCGAGCTCGACGACCTGGTGCACTCGGTGCTCGACGAGGACCAGGTCTTCCGCATCGACCACTTCCTCGGCAAGGAGGGCACCCAGGACCTGCACGTCCTGCGCTTCGCCAACGGCCTGTTCTCCTCGGTCTGGAGCCGCGAGCACGTGGCGCAGGTGCAGATCGACGTCCCCGAGACCCTCGACGTCGCCGACCGGGCCGAGTTCTACGACGCCACCGGCGCGGTGCTCGACATGCTGGTCACCCACCTGTTCCAGGTCGCGGCGGAGGTGGCGATGGAGCCGCCGGCCTCGCTGACGCCGGCCGACCTGCAGGAGGCCCGCGAGGCGGTCCTGGCGGCGTTCCGCCCGCTGGCCCGCGAGGACGTCGTCCTCGGCCAGTTCGAGGGCTACCGCGACATCGCCGACGTCGCCGACGACAGCCGCACCGACACCTTCGTCGCCGCGCGGCTGCACGTGGACACCGACCGCTGGCGCGACGTGCCCTTCCTGCTGCGCACCGGCAAGCGGATGGCGGAGAGCCAGCAGCGGGTGACGCTGGTGCTGCGGCGGCCCGACGGCCCCGTGGGCGCGCTGCCCGGCGGCGGCAACACCGTCTCGCTGTCGCTGTCGGGCGCCGGCTCCCTCGACCTCGGGCTGGTCGCCAAGCGGCCCGGTCCCGACCTGGAGCTCGCCGTCGCCGGGACGACGCTGGACCTGGGCGCCGTCCCCGGCGGGGACCCGCTGCCGGCGTACGCCTCGCTCATCCACGACGTGCTGGTCGGCGACCGGTCGCTGTTCACCACCAGCGCCGGGCTGGCGCACGCCTGGCGGGCGGTGGGCCCGGTGCTCGACGACCCGCCGGAGCTGCGCCCGTACGCCCCCGGGTCGTGGGGTCCCGCGGAGGCGGCGGCGCTGGCCGACCCGTGCGGGTGGGCGCTGGGGAGCTGAGGTCCGGACCGGGCTCTGGTCGCCTCGCGGCGAGTTGCACGACGCGGCTCCAGGCCCCCGACCGGAGTCGGGGCGGTGGTCCGTGAAGGCGGTATCCAATTGGCACCCGGGGACACAGATCGCCCGGCCCGGACACCACCGACGGTACCCCTCCCCCCGGCGCTGACACACACCGATCCGGAGGTGCCAGACTCCCCAGCCGTGGCCGACCTCACCCGCACCGAGGCCGCCGTCCTCGACGCCGTCGACGAGGTCGCCGCGGTCGGCCTGCTCTGCCGGCTGGTGGCGGTGCCCTCGGTCGGCGGCACCGCGGCCGAGAGCGAGGTGCAGGCGCTGGTGGCCGGCGAGCTCGACGCGCTCGGCTGCGACGTCGACCGGTGGGCCGTCGACCTCGCGGCCGCCGCCGGCGCCCCCGACGCGCCCGGCCAGGAGGTCACCCGCGAGGAGGCGTGGGGCGTCGTCGGCACGCTGCCCGGCACCGGGGACGGCGACCCGGCGCTGGTGCTGTGCGGCCACTCCGACGTCGTGCCGACCGGCGACCGGGCGCTGTGGGCCGGCGACCCGTTCACCCCGCGCGTCGACGGCGGCGCGGTGCACGGCCGCGGCACCTGCGACATGAAGGGGGGCCTCGTCGCGGCGCTGGCCGCCCTGGCGGCGGTGCGCGCGGCGGGCGTGCGGCTGCGCCGGCCGGTGGCGCTGCACAGCGTCGTCGGCGAGGAGGACGGCGGCCTGGGCGCGTGGGCGACGCTGGCCCGGGGCCACCGCGGCGACGCGTGCGTGATCCCCGAGCCCACCGACGGCGCGGTCGTCACGGCCGCGGCCGGCGCGCTCACCTTCCGACTGGAGGTGACCGGGCACGCCGCGCACGCCGCCATGCGCGACCGCGGGGTGAGCGCCGTCGAGCTGTTCGCCGAGGTGCACGCCGACCTGCGCGCCTTCGAGGCCGAGCGGCAGCGCGACGCCGACCCCCGGTTCGCCGGCGAGCGGTACCCGTACGGGCTGTCCGTCGGCACCGTGCACGCCGGTGACTGGGCCTCCACCGTGCCCGACCGGCTGGTCGCCGAGGGCCGCTACGGCGTGCGGCTGGGCGAGCCGGTCGAGGCCGCCCGCGCCGCCTTCGAGGCCCGGGTCGCCGCCCTGTGCGCCGGGCACCCGTGGCTGTCCGCGCACCCGGTGCGGGTGACCTGGACCGGCGGCGCCTTCGCCAGCGGCGAGCTCCCGCCCGGCGCGGAGCTGCTCGACCAGGTCCGCGGCGCCGTCGTCGACGCCGGGGGCCCGCCACCGCCCGAGCGCGCGGTGACCGCCGGCACGGACCTGCGGCTCTACGCCGCCGCCGGCATCCCGACGCTGCACCTGGGCCCCGGCGACCTGCACCTGGCGCACGGGCCGGCCGAGCGGGTGCCGGTCGCCGAGGTGACCGCGGTGGCCCGCGCGCTGGCGCTGCTCACCCTCCGCCGCTGCGGGGTCGCGTGAGCGGCATCGGCTACGAGGACTTCGCCGCGCTCACCGGCGACTCCCCCACCGCGCGCACCGAGTGGGCGGCGCTCGTCGCCGCGTGGAGCGAGCCGCACCGCCGCTACCACGACCTGCACCACCTGGCGGCGGTGCTCGGGCTGGTCGGCGTGCTGGGGGCCGACGCCGCCGACCCCGCCGCGGTCGCGCTGGCCGCCTGGTACCACGACGCCGTCTACGACCCGCACCGCGCCGACAACGAGCAGGTGAGCGCCGAGCGGGCGCGCGCCAGCCTGCGCGGGCTGGTGCCCGCGGACCGGGTGGACGAGGTGGTCCGGCTGGTGCTGCTCACCGCCGGGCACGACGCGGCCGCCGGCGACGCGAACGGCGCGGTGCTCTGCGACGCCGACCTCGCGGTGCTGGCCGGCCCGCCCGACGCCTACGCCGCGTACGCGTCGGCGGTGCGCGAGGAGTACGCGCACCTGTCCGACGAGGTGTTCACCGCCGGGCGGATCGCCGTCCTGGAGTCGCTGCTGGCCCTGCCGGCGCTCTACCGGCTGCCGGCCGTGGCCGCCGACTGGGAGCCGCGGGCGCGGGCCAACCTCACCGCGGAGCTCGGTCTGCTGCGCTCGCGCGCTTCCTGACCCGCAGCCCCGCCCCCACCAGCCGGGTGAGCAGCTCGCGGGCACCCACCGGCTGCGCCCCGGCGGCGACGGCGACGTCGTAGAGGTCCTCGGGGACGTCGTAGTGGTCGCCCTGGAACGCGCGGCGCGGGATGCCGAGCTCCGCGGCGACGAAGGCGTGCAGCTCGTCGTAGGAGACGTCGCTGACCAGGTGCGACCACCGCCGCCCCCGCCAGGGCCACACCGGGGTGTCGATCAGGACGGCCACCGGGTCAGTCTGCCGCGCCCCGGCTAGCGTCGTCGGGGTGAGCAGGGAGATCCGCTGGGGCGTCGTCGGACCGGGGCGCATCGCGCAGAACGTGCTGGGGGACTTCGCGCACGTCCCGGACGCCCGGCCGGTGGCGGTGGCCTCGCGGTCGGCCGAGCGCGCGGCGGCCTTCGCCGGGCAGCACGGGCTGGAGCGCTCCTACGGCTCCTACGCCGAGATCCTCGCCGACCCCGACGTCGACGTGCTCTACCTCGCCACCCCGCACGCCCAGCACCACGCCGTCGCGCTGGCCGCCATCGAGGCCGGCAAGCCGCTGCTGGTGGAGAAGGCGTTCACCGCGACCACGCCGGGTGCCGAGCAGGTCGTGGCCGCCGCCCGCGACGCCGGCGTCTTCGTCATGGAGGCGATGTGGACCCGCTTCCAGCCGGCGGTCGTGGCGCTGCGCGAGCTGGTCGCCGACGGCGCGATCGGCGAGGTGCGCTCGGTGCAGGCCGACCTCGGCGTCGACCGCGCCTACGACCCCGCCGACCGGTTGTTCGCCCTCGAGCTCGGCGGCGGCGCGCTGCTCGACCTCGGCGTCTACGTCGTGTCCTTCGCGCAGATGCTGCTCGGCGCGCCCGACACCGTCACCGCCGTGGGCTCCACCTACCCCACCGGGGTCGACGCCGAGGCCGGCCTGCTGCTGGGCTGGGACGACGGCCGCAGCGCGACGCTGACCACCTCGCTGCGCTACCCGACGCCGGGGCAGGCGCGGGTGTTCGGCACGCAGGGGTGGATCGACGTGCTCCCCCGCTTCCACCACCCCGACACGATCGTGCTGCACCGCACCGGTGCGGAGCCGGAGACGATCACCCGCCCGGCGTCGGGGGTCGGCTACTCCCACGAGCTGGCCGAGGTCACCGCCTGCCTGCAGGCCGGCCGCACCGAGAGCGCGGTGGTGCCGCTGGCCGACACCCTCGCCGTCCAGTCGGTGCTCGGGCAGGCCGCCGAGCAGCTGGGCGTCGCCCACCGCGAGGACCCCGGCGCGCTCGGCTGATCCTCAGGCCGCCGCCCACGCGGCGCCGGTCGCCTGCTCCGCCGTGGGCACCCGGGTGGGCGTGCGGCCGGCCCGGCGGACGGCGCCGGCCAGCGCCACCGCGTCGACGACGGCCGCACCGCCGGGGTCGTTGTTGAGGTAGACGAACACGTCCTCGTCGTCGGCGTAGCCGGCCGCCAGGCGCTGCGTCCACTCCTCCAGGACCGCGCCCGGGTAGCCCCAGCCCTCCGCGCCGGTGTGCAGCCGCAGGTAGCCCCAGCCGGTGGTCCGCCACAGCGGGGTCACCGGCCGCTCGGCGCGGTCGGCCCAGCACAGCGCGGCGCCGTAGCGCTCGAGCAGGTCGCGGACCTCGTCGGTCCACCAGGTGTCGTGCCGCGGCTCGACGGCCACCCGGACGCCGGGCGGGAAGCAGGCCAGGCAGTCGCGCAGCAGCCCGGGATCGGCCTTGAGCGTCGGCGGCAGCTGCAGCAGGACGACGTCGAGCCGCTCACCCAGGCCCTCGGCGTGCTGCACCAGGCGGGCCACCGGTTCCTCCGGTTCCCGCAGCCGTCTGACGTGGGTGAGGAAGCGGCTGGCCTTGACCGCCCACCGGTAGTCCGGCGGCGTGCGCTCGCGCCAGGCGGCGAAGGTCTCGCGGGCGGGCAACCGGTAGAAGGCGGCGTTGCTCTCGACCGTGGCGAAGTGCTGCGCGTGGTGCTCCAGCCACAGCCGCTGCGGCAGCCGCTGCGGGTAGAAGCGGCCGCGCCAGTCGCGGTACTGCCACCCCGACGTCCCGATCACCACCGCCATCCCGTCGCCCTACCCGCCGCCCGGTCGCGCGACTCCGCCGCCGGCACGCCCCCGGATTGGGGGGACCGGCTCCCCCCCGTCGCGGCTGCCCAGGGCGTCGCGGGCGGACGAGCGTGCCCTCATCACCGGACCGGCCCGCGACGTGCGGGCACGGCGCGACTGCGGAGTAGGCGATGACCAGGACACGACCGACCCAGCACGGCGGTCGCGGGGGTGCGCACAGGGCGGTTCCCCCCGCATCGCGAACGATCCGATCCCCGAGGCGGCTGCTCGCCGGCGGCCTCGCCGCCGTCACGGTCACGGGCGCCGCCGTGACCCTCGGCGGGATCGCCCAGGCCGGCAACCCGCCGCTGGGCCCGGGCAACATCGAGGTCTTCCCCAAGCGCGACATGGTCGCCCTCGAGGGGTACGACGCCCAGGCCGGTGAGACGGCGACCGTGACCGTCTCCCGCAACGGGCAGCAGGTCGGCATCGGGGAGGGCGTCATCGACGCCACCGGATTCCTGGAGTTCAACCACCCCGGCGGCTCCTGCTGGACCGGCGTGACCCCCGACATCCAGGGCGGCGACCTCGTCGAGGTGCGGTTCAGCCGCACCGCCTTCACCGACGGCGCCTACGTGAGCTCGGCCGCCATCACCAGCGTCACCCACGACACCTTCGCCGCCACCCCGGCCGAGGGCGACGTCGAGGGCACGGTGACCATCGCCGGCACCTACGGCGACGACTTCGGCACCCGCTTCGACCTCTCCCGCTTCGTCGTCGAGGTGGTCAACCCGGAGATGCGCCGCCCTGACCCGAGCACGCCCCCCACCCTCATCGGTGAGCGGGCCATCGGCTGGACGCCGGTCACGGACCCGGCCGAGCCCAACGGCGGGCCCGGGTACGAGGTCACCGGGTCGGCCGGGAACGGCGCCTTCTCCGTCACCTTCAGCATGTACTCCGCCGCCGACGCCGAGCGCGTCCTCGACGGCGAGCACGTGGTGACCTCGTGGATGCAGGAGTCCGGGGAACTGGCACTGGGCAACTCGCTGTACGAGTTCGGCGAGACCGACGGCCCCGGCTTCGGCGGGTGCCCGGCCGGCCCGGCCAGCCAGGCGCCGGTGCCGCCGACGAGCGTCGACGCCGCCCGGAGCGGCACCGACGTCACCCTCACCTGGACGACGCCGACGCAGCCCGCGGGCGCCCGGCCGATCACCACCTACCGGGTGGCGGCCGTCGACACCGTCACGGGTCAGGAGATCGCCGTCCGCCAGGGTGCCAACCCGGGCGAGAACTCGGCGGTCATCCACGGCCTCGTCGCCGACCAGTCCTACCCGCTCGTCCTCGAGGCGACCAACGGCCTGTGGAGCCCGTTGGTGGAGCTCGGCACGCTCCACGCCGACGGCTCCCTCACCCCGGCCACCGACCCGACCAACCCCGACACCACCGGTGGCGGCGGGACGGGTGGCGGGACGGGTGGCGGCGAGACCCCGGCCGAGCCGGTCGTCGTCGCCCCGACGGCGCCCTCGCTGACCCGGGTCCTGTCCGGCCACGAGTCGGTCACCGCCGAGTGGACGGCGGCCCAGCCAGGCAACGCCAACAGCCCGATCACCGGCTACGAGATCGTGGCGACGCCCGCCGCCGCGGACGGCACCCCGGGCACCCCGGTCACGGCGCAGGTCGCGGCCACGGCCACCTCGGGCACGGTGACCGGCCTGACCAACGGCGTCGACCACACCGTCTCGGTGTTCGCCCTCGCCGGTGAGCAGCGCACGGCCGGCACCACGGCGGCCGGCGTCACCGGCGTCGTCACGCCCAACGACGTGGTGGCCGTCAGCCGGGCCCAGTACCGCACGGACAAGCGCGAGTACCGGATCTCGGGCACCGCCCAGGACACCACCGCCAACCGGGTGCACCTGCGGATCGGCGACGTCGCGGGCAGTGGTCAGGTCATCCAGCTCGACGTCCCGGTCGCGGCCGACGGGACCTGGTCGGTCGACCTCCGCAACGGCCCGACCCTGCCGGCGAACAACCGGTTCAACGTCACCTCGGACTCCGGCGCCGGCACCGTCGCCGCGATGACCCGGACGCGCTGATCCGGCCGGCACACCACGGGGCCGGCCCCCGGCCCTGACACCCACCGCGGGTCCCGAGGGCCCGTCACCACACCGGTGACGGGCCCTCGGTCTGCGGGAGGCCCCGCTGGACCCGGGCCCACCGCGGGAGGACCACCCCGCGAACGCCGACAGGGGCGGCCCCGCGAGTGCGGGACCGCCCCTGCCGGGCGTTGCTGGTGCTACGGGACGGCGGGACTCAGAAGTCCATGCCGCCCATGCCGCCGTCGCCACCGGGCATGGCCGGGGCGGCCTTCTCCGGCTTGTCGGCGATGACGGCCTCGGTGGTGAGGAAGAGCGCCGCGATGGAGGCGGCGTTCTGCAGCGCCGAGCGGGTGACCTTGGCCGGGTCGATGATGCCCGCGCCGACCAGGTCCACGTACTCGCCGGTGGCGGCGTTGAGGCCGTGGCCCACCTCGGAGTTGCGCACCTTCTCCGCCACGACGCCGCCCTCGAGGCCGGCGTTGACGGCGATCTGCTTCAGCGGCGCCTCGAGCGCGACGCGCACGATGTTGGCACCGGTGGCCTCGTCACCCTCGACGTCGAGCTTCTCGAACGCGACGGCGGTGGCCTGCGCCAGGGCGACGCCACCACCGGCGACGATGCCCTCCTCGACGGCGGCCTTGGCGTTGCGCACCGCGTCCTCGATGCGGTGCTTGCGCTCCTTGAGCTCGACCTCGGTCGCGGCACCGGCCTTGATGACGGCGACGCCACCGGCCAGCTTGGCCAGGCGCTCCTGCAGCTTCTCGCGGTCGTAGTCGGAGTCCGACTTCTCGATCTCGGCGCGGATCTGGTTCACCCGGCCGGCGATCTGGTCGCTGTCGCCGGCGCCCTCGACGATCGTCGTCTCGTCCTTGGTGACGACGACCTTGCGGGCGCGGCCCAGCAGGGAGACGTCGGCGGTGTCGAGCTTGAGGCCGACCTCCTCGCTGATGACCTGGCCACCGGTGAGGATGGCGATGTCGGTCAGCATGGCCTTGCGGCGGTCGCCGAAGCCGGGGGCCTTGACGGCCAGCGACTTGAAGGTGCCGCGGATCTTGTTCACGACCAGGGTCGCGAGGGCCTCGCCCTCGACGTCCTCGGCGATGATGGCCAGCGGCTTGCCCGACTGCATGACCTTCTCCAGCAGCGGGAGCAGGTCCTTGACCGAGCTGATCTTCGAGTTGACGACGAGCACGTACGGGTCGTCGAGGACGGCCTCCATGCGCTCGGCGTCGGTGACGAAGTAGGGCGAGATGTAGCCCTTGTCGAAGCGCATGCCCTCGGTGAGCTCGAGCTCGAGGCCGAAGGTGTTGCTCTCCTCGACGGTGATGACGCCTTCCTTGCCGACCTTGTCCATCGCCTCGGCGATGAGCTCACCGATGGCGGGGTCGGCGGCGGAGATCGACGCGGTGGCGGCGATCTGCTCCTTGGTCTCGACGTCCTTGGCGGTCGAGAGGAGGTACTCGGTGACCGAGGCGACGGCCTTCTCGATGCCCTTCTTCAGGGCCATCGGGTTGGCGCCGGCGGCGACGTTGCGCAGACCCTCGCGGACGAGTGCCTGGGCCAGCACGGTGGCGGTGGTGGTGCCGTCACCCGCGACGTCGTCGGTCTTCTTCGCGACCTCCTTGACCAGCTCGGCGCCGATCTTCTCCCAGGGGTCCTCGAGCTCGATCTCCTTGGCGATGCTCACACCGTCGTTGGTGATGGTGGGAGCGCCCCACTTCTTCTCGAGGACGACGTTGCGGCCCTTGGGGCCGAGCGTCACCTTGACGGCGTCGGCGAGGGTGTTCATGCCCCGCTCGAGGCCGCGGCGCGCCTCTTCCTCGAAGGCGATCATCTTGGCCATGTGGTGATGTCCTCCATGCATGGATCGCTGCACGGCCGGGACCGGCGCCCGCGACGGACGACACCGGCGCGGCGGGCGCCCTTGTGGCCCGCGCTCCAGTGCCTCACCGTTCCGACCTGATTGGCACTCGGCACTGTCGAGTGCCAATCGAAGTCTGGCACTCGCACCTGCCGAGTGCAAGAACGGGGGGTGCCCGTCAGCCGTTCCCGGGCAGCGGGCGGTCGCCGTCCCCGGACACGACAGCGGCCCGGCCCCCGCGACGGGGACCGGGCCGCTGTGCGTCTCGGCGGGGGCTCAGGCGGGGCGCACCGCGTCGGCCTGGGGGCCCTTCTCGCCCTGGACGACCTCGAAGCTGACCCGCTGGCCCTCGTCGAGGCTCTTGTACCCGTCCATCTGGATGGCCGAGTAGTGGACGAAGACGTCCTGGCCGCCGTCCACGGCGATGAAGCCGAAGCCCTTCTCGGCGTTGAACCACTTCACGGTGCCCTGTGCCACGTGTGCTCCCACGTTTCGTGCGTGCGGACGGACCCCGATGTCCGGGGACCGGGTACAGCTCTTCCGCCCGTCGATCACGAACGTGGAACTGACAACCGCGCGGAAACGTACAGCAGGGAGCGCTGCCTGGGGAGTCACCGCACGCAGGACACATGGCCCGATCGGGGGGTGTGGTCACCCGCCCGGACCGGCGCTGTGGCCGAGCGTACGCCCCTCAGCCGATGAGCCCGGCCGACCGCACCGACCGCAGCGACGGCTCGACCCGGTGGGTGAACCCGACCACCGGCAGGAGCGGGTCGAGGGTCTTGAGGCCCTCGCCGGTGTTGAGGACGACGGTCTCCTCCGACGGGTCCAGCCGGCCGTCCTCGACCAGCTGCCGCAGCACGGCCACGGTCACCCCGCCGGCGGTCTCGGCGAAGACGCCGGTGGTGCGGGCGAGGTCGCGGATGCCCTGGACGATCTGCTCGTCGCCCACCCGGCCGACCGCGCCGCCGGTGCGGCGGATGGCGTCCAGCGCGTAGGGGCCGTCGGCGGGGTTGCCGATGTTGAGCGACTTGGCGATGCCGGTGGGCTTGACCGGCTTGACGACGTCCCAGCCGTTGTCGAAGGCGGTGGCGATCGGGTCGCAACCGGCCGACTGGGCGCCGAAGACCCGCCACCCGGTGTCCTCGACGATGCCGGCGGCGGCCAGCTCCCGCCAGGCCTTGTCCACCTTGGTCAGCAGCGAGCCCGAGGCCATCGGGATGACGACCTGGGCCGGGATGCGCCAGCCGAGCTGCTCGGCGATCTCGTAGCCCATCGTCTTGGAGCCCTCGGCGTAGTAGGGCCGCACGTTCTGGTTGACGAAGGCGGTGTCCTCGAACTCGTCGGTCTCGGCGAGCTCGCTGGTCAGCCGGTTGACGTCGTCGTAGGACCCGTCGACGGCGACCAGCGTCTGCCCGTAGACCGCCGACTGGACGACCTTGCCGGGCTCGAGGTCGGCCGGGATGAAGACGTAGGACGGGATGCCGACGCGGGCGGCGTGCGCGGCCACCGAGTTGGCCAGGTTGCCGGTGGAGGCGGCGGCGATCTTGGCGTAGCCGAGGCCCTTCGCGGCGGTCGCGGCGAGGCTGACCACGCGGTCCTTGAACGAGTGGGTGGGGTTGGCCGAGTCGTCCTTCACCCACAGGCCGCCGGTCAGGCCGAGCTCGGCGGCCAGCCGGTCGGCGCGCACCAGCGGCGTCATGCCGGGGTCGAGCGACACCCGGTCGGCCGGGTCCTGGCCCACCGGCAGCAGGGCGGCGTAACGCCAGATGCTCTGCGGGCCGGCCTCGATCTGCTCGCGGGTGACCGCGCGCATGCGCTCGGGGTCGTAGTCGACCTCCAGCGGGCCGAAGCACTCCGCGCAGGCGTGCTCGGCGACGAGGCCGAAGGTGGCGCCGCAGTTGCGACAGACCAGGCCGCGGGCGGGGCTGGGCGGGACGGGGCCGCCGGCGGCGGAGTCGGCCTGGAGAGAACCGGGAGCGGTCAGGGTCATGCGACGACTACCTCCTCATCTTCCCCGCGTCGGGCCGTCGAGCCGCGCGGGACGGAATTGGCACCTCTCGCCGCTCGCGCAGCGCGGTTGCCGGGGCTTCACCGGGCCGTGTCCCTCTGCCCCTCTGGATGAGTGGAACGACCCGGACTCTACCCCGCCCGTCCGGGGCGCCCCGGGGTCCGGCCATGCTGACCGGTGTGGCAGCGCGCATCGTCTACACCGACCTCGACGGCACGATGGTCGGCCCGCGGGGGTCGTTCTGGCACACCGCGGAGGGCGAGCCGACGGCCGAGCCGGCGGCGGCGCTGCTGGAGCTGCACACCGCGGGGGTCGTGCTGGTGATCGTCAGCGGTCGCACCGCCGACCAGGTGACGGAGGCCGGGCGGATCTTCGCCGCCGACGGCGCGATCGCCGAGCTCGGCTCACTGGTCACCTGGAAGGGCGGCCGGTCGCGCCACCAGCTGACCGGCGAGCTGCCCCCGGAGTACGCGGGGCGGACGCCGGTGGACGTGCTGGCCGAGCTCGGCGTCGTCGAGGCGCTGTGCGCCGCGCACCCCGGCCGGCTGGAGTGGCACGCGCCCTGGCACACCACCCACGAGGGCGACGCGCTGCTGCGCGGCTACGTCGACCCGCTCGCCGTCGACGCCTGGCTGGCCGAGCGGGGCCTGGGTTGGCTCACCCTCAAGGACAACGGCGCGATCCCGGCGTCGGCCCGGCTGCGGCTGGCCCCGGAGGGGCAGCTGGCGCGGGTCTACCACCTCATGCCGCGCGGCATCACCAAGGGCGTCGCGATCGCCTGGGACCTGCAGCGGCGCGGCATCGACCCCGCCGACGCCGTCGCGATCGGCGACAGCGCCAGCGACCTGGAGATGGCCCCGGCGGTCGGGCGGCTGTGGATCACCGCCAACGGCGCCGAGGTCGACGGCATGGCCGGGCTGCTCGGCGCCGTCCCGAACGTGTCGGTGACCGACGAGGCGATGGGCGTCGGCTGGGCCCAGGCGGTGCGCGCGAGCCTGTAGCGGGTCGCGTCCCCTTGAGCGCGGGCGCCGTGCGGCGTAGGACCTCCCCGGGAGGCGGAGGGACGCCCATGACCACGGTGCTCGTGTCGGGAGCGGGGGTCGCCGGGCCGACGCTCGCCTGGTGGCTGCGCCGGCGCGGGCTCCGCCCGACGGTGGTGGAGCGGCGACCGGCACTGCGCGCGGACGACGGTGGCCACGCGGTCGACCTGTTCGGCCCGGCGGTGGAGGTCGTGGCGCGGATGGGCCTGGCCGAGGCCGTGCGGGGGGCGCGGACCCGGACCGTGGCGCTGTCCTACGTCCGTCCCAGCCGCCGTCCCGTCGAGGTGGACGTCGCCACCCTCGCTGCCGGGGTGTCCGGACGGCACGTCGAGATCCTCCGGGGCGACCTGGTGTCCCTGCTCGCCGGCGCGACCCGCGACGTGGAGTACGTCTTCGGCGACGAGGTCACCGCCCTGGACGACACCGGCACCGGGGTCGAGGTCACCTTCTCCTCCGGGACCGAGCGGGTCTTCGACCTCGTCGTCGGGGCCGACGGACTGCACTCGGGGGTCCGCCGCCTCGTGTTCGGGAACGTCCCGCAGCTGTTCCTCGGCGGCTACCTCGGCGTGTTCAGCCTGCTGTTCGAGCCGCTGGGCGGGCGGGCACTCGCACTCGCCGACGTCGGCCGCAGCATCGGGGTCTACGGCGTCGGCGACGGATCGCGGGCGCGGGCCGTCTTCCTGCTCCGCACCCCCCCGCGAGCTGTCCTTCGACCATCGCGACCTCCCGCGGCAGCGGGACCTGCTCCGGGAGGCCTTCGGCGACCTCGGGTGGGAGGTGCCGCGGCTGCTCCGAGCGCTGCCCGACGCCGAGGACTTCTACTTCGACGCGATCAGCCAGATCCGCATGGGCACCTGGTCCCGCGGCCGGGTGACGCTCGTCGGCGACGCCGGGTACTGCCCCGGCCCGGCGGTCGGAGGCGGCACCAGCCTGGCCGTGGTCGGTGCCCACCTGCTGGCCGCCACGGTCGCCGAGGCCGGCCGCGACCCCGCCGCCGGCTTCGCCGCCTACGAGCGGGCCATGGCCGAGCCGGTGCGGCAGAGCCGCCGGGTCGGCCCCGCCGTGCTGCGCACCCTCGTCCCGGGATCGCGGGCGCAGGTGTGGCTCACGCCCCGGGTCCTGCAGACCCTGACGTCGCTGCCGGGACCCCTCCGGCGGCGGCTCACCGCGTACGGGGGCGGGCCCGCGCGGATGCTCGGTGCGGTCGTCCTGCCCGACGACGACCGGCTCCCGACGGTCCCCTGACCGCCGCCGTCAGCTGGTGACGTCGCGGCGGGCGAAGTGCCGGAAGCCCAGCGCGGTGAACACGGCGGCGTAGACCAGGGACTGGACCACCCCGCGGAAGAGGTCGGAGGAGTCGACCGGGGTCTGCAGCAGGTCGGTCCAGGCGAACTCCTCCGCGGTGGGGAACCAGTCGCGGATCGACCCGAGCTGCTCGACCTGGTCGAGGATGGCGAACACGAACATGGTGAACACCGCCCCGCCGACCGCGGCCAGCGGCGCGTCGGTGATCGTGGACAGCCAGAACGCCAGCGTGCCGACGACGAGCAGGTGGACGGCGAGGTAGCCGAGCATCCCGGCCAGCCGCAGCAGGCCCTCGCCCTGCGGGAGGGTCACCCCGATCGGCGTCCGGATCTCCGCGAAGCCGAACGCGGTGCCGCCCGCCACGACCGCCACGAGGGCGAGGGTGAGCAGCGCGCTCACCGAGAGCACCAGCGCGGCGGCGAACTTCTGCCGCAGCAGCCGGCTGCGCGGCACCGGCGTGGCCAGCGTGTAGCGCAGCGACCCCCACTGGGCCTCGCTGGCCACGGTGTCGCCGAAGAACAGCGCGTAGACCACGACCAGGAAGAAGCTCGTCGTCGCGAACAGCACGAACAGGGTGAAGTTCAGCCCGCTGGCTGTGGCGACGTCGACGAGGTTGATCCGGCTGTTGGTCTGCGCCTCCTCGCTGGCGCCCAGCTGCAGCGCGGCGATGAGCACCAGCGGCAGCGCGACCATCAGCGCGAACACACCGATGGTGCGCCGCCGCTTGAACTGCCGGCGCAGCTCGACGCCCAGCCGCAGCGTGCGCTCGGGCCGGTAGCCGGCGACCGCGCCGGTGGGCTGCACGTGCTCCGTCGCGGTCATCAGTTCTCCCCCACCAGGGCCAGGAAGGCGTCCTCGAGCCGGCGCCGCGGCGTGAACTGGTCGACGGCGACGTCGGCGGCCACCAGCGCCTGCAGCGCCGCGGCGCGCGTCGTGCGGTCGCCGAGGTCGGCGACCAGGCCCTCGTCGGTGCGCTCGACGGTGACCCCGGGCAGCCCGGAGAGCACAGCGGCCGCGCGGTCGGCGTCGGCGGGGTCGGACAGGCCGACCAGCACCGCGCCGCCGGTGCCGACGATCTCCTCGACGGTCCCCTGCGCGATCTTCTGCCCCTTGGCCATGACCACCACGTGGGTGCAGGTCTGCTCGATCTCGCTGAGCAGGTGGCTGGAGACGATGACCGTGCGGCCGGTGGCGGCGTAGGAGCGCAGCACCTCGCGCATGGCGTGGATCTGCGGCGGGTCCAGCCCGTTGGTCGGCTCGTCGAGGACCAGCAGGTCGGGCAGGCCCAGCATCGCCTGCGCGATGGCCACCCGCTGGCGCATGCCCTGGCTGTAGCGGCGCACCGGGCGGTCGATGGCCGCACCCAGGCCGGCGACCTCGATCGCCTCCTCCATGTGCGCGTCCCCGGCCGGGCGGCCGGTGGCGGCCCAGTACAGCGTGAGGTTGTCCCGACCGGACAGGTGCGGCATGAGCCCGGTGCCCTCGACGAAGGAGCCCAGCCGCGACAGCACCGGCGCCCCGGGACCCGCGGCGTGGCCGAAGACGCTGATCCGCCCCTCGGTCGGGCGGATGAGGCCCATGAGCATGCGCAGCGACGTCGTCTTGCCGGCGCCGTTGGGTCCCAGCAGGCCCAGCACCTGGCCGCGGCGCACCTCGAAGGACAGGTCGCGCACGGCCACGAAGCCGTCCTTGTAGGCCTTGGTGACGCCCTTGAAGCGCAGCGGCACGTCCTCGCCGTCGGGCTCGACCACCGAGGTCACCCGGCGCCGGCGGCGGCCCCACAGCCACCCGGCCAGCGCGCCGAGCAGGCCCAGGGCGACGACGGCGGCCAGCAGCCACCACCAGCGGGAGGTGCCGCCGTCGGCCTGCGCCTGGCCCTCGACGGTCGGGACGGCGAGCGCGGTGCCGCCGTCGTCCGCGCCGGCCAGCGCCACCGAGTAGACGCTGGACTCGGCCGGCAGCGCGAAGGCCTGGTCGGTGGAGGAGACGACGACGCGCATCGTGTGGCCGGCCTCGAAGCGGTGCACGATGCCCGGCAGCGTGACGGTGACCTCGGTCGGCGCGGTCGGGTCGGCCGACAGCCCGGTGAGCGCGAGCGGGGCCACCAGGCCGCCCGGCAGCGTCTGGGCGCCGTCGGGGCCGACGTCGTACAGCTTGGCGAAGAGGGTGGCGCTGCCGCTGGGCGCGGCGACGGCGAGGTCGACGGTGGGCGCGCCGACGACCTCGACGGCCTCCTCCAGCGGCTCGGTGGCGAACGTGGCGAACTGGCCGGGGATCTCCACCGCGGTCCCGGCCAGCGCCGAGGCGAGCGCGCCCAGGCCGGGGACGGTGGTGATCGCGGCCGGGGTGCCGCCGGCGGGGGTGACCACCGGCTGGGTCGGGCCGTCGACGGCGAGCTCGGTCCGCTCGGCGGCCGCGCCGTCGTCCAGGCCCGGGTAGGTGCCGGCGACCACGCTCTGGCTGCCGCCCTGCACGGTGCCCAGCCCGCTGCCCAGGCCGGTGGGCGCGGGGAACCGGAAGCCGGTGCCGGGGTCCTCGCCGCGGGCGGGGTCGCCCTCGTCGCGCAGGTGCCAGTCGAACCAGCCCGCCACGAGGTCGCGCAGCTCGGCGGTCTCCCGCTCGGTGGCCTGCGAGTCGTGGCCGCCGGCGTACCAGACGACCTTCACCTCGGTGCCGGTGGCGGCGATGCCGCGGGCGTTGGCGTCGGCCTGGCCGAGGCCGAACAGCGAGTCCTCGGTGCCCTGCACCAGCAGCGTCGGCGCGGTGATCCGGTCGAGCACCCCGGCCGGGCTGCTGCGGTCGAGGACGGCGGCGATCTCCGGCGTCAGCGTGCCGGTGGCCGCGGCGTCCTGGTAGGCGGCGCAGATGTCGGCGCGGAAGCGGCCGCAGGTGAGCGCCTGCGCCACGGCGGCCGGGTCGAGCGTCGAGGGGTCGACCGGCAGCTCGGGCACCGACGCCGGAGCGGCCGCCGTGCCGCCGCCGCTCCCGCCGTCGCCCGGGCCGCCGTCCCCGCCGTCCTCCGTGGTCGCCTCCGAGCCGCCGCCGACCTGGCCGAGCAGGCCGGTGGGCACCGAGCCCACCCCGAAGAACAGCCCGGCCCACAGCCGCTTGTAGACGCCGGCGTCGGCGTCCTGCGGGGTGGCCGCGGGCGTGCCGGCCTCGACGGTGCCGGTCTGCGAGGGGAAGAGCGCCGCGGTGAGCGAGTTCCAGGTGATCTGCGGGGCGATGGCGTCGACGCGGTCGTCGTAGGCGGCGCCGAGCAGCGACAGCGCACCGCCGTAGGAGGCCCCGGCCACGCCCACCCGCGGGTCGCCGTCGCCGTCGCGCAGCACGTCGTCGCGCTCGGCGAGCACGTCGATCAGCGTGGAGAGGTCGGCGACCTCGTAGCGGGGGTCGTCCAGGCCGATCTGGCCGGTGCTCGCGCCGAAGCCGCGCGCGGAGTAGGTCATCACGACGTAGCCGCGGCCGGCGAGGTCGGCGGCGTCGTCGGCCACCGACTGCTTGCTGCCACCGAAGCCGTGGGCGAGGACGACGGCCGGGGCCGGGGCGTCCGCGCTCGCCGAGGCCGGCAGGTACAGCGTGGTGTCGAGCTCGACGGCGTCGGCACCGGAGCCCGAGGGGATCCGCGCCTCCTCCGTGCCGACGTCCTCGGCGGCGAGGGCGACCGAGGGCAGCGAGACGAGCACCGTGCCGGCGAGCAGCAGGGCGGTCAGGGCACCGAGGGTCGCGCGGGCGCCGGAGCGCGGGCGGGAACGCACGGGCCCGCGGTGGGGGCGCACGCTGCGGCCAACGGACGGCGTCGCAGCGGTGTTCCGCCGGTGTCGGGTCAGGGCTGCCACTCGCCGGTGACGACGACCACCAGACCGGGGTCGGCCACGCCGGGGACCTCGAAGAAGCGCACCGAGGGCCCGACCGTCACCTGGGGGAAGGCGTCCATCAGCTGCACCGCCGACTGGCGCTGGGTCTCGTCGCCCTGGGTGAAGAACACGGTCGTCGTGGCGACCTCGCTGCCCTGGTACTCACCGACCCCGGCGGTCGACCACCCCTGCCCGGACAGCGAGCCGGCCACCTCGGCGGCCAGCCCGCCGATCTGGGTGGCGTTGAGCACGGTCACCGGCACGCGGACCGGCGTGGCCGGCGCCTCCTCGACCGGCGGCAGCGGCGACACCGACAGCGGCGGCAGCGGGCCGGACGGGGGCGGCACCGACGACGGCGCCGCCGTCGTCGTCGCGGGCTCGGTGGACCCGGTCTCCTGGGCCGCCGGGGAGACGAAGCTGTAGACGCCGAGCACGACCAGCGCGACCACGACCACGGCGAGCAGGCCCAGGGCGGTACGCCCGCGGCGCGGCGAGGCGGCCTGGTCGTCGGCGGCGCGCAGCGCGGCCCGCGAGACGCCGGCCCGGCGCGCGGCCTTGCGCCGCTCGGCCTCCATCGCCTGCCGCTCGGCCTCCCGCGCCTGGCGCTCGGCCCGCAGCGCGGCCCGGCCGCCGACGACGCCGGTGTCCGTCCCGGTGTCGGGGCCGGTCCCGGGCTCGTCCCGGTGCCGCTCGGCGACCCCGCGGTCGGGGATGGCCTCGGTGGGCGGGGCCGGCTCGACGCGGTCGCGGACGACCTCGCGGTCGGGGATGGCCTCGGTCAGCGGGGCCGGCCCGGCGGCTCGGCCGCGGGCCACCTCCCGGTCGGGGATGGCCTCGGTGGGCGGGGCGGCCGGGCGGGCGTCGGCCGGGCCGGAGGGGCGGGTCCAGTCGCGGTAGGCCGGGGTGCCGCCGTTGGGCGCGGGGGACGACGGCGCGGGGGACGACGGCGCCGCGACGGGTGCCGCCGCGACGGGTGCCGGCCGGGCCGGCGCGGCCGGCGGGGCGGCCGCGACCGGACGCGCCCGGACGGCGGGCTCGCGGCGGGCGGGTGCGCTGCGGCCGCGGGCCGGGGGCCGGGCCGGCTGGTCCCAGGGGTCGATGGCCGGTGCGGCGGGCCCGGCGTCGTCGGCCTGGGGCGTGGGGACCGCCTGGAACGGCGCGACGGTGGTCTCCAGGACGGCCGGGCGGGCCGGCGGCTCCGGCTCGGGCCGCGCGGGACTCGCGACGGGCGGCGCGGGCAGGCGGGGACGGGTCAGCGGCGCGGGCTCGACCGGGCGCGAGCGGCCGGCCGGCGGCGCCGGCGGTCGCGCGGGCCGGACCTCGGGCCGGGCGGGGCGGGAGGCGGACGGCGCCGGCGGCTCGACGGTGCGCGGGGCCGCGGTCGCCCCGGCCGGCCGGCCGGTCAGCAGGCGGCGCCGGTCGGTGTCGCCGGCGAGCAGGGCATCACGCCGGCGGTCGGCGCGGCTGCGGCCGGGGGCGGTCGCGTGGTCGCTCGGCTCGACCTGGTCGGCGGGCGGCGGAACGGGTGACGGAACGCCGGGTGGGGTGCCGTCGGTGCGGCGCCGGCCACCGGCCACCGGGGCGGCCGGCCGGTCCGGTTGGTCACCACCTGACGCCGCGTGCCTGCCCACGGTGACCAAATCTAGATGGCCGGGGAGCCCTTGCCCAGGAGGTGAGGCGAACGCCGCTGGCGCCGGGCGGTTCGCAACCGCCGCAGCCGGCGCACCAGGAGGGGGTCGGCGGCCAGCGCCGCGGGGCGGTCGACCAGGGCGTTGAGCACCTGGTAGTAGCGCGTCGGGGCGACGCCGAACTGCTCGCGGATGGCCGTCTCCTTCGCGCCGGCGTGGCGCCACCACTGCCGCTCGAAGGCCAGCATCTCGTGCTCGCGCCGGGTGAGGCCCGCGGGCTGCGCGGGACCCTCGCTCGACGCCGTGTCCTCGGGCGGGGAGACCGCGGGGACGGGGTCGGGGGTCATGGCCGGGACGTCCGTTCGATCGGGGGGAAGCCGTCACCCACGACGGTAGGCCCGGGTGCCGACACTCCGCGCCGTGTCGTGCGCGCCGTCGGCGATCCGTGACCGGGCGAGGCCCTCACGCGGCGGCGGGCACCTGCTCGGCGGCCGCCCGGCGCCCGGCCGCGCGGGCGGCCCGCAGGCTGTCGACGGTGAACACGGCGAGCGCGGTCCACACGACGGCGAACCCGGCCAGCCGCGCCGGGGGCATCGGCTCGCCGTAGACGAAGACGCCGATGGCCAGCTGCATGAGCGGTGTCACGTACTGCAGCAGGCCCACCGTCGACAGCGGGATCCGCCGGGCGGCCGCGGCGAACAGCAGCAGCGGCACCGCCGTCGCGATGCCGGAGCTGACCAGCAGCAGCAGGTGCCCCGTGCCCTCCCCCGCCGTCCCCCGCCCGGTGCCCTGGAGCACCCCGATGACCACCAGCGCGGGCACCAGCACCAGCGCCGTCTCCACCAGCAGGCCCGGCGCCGCCTCGACCCGCACCAGCTTCTTGAGCAGGCCGTAGCCGCCGAAGGTGAGGGCCAGGGTCAGCGCGATCCAGGGCGGGCGGCCGTAGTCCCAGGTGAGGACGGCGACGGCGAGGGCGGCCAGGCCCACCGCCGTCCACTGCAGCGGGCGCAGCCGCTCGGCGAAGACGACGACGCCGAGCAGCACGCTGACCAGCGGGTTGATGAAGTAGCCCAGCGAGGTCTCGACCACGTGGCCGGAGTTGACGCCGTAGACGAACACCAGCCAGTTGGCCGCGATGAGCACCGCCGCGCCAGCCAGCACGAGCAGCGACCGGAGGTCGGTGACCGCGGCGCGCACCAGCGACCACCGGCGCAGCACGGTGATCAGCAGCGCGACGAACAGCAGCGACCAGACCACGCGGTGGGCGACGATCTCCAGCCCGCCGGCGGGCTCGAGCAGCGGGAAGTAGAGCGGGAACAGGCCCCAGAGCCCGTAGGCGGCCAGCCCCGCCGCCGTCCCGGTGCGCCGCTCGTCCACGCGCCGCACCGTACGCCCGCCTCCCGAGCGGTCCTGAGCCAGGCTCAGGACCCGCGTCTAGGAGGTCTGGATGTAGTCGACGAGGTGGGCGCGCTCCTCCTCGAGCTCGTCGAGCCGCGCCTTGACGACGTCGCCGATCGAGACGATGCCCAGCAGCCGGCCGTCCTCGACCACGGGCACGTGCCGGACGCGGTGGTCGGTCATCGTGCGGGCCAGGTCGTGCACGGAGGCGCCGGGGACGCAGGTGCGCACCTCGGCGGTCATCAGCGCCGACACCGGCCCGTCGAGGACGCCCGGGCCCGAGGTGTGCAGCCCGCGGACGACGTCGCGCTCGGAGAGGACGCCGTCGACGGCGCCCGGGACGGCGGCCACCAGCAGCGCCCCGATGCCGTGCTCGGCCAGCAGCCCGAGCGCCTCGCGGACCGGCGCGCTGGGCGCCACGGTGACCACGCCGGGACCCTTCCGGCGGAGCAGGTGGGCGATCTGCACGGGCGCCTCCCTCCCTCGGCGGCGGCAGTCTCCACCCGGCCGCGAGCGCGCACAACGGCCCGCGTCACGAGGGGCGGCACGAGCAGCCGGACCGGCCTACCGTCGGTGTGTGCGCACCGAGCACCGCCCCTCCGCGGCCACCGCCCGGCCCACCCCGTGGCAGTGGCTCTACTACGCCTTCGGCGGCCGGCTGCCCCGGCGGCTGTCGGCCTGGGTGCTCGCCGACACCACCGGCCCCGGCTGGGCGCGCCGGCACCTGACCCGCTCGGTGGTGCAGCTCTCGCCGCTGGTGGCGCTGTGCATGGTCGTCCCGGTCGGCGTGGGCTACCGGCTGACCGCGGCGCTCGGCGGCCTGGTGGTCGGGCTCATGTACTCCCTCGCCCTCATGGTCGAGACCACCGAGCACCGCGTGGCCAAGGCCGGCTACCCCGCGGGCACCGCCGCCCGGCTGCGCGAGGAGCGGGCGGAGCGCGCCCGGACCGCCCGGGTCGAGCAGCGCCACCCCTACCGCGTGGGCGGGGCGGGCAGCTTCGACTGAGCGGGTCGCGGGAGGGAGCCGACGGGGGGACTCGAACCCCCAACCGCCCGATTACAAGTCGGGTGCGCTACCAGTTGCGCCACGCCGGCGGGACACGGGAACAAGTCCCGGGACGAGTCTAGGGACAGCGCGGGCGAGGACTCCGCGGGCTCCAGGACGCCGCCCCTCCGGCGGTCGGGCCCGGGTCAGAGCCGGGGGTCGACCGGCTCGGACTCCAGGGCGAGGACGGCGAAGACGCACTCGTGCACGCGCCACAGCGGCTCGCCCCGGGCCAGCCGCTCCAGCCCCTCCACGCCCAGCGCGTACTCCCGGAGCGCGAGTCCGCGCTTGCGGCCGAGCGACCGCTGCCGCAGCCGGTCGAGGTGCCGGGGCTCGGTGTAGTCCGGGCCGTAGACCAGCCGCAGGTACTCGCGTCCGCGGACCTTCAGGCCGGGCTGCACCACCCCACCTCGCCCGCGGGTCGGGCCGGCCGCGGGCTTGACGACCATGCCCTCACCGCCGGCGGCGGTCAGGTCCTCCCACCACGCCGTCGCCGCGGCCTCGCTCGTCGGGTCGGTGACGTCGACGGGGAGCGAGCGGGTGCCGCGGACGAGTCCGGGGTCGGCCGCGGCGAGGCGGTCGGCGAGGGCCAGGTGCCAGGCGTGCGGCCGGTCGGCGTGGGTGGCGCCGGCGGAGGCGAGCAGCTGGAAGGGCGCGAAGGAGACGCCGCCGAGCCCGTCGGTGGGCCAGCAGTAGCGCCGGTACCCCTGGGTGAACGCCTCCGCGTCGGCGACGCGCCGCCGCTGGCGGTCGAGCACGTCGGCCACCTCGAGGCCCCGTGCGGCCGCCTGCTCGAGGGCCGCCACGGCGACCGGTAGCGCCGTCCGGGCGGCGGCCCCGACGGTGGCGTACTGGTTGCGGACCAGGTCAGCGGCCTTGACCGACCAGGGCAGCAGCTCGGCGTCGAGGAGCAGCCACTCGCTGTCGAGCTCCTCGAACAGCCCCGCCTCCTCCGCCGCGGTGCCGAGGCGGCCCAGGAACGCGGCGGTCAGCCCGGGGCCGAAGAAGGAGCGACCGGTGCGGGTGTGCAGCGCACCGCTGCGGTCGCGGCGGACCAGCGCGACCGCGCGGGAGCCCATGTGCTTCTCCTGGCAGACGACCTCGGCCACGCCCTCGGTGCGGAAGTAGGCGAACGCCTCGGCCGGGTGCTCGAGCAGCCCCGGCCGGGTCGAGGTGGCCGACGGGCTCATCGTCGGCGGCAGGTGGAGCAGCTGCTCCGGGGCGACGGCGAAGCGGCTCATCACCTCGATCGCCGCCGCGGCGCTCTCCTCGCGCACGGTCACCCGGCCGGCGAGCCGGGTCTCGACGACCCGCTTGCCGAGCACGTCCTCGACGTCGAGGACGTCGTCCCGGCGCCGCGTCCCGGTCGCGGGTGCCGCCTCCCCCTCGGGCAGGAACGGGCGGGCCGGCTCGTAGTAGGTCTCCCTGGCGGCGACGCTGACCAGCTCGCGCTCGGGGTAGCGCAGCGCGGTCAGCCGGCCGCCGAAGACGCAGCCGGTGTCCAGGCACAGCGTGTCGTTCACCCACTCCGGCGTCGGGACGGGGGTGTGCCCGTAGAGCACCGTCGCGCGGCCCCGGTACTCCTTCGCCCAGGGGTAGCGGACCGGCAGGCCGAACTCGTCGGTCTCCCCGGTCGTGTCGCCGTACAGCGCGAAGGCCCGCACCCGCGCGCTGGACCGGCCCTGCAGCGACTCCTTGAGCCCGGCGTGCGCGACGACCAGCGCCCCGCCGTCGAGGACGTAGTGGCTGACCAGGCCGTGGCAGAACTCCTCGACCCGACGCCGGAAGCCGTCGTCCTCCCCCTCGAGCTGGGCGAGCGTGCGCTCCAGGCCGTGGGTGACCTGCACGTCCCGACCGCGCAGGGCGCGCACCAGCTTGGCCTCGTGGTTGCCCGGCACGCACAGGGCGTGTCCGGCGGCGACCATGCCCATGACCAGGCGCAGGACGCCGGGTGAGTCCGGCCCGCGGTCGACGAGGTCGCCGACGAAGACCGCTCGTCGTCCGGCCGGGTGCTCGGCGTCCACCGGGCGGCCGTGCTCGTCGCGGCGCAGCTCGTAGCCGAGCTCGCCCAGCAGGTCCTCGAGCTCGGCGCGGCAGCCGTGCACGTCGCCCACGACGTCGAAGGGGCCGGTGTCCTCGCGCCGGTCGTTGTACTGCTTCTCGTAGGTGACGACCGCGCGCTCGACCTCCTCGGTGCCGTCGAGCACGTGCACCTTGCGGAAGCCCTCACGGCCCAGGCCGCGCAGGCCGCGCCGCAGGTCGGTCCGCTGCCGCCGGACCACCTCGGGGGGGAGGTCCCGGTCCGGCCGGGCGGCGTTGCGGGCCAGGCACTCGCCCTCCGGCACGTCGAGGACGACCGCGACCGGCAGCACGTCGTGCTCGCGCGCCAGCGCCACGAGGGACGCCCGGTCCTCGCGCTTGACGTTGGTCGCGTCGACCACCGTGAGGCGGCCGGCGCGCAGCCGGACGCCGGCGATGTGGTGCAGCAGGTCGAACGCGGCCGGCGTCGCCGACTGGTCGTTCTCGTCGTCGGCGACCAGGCCGCGGCAGGAGTCGCTGGAGACCACCTGGGTGGCCCGGAAGTGCCGGCGCGCGAAGGTGCTCTTGCCCGAGCCGCTGACCCCGATCAGCACGACCAGGGCGAGGTCGGGGACGACGACGGTGCGCGGTCGACCGGCCGGGCGCTCCTCGGCGGGGGTGCTCACGCCGCCACCTCCGTCGCCGCGCCGCGGGTGAACACGGCCATCTGCGTGGGTGTCCCGACGTCCGGGTCCTCCTCGCCGACGCCGAGCAGCCGCGCCGTGTACCCGTACCGGTCCCCGGCGGCGGCCACCCAGTCGGCGAACTGCTGACGGGTCCACTCGAACCGGTGGTCGCGGTGCCGGAAGGTGCCGGCCGGCAGGCCCTCGAAGCGGACGTTGTACTCGACGTTGGGCGTGGTGACGACGACGGTCGCGGGGGCGGCGGCGCCGAAGACGGCGTGCTCGAGCGCGGGCAGGCGGTCGAGGTCGAGGTGCTCGACGACCTCCATCAGCACCGCCGCGTCGTAGCCCCGGAGCCGGACGTCGGTGTACGTCAGGCCGCTCTGCAGGAGGCGGATGCGTGCCCGCTGCCGCTCCGGGAGCCGGTCGAGCCGCAGGCGCCGGGCGGCCACCTCCAGCGCCCGGGCGCTGACGTCGACGCCCAGGACCTCGGTGAACGCCGGCTCGGCCAGCAGCGCGTGCAGCAGCGCGCCGGCCCCGCAGCCGAGGTCGACGACCCGCTGCGCGCCGGCCGAGCGCAGCGCGGCCAGCACCGCCCCGTGCCGCTGCACCGCCAGGGGCACCGGCCGGTCGGTCGCGTCCTCGCCCTCCGGCGACCGCGGACCGCCGGCTGCGGCGAGCGGCGGGGCGATCGCGTCGTCCAGCGTCTCGGGATCGGCGTCGTCGACCTCGGCGAGCCGCTCGATCGCCCGGCGGGTCAGGGCGGTCCGGTGGCCCAGGTACCGGCGCGTGATGAGGTCGCGCTCCGGGTGGCCGGCCAGCCAGCCGCTGCCCGCGCGCACCAGCTTCTCGACCTCGTCGCTGCCGACCCAGTAGTGCTTCGCGTCGTCGAGCACGGGCAGGGCCACGTAGAGGTGGTTGAGCGCGTCGGCGAGCCGGAGGTCACCGCCCAGCCGCAGGTCGACGTACCGGGAGACGCCCCAGTCCGGCAGGGTCTCGTCCAGCGGTACCGCCCTCGCGTCGACCCGCCAGCCGAGCGGCGCGAAGAACCGCTGCGCCATCTCCACGCCACCGCGGCACGACAGCGCGGGGACGTGCACCTCCAGCGGCAGGGCGACGTCCACCAGCTCCGGCCGTTCCCTGCTCACCCCCCGGCGGGCGCTGGAGAACGCCTTGCCCAGGGCCACGGCCAGCAGGCTCGACGCCGCGTACGGACGGTCGTTGACGTACTGGGCGAGCGCGCCGTCGTCCCCGCCGGCCCGAGCTGTGCGCACCAGGCCGACCGGGTCGACCTCCAGCAGCAGCGCCGCGGTGCACCGGTGCTCGTCCGCCTCGGGGTAGAAGACGTGCGCCGTGCCGGTCGAGACCTCCACCTGCTGCGCCCGCGCCGGGTTCTTGTGCAGCAGGAAGCCGAGGTCGGTCGCGGGCACGTGCGTGGTGGTCAGGGTGACGAGCACGCCCGAGTGTCACCGAGCGACGCCCGGCAGGCGAACTCCTTTCGGTACCGTGCCCGCGTCCTGTCGCCTCGGGCTACGACCCCGGGTGGCGACGCCGGGGCTAGGGCATCGGCTCCATCTCGCCCGTCCCGTCGGCGCCGGGAGTCGTGAGGGCCGGGACCGCCTGAGGCGCGGTCAGCACGAGCACGCCCAGCGCGAGGAGCAGGGCCGCCGTCCCGTAGGTCGCCACGCGCCGCCACGGCAACGTCTTCTCGACGGCGATCACCCCCGCCACGACGGCCATCCAGACGACGCTCATGACGCCCAGCGCGAACAGCGACGCCATCAGCGCCCAGCAGCAGCCGACGCACCACGCGCCGTGTCTCGCGCCCATCTGCAGCGCGCCCCGGCGGCCGTCGCGCCACGAGCCCAGCAGGAACCCGAGCGGGCTGCGGCACTTGCCGAGGCAGACGTCCTTGAGCGGGGTGAGCTCGTAGACCGCCGCGACCACCAGGGTGGCGCCGGCGACCCACCGGCCCGCGCGGTCCCAGGCGAGCACGTCACCGGCGGCCCGGGTCACGAGCGCCGTGAGCGCGAAGGCGAGCAGGCCCGCCGCTGCCCAGGTGAGCAGGTAGCCGGCCGCGAACAGCAGGGGCGACAGCGGAGACCGCCGCCGGGTCATCCGGGAGTACAGCGCGACCGTCGGTGCGACCGACGGGAACATCATCGCGGCCATCATCACGACCCAGACCGAGAGGAACCAGCCCAGCGTCCCCAGGCCGGTCCACGGGCCCTCGTCCATGCCCCGCATCGACTGGACGGTCCACCACCAGCCGACGCCGGCCAGGACGAACAGGACGGCGACCAGTCCCAGCCGGACACGGACGGCGGCGAAGGCCGGCGCGAGGCCGCGGTCCGGGGGGAGGCGTACCTGCGCCGGAGGGCTCACGGGGTCACCCGGCCCAGGAGAACTCCGCGGTCGAGACGCCGCTCCTGCCCTCGTACCGGATGCCGAAGGCGTCGATCCGGGAGCGCCGCGCCTCGGCGATCGTCAGGTCCGACGCGACCGGGTGGCCCCCACCGACCAGCCTGGCCGGCCGACTGTCCTCCCTGTCGAACGGCACGACGTCCTCGACCTCGAAGTCGATCACGTCCCCGACCCGGACGCTGTGTCGCAGCCCGTCGTCCCGGAACTCGATCGGCGCCCGTTCGACGCCGGCGATCTCCGCCACGAGCGGGCCGAGTGCGGCCATCGGCCCGCCGAGCTGCCCACCGAAGACCTGGACCAGCTTGTCGAACTGCTCGTCCGTGGCCTGGTCGTCGACGAACATGCCGAGCCGCCAGTTGCCCTCGGTCATCACCTTCGGGGTGTCGATGATCGTCACGACCCTGCGGCCCCGGACGTCGGTGCCGTCGACCTGCCCCTCGCGGATGGCGAAGGCCAGGGTCGCCCGGCAGAAGTCGTAGGTCGCGCCGTGGTCGAACGAGAGGTTGCACGGGCACATGAGCTCGCACGAACACGTCTCGGCGTAACTGCCCCTGAGGTCCCACGCCATGGCCGGCCCCCTCCGCGAGGGAGCCAGTGTCCGACCGTCCGGCGGGACCGGTCAACGGCCCCCGCGACGGCTCCGTCGCTCAGGCGGGGGCGGTGCCCGCGGCCGGGCCCTGCTGCAGCCAGTCGGCCGGGTCGCTGCCCGGCAGCGGGCCCTCGGCCAGCCAGCGGGCGAAGCCCTCGGGGTCGCGGCGCTCCAGCTCGTCGAGCGTGTCCTGGCGGCGGCGGACCACGGCCTGGCGGGCCGCCGGGTCCAGCCGCCCGGCGAGGGCCGCCGTCGTGGTCAGCCACTCGCGGCCCAGCGCCACCGTCGACAGCGTGGCCACCGGCGGCAGGGCCAGCACGCGGGCGCCGGGCCGGCCGGAGTACCGGGCGGTCCCCGGCCGCGGCGGTCCGGCCGGCGCCACCGACGGAGGCGGCACTACGGGAAGGCCGGGGCGGTGCCCGCCGGGCCGGCCGGCGCGCAGCAGCCAGACACCGAGCCCGGCGATGACGAGCAGCGCGGCGGCCGACGCGGTGAGCGCGGCGCCGCCGACCGCGGCCGTCCCGGAGAGGAACAGCAGGACGACGATGGTGGCCGCGCCGGTGCGCCAGGCGGCCTCCAGCGGGGCCGGCCCCCCGTCGGTCGACTCGCGGGCCACCCCGGCGGCCAGGCAGGCGGTGACCACCGCGGCCAGCCCGATGGCCAGCAGCCCGGGCGGCCGCAGGGCCAGGCCCCCGACGACCACGACGGCCGCCAGGGCGAGGGCGGCGACGCCCAGGAGCAGGCGGACGGGCAGACCGCGGTCGGACATCGGGCAGCCTCCAGGGGGGCAGGCCGGGCACGGGGCTCCCGGCCGGCTCCAGGCGGAGCGACCGGGACCGCCCCCTACCCAGCGGAACGGCGCTCGCACACCGCGCCCGGGCGTGTCGTGGCCCGCCGGGTCGCGGGCGGCATGATCGCCGCCCGTGGGCACCTCCGTCGTCGACCTCGGACCCCGGCTGGCCGTCGTCCTCGTGCTGCTCACCGCCCTGGCCGCGGTCGGCGGCCGGCTGTCCGGACTGGGGCAGGAACGGCCGGTCGTCGTGGCGGCGCTGCGGGCCACCGTGCAGCTGGCCGCGGTCTCGGCGGTGCTGCTGGCCGTCGTCGGCTCGCTGTGGCTGTCGTCGGCGTTCGTGCTGCTCATGCTCACCGTCGCGGCGGTCACCGCCGCCGGGCGGGTCAGCGGCCTGACGCTGCGCACGCCCGGGGCGCCACGCCGGGTCGCGGCGGCGGCGCTCGCGGTCGTCGGCGGGGCCGGGCCCGTGGTGGGGCTGGTGCTGGCCAGCGGCACGGTGCCGCTGCGCGGTGAGGCGGTGGTCCCGGTGGCCGGGATCCTCATCGGCGGGGCCATGACGGCGACGTCGCTGGCCGGGCGGCGGCTGCGCGAGGAGCTGGCCGGCCGGCGCGGCGAGGTGGAGGCGGCACTGGCCCTGGGACTGCTCCCCCGCGACGCGGTCCTCCTCGTCGCCCGCCCCTCGGCCGCCACCGCCCTCGTCCCGCCGCTCGACCAGACGCGCACCGTGGGCCTGGTCACCCTCCCGGGCGCGTACGTCGGCGTGCTGCTGGGCGGCGGCAGTCCGCTGGCCGCCGGGGCCGCCCAGCTGCTCGTGCTGGTGGGGCTGCTGGCCGCCCAGGTCGCGGCGGTGTGGATCGTCACCGAGCTGGTCGCACGTGGGCAGGTGCTGGCCTTCCTGCCCCGCTGAGGACGTCCAGCGACCTCACAGGCGACCTGCAGCGCCCCACCAGTCGCCGCGCCGACCGTGGTCGTCGAGGGCGGCGGACGGCCGCCCGTGAGGGAGGCGCAGGACAGTGACCGACGGACAGCAGCACCCGGCGCAGCAGCCGACCGGCGCGACCCCGGGGTGGGCCCCGCCGCCGTCCGGCGGCTCCTGGCACCCCTCGGGCGGGACCGCGACGGTCCCGCCGCCGCTGGTGCCGCTCGTCCCCGCCGCCGCGCCGCGCCGCGCCAGCCGGCTGCGGCTCGGCGTCGCCGGGCTGCTCGCCGGCGCGCTCATCGGCGGCGGCGCCGGGGCCGGCGTCGTCGCGCTCACCGCGGACGGCGGCACCGCGGCGACGACGGCCGCCACCGCGCAGAGCGTCGTCGTCAAGGACCCCCAGACGGCGACCGCGGTGACCGCCGCCGCCGCCAAGGCGGCGCCCAGCGTCGTCACCGTGTACGTCAGCGGCGGCTCGGGGTCGGGCAGCGGCTCGGGCGTGGTGCTCTCCGCGGACGGCTACGTGCTGACGAACAACCACGTGGTCACCCTCGACAGCAGCACCGACGGCGCCACCATCCAGGTGCGCACCTCCGACGGCACGCTCTACGACGCCACCGTCGTCGGCACCGACCCGACCTCGGACCTCGCCGTGGTCAAGCTGCAGGGCGCCGACGGGCTGACCCCGGCGACCTTCGCCGACTCCGACGACGTGCAGGTCGGCGACCTCGCGGTGGCGATCGGCGCCCCGCTCGGCCTGTCCGACACGGTCACCGACGGGATCATCAGCGCCACGAACCGCGCGGTGGCCACCGGCTCCACCCGCGACGACGCGACGGTCCTCGACGCGCTGCAGACCGACGCGGCGATCAACCCGGGCAACTCCGGCGGCGCGCTGGTCGACGCCGCCGGCGAGGTCATCGGCATCAACAGCGCCATCGCCTCGGTGGCCTCGGGCGCACCGGGCCAGGACGCGCAGAGCGGCAACATCGGCGTCGGCTTCGCCATCCCCAGCAACACCGCGCAGCGCATCGCCCAGGAGATCGTCGCCACCGGCTCGGCCACCCACGCCGTCCTCGGGGTGCAGGCGCAGACCGCGGCCAGCGACGCCAACAGCGGGGTCGGCACCGGCGCGCAGGTCGTGCAGGTGCAGGACGGCGGCGCGGCGGCCTCCGCCGGGCTGCGGGCCGGTGACGTGGTGACCGCCGTCGGCGACCGGGCGGTGACCACCTCCACCGAGCTCACCGCCGCGGTGCGCAGCAGGGCCCCCGGCGACGAGGTGACGCTGACCGTCCGCCGCGACGGGCAGACCTCCACCGTGCACGTGACGCTCGGCAGCAGCGACAGCTGATCCCCGCGCCCCGACGGCACCCTCCCGCGCCTCCTAGGCTCGGGAGGGTGTCGTCGTCCCCGAGCGCTCCGCTGGCCTCCTCGCTGGACGACCCGGAGCGCGCCGAGGGCCTGCGCCGGATGAAGCGGCTGGCCACCGGGCTGTTCCTGCTGGCCGCGGCGGTGTTCCTCGCCTGCGTGCTGGTCGGGGAGGACGCCGGCGCCTGGGTCGGGTACGTGCGGGCCACCGCCGAGGCCTCGATGGTCGGCGCGCTGGCCGACTGGTTCGCCGTCACCGCGCTGTTCCGGCACCCGCTGCGGATCCCGATCCCGCACACGGCGATCATCCCGCGCAAGAAGGACCAGATCGGCGCGAGCCTGGGCACCTTCGTGCAGGAGAACTTCCTGACCCGCGGCGTCGTGGAGGACAAGCTCGCCACCGTCGACGTCCCCGGCCGGCTCGGGGGCTTCCTCGCCGCGCCCGGCCGGGCCGAGCGGCTGGCCGCCGACGCCGCGGTCGCGCTGACCGGGGTCACCGACCTGCTGCGCGACGACGACGTGCAGGACGCCGTCGCCGGGCTGGTCGACCGCAAGCTGCACGAGACGCCGGCCGCGCCGGTGCTGGCGCGGGTGCTGGAGCTGGTCGTCGACGGCGACCGCCACCAGGAGGTGCTCTCGGCGGCGCTGCGCTACCTGGCCCGCTTCCTGGAGGACAACCGGGTGGTGTTCCGCGCCCAGCTCGGCGACGCCTCCCCCGCCTGGGTGCCCGACTGGGTCGACGACCGGGTGTTCGACCGGGTGTTCGCCGGGGTGCAGTCCTTCCTCGACGAGGTGGGCGCCGACCGGCACCACGAGCTGCGCCGGGTGTACGACGCCCGGCTGCGCGTCTACGTGCACGCCCTGCGCACCGACCCCGACACCGCCGCGCGGGTCGAGGCGTTCAAGAAGGAGCTGCTCGAGCACCCGGCGGTGCGCACCTGGTCCTCGTCGCTGTGGACCAACGCCAAGACCGCGTTCCTCGCCGCGGCCGCCGACCCCGACTCCGAGCTGCGGGCCCGGGTGGCCGGGCTGGTCCGCGACGCCGCCCGGCTGCTGCAGACCGACCCGCGGGTGCGCGAGCGGGTGCAGCGGCAGTCGGTGCGGGTTGCCGGCTACCTGGTCGACCGGTTCGCCGGCGAGCTGGCCGACGTCGTCGGCGCCACCGTGGCGCGCTGGGACACCGAGGAGACCAGCCGGCGCATCGAGTTGCAGGTGGGCCGCGACCTGCAGTTCATCCGGATCAACGGCACCGTCGTCGGCGGCCTGGCGGGCCTGGTCATCTACACCGTCGCCCAGCTGCTGGGGTGAGGCGCTCGATGATCAGGTGACCTGATCGTCGCGGCCGCTACCGGCGGGCCTGGGCGGCCGCGTAGAGGGCGATGCCGGCGGCGACGCTGACGTTGAGCGACTCGGTGTCGCGGGCGATCGGGATGCGCAGGACGACGTCGCAGCGCTCACGGACCAGCCGCGACAGCCCCGTCCCCTCCGCGCCGACGACCAGGACCACCGGGTCGGCGAGGCCGTCGAACTCGTGCAGGTCGGTGTCGCCGTCGCCGGCCAGGCCCACGGTCATCAGCCCGGCGTCCTGGTAGGAGGCCAGCGCGCGGGCCAGGTTGACCGCGCGGGCCACCGGCAGCCGGGCGGCGGCCCCCGCGCTGGTCCGCCAGGCCGAGGCGGTCATGCCGACGGCGCGGCGCTGCGGCACGACGACCCCGTGCGCGGCGAACGCGGCGGCCGAGCGGACGACGGCGCCGAGGTTGCGCGGGTCGGTGACGCCGTCCATCGCCACCACCAGCGGCGGCCGCCCGGAGTCGCGGGCGACGTCGAGCAGGTCGTCGGGGTGGGCGTAGGAGTAGGGCGGGACCTGCAGGCCGATGCCCTGGTGCAGCGCCCCGTTCGACATCCGGTCGAACTCGGCCTTGCCCACCTCCAGCAGCGGCAGGCCGCGGTCCGCGGCGAGCTGCACCGCCTCGGTGACCCGCTCGTCGGACCGCGTGGACTCACCGGTGACCACGTAGAGCGCGGTCGCCGGGATCTCCGCGCGCAGCGCCTCCACCACCGGGTTGCGGCCGAGCAGCAGCTCCGGGGTCTCCTCGGCGCGCTGGCGGCTGCGGTCGCGCTCGGCCCGCCGGCGCGCGTCGGCCTGCGCCTTGCGCTGCGCCGGGTGCCCCTTGCGCATCTCCGCGGGCGGGGTCGCGCCGCGGCCGGCGAGGGACCGGCGGTTCTTGCCGCCCGTGCCCGCGGTGGCGGTCTTCTTGCCGGCACCGCTCGTGCGGCCGCGGCGCTGGCTGTTGCCGGCCATCAGCGGGTCAGCTCCCATCGGGGTCCCTGCGGGGTGTCCTCGACCTGCACGCCGAGGGCGGTGAGCTGGTCGCGCAGCGCGTCGGCCGCCGCGTAGTCCTTGCGCGCGCGGGCGGCCTGGCGCTGGTCGAGCGCCAGCCGGACCAGGCCGTCGGCCACCTCGGTGAGCCGGTCGTCGGATCCACCGCCGGCCCACCGGGGGTCGAGCGGGTCGAGGCCGAGCACGGCGAGCATCGCGCGCACCGGGCCGAGGGCGGCGGCGGTGGCGGCGTCGTCGCCCTCGGCCAGGGCGGTGTTGCCCTGCCGGACGGTGTCGTGCACGACGGCGACGGCGGCCGGGGTGCCCAGGTCGTCGTCCATCGCGGCGCGGAACGCCTCGGGGAGGTCGGCCGAGTGCTCGGCGCCCACCCGCTCGGCGGCCCGCTGCACGAACGACTCGATCCGCCGGTAGGCCGCACCCGCCTCGGCCACCGCGGCGTCGGTGAACTCGATCGTCGAGCGGTAGTGCGGGGCGACCAGGTAGTAGCGCAGCTCCACCGGCCGCACCCGCTGCACCACCTCGTCGACCAGCGCGGTGTTGCCCAGCGACTTGCTCATCTTCTCGCCGCCGAGGGTGACCCAGCCGTTGTGCAGCCAGTACCGCGCGAACCCGTCGCCGGCCGCGCGCGACTGCGCCTGCTCGTTCTCGTGGTGCGGGAAGCGCAGGTCCAGCCCGCCGCCGTGGACGTCGAAGTCGGGGCCGAGGTAGCGCCCGGCCATCGCCGAGCACTCCAGGTGCCAGCCCGGCCGGCCGCGCCCCCACGGCGTCGGCCACGCCGCGGTCGCCGGCTCGCCGGGCTTGTGCGCCTTCCACAGCGCGAAGTCGCGGGGGTCGCGCTTGCGCTCGTCGGTGTCGGTGTCGCCGGCCGCCTCGAGGTCCTCGAGCCGCTGGCGGGTCAGCGCCCCGTACTCCGGGAACGAGCGGACGTCGAAGTAGACGTCGCCGTCGACGGCGTAGGCGTGCCCGCGCTCGACCAGCCGCTCGACGAGCTCGACCATGTCGGGCACGTGGCCGGTGGCGCGCGGCTCGTAGGTGGGCGGGCGGACGCCGAGGACGTCGTAGGCGCGGGTGCAGGCCAGCTCGTTGGTGTAGGCCCACGCCCACCACGGCACGCCCGCCTCGGCGGCCTTGGTGAGGATCTTGTCGTCGATGTCGGTGACGTTGCGGACCAGCGTGACGTCGAGGCCGTGGCCGTGCTCCAGCCAGCTGCGCAGCACGTCGAAGACCAGCGCGGCCCGCACGTGGCCGACGTGTGGCGGCCCCTGGACGGTGAGCCCGCAGACGTACATCGAGGCCTGTCCCGCACGCAGGGGCGTGAAGTCGCGGACCGCGCGGGCGGCCGTGTCGTACAGGCGGAGGCTCACTGCGCGGAGTCTACGGAGCGCTGCGTCGGCGGGGCGCGGAGTCTACGGAGCGCTGCGTCGGCGGGGCGCGGAGTCTACGGAGCGCTGCGTCGGCGGGGCGCGGAGTCTACGGAGCGCTGCGTCAGCGGGGCGCGGAGTCCACGGACCCCGCCTCGACGACCAGCGCGGTCGCGATCGCCGCCCGGCCCTCGCCGCGCCCGACCAGGCCCAGGCCGTCGGTGGTGGTGGCCGTGACGCTCACCGGGGCACCGAGCGCCGCCGACAGCGCGGCCTCGGCCTCCGCGCGGCGCGGGCCGAGCTTGGGCGTCGGGGCGACCAGCTGCACGGCCGCGTTGCCGACCCGCCAGCCGGCCGCGGCGAGCGTCTCCCGCACGTGCTCGAGGACGGCGACACCGCGGGCGCCGGCCCAGCGCGGGTCGTCGGTGCCCAGCAGCCCGCCGATGTCGCCGAGCCCGGCGGCCGACAGGACGGCGTCGGTGAGGGCGTGCGCGACGACGTCGCCGTCGGAGTGCCCGGCGCACCCGTCGGCGCCGGGCCACTCGAGGCCGGCCAGCCGGCACGGGCGCCCGGCCTCGACCGGGTGCACGTCGACGCCGAGGCCCACCCGCGGCAGCCCGGTCACCGGGCCACCTGCAGCCCGGCGAGGTGCAGGTCGTGCGGCACGGTCACCTTCGCGGCGCGCTCGTCGCCGTCGACGGTCGCCACCGGGACGCCGGCGGCGCGCACCACGGCCGCGTCGTCGGTGAGCTCGGCGCCCTCGGGCAGGCCGGCGTAGGCGGCGACGAGGACCGCGCGGTCGAAGCCCTGCGGCGTCTGCACCCGGCGCAGCCGGGCCCGCGGGACGGCGTCGGCGACCAGGCCGCCGTCGTCGACGACCACGGTGGTGTCGACGACGGGCAGCACCGGGACGACGGCGGGGGCGCCGGCGGCCAGCGCGGCGAGCACCCGGGCGACGACGTCGGGCGGGGTGAGCGGGCGGGCCGCGTCGTGCACGAGGACGACGTCGGCGCCCGGGCCGGCGGCGGCCAGGCCGGCGCGGACCGAGGCGGTGCGGGTGGCGCCGCCCTCGACGAGGTGCACGCGGCCGGGGAGCGCGGCGGCGAAGGCCGCCCGGTCGGCGGCGGGGACGGTCACCACGACCTCGTCGACCCCGCCGGCGAGCAGGGTCTCGACCGCCCAGGCGACCAGCGGCCGGCCGGCCAGCTCGACGAGCGCCTTCGGCCGGTCGGCCCCCAGACGCGAGCCACTCCCGGCCGCTGCGACGACGCCGACAGCGGACACGGGAGTGGCCGGGTGGAGCAGAGGGTGCGAGAGGCTCAGCTGGCGAGGACCTCGTCGAGCAGGACCTCGGCCTTGTCCTCGTTGGTGCCCTCGGCGAGCGCGAGCTCGCTGACCAGGATCTGGCGGGCCTTGGACAGCATCCGCTTCTCGCCGGCGGAGAGGCCACGGTCCTTGTCGCGGCGCCACAGGTCGCGGACGACCTCGGCCACCTTGTTCACGTCACCGGAGGCCAGCTTCTCGAGGTTGGCCTTGTAGCGGCGCGACCAGTTGGTCGGCTCCTCGGTGTGCGGGGCCCGCAAGACCTCGAACACCCGGTTCAGCCCGTCCTGCCCGACGACGTCGCGGACGCCGACGATCTCTGCGTTGTCGGCCGGCACGCGCACGGTCAGGTCGCCCTGGGCGACCTTCAGCACGAGGTAGGCCCTCTCTTCACCCTTGATGACCCGCGTCTCGATCGCCTCGATCAGAGCGGCACCGTGGTGCGGGTAGACGACGGTCTCGCCGACAGTGAAGCCCATGTGATTGTGACCCCTTTCGCTGACCCCAGGTTAGCACGGCACACTGACGGCCGGACAGATCCGTCTGCTCATATGCGCAGGTCAGAGGCCTGGTGAAGTCTCCGGGAGGGGTTGACAGAGGCGTGGTCGGTGTGCGTGCGCACCCTTCGCGGGCCTCCCTCGTGCGGGCCCTCGTGCTCGCCACGCATGCCCCGCCGTCGGGCGCGGTGACGGTCGTGGCGACCCTGCTCGCCGTCGCCGCGGGACTGTCCGCCGGGCGGGTGGCCCTGGTGGGGCTGGCCGTCCTCGCAGGTCAGGCCTCCATCGGCTGGAGCAACGACTGGCTCGACGCCGATCGCGACCGGGCCGTCGCCCGGGCGGACAAGCCCGTCGTACAGGGCGCCGTGGCTCCCGCCGTGCTGCGGACGGCGGCCCTCGCGGCGGCCGCGGCGGCCGTCGTCCTGTCGCTGCTGCTCGGCCTCGTGCCCGGGCTGCTGCTGCTCGTCCTGGTGGCCAGCGGGTGGGCCTACAACGCCGGGCTCAAGCGGACCGCGGTCTCCGCGCTGCCCTACGTGACCGGCTTCGGCGCGCTGCCGGCCGGGGTGGTGGCCGCCGCGCCGGGGGTGCCGGTGGCGCCGTGGTGGCTGCCCGCGGCCGGGGCGGCGCTGGGTGCCGCGGCGCACCTGGCCAACGTCGCCCCCGACCTCGCCGACGACCTCGCCACCGGGGTGCGCGGCCTGCCGCACCGGCTGGGTGCCCGGGCATCGGCGGCACTGGGCGCGCTGCTGCTGGGGACCGCGTCGCTGGTGCTGGTCCTGGGGCCGGCCGGTCCGCCCGCCTGGTGGGGCTGGGCAGGACTGGCGCTGGCCGTGCCGGCCGTCGTCGTCGCGGCGCTGGCCGGGACGGCCCGCTTCCGCCGGGCGGCCTTCCCGGCGGTGCTGCTGCTCACGGTGCTCGACGTGGTGCTGCTGGTGGCCGGCGGGGCCGCGCTCACCTGAGCGCGGCCCCGCCCTGGCTCACTTGCGGCCGTTGCCGCCACCGTTCCCGTTGCCACCGCCGTTGGTGTTGCCACCACCGTTGCCGTTGCCGTTGCCGCCGGCGTTCCCGGGGGTCGCGGCCGGTGCGGGCGCCGGAGCGGGGGCCGGGGCCGCCTGCGCCGGGGCGACCGGGGCCGTCGCGGCGGGCTGCTGGGGAGCCTGCGCCGGGGCCAGGACGGGGGCTGGGGCCGGGACCGGTGCCGGGGTGGCCGCCCGGGCCGCCTCGCGGGCGGTCTGCCGGTCGGCGTTGCGCAGGTGGGCAGCCTGGCTGACGCGCTCCCCGGTGGCCCAGCCCATGTGCGCACCCTCGCTGACCCAGGCGCCGAACGACTGGTCCGGGGCCGGGCCGGCAACCCACTGCTGCTCGGTCAGACCCGACTCGGACAGTGGCGGGTCGGTGACGACGGGCTGCTCGGTCGCGACCTCGAGGGGCGCCCCGGAGTCGTCGCCGGACTCCTCTTCGGACTCTCCGCCGGGGACCTCGTCATCGGCGGCGGGGACCTCGTCGTCGGCGTCCGAGACCTCGTCATCGGCGTCTGGGGCCACAGGGGTGGCATCAGGCTGGGTGCTGGTCACCGTGTCGCCGCTGCCGCCCTCGGCAGGCTGGGAGACGGCGGGGGGCTGGTCGACGACCGCGACGGTCGTCACCGCGCCGGTGACGGCGAGGGCGACGGCTCCGGTGGCGGCGGCGCACTTGGCGGCGATGCCGGCGGCGGCGAGCTTGGCGGTGAGGGTGCTGAGGATCATGCGGGGTCTCTTCCGTGAGGCCCGGGCGGGCTGCCCGGTCGTCCGCGTGGACGGGTCCGACTGGTCGGTGAGCAGACCGGTGGCCAGCAGCTCGGCCAGGGCCGCGGAGGGCCGCCCGGGGGCGGTGGCACCGGCCCGGACCGCGTCGGTGAACGCGGTCAGGTGCGCGGCGCCCGCGGGCACGGGCCGCCCGGCGAGGCAGGCCGCGAAGGCGTCCTCGTCGGTCCGGGCGTCGGCTGGCGTGGTCATCTCGCTCCCGTCATCGCCGGGCGGGCCGAGAAGGGTGCGCGCGCCGCCACGGCCGTCTCACCCGTCCGGGGGGTCCCGGCCGGTTCGAGGCGGGCGCGCAGCGTCCGCAGCCCGCGTCGCTGCAGCGCCTTGACCGAGCCGGCCGAGCGGCCCATCACGTCCGCGACCTGCTCGACGGTGAGGTCGGCGAGCACCCGCAGCAGCAGCACCGAGCGCTGGTCCGCGGGCAGGTCGGCGCACATCCGGTGCACCGCCTCGGTGCCCAGCCGGACCAGGACGTCGTCCTCCACGTCCCCGCCGGGCGTCTCGGGCGGCGCGTCGCCGGCGTCGTCGACCAGCTGCGGACGGCGGCTGCGCCGGCGCCACTCGTCGACCAGCCGCCGGTGGGCGATGGTGAACGCCCACGAGCGCAGCGCGGCCTCGTCGCCGGAGAAGCCGCCGAGACCGCGGAAGACCGCGAGGAACGTCTCGCTGGCCAGGTCGTCGGCGTCCGCGGCGCCGTGCAGCCGCAGGTAGCCGGTCACCGCCGGGGAGAGGTCCCGGTAGAGCACCTCGAAGGCCCACGCGGCGCCCGCCTGGGCCGCCGCGAGGACGTCGTCGAACGCCGGCCCCGTCGCCATCGCCACCTCCTGCCGTTCCTCCGTGCGGAGGTGGCATCGGCAGGTGCGGGCCGGAACTGGACCGCCGTCCCCCGGTCAGGGGAGGCGGTCAGGGCGGGCTGGTGCCGCGGGCGGCCTCCTGCTCGACGACCAGCGGGAGGTCCTTGAGCCGGTCGAGGCCCTGCAGGGGGCGCCGCATCCGCTGGTTACCGGCCAGCCGCTCGCGGTTGCGCTCGAGGAAGGCCCAGTAGCCGGCGGTGTAGGGGCAGGCGTCCTCGCCCAGGCGCTGCCGCGGGTCGTAGGGGCAGCCGCGGCAGTAGTCGCTCATCCGGTCGATGTAGGCGCCGCCGGCGGCGTAGGGCTTGGTGGCCAGCGCGCCGCCGTCGCCGTGCTGGCTCATGCCGACGACGTTGGCGACCATCACCCAGTCGTAGCCGTCGACGAAGGTGCGGTGGAACCAGTCGGTCATCGCCAGGGGGTCGATGCCGCGCTGCAGCGCGTAGTTGCCGAGCACCATCAGCCGCGGGATGTGGTGCACCCACCCGTCGCGGCGCAGGTCGCCGAGCACGCCGGACAGGCAGGCGGCGTCGACGGCGGTGTCGTCGAGGTCGGCCATCCAGGCGGGCACCGGCTCGGTCGCGCGGAGGACGTTGGCGTGCCGGTAGTGCCGGCCGAAGTGCCAGTAGGTGTGCCAGATGTAGTCGCGCCAGCCCATGACCTGCCGGACGAAGCCCTCGACCGAGTTCAGCGGCAGCGGGTCGCCGTCGGCGGCGCGGGCCCGGGCGACGTCCTCGGCGGCGTGCACCACCTCCAGCGGGTCGAGCAGGCCGAGGTTCATCGCCGGCGACAGCAGCGAGTGGGCCAGCCAGCGCTCACCGGCGAGCATCGCGTCCTCGTGCGGGCCGAAGGCGCCCAGCCGCTGGGTGAGGAAGTCGTGCAGCCGGGTGAGCGCCTCCTCACGGGTGACCGGGAACAGCCGCGGGCCGTCGTCGCCGACGAAGGAGACCTCGCCGTCGGCCTCCCAGCGGTCGAGGTCGGCGCGCACCTGCTCGTCGATCTCGTCCTCGGCCGGCCACCACGGCTCGGGCGCCGGCGAGCGGCCGTCGCGCGGCGCGGGCTCGCGGTTCTCCTGGTCGTAGTTCCACCGCCCGCCCAGCGGCTCGGCGCCGTCCATGAGCACGCCGAGCCGGCGGCGGGCGTCGCGGTAGAAGTCCTCCATCAGCAGCCGGCGGCCCCCGCGACCCTCGGCCCAGCGGGCGAAGTCGCCCTGGCTGCTGACGAACCCGCGCGCGGCGAGCACCTGCAGGTCGCGGCGGCGCAGGACGTAGTCGCGGCTGCTCCAGGTGGTCGGCGCGCAGACGCTCAGCGGCTCGTCGTAGCGGTCGAGGGCCTCGGCGTAGGTGGTGACCCGGTGCAGGTGCGCCTGCTCGCCGAGCTCGGCGGCCCGGTGGCGCAGCGCCGAGAGCACCAGGTGGGCCTTCTGCCGGTGGAAGCGGCGGCGGGCGAACACGGCCTTCGACTCGACGAGCAGCACCGGCTGGTCGGGGGAGTCGAGGAAGTGCGGGCCGAGTTGGTCGGCGAACAGCCAGCGGCGGGTGCCCGGCGACCGCTCGGGGAAGTCGGCCAGCGCCGGGTCGCGCTCCTCGGCGCCGGGACCGCCGGTCCGCGGTCGCTCCAACTGCCTCACCTCCCGGCGGACATGGTGGGTCGACCGTTAGGCTCGGCGCGACTTGGGCCACCGATCCGCACGGTGGCCGGCACGTGTTCCCGCTGGAGGTCGACCGCTGTGAACCGCGCGAAGAGCGCCGCCGTGATGGGTGCCCTCGTGATCGCCCCGGTCGCCCTCGGTGCCTGCAGCGCCGGGCAGGTGTCCCAGACCGGCACGCAGGACCGCGACAAGGTCGGCCCCCAGGCGCAGGTCGAGGACGTCCTGCTGCGCCAGGTGCTGCTCGCCTACCCCGAGGAGGGGCAGTACGAGGAGGGGGACGACGCCGAGCTGATCGTCACGATCGTCAACGCCTCGAACGCCGACGACACCCTCACCGGCATCGAGGGCGAGGGCTTCAGCGGCCTGCAGGTGGCCGCCACCGGCCCCACGCCCTCGCCGTCCTCCCCGGCGGGCAACCAGCCCACGGCCACGCCGACGCCCGGCACGACCGGCGCCACCCCGGCCGCGCCGCCGACCGCGGCCACGCCCACCAGCGCCTCCCCGACGGCGTCCTCGGAACTGGCGCTGGACATCCCGGCTGACACCGCGCTGTACATCGGGCGCGAGGACGGCGCGACGATCACCCTGCAGGACCTCGCCGAGCCGCTCACGGCCGGGCAGAACCTGACGCTGACGTTCACCTTCGAGCAGGCCGGCGACATCACCGTGCAGGCGGTCGTCTCCTCGCCCGAGGAGGAGGTCGAGCGCGGCGAGCCGTTCCACTTCGACACCGAGGAGGAGTCGGACGAGCCCAACACCGAGGCGGAGTGACGCGAGCTCCCCTGCGTCCTCCCCCGGAGTGTCGGTAGCCGCACCTACCGTGGCGGCATGCCCCCGTCCGGAGTGAAGGCCGCTCGTCCCGCCCACCGCTGCACCGAGTGCGGCTACGCCTCGGCGAAGTGGGTCGGCCGCTGCCCCGAGTGCCAGGCCTGGGGCACCCTGCAGGAGGCCGGCCCGCCCGCCGCCGCGCTCCGCTCGGTCGCGGCCGGCCCGGTCACCGCTCCCGCCCGGCCGATCGGCCAGGTCGAGCTGACCGGCGCGCGGGCCGTCCCCACCGGCATCCCCGAGTTCGACCGGGTGCTCGGCGGCGGGCTGGTGCCCGGCGCGGTGGTCCTGGTCGCCGGCGAGCCCGGGGTGGGCAAGTCCACGCTGCTGCTCGAGGTCGCCCACCGGGTCGCGGCGGGCAACGGGCCGACCCTGGTGGTCTCCGGGGAGGAGTCCGCGGCCCAGGTCCGGCTGCGCGCCGAGCGGATCGGCGCCCTGCACGACCGGCTCTACCTCGCCGCGGAGACCGAGTTGTCGGCGGTGCTGGCCCACGTCGAGCAGGTGGCCCCGTCGCTGCTGGTCCTCGACAGCGTGCAGACCGTCCGCTCCCCCGCCGTCGACGGCACCGACGGCGGCGCCACCCAGGTGCGGGCGGTGGCCACCGCGCTCACCGCCGTCGCCAAGTCGCGCGGGATGACCACCATCCTGGTCGGTCACGTCACCAAGGACGGGGCGATCGCCGGCCCGCGGTCGCTGGAGCACCTCGTCGACGTCGTCGTCTCCTTCGACGGCGAGCGGCACTCGACGCTGCGCCTGGTGCGGGCCACCAAGAACCGGTTCGGCCCCGCCGACGAGATCGGCTGCTTCGAGATCGGCGACGCCGGCGTGGTCGGCGTCCCCGACCCCTCGCACCTGTTCGTCTCCCGGCGCACCGCCGCGGTGCCGGGCAGCTGCGTCACCGTGACGATGGAGGGCAGCCGGCCGCTGCTGGCCGAGGTCCAGGCGCTCGTGGCCACCAGCGCCGGCGGCGGGTCCCCGCGGCGGGCGGTCAGCGGGCTGGACTCCCAGCGCGTGGCCATGGTCAACGCCGTGGTCGAGCGGCGCGGCGGGGTGCGGCTGGCCGACGCCGACGTGTTCGCCGCCTCCGTGGGCGGGGTGAAGATCGCCGAGCCCGCGGCCGACCTGGCGCTGGCGCTGGCCATCGCGTCGGCGTCCCGGGACACCCCCCTGCCCGAGGGCATGATCGCGCTGGGCGAGGTCGGGCTGTCCGGCGAGATCCGCCGGGTCGGCGGCACCGGCCGGCGGCTGGCCGAGGCCGCCCGGCAGGGCTACCGCCTGGCCCTGGTGCCGCCCGACGCCGGCCCCGCGCCCAAGGGCATCCGGCTGATGGAGGTCCCCGACCTCGGCGCGGCGCTGTCCTCGCTGTTCCCGGGGTGAGCCGGCCGGCCCCCGCACCCCGCTCGCGACCGGCCGACCGGCGTGCCACGTAGACTCAGCCGCCGTACCACGTCGACGTCAGGAGCGCCCGTGCCGCCCGCTGTGGACTCCGAGGTCGCCCTCCGGGAGCTCCTCGGCCGCATCGCCCCCGGGACGGCGCTGCGCGACGGGCTGGAGCGCATCCTGGCCGGGCGCACCGGAGCGCTGATCGCGCTGGGCTACGACCGGGTCGTGGAGTCCATCTGCACCGGCGGGTTCGCCCTCGACGTGGCGCTGTCGGCCACCCGGCTGCGCGAGCTGGCCAAGATGGACGGCGCGGTCATCCTGTCCTCCGACGGGCTGCGCATCGTGCGCGCCGGCGTGCACCTCATGCCCGACCCGACGGTGCCCACCGAGGAGTCGGGCACCCGGCACCGCACCGCCGAGCGGGTGGCCGTGCAGACCGGCTTCCCGGTCATCTCGGTCAGCCAGTCGATGCACATCATCAGCGTCTACGTCGCCGGCCGGCGCTACACCCTCGAGCACCCGACGACGATCCTCGCGCGCGCCAACCAGGCGCTGGCCGCGCTGGAGCGCTACAAGCTGCGCCTCGACGAGGTGGCGAGCACCCTGTCGGCGCTGGAGATCGAGGACCTGGTCACCATCCGCGACGCGATGAGCGTCAGCCAGCGGCTGGAGATGGTGCGCCGGATCGCCGACGAGATCGAGGGTTTCGTCGTCGAGCTCGGCACCGACGGCCGGCTGCTGGCCCTGCAGCTCGACGAGATGCTCGCCGGGGTCGAGGAGGACCGCGCACTGCTGGTCCGCGACTACCTGCCCGGCGGGGGCGGGCGGCGGCCGCGCAGCATCGAGCAGGTCCTCACCGACCTGCGGGCGCTGTCGGCCACCGAGCTGCTGGACCTCTCGGCCGTGTCCCGCTGCTACGGACTGCCCACCTCGGCCGAGGCCCTCGACTCCCCCGTCAGCCCCCGCGGCTACCGGCTGCTGGCGCGCGTGCCCCGGCTGCCGTCCGGGATCATCGACCGGCTGGTCGACCACTTCGGCGGCCTGCAGAAGCTGCTGGCGGCCACCATCGAGGACCTGCTGGCCGTCGAGGGCGTCGGTGAGGCCCGCGCCCGCGGCATCCGCGAGGGCCTGTCCCGGCTGGCCGAGACCTCGATCCTCGACCGCTACAGCTGACGGGCTCCCTGCAGGAGCCCGCCCCGAGCCTGCGAGGGGTGGGGGGCAGGGAGGTCCGTCACGTGACCTCGAGGGCGGCGTCCGGGCTGGTCTTGGTGTCCAGCCGGGCGCGCAGCACGTACTGCCCGGGCCCGACCGGCACGCGCTCCGCGCTGCACGTCGGCTCGCTGGTCAGCCCACCCCAGGTCAGCGGGAACACGACCTGCTCACCCGGCGCCAGGGTGCGGGTGTCGTCGCTCTGCTCCGGGAAGCAGTCGTTGCTGCCCCACAGGCGTGTCCCGGCCGCGTCGAGCAGCACGATCTCCTGCAGCTCCTCGTCCAGTACGCGGGTGCAGGGCACGTCGGAGGTGTTGGTGACGACGAGCTCGAGGACCGGCTGGGAGCCCGCGGGCACCGAGCCGGGCGTGCGGACCTCCAGGGCCACGACGTCGTCGCCGCAGGGTGCACCGGCCTCCTGCTCCGGCGCCGACGGCTCGGCCGGTTCCGGGGCCTCGGTGGGCGGCGGCGTGGGGGTCCGCACGCTGGCCAGCGAGGGGACGACGCGGTCGAGGGCGGGCGGCTGGGCGGTGGTGGTCGTCGCCGTCGCCTCGGCGGCCGCGGCGTCGCCGTCCGAGCCGCCCAGCAGGGACACGCCGAGCCACCCGGCCCCGCCGAGGACGGCCAGCAGCAGCACCAGCACCAGGAGCCGCCGTCGCCAGTAGACGGCGGCGGGCAGGGGCCCGACCGGGTGCAGCACGGACAGGACGCTAGTCGGCGGCCACTGCCCCCTCCTCCGCGGCACGCCGCGGTCCCGGGCAGGCACACTGAACCCTCGTGGACGACCCCGCCGCGCCGGCCCCCGGGCTCGGGGACGCCCTGGTCGACTGGTACGACACCGCGGCGCGCGACCTGCCGTGGCGGCGGCCGGGCGTGGACCCGTGGGCCGTGCTGGTCAGCGAGGTGATGCTGCAGCAGACGCCGGTGGCCCGGGTCGAGCCGGTGTGGCAGGCGTGGGTGGCCCGGTGGCCCACGCCGGCCGACCTGGCCGTGGCCTCGCCCGCGGAGGTCATCCGCGCCTGGGGCAAGCTCGGCTACCCGCGCCGGGCGCTGCGGCTCCGGGAGACCGCCGTCGCGCTCGTGGAGCGGCACGGGGGCGCCGTGCCCGCCGACGTGGCCGCCCTGGAGGCGCTGCCGGGCATCGGCACGTACACCGCCCGGGCGGTGGCCTGCTTCGGCCACGGGCAGCCGCAGCCGGTGGTGGACACCAACGTGCGCCGGGTGGTGGCCCGGCTGGTGCACGGCCGCGCGGAGGCGGGGACGGCGCGCGCCGCCGACCTCGCCGACGTCGCGGCGCTGGCACCGGCCGACCGGGACCGCGCGGTGCGCTTCTCGGTGGCGGCCATGGAGCTCGGGGCGCTGGTGTGCGTGGCCCGGACGCCGCGCTGCGCGGTGTGCCCGGTGCGCGACCGCTGCGCCTGGCGGCTGGCCGGGTGCCCCGCCGCCGACGGGCCGCCCCGCCGGGTGCAGCGCTTCGCCGGGACCGACCGCCAGGTGCGCGGCCGGCTGCTCGACGTCCTGCGGGCGGCCGAGGGCCCCGTGGCGGCGGCCGCCCTCGACGGGGCCTGGGACGACGCCGCCCAGCGCGCCCGCTGCCTGGACTCGCTGCTGGCCGACGGTCTGGTGGAGCAGACCGAGGACGGGCGGTTCGCGCTGCCCGCCTGAGGGGGCCGTCCGCCGTCCGACCTCACCGCAGCGCGTCCGACCTGACCGTGGGCGGTCGGGTGGGACGCGCGACGATCAGGTCACCTGATCGTCGCGGGCCCCGGCCCGGGAACGGCACAGGGGCCGCCTCCCTCGCGGGAGACGGCCCCTTCGCGGCCCCGTCCGGAGGCTCATCCCGAGCGTGCGAGGGGTGAGTGGGACGGGGTCCTTCAGCTAGCGGGTCACTCGCCCTTCCTGAGCGAGGTCGGGCCGCTCTGGCCGTCCTCGTCGTCGCCCACGGTGAGGGCGACCGGCGGGGTGTCGGGCAGGTCGATCGGCTTGGCCTCGCCGCGGAAGGTGAAGGTCGCGGTCGGACCCTCGCCCTCGACGTCCACCACGATGATCTGACCGGCGGTCAGCTCCCCGTAGAGGATCTTCTCCGACAGCGCGTCCTCGATCTCGCGCTGGATGGTCCGGCGCAGCGGCCGGGCACCCAGCACCGGGTCGAACCCGCGGGCCGCCAGCAGCTTCTTGGCGTCCTGCGTGATCTCCAGCGACATGTCCTTGTTGGCCAGCTGGCCCTCCACGCGGGCGACCATGAGGTCGACGATCTCGATGATCTCGTCCTCGGTCAGCTGGTGGAACACGACGATGTCGTCGATGCGGTTGAGGAACTCCGGCCGGAAGTGCTGCTTGAGCTCCTCGTTGACCTTGAGCTTCATCCGCTCGTAGTTCGACTGGGTGTCGTTGCCGACCTGGAAGCCCAGACCCACGGCCTTGGAGATGTCCCGCGTCCCGAGGTTGGTCGTGAGGATCAGGATCGTGTTCTTGAAGTCCACGATCCGGCCCTGACCGTCGGTGAGCCGGCCGTCCTCCAGCACCTGCAGCAGCGTGTTGAACACGTCCGCGTGCGCCTTCTCGATCTCGTCGAAGAGGACCACCGAGAACGGCTTGCGCCGCACCTTCTCGGTCAGCTGGCCACCCTCGTCGTAACCGACGTAACCGGGAGGGGCACCGACGAGCCGCGACACGGTGAACCGGTCGTGGAACTCGCCCATGTCGATCTGGATGAGGGCGTCGTCCTCGCCGAAGAGGAACTGCGCGAGCGCCTTGGCCAGCTCGGTCTTACCGACACCCGAGGGGCCGGCGAAGATGAACGAGCCACCGGGGCGACGCGGGTCCTTGAGGCCCGCGCGGGTGCGCCGGATCGCCTGGCTGACGCTCTTGATGGCCTCTTCCTGGCCGATGATCCGCTTGTGGAGCTCGTCCTCCATGCGGAGCAGACGGGTCGTCTCCTCCTCGGTGAGCTTGAAGACGGGGATGCCGGTCCAGTTGGCCAGCACCTCGGCGATCTGCTCGTCGTCGACCTCGGCGACGACGTCCATGTCGCCGGCCTTCCACGCCTTCTCGCGCTCGGCCTTCTCGCCCAGGAGCTGCTTCTCCTTGTCGCGCAGCGACGCGGCCTTCTCGAAGTCCTGCGCGTCGATCGCCGACTCCTTCTCGCGACGGATGGTCGCGATCCGGTCGTCGAACTCGCGCAGGTCCGGCGGCGCGGTCATCCGCTTGATCCGCATCCGGGCGCCGGCCTCGTCGATCAGGTCGATCGCCTTGTCGGGCAGGAAGCGGTCGGAGATGTAGCGGTCGGCCAGCGTCGCGGCGGCGACCAGGGCCCCGTCGGTGATGCTGATCCGGTGGTGGGCCTCGTAGCGGTCGCGCAGGCCCTTGAGGATCTCGATGGTGTGCTGCAGCGTCGGCTCGCCGACCTGGATGGGCTGGAAGCGGCGCTCGAGCGCGGCGTCCTTCTCCAGGTGCTTGCGGTACTCGTCGAGCGTGGTGGCGCCGATGGTCTGCAGCTCGCCGCGGGCCAGCATCGGCTTGAGGATGCTGGCGGCGTCGATCGCGCCCTCGGCGGCACCGGCACCGACGAGGGTGTGGATCTCGTCGATGAACAGGATGATGTCGCCGCGGGTGCGGATCTCCTTGAGGACCTTCTTCAGGCGCTCCTCGAAGTCGCCGCGGTAGCGCGACCCGGCGACGAGGGCGCCGAGGTCGAGGGTGTAGAGCTGCTTGTCCTTCAGCGTCTCCGGGACCTCGCCCTTGACGATCGCCTGGGCCAGGCCCTCGACGACGGCGGTCTTGCCGACGCCGGGCTCGCCGATGAGGACGGGGTTGTTCTTGGTCCGCCGCGAGAGGACCTGCATGACCCGCTCGATCTCCTTGGCCCGCCCGATGACCGGGTCGAGCTTGGAGTCGCGCGCGGCCTGGGTCAGGTTGCGGCCGAACTGGTCGAGGACCAGGGAGGTCGACGGCGTGCCCTCCGAGGGGCCGCCGGCCGCGGCCGGCTCCTTGCCCTGGTAGCCCGACAGCAGCTGGATGACCTGCTGGCGGACGCGGTTGAGGTCGGCACCCAGCTTCACCAGGACCTGGGCGGCGACGCCCTCGCCCTCGCGGATGAGCCCGAGCAGGATGTGCTCGGTGCCGATGTAGTTGTGGCCGAGCTGCAGCGCCTCGCGCAGCGACAGCTCCAGCACCTTCTTCGCCCGGGGGGTGAAGGGGATGTGGCCGGAGGGGGCCTGCTGGCCCTGGCCGATGATCTCCTCGACCTGCTGGCGGACACCCTCGAGCGAGATGCCCAGGGACTCGAGCGCCTTGGCCGCGACACCCTCACCCTCGTGGATCAGGCCCAGGAGGATGTGCTCGGTGCCGATGTAGTTGTGGTTGAGCATCCGGGCCTCTTCCTGGGCCAGGACGACCACCCGACGGGCTCGGTCGGTGAACCGTTCGAACATCTGCTGATCTCCTCTGACCGGCTGGTCCGGCACTGTCCTCCCCAGGAGCGGGGAGGAGCACCCGACGTCCGTCGGCGCGCTGGGGCACCGGTCTTCCACTGTAGTCACGGACCACGCCGTCCCGTCGGTGGCGACCGGCGGTGCGGTGGGTGGCTGTCCTGGTCAACCGATGGTGCCCGGACGGTGTTCCGGTCCGGTTACGCCGACAGCGGACGGCGCCGTGTCCGGGGACGCCGGTGGCCCGGCCCCTCGAGGGGACCGGGCCACCGGTGGCGTGCTCGAACGGCCCCGCTGCGGGGCCTTCCTCAGTGGGCCGCCTCGTAGGCGTCGACGACGCTGGCCGGGATGCGACCGCGGTCGCTGACGTTGTGGCCGTTCTTGCGGGCCCAGTCGCGGATGGCGCCGGCCTGCTCGCGGTCCATGCGGCCACCACCGCCGCCGCCGGTGGCCCGGGAACGGCCGCCACCGGAGGCGCGACCGCCGCCGCGGCCGACCTTGCGCGCGGCCTGGACGTACCGGGAGAAGGAGTCGCGCAGTTCCTTCGCGTTCTTCTCCGACAGGTCGATCTCGTAGTTCGTGCCGTCGAGCGAGAAGCTCACCGTCTCGTCGGCGGGCAGGTCCTCGTCGAGGTCGTCGCTCAGGATCACCTGTACCTTACGCGCCATTGTCGCTGTTCCTCGCACTCTCCGGCATCGCGCCGGTATCGGATTGTCGTCCGTCTGCTCCGGACTCTGCGGCCATTCGACCACACAATCGACCGGACGCACCAATCACGCGCAGTGACCCGCCCATTCCGGGGGAGAAATCGCGGCGAATACGGGGACAGTGCCGTTTCAGGACAGCGGTCGCACCAATGGGAACAGGATCGTCTCCCGGATTCCCAGACCGGTGAGCGTCATCATCAGCCGGTCGATGCCCATGCCGACCCCGCCGCAGGGCGGCATCCCGTACTCCAGTGCCTCGAGGAAGTCCTCGTCGAGCACCATCGCCTCGGGGTCACCGGCCGCCGCCAGCAGCGCCTGCTGGGTGAACCGCTCGCGCTGCACGACCGGGTCCACCAGCTCGGAGTAGCCGGTGCCCCGCTCGATGCCGCCGATGTAGAGGTCCCACTTCTCGGCCAGGCCGGGCGTCGAACGGTGCGCGCGGGTCAGGGGGGAGGTGTCGACCGGGTAGTCGACGACGAACGTCGGCGCCTGCAGCGAGTGCTGCACCAGCGCCTCGAACAGCTCCTCGACGACCTTGCCGGGCAGCCAGGCCGGGTCGACGCCGACGTCGTGCCGCTCGGCCAGGGCGCGCAGGTGCTCGACCGGCGTCTCGGGGGTGACCTCCTCGCCGACGGCGTCGGAGACCAGCGAGTAGAGCGGCACCTGCGGCCACTCCCCCGACAGGTCGACCTCGGTGCCGTCGTGGTGGCGGGCGGTGTGGTCGCCGAACAGCGCCACGCAGCACTCCTGGACCAGCTCCCGCGTGGTGCGCGCGACGTCGGAGTAGTCGGCCCAGGCCTCGTAGAACTCGAGCATCGCGAACTCCGGCGAGTGCGAGCTGTCGGCGCCCTCGTTGCGGAAGTTGCGGTTGATCTCGAACACCCGCTCCAGGCCGCCGACGATGCAGCGCTTGAGGAACAGCTCCGGGGCGATGCGCAGGTACAGGTCGAGGTCGAAGGCGTTCATGTGCGTGCGGAACGGCCGGGCCGCCGCACCCCCGTGCACGGTCTGCAGCATCGGCGTCTCGACCTCGAGGAAACCCCGGCCGGTCAGCCCGGCGCGCAGCGCGGCCACCACCTGCGCCCGCTGCCGGACGGTGCGGCGGGCCTCGTCGCGCACGATGAGGTCGACGTAGCGACGGCGGACCCGCAGCTCCTCGCTCATCGGCTTGTGCGCCACCGGCAGCGGCCGCAGCGCCTTGGCCGCCAGCTGCCAGGAGTCGGCGAACACCGAGAGCTCGCCGCGCCGCGACGTCCCGACCTCGCCCTCGACGACGACGTGGTCACCGAGGTCGACGTCGGCCTTCCAGGCGTCCAGCGCGTCGGCGCCCACGCGGTCGCGGGAGAGCATGACCTGCAGCTCCGCGTCGCCCTCGCGCAGCGTCGCGAAGCACAGCTTGCCGGTGTTGCGGCTGAAGATGACCCGGCCGGTGACACCCACGCGCTCACCGGTCAGGGTGTCCGGCTCGAGGTCGGGGAACCGCTCCCGGACGTCGGCCAGCGACGTCGTCCGCGGGACGGTGACCGGGTAGGGGTCGACGCCGGCCTCGCGCAGCCGGTCGAGCTTGCCGCGGCGGACCCGCAGCTGTTCGGGGAGCTCGTCGTCCGGCTGGCCGGGGGGTACGTCGGTCACGGCGCCCGAGCCTACGGCCGTGGGCCGCGCCACCTCCCCCGGACGGTGGTCAGCGGCGGCCGCCGGCCTGGTGGCGCTCGAAGGCCAGCCGCAGCCCGTGCACGGTGAGGTCGGGCTCCCGCTCGCCGATCGACCGGCAGCTGTCGGCCACCAGCGGTGCGAGCCCCCCGGTGGCGACGACGACCGGGGCCGCGCCGAACTGGCCGACCAGCTCGGCGGCGATGCGGGCGACCAGCCCGTCGACCAGGCCGGCGAAGCCGAGGACCAGCCCCGACTGCAGCGCCGCGACGGTGTTCTTGCCGATCGCCTGGGGCGGGACCGTGAGCTCCACCGAGCGCAGCTGCGCGGCGCGGCTGGCCAGCGCCTCCAGGCTGACCTCCACCCCCGGCGCCAGCGCGCCGCCGAGGAACTGCCCGTCGGGGCCGACGGCGTCGACGTTGGTCGAGGTGCCGAAGTCGACCACCACGACGGGACGGCCGCGGCCGTCGGGCCGGCGGCCGAACAGCTCGTGCGCGGCGAGCGCGGTGACCACCCGGTCCGCGCCGACCTCGCGCGGGTTGTCCACGTGCAGCGGGACGCCGGTGCGCACGCCGGGGCCGATGAGCACGACCGGCACCTCGAGGGAGTCCAGCAGCTGGCGCAGCGCGGGCAGCAGCGCGGGCACCGTCGAGCAGGCCGAGACCCCCGTGACCTCGCTGTCGCGCAGCAGCCCGCGCCACAGCATCCGCAGCTCGTCGGCGGTGGCCCGCGCGTGCGTGGTCACCCGCCAGCACCCGACCCGCCGGGCACCGTCGAAGGTGGCCAGCACGGTCTGGCTGTTGCCGACGTCGACGGTGAGCAGCACGACTCAGTCCCGCAGGTCCAGTGCCAGGTCGAGGATCGGGGAGGAGTGGGTCAGCGCGCCGACGGACAGGTAGTCGACGCCGGTCGCGGCGACCTCGCGGGCGACGGCGAGGGTGAGCCCGCCGGTGGCCTCCAGCTGCGCGCGGCCCCCGACCAGCGCCACCACCTCGCGCAGCCGGTCGGGCGCCATGTTGTCCAGCAGCAGGAAGTCCGCGCCGGCCTCGACCGCCTCGACGGCCTGCTCCGCGGTGTCGGCCTCCACCTGCACCGGCACCCTCGGCGCCCGCTCGCGGACGGCGGCGACGGCCGCGGCCACGGACCCGGCGGCGGCGACGTGGTTGTCCTTGACCATCGCGACGTCGTAGAGGCCCATCCGCTTGTTCGACCCGCCGCCGCAGCGCACCGCGTACTTCTCCAGCGGCCGCAGCCCCGGCGTGGTCTTGCGGGTGTCGAGCACCACCGCGCCGGTGCCCTCGACGGCGTCGACCCACGCGCGGGTGGCCGTGGCGATGCCGCTGGCCCGGCTGGCGATGTTGAGGGCGCTGCGCTCGGCGGCCAGCAGGGCCCGCACCGGACCCCGCACGGTGAGCAGCACGTCGCCGCGGGACACCCGGTCGCCGTCGGCGGCGCCGGCCGTCAGCGTGGCGCCGGGGGCCAGGCGGGCGAACACGCGGGCGGCGACCGGCAGGCCGGCGACCACGCCGTCGGCTCGGGCGACCAGGTCGGCGGTGCCGTACTGCGCCGGCGGCACGGTGGCGGCGCTGGTGACGTCGAGCGCGACGGCGAGGTCCGGAGCGCTCGGCAGCACGGGGCCGCCGGCGAGGTCCTCGGCCAGCGTGCGCTCGACGAGGTCCTCGACCCACGCCTCGGACAGGCCGGTGCCCTCCAGCGAGCGCGGGTCGGCGCTCACCACGGCGTCACCACCGGTGTGCCGACCGGGCGGCGGGTCAGGCGCAGGGCCCCGTCGTCGTCGAGCTGCACGTCCAGGTGCACCCGCCAGTCCTCCTCGGTGTCGGGGTGGTCCTCCCGCCAGTGGCACCCGCGGGTCTCCTCGCGGGCGGTGGCGGCGGCGGTGAGCGCGCCGGCGACGGTCAGCAGGTCGGTGGCCTCCCAGCTCGCCACCCCCGGGTCGGCGCCGGGCCCCTCGGTCAGCCCACGTGCCAGCGCGGTCAACGCGGCGCCGGCCTCGGCCAGGCCCGCCCCGGAGCGCAGCGCGGCGACCCGCCCGGACATCGTGTCGGTGACCGTCCGCCGGCCGGCCGGGTCGAGCAGCCCCGCCGTCGCCGGGGCGGCCTCGCGGGCCGGGGCGGACGGCGGCAGGCCGCGGGCCAGCTCCGCACCGATGCGCGCGGCGAACACCAGCCCCTCGAGCAGCGAGTTCGACGCCAGCCGGTTGGCGCCGTGCACGCCGGTGCAGGCGGCCTCGCCGCAGGCGTAGAGGCCGGGCACCGTGGTGCGCCCGGCGAGGTCGGTGACCAGGCCGCCGGAGGCGTAGTGGGCGGCCGGCGTCACGGGCACCAGGTCGGTGAGCGGGTCGACGCCGGCGGCGCGGCAGCGGGCCACGATGGTCGGGAAGCGGCGCTCGAGGTCGGGCACCGCGCGGGCGTCGAGCCACACGTGGTCGACGCCGTCGCGCAGCTGCACGCGGGTGATGCCCTTGGCGACGACGTCGCGCGGGGCGAGCTCGGCCAGCGGGTGCGCCCCCACCATGAACCGCTCCCCCGCGCCGTCGCGCAGCACCGCGCCCTCCCCGCGCAGCGCCTCGCTCACCAGCGGCTGCTGCCCGCGGGCGCCGGGTCCCAGGTACAGCGACGTCGGGTGGAACTGGACGAACTCCAGGTCGGTGGCCACCGCCCCGGCGCGCAGGCCGAGCGCCACGCCGTCGCCGGTGGACACCGCGGGGTTCGTCGTCGCGGCGTACACCTGGCCCATGCCGCCGGTGGCGAGCACGACCGCGCGGGCGCGGACGGCGCCGACGCCGTCCTCGGAGCCCTCGCCGAGCACGTGCAGCGTGACGCCGGCGGCGCGGCCGCCGGCGTCAGTGAGCAGGTCGAGCACCATCGCGTGCTCCACGAGGGTGACGCCGGGGTCGGCGTGCACGGCCTCGCACAGCGCCCGCATGACCTCCGCGCCGGTCGCGTCCCCGCCGGCGTGCACGATCCGGTCGGCGGAGTGCCCGCCCTCGCGGGTGAGCAGCAGCGCCCCGGCGGCGTCCCGGTCGAAGCCGGCGCCCCAGTCGATGAGCTGGTGCAGCCGCGCCGGCCCCTCGGTCACCAGCGCGCGGACCGCGGCGGGCTCGCACAGGCCCACGCCCGCGACCTCGGTGTCGCGGGCGTGCGCCTCCGCGGTGTCGGCCGGGTCGAGGACGGCGGCGATGCCGCCCTGTGCCCAGCGGGTCGAGCCGTCGTCGACGCGGACCTTGGTGACGACGGCGACCGACAGGCCGGCCGCCCGCGCGTGCAGCGCGACGCACAGCCCCGCGACGCCGGAACCGACGACGCAGACGTCGGCGGCCAGCTCCCAGCCCGGCGCCGGGGCGGCCAGGCGGGTGGGCAGGCCGGTGCGGGCCGGCGTCGTCAGGGTCACCGGACCGGCACGCCCCGGTCGCTGCGCCGCTGGTCGTCGGCACCGGGGACCGGGGCGGAGGGGTCGCCGCCGAGCTCGACGACGCGGTTCGTGGCGTCGACGTGCACCACCCTCGGGACGGAGGACTTCGCCTCGGTCTCGTCCATCAGGCCGTAGCTGATGAGGATCACCAGGTCGCCGGGGTGCACGAGGTGCGCGGCGGCGCCGTTGATGCCGATGACGCCGCTGCCCCGCTCGCCGGGGATGACGTAGGTCTCCAGCCGCGCGCCGTTGGTGACGTCGACGATCGCGACCTGCTCGCCGGGGAGCAGGTCGGCGGCGTCGAGCAGGTCCTCGTCGACGGTCACCGAGCCCACGTAGTGCAGGTCGGCCTGGGTCACCGTCGCCCGGTGGATCTTGGACTTGAGCATCGTGCGCATCATCGTGGTCCTCCCAGGGGAACGGGGACGTTGTCCAGGAGCCGGGTGTCGCCGGCACGGGCGGCGACCAGCAGGCGGGCGGGGCCGCTCACCGGCGCGGGCCCGAGGTCGGGGTCGGTGAGCGCGAGGTAGTCGGGGACGAGCTCCGGCGCGGTGGCCAGCACCGCGCCGGCCGCGGCCAGGACGGCGTCGGCGCCCCGCGGGCCGGCGTCGGCCCCGGCGCGCAGGGCACGGGAGATCGTCGCCGCGGTGACCCGCTGCCCGGCCGAGAGGTAGCGGTTGCGGGAGGACAACGCCAGGCCGTCGTCCTCGCGGACGGTGGGGACCCCGACCACCTCCAGCGGCAGCGCCAGCTCGCGCACCATCGCGCGGACGAGCGTGAGCTGCTGGTAGTCCTTCTCGCCGAAGTAGGCCAGGTCCGGCCGGGCCAGGCCGAGGAGCTTGGCGACGACGGTCAGCACGCCGGTGAAGTGACCGGGCCGCACCGCGCCCTCGAGGACGGAGCCGAGCGGGCCCGGGTCGACGGTCACGCCGAGCGCGCCCGGCGGGTAGACCTCCTCGACCGGCGGGTGGAAGACGACGTCGGCGCCCTCCTCGGTGAGCGCGGCGAGGTCGGCGTCCCAGGTGCGGGGGTAGCGGTCGAGGTCCTCGCCGGGTCCGAACTGGGTCGGGTTGACGAACACCGAGACGACGACGCTGCCGGCGCGCTCGCGGGCGGCGCGGACGAGGGCGCGGTGCCCCTCGTGCAGGGCGCCCATGGTCGGCACCAGGGCGACCGGGCCGGGCAGCGCGGCGCGCAGCCGGGTCAGGTCGGCGGTGGTCCGCGCGACCGCCGGCACGGGAGGCGCGCTCACCGGGAGCCGGCCGGGTCGGCCGCCTCGTAGAGCAGGTCGAGCAGCGGCGCGCCCTCGTGCCGCCGGAGCCGGCCGGAGGCCACGGCCCGCTCGGTGGTCCGCTGCGCCATCGCGACGTAGGCCGCGACCGACTCGGGCGCCCGCTCGGTCAGCGTCTCCAGGTGGTCGGCCACCGTCCCGACGTCGCCGCGGCTGACCGGGCCGGTGAGCCCGCGGTCGCCGCGGCGCAGGCCGTTGTCCAGCGCGGCGGTGAGCAGCGGGGTGAGCACCCGGGCCGGGTCGCCGACGCCGGCGGTGCGCAGCAGGTCGGCGGCCTCGGCCACCAGCGTGACCAGGTGGTTGGCGCCGGTGACCAGCGCGGCGTGGTAGAGCCGCCGGTCGTCCTCGGCCACGAAGAACGGCTCGCCGCCCATCTCCAGCACCAGGGTCTCGGCGACGGCGCGGTGCGCGGGCCGGCTGGTCACGCCGAACGGGGCGCCGGTCAGCCGGTCGGCGTCCTCGGGGGCGCCGGTGAAGGTCATCGCCGGGTGCAGCGCCAGCGGCAGCACGCCGGCGCGCTCGGCCGGGGCCAGCACGGCCAGGCCGTGCGCGCCGGAGGTGTGGAAGGCCAGCTGGCCGGCGCGCCAGGTGCCGGTGCCGGCCAGACCGGCGACCAGCCCGGCGAGGGTGTCGTCGGGCACGGCGAGGACGACGAGGTCCGCGGCGGCCACGACCTCGTCGGCGGGGAGCAGGGGGACGCCGGGCAGCAGCCGGGCGGCGCGCCCGGCGGAGGCGGCGGACAGGCCGGAGGCGGCGACCACGTCGTGGCCGGCGGCGGCGAGGGCGGCCCCCAGGACGGCGCCGACGCGGCCGGCGCCGATGACGCCGACGCGGAGGCGGGCGGGAGCGTGGCCGGCGGGCGGGAGCCCGGCAGCGCGGGTGGTCCTGCGGGCAGCAGGCATCGGTGCACCTCTCGTTCCAGTCCCTGGCGGGTACCGGACTCGGGTCCGTCCGTCGTCGTCGGCGGCCGTGGGTCGTGCGGTCGTGCCGGTGGTGCGGTGTGCCGGCGCACGTCCGCTGCGACCGGGTGTGCCACGCGGACGGGTGCCGATCGCGAGTGTCGGACCGCCTCCGCCGTGCTGCAACGGATCGGCCCTGTGGAGTGGGTCACTCCCCGCCGGGCGGGGACGGCGCCGTCCCGGGCCTTCCCTACGGTGGGCGACGGCGCGTCCGGCAGCGGAGCCGGCGGGACGGAGGAGTGGCGTGGGCACGTTCGAGGGACGCACCGCACTGGTCACCGGCGGCAGCCGCGGCATCGGCCTGGCGATCGCGCGCAGCCTGGTGGACCGGGGCGCCCGCGTGGTGCTCACGGCACGCAGGGCCGAGGCGCTCGAGGAGGCGGTGGCCACGCTCGGCGGCCCGGAGGTGGCCGTGGGCGTGCCGGGCAACGCCGGGGACGCCGCGCACCGCGCCGAGGCGGTGCGCACCGCGGTCGAGCGGTTCGGCAGCCTGGACCACCTGGTGGGCAACGTCGGGATCAACCCGGTCTACGGGCCGATGGTCGACCTCGACCTCGACGCCTTCCGCAAGATCCTCGACACCAACGTCGTGGGCACCCTCGGGCTGGTGCAGGAGGCCTGGCGGGCGTGGATGGCCGAGCACGGCGGCTCGGTGCTCGTGGTCGCCTCGGTGGCCGGGCTCAAGGCCTCGCCGATGATCGGCGGCTACGGCGTGAGCAAGGCCGCGCTGGTCAACCTGGTCACCCAGCTGGCCGTGGAGCTCGGGCCGCGGGTGACGGTCAACGGGGTGGCGCCGGCGGTGGTGCGGACCCGCTTCGCGGGCGCGCTCTACGAGGGGCGCGAGGAGGAGGCCGCCCGCGCCTACCCGGCGGGCCGGCTCGGTGAGCCCGAGGACGTCGGCGAGGCCGCGGCCTACCTGCTCGGTGCCGGCTGGGTCACCGGCCAGACCCTGGTGCTCGACGGCGGCGCGCTCTCCCGCGGTCCGTCCTAGTCGCGGTAGCGGTGGCGGCGGCCGCCGGGCCGGACGCCGCTCTCCGCGAGGATCTGCGCCAGTCTCGCCGCACCGGTGTCGTCGTCCTCCACCACCGGCGACGGCGCGACCCAGGACGGCGCGGCGTGGCCGGCTGCGGCGCTGTGCACCGAGGGCCGCTCGACGGTGAGCTGCTCGGCGGGCGGCGGGGCGGACGCGCCCAGCGGGTCGGTGTGGCGGCGGCGCGGCCCGGTGTCGGCGGGGTCGAGCAGGCCGCGCTCGGCCGGCCACCCGCCCGGGGAGGCCGCGGGCTCCGCGGGCACCGGCACGGGCACCGGCGGCAGCGGGCGGGCGGGCGGCTCCGGCTCGCGCGTCACGGCCGGGGCGGCGACGGTTCCCGCGGGCACCTGCGCCGACCAGCCGGCGTCGAGCTCGCCGCCCCAGACGGGAGGCGCCGGCTGCAGCGGCTCGCGACCGGCCGGCGCCCGCACCGACTGGGTGCGCATGACCAGCCGCTCGACGCGCATCTCCCCGGTCAGCTGCTCGGTGAGCTCCGCGCGCAGCCGGCCGACGTCGGCCCGCAGGCCGCCGATCTCCGCCAGGTCGGCGCGCAGTGCGGCGATCCCGGACAGCCCCTCCCGCAGCCCGGCCAGCTCCCCGCGCAGCGCGTCGAGCTCGCGGCGCATCGACTGCTCGGCCTCGCGCCGGACCTCGTTCTCCAGCTCCAGCTCGTAGCGCTGCCGGGCGGCGACCTCGCGCTCGAGCTCGGCGTCGTAGGCCCGGCGCAGCTCCGCCTCCAGGGCGGCGGTGTCGGGAGCGGCGGCGTCGTCGGTGTCCCGGGCGGGCCGGCGGCCGGCGGCCACCGCGGCGAGCAGGCAGGCCCAGGCGACGGCGACGACGGAGATCCGCAGCACCCGGGCGTCCTCGGTCAGGAAGACGACGGCGGTGGCCGCGGAGGCCAGCAGGAAGCCGAGGACCAGCCCGGCGGTGCGCAGGCCCGGCGTGCCGACCGGGTCGGGAGGTCGTCGGGCTCCCGTGTCCGCTCCTCCCCGCATGGCCTCAGGGTAACGGTGAGCGAGCCTCCGGCTCCGGCACGCAGTCGCCCTGCGTGCCGGAGCGGCCGCTGCTCAGGGCCGAGTCAGCCCTGGGCGAGGGCGCCGTCGGAGCTGAAGACCAGGCCCATGGAGACCTCGCCCTGCTGGATGGCGGCCTTGGTCGCGGGGCCGCCGGCGTCGAACTCGCGGAACTCCGCGAACTGCAGGCCGTAGGTCTCCTCGAGGCCGGGCTGGCAGAACGGCCGGCTCGGGCACTCGGCCGGCCCGCCGAGGACCAGCGAGCCATCACCGCAGGCGTCGGCCAGCTCGGAGAGCGTGGTCACGCCGAGCTGGTCGGCGAACTCCTGCGTCACCGCGAAGGCGTTCTGGTCGGCGGCCTCGGAGGGCGTGCCGAAGGTCAGCCCCACCTGGTCGGCCAGCGGCTGCAGCGCGTCGCGGGTGGCCTGCGCGTCGCCGCTGGCGATCGGCGTCGGGTTGGCGCCGTTGACCTGCGCGTTGAGCGCCTCGGTGACGGTGGCCAGGTACTCGGGGAAGACCTGCAGGTCGGCGCCGGAGATCAGCGCCGGGAGGTACAGGTCGCGGTTGCCGACCTCGCGCACCGAGGCGTCGAAGCCCGCCGCGTCGAGGACCCCCGCGTAGACGTTGGCCAGGATGGTCGACTCGGTGAAGTTGCCGGCGCCCACGACGATCGGCCCGCTGCCCTGCTGGAGGCCGTCGGTCACGCCGCTGTCCTCGACCCAGGCGGCCGCGACGTCCTCGGCGCTCTGCCGCTCGAGGTCCACCGCGGCGTTCATCTCGATGAGCTGGTCGGTGGTCAGCGCGGCGGAGACGGCGTCCAGCGCCGGGACGAGCGCGGGGTTGGCCGCGGCGGTGGCCGCGGTGACCGCCGGGACGATGTTGTCGGCGTTCTGCAGCTTCTGGTCGTCCTCGAGGACGACGAGCTGGTCGCCGGGGACGGGAGCGCAGGCGTCGCCGGACGCGGCCGAGCCGCTGGTGCTGGTGGAGCCGCCCGTGCCGGAGGACCCGGACTCGCCGCAGGCGGCGGTGAGCAGGAGCCCGGCCAGCAGGAGTGGGGTCAGTGCGCGTGGCTGACGCATGTGTCCGCCTTCTGTGTCCCGTGCGGCGGGCGGCCGCGACGCGTGTCTGGCGGGGGATCCCGCGCCGGACATGCAACTCCCGCGGTCCGCAGCTGGGCAATCGCGGCGCGGATGTGTTGCGGGGTCGTTACCGAGCCCCGCTCCAGGTCGGGACCCGCCTCACAGGGGGACACCGCTGGCCGTCGGTTCCGGAACCGGACTGGCCGACCTGGGGGTGCTGACCTGCAGGAACGGGAGACGGCGGGGTCCGGGGGTGACCGCCCAGGACAGCAGCGCCAGCACCGCCTCGGTGAGCAGCGCGAGGCCGGCGACCAGGATCGCGCCGGCGATCATGACGCCGTAGTCCTGCTGGCCGAAGCCGAGGTTGATCAGCCGGCCCAGTCCCCCGCCGCCGACCAGCGCGGCCAGGCCGGCCGTGGCCACGACCTGCACCGCGGCGGTGCGGATGCCGGTCGTCACCAGCGGGAGGGCCAGCGGCAGCTCGACCCGGCCGAGCACCTGGCCGCGGCTCATCCCCATGCCGCGGGCGGCCTCGCGCACCTCCGGGTCGACGCCGCGGAACCCGACGAAGGTGTTGGTCAGGATCGGCGGGACGGCGAAGACCGCCAGCGCGATCGTCGTGGCCCGGTTGCCGAAGCCGATGGGACTGACGGCGAACAGGGTGAGCAGCGCCAGCGTGGGCACCGCCCGGCTGACGTTGGACAGGACGACGACCAGGCCCGCGCCGCGCCGCGCCGTCCCCAGGGCGACGCCGACCGGCAGCGCGAGCACCGCCGCGGCCAGCACCGCCACCGCGGAGATGGCCAGGTGCTCCAGCGCCAGGTCGGTGATGCCGCTGGGGCGGGACCAGTTGAACGGGTCGTTGAGGTAGACCAGCGCCCGCGAGAACTCGTTCACGCCCGCACCGCCCGGGCCCAGGGGGTCAGCGCCCGCTCGACGCCGGCCAGCAGGATGTCGGCCAGCAGCGTGAGCAGCACGCACCCGACCGCCCCGGTGACGATCTCGGCGCGGTAGAAGTTCGCCGCGAACCCGCCGGTGATCAGCTGACCGAGGCCGCCGTGGCCGACCAGCACGCCGACGGTCGTCAGCGCCACCGTGGACACCGTGGCGATGCGCAGCCCGGCCATGAACGCCGGCAGCGCCAGCGGGAGGTCCACCCGCCAGAGGGCCTGGGCCGGGGACAGCCCCATCCCCCGGGCCGCCTCCCGGACGTCGGCGGGCACGCCCTGCAGCCCGGCCAGGAAGTTGCGCACCAGGATGACCAGCGAGTACGCGACCAGGCCGACGAGCACGGTGTTCGACGACAGCCCGGTGAAGGGCACCAGCAGCGCGAACATCGCCAGCGACGGGATCGTGTAGACGACCGTGGACAGCCCGAGGACCGGCGCGGACAGCAAGCGGCTGCGCCGGGCCAGCAGCGCCAGGGGCAGCGCGATCACCGCGCCGATGACCACCGCGAGCACCGTCAGCCGCACGTGCTCGCCGGTGTAGGCCAGGATGGAGTCCCAGTTGTCGGTCACGTAGGACGGGTCGAACCACGGGTTCGGGGCCTCGTCCACCGCGAGCAGCCCCACCGGGGGGTCGCTCACCGCGTCCAGCAGAGGGCGCGCACCCAGGGAGGTCACCCCGTGGACGCTACTGCCGGGAGCGGCGCGGAGGGCGCCGCGCAGGAGATCCGGCTCGAGGGGGTCAGCAAGACCTACGCCGACGGCACGGTCGGGGTCGAGCGGCTGGACCTGACCTTCGCCGCGGGCGAGCTGTCGGTGCTGGTCGGCCCCTCGGGCTGCGGCAAGACCACCACGATGAAGATGATCAACCGGGTCATCGAGCCGACGACGGGACGGATCCTGCTCGGCGGCGAGGACGTGACCCGGGTCGACGCCGACCGGCTGCGCCGCCGCATCGGCTACGTCATCCAGAACGTGGGCCTGTTCCCCCACCAGACGGTGCGGGCGAACGTGGCCACGGTGCCGCGGCTGCTGGGCTGGGACCGGCGCCGCACCCGGGCCCGGGTGGACGAGCTGCTGGCCACCGTCGGCCTCGACCCCGCCGTCCACGGCGACCGCTACCCCAGCCAGCTCTCCGGCGGCCAGCGCCAGCGCGCCGGCGTCGCCCGGGCGCTGGCCGCCGACCCCTCGGTCCTGCTGATGGACGAGCCGTTCTCCGCCGTCGACCCGGTGGTCCGCGAGCGGCTGCAGGGGGAGTTCCTGCGGCTGCAGGAGACGGTGCGCAAGACGATCGTCTTCGTCACCCACGACATCGAGGAGGCCGTGCGGCTCGGCGACCGGATCGCCGTGATGAGCTCCGGCGGGCGGGTCGAGCAGTTCGCGCCGCCGGCGGAGCTGCTGGGCCGGCCGGCCAACGCCTTCGTGGCCGACTTCGTCGGCGCCGACCGGGGCCTCAAGCGGCTCGCGGTCACCGGCATCTCGGTCGAGGACCTCGAGCGGCCGCCGGTGGTGCACGTCGCCGACGGGCTGGCCGACGCGCGCGCCTCGCTGCAGGTCACCGGGGCGCGCTGGGCGGTGGTCCTCGACGACGCCGGCCGGCTGCACGGGTGGCTCTCGGCCGACCGGGCCGCCGGCGCGGGCACCGTCGGGTCGGCGGCGCACCGGATGGACGCCTGGGTGCCGGCGGAGGCCAGCCTGAAGACGGCGTTCTCCACGATGCTGCAGCACGAGGCCGGCTGGGTGGCGGTGCTCGACGGCGAGGTGTTCCTCGGGGTGCTCACGCCCGAGTCGCTGCACCGGGCACTGCGCCGCTCGGTGGACGGGACGGTCCCCGAGACCGCCGGCGCCGCCGTACCGGCACGCTAGAGCCCGTCGTCAGGCGCGAGCGCCGTCTCCGGGGCGCTGGTCGTCGCGCCGGGACGGCGGCACGCGGCAGACCGACTCCAGCCACAGCGCGGCGGCGGTGAGCGCGGCCGCGCAGAGCACGCCGATGACCGCGGTGACCGTGTCGCCGGCCGCGGCCTCCAGGCGCCCCACCGCGGGCGCCACGTGCAGCAGCACCCCGGCCCACACGCCGGCGACGGCCGCGCCGACGAAGGCGCTGGCCTGCGCGAGCACCGCCAGCCGGGCCACCAGCATCGGCTCGACCGGGCGGACCAGCGGCGCCGCCGCTTCCCCGTGCTGCGGGCGGGTGTCGCCGCGCCGGGCGGCCCGCTCGGCGGCCAGCCGCGCGCGCAGCGTACGGGCGCCGAGCGCCTCGGCGACCGCGAGCAGCGCCAGCGGCACCGGCAGCCACCAGCGCAGCGGCGGCAGGCTGCCGTAGGCCACGCGCACGACCAGCCACGCCGCCAGCGCCAGCCCGGCCCCGACGACGAGGAGGTCCCGCCGGTTCACCGGCCTCACTGCAGGTGCTCCCACCTCACGACCGCGGCGACGTCCGCGGCGGGCAGCGCGGCGACCAGGTCGGCCACGCGGCCGCGTCCGGGCAGGACGGCGGTCGGGTCCAGCGACAGCCAGGGGACGAGCACGAACGCCCGCTCGTGCGCCCGCGGGTGCGGCAGCGTGAGCGCCGGGTCGTCGGAGACCACCGGGGCGCCGTCGTCACCGGTGACCGTGACGACGTCGACGTCGAGGGTCCGGGCGCCCCAGCGCACCTCGCGGGTGCGCCCGGCGGCCTGCTCGAGCTCGTGGGCCCGGGCCAGCCACCCGGCGGCGTCGCGGTCGCCGCGGACGACGGCGACCGCGTTGAGGTAGGGCGGCTGCTCGACCGGGCCCCACGGCGGGGTCTCGTACAGCACCGAGCGGGCGACCAGGCCGTCGTCCTTCAGCGCCTCGATCGCGCCGCGCAGGGCACCGGCCCGGTCGCCCAGGTTGGCACCGAGCGACAGCACGGCGCGGCTCACGCGCGCTCCCGCCGGATGGTGACGGTGACGTCGTCGAAGGGGACGCCGAGGTCGGCCTGCGGCTTGTGCACGGTGATCTCGGCGGCCTGCACCAGCGGGTCGGCCAGGCAGACGTCGGCCAGCCGCTGGCAGAGGGTCTCGAGCAGGTCGACCGGCTCCCCGGTGAGGACGGCGTGCAGCCGCTGGGCGAGCTCGGCGTAGTTGACCGTCAGGGCGAGGTCGTCGGTGGCGGCCGCCGGCGCGGTGTCCACCTCGAGGACGGCGTCGACGCCGAACGTCTGCCCGTTCTCGCGCTCGAAGCCGTAGACGCCGTGGTGGGCGTGCGCGGTCAGGCCCCGGACGGCGATCCGGTCGGGCCGGGCGTCAGCCACGGTGCAGCCCCCGCGCGGCGTGCACGGCCGCCACGGTGCGCACCGCGTCCACCGAGGAGGCGGCGTCGTGCGCCCGCACGCCCCAGGCACCGGCCTCGGCGGCGAGCACCGTGGTGGCGAGGGTGGCGGCGTCGCGCTGCTCGGCCGGCCGCGGCTCGGCGTCCGGTCCGGCGAGCAGCCGGCCGAGGAAGGTCTTGCGGGAGGCGCCGACGAGCACCGGCAGCCCGAGGGCGATGAGCCGGTCGAGGCCGCCCAGCAGCGCCCAGTTGTGCTCGGCGCGCTTGGCGAAGCCCAGCCCGGGGTCGAGCACCAGCTGCCGCGGGTCGACGCCGGCGGCGACGACGTCCTCCACCCGGGCCGTCAGCTCGGCGCACACCTCGGTGACGACGTCGCCGTACCGGGCGGCGGCGTACATCTCGCGGCTGTGCCCGCGCCAGTGCATGAGCACCCAGGGGACGCCGGTGTCGGCGACCAGGTCGGCCATGTTCTTGTCGGCCAGCCCGCCGCTGACGTCGTTGACCAGGACCGCGCCCGCCGCGATGGCGGCCTCGGCGACCTCGGCCCGGGTGGTGTCCACGCTGGTGCGCACGCCGGCGGCCGACAACTCGCGGACGACCGGCACCACCCGGCGGCACTCCTCGTCGACGTCGACGCGGTCGGCGCCCGGGCGGGTGGACTCGCCCCCGACGTCGACGTAGTCGGCGCCGGCCGCGTGCATCGCCAGCCCGTGCGCGACCGCGGTCGGCGCGTCGGCGAAGCACCCCCCGTCGGAGAACGAGTCGGGGGTGACGTTGAGGACGCCCATCACCACGCAGCGCCCCGGCCGCGGGAGGGCGGTGGCGGTCACCGGCCCAGTACGAGGCCCATGGCCTCGGCGCGGGTGGCGGCGTTGTCGCGGATGATGCCGCGCACCGCCGAGGTGACCGTGATCGAGCCGGGCTTGCGGATGCCCCGCATGCCCATGCACAGGTGCTCGGCCTCGATGACGACGAGGACGCCGCGCGGCTTGAGGTGCTCGTCGACCGCGTCGGCGATCTGCCGCGTCATCCGCTCCTGCACCTGCGGCCGCCGGGCGTAGACGTCGACCAGCCGGGCGATCTTCGACAGCCCGGTCACCCGGCCGTCCTCCCCGGGGATGTACCCGACGTGCGCGGCGCCGTGGAAGGGCACCAGGTGGTGCTCGCAGGTCGAGTACATCGGGATGTCCTTGACCAGCACCAGCTCGTCGTGGTCCTCGTCGAAGACCGTCGCGAGGATCTCCCCCGGGTCCTGCCAGAGACCGGCGAAGGTCTCGGCGTAGGCGCGGGCCACCCGGCCGGGGGTGTCGCGCAGCCCCGGCCGGTCGGGGTCCTCCCCCACGGCCAGCAGCAGCTCGCGGACGGCGGCCTCGGCCCGTGCCGTGTCGACGCGCGACAGGTCGACGCGGACCTCGTCCTCCGGCTCCTCCGGGAGCTCGCTCACGCCGACTCCTCGCTGGCGCTCGTCGTCACCTCTCGCGGCGCTGCGGTGCTCACGGGTGAGCTCGCGAGCCCACTCACCTCTGGACGGGTGCGCCGACGTCGCCCACGGCGGTGCTGCCGCCCTTGACCAGGCTGGCCCCGTGGCCGTGCGCGTGCCCGTTGCCGTTCGCCTGGGCCGCGGCCTCGGCGGGCGTGAGCACCGGCGGCTGGTCGGACGGCGTCCGCTTGCCGAAGCCGTTGTAGGGCGCCAGCGAGGGCCGCTTGGTGACCGGCGCGCAGATGCGGGCCATGTCCTCCTTGGAGAGGGTCTCCTTCTCCATGAGCTCGAGGACCAGCGAGTCGAGCACGCCCCGGTACTCCACCAGGATCTCCCACGCCTCGTCGTGCGCGGCCTCGATGAGCGCGCGCACCTCGGCGTCGATGTCGGCGGCGACGGCCTCGGAGTAGTCCGGCCGCGAGCCCATGTCCCGGCCGAGGAACGGCTCGGAGTCGGTGCTGCCGTACTTGACCGCGCCGAGCTTGGCGCTCATGCCGTACTGGGTGACCATCGCGCGGGCCATCGAGGTGGCCTTCTCGATGTCGTTGCCGGCACCGGTGGTCGGCTCGTGGAACACCAGCTCCTCGGCCGCCCGCCCGCCGAGGGCGTAGGCCAGGGTGTCGATCATCTCCGAGCGGGTCTGGGTGTACTTGTCCTCGGTCGGCAGCACGAGCGTGTGCCCGAGCGAGCGGCCGCGCGGCAGGATCGTCACCTTGTGCACCGGGTCCAGGTTGGGCAGTGCGTGCGCCACCAGCGCGTGCCCGCCCTCGTGGTAGGCGGTGACCTTCTTCTCCTTCTCGCTCATCGCCCGCGTCTTGCGCTCGGGACCGGCGATGACGCGGTCGATCGCCTCCTCGAGGACGGCGTCGGTGATGACCGAGGAGTTCTGCCGGGCGGTGAGCAGCGCGCCCTCGTTGAGTACGTTGGCCAGGTCCGCGCCGGTGAAGCCGGGGGTGCGCCGGGCGACGGTCTCCAGGTCGACGTCGGGCGCGAGCGGCTTGCCCTTTGCGTGCACCTGGAGGATCTGCTTGCGGCCCTCGAGGTCGGGCCGGTCGACGGCGATCTGCCGGTCGAAGCGGCCCGGGCGCAGCAGCGCGGGGTCGAGGATGTCCGGCCGGTTGGTGGCGGCGATCATGATGACGCCGCCCTTGACGTCGAAGCCGTCCATCTCGACGAGCATCTGGTTGAGCGTCTGCTCGCGCTCGTCGTGCCCGCCGCCCATGCCGGCACCGCGGTGGCGGCCGACGGCGTCGATCTCGTCGACGAAGATGATCGCCGGGGCGTTGGTCTTGGCCTGCTCGAACAGGTCGCGCACGCGGCTGGCGCCGACGCCGACGAACATCTCGACGAAGTCCGAGCCGGAGATCGAGAAGAACGGCACGCCCGCCTCGCCGGCCACCGCGCGGGCCAGCAGGGTCTTGCCGGTCCCGGGCGGGCCGAACAGCAGCACGCCCTTGGGGATCTTGGCCCCGACGGCCTGGAACTTCACCGGGTTCTGCAGGAAGTCCTTGATCTCCTGCAGCTCCTCGATGGCCTCGTCGGCGCCGGCGACGTCGGAGAAGGTCGTCTTGGGGCTGTCCTTGGTGATCTGCTTGGCCTTGGACTTGCCGAAGGCCATGACGCCCCGGCCGCCGCCCTGCATCGAGTTGAACAGCCAGAACAGCAGCAGCAGGAGGATGAGGAAGGGCAGGAAGCTGATCAGGACGCTGACGAAGACGCTGTCCTGCGTGACGTTGGTGGTGAAGTCGACGCCCTCGGCGTCACCGGCGCCCGAGACCAGGTCGAAGACGTCGTCGGACGCGCCGACGGGGTAGGCCGCGCTGATCCGGTCCTCGCCGTCGACCGGGTCGACGAGGTCGAGGTCGAGGGTCTGTTCCTTGTCGTTGATCGTGACCGAGGAGACGTTGCCGTCCTCGATCTGCTGCAGCGCGACGGAGGTGTCGACCGCCTTGTAGTCCGAGCCGCCGCCGAGGAACGAGGACAGGCCGAGGGCCACCAGGACGACGAGCACGACCCAGAACCACACGGAGCGGAAGATCTTCTTGCGTTCCATACACCGATGCCGGGCGGCCGGAGGGCTCCGGCCTGGCCCGTCGACCCTCCTGATCGTCCGGGTGACGCGCCGCGCGAGCCGGGCGGACACCCTCGCGCGGTCCAGCGTCGTTGCGCTCGACGGTACACCGGGACACCTGTGGACCCCCTGTCCGCGAGCTGCGCGGTCGCCGCCGCGCCACCCGTGCGGGTGGCCCGGCGGCGCGGGCGGGACGGGCGGCGGTCAGTCCGAGTAGACCTCGGGCTTCAGCGTCCCGATGTAGGGCAGGTCGCGGTAGCGCTCGGCGTAGTCCAGGCCGTAGCCGACGACGAACTCGTTGGGGATGTCGAAGCCGACGTAGCGCACCGGCACCTCGACCTTGATCGCGTCGGGCTTGCGCAGCAGCGCGCACACCTCCAGCGACGCCGGCCGCCGGCTGCCCAGGTTCTTCAGCAGCCAGGACAGGGTCAGGCCGGAGTCGATGATGTCCTCGAGCACCAGCACGTGCCGGTCGGAGATGTCGCGGTCGAGGTCCTTGAGGATGCGGACGACGCCGGAGGAGCTGGTGGAGCTGCCGTAGGAGGAGACGGCCATGAACTCCATCTGCGTGGGCAGCTGCAGCGCGCGGGCGAAGTCGCTCATGAACAGCACCGCGCCCTTGAGGACGCCGACCAGCAGGACCTCCCGGCCGGCGTAGTCGCCGGCGACCTCGGCGGCCAGCTCGGTGATCTTCTCCTGGATCTGCTGCTCGGACAGCAGCACGTGGTGGATGTCGGGGCCGTAGCCGTGGTCGGGGCCCAGGCCGCCGGGCACCGCCCCGGTCGACGCGGCCCCGGTGGACGCGGCCTCGGTGGACGTGGCCTCGGTGGACGTGGCCTCGGTGGACGTGGCCTCGGCCGACGCGGTCTCGCTCACGGGTGCTGCTCCTCGGGCTGGGGGACCGGGCGGGGGTCGGCGGCCGGCCGGGCGGTCGCGCCCCGGCAGCCGGCGGGCCGCAGCACCAGCCTGCCAGACGTCCGGAGCGCCTCGGCACCGCCCGGCAGGGTCACCGGTCCCTGTCCCCGCCACCCGGTGAGCAGCGCGTCGACGGCGGCGAGGTGGACCGCCGCGAGGTCGGGGACGCCGGCCTCGCGCAGCCAGCCGCGCAGCACCCGGCGGCGCAGCGCGGCCGGCAGCGCGGCGAGCTCCGCGGCGGGCAGGCCGCCCTCGCGCGGCAGGCGGGCGCGCTCGGCGTCGGCCAGGGCGTCGAGGACGTCGAGGTCCTCGCGCAGCAGGTCCGCCGTCCGGGCCAGGGCCCCGGCCACGCCGCCGCCGAGGACGTCCTCGAGCAGCGGCAGGACCTCGGCCCGCAGCCGGGCGCGGCGGAGGGCGGGGTCGGTGTTCCACGGGTCGTCCCAGACCGGCAGGCCCAGCGCGTCGCACGCCTCGCGGGTGGCCGACCGGCGGACGGCGAGCAGCGGCCGCCAGTACGGCGGGCGGTGGGCCACCATGCCGGCCAGCGACCGCGGGCCCGAGCCCCGGCCCAGCCCCAGCAGCACCGTCTCGGCCTGGTCGTCGAGGGTGTGGCCCAGGGCGACGCGCGCGCCGTGGGCGGCCGCCGCGCCGTCCAGCACGGCGTAGCGCGCGGTGCGGGCCGCGGCCTCCGGGCCGCCGCCGGGGCGGACGTCGGCGGGCAGCACCACCACGGGGTCCAGGCCGAGGCCGCGGACCAGCTCGGCGGTGGCGGCGGCGCGGGCGGCGGAGCCGGGCTGCAGGCCGTGGTCGACGGTCACCGCGCCGGCCGGCACCCCGGCGCGGGGTGCCTCGAAGGCGACCGCGGCGGCCAGCGCGAGCGAGTCCGCTCCCCCGCTGACGGCCACCAGCACCGGCTGCGCCGAGGCCCGCAGGCCCGGGCGGACGGCGCCGCGGACGGCCGCGACCGCCGGCGGCGGCCCGCTCACCGGAGTCCGGGCGTCAGGCGGGAACGGCCGGGCGGCCGTGCACCCGCTCGACCCAGCGGGCGGGGTCGGTGAGCTCCTCGACCAGCGGCAGCGTCTCCGGCCCCGACCAGACCCGGTTGAAGCCGTCCATGCCGACCCGGTCGACGACGCCCCCGACGAAGGTCCGCCCGTCGGCGTACTGCTTCATCTTCTGCTCCAGGCCCAGCAGCCGGCGCAGCACCCGGTCCAGCGGGCCGCGGCCCTTGCGGCGCTGGGCGAAGCGCTTGCGCAGCGTGCGCACGGAGGGCACCACGTCGGGGCCGACGCCGTCCATGACGAACTCGGCGTGCCCCTCGACCAGGCTCATCACCGCGGTGACCCGGTCGAGCACGGCGCGCTGGGCGGGGTCGCGGACCAGCGCCATCAGGCCCTGGGAGCCGGCGTCGTCGTCCCCGCCGCGGACGGCGTCGCTGATGCCGCGGACCAGGTCGGCCATGCGGTCGCGCAGCGCGTCCGGGGACAGGTCGGTGGCCTGCACGAACTCCGTGATCTGCGCCTCGAGGTGGTCCTGCAGCCACGGGAAGGCGGTGAACTGCAGCTGGTGGGTGACCTCGTGCAGGCACACCCACAGCCGGAAGTCCGACGGGTCGACGCCCAGCCGGCGCTCGGCGTCGACGATGTTGGGCGCCACGAGCAGCAGCCGGCCGCCGGTGCCGAAGACCTCGTACTGGCCCAGCACCCGGGAGGAGAGGAAGGCCAGCAGCCCGCCGGCCTGCACGCCGGTGGCGCGGGAGCCGATCGCGGTGGCCAGCGGGCCGGGGCGGCTCTCCGACCGCTCGAGGAGCGCGCCGGCCAGCGGGTCGAGCAGCGCGGCCATGCCGGCGGTGTTCGCGTCGATCCAGCCGGGCCGGTCGACGACGGCGACCTCGGGGACCGGCCCGCCCTCGACCGGGCGCAGGCCGGTGAGGCCCTCGACGTGCGCCACCGCGGTGGCGGAGGCGCGGTGCAGCTCCGCGACGACCGCCGCCGCCTCCTCCCGGGTGGTCTCGGGCCCGGGCCCGGTCAGCCGGCGGGCGGTGCGCCCGGCGAGCTCCCAGTCGACCAGTGCACTGCTGCTCATTTTTTCACCCTACGCGGGCGGCCTGGGCGCCCGGAGGCGCTCACGGGCAGCCGCAGGCGGCCATCGCGGAGGCCACGGCGTCGAGCGCGGCCTCCTCGGGGCCACCGCCGCCCGAGGTGCCGTTGGCCACGAGCGCGTAGGCCAGCAGCCGACCGTCGGCGGTGACGACGGTGCCGGCGAGGCCGTGCACGCCGAGCAGCGTCCCGGTCTTGGCGCGGACGGCGCCGGGCGCGGTGCCGGGGTCGGTGTCGCCGCGGTCGGCCAGCGTGCCGTCGTAGCCGGCCACCGCGAGGCCGGACAGCACCGCCGAGGTCCCCTCCAGCGAGCCGTCGGCGGCGCCGGCGACCAGCTCGGTGAGCACCGCCGGGGTGACCAGGTCCAGCCGGGACAGCCCGCTGCCGTCGTGCAGCTCGACGTCGGCCACGTCCAGGCCGGCCTCCTCCAGGGCACCGGTCACCGCCCGGGCTGCGCCGTCGAAGGTGGCGGGCAGGTCGCGGGCCAGCGCGACGTGCCGCGCCAGCGACTCGGCGAGCAGGTTGTCCGACTGCGACAGCGCCTGCTCCACCAGGCGGGCCACCGGGGCGGAGCGGACGCTGCCCAGCGTCTCCGCGCCGTCGGGCGCCGCGCCGAGCTCGACCGTCGCACCGGGGACGCCGAGCGCCTCGGCGAGCGCGCGCCCGGCGTCGGTGCCCGGCGCGCCGCTGCGCGGGTCCTCGCCGGGCCGGAGCCGGGCGCCGTCGACGGCGGTGGCGGTGACCGGCGCCGCGTAGGTCGACGGCGCGTCCTCCGGCCCCCAGCCCTCCGCCGTCAGCGGGCCCTCGAACAGGGCGTTGTCGACGACGACGCGGGTCACCGCCGTCCCGGCGGGCAGCGCGGCCCGCACCTGCGCGGCGAGGTCGGCGACGGTCGGCGCGCCCGGGTAGGTCAACGAGGGCGCCGTCGTGGACAGGGTGGGGTCGCCGCCGCCGACGAGCACCACCTCGCCCGGGCCGGTCCCGGCGACGACGCGCGTCTCGAGGGTCTGCTCGGGGTCGAGGGTGGTCAGCGCGGCGGCCGCGGTGAGCAGCTTGGCCGTCGAGGCGGGGGTGACCGGGTCGTCGGCGCCCAGCGCGAAGAGGATCTGCCCGCCGACGACGTCGACCACCTCGGCCGAGACGCCGCCGCCGAGCGCCGGTACGGCCAGCAGCGGCGTCAGCACCGTGCTGAGCGCGTCGGGGTCGGGCGCGGGGGCCTCGTCGGACAGCGCGGCGAGCACGGGCGCCGGTGCGCCGACGTCGGGCAGCACCGCGGCCGGGCCGTCGGCGGCGTCCGGGGCGGCGTCGTCCCCGCGCAGGAACAGCAGCCCGGCCACCACCAGCGCGGCGACGACCACGAGCGCCACGACGGTCACCAGCAGTCGTCTGCGCAGCCGCCCGTAGCTCGGCGTGACCGACGTCGACCCGCTCGGCGCGATCGTTCCCACCCCCAGGGAGTGACCCCCGGGCGGACCTGCACCGGTGGACCTGATACCGGTGGGCCACACTACGTGCCGTGCAGTTCGACGTGACGGTAGAGATCCCCAAGGGCCAGCGGAACAAGTACGAGCTGGACCACGCCACCGGCCGCATCCGGCTCGACCGGATGCTGTTCACCTCCACCCGGTACCCGGCCGACTACGGGTACATCGAGAACACCCTGGGGCTGGACGGCGATCCGCTCGACGCCCTGGTGCTCCTGGAGGAGCCGACGTTCCCCGGGTGCCTGATCACCTGCCGGGCGATCGGCATGTTCCGGATGACCGACGAGGCGGGTGGGGACGACAAGGTCCTCACCGTCCCGGCCACCGACCCCCGCATGGCCCACCTCCAGGACATCACCGACGTCTCGGAGTTCGACCGGCTGGAGATCCAGCACTTCTTCGAGACCTACAAGGACCTCGAGCCGGGCAAGTCGGTCGAGGGCGCCAACTGGGTGGGCCGCGCCGAGGCCCAGGCCGAGATCGAGGCCTCGATCAAGCGGGCGGCGGAGGCCGGCGGCCACTGACGGCCCGAGGGGCCCGGCCCCTCGGCGAGCGCACGACGGACGACGCACGGCGGTGCACCCCCGGTCGGGGTGCACCGCCGCCGTCGTGTGCGGGGCGGGTCAGCCGTCCCTGTCGTGCAGGACGACTCAGCGATCCCCGTCGTGCAGGACGACTCAGCGATCCCTGTCGTGCAGGACGACGGTGAGGAAGCCCAGCTCGCCGCGGTAGCCCTCCAGCCACTGCCGGCGGTGGGCGCGGGCGGCCTCCAGCGCGGCCTCGCGGTCGCCGTCCGGGGCCTCGGTCAGCGCCCACTCGGTGAGCGCGCCGGTCCAGCACCACTCGTACTCGTCCCACTCCGCCCGGGTGCTCAGGTGGCCGTAGCCTGGCTCCAGGCCCGCGCGCCGCACCTCGGCCAGCAGCCCGGGCAGGTCGGGCAGCTCCCCCGGCCCGGCACCCAGCCCGGCCAGCGCCGCCGGGCTCGGGCCGGCCTCCCAGAAGCCGTCGCCGAAGAGCACCCGCCCGCCGGGGCGCAGGTGCCCGCGCAGCGCCGCGAGCGTGCCGGCCGGGCCGCCGAAGACGTGCGTGGCGCCGACGCAGACGACGGCGTCGAACGGCCCGGCCCGCCAGGTCGCGGCGTCGTCCTGCACGAACTCGACCCGGCCCAGCACGCCGGCCATCGCGGCGCGGTCGCGGGCGGCGTCCAGCGCCGGGCCGGAGGTGTCCACGCCGACGCCGGTCAGTCCCGGGTGGGCGGCCACCAGCGGCAGCAGCCAGGCGCCGGAGCCGCAGCCGAGGTCGAGCACCCGGCCCTGCGGCGGCGGGGCCAGCCGGTCGAGGAGGCGGTGCAGGCTCTCGTCGGAGACGGGGGCGGCGACGGGGTGCCAGCGGTGGGCGATCGCGCTGAGCCGGGCTCTGTCCACGGCCGCATCCTGGCCGACGGCGTCAGGCCTCCGGGTCGGCGTCCTCCGGGGGCCCCTGGCGCAGCTCGGCGGCCAGCGCGGTGAACACGGCGCAGGTGGCCGGCACCTCGCGGGCGAGGACGGCCGCCACCTCGGCCGGGTCGGGCAGGGTGCCCTCGGCCGCGGCGTCGTCCCAGGCGGCGCAGGCGCGGGCCAGCGGCTCGGCGCCGAGGTTGGCCGCGGCACCGCGCAGCCGGTGGGCGGCCTGGCCGAACAGCGCGACGTCGCCGGCGGCCGCGGCCGACTCGACGGCGGCGACGGCGGCGGGGGCCTGCGCGACGAAGACCTCGAGCAGGGTGGCGACGAGTGCGCGCTCCTCGTCGCTGTCGACGGCACCCAGGTCGCCGACGCGCTGGCGCACCGCGCCCTCCAGCGCCGTCTCCGGAGCGCCGAGCACCTCGTCGATGGCCGCGGTCAGCTCGCCCACGGTGCAGGGCTTGTGCAGGTAGGCCGCGCCGAGGGCCCGGCCGGCGGCGACGTCCCCGGGCAGCGCGCGGCCGCTGAGGAAGACGACCGGCACGGTCGCCGAGTCGGGGTCGGCGCGCAGGTCGGAGACCAGGCCGAGGCCGCTGCCGCCGGGCATGAACATGTCGGTGACCACGACCTCCGGGCTGAAGGCGTGCTCGATCACCGCGCGCGCCTCCGGCGCGGAGGCCACGGCGCGCACCCGGTGGCCGGCCCAGCGCAGGCGGGCCTCGAGCAGCAGCCGGGTGGTGTCCTCGTCCTCGACGACCAGCACCCTCGCCACACGGGCCTCCTCGCGCGTCCGCGGGGCGGCGGCGCGCCGTCCCGTCCCGGGAGGCATCGGCAGGCGGGGGCTGCTCCTGCAGCCGGGACGGCTAGATCACGCCGCGGGAGCGCAGGTCGCGCAGCTCGGCGAAGACCCGGCGCCGGATGGTGTCCTGCCGCTTCTCGCCGAGCCCGAGGAAGCGCAGCGACAGCTCCGGGCGCCCGTCCTCCCGCTCGTGGCGGCGGATCACCTCCGCGTCGAAGCGCAGGCGGGTGCCGTCGAGGTCGAGGGTGACCCCGAGGACGGCGCCGACCTCGATCGCCGGCGCGCCGGCGGGCGGCGCGACGAACAGGCAGCGGCTGCCGCCCTCGCTGAGGTCGAGGGTCGCGCCGCCGAGGACGGCCTTGCCGACCTCCACCTCCAGGGGCAGCGCCATCGGCGCGCGGACGGCCGCCCGGCGCTGCCCGCGCGAGGCCGGCCCGGTGGTGCGGATCCGCCACGTGGGGGCGTCGCCCCCGCCGACCTCGACCAGCTGGGCCGGCACCGAGCGCAGCTCGTCGGGCCCGCGCCAGATCAGCTCGAGGTGCTCGCCGACGTCGAGGCGCACCCGGCGCTTGGCGGCGTCGGTGCCCACGCTGAGCACCATCTCGCCGCCCGAGACCTCCTCGACGAAGCTCAGCAGCACGTCGTCACGGCTCTCGGCCTTCACGTCGACGACCGCCCGCTCCTCCGGGTGGTCCACTCCCGGCGTCGCCATGCCCGTCCTCCTGCTCGCCCGCCCGGGGGACGTCCCCCCGGGGTCTGTACAGAGCAGATCGGCACCGACCTGACCGGACGTGAGCGGAGTCCGCGGTCGGATCCCCCGATCGGGGGGAGGGACCGCTCACTCACCCGCCGACGTAGGCCGCCAGGTGCTCACCCGTGAGGGTGGAGCGGGCGGCGACCAGGTCGGCCGGCGTGCCCTCGAAGACCACGCGGCCGCCGTCGTGCCCGGCCCCGGGGCCGAGGTCGACGATCCAGTCGGCGCGCGCCATGACCGCCTGGTGGTGCTCGATGACGACCACCGAGCGGCCGGCGTCGACGAGCCGGTCGAGCAGGGCGAGCAGGTTCTCCACGTCGGCGAGGTGCAGCCCGGTGGTGGGCTCGTCGAGGACGTAGACGGTCGTGGACCCCTGCGCGCCCTTCTCGGCCATCTGCGTGGCCAGCTTGAGCCGCTGCCGCTCGCCGCCGGAGAGGGTGGTGAGCGGCTGGCCGAGCGTGAGGTAGCCGAGCCCGACGTCGGCGAGCCGGTCGAGGACCGTGTGCGCGGCCGGCGTGCGCGCCTCGCCCGCACCGAAGAACTGCTCGGCCTCGGTCACGGACATGGCGAGCACCTCGGCGATGTTCCGGCCGCCCAGCGTGTACTCCAGCACCGCCGCCTGGAACCGCCGGCCCTCGCACTCCTCGCACGGGGACTCGACCGTGGCCATGACACCGAGGTCGGTGTAGATGACGCCGGCACCGTTGCAGGTCGGGCAGGCGCCCTCGGAGTTCGAGCTGAACAGCGCGGGCTTCACGCCGTTGGCCTTGGCGAACGCCTTGCGGATCGGCTCGAGCAGGCCGGTGTAGGTGGCCGGGTTGCTCCGCCGCGAGCCGCGGATCGCGCCCTGGTCGACGACCACGACGCCGTCGCGCGGCGCGACGGAGCCGTGGATCAGCGAGCTCTTCCCCGAGCCGGCCACGCCGGTGACCACGCAGAGGACACCGAGCGGGATGTCGACGTCGACGTCGCGCAGGTTGTGGGTGCTCGCGCCGCGCACCGCCAGCTGCCCGGTCGGCGTCCGCACCGACGGCTTGAGCGACGCGCGGTCGTCGAGGTGGCGGCCGGTGAGGGTGCCGCTCCCCCGCAGCCCCTCCAGGCCGCCCTGGTAGACGACCTCCCCGCCGGCCGTGCCGGCCAGCGGGCCGAGGTCGACGACGTGGTCGGCGATGGCGATCGTCTCGGGCTTGTGCTCGACGACGAGCACCGTGTTGCCCTTGTCCCGCAGCTGCAGGAGCAGGCCGTTCATCCGCTCGATGTCGTGCGGGTGCAGGCCGATGGTGGGCTCGTCGAAGACGTAGGTGACGTCGGTGAGCGAGGACCCGAGGTGGCGGATCATCTTGGTGCGCTGCGCCTCTCCCCCGGACAGCGTGCCCGCGGGCCGGTCGAGGGAGAGGTAGCCCAGCCCGATCTCGGTGAACGAGTCGAGCAGGCGCTGCAGGCCGGTCAGCAGCGGGGCGACGGAGGGCTCGTGCAGCGCACGGACCCAGTCGGCCAGGTCGCTGATCTGCAGGGCGCAGAGGTCGGCGATGTTCCTCCCGTCGATCCGCGACGACCGGGCCTCCGGGGTGAGCCGCGTGCCGTCGCACTCGGGGCAGGTCTGGAAGGTGATGACCCGCTCGACGAAGCGCCGGACGTGCGGCTGCAGCGAGTCGACGTCCTTGGACAGCATCGACTTCTGCACCCGGGGGATCACGCCCTCGTAGGTCAGGTTGACGCCCTCGACCTTGATCTTGGTCGGCTCCGCGTAGAGGAGGGCCTGCATCTCCTTCTTCGTGTACCGCCCGATCGGCTTGTCCAGGTCGAGCCCGATCCCCTGGAACAGGCGGCCGTACCAGCCCTCCATGCTGTAGCCGGGCACCATCAGCCCGCCCTCGTTGAGCGACCTGCTCTCGTCGTAGAGCGCGGTGAGGTCGAAGTCGGAGACCGAGCCCATGCCCTCGCACCGCGGGCACATGCCGCCCAGGTAGACGACGTCGCGCACCACGTTCATCTCGACCCGGCCGCCGGCCTTCTCGGTGCTCATCACCCCGCTCGCCTTGCGCGTGGGGACGTTGAACGAGAACGCGGTGGGGGGACCGACGTGCGGCGTGCCGAGCCGGCTGAACAGGATGCGGAGCATCGCGTTCGCGTCCGTGGCGGTGCCGACGGTGGAGCGCGGGTTGGCGCCCATGCGCTCCTGGTCGACGATGATCGCCGTCGTCAGGCCCTCGAGCAGGTCCACCTCCGGCCGCGACAGGGACGGCATGAAGCCCTGCACGAAGGCGCTGTAGGTCTCGTTGATCAGCCGCTGGGACTCCGCAGCGATCGTGCCGAACACCAGCGAGCTCTTGCCCGACCCGGAGACGCCGGTGAACACCGTCAGCCGGCGCTTCGGGATCTCGACGCTGACGTCCTTGAGGTTGTTCTGCCGCGCGCCGATCACGCGGATGAGGTCGTGGCTGTCGGCGGCGTGCGGGGCCGGCGACCGCTGGTCGCTGCTGGTGGCGGTGCTCATGCTGCCTCCGTCCGGTGGGCGCCGCCGTCGTCGGCGCGCTCGCTGTCTACCGGAAGGGAGGGACGTTCGGCGTCACCCGGACGGCTGCCGGGGCGTGGGGAGCAGGAGAGCCGCCTGTCGGAATCGAACCGACGACCTTCTCATTACGAGTGAGATGCTCTACCGACTGAGCTAAGGCGGCGGACGTGCGGTGCACAGCCTACGTCACGCACCCGTCCGGCCCGTGCGGTGGCCCTCCTGCAGGGGCCCGCCGCGAGCCTGCGAGCGGTGGGGGGCAGGAGGGTCCTCTCTCAGGCCGGCAGGCGCAGCGCCACGGTGAGCGCCTCGACGGCGACCTGCGGCTTCACGTTCTGCTCGAGCGCCGTCCGGCAGGCCAGGACGGCGTCGATGCGGCGCAGCGCCCCCTCGGCGCCGATCCGGCGGGCGAGCTCCTCGGCGTCGGCCCGACGGTCGGGGTGGTTGAGCGGCAGCTGCTCGGCCGGCGCGGCGTGCAGGACGAGGGCGTCGCGGTAGAGCCCGGCGAGGTCGACCAGGGCCCGGTCGAGGGAGTCGCGGCCGATGCGGGTGGCCCGGCTCCTCTGCCGCTTCTCCAGGTCCTTGAGCACGCCGGCGCCGCGGCTGGCGGCGGCCACGCCCGGCCCGCGCGCGCCGACGCCGAGACTGGCCTTGACCGCCTCGGTCTCCGCGCCGTCGAGCTCCGCGGCGGCGCGGTCGGACTCCTCCTTGGCCGCGCCGACGAGGTCGTCGGCGGCGGTGAGGCAGGCGGCCAGCGAGACCAGCCGCAGTGGCACGTCGAGCACCGCCTTGCGGGCCATGCGGGCGGTCTCGTCGCGGGCCAGGTGCCGGGCCCGCCCGACGTGCCCGCCGGCGGCGCCCGCCGCCCAGGCCGCCAGCGCCGGGTCGATCCCGTCGCGGCGCACCAGCACGTCGGCGACGGCGTCGGCCGGCGGCGTGCGCAGGCCGACCACCCGGCAGCGGGAGCGGATGGTGACCGGGACGTCCTCGGGGTGCAGGCTCGGCGCGCACAGCAGGAACACCGTCCGCGGCGGCGGCTCCTCGATCATCTTGAGCACCGCGTTGGCAGCCTGCTCGGTCATCCGGTCGGCGTCCTCCACGACGACGACCTGCCAGCGGCCCTGCGACGGCGCGCGCCCGGCCAGCCGCACCAGCTCGCGGGCCTCCACGACGCCGATGGACAGTCCCTCGGGGACGACAGTCTGGACGTCGGCGTGGGTGCCGGCCAGCACGGTGCGGCAGGCGTGGCAGGTGCCGTCGCCGCCGTCGGGGCACTGCAGCGCGGCGGCAAAGGCCCGGGCGGCGACCGAGCGGCCCGACCCCGGCGGGCCGGTGAACAGCCACGCGTGGGTCATCGCCGCCGGGTCGGCGACGGCGGCCCGCAGCTCGGCCACCACGGCGGGCTGGCCGATCACCTGCGCCCAGACGCCGTCGGCCGGGGCGCTCACGCGACCCGCCCGGGCAGCAGGGCACCGACCCGCTTGCGGACGGCGGCAGCGATCTCCTCGGCCGGCCGCTCCGCGTCGAGGACCAGGTAGCGGCCGGGGTCGGCGTCGGCCAGCGCGCGGAAGGTGGCGCGGACCCGCTGGTGGAACTCCAGCGACTCCGACTCCAGGCGGTCGGCGGCGGCGCGGCCGAGCGCGCGGGCGAGCCCCGTCTCGGGCGGCAGGTCGAGCAGCACGGTGAGGTCGGGCACCAGCCCGCCGGTGGCCCAGGTCGAGATCCGGCGCACCTCGTCGAGGTCGAGGGTGCGGCCGGCGCCCTGGTAGGCCAGCGAGCTGTCGACGTAGCGGTCGGTGACGACGACCTCGCCGGCCTCCAGCGCCGGGCGGACCACGGCGTGCACGTGGTGGGCGCGGTCGGCGGCGTAGAGCAGCGCCTCGGCGCGGGGCGCGAGGTCGCCGGTGGCCGGGTCGAGCAGCAGCGCACGGATGCGGGCGCCGGGCGGGGTGCCGCCGGGCTCGTGGGTGATCCGCGCGGGGAGCTCGTGCAGGCCGAGCCAGTCGAGGAGCAGCCGCGCCTGGGTGGACTTGCCGGTGCCCTCCCCACCCTCGAAGGCGACGAACAGCCCACGGCCGGGCGGACGCGGGTGGACGTCGATCGCGGGGCTCCCTCGCAGCGGGCGGCCACCGGGCCTCCCGGCGGCCGGTCCACGGTACCGGCCGGGTCCGACGTCCCCGGGGCTCTACGGTCAGGTCCCGTGGACGCCGCCTGGGACCCCGCGCTGTACCTGCGCCACGCCGGGGAGCGCGCCCGGCCCTTCGCCGACCTGCTCGCCCGGGTGGACGCCGACGCGCCGCGGGTCGTCGTCGACCTCGGCTGCGGCGAGGGCGCGCTGACCGCCTCGCTGGCCGCGCGGTGGCCCGAGGCGCGGGTCACCGGCGTGGACTCCTCACCGGAGATGCTCGCCGCGGCGGCCGCGCACGCCGTCCCGGGCCGGGTGGGGTTCGAGCGCGGCGACGTGCGGGACTGGCGGCCGGCCGGACCGGTCGACGTCCTGGTGAGCAACGCCGTCCTGCACTGGGTGCCGGGGCACGCCGCGCTGCTCTCCCGGTGGGCCGGGCTGCTGGCGCCGGGTGGGTGGCTGGCGGTGCAGGTGCCGGGCAACTCCACCGCCCCGACGCACCGGCTGCTGGCCGACCTGTGCACCTCGCCGGCCTGGGCGGGGCGGCTGGCTCCCGCCGCTCCCCCGCCGGACGCGGTGCTCGAGCCGGCGGGCTACCTCGACGTGCTGGCGGGCGCGGGCCTGGTCCCCGACGTGTGGGAGACGACGTACCTGCACGTGCTGCGGGGACCCGACCCGGTGCTGAGCTGGGTGCGCAGCACGGTCCTGCGGCCGGTGCTGGCGCTGCTCGACGACGACGGGGCCGCCGCGCTCACCGCGGAGTACGCCGCGGCGCTGCGGACGGCCTACCCGGCGCGGCCGGACGGGACGACGGTGCTGCCGTTCCGCCGGGTGTTCGCCGTCGGCCGGGCGCCGCTCAGCGCGGGGTGAGCCGGTAGGCGTCGGTGCGGTACGGCAGTTCGAGGACGTCGCGGCCGCGGGTGCCGGGGTGGCCGGCCAGCAGGTCGCGGATGCCGCCGAGGAACGCCTCGCGGGCCGCCGGGGTCATCGTGGCGACGTAGCTGCGGGTGCCGATGCCGCCGACGACCTGCTCGGGCGTCACCCGCTGCACGGTGGCCGACTCGTGGGTCGCCACGTCGGCCGGCAGCGCCCGGGCGAACTCCGCGACCACGCCCTGGTCGGCCTCGTGCCCGCGGGCCTCGGCGGCCAGCGCGGCGCCGAGGGCGGCGACCCACGGCACCCGTTCGTCGCGGACGTTCCAGACGAACCCGACCACCCCGCCGGGCCGCAGCACCCGCCGCAGCTCGGGCGCGGCCGCGTCCGGGTCGAACCAGTGCGCGGCCTGCCCCGCGACGACGGCGTCGACGCTTCCGTCGGGCAGCGGCACCTCCTCGGCGCCGCCGCGGTGCGCCGGGACGCCGGGGTGGCGGGCGCGCAGCTGGTCGAGCATCTCCGCCGACGGGTCGACCGCGACCACGTCGTGCCCGGCTGCGACCAGGACGTCGGTGAGCAGGCCGGTGCCGGCGCCGAGGTCGAGGACCCGCAGCGGCCGCGGACCCAGCAGGAACGCGACGGCGTCGGCCGGGTATCCCGGGCGCAGCGCGGCGTAGTCGGCCGCGACCGACCCGAACGACGTCCGCCGCTGCTGCCAGGCGGCGGGGTCGATCGAGCCGGTCACGGCCGCGGTCAGCTCGCGGGGACGGCGGGAGAGGCTGCCTTCCCGGCGGTCTTCTTCGCGGTCTTCTTCGCGGTCGTCTTCTTGGCGGCGGTGGTCTTCTTCGCCGCCGTCGTCCTCGCCGCGGCCTTGGGCGCCGCCTTCTTCTTCTTGGTCGCGGCGGGCCGGCTGCGGCGGTCGGCGAGCAGCTCGGCGGCGCGGTCGAGGGAGATCGTGTCGACCTCGTCGCCCTTGCGCAGACTCGCGTTGGTCTCGCCGTCGGTCACGTAGGGGCCGAACCGGCCCTCGCGGACGGTGATCTGGCCCTGCGTCACCGGGTCGGGCCCCAGCTCCTTGAGCGGCGCGGCGGCGGCCCGCCGACCCCGCTGCTTGGGCTGGGCGAACAGCGCCAACGCCTCGTCGAGGGTGACCGTGAACAGCCGCTGCTCGTTCTCCAGCGACCGCGAGTCGGTGCCCTTCTTGAGGTAGGGCCCGTAGCGACCGTTGAGCGCCTGGATCTCCTCGCCGTCGGGCGCAGTGCCCACGCTGCGCGGGAGGGTCAGCAGCTGCAGCGCCTGCTCGAGGGTCACCGTCTCCGGCGACATCGACGAGAACAGGCTGGCCGTGCGCGGGGCCTCCTTGCTCCCCTCGGGCACCACCGTGGTCACGTAGGGGCCGTAGCGGCCGGCCTTGACGACGACCGGGGAGCCGCTGTCGGGGTCGGTGCCCAGCTCGCGGTCGCCCGAGGGCGCGGCGAGCAGCTCGGCGACCTTCTCGCTGGTCAGCTCGTCGGGGGCGAGGTCCTCGGGGATGCTGATCCGCGGCCCGTCCTCGCCACCGGCCTGCAGGTAGGGCCCGTAGCGCCCGACGCGGACCACGACCGGCTCGCCGTTCGGCCCGGTGGCGCGCAGCGGGATGGAGTTGACGCCACGGGCGTCGATCTCCTCCAGCTGCTGACCGATGACGGTCTTGAGGCCGCCGGAGGCCGCGATGCCGCCGGCGTGCCGGCCCTCACCGCCGAAGTAGAACTCCGTCAGCCAGTCGACCCGGCCCAGCGACCCGCTGGCGATCTCGTCGAGCTCGTTCTCCAGCGACGCGGTGAAGTCGTAGTCGACGAGCGCGGCGAAGTGCTGCTCGAGCAGGTTGACCACGGCGAAGGCGACGAAGGAGGGCACCAGCGCCGACCCCTTCTTCCACACGTACCCGCGGTCCTGGATGGTCTGCATGATCGACGCGTAGGTCGACGGGCGGCCGATGCCGAGTTCCTCGAGCCGGGCGACCAGGCTCGGCTCGGTGTAGCGGGACGGCGGGCTCGTGGTGTGCCCCTTGGGCTCGAGCTGCTGGGTGTCGAGCTGCTGGCCGCGCTCGAGGCGGGGCAGCCGCCGCTCGGCGTCGTCGCTGCCGTGCTCGTCGTCGCCGCCGCCGGAGCCCTCGTCGCGGGACTCAACGTAGGCGCGCAGGAAGCCGGGGAAGGTGATGGTGCGCCCCGACGCGGTGAACTCGACCCGCTCGTCGGTGGTGCTGCGGCCGGCCAGCCGGATGCTCACGGTCTGCCCGACGGCGTCGGCCATCTGCGAGGCGACGGTGCGCTGCCAGATCAGCTCGTAGAGCCGGAACTCGTCGCGCGCCAGCTGCCCGGCGAGCTGGCCCGGCGTCCGGAAGGAGTCACCGGCCGGCCGGATCGCCTCGTGCGCCTCCTGCGCGCCCTTGGCCTTCTTGCTGTAGCGGCGGGCCTCCGCTGGGACGTAGGCGTCGCCGTAGAGCTCGCGGGCCTGGGTGCGGGCGGCGTTGATGGCCTCGGTCGAGAGGTTGGTCGAGTCGGTCCGCATGTAGGTGATGTGGCCGTTCTCGTACAGCCGCTGCGCCACCCGCATGACCTGCGCCGACGACCAGCCGAGCTTGCGGCCGGCCTCCATCTGCAGGGTCGAGGTGGTGAACGGCGCGTAGGGACGGCGGCGGTAGGGCTTCTCGTCGACCCGGCTGACGGTGACCTGCCGGCCCTCGAGCCGGGCGGCCAGCCCGCGGGCGCCGGCCTCGTCGAGGTGCACGACGTCGCCGGTGACCTGGCCGGTGGCCGGGTCGAAGTCGCGGCCGGTGGCCACGCGGCTGTCGTCGACGCTGACCAGGCGGGCGCGCAGCGTCGTCGGCTCACCCGCGTCGGCCCCGGTGCGGCCGGGGACGGCGAAGACGCCGTCGAGCGACCAGTAGTCGGCCGCGGTGAACGCCATCCGCTCGCGCTCCCGCTCGACCACGATGCGGGTGGCCACCGACTGCACGCGCCCGGCCGAGAGCTTGGGAAGGACCTTCTTCCACAGGACCGGGCTGACCTCGTAGCCGTAGAGCCGGTCGAGGATGCGGCGGGTCTCCTGCGCGTCGACGAGCGCGGTGTCGAGCTCGCGCGGGTTGGCCACGGCGCGGGCGATGGCCTCGGGGGTGATCTCGTGGAAGACCATCCGGCGCACCGGCACCCGCGGCTTGAGCGTGTCGACCAGGTGCCAGGCGATGGCCTCGCCCTCGCGGTCCTCGTCGGTGGCGAGGTAGACCTCGCTGGCGTCCTTGACCAGCTGCTTGAGCCGGGTGACCTGCTGCTTGCGGTCGGGGCTGACCACGTACAGCGGCTCGAAGGCGTTGTCGACGTCCACCCCGAGCCGCGCCCAGGAGGCGCCCTTGTGCTCGACGGGCACGTCGGCAGCGTTGCGGGGCAGGTCGCGGATGTGCCCGACGCTGGCCTCCACGACGTAGCCGTTGCCGAGGTAGCCGGCGATCTTCCCGGCCTTGGTCGGCGACTCCACGATGACCAGCGGCCGGCCGCCCCCGGTGGCGGCGGGCCGGCGTCGGGCGGGCGTGCTGGTACCGCCGGCGGTGCGGCCGGCGCTCTCGCCGTTCTTCGCGGTCTTCGTGGGCACGGTGCTCCTGTCGGTGGTGCTGTCTCGCGGCGGCGCGGTGCGCGGTGGTCGGCTCCGGTGCGCCCCTCGGCGGGCCACGGTAGGCCACGTCGACGGAACGACACCGTCTGACGACCGCGCGTGGGCGCGCCGTCACCCGCACCAACGGCGGAGCGCGCCTCCTGTTCCCGGCCCTCCCGTGGGGCCCTCGGCGCGGACGGGGAGCCGGTCAGCCGGGCTCCCGGGCGCCGCGCACCACCTCCCCCATCGCGGCGAGCGTCGGGTGGTGGGGGCTGTAGTACTCGCCGTGCAGCGTGTGCCAGTCGGTCGGCAGCGCGGTGGAGCCGAACGACTCCTCCCAGGTGCTGTACCCGAACCAGCCGAGGTAGGAGACGGGGTCGAACGGGGACGAGGCGTCGTAGACCTCGGGCACCTCCAGCCCGCTCACGTCGTACTCCTCGATCCCCGGGCTGCCGAGGAGCACGAGGGCGTCGGCGGCCAGCCGGCCCGGCTGGTCGCCGGCCTCGTCGGCCACCACGGTGCCGTAGCTGTGCGCCAGCACGGTCACCCTCGGGTCCGCCGGGCGGACCGGGTCGGCCGCACGGGCCGCGGCGAGGCCGGCGAGGTCCCCGGCCAGCGCCGCGCCACCCTCGGCCGCCCGGCCCCGGTCCACGGCGCGGACGGTGCCCAGGCCGGACGGCGGCCGGTAGCCGAACCAGGCGACGGTCGCGACGGTGGCGACGGACGCCGCCGGTGCGGCGTCGATCGCCGCGGCGGAGACCGCCTGGGCACTGTCACCGAGGTCGTCGAGGTCGGTGCCGACGTCGTTCGTGATCCCCGGGACGAGGAGGGCCACGCTGTCGGCCGTGTCGAGGTCGCCGTAGGCGACGGCCACCTGCTCCCGCCACGGGTCGAACGCCCAGAGCTGCACGGGCCGGCCGGCTGCCTCCTCGACGGCGATCTCCGCGGCGGCGGCCCGGGCCGCCGCGTACCCGGTGCCGTCCGGGTCCTCCAGGGTGCGCTCCAGGACCAGCCGGTTGGCCTGGTCGCGGGCCCAGGCCGGCAGCCCGTCGAGGCCACCCACCAGATAGGGCTCGGTCCGCACCACGAACTGCCGGGCCGGCTCGGACAGGCCCGCCCACCACCCGGCCACCGCCTCCGGGGACGTCCCGGCCACCGGCAGGCAGGACGGCTGCCACACGCCACCGAGGGCGACGGCCGCGGACAGCCCGGTGGAGTCGGCCGGCAGCCCGGCAGCGCCGGGACCGCCGACCGCGGCCAGCGGCTCACCCGTGCCCGCCGCGTGCGCCGCCGCCACCGCCGCCGCGTGCAGGGCGTCCGCCGCCAGCCCCGCGACCCGCTCGGCGGCGGCCGCCTGCTCGGCCATCCCGGCGTGGTGGTCGGCCAGCGCCCCCAGCGAGGCGCCGTCGGGGAGTGCGGCGGGCGCGGGGGTCACGACACCGCCGGTCTCGTCGACCGTCACGCCCAGCGCCGCGGCCTCGGCCAGCGCCTGGGCGGCCAGCTCCTGCGCCGTCCGGGCCTGCCGCGCGGTGTCCCACAGCCGGTCGAGGGAGGAGCCGAGCGCGCCGGTGACCGCCGTGACGGCCGCCGAGACCTCGCCCAGGGCCCGGGCGGCCTGCTGCGCGGCAGGCCCGGACCAGCACTCCGCGTCGGCGAGGGCGCGGGCGGCGGTCTCCACCCGCGCCCGCCACGGGGGCAGCCGCTCACCGACCGCCTCGAGGGTGAAGACGGCGCCGTCGAGCAGGGCGGTGTCCCAGTCGGCGACGGCGGTCAGGCCCGGCGCGCTCACGCCGTCGCCTCGGCGGCGGACAGGACCCGCTGGGCGAGCAGCCGGTCGGACACCGCCGCGTCGAGCAGGCGGTAGGCGTGCACCGCGGCCAGCAGCGTCTGCCCGGCCGCGGCCGCCCCGCCGACCACCGCGTCGACCAGGCTCACCCACGCCTGCCCGGTGGCGCCGGCGTGCTCGGCCACCTCGCCGGGGGTCGCCGTCGCCAGCGACACGGCGGTGGACCGGCAGAGGTCGGCGTCCCCGGACAGCTCGGCGGCGAGGGCGGTCAGCTCCTCACCGAGCGCCTGGACGGCGTCGAGTTGGACGGCGATCTCCACGGACAAGGGACCCTCCCGGCGTCGGCGCCGGCCCGGGGTGGACCGGCGCCGCGGACGCTAGGAGCGGCAGGCGGCAGCGGTCCTCCCGCCGTCCACACCCCCGGTGCCCGTCCACAGACCCCGCCGCGGGCCCCGCCCGGGAGGGACACCGGGCGGAGGCTCGCGGCGTGGGATCAGGGAACGCTCGTGGTCAGCGACCCCGTGGTCTCGTCGGTGGTCCCGCCGACGACGACCGAGCGGCGCTTGGAGACCACCACGGCACCGACGACGACGAGCGTCGCGGCCCCGGCGATGAGCAGGCGCACCGTGGTGTTGGCGTCCTCGCCGACGGAGAGCCCGACCACCGCGGGCGCGATGAGCAGCGCCACCAGGTTCATCACCTTGATCAGCGGGTTGATCGCCGGGCCGGCGGTGTCCTTGAACGGGTCGCCGACGGTGTCGCCGATGACGGTTGCCGCGTGCGCCTCACTGCCCTTCCCGCCGAAGGCGCCGTCCTCGACCATCTTCTTGGCGTTGTCCCAGGCCCCCCCGGAGTTGGCGAGGAAGACCGCCATCAGCGTCCCGGCCGCGATGGCGCCGACCAGGTAGGCGGCGAGCGGCCCGAAGCCGAGGCCGAAGCCGACCGCCACGGGGGCGAGCACGGCGAGCAGACCCGGCGTCGCCAGCTCCCGGAGCGAGTCCTTGGTGCAGATGTCGACGACCGCGGAGTAGTCCGGCCGCTCCGAGAAGTCCATGATCCCCGGGCGGGTGCGGAACTGCTCGCGGACCTCGAAGACCACCCGTCCCGCCGCGCGGGACACGGCGTTGATGGCCAGGCCGGAGAAGAGGAAGACGACGGCCGCGCCGATCACCGCGCCGACGACGTTGTCCGGCTCGACGAGGCTGAACGCCTCGCCGAGGTCGGCGCCCTCGAGCGCGACGAGCACCTGCTGGTTGTAGGAGCCGAACAGCGCGGTGGCGGCGAGGACGGCGGTGGCGATCGCGATGCCCTTGGTGATCGCCTTGGTGGTGTTGCCGACCGCGTCGAGGTCGGTGAGCACCCGTGCGCCGTCGTCGTCGATGTCCCCGGACATCTCCGCGATGCCCTGGGCGTTGTCGCTGACCGGGCCGAAGGTGTCCATCGAGACGATGACGCCCGCGGTGGTCAGCAGGCCGCAGCCGGCCAGGGCGACGGCGTACAGCGCGGCGCCTCCGCCGATGAGGAAGGCGCCGTAGACGGCGCCGCCGATGAGCAGGGCGGCGTAGACGGCCGACTCCAGGCCCAGCGAGATGCCCGAGAGGACGACGGTGGCCGGTCCGGTGAGCGAGCTGCGGCCCACGTCGCGGACCGGCTTGCGGCTGGTCTCGGTGAAGTAACCGGTGAGCAGCTGGATGGCCGCGGCCAGGACGATGCCGATGAGGACCGCGACGAAGCCGAGGACCTGCGGGTCGACCACCGAGTCGGGGACGTCGGCGACGCTGGGCAGCACGGTGAAGGCCGCGGCGGCGACGAGCACGAGGGAGACGACCGCGGAGGTGAAGAAGCCGCGGTTGATGGGCGCCAGGCCGCTGGAGTCGTTCTTGCCCGGGTTGCTGGCGAGGATGCCGACGACCGAGGCGAGCACGCCGATGGCGGCGACGACCAGCGGGAACACCATGCCGACCGCGCCGAAGAAGACCTGCCCGAGGATGAGGGCGGCGACCAGGGTGACCGCGTAGGACTCGAAGAGGTCCGCGGCCATGCCGGCGCAGTCGCCGACGTTGTCGCCCACGTTGTCGGCGATGGTCGCGGCGTTGCGCGGGTCGTCCTCGGGGATGCCGGCCTCGACCTTGCCCACCAGGTCCGCGCCGACGTCGGCGGCCTTGGTGAAGATGCCGCCGCCGACGCGCATGAACATGGCCAGCAGCGCACCGCCGAACCCGAAGCCCTCGAGCACGACCGGCGCGGTCTCGTCGAACAGGAGCAGCGCCAGCGCGGCGCCGAACAGGCCGAGGCCGACGGTGATCATCCCGCAGACACCGCCGGTGCGGTACGCGATGCGGAAGGCCGGCCGGTACCCCCCGGTCCGGGCCGCGGCGGCCACGCGGACGTTGCCGCGGGTGGCCAGCGTCATCCCGATGAACCCGACCGCCGCGGAGAACAGGGCGCCGACGAGGAAGAACACCGCGCGGCCGATCCGTGTGCCCCAGCCGCCCTCGGCCACGGGGAGGACGAGGAGCAGCAGGAAGACGATGACCGCGAAGACCCCGAGGGTGCGGAACTGGCGGCGCAGGTAGGCCCCCGCTCCCTCCTGCACGGCCCGCGCGATCTCGCGCATCCGTGTGGTGCCCTGGTCGGCGGCCACCACGGCTCTGACCAGGGACCCGGCGAAGAGCAGTGCGGCGAGCGAGATGACGAGGGCCGCCGTCACGAGGACGACGTCCCCGCCGGAGAGATGACTGTCCGGCATATGGACCTCCCAGCGGTCGGCTGCCACCGGGCGGCCACGCGACCCCGGTCGGCGGAGAGCACGCCCGCGGACAGGGGTCCTGCCCGCGGACGTCGCGCCAATGTAACGGGAATCACACTCTGCGGAACCCCCCTCGCGGCGAGGTCCTGCCGCGCAGCGGGGTCGGGGGCGTACAGCGGGTTGCCCCCGGGTGTGAGAGTGGTGGGGTGACCACGCTCCACCCGGTCCGGCCGGCTGCTCCCCCACCCGGCCCGGAGGGTGCACCAGGGGGCGACGCACCCCGGGGTCCGGCAGCGGGCACCCCGGCGGTCCACACGGCGGCGGCCGCGCACGGGTCCGAGAGCGTCCCGCCCGCGACCGCCCCGCCCGGTGGTGAGCTGCTCGAGGACCTCCTCGTCGGGACGCCCGACGAGGAGCACCCGGTCACCCACGTGCACCGCCTGGCCGTGCGGGAGAGCCGCACACTGCCCTGGCCGGCCTGGGTGGAACCGGCGCTGCGCCGGCGGCTGGAGGACTCGGGGGTCCGCGAGCCGTGGCGGCACCAGGTGGAGGCCGCCGAGCTGGCGCACGGCGGCACGTCGGTGGTCGTCGCCACGGGCACGGCCTCGGGCAAGTCGCTGGCCTACCAGCTGCCCGCGCTGACCCGGCTCGCGGAGGACCCGCGCGCCTGCGTGCTCTACCTCGCGCCGACCAAGGCGCTGGCCCGCGACCAGCTCGCCTCGGTCGCGGCGCTCGCCGACCCCTCGGTGCGCCCGGCGGCCTACGACGGCGACACCCCGGCCGAGGAGCGCGACTGGGTGCGCCGGCACTCGCGGTGGATCGTCACCAACCCCGACATGCTGCACCGGGGCGTGCTGCCGACCCACCAGCGCTGGTCCTCGACGCTGCGCCGCCTGGCCTACGTCGTCGTCGACGAGTGCCACGCGTACCGCGGCGTCTTCGGCTCGCACGTCGGGCACGTGCTGCGCCGGCTGCGCCGCATCTGCCGCCGCTACGGCGCCGACCCGGTGTTCGTGCTGGCCTCGGCGACGGTGGCCGAGCCGGCCGCGGCCGCCACCCGCCTCGTCGGGGCGCCGGTCGTCGCCGTCACCGACGACGGCTCCCCCCGGCCGGGTGCGACCTTCGCCCTGTGGGAACCGCCGCTGACCGAGCGCACCGGCGAGCACGGTGCCCCGCTGCGCCGGTCGGCGGCCGCCGACGCGGCCGGGCTGCTGGCCGACCTCGTCGAGCGCGGGGCGCGCACGCTGGCCTTCGTCCGCTCCCGGCGCAGCGCCGAGTCGGTGGCCGAGCAGGCACGGCGGCTGCTCGCCGAGCGGGGCCGCGACGACCTGGTCCGCCGGGTCGACTCCTACCGCGGTGGCTACCTGCCCGAGGAGCGGCGGGAGCTCGAGCGGGCGCTGTCGGCCGGGGACCTGCTCGGCGTGGCGACGACCAACGCCCTGGAGCTCGGCATCGACATCGCCGGGCTGGACGCGGTCGTGCTGGCCGGCTACCCGGGCACGCTGGCGTCGCTGTGGCAGCAGGCGGGCCGGGCCGGGCGCGCCCAGCGGGAGTCGCTGGTCGTCTTCGTCGCCCGGGACGACCCGCTGGACCACTACCTGGCCCACCACCCGCGCGCGGTCTTCGGCCGGCCGGTCGAGGCCACGGTCACCGACCCGGCCAACCCCTACGTCCTCGGTCCGCAGCTGTGCTGCGCGGCCGCGGAGCTGCCGCTCACGCCCGACGACCTGCCCGCCTTCGGCGGGCCCGTGGCCGAGGCGCAGCTCGAGGCGCTGGTCGCCGCCGGTGAGCTGCGGCGCCGGCCCGCGGGCTGGTACTGGGCCGGCCGCGGCCGTGCCGACGTGGACATCCGCGGCAGCGGCGGCGAGCCGGTGGCGATCATCGAGGGCGAGACCGGCCGCCTGCTGGGCACCGTGGACGGCGGCGCCTCGCACGCGACCGTGCACGCCGGCGCGCTCTACGTGCACCGCGGCGAGACGTACGTCGTCGACGAGCTCGACCTCGAGGACGCCTGCGCCGTGGTGCACGCCGAGGCGCCGGAGTGGACGACGGTCGCCCGCGACGTCACCGACCTCGGGATCGTCGCCACCGACCGCACCCGCCGGCTGGGCACGGTCACCGCGCACACCGGCGTCGTCGACGTGACCAACCAGGTCGTCGCCTACCAGCGGCGGCGGGCGGGGACCGGTGAGGTGCTCGCCGAGTTCCCGCTGGACCTCCCGCCGCGGCAGCTGCGCACCCGCGCCGTCTGGCTCACCCTCGACGCCGACGCGGTCGCCCGCGCCGACGTCGACGACCTCGCGCTGCCCGGCTCGCTGCACGCCGCCGAGCACGCCGCGATCGGCATCCTGCCGCTGCTGGCGACCTGCGACCGCTGGGACCTCGGCGGCCTGTCGACGGCCCTGCACCCCGACACCGGCACCGCGACGGTGTTCGTCTACGACGGCCACCCCGGCGGCGCGGGCTTCGCCGAGCGGGGGTTCGCGGCGCTGCGCCGCTGGCTGACGGCGACCCGCGCCACCGTGGCCAGCTGTGAGTGCGAGGCCGGGTGCCCCTCCTGCGTCCAGTCGCCCAAGTGCGGCAACGGCAACGACCCGCTGGACAAGGCCGGTGCCGTCCGCGTCCTGGACGTGGTCCTCGACGAGCTGGCCGCCGCGGAGGAGACGGCGGCCGGGGAGGACGCGGACGACGAGGACCAGGACGACGAGGACGCCGCCCGGGTCACGCCGACCGGCCCGGTCCGCGGCCTGCTGCGCCGGCCGAGCACGGGGCGCGCGCCCGTGCCGGCCGACCCGACCCCCGAGGCGGCCGACCCGGGCGGGGGGCACGTCGAGGACGACCTCGTCTTCTGAGGCCGCGCCCTCGGGACGCTGCGCCCGGCTGACAGACTGGCCGCCGACCGCGCCCGGCCGGCGGCGGGGCCTGAACCGGGAGGTGGCGTGTCCGAGCAGGAGGACCGGCCGGACGTCGCCGTCGTCACGGGCGCGGCCAGCGGCCTGGGCGCGGCGACGGCCGACGCCCTGGGCACCGCGGGCTGGCGGGTGGCCGGCTTCGACCTGCGGCCCGCCCCGGCCACCGCCCTCGGTGTCGAGGTCGACGTGACCGACGCCGCCGCCCTGGCCGCGGCCGTCGACCGGGTGGAGCGCGAGCTCGGGCCCGTCGGTGCCCTGGTCACCGCGGCCGGGGTGTACGAGATCCTGCCGGTCGAGGAGATCGACGACGCCCGCTGGCACCGGATGATGGCGGTCAACCTGTCCGGCACCGCCCTCACCTGTGCCGCCGTCGTCCCCCGGATGGTCGCCCGCGGCCGGGGCGCCGTCGTCACCGTGTCGTCCGACCTCGGGGTGGGCGGCAGCCAGGGCGACGCCCACTACGCCGCGAGCAAGGGAGCCATCGTCGGGCTGACCCGGGCGCTGGCCACCGAGCTCGCCGGCACCGGCGTCACCGTCAACACCGTCGCGCCCGGGGCCGCGGACACCGCCATGCTCGAGGACGCCTCGCCGTGGCGGTCCCCGGAGTTCCTGGCGACGCTGCCGGTGCAGCGACTGGTCCGCCCGGAGGAGATCGCCGCCGCGGCGCTGTTCCTCATCGGGGCCGGGACGGCGGTCTCCGGGCAGGTCCTCTCCCCGAACGCCGGGGCGACCATCTGATGGCCGACCGGAGCGCCCTCCTCCGCTGCGACGACGCCGCCGTCGCCGAGGCCGTGCACGGCCGGCTGACCGCGGACGGCCTGCGGGTCACCGCCGTGCCGGCCGCGACCGACCCGTTCGCCGCGGTCGCGGAGGCCGCCGGCGCGGCGGGCACGCTGCACGTCCTGGTCTGCGCGGTCGGGCAGCCGCCCCCGGCGCCCTTCCCCGGGAACGACCCGCAGCGCTGGTACGCCGACGTGATGGCCTGCCTGGACCCCGCGTTCCGGCTCGTCCGCGCGGCCGCGCCCGCCCTGCGGCGGTCCGGGGCCGGGCGGCTGGTGTTCCTGGGCAGCGGGTGGACGGTGGCCGACCGGCCGGGGTCGACGGCCGCCGCCGCGGCGCAGGGTGCGCTCGTCGCGCTGACCAAGACCCTCGCCCGGGACCTCGGCCCGGACGCCGTCGCGGTCAACCAGGTGGTCACCGACCCGGAGGACCCGCCGGCCCCCGCGGTGGTCGCGGCCGCCGTGTCCTACCTGTGCGGCGAGGCGGCCGGGTCGGTCGTCGGACAGCTCGTCACGCTCGGCCGCGGCGGTCAGCTGCGCCCCTGAGCGCCCTCAGGCCGACAGGCGGAAGGCCACGGCGCGGACGGGGGCGCCGTCGGCGCCGGCCAGCCGCAGGGGCAGCACGCTGACCACCGGGTCGACCGCGGGGACCCGGCCCAGGTCACGCAGGTTCTCGACGATGACGCCCCCGGCGCCGAGCACGGCGAGGTGGGCGGCGAAACCGTCCGCGGGCTCCCCGCCGAGGACGGTCTCGTCGAGGCTGAGCGCGTCGAGCCCCACGGTGCGCACGCCGGCGTCGACCACCCGGGCGGCGGCCTCGCCGGTCAGGTAGGGGTGGTCGAAGTAGGCGTCGGTGCCCCAGTGCTCGTCCCACCCGGTGCGCAGCAGCAGGATCCGCCCGGGCGCCAGCCGGTCGACCCAGGGCGCCAGGTCGGCCCACTCGATCCGGCCGTGCGGCGGCTTGCCGCGGACGTCGGCGACGACGGCGGGCCCGAGGCAGTGCTCCAGCGGGATCTCGTCGATGCGCGGACCGTCCTCCAGGAAGTGGTAGGGCGCGTCGACGTGCGTGCCGGTCTGCGAGCCCATCCGCACGTGCAGGACGTTGTAGCCGTCGGCCGCCACGGTGGTGGCCGGGCTGAACCGGGCGACCGGGTCCCCGGGGTAGACCGGGGTGTCGTCGTCGAGCGGGTGGGAGAGGTCCACGACGTCGCGGACGGGACGGGTCACCGGGCCTCCTCGGGGACGGCGGTCAGGGGGCGGGGGTGAGGACCCACAGCACCTCGCAGGCGGCCGACGACACGTTGAGCCAGGTGTGCGGCGTCGCCCCCGGCATGGTGAAGGCGTCCCCCTCGTCCAGGTCGACCACCTCGCCGGGCAGCAGCAGCCGCAGCCGGCCGCGGAGCACGTGGACGAACTCCACGTCGCAGGCCAGGGAGTAGAGCTCCTCGCCGCCACCCCCACCGGGTTCGACGACCGACCGGATGACGTGTAGCGCCCGCTGCATCCCCGCCGTGAGCAGCACCTCGCGGACGCCGGCGCCCCCGAAGTGGATCGGCGGGGCCTCGGCCGCGCGGACCAGCGAGGTCGCGGGCGGCTCGAACAGCTGCCCGACGCCGATGCCGAGCACGCCGCACACCGCCACGAGGGAGGCGACCGAGGGCGAGACCTCGTCACGCTCGAGCCGGCTGAGGAAGCCCTTGGTGAGCCCGGCCTGCGCGGCGACGGCGGCGAGGGTCAGGCCCGCCGCCTGACGCGCGGCCCGCAGGCGGGCGCCGACCAGCGCGTCGGCCGGGTCACCGGGCCGGGTGAGCCGCCGCACCTCCCCCGCCACACCGTCCCCCTCGCCGTCTGCCGCACCTCGACGACCTGAGTCAACTCTTGGTAAACGACCGTTGTCCAGAGGGCAACTCGCCTCTACATTCTGCGCACCGCGGTGGTGCGTCCACCGCCTCGACGGGGAGTGCACATGAGTGGAGCGGAGATCGCCGGGCCGGCGGCCGGACAGCGGCGTCCGCGGGCGACCGAGGTCGAGCAGCACGGGATCGACACGATCCCCGACGCGGAGCGGACGTCGAGGCCCTTCGACCTGTTCCGCATCCAGTTCGGCGGCGCCAACACCTTCGCCACCGTCATCCTCGGCACCTTCCCGGTGCTGCTGGGCCTCGACCTGGTGGAGGCGGTGGCGGCGACGGTCGTGGGCGTGGTGGTCGGCGCGCTGATCCTCATGCCGATGGGCCTGTTCGGCCCGCGCACCGGCACGAACAACGCCGTGTCGTCGGGCGCGCACTTCGGCGTCCGCGGGCGGGTCCTGGGCTCGTTCCTGTCGCTGCTGACCGCGATCTCCTTCTACTCGATCTCGGTCTGGGTCAGCGGGGACGCGCTGGTCGGCGCCTCGACCCGGCTGTTCGGGACCGGCGACTCCGACCTGCTCCGCGGGGTCATCTACGCCGTCCTCGGCGCGCTGGTCATCGTCGTGGTGGTCTTCGGCTACCAGCTGATGCTGCTGGTCAACAAGGTCGTGGTGCTGGCCAACACGGTGCTGATGCTGCTCGGCCTGGTCGCCTACGCCACGCTGTTCGACCCCGGCTACGACCCCGGCCCCGACGCCTACGCGCTGGGCGGCTTCTGGCCGACCTTCGTGCTCTCCGCGCTGATCGTCATGGGCAACCCGGTCAGCTTCGGCGCCTTCCTCGGCGACTGGTCGCGCTACATCCCCGCCGACACGCGGCCCTCGCGGCTGATGGGGGCGACCTTCATCGGCCAGCTGGCCACCCTGGTGCCGTTCCTCTTCGGCGTCGGGACGGCGACCCTCGTGGCCGGGGAGGCCGACTACGTCTTCGCGCTGATCCAGGTCTCGCCGCTGTGGTACGCCGTCCTGCTCATGGTGGTGGCCTTCCTCGGCGGCATGTCGACCGGCGTCACCTCGCTGTACGGGACGGGGCTGGACTTCTCCTCGGTCTTCCCCCGGCTCAACCGCGTCCAGGCGTCGCTGGTCATCGGGACGCTGGCGTTCGTCTTCATCCTGGTCGGCCGGCTGGTGTTCGACCTGCTCGCCAGCGTGAACGCCTTCATCGGCGCGATCGTCATCTGCACGACGCCGTGGATGGTGATCATGATGATCGGCTACTGGGTGCGCCGCGGCCACTACTCGCCGGTCGACGTGCAGGTCTTCAACCAGGGCCGGCTGGGTGGGCGTTACTGGTTCACCGAGGGCGTCAACTGGCGCGGGATGGCCGCCTGGATCCCCGCGGCCGTCGTGGGCCTGCTGTTCGCCAACTACCCGCCGCTGATCGAGGGCCCGTTCCGCAACGCCGCCGGCGGCGTGGACGTCAGCCTGCCCATGTCGCTGGGGCTGGCCGCGGTCGTCTACCTGGCGCTGCTGTTCGCCTTCCCCGAGCCCCGGTACGTCTTCGGCCCGGCCGGCCCGCGGCTGGTCCCGGCGCGGGAGTCCGTGGCCCCTCCGGTGACCGACGACCCCCGCGCCTCCGTCCACCGCGCGGGCCGGCGCACCCCGCTGCAGCCCACGGCGGAGCCGGCCGAGCGCTGACCGTCCCGCGGCCCGGTGGCGCCCGGTCACGGCGTCACCGGGCCGGCGCGGGCGAGGGCCCGGGCCGTGCGGGTGCCCAGCGGCCCCAGCGGGACGGTCACCGCGACGTCGACCTCGACGACGGCGCCGTCCCCGACGGTGCAGGCGGTGAGCGCGGCGCCGTTGGCCCGGGCGACCTCGCCGGCCGTGTCGCACGCGGCGGGGTCGCCGGCCACCGCCCGGGAGGCGGCGGCGAGGGCGGCCAGATCGGCGGCCGATCCCGCCCGGTGCCGGGCGACGACGGCGGCGCCGACCAGCACCGCGGCCAGCCCGATCGCGGCGAGGACGCCGGCGAGGGCGACGGTCCAGACGGTGGCCGAGCCCCGCTCCCGGTCGGCGGTCACGCGGCCACTCCCGGTTCGAGCCGGGCGACCGCGGTCGCGCCGACCTCGACGCCGAGGCGCACCGGCCCCACCGGGACCACCTCGGCGCTGACCGTCACCCGGACCTCGGCGCCGGCGACCGCCACCGTGGTCACCGCCCCGTCGGGCGCCACCCGGGCGGTCACCGCCCGGACGACGGCCGGGTCCTCCCCGCGGGCGGCGGCCCGGGCTCCCTCCCGGGCGGCGTCGACGCAGCGCAGCTGCACGCCGACGACCACCACCGCGGCCACGACGGCAGCCAGCACCAGCAGCAGCACGGGCAGCACGACGGCGGTCTCGGCGGTGACCATGCCGGCCTCCCGCCGCCCGGCGACGCGGGCCCCGGTGCGCGACCGGCGCACGGTCAGGACAGGACGGTCAGCGCGGACTCGACCAGGTCGCCGAGCGCGGTGACGATCGAGCCGCCGGTCACCACCTGGTACAGCACCGCGGCGAACGCGCACGCCGCGACGGTGCCGACGGCGTACTCGGCGGTGCTCATCCCGGCCTCCGGTTCCGTGCGGAGGCGTCGCCAGCGGGCGGCGAGCTCCCGCCGGGGAGCGGGCGCGTGCGCGGCCGGGGCGAGGACGTCGCCGTCCGGTCCGGGGGTGCTGGGGTGCTCGACGGTCACGGGGTCCTCCTCGGGTCCGCCCCGCCGGTGCGGGGCACGACCCGACCCTGCGGGCACCCTCCGGCCCGTTCCAGGGCCGCGGCGGACCTGTGGGCGGAGACCGTCCCTGTGGACGGTTCAGCGGCGCAGCGCCTGGCTCTCCCGGTAGGACCGGTCGCGGACGTCGCGGAAGAGCGCCACCGGCTGGAGGTCGTCCGCGCCGAGGGTCGGCCGGAACCGCAGCTGCTCGGCCTCGGTGGCGGGGAGTTGCGCCTCGAGGGTCAGCCGCGCCCAGCGCGTCCAGTCGCCGGTGAGCGGTGCCGCGAGCAGCTCCCAGCCCGTGCCGGTGCGGTCGCTGCGCGCGCCGAGCAGGACCAGGCGCCCCGTCCCGGTGCGGTAGGGCAGCACGGAGGAGAACGTCCGGCCCAGCGGGTGCGGGAGGAACACGTGCCGCAGGCCGGGCGGCCCGCCCGCGGTGTTCACCAGCACGTCCAGCGGCCCGCCGTCCCGTCCCAGGCCGGGGAAGCGGACGGCGAGCCCGATGACGTCGGGCAGCGGCCGGGGCAGCCCGGCGCCGCGCGAGACCCGGACGACCACGTCGTACGTGCCCGCCTCGTCGAGGACGCGGGCGCCCCAGGCGCCGTCCCCGTCGGCCACCACGGTCGCCGCAGCGGCCCGTCCGCGGGGGTGGAAGACGCGCGACCCGCGCACCGCCGTGCCCAGGGCCAGCGTGGTGGAGGTGAGGGCACGGGGGATCGCGAGCAGGTCCATGCCCTCCGGCTACCCGGTGGCCCTCCCCGGCGCACCCCGGAGGAGCGGGACGGTGCTCACCCGAACACCTGCCCGGCGATGCCGATGACCAGCGGCGCGACCCCGAGACAGACGAAGGCGGGCAGGAAGCACAGGCCGAGCGGGGCGAGCACCCACACCCCGGCCCGCCGCACGCCGGCCTCGGTGCGGCTGCGGGCCGCGGCGCGCGCCTCGGCGGCGAGCACGCGCAGCGCGGGCACCGCCGCGGCACCGGACTCCCCCGCCCGCACCAGGACCCGGCCCAGCCCGGCGAGCCGGCCGGGGGCGGCGCCCCACGCGACCCGTGGCGCGGCGCCCAGCCGCAGCCGGCCCGCGACGGCGGCCAGCGCGTCCCCCAGCGGCCCGGGCAGGACCGGTGCCACCGCGGCGAGGGCCCCGGCGACCGGGAGCCCGGCCCCGAGGCAGACGGCCAGCAGGTCGCAGGCCACCGGCAGCTCCCCGACCAGCTCCGCCTCCCCGTCGTCCTCGCGCGGGCCCCGCTGCAGCAGCCGGTCGGCGAGCACGGCGACGGCCGCACCCGCCACGGCGCCCGCGGCACCGCCGAGCAGGAGCGCGGCCGCCAGCCCGGCTGCGGCCGGCAGGAGGACGCGGCGCACGCCGGCCGGCGGCGGTCCGGGCGGTCCGGCGGCGCGCGGCCGGACCGGTGGCCCGCTCAGCGATCGCACGCGGGCCGCCAGCCGCGCGGTCGACGAGGGCCAGGCGAGGAGGGCGCCGGCGAGCAGCAGCGCGGCCAGCGCCGCGGGACCGCTCACCGCAGCGCGCGGCGGACCAGCCGCGCCGACCAGGTGAGCCCGGCCGCCTCCAGGGCCACGCCGAGGACGAGCAGCACCTGCCCCGCGGCGGTGGTGGTCAGCACCGCCCAGGGGTCGGCGCCGATGCCGCTGCCCATGGCCAGCCCCAGCAGCGGCAGCCCGGCCAGCAGCGCGGCGCTCGCCCGCGGGCCGGCGGTCGCCGAGCGCAGCTCCAGCCGCTGCCGCCGCCGGGCGCGCAGGTCGTCCTCCACGGCGCCGACGACGGCCGCCAGCGAGCAGCCGGTGTGCGCGCTGAGCCGCACCGCCGCGGCCACCCGGGTCAGCGCCCGGTCCAGCTCGGCACCGGGCCCCTCCGCGGCGGCGTCGGGTGCCCGCAGCGCCCGGGCGAGCGCCGCGCCGCTGGCGTCGTCGGCGCAGACGGCGACCGCCGACGTGGTGGCCGCCTCCAGCGGCCGGCCGCTGCGCAGCTCGGCGGCGAGGGCGGCCAGCGCGTCGGCGAGGGCGTCGAGCCGTTCCTCGTCCCGGCGGCCCGCCCGCTGCCGCAGGACCGCCCGGACCGCGGCGGCGGCCGCCGCGCCCGCGAGCGCGGCGACCAGCGGAGTGCTCAGCAGGACTCCCCCGGCCGCCGCCGCGACCGCGGCCAGGGCGGGCCAGGCCGACGGCGGCACCGCGGCCCGTGCCGGCGGCCGTGGCCCGCGGGTGAGCCGCCGGAGGCGCCGCCGCCGCAGCGTGGTGCCGCCGGGCCACAGCAGCGCAGCGGCCGCGCCCAGCAGCAGCACGGCGGTCACGGGACCGTCCCGCCGTCGAGAAGGGCGGCCAGCCGGCGCTGGCCGGGGCACGGGCCGCCGTTGGCGCGCCAGCCGGGCTCCACGGCCACCAGGTCACCGTCGCGGCGCACCACGCCGACCTCCTCCACCCGGCGGCCGGTCGGGCCGCGGCGCAGGTGGACCACGACGGCGAGCGCTGCCGCGGCCTGGCTGTGCACCGCCCCCCGGTCCAGCCCGGCGGCCACGCCGAGCGCCTCGAGCCGGGCCGGCACCTCACCCGGCCGGTTGGCGTGCAGCGTGCCGCAGCCACCGTCGTGGCCGGTGTTGAGCGCGGCGAGCAGGTCGGTGACCTCCGCGCCGCGGACCTCGCCGACCACGAGCCGGTCGGGGCGCATCCGCAGCGCCTGACGCACCAGGTCGCGCAGCGAGACCTGCCCGGCGCCCTCGACGTTGGGCGGGCGGGTGAGCAGCCGGACGACGTGGGGGTGGGCCGGGGTGAGCTCGGCGGCGTCCTCGCAGAGCACGATGCGCTCACCCACGGGCACCTCGCCGAGCAGCGCGGACAGCAGCGTCGTCTTGCCCGAGCCCGTGCCGCCGGTGACGAGGAAGGCCAACCGGGCGCGCAGCACCGCCCGCAGCAGCTCGGCCGACCCGCCAGGCAGCGTGCCGCGGTCGGTGAGGTCGGCGAGGTCGAGGGAGCAGCGGCGCAGCACCCGCAGGGAGAGGCACGTGCCCGTAGCGGAGACCGGCGGGAGGACGGCGTGCAGTCGGGTGCCGTCGGGCAGCCCGGCGTCCACCCAAGGCGCGGCGTCGTCGAGGCGGCGCCCGGCACCGGCCGCCAGGCGCACGGCCAGCCGGCGGACGGCGTCCTCGTCGGGGAAGCGCAGCGCCGCGCGCTCGAGGCCCGAGCCGCGGTCGACCCACACCTCGTCGGGACCGTTGACCAGCACGTCGGTGACGCCGGGCTCCCGGAGCAGCGGCTCGAGCGGCCCGGCGCCCGCCAGTTCGTGGACCGCGTCGCGCACCGCGTCGAGGACGTCGGCGTCCCCGAGCAGGCCGGCCTCCTCGCGGACCAGCGCGGCGACGGCGGCCCGGCTGGGCGGCCCGGGCTCGAGCGCCAGCCGGGCGCGGACCCTCTCCACCAGGGGCAGCGCGCTCACGCCGCCCGCTCCCGGCCGTCGCGCTCCCCGAGCAGCCGGCGGGTGAGTCCGCCGAGCGGGCTGCGCGGGCCGACCGACGGCGGCTCCCCGCGTTCGCCGCGGGTGAGGCAACCGCGGTCGTGGGCCAGCTCGCCGGCCACCGGCCGCCCCGTCACCGCGGCCACGTCCCGCGCCGAGAGGCCGCCGGGCACCGGGCGCACGACCAGGCGGGCGGCCGACCACGGCACCGGCCCGCCGGGCGGTCCGCAGACGAGCAGCCGGGCGGCCGAGGCGGCCCGCAGCCGCGCGGGGACCACGAGCACGGCCAGGTCGGCCTCGGCCAGCGCCGCCTCGGCCAGGGCCGTCCCGCCGGACCCGGGGCGCGGCAGGTCGACCACCACCGGTCGGCCGCACGACCGTGCGGCGTCGACGACCGCGGTCAGCGCCTCGGGCGGCAGCGGCTCCGGGTCCTCGCGCGAGGCGGCCAGCACGTGCACCCCGCCGACCTCGGGCAGCGCGGCGAGCAGGGCGTCGCCGGCCACCCGCCCGCGGATGCCGGTCAGCCCGGGCCAGCGCAGCCCCTCGGCGTCCTCGGCACCCAGGAGCAGGTCGAGGCCTCCGCCCCACACGTCGGCGTCGACCAGCAGCGCTCCCCCGGCCTCCTCGGCGGCGGTGGCGGCGAACGCGGCGGCCAGCGTGCTGGCCCCCGCGCCCCCGCAGCTGCCGCCGACGACGACGAGCCGCCCCCGCTCGACCGGCGAGCGGACCGCGCCGGCGGCCCTCGCCACCAGCCACGCCTCGTCGGCGGGCAGCACCGCGACCCGCTCGGCGCCCAGCTCGACCGCGGCCGCCCACGCCGCCGGGGGCAGCGGCTCGGCCGCGACGACGACCACGCCGGGGCGCCGGGGCAGCGACCGCACCGCCGCCCCGGCGAGCGCGTCGGCGCCGAGCAGCACGAGGGCGGCGTCCCGGTGGGCGCGGCGCAGCGCGGGCCCGTCGGTGGCCACCTGCGGCTCGGTGCCGGCCGCGGCGAGCACGCGGAGGACGTCGTCGAGCAGCTCCTCGTCGGTGCTGACCACCAGGGGGCGGGCCGGCGCGGTCGGGGAGGCGGTCGGGGAGCGGCGAGGGGGCACGCGCCCGAGCCCAGCGCAGCGCGGGCCCTCGGCGTGCGGGTCGGCGCGACCTGTGGATGACCCGGAGGGGTGTGGACGGCGCCGCGATCCCCGTCACACCCCGGGAGCCCGCTTACAGTCGTGAACCGTGACCCGCGCTGCGGCGTTCTTCGACCTGGACAAGACGGTCATCGCCAAGTCCAGCACCCTGGCCTTCGGCCGCCCGTTCTTCGCCGGCGGGCTGATCAACCGCCGCGCCGTGCTCAAGGGCGCCTACGCGCAGTTCACCTTCTCCCTCGCCGGCGCCGACGCGCAGCAGATGGAGCGGATGCGGGCGCAGATCACCCGGATGGCCACCGGCTGGGACGTCGCCACGGTGCACGACATCGTCCGGGAGACGCTGCACGAGATCGTCGACCCGCTGGTCTATGCCGAGGCCGCCGACCTCATCGAGGAGCACCGGGCGGCCGGGCGGGAGATCGTCATCGTCTCCAGCAGCGGTGCGGAGATGGTGGAGCCGATCGGCGAGATGCTCGGCGCCGACCGCGTGGTGGCCACCCGGATGGTCACCGCCGACGGCCGGTACACCGGCGAGATCGAGTTCTACGCCTACGGGGAGAACAAGGCCGCGGCGATGCGGCAGGTGGCTGCCGAGAGCGGCTACGACCTGGCCGACTGCTTCGCCTACAGCGACTCGGTGACCGACCTGCCGATGCTCGCCGCAGTCGGGCACCCGACGGCGGTCAACCCCGACCGGGCGCTGCGCAGGGCCGCGGCCGAGCGTGGCTGGCCGGTCCTGGAGTTCACCCGGCCGGTGACCATGCGCTCGCGCTTCCCGGTGCCGCCGGCACCGGTGGTGCGGGGCGCTGCCATGGGCGTGGGCGCCGCGGTGGCGGGGCTGGCCTGGTACGCGCGGCGGCGGGCGCTGCGCGTCGTCTCCTCGGCGCCGTCCGTGCCGGTGCCGGCCGCCGGGCGCCGGCGTCGCCGCGGGGCCTGAGGGAGGACCCTCGGTCAGCGCGGGAGCCGCTCCCGGAGGCCGTCGACCAGCGTGCGGGCCGCCGACACCGGCGCGAACGCCCGCGCCGCCGCGGTGAGCGCCGCCTGTTCGTCGGGGCGCAGGTCGACCTCCCCGGCGGCCGCGTTGGCCTCCACCTGCTCCACGCTCGACGCCCCGGGGATGACCACCACCCGCGGCAGCGACACCAGCCAGGCCAGCGCGATCGTCCCGGGCCGGACGCCGTGCGCGTCGGCGACCTCGCGGAGGACGTCGAGCAGCGGCTGCACGCGGCGCAGGTTCTCGGTGCCGAACAGCGGGTTGGCCGCCCGGACGCCGCCGGGCCGGTGGCCGGCGTCGTACCGGCCGCCGAGCAGCCCCTGCGCGAGCGGGCTGTAGGCGATGACCACCCGACCCTCGCGCTCGGCGAAGGGCACGAGGTCGGCCAGCGCGCCCGGCCGGGCCAGCGAGAACTGCACCTGGTTGCTGACGACCGGGCGGCCGAGGGCGGCGTCGGCCGCACGCCACCGGTCGAGCGAGTAGTTGGAGACACCGACGGCACCGATGCGGTCCTCGTCGAGGAGCGTGCGCAGCCCGGGCATCGTCACCGTGTCGGGGACGACGGGGTTGGGCTGGTGCACCTGGTAGAGCGGGACCCGCTCCAAGCCCAGCCGCCGCGCGCTGCCCTCGAGCCGGCGCCGGACGACCGGCGGGAAGGGCGCCACGGGGAACAGCTTCGAGGCGACGACGACGTCGGCGCGCTCCTCCCCCAGCGCCTCGCCGAGGATCCGCTCGCTGCGGCCGAAGCCGTAGACCTCCGCGGTGTCGAACAGGGTGACGCCGAGGTCGCGGGCCCGCCGCACGACGTCCTTCGCCGCGCCGGTGGCGTACGCCTCGCCGTAGCCCCACTCGCGGGAGCCGAACTGCCAGGTGCCCAGACCGATCCGGCTGACCGGTCCGAGCCCGTCGACGTCGAGGGTGCGCATGCGGCCACTGTCCCCCGGCGGCGCGGGGGACGCAGGCGGAGATCAGCCGCGCAGGATCGCCTCGGCGATGGCCAGGCCCTCCCGGGCGCCGAGCTCGGTGGCGTGGCAGCAGTGCACCAGCCACGCGGCCACGCCCTCGGGACCGCCGGACGCGTAGCCGGCCAGCCGGGCCCGGTACTCCTCGGCGCCCAGCTCGGCGAAGCCCACCTCGGGCACCGACACGGCCTTGGGGTCCAGTCCCCGGCCGATGGCGGTGAGCCGGCCGGCGGCCCGCGCGACGACGCCGTCGGCGGCGCCGAAGGGCGCGAGGGCGGCCAGCTCGCCGTGCACGAGACCGGCGACCAGCACGGCGGGCACCGTCGAGGTGCCGGTGACCACCGGGAACAGGCCGCCCAGCCGCGCCCCGGCGTGCGGCGCGGGCCGGCCCAGGTCGCGGCGGTCGACGAGGTCGGCGGCGGCCAGCACGTGCAGCCGGGCCAGCACCTGCCCGGGCGCCCTCGCCCAGGTGTCGACCATCGACCCGAGGGCCACCGACACCCGCAGCGAGCCCTGCACCACCGGGTCGTCGACCGAGCCCGCGCGCAGGTCGGCCAGCGGGACGTCGACGCCGTCGAGGGAGGCCGAGGCGCGGGCACCCCGCAGCGCCGACTCGGTGCTCACCTCGGCCGACCGGTTGCGCATCAGCCGGTGCGCCAGCAGCCGGTCGATGCCCGCGCGCGCGGCGTCGGCGGCCTCGCGGACGCCGGGGAGGTCCAGCAGCGGGGCCAGCGGGTCGGGACCCGCGGGCCGGCCGGCGGGACGGGCGGCGCCGGGGCGGACGGGGATGGTCACGTCCCGACGGTACGAGCACCCCGGCAGGACTCCGCCGCCGCCTGGCCTACGCTCGGCGACCACCATGGCTCGCCCGCTCACCCTCCTCCTCGTCCGGCACGGCCAGAGCGAGTGGAACGTCGCCGGGCTGATGCAGGGCCAGACCGCGCACGTGCCGCTCACCGAGCTGGGGCACCGGCAGGCCGCCTCCGCGGCCGCCGAGCTGGCCGCCCTCCGGCCCGGGGCGGTGCTGTCGAGCGACCTGCTGAGGGCGGTGCAGACCGCCGAGCACTGCGCCCGCGCCGTGGGCCTGCCCTTCACCACGACGCCCGCGCTGCGCGAGCAGGGCTACGGCGTGCTGGAGGGCCGGCCGTCCCGGGAGCTGTGGGACGTCGTCGACTGGACCGACCCGCACTGGTCGGCCGAGGGCGGCGAGAGCCTGGCGCAGCTGCACGCGCGGGTCGCGGACCTCCTCGCGCGGCTGTCCGCCGACCCTCCGGCCGACGTGGTCGCGCTGGTCACCCACGGCGACACCATCCGGGCGGCGCAGGCGGTCGCCGCCGGTCTCGGCCCCGCCGACCTGCCGGCCCTCACCCCGCACAACGGCACGGTGACCCGCCTGGAGCTCGCGGCGGAGCCCGCGCCGTGAGCCGGGTGCTGGTGCTGGGCGGCTCGCGGTCGGGGAAGTCGGCGCACGCCGAGTCGCTGGTCGCCGACCGGGCGGACGTCGTCTACCTGGCCACCTCCGCGCCGGCCACCGACGACCCCGAGTGGGCCGGGCGGGTGGCCGCGCACCGGGCCCGGCGCCCGGCGGGCTGGACGACGCTGGAGACGACGGCGCCCAGCGAGCTGCTGCGCGGGGGCACGGTGCTGATCGACAGCGTCACCACGTGGGTGGCGGCGCTGATGGACGAGACCGGCGTGTGGAGCGAGGCGCCCGGCGCCCTCGACCGGCTCGCCGCCCGGGTGGACGCGCTGGTCAACGCCTGGGCGATGACGCCGGCGCACGTGGTGGCGGTGAGCGACGAGGTCGGCCTGGGCGTCGTCCCGGAGTCCCGGGCCGGACGGCTGTTCCGCGACGCGCTGGGCGAGGTCAACCAGCGGCTGGCCGGCACCGCTGACGAGGTGTGGTTCGTCGTCGCGGGCCTGCCCCAGCGGCTGCGGTGAGCGCCCGGCCGCGGTGGGCCGGCCCGCTGGAGTCGGTGGCGCTGCTGACCGTGGTGCGGGTGCCGGCCGCGGCGGCGACGTCGACCCGCGGGGTCCTGCCGTGGGCGCCGCTGGTCGGGCTGGCGCTCGGCGGGGTGGCCGCCGGCGTGGGGGTGCTGGGCACGCGGCTGGTGTCCCCGCCGACCGGGGCGGTGGCCGCGCTGGCCGTGCTCGCCGCGCTCACCCGGGGCCTGCACCTCGACGGCCTGGCCGACACCGCCGACGGGCTGGGTCCGCTGCGCGACCGGGAGCGGGCGCTGCAGGTCATGCACCGGGGCGACGTGGGCCCGTTCGGCGTGGTGGCGCTGGTGCTGGTCCTGCTGCTGCAGGCGGCGGCCGCGGCGGCCCTGCTCGGCCGAGACGGCGGCTGGCTCGCGCTGTGGACCGCGGTGGTGGTGGCCCGCCTGGCGATGGCGCGCACGGGCCTGCCCGGGGTCCGCACGGCCGAGGGGTCGTCCCTCGGTCAGGCGGTGGCGGGCACGGTGTCGCGGCCGTGGCTGGCCGGGTGGCTGGTGGTCACCGCGGCGCTCGCCGGGGCCGCAGGGTGGACGGCCGGAGGCGTGCTCGCAGCGGCGGTCCTCGTCGCCGCCGGAGCGACGGGGCTGCTCGTGGCCGAGCGGGTCCGGGTCCGCGCGACGGCCCGCCTCGGCGGGGTCACCGGCGACGTGATGGGGGCGATGGGCGAGGCGGCGGCGACCGTCGTGCTGTTGGTCGCCGCCGCCTCGCTGCCCTAGCGACCCCGCCGCCGGAGCAGCGGGGTCGGCCGCTCAGCGGCGGCCGGTCAGCGACCCGAGCAGCCGGCCCAGGCCACCGGAGGCGGCCGTCGTCGGCGCGCCGCGGCCCATCCGCCGGGAGGGTGTGCCGCTCGCCATGCGGGTGCGGCCCATCGAGCGGCCGGCCGCGCCCCGGGTGCTCATCCCGCGGGTGCTCATCCCGCGGCCGCCCATCCCGCGGCCGCCGGCAGCGGCGCCCCGTCGAGCCGTCGTCTCTGCAGTTCCGAGGAGTCGGTTCAGGATGCCCATGCAAGAGCTGTTACCCAGCGCACACGGATCATGCGTCACTCCCCGGCGGGTCCCGGCGCGCCGTGACGCAGGGCACGCGCCTAGATCATCACGGGGCGACCTGCTGGGCCGGCGTCTCCCCGCCCTCGAGGTCGCCCTCGGTGTCGAGGTAGGCCTGCTGCAACCCGGCGAGCACCGCGGGGTCCGGCTCGGCCCACATCCCCCGGTCGACCGCCTCCAGCAGCCGCTCGGCCATCCCGTGCAGCGCCCAGGGGTTGGACCGCTCCAGGAACTCCCGGTTCTCCGGGTCGAGCACGTAGGTCTGCGTGAGCTGCTCGTACATCCAGTCGGCCACCACTCCGGTCGTGGCGTCGTAGCCGAACAGGTAGTCGACGGTCGCGGCCAGCTCGAAGGCGCCCTTGTAGCCGTGCCGGCGCATCGCCTGCAGCCACTTGGGGTTGACCACCCGCGCCCGGAACACCCGGGAGGTCTCCTCGGTCAGCGAGCGGGTCCGCACCTGCTCGGGGCGGGTGGAGTCGCCGATGTAGGCCCGCGGCGCCGAGCCGGTCAGCGCGCGGACGGTCGCCACCATCCCGCCGTGGTACTGGAAGTAGTCGTCGGAGTCGGCGATGTCGTGCTCGCGGGTGTCGACGTTCTTGGCCGCCACCGCGATCCGCCGGTAGGCCGCCTCCATGTCCGGCCGCGCCTGCACGCCGTCGAGGTCGCGGCCGTAGGCGTAGCCGCCCCACACCGCGTACACCTCGGCGAGGTCGGCGTCGCCGCGCCAGTCCCGCGAGTCGATCAGCGACAGCAGCCCGGCCCCGTACGCGCCCGGCTTCGAGCCGAACACCCGGGTGGTCGCCCGCCGCCGGTCGCCGTGCCCGGCGACGTCGGCCTCGACGTGCGCCCGCACGAAGTTCTGCGACGCCGGCTCGTCGAGGTCGGCGACCAGCCGCACCGCGTCGTCGAGCATGGTCACCACGTGCGGGAAGGCGTCCCGGAAGAAGCCCGAGATGCGCACGGTGACGTCGATCCGCGGCCGGCCGAGCTCGTCGAGCGGCACCGGCTCCAGCGCGGTCACCCGCCGCGACGCGTCGTCCCACACCGGCCGGACGCCGAGCAGCGCGAGCACCTCGGCGACGTCGTCCCCGGAGGTCCGCATCGCCGACGTCCCCCACACCGACAGCCCCACCGAGGGCGGGTAGCCACCGGTGTCGGCCACGTAGCGCTCCAGTAGCGACTCGGCCATCGCCTGCCCGGTCTCCCAGGCCAGCCGCGAGGGCACCGCCCGCGGGTCGACCGAGTAGAAGTTGCGGCCGGTCGGCAGCACGTTGACCAGCCCGCGCAGCGGCGAGCCCGACGGCCCCGCGGGCACGTAGCCGCCGTCGAGGGCGTGCAGGGTGGCGTCGAGCTCGTCGGTGGTCCGCTCCAGCCGCGGCACCACCTCCTCGACGGCGAACCGCAGCACGTCGGCGACCTGCGCGTCCTCCCGGCCGAGCACCTCGCGCACGACCGGGCCGACGGCGCCGGCGGTCCACCCGGCGTCCTCCATGCCGGAGACCAGGGCCGCGGCCTGCGCCTCCACGGCGTCGGTCGCGTGCAGCCCGGCGGTGCCGTCCTCGGTCAGCCCGAGCGCCTCGCGCAGCCCGGGCAGCGCCACCGCACCGCCCCAGATCTGCCGCGCCCGCAGCATGGCGAGCACCAGGTCGACCCGGTCGGAGCCCGACGGCGGTGTGCCCAGCACGTGCAGGCCGTCGCGGATCTGCGAGTCCTTGATCTCGCACAGCCAGCCGTCGACGTGCAGGATCATCTCGTCGAAGTGGTCGTCGTCGGGCCGGTCGGCGAGCCCGAGGTCGTGGTCGAGCTTCGCCGCCTGCAGCAGCGTCCAGATCTGCGCCCGGACGGCCGGCAGCTTGGCCGGGTCCATCGCCGCGACGTTGGCGTGCTCGTCGAGCAGCTGCTCCAGCCGGGCGATGTCGCCGTAGGAGTCGGCCCGCGCCATCGGCGGCACCAGGTGGTCGACGAGCGTGGCGTGCGCGCGGCGCTTGGCCTGGCTGCCCTCGCCCGGGTCGTTGACCAGGAACGGGTAGACCAGCGGCAGGTCGCCGATCGCGGCGTCGGGCCCGCAGGACGCCGACAGCCCGACCGTCTTGCCCGGCAGCCACTCCAGGTTGCCGTGCTTGCCGACGTGCACCAGCGCGTGCGCGCCGAATCCCGACCGCAGCCACCAGTAGGCGGCCAGGTAGTGGTGCGAGGGCGGCAGGTCGGGGTCGTGGTAGATCGCGATCGGGTTCTCCCCGAAGCCGCGCGGCGGCTGCACCATCACGACGACGTTGCCGGCGCGCAGGGCGGCGAAGACGATGTCGCCGCCGTCCACGAACAGGGAGCCCGGCGGCTCGCCCCAGTGCTCCGTCATCGCCGCGCGCAGGTCGGCGGGCAGGGTGTCGAAGAAGCGCCGGTACTCCGCGGCGGGGATGCGCACCGGGTTCCCCGAGAGCTGCTCGTCCGTGAGCCAGTCGGCGTCCTGGCCGCCGGCGGCGATGAGCGCGTGCACGAGCGCGTCGCCGTCGAGGTCGGCCACACCGGGCAGCGCGTCGGGCCCGTCGAAGGGGCCGATGTCGTAGCCCTGCCCCTGCATGGCGGCCAGCAGCCGCACCACCGACGCCGGCGTGTCCAGCCCGACGGCGTTGCCGATCCGCGCGTGCTTGGTCGGGTAGGCCGACAGCATCACCACGATGCGGCGCTCGGCGGGCGGGGTGTGCCGCAGCCGCGCGTGCGCCACCGCCGTCCCGGCGACCCGCGCCGCCCGCTCGGGGTCGGCGACGTAGTGCGTCAGCCCGTCGTCGTCGGTCTCCTTGAAGGAGAACGGCACGCTGATCAGCCGGCCGTCGAACTCGGGGATGGCCACCTGGTTGCCGACGTCGAGCGGGGAGAGGCCGTCGTCGTCGGCCAGCCAGTCGGCGCGCGAGCGGGTCAGGCACAGTCCCTGGACCACCGGCACGTCGAGTGCGGCGAGCTGGCCGACGTCCCAGGCGCCGTCGTCCCCGCCGGCCTGCGCGGTGGCCGGCCGCGAGCCGCCGGCGGCGAGCACGGTGACGACGAGCGCGTCGGCGGTGCGCAGCACGTCGAGCAGCTCGTCGGACACGCTGCGCAGCGAGGAGGTGAACACCGGCAGCGCCTCACCGCCGGCGTCCTCGATCGCCGAGCACAGGTCCTCGACGAAGGCGGTGTTGCCCGCGAGGTGGTGCGCCCGGTAGTAGAGGACGGCGACCCGCGGGCCGCTCCCCCGGCCTCCCCGCTCCAGCACACCCCAGTCCGGCGCCACCGACGGCGGCTCGAAGCCCTCGCCGGTGAGCAGCACCGTGTCGGAGAGGAACCGGTGCAGCTGGACGAGGTTGTCCGGCCCGCCCTGGGCGAGGTAGCCGTGCGCCTCGGTGGCCACCCCCATCGGGACGGTCGAGAGCTCCATCAGCTCGGCGTCGGGGACCTGCTCCCCGCCGAGGACGACGACCGGCGCCGGCCCGGCGAGCAGCGGCGCGAGCAGCTCCTCGTACTGCCGCCGCACCCCCAGGATCCGGACGACGACGAGCTGCGCACCGTCGGTCAGCGCCGCGGTGCCCTCGGCGCCGAGCCGGACGGGGTTGCCCAGCCGCCAGTCGGCCCCGCTGGCGCGGGCGGAGAGCAGGTCGGTGTCGCTGGTGGACAGCAGGACGAACACGCGGTCAGACGCTACCGGCCGCCCACGGCCGGTCAGGCGGCGCCGAGGGCGTCGGCGAGGCGGTGGTGCACCGTGGCCTCGGCCGGACGGTTCTGCCGCTCCAGGGTGCGGGCCAGCGCGCGGCGGGCATAGCCGTTGGCCGGGGCGAGGTCGACCAGGCGCAGCAGCGCCGCCTCGGCCCGCCGCAGCTGCGCGGAGCCGAAGTAGCTGCGGGCGAGCAGCTCCAGGGCCGCCGCGTTGCCCGGCTCGGCCTCCACCAGCGGCTCGAGCAGACGCGCGGCCTCGACGGGCTGACCCATCGCGAAGAACAGGTCGGCGCGGAGGAACTCGGAGTGCAGGTCGGTCTCGAAGGGCTGGGTCACGGCCGGTCAACCGCCACCCCGCGCCGGCTCTTCCCGGCCCGACACGCCCGGGCGGTGGACGGCACGAGGGAGTCCGGAAACAGGTGCATCCGTACGCCACCGAGTTGGGAACAACCGGTGTGGCACCACCCGACCCGAGGAGCCCTGCCATGGCCCTGTCCCTGCACCGCCCCCGGAAGGCCGACCGTGCACCGGCGTCCGCCTCCTCCGCCCCCGCCTCCACGCCCGCCGGGCCCCCTACCGCCCAGGCCGCTCCTGCCGAGGCCGCGGTCCCCGCTCGGCCGGCTGCCGCCGAGCCCGACGCCGAGCCCGCCGGCCCGGCGACCGAGCAGGGCGGCCGCGTCTACACCGTCCAGCGCATCGGCGCGTTCGTCGTCGCCGGGGTGATCGCCCTGTTCGGCATCCTCGGCTTCGCCAACGGGCTGGCCTTCTTCTCCACCGACGGCGAGCGGATCCTCGGCCTGTCCTCGAACGGCCTGCTGTCGACCATCTCGATCGTCACCGCGGTCGTCCTGGTGTTCGCCGCCTTCCGCAGCCCGCGCACCGCCTCGACGGTCATGATCGTCATCGGCGTGCTGTTCCTGGTCTCGGCGCTGGCCAACCTGGCCGTGCTCAACACCGACTGGAACGTCCTGGCGTTCGGGCTGAGCAACGTCGGCTTCTCCGTCGTCGCCGGGGCCGTGCTGCTCCTGCTCGGCGCCTACGGCCGGGTCAGCGGCAACCTGCCGGCCGACAGCCCGTACGCGCGGGCGTCCGCCGACGACGACGTCTCGCCGGTGTCGCCCGACGAGTTCCCGTCGACGCCGGCCGAGTTCGCCGCCGAGCGCGCCATGCGCGACGCCGAGGTGGCCGTCGTCCAGCACGTGGCCTCCTTCGAGCAGCGCCGCCGCGTGGCCGCCATGGCGCAGGTGCAGACCCGCAAGGAGCGCCGCGAGGTGTGGATGTCGTTCGACCGCGCCCGCCACGACGCCTGATCCGGCCGAGGTCGTGGCGCCCGCGTCGTAGCCTCGCGGGCGCCATGACCTCAGCAGCACGGACCTCCTCCCCCCGGCAGCGCGCCGACGCCTGCCCCGGCGCGCTGCAGACCCACTCGGCCGCCGACGGCGAGCTGGCCCGGGTCCGCGTCCCCGGCGGCGTGCTCACCGCGCCGCAGCTGCGGGCCCTCGCCGCGGCCGCGCGCGACCTGGGGGACGGCGCGCTGGAGCTGACCAGCCGCGGCAACCTCCAGCTGCGCGGACTGGCGCCGGGCGCGTCCGCCGCACTCGGCGAACGGCTGGCCGCGGCCGGCCTGCTGCCCAGCGAGAGCCACGAGCGGGTGCGCAACGTGCTGGCCAGCGCGCTGACCGGCCGGGCCGGCGGGCACCTCGACGCCCGGCCGTGGGTCGCCGCCCTCGACGCCGGCCTGTGCGCCGACCCCGCCCTCGCCGGTCTGCCCGGCCGCTTCCTCGCCACCCTCGACGACGGCCGCGGCGACGTGACCGGCCTGGCCGGCGACGTCGGCCTGCTCGCGCTGTCCCCCGGCGCGGTGGCGCTGGTGCTCGCGGGCGCCGACAGCGGGCTGCGCGCGGCGCCCGCCGACGCCGTCGGCCTGCTGCTCGCCGCCGCCCGCGCCTTCCTCGCCGAGCGCGCCGCGCAGGGTGGCACCGCCTGGCGGCTGGCCGAGCTCGCCGACGGTCCGGCCCGGGTGGCGGCCCGGCTGCCCGGCCCGCGCGTGGCCCCCGCCGTCCTGCCGGAGGCCCCGGCGACCGGCCCCGTCGGCGCGGAGGCCCAGGCCGACGGGCGGACGGCGCTGATCGGCGTCCTGCCCCTGGGCCGGCTCTCCGCCGCTCAGGCCGACCTGCTGGCCGCGCTCACCGGCGAGGTGCAGCTGACCCCCTGGCGCAGCGTCGTCGTCCCCGACCTCGCCGAGGACCGCGTGGACGACGCCGCCGTCGACCTGTACCGCACCGGCGTGGTCTTCGACGCCGACAGCCCGTGGGTGCGGGTCACCGCCTGCGCCGGGCGGCCCGGCTGCGCCAGGTCGCTGGCCGACGTCCGCGCCGACGCGGCCGCGGCCGTCGCCGCCGGGACGGTGCCCGACGGCGCCCGGCTGCACTGGGCCGGCTGCGAGCGCCGCTGCGGCCGCCCGCGCGGGGACGTCCTCGACGTGGTCGCGACGACCGACGGCTACCGCATCGGCTGATCAGGATCCCCCGGCGTCCCCTCCAGGGGCCCGCCCCGAGCGTGCGAGGGGTGGGGAGGAGGGGCCTCCTTCCTCAGTCGTCCTCCGGGTCCGGGTAGCGGGCGCCGGCGGCGATCTCCGTGCCCTCGGGGACCTGCACCCGGCGGCCGAGCAGCGCGACGTCGCCCTCGCCGCCGACCGTGCAGCCGCGGCCGACGTCGACGCCGTCGTCGACCACCGCGCGGGTCACCGTCGCGCCCGACCGGATCCGCACGCCGGGCAGCAGCACCGAGTCGACGACGGTCGCGCCGGCCTCCACCACCACGCCGGGCGAGATCACCGAGCCGCGCACGTCGCCGGAGACCCGGGTGCCGCCCGACAGCAGGCTGTTCTCGATCCGGCCGTCGTCGAGCACCCGGGCCGCGCTGCGCCGGCCGCCGCGGGTGTGGATCGGCCACTCCGGGGCGTCGAGGTCGATCGGCGGCTCGGGCGTGAGGAACTCCTGGTGCGTCCGCCAGTAGGACTCCACCGTGCCCACGTCGCGCCAGTAGCCCCCCAGCGGGTACGCGCGGGCCAGGCCATCCTCCGTCTGCGCGGGCAGCAGGTGGGTGCCGAGGTCCTCCAGCCCCTCCTCGCCGAGCTCGGACCGCAGCTGCTCGAGCCGGTCCAGGGTGGGCCCCGGGCTGAAGACGAACACCTCGTTGGTGGCCGTGGTGGTGGCCGGCTCGTCGGGCTTGTAGGCGTAGCCGGTGACCCGGTCGCCGTCGACCTCGACGATCCCGTAGCGCGACGCGTCGTCGGCGGCGACCTCGGTGGTCACCATGGTCACCTCGGCCCCCGACGCCAGGTGCGCGTCGGCGACCTCCCGGTAGTCCAGCTCGTAGACGGCGTCGGCGCTGACCACGACGAGCGCGTCGGCGCCGAACGCGCGGACCAGGTCGGCCTGCCGCCACAGCGAGTTGGCGGTGCCGGTGTTCCACCCGCCGCGCTCGGTGCCCTGGAACGGCGGCAGCGTCATCAGCCCGCCGGTGGTGCGGTCGAGGTCCCACGGCCGGCCGTTGGCCAGGTGTTCGGCCAGCGACGTCGGGTGCTGCTGGATCGACACCCAGACGTCGGCGATCTGGGAGTGCTGGCAGTTGCTCAGCGGGAAGTCGATGAGCCGGTAGACACCGGCGAACGGGACGGCGGGTTTGGCCCGCGTCTCGGTCAGCAGCTGCAGCCGGCCGCCGGCGCCACCGGCCAGCACGAGGACGAGCACGCGGGGGAGAGCCATGCCCCCGGCTACCCGCTCCCGGCGGGACGTAGCCTCGCGCCGGTGTACGAGTACGAGAAGGACGGCGCCGAGATCTACCGGCAGTCGTTCGCCACGATCCGCGCCGAGGCGGATCTGCGCGGCCTGCCCGACGACGTCGCCCGGGTGGTCGTGCGGATGGTGCACGCCTGCGGGCAGGTCGACCTGGTCGAGGACGTGGCGTACAGCCCCGACGTCGTCACCCGCGCCCGGGAGGCGCTCGACGCCGGCGCCCCGGTGCTCTGCGACGCGCAGATGGTCGCCTCCGGCGTGACCCGGCGCCGGCTGCCGAAGGACAACGACGTCGTCTGCACGCTCAACGACCCGCGGGTGCCGGCGCTGGCCGCCGACCTGGCCACCACCCGCACCGCCGCCGCGCTGGAGCTGTGGCGCGACCGGCTCGACGGCGCCGTCGTCGCCATCGGCAACGCGCCCACCGCGCTGTTCCACCTGCTGGAGATGGTCGCCGCCGGCGCGCCGCGCCCGGCCGCCGTCCTCGGCATCCCGGTCGGCTTCATCGGCGCGGCCGAGTCCAAGGAGGCCCTGACCGCCTCCGACCTGGAGTTCCTCGTCGTCCGGGGACGGCGGGGCGGCAGCGCGATCACCGCCGCGGCCGTCAACGCGATCGCGAGCGACGTCGAGTGAGCGGCCGCCTGTACGGCGTCGGGCTCGGTCCCGGCGACCCCGAGCTCGTCACCGTCAAGGCCGCCCGGCTGATCGCCGCCGCCGACGTCGTCGCCTTCCACGCCGCGCAGCACGGCCGCTCGGTGGCCCGCGCGGTGGCCGCCCCCTACCTGCGCGAGGGGCAGGTGGAGGAGCTGCTGGTCTACCCGGTGACCACCGAGGCCACCGACCACCCCGGCGGCTACCAGGGCGCCATCGACGAGTTCTACGAGGCCGCCGCGGCCCGGCTGGCCGCGCACCTCGACGCCGGCCGCGACGTCGTCGTGCTGGCCGAGGGCGACCCGTTCTTCTACGGCTCCTACATGCACATGCACAAGCGGCTGGCCCACCGCTACCCCACCGAGGTCGTCCCCGGCGTGACCAGCGTCAGCGGCGCCGCGGCGGTGGCCGGCCGGCCGCTGGTCGAGCGCGACGAGGTGCTCACCGTGCTGCCCGGCACGCTCCCCGCCGACGAGCTCGCCGAGTGGCTGGCCACCACCGACTCCGCGGCGGTGCTGAAGCTCGGCCGCACGTTCCCGCAGGTGCGCGAGGCGTTCGAGGCCGCCGGCCTGCTCGACCGCGCGCTCTACGTCGAGCGGGCCACCACCGACCGCCAGCGCACGCTGCCGCTGGCCGACGTCGACCCCGCGTCGGTCCCCTACTTCTCCCTCGCGCTGCTGCCCAGCCCGCTGACCGGTCCGGGGAACGCCCCCGCGCGCCCGGACGACGAGGCGCGCGCCGGCGAGGTCGTGGTCGTGGGCCTCGGTCCCGGCGCCCGCTGCTGGACCACGCCCGAGGCCGCCGACGCGGTCGCGGCCGCCGACGACCTGGTCGGCTACGGCCCCTACCTCGACCGGGTGCCGGCCAACCCGCGCCAGACCCGCCACCCCAGCGACAACCGGGTGGAGGCCGAGCGGGCCGCGCAGGCGCTGGAGCTGGCCCGGTCGGGACGGCGGGTCGCGGTGGTCTCCAGCGGCGACCCCGGGGTGTTCGCGATGGCCGCCGCGGTGCTCGAGGTGGCCGCGCAGCCCGAGCACGCCGGCGTGCCGGTGCGGGTGCTGCCCGGGCTGACCGCCGCGCAGGCCGTCGCCTCGCGGGTGGGCGCGCCCCTGGGGCACGACTTCGCCGTCATCAGCCTCTCGGACGTGCTCAAGCCGCTCGACGTGGTCCTCGACCGGCTGCGCCACGCGGCCGCTGCCGACCTGGTGGTCGCGCTGTACAACCCGCGGTCGAAGGCGCGGCCGCACCAGCTCGGCCAGGCGCTCGACGTCCTGCTCGAGGTGCGCAAGCCCGGGACGGTGGTCGTCGTCGGCCGGGACGTCGGTGGGCCGCAGGAGTCCGTGGTGGTCACCACGCTCGGCGAGCTGGACCCGGAGACGGTCGACATGCGCTGCCTGGTGCTGGTCGGGTCGTCCCAGACCCGGGTGACGCCGTCCGGCCAGGTGTACACGCCACGCCGGTATCCGGCCTGACACGCCGTTGCAGGGAACAACGAGCGCCGCGCCCTCCTTGACCTGACCCGTGCCGACCGCCCGACTCCCCCGCCCGGCCGCCTTCTGGACCGCCGCGGTGCTGCTCGTGCTGGTGCTGGCCGCCTCCGGCGTCCCCTCGCCGCTCTACCGCGTCTACCAGGAGCAGTTCGGCTTCGGCGCCGGCGTGCTGACCCTGGTGTTCGGCATCTACGCCTTCGCGCTGCTGGCCGCGCTGCTGGTGGTCGGCGGGCTGTCCGACCACGTGGGACGGCGGCCGGTGCTGGCCGGCGGGTTGCTGCTGCAGGCGGTGGCGATGGTCGTCTTCCTCGCCGCGGACGGCGTGGGGTGGCTGCTGGCCGCCCGCGTGCTGCAGGGGCTCTCGACCGGCGCGCTCACCGGGGCGCTGGGTGCCACCCTGCTGGACCTGCAGCGCGGCGAGCGGCCGCTCGGGCCGCTGGTCAACAGCGTCTCCCCCGGCCTGGGCCTGTCCCTGGGCGCGGTGGGCGCCGGGCTGGCGATCGAGGGCCTGGCCGAGCCGACGCCGTGGGTGTTCGGCGTGCTCACCGTCGTCTTCGTGCTGGGCGCGGCCGCCGTGCTGGCGCTGCCGGAGTCCTCCCCGCGGCTGCCCGGGGCGCTGGCCTCGCTGCGCCCGCAGGTCGAGGTGCCGCGGCCGCAGCGGCGCGCGTTCGCCGTCGCCGTCCCCTGCCTCGTGGCGCTGTGGGCGATGGGCGGGCTGGTGCTCTCGCTCGGCCCGTCGCTGACCGCCGCCGTCTTCGGCATCACCGACCACCTCGTCGGCAGCCTGCTCATCCTGTGCATGCAGGGGACCGGCGTCGTCGGCAGCCTGCTGGCCCGCGACCTGCCGCCGCGCCGGTCGATGGGCGGCGGCTGCCTCGTGTTCGCCGTCGCGGTGGGCGCCCTGCTGGTCTCGCTGGCCACCGGTGCGGCCTGGCTGTTCTTCGTCTCGGCCGGGATCGCCGGTCTCGGGTTCGGGGCCGCCTTCCTCGGCGCGGTCGCCACGGTCACCGCCGGGGTCGCGCCCGGCCGGCGCGCGGGGCTGCTGTCGAGCATCTTCGTCGTCGGCTACCTCGCGTTCAGCATCCCGGCGATCGCCGCCGGGATCGCGTCGGCCTCCGTCGGGCTCGGGCTGGCCGCCGAGGTCTACGGCGTCGTCGTCATCCTGCTCGCGCTCGGCGCGGCGGTGGGCCTGCGGATCTCGGGCCGCCGCGCTCCCGCCACCGAGCCGGCCGAGGAGCCCGCCGAGCCGCTGGCGGCCTGACCGTCGACTGCACGTCCGGACGGGGCTCGACCCGACCGGATGGACCCGGACCCGGACCCGTTGGCCGCTCCGGTCCCTCTTGCGTCCACGGAGCCGAGCGGGCTCCACCAGGCGCTGTTGTCTCGACCCCTCCGCCATCGGGGGTCGCCACCGAGAGTCGCCCGAACGTCCCGGTCCCACGGAGTCGGAGCCCGCGTCAGCCTGTGACCTGCGGGAACTGTCGTACCCCGGCCCTAGGTTCGGCTCGTGCCCGAGATCGAGGACGACGCGCCGCCGGTGTTCACCGGTGGGCTCCTCGACCTGCTCGTCGCCGGGGCGCCGGAGGTGCA
>NZ_PVTG01000016.1 GCF_003002915.1 Geodermatophilus tzadiensis | reverse complement strand
ATGGTACTGCCCTGGAGACGGGGTGGGAGAGTAGGACACCGCCGGACAACCATTCCCGGAAGGGCCCCCACCACCCGGTGGGGGCCCTTCCGCGTTCCTGCTGCCGCCCTGTCCGCGGTGGCGGCCGCGTCGATACGGTGACGCCGTGGACGACGCCGTCACGCCCTTCACCGTCGACGTGCCGCAGGACGCCATCGCGGACCTGCAGCGCCGGCTCCGCGCGACCCGGTGGCCGGACCCGGCCACCGTGGACGACTGGTCGCAGGGCGTCCCCCTCGACTGGCTGCGCGAGGTCTGCCGGTACTGGGCGGAGGAGCACGACTGGACGGCCGTCCAGTCGCGGCTCAACGCGGTCCCGCAGGCGACGACGGTGGTCGACGGGCTGCCCGTGCACTTCCTGCACGTCCGCTCCCCGCACGAGGGCGCGCTGCCCCTGGTGCTGACGCACGGCTGGCCCGGGTCGGTGCTCGAGTTCCTCGACGTCCTCGGCCCCCTGACCGAGCCGGAGGACCCGCGCGACGCCTTCTCCGTCGTCGTCCCGTCGCTGCCCGGCTACGGGTGGAGCGGGAAGCCGACCACTCCCGGCTGGGGTCCGGGCCGCACCGCCGACGCGTGGGCGGAGGTCATGCGCCGGCTCGGGTACGAGCGCTTCGGGGCGCAGGGCGGGGACATCGGCTCGTTCGTGTCGGCCAACCTGGGCGCCCGCCACCCCGACCGGGTGCTGGGCGTGCACCTCAACATGGTGGTGACCGGCCCGCCGGCGGGGCAGACGGAGTTCGACGCGCGTGAGCAGGCGGCACTCGACCGCCTGCACGCCTTCCGGACCGAGGGCTCCTCCTACAGCCAGCAGCACCGGACCCGCCCGCAGACCCTCGGCTACGGGCTCACCGACTCCCCGGCCGGGCAGGCGGCCTGGATCCTCGAGAAGTTCGCCGCCTGGTCCGACTGCGACGGCGACCCGGTGGCCGCCCTCGGCATCGACCGCCTGCTCGACGACGTCTCGGTCTACTGGTTCACCGGGACGGCGACGTCGTCGGCGCGGATGTACTGGGAGATGGCGCGGGCACCGCAGGAACGTGAGCCGCAGGTGAGCGTGCCCACCGGCGTCTCGCTCTTCCCCCACGAGATCTTCCAGCCGACCCGCGCCTGGGTGGAGCGGCAGCTTCCCGACCTCCGGTTCTGGCGCGAGCACGACAGCGGCGGGCACTTCGCCGCGATGGAGCGCCCGGCGGAGCTGGTGGCCGACGTCCGGGAGTTCTTCCGGCCGCTCCGGTAACGGGCGCGACACATCCGGCGGTTAGCGTCCGGGCTCCCCACCCCCGGAGGACTCCGCGTGCACCTCTCCCCGCACGAGCAGGAACGGCTGCTGCTCTCCTACGCCGCCGAGCTCGCCCGTCGCCGGCAGGCCCGCGGGCTCAGGCTGAACCTGCCGGAGGCGACGGCGATCGTCACCGACCACGTGCTCGAGGGTGCCCGGGACGGCGTCCTGGTGGCCGAGCTCATGCAGTCGGGCCGCACGGTCCTCACCCGCGACGACGTGATGGACGGCGTCCCCGAGCTGCTGGAGGAGGTGCAGGTGGAGGCGACCTTCCCCGACGGGACCAAGCTCGTGACCGTCCACCAGCCCATCCCGTGATCCCGGGCGAGGTGATCCCGGCCGAGGGCGTCATCGAGACGCTGCCCGGTGCGCCGCGGGTCGAGCTCGAGGTGACCAACACCGGCGACCGGCCGGTGCAGGTCGGCTCGCACGTGCACTTCGCCCAGACCAACCGGGCGCTGGCCTTCGACCGGGACGCCGCCCGCGGCCACCGGCTCGACGTCGCCGCCGGCACCGCCGTCCGGTTCGAGCCCGGCATCACCCGCACGGTGACCCTCGTGCCGCTGGCCGGCGCGCGCGTCGTCCCGGGCCTCACCGCCGAGGGAGGGCTCGGCTGATGGTCCGGCTGTCCCGCGAGCGCTACGCCCAGCTCTACGGCCCGACCACCGGCGACCGAATCCGGCTGGCCGACACCGGCCTGCTGATCGAGGTCGAGGAGGACCGCTGCGGCGGACCCGGCCGGGCGGGCGAGGAGGCGGTGTTCGGCGGCGGCAAGGTCGTCCGCGAGTCGATGGGCCAGGGCCGGGCCACCCGCGCGCAGGGCGCGCCCGACCTGGTGATCACCGGCGCCGTCGTCCTCGACCACTGGGGGGTCGTCAAGGCCGACGTCGGCGTCCGCGACGGGCGGGTCGTCGCGCTGGGCAAGGCCGGCAACCCCGACACCATGGACGGCGTCCACCCCGACCTGGTGATCGGCCCCGGCACCGAGGTGATGGCGGGCAACGGCCGGATCCTCACCGCCGGCGGCATCGACTGCCACGTGCACTTCATCTGCCCGCAGATCGTGCCGACGGCGCTGGGCTCGGGCGTCACGACGCTCGTCGGCGGCGGCACCGGTCCGGCCGAGGGGTCCAAGGCCACGACGATCACCCCCGGCGACTGGTACCTGGCCCGGATGCTCGAGGCGATGGACCTCATGCCCGTGAACGTCGCGCTGCTCGGCAAGGGCAACACCGTGTCGCACGAGTCGATGGAGGAGCAGCTCCGCGGCGGGGCGAGCGGCTTCAAGCTGCACGAGGACTGGGGGTCCACGCCGGCGGCGATCGACGCCTGCCTCACCGTGGCCGGGCGGCACGGCGTCCCGGTGGCGCTGCACTCGGACACGCTCAACGAGGCCGGCTTCGTCGAGGACACCCTCGCCGCGATCGCCGGCCGGTCGATCCACGCGTACCACACCGAGGGTGCCGGGGGCGGTCACGCGCCGGACATCATCACCGTGGCCGGGCACCCGAACGTGCTCCCGAGCAGCACCAACCCGACCCGGCCGCACACGGTGAACACCCTCGACGAGCACCTCGACATGCTCATGGTCTGCCACCACCTGGACAGTTCCGTACCCGAGGACCTGGCCTTCGCCGAGAGCCGGATCCGGCCGACGACGATCGCCGCCGAGGACCTGCTGCACGACCTCGGCGCGATCTCGATGATCGGGTCCGACGCCCAGGCGATGGGCCGCGTCGGCGAGGTGGTGCTGCGCACCTGGCAGACGGCGCACGTGATGAAGCGCAAGCGGGGGTCGCTGGCCGGGGACGGCGCGGCCGACAACCTGCGGGCGCGCCGGTACGTCGCGAAGTACACGATCTGCCCGGCGGTGGCGCACGGCATCGACGGCGAGGTCGGCTCGGTGGAGCCGGGCAAGCTCGCCGACCTGGTGCTGTGGGACCCGCGGTTCTTCGGCGTCCGCCCGCACGCGGTGCTCAAGGGCGGCATGGTGGCGTGGGCGCAGATGGGCGACGCCAACGCCTCCATCCCGACGCCGCAGCCGCAGCTGCCGCGGCCCATGTTCGGCGCCTCCGGTCGCGTCCCCGCGCGGACGTCGGTGCACTTCGTGGCGCCGGCGGCACTCGAGGCGGGGTTGGGCGACCGGCTCGCCGTCGACCGGCGGCTGGTCGCGGTCACCGACACCACGCGGCTGACCAAGGCCGACATGCCGGAGAACACCGCGCTGCCGGAGATCCGCGTCGACCCCGACACCTTCACCGTGACCGTGGACGGCGAGGTGTGGGAGCCCGAGCCGGTGCGCGAGCTGCCGATGGCGCAGCGGTACTTCCTGTTCTGATGACGGCAGCCCTCCTCACGCTGGCCGACTCGCGCCTCCCCGCCGGTGGGCACACGCACTCCGGCGGGGTGGAGCAGGCGATCGCGGCCGGACACGTGCACGACCCGGCGTCGCTGGCCGCGTTCCTCCTCCGCCGGCTGACGACGGCCGGCGCGGTCACCGCGGGGCTCGCGGCTGCTGCGACCACACGGTCGTCCTCCGGACGACACCGCGGCCACGTGCCGTCCCCTGGAGCGCGGAGCCCTGCCGGCTCCTCCTCGGGGGAGCCTCCGGCCCCCGCCTCCTCGGAGCTCGTCGCTGCGCTCCGCCACCTCGACGGCGAGGCCGACGCGCGGACGCCGTCGCCGGCGCTGCGGGCGGCGTCGCGGCAGCAGGGCCGCGGGCTGGTGCGGGTGGGCCGCCGCGCCTGGCCCTCGCCGGTGTGGGACGCGCTGCCCGCCGCCCCGCACCACCCGGTCGCACTCGGCGTCGCCGCGGCCGCCGGCGGGCTCACCCCGCGCGATGCCGCCGCGGCGGCGGCCTACCTGTCGGTCAGCGGGCCGGCGACGGCGGCCCAGCGGCTGCTGGCCCTGGACCCGCTCACCGTCGCCGCCGTCACCGCCCGGCTGGCCCCCGCGATCGACGCCGTCGCCGACGACGCGCTCCGGGACGGACTGCCCGCCGACACCGATCCGCTCCTCGACCTGCTGGCCGAGGTGCACGCCACGAGAGGGGACCGCTTCTTTGCCTCCTGACCACAACCTGGCCGACTACGTCGACGCGCCCACGGCGCACCGGCACGGCGGGCCGCTGCGCGTCGGGCTCGGCGGCCCGGTCGGCTCGGGCAAGACCGCGCTCGCCGCGGCGCTGTGCCGCACGCTGGGCGCCGAGTACGACCTCGCCGTCGTCACCAACGACATCTACACGACCGAGGACGCCGACTTCCTGCGCCGCAACGCCGTCCTCCCCGACGACCGGATCGAGGCGGTGCAGACCGGCTGCTGCCCGCACACCGCCATCCGCGACGACATCACCGCCAACCTCGACGCCGTCGAGCTGCTCGAGGCTCGCCACCCGGGTCTGGAGCTGGTGTTCGTCGAGTCCGGCGGGGACAACCTGACGGCGAGCTTCAGCTACGGGCTGGTCGACGTGCAGGTGTTCGTCGTCGACGTCGCCGGCGGGGACAAGGTGCCGCGCAAGGGCGGGCCGGGCGTCACCGCGAGCGACCTGCTGGTGGTGAACAAGACCGACCTCGCGCCGCTGGTCGGTGCCGACCTCGACGTCATGCGGCGCGACTCCGCGACCGTCCGCGGGGACAGGCCGACGCTGCTCATCTCCCTGCGCGAGGACCCGGCCGCCACCGAGGTGGCCGCGTGGGTGCGCGAGCAGGTGCGCGTCCGCCGGCTGCAGCAGGGTTGATCACCCGGGTCGAGGTCGTCGCCCGGCGCGGGCCCGGCGGGCGCACCGTGCTGCCCGTCGTCCGCGGCAGCGGGCAGCTGGCGGTGCGGCGCACCGGCCCGGCGTCGGTGCACCTGGTGGCGACGGCGTTCGGCCCGCTCGGCGGGGACGACGCCGAGGTCCGGCTGGTCGTGGAGGAGGGCGCCACGCTGGCGGTGCGCACGGTGGCCGCCGCCGTCGCGCTGCCCGACCGTGCCGGCGACCGCCCCTCGGCGCAGCGCGTCGTCGCCGAGGTGGCCGGGACGCTCGACCTGAGACCCGAGCCCACGGTGGTGGCCGCCCGCGCCTCCCACCGGGCCGAGCTGGTCGCGACCCTGGCGCCCGGCGCCGTCCTCACCGCCACCGAGCAGGTGCTCCTCGGCCGCACCGGCGAGGAGCCCGGCCGCTGGACCGGCACCACCCGCGTGGTCGTCGGCGGCCGCCCGCTGCTGCACACCACCGTCGGCCTGGGTCCCGGCGCGCCCGCCTGGCTGCCGCCGGTGGCCCCGCGCGCCTACGCGTCGACCGTCCACGTGGGGCAGGCTGCCGGGGTGCTGACCGCCGACGACGCCGTCCGCCTGCCCCTGGAGAACGGGTGGGTGGCCACCGCGTGGGGCGCCGAACTGCACCGCGTCGTCCGAGCGGTGGAGGCGGTGGCGTGACCCTCGTCGTCCGGGCGCGGCGGGTGGTGCTGCCCGAGGGCGAGCGGGCCGCGGCCGTGCACACCGCGGACGGCGTGGTCACGGCCGTCACCGGCTTCGACGACGTCCCGGCCGGGGCGGTCACCCTCGCCGAGGACGAGGTGCTGCTGCCGGGCCTGGTCGACAGCCACGTGCACGTCAACGAGCCCGGCCGCACCGAGTGGGAGGGCTTCGCCACCGCCACCCGCGCCGCGGCCGCCGGCGGGATCACCACGGTCGTGGACATGCCGCTGAACTCCGTGCCGGCGACCACCACGCTCGAGGCGCTGCGGGTCAAGCGGGAGGTCGCCGCGGGGCAGGTGGCCGTCGACGTGGCGTTCTGGGGTGGGGCGGTCCCGGGCAACGTCGGCCAGCTGCGGCCGATGCACGAGGCCGGCGTCGTCGGGTTCAAGTGCTTCCTGCTCGACTCCGGCGTCCCCGAGTTCCCGCCGCTCGACGACGCCGGGCTGCGCGCGGCGCTGGCCGAGCTGGCCCCCGTCGACGGGCTGCTCATCGCGCACGCGGAGGACGAGCAGGTCATCGCCGCCGCGCCCGAGCCGGCCGGCGCGAGCTACGCGGCGTTCCTCGCCTCCCGGCCGCCCGCGGCGGAGGAGACGGCGATCGACCGGCTGGTGGCGGCCACCCGGGACACCGGCGCGCGCAGCCACGTCGTCCACCTGGCCGACGGCGACGCGCTGCCGCTGCTGCGCGCGGCGCGGGCGTCGGGTGTGCGGATCACCGTGGAGACCTGCCCGCACTACCTGACCTTCGCCGCCGAGGACGTGCCCGACGGCGACACGGCGTTCAAGTGCTGCCCGCCGATCCGGGAGGCGGCGCACCGGGAGGCGCTGTGGGCGGCGCTGCGGGCCGGCGACGTCGACCTGGTGGTGAGCGACCACTCGCCGTGCACGCCTGCGCTCAAGCGGCTCGACGTCGGCGACTTCGGGCTGGCGTGGGGCGGCATCGCCGGTCTGCAGGTGGCGCTGCCGGCGGTGTGGACCGGGGCGCGGGCCCGCGGGGTCGGCCTGGCCGAGGTGGTCGGGTGGATGGCGGCGGCGCCGGCGCGGCTGGCCGGACTGCCGGGCAAGGGCGCGATCGCCGTCGGGAGGGACGCCGACCTGGTCGCGTTCGCGCCCGAGGAGTCCTCCATGGTCGGCCGGCTCGAGCACCGGAACCCGGTGACGCCCTACGCGGGGCGGGAGCTCACCGGCGTCGTCCGGCGGACCTGGCTGCGCGGGCAGGAGGCCGACGGCAGCCCCCTCGGCCGGCTGCTCGACCGGGGAGGCCGCTGACCGGCCGTCAGGAGGACTGCTCGCCTTCCTCCCGGGCGGCGTCGTTCATGATCTGCGGGTCGTCGGTGGAGCCGCCGGCGGGGTCGGCGTTGCCGAGCGCGGTCTCGGCGGGCATCTGCCGGACGTGCTCCCGGGCGCGCTCGCGCAGGTCGTCGGTGGGTTCGGACACGGGTCCTCCTCGGTGCTGTCGCGGACCCCGGGCCCCTACCCCGCCCGTGACACAGTGACCCCCGTGAGTGACCCGTTCGACCTGCCCGACCTCGCCGTCCGCACGCAGGGCGGCGCCGTGGTGGCCGCCAACGACGAGTTCTTCGCCGGCAAGGAGAACCTCGTGCTGCCCGGGCCGCCGCGGGCGCGCGAGGACTTCGGGGCGCGCGGCAAGGAGTACGACGGCTGGGAGACCCGCCGCCGCCGCGAGCCGGGCAGTGACTGGGCGGTCGTGCGGCTCGGGATGCCGGGCGTCGTGCACGCCGTCGTCGTCGACACCGCCCACTTCCTGGGCAACTACCCGCCGCGGGCGTCGCTGGAGGGCGCCGCGGTCGAGGGCCACCCGCCCGCGTCGGCACTGGCCGACGCCGACTGGGTGCCGCTGCTGCCGCTGTCGGACCTGGCCGGCGGCACGGAGAACCGCTTCACCGTCGAGCCGGGGCCGCGGGTCACCCACGTGCGGCTGTCGATCCACCCCGACGGCGGCGTGGCCCGGCTGCGGGTGCACGGCGAGGTGGTCCCCGACCCTCGGCTGCTCGACGCCGGCCCCTGCGACCTGGCCGCGCTGGAGAACGGCGGGCGGGTCACCGGGGTGAGCAACGCGTTCTACGGCAGCCCGCACCAGCTCATCGGCCGCGGCGAGGCCCGCTCCATGGGCGAGGGGTGGGAGAACGCGCGGCGCCGCGACGACGGCAACGACTGGGTCGAGGTGGCGCTGGCCTGCGAGGGCACGGTGACCCTCGCCGAGCTGGACACCTCGTGGTTCCTCGGCAACGCGCCCGGGGCGGCGTCGCTGACCGGCAGGACGACCGACGGCGAGGAGGTGCAGCTGCTGCCGGTGACCCCGCTGCAGCCCGACACCCGGCACCGGTTCGTGCTGCCCGGGGACACCGCGATCACCGGCGTGCGGGTGGACGTCTTCCCCGACGGCGGCATGGCCCGCCTGCGGCTGTGGGGCCGACCGACCGACGCCGGCCGCGCCGCGCTGCAGCGCCGGTGGGAGGCCCCCGCCCGCGGGTAGGCCCGCACCATGGCGACGATCGCGATCACCGGCTCCACCGACGGCATCGGCCGGGCGGCCGCGCGGCGGTTGCTGGCCGGCGGGCACACCGTCGTCCTGCACGCCCGCAGCGCGGCGCGGGGCGCGCCGGTGGCCGAGGAGCTCGGCCGGCTCGGCGACGTCCGGCTGGTCACCGGCGAGCTGGCCGACCTCGGCGAGGTGCGCGCGCTCGCCGACCAGCTCGGCGACCTCGACGTCCTGGTGCACAACGCCGGGGTGTGGCCCCCGGACGGGGCGCCGGCCGGCGCGCAGGGCCACGAGCTCGCGTTCGCCGTCAACGCACTCGCGCCGCACCTGCTCACCGCGCTGCTGCGGGAGCGGGTGCACGAGCGGCTGGTCTTCCTCGGCAGCGGCATGGTCGGCTCCGGCCGTGTCGACCCGGACGACCTCGGCAGCCCGCGCGAGCCGCGGCGCGCGTACGCCGACTCCAAGGCCCTCGACGTCGTCCTGTCCCTGGGCTGGGCCCGTCGCCTGCCCGCCCTGCGCGTGGGCGCCGTCGACCCGGGCTGGGTGCGCACCAAGCTGGCCTCCCCGGGCGCGCCGGGCGACGTCGAGGACGGCGGCGCACGGGTGGCGCTGGCCGCGGCCGGCGACTGGCCCGGCGGCTACACGGCCGGACGCCGCCGGGCGCGGACGCCGCGCGCGCTCGAGGACCCCGGCCTGCAGGACCGGGTGCTGACCGCGATGGACCGCCTGGCCGGGATCACGTCCGGGTGATGTGCTCCGGGCGGACGGGGACGCGGGTCAGCGGCAGGCCGGTCGCCTGGCGGATCGCGGCGAGCACCGCGGGGCCCGAGGAGATGTTGGGCGCCTCACCGACGCCGCGCAGGCCGTAGGGCGCGTGCGGGTCGGCGTACTCGAGCACCTCGATGCGCATCGGCGGCATGTCGAGCACCGTCGGGATGAGGTAGTCGGTGAACGACGGGTTGCGCACCCGGCCGTCGCGCACCAGCACCTCCTCCATGACCGCCAGCCCGAGCCCCTGCGCGGTGCCGCCCTGGATCTGGCCGACGACCGCCTGCGGGTTGATCGCCTTGCCGACGTCCTGGGTGCAGGCCATCTCCACCACCTTGAGCAGGCCGAGCTCGGTGTCGACGTCGACCACGGCGCGGTGCGCGGCGAAGGCGTACTGCACGTGCGCGAAGCCCTGGCCGGTCTCCGGGTCGAGCGCCTCGGTGGGCCGGTGCCGCCACTCCAGAGTCTCCTCGACCGCGTCGTCGCCGAGCACCTCGGCCAGCGGCAGCTGCAGGCCCTCGGCCACCACGGCGCCGTCGAACAGCCGCAGGTCGCCCACCGGCCAGCCGGTCAACGCCGCGGCCCGCTCCAGCACGCGCGCGCGGACCGCCTCGCACGCGGCCTTGACCGCGCCGCCGGTGACGTAGGTCTGCCGGGACGCCGACGTCGAGCCCGCCGACCCGACGGCGGTGTCCTTCGGGGCGACGACGACCCGGTCCACGCCCAGCTCGGTGCGCGCGATCTGCTGCTCGACGGTGACCAGGCCCTGGCCCACCTCGGCCGCCGCGGTGTGCACGGTGACGGTCGGCTCGCCGCCGACCACCTCCAACCGCACGCGGGCGGTGGAGTGGTCGTCGAACCCCTCGGAGAAGGCGACGTTCTTGTAGGCCACCGCGTAGCCGACCCCGCGCCGCACGCCCTCGCCGTGGGTGGTGTTGGAGACCCCGCCGGGCATGTCGCGCAGATCGGCGTCCGCACCCGTCGCGGGCGACGGCGGCAGGGGCATGGCCTGCAGCCGGCGCAGCAGCTCGGCCACCGGCGCCGGGCTGTCGACCACCTGGCCGGTGGGCGTCGGCGAGCCCTGCTCCATCGCGTTGCGGCAGCGCAGCTCGACCGGGTCCATGCCGAGCTCGGCGGCCAGGGCGTCCATCTGCGCCTCGTAGGCGAACGCCGTCTGCACCGAGCCGAAGCCGCGCATCGCGCCGCACGGCGGGTTGTTGGTGTAGGCGCCGTAGCAGTCGACGTGCACGTTCGGGACGACGTAGGGGCCGATGCCCATCGTCCCGGCGTTGCCGACGACGGCCGGGGTGCTCGAGGCATAGGCGCCGCCGTCGAGGTAGATCTGCGCCCGCACGTAGACCAGGTCGCCGTCGCGGGTGGCCCCGTGCTCGTAGCGCATGGTGGCCGGGTGCCGGTGCACGTGGCCGAAGAAGGACTCCTCGCGGTTGTAGGACATCTTCACCGGCCGGCCGGTGTGCAGCGCCAGCAGGCAGGCGTGCACGTGCATCGACAGGTCCTCGCGGCCGCCGAAGGCGCCGCCGACGCCGGCCAGGGTCAGCCGCACCCGCTCGGGCGGCATGCCCAGCGCCGCGCAGATCTGCCGCTGGTCGACGTGCAGCCACTGGGTGGCGACGTAGAGCTCCACGCCGCCGTCCTCGGCCGGCACCGCCAGCCCCGACTCCGGGCCGAGGAAGGCCTGGTCCTGCATGCCGACCTCGTACTCGCCGACCACGACGACGTCGGCGGTGGCGTCCGGGTCGCCCTTGCGCACCTTGACGTGGCGCACCAGGTTGCCCTCCGGGTGCAGGTGGGCGCTCTCCCGGCTCAGCTCGGTGACCGGCGCCTCCGTCTCGTGCACCCGGTTCCAGTGCGGGTGGCCCAGCGCCTCGCGGGCGTCGGTGACCGGCTCCCACACCTCGTAGTCCACGGCGATGCGCGCCGCGGCCCGGCGGGCGGTCTCGGGGTGGTCGGCGGCGACCAGCGCCACCGGCTCGCCCTGGTAGCGGACGACGTCGACCGCCAGCACCGGCTGGTCGGCCAACTCCAGGCCGTAGGTCTTGGAGCCCGGGACGTCGTCGGAGGTGAGGACGGCGTGCACCCCGGGGACGGCGAGCGCCGGGCCGACGTCGACCGAGCGGATGCGGGCGTAGGGGTGCGGGCTGCGCAGGGTGACCCCCCACAGCATGTCGTCCATCCACAGGTCGCTGCCGTAGGCGAACTCGCCGCGGACCTTGAGGACGCCGTCGGGGCGCGCCGCGTCGTCGCCGACCCGCCCGCCGCCGGGGCCGGTGAGGTGCGACGGCGCGCCGCTGGGCGAACGGGTGGGGGTGCTCACCGCGCCTCCTCCGCCATGCGGTCGGCGGCCAGCCGGACGGCGTCGAGGACCTTCTCGTAGCCGGTGCAGCGGCACAGGTTGCCGGCCAGGGCCTCGCGGATCTCGGCGTCGGCGGGTCTGCGCCCCTCGGCCAGCGCGCGGCCGACCAGGTCGTCGGTGGCCACCAGCAGCCCGGGTGTGCAGAAGCCGCACTGGACGGCGCCGGCGTCGAGGAAGGCCTGCTGCACCGGGTGCAGCTCGCCGCCTGCGGCCAGCCCCTCGACGGTGCCGACCTCCCGGCCCTCGGCCTGCCCGGCGGCGACCAGGCAGGCGCACACGGGCAGCCCGTCGAGGTAGACGGTGCACGATCCGCACTCGCCCTGCTCGCAGGCGTTCTTCGAGCCGGGCAGGCCCATCCGCTCGCGCAGCACGTAGAGCAGGCTCTCGCCCTCCCAGACGTCGTCCACCAGCTGCTCGGTGCCGTTGACGGTGCAGGTCAGGCGCACCTCGTCTCCCCCTTCCGGTACTCGGCCCAGGCCCAGGTCAGCGTGCGGCGGGCCATGACCGACAGCGCGTGGACGCGGTAGCGGGCGGTGCCGCGGACGTCGTCGATCGGCGCGGCCGCCCCGGCCACCAGCTCGCCGAAGCGTGCCGCGGTGGCGGGCGGCAGCTCGGCGCGCGAGTCCCACAGCCCGTCGAGCTCGCCGGCGAGGAACTCCTCGGCGGCGGGGGCCCGGCGCGGGGTGGGCGCGGCCGACCCGATGCCGGTGCCGACGGCGCGGCGGTCGGGGTGCAGCGCCAGCCCGAAGGCGGCGACGGCGATGACCATCGCGTTGCGGGTGCCGATCTTGCTGTACTGCTGCGGGCCGCTCGGCGGCGTGATGCGGACGGCGGCGACGAGCTCGTCGTCGGCCAGCGCGGAGCGCTTGACGCCGGTGTAGAAGTCGGCGACCGGGATGCGCCGGGTGCCGCGGACGGAGGCCACCTCGACCTCGGCGTCGGCGGCTAGCAGCGCGGGGTGCGCGTCGCCGGCGGGGGAGGCGGTGGCCAGGTTGCCGCCCACGGTGCCGCGGTTGCGGATCTGCGGGGAGCCGATGGTGCGGGCGGCCATCGCCAGGCCGGGCAGCCGGTCGCCGAGCTCGCCGATGACCCGCGCGTAGGGGACGCCGGCGCCGAGCCGGACGACGCCGTCCTCGGTGTCCCACTGCTGCAGGTCGGGGACGCGGGTCAGGTCCAGCAGCCGGGCCGGGCGCAGGCGGCCGAAGTTGACCGCGACCATGACGTCGGTGCCCCCGGCGATCGGGACCGCGTCGGGGTGGGCGGCCTTCGTCTCGACCGCCTCCTCCCACGTCGTGGGCTGCAGGAACTCCATGCGTCGCTCCTCCTGGTGCACCGGGGGAGGGCCACGGTAGCCCCGGACTGTCACGGTCGGGTTGCGCCGCGGAGCCGCGGGACTCGCCCCCTCCCCACCGCCTGGGCAGGATGCCGCCCGTGGAGACGACCGCGGACCTGCTGGTGCACGACGCCGACCTGGTGGCCACCGTCGACGACGAGCGGCGGGAGATCGCCGGCGGCTGGGTCGCCGTGACCGGCGGGGTGGTCAGCGGCGTGGGCGGGCCGGGCGACCCGCGGCCGCCGGCGGCGCGGGCGGTCGACGCGCGCGGCTGCCTGGTGACGCCGGGGCTGGTCAACACCCACCACCACCTGTACCAGAACCTGACCCGCTCCTACGCCCCGGCGCTGAGAGGCGGGCTGTTCGACTGGCTGGTGACCCTCTACCCGCTGTGGGCGCGGCTGGACGAGGAGGCGGCCTACGTCTCGGCCTACGTCGGGCTCACCGAGCTCGCGCTGGCCGGGTGCACCACCTCGACCGACCACCTCTACGTGCACCCGCGCGGCGCCGGCGACCTGATCGCCGCGGAGGTGCGGGCGGCGCAGGACCTGGGGGTGCGGTCGCAATTCACCCGCGGGTCGATGTCGCTGTCGGTCAAGGACGGCGGGCTGCCGCCGGACTCCGTCGTCCAGGACGACGACGAGGTCCTGGCCGAGTCGCAGCGCCTGGTGGAGGCGCACCACGACCGCTCGCCGCACGCGCTGACCCGCCTCGCGCTCGCGCCGTGCTCGCCGTTCAGCGTGTCGACGGAGCTGATGACCCGGACGGCGGAGCTCGCCGAGCGGCTCGACGTCCGGCTGCACACCCACCTCGCCGAGACGCAGGACGAGGACGCGTTCTGCCGGGAGCGCTTCGGCCGCAGCCCGGTCGACCACCTCGCCGACGTCGGCTGGATGAGCGACCGGGTGTGGCTGGCGCACGTCGTGTGGCCCTCGCCGGCCGAGGTGGCCCGGCTGGGCGCGGCGCGGGTGGGGGCGGCGCACTGCCCGTCGTCGAACATGGTGCTGGGCAGCGGGCTGGCACCGGTGGCGGAGCTGCGGGCGGCCGGGGCGCCGGTGGGGCTGGGCGTGGACGGGTCCGCGTCGGCCGACGCCGCCTCGCTGTGGCTGGAGGCGCGCACCGCGATGCTGCAGGGCAAGCTGCGGCACGGCGCGGCGTCGTTCGGCGCCCGCGACGCGCTGGAGCTGGCCACCCGTGGCGGGGCGGCCTGCCTCGGGCGCACCGGCGAGATCGGGCAGCTGTCGGTGGGCGCGTGCGGCGACCTGACCGTGTGGCCGCTGACCGGGCCGGCGTTCGCGGGCGCGCTGTCGGACCCGGTGGAGGCGTGGCTGCGGTGCGGGCCGGTGGCGGCGCGGCACACCGTCGTCGGCGGGCGGTTCGTCGTCGAGGACGGCGTCCCGGTGCACCCGGGGCTCGACGAGCAGCTCGCCGTCCACCGCCGGGTGTCGCAGCGCGTCCAGGCGGCCCGCTAGACCGGGCACCTCCGCGGAGTCGCCCCGGGCAACTCCGCGGAAGTGCACCGGTCAGAGGGCGGCGGCGAGGGCCTCGAGGTCGTCGACGGTGGCGTCGAGGTGCGGCGAGACCCGCAGCACGGGTGAGGTCATCTCCTCCGGCGCCCGCTCGGTCAGCGCGGCGGTGGTGACGATCCCGTGCTCGGTGAGCAGCCGCGCCCGGGTGGCGACGACGTCGACGCCGTCGGGCGGGCGCAGCGTGGTGGTCGCGGTCGGCTCGTCGAGGGGCTCGACCACCCGCCAGCCGGCCGCGCCGTCGAGCACCTCCCGCGACGCCCGGCCCAGCGCCGCCAGCCGCGCGCGCACCCGGTCGGGACCCGCCGCCAGGTGCTCCCCGACCGCCAGCACCAGCCCGACCCGGCCGGCCACGTGCGCCTCGCCGCTCTCCAGCGCGCGCAGCGGCGGCAGGTCGGCCGGCGCGGGCAGCGCCGGCCGCAGCTCGGCGGTCACCGCGGGCCGCGCGCACAGCACGCCCACCCCGCGCGGGCCGGCCAGCCACTTGCGCGAGGTCGAGTAGACGACGTCGGCGCCGAGGTCGACGTCCACGTGCCCGAGCGACTGCGCGGCGTCGAGCACCAGCGGCACCCCGTGCTCCCGGCACAGCGCGGCCACCTCCGCGGCCGGCTGGACGACGCCGCGGTGGCTGGCCACGTGGGTCAGGTGCACGAACCGGGGCGGGTCGCCGGCCAGCAGCCGCCCGAGCGCCTCGACGTCGACCCGGCCGTCACCGTCCACGGTCAGCGGCACCGTCTGCAGGCCCGCGTCGCGCAGCATCGCCGCGTTGGGCGCGTACTCGCCCGGCACCCGCGCCACGCGCGAGCCGGCGGGCAGCCGCCAGGCCGCGAGCAGCGCGGCCAGCGCCGCCTGGGCGGACTCGACGAACACCACGTCGGCCGCGGCCATCCCGGCCAGCCCGCCGATGACGCTGCGGCCCTGCTGCAGCAGGTCGCCGGCGGTGGCCTCGGCGACGTACCCGCCGAGCTCGGCCTCGTGCCGCGCGTGGTGGGCCACCGCCTCGAGCACCCGGTTGCTCTGCCGGCTGCACGCCGCGGTGTCCAGGTGCCGCCCGGCCGGCCGCGGGCGGGCGGCCCGCCAGGAGTCGCCGAGGTCCTCGTGGGGGAGCAGCAGGTCGAGCGCGGTCACGCCCCGACGGTAGTGCGGGTGCTCAGGTGTCCAGCTGGCCGCGCGCCACCGAGACGCCGGAGTGCGCGGGGTCGCCGTCGAGCTGCTCGACCGAGACGTCGACCACCGGGTACTCGCCGAGGTCGAGGTCGGGGGGCAGCACGAACTCGTCGGTGCCGGTGCGCAGCACGCCGAGCGGGATCAGCCCGGAGACCGACTCGGTGAGCAGCCAGGCCTCGTAGTAGCCCTCGGCCGGGGCTCCGGCGGCCAGCTCCACCTCCAGCACCCGCGTGCCGTCGGCCCGCTCGACCACCGTGGCCCGGCCCGACGCGTCGCTGTCGGGGAGCGGGTCGAGGGTGGCGGCGGCGAGCGGGACGCCGGGGTCGCCGGCGGGGTCGTCGGCCGCGTCACCGCCGCGCAGGGCGACCGCGCCGGCGCCGATGGCGAGCCCGGCCACCAGCGCGGCGGCCGCGGCCAGCAGCACCCGCGAGCGGCGGGGCCGCAGCGGCACGACGGGCGCGGGCGGGCGGGCGGAGACGGCGGGCGGCGCCACCGGGGCGGGTGCGGCCACCGGCACCAGGGGGCTGTCGGGCACCCCGGCGGGCGGGGCGGAGGCCGCGACGACGTGGGGCCGCGGGGCGACGGTGACCCCGGTGGCCGCGGCGATGCCCGCCCACAAGGTCGGCGGCGGTGCGACGGGCGGGCCGGGGTCGGCGAGCTCGGGGACGGCGAGCGCGGCGACGCTGCGGCGCAGCACGGCGACCTCGTCGCGGCACCGGGCGCAGCCGGCCAGGTGTGCGGCGTCGTCGGAGGCGAGGGGCTCACCCAGGGCCGCCAGGCCCAGGTCCTCAGGCGTGCAGTGCCGCACCGTCCACCTCCAACCGGTCGCGCAGGCGCTCCAGGGTGCGCCGGATGTGGCTCTTGACCGTCCCCAGCGGCAGCCCGGTGCGCTCGGCGATCTGGCTGTGGGTGAGGTCGGCGAAGAAGGCCAGCTCGATGATGCCGCGCTGGGGCTGGCCGAGGCGGTCCAGCTCGCCGAGCAGCAGCACGCGGTCGGCGACGGCGGCGTCGACCGGCGCCGGCCCGGTGGCCGGGGCGCGCCGGGCCTCGGCCGCGGCGGCCTCCGCGGCGCGGCGCTGGCGGTCCCGCCGCGCCCACGTGTCGGCGATCTTGTGCCGGGCGACGCCGGCCAGCCAGGCCGGCAGCGGGCCCTGCTCGGGGCGGAAGCCGCTGCGTCCCGTCCAGGCGGAGACGAAGGTCTGCTGCGTGACGTCCTCGGCGTCGGGGCCGGGGCCGAAGGCGCGCACCGCCATCCCGTGCACCCGGGCGGCCCAGCGCTCGTAGGCCCACGCCAGCGCCTGCTCGTCCCCCGCGGCGAAGCGCCGGCCGACCTCCTCGTCGTCCGGACCGGCGGCGTCCGGCGCGGCCGGCGTCGCCTCGGTGGTCACCCGGCCGACGATAGAGCCACTCCAGCCGGTGCGGGGCCCGGTCCCCCGGCCTTGCTGCAGGGTCCCGCCCCGAGCTCGCGAGGGGTGGGGGGCAGCGAGGTCCTGTCTCACGGGGCCGGCTCGGCGACGACGACCACGTTGTCGCGGTAGCCGCCGACGTCGGGGAGGAACGGTCCGCCGCAGGTGACCAGGGTCAGCCGCGGTGGCCCGTCCCGCCGGAACAGGGCGTCCACCGGCAGCGCCCGCTTGTCGAGCAGCTCCCGGCCGACCACGACCCAGCGGGTCACCGCTCCGGCGGCGTCGGTCACCCGCACCTCGTCGCCCGGCTCGGCCTCCCGCAGCGGCGCGAGCGCGCCGAGGCCCTGCTCGACGTCGTCCACGTGCCCGGCGACCACCGCCGAGCCGGGCGCCCCGGGGACCGGGCCGAACCGGTACCAGCCGGCCCGGTCGACGTCGCCGGGCAGCGCCATCTGGCCGTCGCCGGTGACCCCCGTGGCGTCGACCGGGGCGTCCACGCCGCGGGCGGGGACCTCCAGCCGCACCGGCGCCACGACCTCGGCCGGTGGCGCCGGTGCGGCGTCGCGGACGCCCACCTGCGGGGTCACCGGCGCCGGCGGGCCGGCCGGCGCGGGCGTGCCGAGGACCTCCTCGACGGGTGCGCCCGCCGCCGCGGCGGGCCGGGTCAGCTCCCACGCGGTGGGCACGCCCACGGCGAGGGCCAGGCCCACGGCCACGCCGGCGGCGGCGGGTCGCACCGTCGTCCTCCCGTCAGGCGCGGGTCGTGGCCAGCCGGCGGGCGGCCAGGCCGGCGCCGAGCAGGCCGAGGGCGGACAGGCCGACCAGCGGCAGCGGCAGGTCGTCGCCGGCAGCGCCGTCGACGAGGCCGGCGGTGCCGCCGGGGACGCCGGAGGGCGCCGAGCCCGGGCCGCCGATCGTCTGGACGGCGAGCTGGAAGCCGGCGGCCTGCGAGCCCCACGCGTAGACGACGGTGGTGGCGCCCTCGGTCACGGTCAGGTCGGCCGGGCCGAGCGCGACGGTGTCGGTGCCGGCGAGGACGACGTCCGCGCTCACCGTGCCGGCCGGGACGGTGAGGGCCGCCTCGTTCGGGTTGGTCAGGTCCGGGGCGACCACCTGGCCGCCGGCGCGGACGTCGACCGCCGGCGCGGCCGCGGTGTGCCGCACGACGACCCGGCCCTGGCCCGCGGGCACCGCCGACGTGTCGTTGACGAACGGCGTCAGCGCGGGCCGGCCCTCCGCGGTCAGGTGGGCGACCACGGTGGCGTTCGCACCGGCGGGCACCGCGACGCCGTCCGCGGACAGCAGCGGCGTGCCCGAGCCGTCGGCGGCGTCGGCGGGGAAGAGGGCCAGGTCGTAGTCGCCGGCCGGGAGCTGCAGCGGGTCGGTGAGCGTGCCGGGCTGGAAGTCGTCGATCAGCCGCTCGCCGTTGGCGTAGACGTCGACCGGGGTGTCCGGTACGGCGTGCAGCACGGAGACGGTGGCGGTGTCGGCCGCGGCGGCGGGTGCCACGCCGAGGGCGAGCAGCGCGCCGGCGCCGGCGACGGCGGGAAGGCCGAGGGTGCGGGTCCTGGTCACGGGGTCCTCCGGGTCTGGGGGGTGGCTGACACCTCCTCTTCCGCGGCACCCCCGCGGCCGGATGCAGGACCCGTCAGCCCGGACGGGACAGGGACACGCCGAAGTCGCCGTCGGGGTCGGTCCACCAGTGCGTCAGCCGCAGGCCGGCGTCGGCGAGCTCGGCCTCGACCCGCTCGCGGCGGAACTTCGCCGACACCTCCGTGCGCAGCTCCTCGCCCGCGGCGAAGGGGACCTCGAGGTCGAGCGCCGGCACCCGCACCACCTGGTCGGTGCGCGAGCGCAGCCGCATCTCGATCCACTCGTTCGCCGGGTCCCAGAGCGCGACGTGGTCGAAGGCGTCGGGGTCGACGTCGGCCCCCAGCTCGCGCCGGAGCACCCGCAGCACGTTGCGGTTGAACTCCGCGGTGACCCCGGCCGCGTCGTCGTAGGCCCGCACCAGCCGGCCGGGGTCCTTGACCAGGTCGGTGCCGAGCAGGAACGAGTCGCCGGGCCGCAGGCCGGCGGCCAGGTCGCGGAGGAACGCCGCCCGAGGCTCCGGCTCGAGGTTGCCGATCGTCGAGCCGAGGAACGCCACCAGCCGCCGTCCGGAACGGGGCAGCAGGCCCAGGTGCCGGGTGAAGTCGCCGACGACGGCGTCGACAGCGACCCCCGGGTACGCGGCGGTGATCGCCGCGCCGGCCGCCTCGAGCACCGACGGGTCGACGTCGACGGGCACGAACCGGCGCAGCGTGCCCGCGGCGCGCAGCGCGTCGAGCAGCAGCCGGGTCTTCTCCGAGGTGCCGCTGCCGAGCTCCACCAGCACGTCGGCGCCCGACGCCGCGGCCATCTCCCCGACGTGCGCCTCGAGCACCGCCCGCTCGGCGCGGGTGGGGTAGTACTCGGGCAGCCGGGTGATCCGGTCGAACAGCTCGCTGCCGCGGGCGTCGTAGAACCAGCGGGGCGGCAGCGACCTCGGCGTCGCGGTCAGCCCGGCGAGCACGTCGGCGCGCAGGTCGGCCGCGGCGTCGCCGGGGGCGAGGTGGCGGGTGAGCGAGTCGGTCACGGGGCTCCTCTGCCGGGAGTCGGGGTGCTCGGGGTCGGGGTGCTCGGGGTCGGGGCGAGTGCGGTGACGGTCAGCCCGTCGGGGGTCACCTCGACCAGGCAGCGGTCGGGGACGTCGGTCCAGGCGGGGTCGTCGTCCCAGGGCTCGCTGGCCAGCGCCGTGCCCTCGTCGGTGACCAGCGCCGAGAGCGTGTCGCCCCAGGTGGTGGCCAGCAGCCGGGCGCCGTCGGCGGCCAGCAGGTTGAGCCGGGCGGCGGGGTCGGCGGTGCCCACCTCGCGGACGACGTCGCCGAGCGCGTCGGGACCGCGGTCGAAGACCAGCGCCGCGAGCAGCGCGCTGTCGACGGTCGACTCGGCGTCGCGCACGGGGGGCAGCACCGCGCGGTCGACCCGGCCGTTGTGCGACAGCAGCCAACGGCCGTCGGTGAACGGGGCGACGGCGCTCTCCTCCAGCGGCATGCCCACGGTGGCCGAGCGGACGGCGGCGACCACGCAGCCCGAGGACAGCACCGACGCCACCGAGGCGAACGACGGGTCGCCCCACAGCGGCCGCGCCGACCGCCACCGGGCCGGCTGCGGGCGTCCGGGCGCGTAGAAGCCCACGCCCCAGCCGTCGGCGTTGACCGTGCCGTACCGCTGCCGCCGCGGTGCCCACGACTGCACCAGCAGCGACGACGGCGGCTCGAGGACCAGCTGCGCCAGCGTGCGCGGCCGGCCGAGCCAGGCGAGGTGGCGGCACATGCCTACGCGTCCCAGGCCAGCCGGAAGCCGCTGAACACCTGCCGGCGGACCGGGTGGTCCCAGTTGCGGAAGCTCGGCCGCAGGATCGACGACGCCACCGACCACGCGCCGCCGCGCAGCACCCGGTAGTCGCCGCCGAAGAAGGGCGCGGAGTAGTCGGCGTAGAGCATCGGCGTGAAGCCCGGCCACGGCGTGAAGCCCGACGACGTCCACTCCCAGACGTCGCCGACCAGCTGCTCGGCGCCGTACGCGGACGCGCCGGCCGGGTAGGCGCCCACGGGGGCCGGCCGCAGTGCGGAGCCGTCGAGGTTGGCCAGCGCCGGCGTCGGCTCGGGATCGCCCCACGGCCAGCGCCGTCGCCGTCCGGCAGCCGGGTCCCAGGCGGCGGCCTTCTCCCACTCGGCCTCGGTGGGCAGCCGGGCCCCGGCCCAGGCGGCGTAGGCCTCGGCCTCGAAGAACGTCACGTGCTGCACCGGCTCGTCGCCCGGGATCTCCTCGAGGACGCCGAAGCGGGTGCGCACCGTGCCGTCGGGGCTCCAGTACTGCGGCCGCTGCAGGCCGGCCTCCTGCCGGTGCGCCCAGCCCCGCCCGGACCACCAGCGCGGGGTGTCGTAGCCGCCGTCGGCGACGAAGGCGGCGTACTCGGCGTTGGTCACCGGGACCCGGCCGATGCGGAAGGCGGGCAGGTCGACGACGTGGGCCGGCCGCTCGTTGTCCAGGGAGAACGGCTCGTCGGCGGCGTCGACGCCGAGCACGAACGGCCCGCCGGGCACCGGCACCGACGTTCCGGCCACCCCCGGCCGGCCGGGCGGCAGCGGCGTGCCCGCGCCCAGCAGCGGCGGGCCGGTGCGGACGGCCAGCGCCTGCAGCATCGTCTCGTCGTGCTGCTGCTCGTGGCTGACGACCATCGCGACGTCGAACGGGTCGCCGTCGTCGTCGCGCCCGAGCCGCTCCAGCCGCTCGAGCACCCGCGCGCGGACCTCGCGGCCGTAGGCGCGCGCCTCCACCGGCGGCAGCAGCGGCAGCCGGGCCCGCACCGCCCGGGGCTGGGCGAAGGCGTCGTAGAGCGCCTCGACCGCCGGGGGCAGCAGCCCGGGACGGCGGGCGTCCCCGCGGCGCAGCAGCCAGAGGTCCTCCTGCTGCGCGACGTGCGCGAGGTCCCACACCAGCGGGCTGAGCAGCGGGGTGTGCTGGCGCAGCAGCTCGGGCTCGTCGTGGTCGGTGAGCAGCAGCGTGCGCGCCCGGGCGGCCTCGAGGTCGCGGGCGAGCTGCTCGGTCGCCGTCACGGGTGCACCTCCGTGGTCCCGGCCTCGGTGCCGGCCAGGAGGGCGGCGGCCGGGCCGCCGGTGCGCGCCGCGTCGAGCAGCGCGTCCCCCGGGCAGCGGCCGGCCGCGGCGAGGTCGGCGAGGGCCTGTGCCGCCGGCCGCAGGGATGGCGGGACGGCGGGCAGCGCGGCGGCCAGGGAGCGCACCGCCGCCGTCCGCAGCGCGGGGTCGGCCAGCCCGTCGCGGGCGGCGCGGTCCCAGGCGCCGGCCACCGGCGCGGTCGCCTCGGCCGCGGCGTCGGCGGCGGCGGGGTCGTCGAGCAGGGCGGCGGTGACCGCGGCCAGCGCCGGCCACCAGGGCTCGGGCGCGGCGTCGAGGTAGCGGATCTCCAGGTAGCCGCGCGGGCGCACCGGCGGGAACAGCGTGGACAGGTGGTAGTCGAGGTCGGCCGTCGTCGGCCGGCGCCCGCCCAGCGGGGCGGCGCCGGTGACCCAGTCGGCGAAGCGGGTGCGTCCCGGCACCGGCTCGGCGTCGCCGGTGGCGGGGTCGCGCACCAGCATCACCGGGGCGGCCAGGGCGTAGGCGGCCCACTCGCCAGCCGGGTCGGCCCCGCCGAGCAGCGGACCGCAGCGCGCCTGGTCCAGCGCGCCCCACACCTGCTGCCGGGACGACCGCCAGCCCGTGGCCCGCCCGCCCAGCAGCGGGGAGCACGCCGAGACGGCCACCAGCACCGGGCCGAGCTGGTGGGCCAGCGCCACCCGGCGGCTCCACCCCGCGGGCGGGCCGGCGTCCAGGTTGACCTGCAGCGACGCGGTGGCGGTCATCATCGCCGTCCCGGGGGTGCCGCAGCCGACGGCGGTGAAGTGCCGCTCCATGGCGCGGTAGCGGGGCGCCGGGCACACCCGGGCCGGCCGCCGCAGCGGGTCGGTGCCCACCGGCGCCAGGGCCAGCCGGCGGGCGGCCAGCACCCCGGCCAGCACGGTGCGGTCGGCCCGCAGCGCGGCCACCGCCGTCCCCGCGTCGGGCGCCGGCGGGCCGGAGAGCTCGACCTGCCCGCCCGGCTCGACGGTGACCCGGCTGCCGCCGGGCAGCGCCGGGACGGCGGCCAGCGCGGCGGTCACCCGGCCCCACGGCACGCGCGCGGCCGGGCGGTCGAGGTCGACGAGGTGCGCCTCGAGCTCCAGGCCCACGGCGCCGACCGGTCCCGGCCGCAGCGCGGCACCGGTGACGTGGGCGACGGCGGCGTCCAGGTCGAGCGCCGTGCGCTCCTCCACCGCAGGCGTCACGGGTCCACCCCCCTCCAGGTCCGGACCGGTCGGCGAGCGACCGCGGGTCGGTGCGGGGGCGGCCTCTCGCGGCCGTCCTCGACTCCCATCCAGGCACGCCACGGCGCCGGTGACAACCCCTCCGGGCGGCCGGTCCCCTGCCGTGTGACGGCGTTCGCGGGACGATGCCCGGGTGGATGTCCCCCGCGACCGGGACGCGGAGGGGCGGGCCCGCAACGCCCGTCCGCGCGACGCCCTGGGCCGCCCGCTGCCCCGCGGCGCGGCGGGGGAGGAGCGGGCGCCCGAGGGGGTGCCGCGGACGCCGGACGAGGCGCTGACCGAGGCGCAGCGGCTGCTCGACGCCGACCGCCCCTTCCACGCCCACGAGGTGCTCGAGGACGCCTGGAAGGCCGCGCCCGAGGTCGAGCGGCAGCTGTGGCGGGGCCTGGCGCAGCTGGCCGTGGGGCTCACCCACGCCGCCCGCGGCAACGCCCGCGGGGCCACGCGGCTGCTGGAGCGCGGCGCGGGCAACGTGGCCGCCTACGCCGGCGCGCCGCCCCACGGGGTCGACGTCGCCGGGCTGCTCGCCTGGGCCGCGGACCCGGCGCGGGCCGGGGTGGGCCGGCCGCCGCAGCTGCGGGGGCCTGGTCCGGGTCGCCGGGCCGGGGGAGACTGCGCCCACGGGCAGACGGGAGGGGAACGATGAGGAGCTACGAGGCGGTCACCCGCATCGACGCGGGCCCGGAGGAGGTCTGGCGGCACCTGGTCGACGTCGGCAGCTGGCGGGACTGGGACTCCGGCGTCGACCGCGTCGAGGGCCGGGTCGCCCTCGGCGAGCGGCTGACGCTGTACGCGACCATGATCCGCAGCCGCCCCTTCTCCGTCACCGTCACCGAGCTCCGGCCGCGGGAGGCCATGCGCTGGCGCGGCGGGCTGCCCCTCGGGCTGGCGGTCATCGAGCGCACCTACGGCCTGGACGCGCAGGACGACGGCTCCACGGTGCTCACCGTCCGCGAGGACCAGACCGGGCCGCTGGCCTGGGTCACCGAGCGCGCGACGCCGGACCTCAACCCCTCGTTCCGCCAGTTCTGCGCCGGCATCAAGGCCCGCGCCGAGGCGGCCACCCGCGCCTCGGGCTGACCGGCCCGGCCGGGGCGACCGGTCCGCCGTCAGGTGACCGTCGTGACCACTGTGACCGAAACCACCTCCCGCGGCCTCCGGGTGTCACGATGGGCAGCGCCATGAGCACCGACACCGCGAGCGCCCAGCCCGCCTCCACGCCCAGCGCCGACGACACCTCCCCCGGTGACCCCGCCGCCGTGCCCCGCGGGCCGGTGACCTCGGCGTCCTACTCGATCACCGTGCGCCTCACCGCCGACGGCGACCCGGCCAGCATCGGCCGCATCGCCACCGCGGTGGGCCAGGCCGGCGGCGCGGTGACCGCCATCGACGTCGTCGAGTCCCGGTCCGACGGGCTGACCGTGGACGTCACCTGCTCGGCGGCCGACGCCGCGCACTCGGAGGAGATGGTCGCCGCGCTGCGCGCCGTCCCCGGCGTCACCGTGCGCAAGGTGAGCGACCGCACCTTCCTCCTGCACCTGGGCGGCAAGCTCGAGATCGCCTCGCGGGTGCCGCTCAAGACCCGCGACGACCTCTCGATGGCCTACACGCCCGGGGTGGCGCGGGTGTGCCTGGCGCTCGCCGAGCACCCCGAGGACGTGCGCCGGCTGACCATCAAGGGCAACACGGTCGCCGTCGTCACCGACGGGTCGGCGGTGCTCGGGCTCGGCGACCTCGGCCCGGGCGCGGCGCTGCCGGTGATGGAGGGCAAGGCCGCGCTGTTCAAGCGGTTCGCCGACATCGACGCGTGGCCCATCTGCCTGGACACCCAGGACGTCGACGAGATCGTGCGCGCCGTCGAGCTCATCGCGCCCGGCTTCGGCGGCATCAACCTCGAGGACATCGCCGCCCCGCGGTGCTTCGAGATCGAGGCCCGGCTGCGCGCGAAGCTCGACATCCCGGTGTTCCACGACGACCAGCACGGGACGGCGATCGTCGCGCTGGCCGCGCTGCGCAACGCCCTGCGCGTGGTGGACAAGCGGCTGCCCGACGTCCGGATCGTCGTCGCCGGGGCCGGGGCCGCAGGGTCGGCGATCGTGCACCTGCTGCTGGAGGCCGGTGCCGGCCAGGTGCTGGTGTGGGACCGCGAGGGCATCCTCTCGCCCGACGACGACCGGCTCTCCCCGTCCAAGCGGGCGCTGGCCGAGCAGACCAACCCCGCGTGCACCCGTGGCGAGCTGCCCGACGCGCTGGTCGGCGCCGACGTCTTCATCGGCGTGAGCGCGGCCAACGTGCTGCCGGTCGAGGCGCTGGCCGCGATGGCCGAGCGGGCGGTCGTGTTCCCGATGGCCAACCCGACGCCGGAGGTCGACCCGGTGCGGGCCCGCCAGCACGCCGCCGTCGTCGCCTCGGGCCGGTCGGACCTGCCCAACCAGATCAACAACGTGCTGGCCTTCCCCGGCGTCTTCCGCGGCCTGCTCGACGCCCGCGCCACCGAGATCAGCGACGGGATGCTGCTGGCCGCGGCCGAGGCGCTCGCGGCGGTGGTGCGCGACGACCAGCTCAACGCGAACTACATCATCCCGAGCGTGTTCGACCCGGCGGTGACGCCGGCGGTCGCCGCCGCCGTCGCCGAGCAGGCCCGCGCCGAGCCCGGCGCGACCGCCCCCGTCACCGAGCGGATGAGCTCGTCCGGCTGACGTGTGCACTTCCGCGGAGATGCCCGGGGCATCTCCGCGGAAGTGCACACGATCGGGGACGACGGGAGGCGGCGACGACGGGGATCATGGCCGGGTGCCCGAGTTGCCCGAGGTGGAGGCGCTGGCCGCGTTCCTCCGCGGAAACGCCGTCGGCCGGGTCGTCGCGCGCGTCGACCTGTCCGCCGTCCAGGCCATCAAGACCTTCGACCCGCCGCTGAGCGCGCTGGCCGGGCTGGAGGTCACCGGCGCCGCGCGGCACGGCAAGTTCCTCGACCTCGACGTCTCCGGCCTGCACCTGGTCGTGCACCTGGCCCGCGCCGGGTGGCTGCACTGGCGCACCGGCCTGCCCGCGGCCCCGCCCAAGCCGGGCAAGGGGCCGCTCGCCCTGCGCGTCCACCTGGACCCCCTGGACACCGACCCGCCCGCCCCGGGCTTCGACCTCACCGAGCAGGGCACCCGCAAGGGCCTCGCGGTGTACGTCGTCCGGTCGGCCTCGGAGGTGCCCGGCGTCGCCCGGCTGGGCCCCGACGCCCTCGAGGTCGACCGCGACACCTTCGCCCGGCTGATGGCCGGCCGGTCGGGGCAGCTCAAGGGCGCGCTCACCGACCAGACGCTGCTCGCCGGCATCGGCAACGCCTACTCCGACGAGATCCTGCACGCCGCCCGCCTCTCGCCGTTCAAGATGGCCGACAAGCTCACCGACGACGAGGTGCTCCGCCTGCACGACGCCGTCCGGGCCACCCTCACCGACGCGCTGCGGCGCCAGGTCGGGCAGCGGGCGGCGACGCTCAAGGGCGAGAAGCGCTCCGGCCTGCAGGTGCACGCCCGCACCGGCCTGCCCTGCCCGGTGTGCGGCGACACGGTGCGCGAGGTGAGCTTCGCCGACACCTCGCTGCAGTACTGCCCGACCTGCCAGACCGGGGGCAAGCCCCTGGCCGACCGGCGGATGAGCAAGCTGCTGCGCTGACCGCCGTCAGGACGGGCGCGCCGCGCGCCAGGCCGCCAGGCGGGCGACCGCCGCGCTGCCCAGGCCGGCGTCCCCGGGCTCGTCGGGGCCGGCCGTGCCGACGGCGGACCACCAGTCCTCCAGCGGCGGGGGCGCGAGGACGTCGACCCGCTCCCCGGGGCGCGGGACGACGACCTGCACGTCCGAGCGGGCGGCGGCCGCGAGCAGGCGCTGCACCGGCTCGGCCCACCGGTGGAAGGCCAGGTTGAAGGTGGCCCAGTGCACCGGGAGCAGCACCCGGCCGCCGAGGTCGCCGTGCGCGCGCACCGCCTCCTCGGGGTCCATGTGGATGGTCCGCCACGCCTCGTTGTAGGCGCCGATCGGCAGCAGGGCGAGGTCGAAGGGGCCCAGCCGGGCGCCGATGCCGGCGAAGGCGGGGGTGTAGCCGGTGTCGCCCCCGAAGAAGACGCGGTGCCGGGGACCGGCGACCACCCACGACGACCACAGCGTGGTGTCGCGGGTGAGGTAGCGGCCGGAGAAGTGCCGGGCCTCGGTGCAGGTGAGCGTCAGGCCGCCGACGGTCGTCGCGCCGTCCCAGTCCAGCTCGACCACCCGGTCCTCGGGCACGCCCCAGTGCCGCAGGTGCACGCCCACCCCCAGCGGGACGACGAACGGCGCGTCCTGCTGCTCGACCAGCGCGCGCACGGTGGGCAGGTCGAGGTGGTCGTAGTGGTCGTGGCTGATCAGCACGGCGTCGACCCGGGGCAGGCTCTCCAGCGCGACCGGGGGCTCGTGCAGCCGCGTCGGGCCGAACACCGGCGAGGGCGAGACGCGGTGCCCCCACACCGGGTCGACCAGCACCCGGGCGCCGTTCACCTCGAGCAGCGCGCTGGAGTGCCCGAACCAGGTGACGGCGAGCTCGCCGGCCTCGGCCGGGATCTCCGGGCGGGCGAGCGGCACCGGCCGCGCGGGCAGGCCGACGTGCCGGTCGTCGTGCCACTGCCGGAGCAGGCCCCGCCGCGCGTTGGGCGGCGGCAGCGAGGGCGTGCTCAGCGTGTTGTGGAACCGGCCCTCCGACCACTGGGGCGACCCGGCCACCGTCGGGCGGATCTCGCGCCGCCCGGCACCGATGGCGGTCGGCAGCCCCCAGGCGGCGCGCGCGACGAACGCGGCGGGCAGGGCGAGGAGGGCGGCGGTCAGGGCGGTGCGGCGGCGGGCTCGGCTGCGGGGTGGCACGCCCTCCAGCATCCCAGCCGTTCCTGGAGGAGGCCGGGGCGGCGGGGTGTGCCGTACGGTTCCCGGGTCCGGATCTGCCGACCGTTGCCGTACGGCAACCCGGGAGGGCGCGTGGACGCCGAGGACGAGGTGCTCGTCGGTTTGGCCCGGACCGTCGTCGGGATCTCCACCCGTGCGGCCGCTGCGCTCGGCGGGGTGTCACTGGTGCAGCTGCGGGCGCTCACCGTGCTGTCCGAGCTGCCCGACGCGTCGCTCGCCGATCTGGCCCGCGGCGTCGGCGGCAGCGTGTCGACCACCAGCCGGCTGGTGGACCGGCTGGTCGTCGCGGGGCTGGTGGACCGCCGGCCCTCCACCGCCAGCCGGCGCGCGATCAGCCTGCGGCTCACGCCCCGGGGCGCCGACCTGCTCGACCGCTACGACCGGCTGCGCCTGGTCGAGCTGCGCGCCGGGCTGGCGGGGCTGGCCGAGGACCGCCGCGACGCCGTGCTCGGCGCGCTCGCGGAGTTCGCGGCGGCCACGCGCCGCGCCGCGTCTCCGGTCCGGCGTGACGAGGGCGGGCACGACGTGGGCGGGGAGTCCGCGTGCTTCCTGCACCTGGTGTGTCCCGAGTGCGGCCGGGTGGCCGACGAGGCCCCGCCCACGCGCTGTCCCGGGTGCGGCGCCGAGCTCACCGGCTACTGAGTCGGCGCTCCGCCGTCCTCCTTCACCGCAGCGCGTCCTACCGCACCGCAGCGCGTCCTACCGCACCGCAGCGCGTCCTACCGCGCCGCAGCGCGTCCGACCGCACCGCCCACCGTCGGGGAGGACACGCGACGATCAGGTCACCTGGTCCTCGCCGCCCCTCGCGAAGTCGGACAGCGCGCGGCGCAGCGCCACCCCGGGCCGGTCGGCGCGCACGTGCAGCTCGTCGCGCGGCCCCAGCGGCAGGCCGACGGCGGCGACCCGCGCCTGCAGCGCGAGGTCCTCGGCGAGCTCCTGCTCCGCAGCGGCGGCCTCCGCGGCCACGGCGTCCGGTGCGGGCAGCGGCTGCCCGGGCCCGGCCGACAGCAGCAGGCAGGTGTAGACCCGGGTCGAGTCGGCGTCCTCGGGCTGCAGCACGACCAGCCGGGTGCTCACCGCGCCGGACGCCGGCGACTCCAGCCGCAGCCGCAGCTGGAACGGCGCCCGGTGGGTCCAGGTGGCCACCCGGTGCGCGGCGGACCCCGCCGGCCCGTCGCGCCGGTGTTCCGACACGGCCGAGAAGCCGCCGGGCTCGGAGGTGACCTCGGGGACCGGCACCCCCGTCCCGCCCCACCGCCCGTGGACGAACGGGAGGTGCGCGACGTCGAGGAGGGTGTCGGCGAGCGGACCCGCGGCGCCGGCCGACCGCGACGGCGTCAGCCAGCGGGAGACGAAGCCCCGGTCGCCGTGCTCGGGCAGCTCGAGCGGGACGTCGCGCGGCTCGGCCGGCGCCAGCCACACCAGACCGAATCGCTCGCGCACGCCCCACGCGGGCGGGTCGGCCGACAGCCCGTCGGGGGTGCGCGACAGCGACCAGGTCCGGCCGAGCAGCCGCACCTGCAGCCAGCCGCCGGGGCGCAGCTCGCGGGCGAGCGCCACCGGGTGCCAGGCGTGCTCCAGCGAGGGGTGGAGGTTGCCGAACACCGGTCCGGACGGCGGCGCGGGCGCCGGCACCGGCTCCGGGCGCGGCTCGCCCACCGGGGCAGGCGGGGCGACCACCGCGGTGCGCTCGGGCGCCAGCCACACCCAGCCGTGCCGCTCCTCGACCGCCCAGGGCACCGGCAGGTCGGCCCGCGGCGGCGCCGTCCCCTGCGGACCCAGAGAGGGGAGGTCCACGCAGCGGCCCTCGGCGTCGAACCGCCAGCCGTGGTACGGGCACCGCAGCCGGCCGTCCACGACGGTGGCCGCCGCCAGCGGCACCAGGCGGTGCGGGCAGCGCGCCGGGAAGGCGCTCACCTCACCGCCCGGCCGCAGCCGGACGACGACCCAGGACCGGCCGCCGGCGCCCACCGGCAGCGGCGTCGTCCCGACCTCGGTGGCGCGCGCCACCGGGAACCAGCCCGTCGACCGTGCGGTCGGCGGCATCCCCGTCACTGTCATGCCCCATTGCAGCGCCGCAGCGCTACCGCGGCGTTACGGCCACCGGAAGCCCAGGTCACGTTCTCATCCCGTTGCGCACAACCGGACGGTGTCGACCGCTATGGTGAGCGCGCTCACAGCATGGCGACGTCCCGACCATGCCCCACGACGACGAGGGAGCGACCCGTGACCCCACCCGCCGAGCGGCGGTTGCTGACAGCGGAGGAGTACCGGCAGGCGCAGGACTCCCCGGAGTTCACCGAGCTCCGGCGGCGGTTCCGCCGCTTCGCCTTCCCGATGACGGTGGCCTTCCTGGCCTGGTACCTGCTCTACGTCCTGCTCTCCACCTACGCGCCCGACTTCATGGCGACGCCGGTCTTCGGCAACGTCAACGTCGGGATCCTGCTCGGGCTGGGGCAGTTCGTCTCGACCTTCGTGATCACGCACCTGTACGTGGCACACGCGAACCGGAAGACCGACCCGATCGCCGACGACATGCGCGAGCGGCTCGAGCACCACGACTACGCCTCCACCACCCGCGGCACCACTCGCGGCACCGGCGGCGCCGACCTGGGCAAGGGCGGTGCCACGCGTGGCTAGCGTCCTCGCCGCCGACGGGGCGACGGCCACCGTCGGCAACCCCGCGGTCAACATCTCCATCTTCGGCGTCTTCGTGCTGATCACCCTGGTGATCACCTTCCGGGCCAGCCGCAACAACAAGAGCGCGGCCGACTACTACGCGGCCGGCCGCAACATCAGCGGCACCCAGAACGGCCTGGCCATCGCCGGTGACTACCTCTCGGCGGCGTCGTTCCTCGGCATCGCCGGGGCCATCGCCGTCTACGGGTACGACGGCTTCCTGTACTCGATCGGCTTCCTCGTCGCCTGGCTCGTGGCGCTGCTGCTGGTCGCCGAGCTCATGCGCAACACGGCCCGGTACACGATGGCCGACGTCCTGGCCTTCCGGATGCGGCAGGGCCCGGTGCGCACGGCGGCGGCGATCTCGACGCTGGCGGTCTCGCTGTTCTACCTGCTGGCCCAGATGGCCGGCGCCGGCGGCCTGGTGACGCTGCTGCTGGGCGTCACCGGTGAGGCCGCGCAGGCGCTCGTCGTCGTCCTGGTCGGCGCCCTGATGATCATCTACGTGCTGGTCGGCGGCATGCGCGGCACCACGTACGTGCAGATCATCAAGGCCACGCTGCTGATCGCCGGTGCCCTGGTGATGACCTTGTGGGTCCTGGCGCTGTACGGCTTCAACCTCTCGTCGCTGCTCGGCGACTCGGTGGCCAACGCCGTCGAGGGCCGCGACGTCCTCGCCCCGGGCGCGCAGTACGGCGCCACCGGCACCTCGAAGCTGGACTTCGTCTCACTCGGCCTGGCCCTGGTGTTCGGGACGGCGGGGCTGCCGCACGTGCTCATGCGCTTCTACACCGTGCCGACGGCGAAGGACGCGCGTCGCTCGGTCGTCTGGGCGATCTGGCTGATCGGCATCTTCTACCTGTTCAGCCTGGTGATCGGTTACGGCGCCGGCGCGCTGGTCGGGCCGGAGACCGTCCTCGGCGCCCCGGGCGCGGTGAACTCCGCCGCTCCGCTGCTGGCCTTCGAGCTCGGCGGCACGGTGCTCCTCGGCATCATCGCCGGCGTCGCGTTCGCCACGATCCTCGCGGTGGTCGCCGGCCTGACGATCACCGCGTCGGCCTCCTTCGCGCACGACGTCTACGCGTCGGTGATCAAGAAGGGGCAGGTGTCCCCGAACGGGGAGGTGCGGGTCGCCCGGATCACCGCCGTGGTCATCGGGGCCGTCTCGATCGGCCTGGGCATCCTGGCGCTGCAGGCCGGGCTGAACATCGCCTTCCTGGTGGCGCTGGCCTTCGCCGTCGCCGCGTCGGCCAACCTGCCGACCATCCTCTACACGCTGTTCTGGAAGCGGTTTACCACCCAGGGCGCGCTGTGGTCGATGTACGGCGGGCTGATCGCCTGCATCGTGCTGATCATCTTCTCGCCGGTCGTGTCGGGTGCGCCGGTCAACCCGGCCACGGGCCTGTCCCCGTCGCTGTTCCAGGACGTGGACTTCCACTGGTTCCCGCTGAACAACCCCGGCATCGTGTCGATCCCGCTGTCGTTCTTCCTCGGCTGGCTGGGCACGATCCTGTCCAAGGAGAAGCCGGACCTCGACAAGAACGCCGAGCTCGAGGTGCGCTCGCTCACCGGGATCGGGGCGGAGAAGGCCGTCCAGCACTGAGGAAGGACCACCCTGCCCCCACGCCTCGCTCCACTCGGCGCGGGACCCTGCAGGGCGGCCGTTCCAGGACGTCACGAGGCGAGGCGCGCGTCCCCATCGGGGGGCGCGCGCCTCGCGCGTTCGGGCGGCCCGGACGGGTGGGGGGCCTCGTCCGGGGGCGTCCGACCGCACCGCAGCGCGTCCGACCGGACGGTGGGACGTCGGGTGGGACGCGCGACGTTCGAGGCGGCCTCCCTGCAGGGGCCCGTCGCGAGCCTGCGAGCGGTGGGGGGCGGGGAGGTCCTCTCTCTGATCGTCGCCGCGCGGTCTCAGGCGGCCCGGACGGCCGGGGCGGGATCGACGGCCAGGGGCTCGGCCGGGAGGGCGGCGTCGACCGCGCGGACGGCGGCGGCGGTGCCGGGCGCGCTGCGGCGGGAGCGGCGCAGCGTCCAGCGGGCCGCCAGCGCGGTGAGCAGGACCAGCCCGGCGAGGGCCGCGCGGGCCGAGCCGGTGGCGGCGGCGGCGACCGCGACGGCCAGCGCCGCGGCGTAGACGGCGGTCAGCAGGACGGCGGGGGTGGGCAGGTGCACGGGGGACCTCCGGGAGGAGGCGCCCGCCGGGCCGGCGGCCGGGCGGAGAGGAGCCCGGACGCCGGCGCGGCGACGGCGCGGTGGGTCGAGGTCAGTGCCTCACTTGAGCAGGTCCTTGGCCTTCTGCAGCATCGTGTGGGCCTCGGTCTGCGGGGTGCTGTAGAGACGCGGGTCGCCCGGCGGCAGCGTCGGGGCATCGGCGGTGGCCTCGATCGCCGCGGCGCGGAAGGTGCCCTTGCCGTCGATCGAGGGACCGGACGCCCAGCGGCCGTTGGCGGCCTCGGGGCCGTCGGAGGCCTGGATGAAGGTGTAGCCCAGGTCGCCGACCTCCTCGTCGAGCGGGAACGCCTCCGGCACCGGCAGCCCCTCGAGGCCGTCCTCCTTGAGCTGCTCGACCGCCGCCAGCCACTGCTGCTGGTGCATGTGGTCGCGGGTGATCAGGAAGCGGAGCATGTCCTTGACGCCCGGGTCGTCGGTCATGTTGTAGATGCGGGCCACCTGCAGTCGGCCCTGCATCTCGGCCGTGGCGTTGTAGTAGAAGTCGGCCATCAGGTTGCCGCTGGCGGTCACGTACGCGCCGGTCCACGGGTTGCCCATGCTGTCCATGTAGGACGCCGCCTGGCCGTTCTGGATCAGGTGCTGCGGGTTGTGCTGCCCGTAGCCGGCTGCCGCCTCCTTGGTGCGGTCGGCCGAGTCGGGCTTGAGCGGCGCGTGGTCGAGCAGCCGGTCGATCATCGTGATGATCATCTCGACGTGCGCCAGCTCCTCGGTGCCGATCGAGAGCAGCATGTCCTTGTACTTGCCGGGCAGCCGGCAGTTCCAGCCCTGGAGCAGGTACTGGGTGGCGACGGTCATCTCGCCCCACTGACCGCCGAGGATCTCCTGCATCTTGCGGGCGAAGTCCGGGTCGGGGCCGTCGGGCTTGGCCTCGTACTGCAGGGCGTGGGTGTGCGTGAACACGGGCTCTCCTCGGTGCGTCGTCGCGTCGCCGCCGCTGCGGTGACACCCCGGATCTGCCCGCGCCCCGTGGCCCACCCGTGCCGTCCCCTGGCCCCCCGGTGCCATTTCCTCTGTCGGCCTACCGTCCTCCGACCGCGACCAGGTGCCGTCCCCTTGTCGGGCCGAGCCCTCCCGGCACTCGGTCGCGGGACCCTCCGGGCCCCACTCCTCGCGCCGCCTCGCGAGGCGGCTCACGTCCGGAGTGCGGCCACGTGCCAGGAAGGGCCTCGGTGCCCTCCCGGCGCACGCGGCCGGGGCCTCAGCGGTCGGGGAGGGCGACGGTGAGCGTCAGGCCGGCGTCGGTCACCGCCCAGACGACGTGGCCGCCGAGGTCCTGGGTGTGCCGCTGCACCGACCACAGGCCCAGGCCGGTCAGGTCCACCGGCGGGGCGCCGCGGCGCAGGTACTGCACCACCCGCTCCGGGTGGGCGACGTCCTGGGTGAGCGCCAGGCGCACCCAGCCGGCGCGGCAGGTCACGGTCAGCAGCACCGGTGCGCCGTCGCCGTGCCGGTGGGCGTTCTCCAGCAGGTTGGTGAGGATCCGCTGCACCCGCGCGTCGCCCACCGTCACGTCGGAGGCGCAGTCCTGCACCGCCAGGGTGAGCCGGACGGCCGGCAGTCCGGCCGCGGCGGTCGAGGCGCGGACGACGTCGCCGAGCAGCCGCCGCACCGGCCCCCGCCGCTCGGCACCCCCGGTGGCGTCCGCGGTGCGCAGCATCGAGGACAGGTGCGCGGTCTGCGCGCGGGCCAGGTCGAGGAGCTCCCCGCGGTCCGGGCCGGCCTCCGGAACCGGCCGGTCGAGGGTGCGCAGCAGCGCCTCGAGGGAGGCCAGCGGGCTGCGCATGTCGTGGCACATGGCCCGCAGCAGGGCGGACTCGGGCGTGGGCGGGGCCTCCTGCTCCGGGCGGGGGACGGGCACGGTGCGCCGCAGGTGGGCGCGCAGCACGTGGGCCAGGTCGGTGAGCAGCCCGCCGGGTCGGTCGGTCCGCGGTGTGTCGGGGGCCAGGGTCACGGGCACCTCCGGGGTGTGCGTTCGGCCAGCACCGCCGGGTGTGACGGGATGGACGAGGAGGGTCGTGTCGACCGACGCCGCTGCTGAGCGTCAGAGTCACGTGGACGTGGTCGTCGTCGACGACCACCCGCTGTTCAGCCGGGGACTGTCCCTGCTGCTGCCGGGGGTGAGCGAGGGCCGGGTGCGCGTCGTCGCCACCACCGACGACGCCTCGGCCGCCGCCGCGCTGGTGCGCCGGCACCACGCCGACGTCGCCGTCGTCGACCTGCACATGCCGCCGCCGGGTGGGGTGCGGGCGATCGCGGCGATCCGCCGGGCCGACCCGGTGGTCCGCGTCGTGGCCCTGTCCGGGCTGGCCGAGGCGGACGCCGCGCTGGAGGCGCTGCGCGCGGGCGCGGCCGGCTTCCTGCCCAAGACCGCCGACCCGGAGTCGCTGGTGCGGCCGCTGCTGGCCGTCCTCGACGGCTGGTCGGTGGTGCCCGAGGCGCTGCTGCGCCAGCTGCTCGAGGAGGCCGCACCCACCGGCGAGCAGACCGTCGCCGACCGGCTGACCAGCGACGAGCGGCGGCTGTGGCGGCTGGTGGCCGACGGCACGAGCACCGTCGACATCGCCACGACGCTGCACGTCTCCGAGCGCACCGCCAAGCGCCTGGTCGCCTCCCTGCTGCGCAGCCTCGGCGTGGCCACCCGGGTGGAGGCCGCAGCGCTGGCCGGCCGGGTCGGCCTGGGGAAGGGAGCCGGCGGACTGCGCTGAGCGGCCGACGAGCCGCGGAGCGGGCGTCATCCCCGGCTCGGCTACCCGGGCCGGAGATCGACACGCTCCCGTTCCGCGGACCTGGCCCCGACGGGCCAGCCGGTCAGTCGCCGGCGCCGCGTGCGGTGGCCCAGCTCCCGGAGGCGGCCTCGGTGAACGGCCCGACGTCGGCCGCGGCCACGTCGATCGCCGCGTAGCCCCCGGTGCCCGCGCCGACGCAGGCGACCACCGTGGCCAGGCCCGCGCGGCGCTGGAACACGCTCTGCCGCACCTGCCAGCCGACGACGGCGCGCTGCTGCAGCACCGTCTGCTCGCGCACCAGCAGCCCGCTGCGGACGGCGAACGACCGCGGTCCGGCGACGTGCCCGAGCGCGGCGTAGCGGCCCAGCCCGAGCGGCACGCCGAGCACCGTGAGCACGACGCCGGCGGCCAGCAGTCCCCACCAGCCGGTGCCCGCCGTCAGCAGCCCGCCGGCCGCCGTCACGGCCAGGCCGGAGCCGATGGCGCGGGCCAGCCGCCGTCGCCGCGCGGCCGGTGGGTGGGCCACCAGCGGCCCGGGGTCGTCGACCAGCAGGCCGAGCAGCCGGACCGCCTCCGCGCGCGGCCCGAGCGGCAGCACCTGGCCGCGCCGGTGGGCCGCGCCGAGACCGGTGACGAGCGCGCCGACCCGCGCGGCCCGGACCAGGCGCATGCCCAGCCCCTCCGAGAGGGTGCCGCCGCGCACCCGGTCGACCTCGAGCTCGGTGTGCCGCCGCGTCACCAGCCCGCGGACGGCGACCAGCGACCCGCCGCGGCGGACCAGCCGGAACCCCCAGTTGACGACCGCGGCGCCCAGCACCGCGCCGAGCGCCAGCAGCAGCAGGGCGAGGACCACGCCCACGACCAGCACGCGGGTGTCGGTGAGGTCGGGGCCGGTGAGGTGGGGGCGCAGGCCCGCCGGGAGCTCCTGCAGCAGCCGCGACAGCGCACCCACCGCGGCCAGCGGCACGGCCAGGTAGCTGGCGACCAGCGGCGCGTAGAGCAGCCAGCGGGGGTCGAAGCGGGCGAGCTCCTCCTCGGCCGGCTCCTCCTCGGGCAGGGACGGTGCGGACGGGTCCGTCACCACGGCGGCCCGGCGGTGGGTGAGCACCGAGGTGCGCAGCCGGTCGCCCTCGGCGCGGGTCAGCCCGTCGACGACGACCTCCTCGTCGCCGCCGGTCACCGCGCCGGCCGCGGCGTCGACGCGCACCCGCACCAGGCCGAACAGCCGGTGCAGCGCGGGGGCCTCGACCTCCACGCCGCGGATGCGGTCGTTGGGCACGGTGCGCACCGAGCGGGCCAGCAGGCCGCGGGTCACCACCACCGCGCCGGGGGTGTCGGCGTAGGTGGTGCGCCACCAGGTGAGCGCGGCGAACAGCAGCGACAGCGCCGTCACCGCCACCACGAGCCCGACGACGACGCCGGGGCCGTCGATCCCCACCGCGGCCACGACCGGGATCGCGGCGGGCACCACCTGGCGGGCCTGCCGGAAGGTGATCGTGTGCACGAGGACGACCAGCGGGGAGCTGCGGCGCGGGGCGGTGACCTCGGGCGCCGTCTGCCAGGGAGCCGTCGTCACGTCGCCTCGTCGCGGACCTGCTCGGCCCGCCGGGCGAGGTCGTCGGCGACCCGGTGGGCGACGGCGACCTCCAGGTGCGGCACCCGCACGGTGCCCTGCGAGGAGGCGGTGAGCACCGCGACGCTGGCCAGGCCGTAGAGCTGCTGCAGCACGCCGCGGGTGACGTCGACGGTCTGGATGCGCGCGACCGGCACCAGCGTCCAGGTGCGGGTCAGCCAGCCGGTGAGGGCGTGCACCGTCTCCTCGGTGACCTCCCACCGGTGCACGCGGTACCGGATCCACGGCCGCACCGCGATGGCGAGCACCGCGTAGACGGCCAGCAGCACCGGCAGCAGCCAGCGCAGCACCGGGAGCGGGCCGCCGGCCGACTCGGGGACGCCGAGCACCACCACGGCCACCAGGACGCCGTAGACCAGGGTGCCGATCACCCCCTGGGTGACCCACAGCCAGATCGCCGAGCGGGACAGCGACCAGGCCGGCACGCGGACCGGCGGCGCGGGGGGAGCGGACATCGCCGTCCATCCTCCCAGCCCGGGCCGCGGTCCGGCCGGTGCCCGCGCCACCTGGGAGAGTGGGGTCGTGATGCCACAGCAGGTCCCGACCGTGCCCGCCGACGAGGTGCCCGAGGACGCCGTGCTGCTCGACGTCCGGGAGGACGGCGAGTGGGTGGCCGGCCACGCGGAGGGCGCCACCCACATCCCGATGGGCGACGTCCCCGCGCGACTGGACGACGTGCCCGAGGGCGACCCCGTCTACGTCGTCTGCCGCAGCGGCGGGCGCTCGGCGCGGGTGGCCGCCTGGCTCAACCAGAACGGCTACGACGCGGTCAACGTCGGCGGCGGGATGGGCGCGTGGGAGGCGGCCGGCCGGCCCATGGTGAGCGAGACCGGCCAGCCGCCCTTCGTGCGTTAGCCCTCCTGCAGGGGCCCGCCGCGAGCGTGCGAGCGGTGGGGGGCAGGGGACCTCTCCTCAGCTGGAGGACACGCGGTCGGCGAACCGGCTGCGCAGGTCCTTCTTGGAGAACTTGCCGACGCTGGTCTTGGGCACCTCGTCGATGAACTCCACCGCGTCGGGCATCCACCACTTGGCCACCTGCGGCCGGAGGTGGTCGAGGACCTCCGCCTCGGTCATGTCCTCGCCCTCCTTGAGGACGACGCAGGCCAGCGGCCGCTCGTCCCACTTCGGGTGCGGGATGCCGACGACCGCGGCCTCCTTGACCTTCGGGTGGCTCATGATCGCGTTCTCCAGGTCCACCGAGCTGATCCACTCGCCGCCGGACTTGATCAGGTCCTTGGTGCGGTCGGCGATGCGGATCGAGCCGAAGGAGTCCATGGCCGCGACGTCGCCGGTGCGCATCCAGCCGTCCTCGGTGGTCAGCTCCACGCCGGCGTCGGGGTTGTAGTAGTCCTGCGCGCACCACGGGCCGCGGACCTGCAGCTCGCCGGTGGCCTTGTCGTCCCAGGGCTGCGGCTCGAGGGTGTCGGCGTCGACGATGCGCGCCTCGACACCGAGGAACGGGATGCCGGCCCGGGCGCGCTGGGCGGCCTTGCTCTCGTCGTCGAGGTCGTCGAAGCGCGGCGGCAGGATGCCCGAGGAGGCGACCGGGTGGGTCTCGGTCATGCCCCACGCCTGCAGGATCGGCAGCCCGACCTGCTCGCGGTAGGCCTCGCTCAGCGCCTTGGGCACCGCCGACCCGCCGCAGCCGATGTCGCGCAGCTTGTGCGGCTTGCCGGCCAGGTGCGGCAGCACGCCCTGCCAGATGGTCGGCACGCCCGCGGTGAAGGTGACGCCCTCCTCGACGATCAGCCTGGCCAGGGCCTCGGGCTGCATCATCGGGCCGGGCATGACCAGCGAGGCGCCGGCGGCGGGGGCGGCCTGCGCGATGCCCCACGCGTTGGCGTGGAACATCGGCACGACCGGCATGGCGACGTCGCGGATGCTCAGCCCGAAGGCGTTGGGCATGAGCACGCCCATGGTGTGCAGCCACGTCGAGCGGTGCGAGTAGACGACGCCCTTGGGGTTGCCGGTGGTGCCCGAGGTGTAGCACATCGAGGCGGCGCTGTACTCGTCGGTGACGTGGAAGTCGACGGGGGAGGCCTCGGCCAGCAGCGCCTCGTAGTCGGAGACGCGCGGGTCGTCGGGGATCTCGTTGTCGCCGCCGTCGTCCATGACCACGACGTGCCGGACGGTCTTCATCGTGTCGACCAGCGGCCAGAACAGCGGCAGGACGGTGCGGTCGACGAAGACCACCTCGTCCTCGGCGTGGTTGGCGATGTAGGTCAGCTGCTCGGGGAAGAGCCGGATGTTGAGGGTGTGCAGCACCCGGCCGGTGGACGGCGCGGCGAAGTAGAGCTCGAGGTGGCGCTGGCTGTTCCAGCCGAAGGTGCCCACCCGGCCGTCGGCGCTGATGCCCAGGGTGTCGAGCACGCCGCCGAGCCGCCGGGTGCGGTCGGCCCACTCGGCGTAGGTGCTGCGCACCGGCCCGGTGGGGCTGCCGGTGACGATCGTCCCGTCGCCGTAGTGCTGCTCGACGTGCCGGAAGATCGCGTCGATGGTGAGAGGGAAGTCCTGCATGAGCCCGCGCATGGGCGCATCGTGCCAGTGACCGGGCTCACGCTCCACCGCTGGTCGGACCGTCCCGTCCGGTACCTCGGGTCGGCAGCTCGTACTCCGCGAACCGGGTGCGCAGGTCCTTCTTGCTGAACTTGCCGACGCTGGTCTTGGGCACCTCGTCGATGAACTCCACCGCGTCGGGCAGCCACCACCTCGCCACCAGCGGCCGCAGGTGCTCGACGAGCTCCTCGGGGGTGAGCGTCGCACCCGGCCGCAGCACGACGCAGGCCAGCGGCCGCTCGTCCCACTTGGGGTGCGGGACGCCGACGACGGCGGCCTCGGCCACCGCCGGGTGGCTCATGATCGCGTTCTCCAGGTCCACCGAGCTGATCCACTCGCCGCCGGACTTGATCAGGTCCTTGGTGCGGTCGGCGATGCGGATCGAGCCGAAGGAGTCCATGGCCGCGACGTCGCCGGTGCGCATCCACCCGTCCTCGGTGGAGAGCACCACGCCCGGGTCGGGGTCGTGGTAGTCGGCGGCGCACCACGGGCCGCGGACCTGCAGCTCGCCGGTGGCCTCGTCGTCCCACGGCAGCGCGTCGGTGGTGCCCGGCTCCACGATCCGCGCCTCGACGCCGAACACCGGGACGCCGGCCCGGGCCCGCTGCGCCGCCTTCGTGTCCTCGTCGGCGCCGGCGAGCCGGTGCGGCACCACCGCCAGCGAGGCCACCGGCGAGGTCTCGGTCATCCCCCAGCCCTGCAGCAGCGGCAGGCCGACCTGCTCCCGGTAGGCCTCCGACAGCGCCCGCGGCACCGCGGAGCCGCCGCAGGTGATCAGCCGCAGCCGGTGGTCGCGGCCGGCCAGGTGCGGCAGCACGCCCTGCCAGATGGTCGGCACGCCGGCGGTGAACGTCACGCCTTCGGCCACCAGCAGGTCGACCAGCGCCTCCGGCTGCATCATCGGCCCGGGGAAGACCAGCCCCGCGCCCGCCGCCGGGGCCGCGTAGGGCAGCCCCCAGGCGTTGGCGTGGAACATCGGCACGATCGCCATCGCGACGTCGTCGACGTTGAGGGCCAGCGCGTTGCCGCTGAGCACGGCCATCGTGTGCAGGTAGGTCGAGCGGTGCGAGTAGACGACGCCCTTGGGGTTGCCGGTGGTGCCCGACGTGTAGCACATCGAGGCGGCCCGCCACTCGTCGCGGACGCCGAACCCCGCGGGGGAGGCGTCGGCCAGCAGCGCCTCGTAGTCGTGCACGCGCGGGTCGTCGGGGACCTCGGCGTCACCGCCGTCGTCCATCACCACCACGTGCCGGACGGTCTTCATGGTGTCGACCAGCGGCCACAGCAGCGGCAGCAGCGTCCGGTCGACGAAGACCACCTCGTCCTCGGCGTGGTTGGCGGTGTAGGTCAGCTGCTCGGGGAACAGCCGGATGTTCAGCGTGTGCAGCACCCGGCCGGTGCAGGGGGCGGCGAAGTAGAGCTCCATGTGCCGGGTGGAGTTCCACGCGAAGGTGCCCACCCGGCCGTCGTCGGTGACGCCGAGGGTGTCCAGCACGCCGCCGAGCCGCCGGGTCCGCTCCGCCCACTCGGCGTACGTGCTGCGCTGGACGCCGCCGGGGCCGTTGCTGACCAGCTCCCGGTCACCGTGGTGCTCCTCGGCGTACCGGAAGACCGCGTCGATGGTGAGCGGGGTGTCCTGCATGAGGCCGCGCATGGCCGCATCCTGGCAGTGGCCCAGGTCACCACGGTAGGTCCCGTCCGCGCGCTCAGGGCGTGAGGACGACGGGCAGCTCGGCCAGTCCGCGGATGACGAACTCGGGACGGCGGCGCGCCGGGCGGGCCAGCTGCAGGTCGCGGGTGCGGGTGAGCAGCGCGCCGAAGGAGGCCTGCAACTCCACCCGCGCCAGCGGCGCGCCGATGCAGAAGTGCACGCCGGCGCCGAAGGAGACGTGCGGGTTGTCGGTGCGGCCGACGTCGAGGGTGTCGGGGGCGGCGAACACCGCCGGGTCGCGGTTGGCGGCGCCGAGCAGCGCGGCCACCTTCTGGCCCGCCCGCACGGCTTCCCCGCCGAGCTCGACGGCGGCGGTGGCGGTGCGCTCGAACAGCTGCAGCGGCGAGTCGAAGCGCATGAGCTCCTCGACCGCCGTGGGCAGGAGCGCGGGGTCCGCGCGCAGCCGCCGCAGCTGGTCGGGGTGCTCGAGCAGCGCGAGCAGGCCGTTGCCGCTGACGTTGACCGTCGCCTCGTGGCCGGCGTTGAGCAGCAGGATGCAGGTGGTGACCAGCTCGTCCTCGATGAGCCGGTCGCCCTCGGCGTCGCGGACGGTCACCAGGTGGGTGAGCAGGTCCTCGCCCGGGGTCCGGCGCCGCTCGGCGGCGAGCGCCCGCAGGTAGCCGACGAACTCCGCGGCCGCCCGCTCGGCGGCGTCCTCCGTGTCCGTCGTCCGGCCGTACTCGTACATCTTCACGATCGCGTTCGACCACGGCCGCAGCAGCGGCCGGTCGGCCTCCGGGACGCCGAGCAGCTCGGCGATGACCCCCACCGGGAGCTGCTCGGCCATCCCGGACAGGACGTCGACCGGCTCGCTGCCCCCGGAGCGCTCGACCAGGCCGTCGGCGAGCTCCCCCGCGTACCGCTCCACCCACGGCCGCAGCCGCTCGACGTGACCGCGGGCGAACGCGGCGCTGACCAGCCGGCGCAGCCGGGTGTGGTCGGGCGGCTCCATCTCCAGCAGCGCGTTGCGGTGGATGAGGTTGAAGGCGCCGAACCGGTCGCCGGGCTCGCGGTCCCGCCAGATGCGGCCCAGCCGCCGGTCGCGCAGCACGGCGTTGCTCTCCGCGTGGGTGAACGCCAGCCACAGCCCCAGGCCCTCGTGCCACTGCACCGGCGCGACCGCCCTGGCGGCGGCGAAGGCGGGGTAGGGGTCGGCGACGACGGCCGGGTCGGTGAGGTCGAGCGGTGCCACGGCGGGCACCCTAGGCGGCGCGGAGCGCCGCCGGCCCCCACCTACCCTGGCCGCATGGCCCGATCCGCGACCCGCCGCCGTCCCGCGTCCACCCCCGTCGAGGGTGGGGTCAACCCCAAGGCCCCCTGCCCGTGCGGGTCCGGCCGCCGGTACAAGCACTGCCACGGCTCGGGCTACGCGCCGCCGGTGACCCGCCCCTTCGAGGGCCTGCCCGGTGAGCCGGACTGGGTGGCGCTGCGCGAGCTGGTGCCGGCCGCCACCGCGCCGCTGAAGACCACCGAGGGCCGCGACGTCACCCTCGCCAGCGTGCTGCCCGGAGGCGCCCCGGCGCTGGTCCGCAGCAACGGCGAGATCCTGCTCGGCGTCCAGCTGCAGGCCGCCTCCGACGACGTCAGCCGCGACATCGGCACCGCGCTCGCCGCCGCGCTGGAGGCCCCGGCCGGCGCCCCGGTGGACCCCGGCCCCGTCGGCGCGGCCGGCTCCGCCGGTCCGCGGCTGCAGGAGCTGCTCGACCTCTCCGCGCCGCTGGAGGTGACCGTGCACGAGGACTTCGGCTTCTGGCTCGAGGGAACCGACGCCGGTGCCGCGGCCCGGGCCGGGCTGGAGCGGGCCAACGAGGCGGTGCTGCCCACCGAGCGGCTCGAGGGCCTCGGCGCCGCGTACTGGGTGCGGCCCGGCACCGAGCGGGCCCACCTGCGCTGGGTGCGGCCGGAGGCCGAGGAGTCGCTGCTCGACGCGCTGGCCCGGCTCTCGGCGTCCGAGCAGCTGCTCCTCGGCGAGGGCACCCGGTACGCCGGGGCCTTCCGCGCGCACGGCCTGGTCGTGCCGGTGTGGGACCTGCCCGCCGACACCCCGGCCGCCGAGTGGACCGGCCCGGCCACCGAGTTCGGCGCCCGCCTCGAGCAGGCGCTGGCGGTGACCGACCCGCTCACCGCCGACGAGCGCCGCGCCCGCGCCGGCCTGCTCTCCCGCCAGGTCACGCTGCGCTGAGGGACCGGTCCTCCTCCCGCGCCCGGTCGTGCTCTGCCCCGCCAGACGGGGCAGAGCACGACTGCGCGCCGGACACCCCCGGGCCCGGACGTCGTGCTCTGGTCCGCATCGGGGGCAGAGCACGACCGGCGGCCGGGGTGACCTGACCGGGGCTACGGCAGCGGGTCGCGCGCCACGGGGCAGGACATGCACCGCGGTCCGCCGCGGCCGCTGCCGAGCTCCGAGCCGGCGATCCGCACCACCTCGATGCCGGCCGCCTCGAGCGCGGCGTTGGTGACCGTGTTCCGCTCGTAGGCCACCGCCAGCCGCGGGGCCAACGCCAGCGTGTTGTTGCCGTCGTCCCACTGCTCGCGCTCGGCGGTCACCGGGTCCAGGCCGGTGTCGATCACCCGCAGCCGGTCGATGCCCATCGCCGCGGCCGCGGCGGCCAGGAACGGCTCCGGCCCGCGGACCACCAGGTCGGTGGTGTCGTCGTCGTCCGGCGGGGTGTCGGCGGTGACGGTCCAGGCGACCAGCGAGTCGGCGACCGCGGGGTACATGACCATCGCGTCGACGTCGACCATCGTGGCGATGGTGTCCAGGTGCATGGTCGCCCGCTGCTGGGTGATCGGGACGACGAGCACCGTGCGCGCCAGCCCGCGGGCGAACACCCGCCGGGCCAGCCGCTCCGCGCCGCCGGGCGTCGTCCGCTCGCCGACGCCCACGGCCAGCACCCCGGGCGCCAGCAGCAGCACGTCGCCGCCCTCGAGGTGCTCGAGCGAGGCGTCGTAGAGCTGCTCGACGCCGGTGAAGCGCGGGTGGTGGGTGACCACGGCCCGCGTGATCGTGCTCTCCCGGTGCCGCGCCGGCATGGCCAGCGAGGCCACCGCGACCTGGCCGCCCACCCACACCGCCGAGTCGCGGGTGAACAGCAGGTTGGGCAGCGGCGGGACGACGAAGTCCCCGCGGTCCATCAGCCGGTAGGCCAGCCCGCTGCCGCCGCGCAGCTCGTCGTGGGCCAGGCCGGCGATGAGCGTGGCGGCCAGGTCGGCCGGCGCCAGCCCCGACAGGTGCGCCACCGCGGCCCGCCGGAGGGTGGCGCCCAGCCGCGGGTCGTCGACGGCGGCGGCGATCAGCTCCTCACGCGCCTCCGAGCCGTCGAGGACGTCGGTGAGCAGCCGGTCGAGGTGCAGCACCTCGACGCCGCGGTCGGCCAGCGCGGCGGCGAACGCGTCGTGCTCCTCCTGCGCCCGGGCCACCCAGGGCACGCCGTCGAACAGCAGCTGGTCGCTGTTGCGCGGGGTCAGCCGACGCAGCTCGGCGCCCGGCCGGTGCAGCACGACGGTGCGCAGCCGCCCCACCTCGCTGGTCGCGCCGGGCGGAGGGGGCTCCATGGCGCCCGAGGCTGGCACAGCCGGGGTCCCCCTGCCGGACGGCGCCACCCGATCGGGCAGGGTGGGACGCCGGGGCCGCCGCCGTCCCCCCGACGCCCAGGAGGCCGCACGTGCACCTGTTCGACCTCACCGGGAAGGTCGCCGTCGTCACCGGCGGCACCCGCGGCATCGGCCTGATGATGGCCCGCGGGCTGCTGCAGGCCGGCGCCTCGGTCTACGTCTCCTCGCGCAAGCCCGAGGCGGGGGAGCAGGCCGTCGCCGAGCTGTCGCAGCACGGGCGGGTCGAGTCGATCCCCGCCGACGTCAGCACCGAGGCCGAGTGCGTGCGGCTGGCCGAGGAGGTGGGCCGGCGCGAGGAGCGGGTGCACGTGCTGGTGAACAACGCCGGCGCGACCTGGGGCGAGCCGTTCGAGACCTTCCCCGCCTCGGCGTGGGACAAGGTGCTCGACCTCAACGTCAAGGCGCCGTTCTTCCTCACCCGGGCGATGGTCCCGCTGCTCGAGGCCGCCGCCACCGACGACGACCCGGCGCGGGTGGTCAACGTCGGCAGCATCGACGGCCTGCACGTGCCCCAGCTGCCCACCTACTCGTACTCCTCGAGCAAGGCCGCGGTGCACCAGCTGACCCGGCACCTGGCCAAGGAGCTGGGGCCGCGGCGGATCACCGTCAACGCCGTCGCCCCGGGCCCGTTCGAGTCGAAGATGATGGCCGCGACGCTGGCCGCCCGCGGCGACGAGATCGCCGCCAGCTCGCCGCTGGGCCGCATCGGCCGCCCCGACGACATGGCCGGCGTCGTCGTCTACCTGGCCAGCCGCGCCGGCGCCTACGTCACCGGCGCGGTCATCCCGGTCGACGGCGGCCGGGCCACCACGCTGTAGGCGGTCCGCCTCAGGCGGAGCGGGGCGCGGGCCGCCGGCGGGGTGGGCGGTGCGCGGTCTCGGCAGGCACCCGCGCCAGGTGCGCCTCGGCCAGCGCCACCTGCTGCGGGGCACCGACCCGGCGGCCCTGCTCGCGGGCGCCGGTCCACCAGTCGCGGGCGGCCACGGTGTCGCCGGTGCGCTCGGCGATGCGGCCGAGCAGCTCGTCGTAGGCGCCGAGGCTGAACGCCGTCGTCCCGAGGACCGCCTGCCGGCCGCGGAAGGGCAGCAGCTGCACGGTCGCCACGGTCACCTCGGCCTCGTCGCCCAGGTGCAGGGCGGTCTCGGCCCGCAGCAGCACCGCGACGTCGCTGGCCCAGTCGCGGATCACCGTGCGGCCCCACCGTGCCCGCAGCCGTCGCGCCTCGGCGAGGTCGCCGGACTCTGCCGCGGCCAGCACCGCCATGAGCTGCAGCAGCGGGTTGCCCTCGTCGCCGGTGGACACCAGCAGGTCCACCGCCTCGGGCAACCGGCCGTCGGCGCGGCGCAGCGCGAACACCTGCGCGGCGTAGGCGTGCCGGGCGTGCGGGGTGACCCGGCGGTGGAGCTCGTGCGCCTCGGTGGTCAGCTCCTCGGCGCGGGCGGCGTCACCGGCCAGCCAGGCAGCGCCGGCCTGCTGCCACAGCACGTGCGGCCGCACCTCGGGCCCCGACAGCGCGGACGCCAGCCGCCGTCCGGCCTCCAGGTCGGCCTCGTAGCCGGCCCGGTCGGTCAGGTGCAGCCGGATCGCCGCGCGGTGCAGCCGGGCGTAGAACTCGGTGCGCCGCGGCAGCCCCCGGCCGGCCAGCGCCAGCGCCTCGTCGGTGGCGGCCAGCCGGCGCTCGGCGGCGTCGGGGCGGCCCCAGACGGCCAGCGCGTAGTTGTTGAGCACCCGCCCGAGCAGCTCCGGGTCACCGGCGCCCCGGGCCAGCGCCACCGCGCGCTCGGCGTACCGGACGCCCCGCTGCAGGTCCTCGCTGAAGGCCAGCTCGACCCCGAGGGTGCCCAGCAGCCGCGCGGTGAGCCGGTCGCGCTCCGCGTCGTCCGCTGTGCTCGCTCCCCACCCCCCCATCTCGTCGCGGTGCTCCAGCAGGTCCTCCAGCAGCGCGACCATCTCGGGGTCGACGACGCCGTGCGGCCGCCAGTTCTCCAGCGTGGGGGAGCCCCACACGGCGGCCGACTCCAGCAGGCAGCGCCGGTCGCCGAGCTCGCGGGCGACGGCGATCGCCTCGGCCACCACCTCACGGGCCTCGGTGCGCTGCCCGCTGCGCAGCAGGTCGTTGCCGAGCGCGGTGAGCAGGTCGTGCCGGGTGCGGGCGGCGCCGGGCGCCGCGGGGTCGACCAGCCGGAGCGCCCGGCGGGTGTGCGCGGCGGCCTCGTCGTCGGCCAGCCGCGCGCGGGCCACCGCGGCGGCGGCCGTCGACCACCGCAGCCCCGGCTCCGGTCCGGCCACCGGCGCGGCCGCGACCGCGTGGTGCGCCAGCCGCTCGACGAGGGCGTCGTCGGCCCGGCCGGCGGGTGCCCGGCGCTCGAGCGCGGCGGCCAGCCGGGCGTGCAGCTGCGCGCGCCGCAGCGCCGGCAGGTCGTCGGCGAGCACCTCCTGCACGAGGGCGTGGCAGAACCGCCAGCTCCACGGCGCGGTGCCCGCGACCAGCAGCCCGGCGGCGACGGCGGCGTCCAGGGCGCCCAGCGCGGTCTCGGCGGTCTCCCCGGCGGCCCCGAGCAGGTCGAGGGTCACCTCCCGCCCCGCGACGGCGGCCAGCTCCAGCACCGGCCGGGCGCCGGCGGGCAGCCGGGCCAGGCGGCCGCGCAGCACCTCGGCCACCGACGGCGGCACCGGCGTCCGGTGCAGGCCCTCGGCGCCGCGCAGCCAGCGCGTGAGCTCGAGGACGAAGAACGGGTTGCCGGCGGTGCGGTCGTGCACCGCGGGCGCCAGCGCGGCGTCCCCGCCCTGCGCGGCCAGCAGCCGGCCGACGTCCCCGGGCGGCAGGCCGGTCAGCGGCAGCGTGGTGACGGCGGCCTCGCGGGAGAGCCGGGCCAGGCCGTCGGCCACCGCCGGCGTCAGCTCCTCGCCGGCGGTGCGCACGGTGACCAGCACCAGCAGCGGCACCTTCGGCAGGTGGCGGGCGAGCAGGCCGAGCAGCTGCACCGAGGTGGCGTCGGCGCCCTGCAGGTCCTCGAGCACCACCAGCAGCGGGCGGTCGGCGGTGGCCGCGACCAGCCGGGCGCGCAGGTCCTGGAAGAGCCGGAAGCGGGCGGCGTCGGCGTCGCCGGCGGTGTCGCCGTCGGCCGCGGTGACCGGGTCCTGGCCGAGCTGGTCGAGCACCTGCGTCCACGGCCACAGCGGCGGGGCGCCGCCGTCGTCGGCGCAGCGGCCCTCAGCCACCGCCCAGCCCGCCGACCGGCTCATCGCGGCCACCGCCTCGGCCAGCCGGGTCTTGCCGATGCCGGCCTCGCCGCCGAGGACGACCACGCCGGCCCGCCCCGTGGCGGCCCGCTCGGCGACCTCGCGCAGCCGGGACAGCTCGCCGTCGCGGCCGACCAGCGTGGCGTCGTCCGGCATGGTCAGCGGCGCCGCGGCCGACGGCGGGGCGACCACCGGCCGCGGTGCCCGGCGGGCCAGGCCCAGGTCCTGCCGCAGCACCGCCCGCTCGAGCTCCCGCAGCTCCGGGCCGGGGTCGATGCCCAGCTCGTCGCGCAGCAGCGTGGTGCAGCGGCGCAGCGCGTCGAGGGCGTCGGCCTGCCGGTCGGCGGCGTAGAGCGCGGTGACCAGCCGGGCCCACAGTCGCTCCCGCAGCGGGTGCTCGGCCACCAGCGGCTGCAGCTCCCCGATCGCGGCGTCGGCGCGGCCCACGCCCAGCAGCGCCTCGCCGCGGCGCTCGCGGGCGTGCACGTGCAGCTCGGCCAGCCGCATCCGCTCGGCGGCGCCGGGGCCCTCGCCCAGCTCGGGCAGCGGGTCGCCGCGCCACAGCTCCAGCGCCCGGTCGAGGACGGCCAGGGCGCGGGCGGGGTCGCCGGCGTCCAGGGCGCGGTCGCCGTCCTCCACCAGCGCGGCGAAGCGCAGGCTGTCGAGGTCGGCGGCGTCGACCTGCACGAGGTAGCCCGGCGCGCGGGTGAGCAGCACCCGGGCCGCCTGCCGCGGGCCGCGCTCGGGCTCGAGCACCCGCCGCAGGTGGGAGACGTAGGCCTGCAGGGTGCCGGTGACCGTGGGCGGCGGGTCGTCGTCCCACAGGGCGGTGACGATCCGCTCGACCGGCACCACCCGGCCGGCCTCGGCGAGCAGCAGGGCCAGCAGGGCGCGGGGCTTGGCGCCGCCCACGTCGAGGGGCCGGCCGTCGGGGCCCGTGACCTCGAGTGGTCCGAGGACGCGGTACCGCACGGGCCGGATCCTGGCACCCCCGGGCGGACAGCGGGAGGGGGAGGGGCCTGCCCGGGGCCGCGCGATGATCAGGTCACCTGATCGTGGAGCGTCCCACCCGACGTCCCACCGTCAGGTAGGACGCTCGATGACCAGGTCACCTGATCGTCGCGGACCCCTCACCCGCGCCGGCATGCCCGCGGACGGGGGATGCCTCCTACGCCTCGGCGGGCGCGACAGCGGTGGTGAAGCCGGTGCGGGGCATCGCCGTCCACACCGGGTCGCGGCGGGTGAGGGCGGCGAGCAGCCCGCGCAGCCGGAACCAGGCGTGCAGCTGCCGGTAGCCGACGTTCTCGACCGCGCCGGCCAGCAGCAGCGCCCGCAGGTCGGCCCCGCTGCGGTAGCGGTGGAAGGTGAACTCCTCGACGGCGACCACGGCGGTCGAGACCAGCACGCCCAGCGCCAGCGCCACCGCCACCATCAGCGCGGCCGTGCCCGGGTCGAGCAGCCCGAGGACCGCCGCGACCACCACCGACACCAGCCCCAGCACCTCCACCACCGGCCCGAGCAGCTCGAAGAGCAGGAAGAACGGCAGCGCCAGCAGTCCGACCGGGCCGAACCGCGGGTTGCCGACCATCCGCCGGTGCTTCCACAGCAGCTGCGCCAGCCCGTGCGACCAGCGCTGCCGCTGCCGGCCGAGCACCGACCACGTCTCGGGCACCTCCGTCCAGCACACGGTCTCGGGCACGAAGACCATCCGCGAGGGCCGGCCCGCGCGGCGCAGGTGCTCCTGCAGGGTGACGACGAGCTCGGCGTCCTCGGCCAGCGACCGCGGGTCCAGTCCGCCGACCTCGACGACGGCGTCGCGGCGGAACAGCCCGAAGGCGCCGGAGATGATCAGCAGCGCGTCGGCGTCGGCCCAGGTGGTGCGGCCGAGCAGGAACGAGCGCAGGTACTCCACGGCCTGGATGCGCACCAGCCAGCGCCTCGACAGCCGCGGCTCGAGCACCGCGCCGCGGTCGGTGAGCGCCGCGTTGGCCGTGCGGATGACCCCGCCGGAGCCCACGACGTGCTCGGGGTCCTCGATGAAGGGCCGGGCCACCTTGAGCAGCGCGTCGGGCTCGAGCAGCGAGTCGGCGTCGACCATGCACACCAGCGGGTGGCGGGCCAGGTTGAGCGCCACGTTGAGCGCGTCGGAGCGGCGCTTGACGCTGGTCTTGCGGACGACGGTCAGCGGGTCGCCGGTGGTGGCCCGGTGCACCGAGAGCACCCGGCCCTCGACGACGGTGTCGGCGGTCCAGCGCGGGGTGACCGGGGTGAGCCCGTAGCGCTCGGCGACCAGCGCGAACGTGCGGTCGGTGGACCCGTCGTCGACCAACACCACCTCCAGCAGCGGGTAGCGCTGCGAGAGCACGGCGGCGAGGGTGTCGAGGACGCCGGCCTCCTCGTCGTGCGCGGGCACGAGCACCGAGACGCCGGGCGTGAGCGGGCTGGCGAAGACCCGGTCGAGGCCCTCGGCGCCGCTCCAGCGCAGGTTGGTGACCACCCGGCGGGCGCCGAAGAGCACCAGCAGCAGCATCGAGGTGTCGAGCACCAGGACGTAGCCGAGCACGGTCCAGTTGAGCGTGGTGACGAAGCCGGTGAGCGCCTCGCGCATCAGGCGGCCCTCCGCACCCGGGCGTCGCGGGGGCGGGGCCGGTTGGACAGGGCGGCGCGGGCGGCCTCGCCCACGCGGCCGGAGTGCCAGGCGTGCGCGGCCAGCCGGGCGCGGCCCTCCTCGCCCGCACCGGCCAGCGCGTCGGCGCACGCGGCCCGGACGGCGTCGTCGCCGCCGGCCACGGTCGCGGCCAGCAGGTCGATCGCGTCGTCGTCGCCGATGCGGCCGAGGGCCTCGGCGGCGGCGTGGCGCAGCGCCGGCACGGCGGTCTGGGCCAGCGCCGCGCCCAGCGCGGGGGTGGCGGTGGGGACGCCGACGCGGCCCAGCGCGGTGGCCGCGCTGCAGCGGACGGCGGCCGGGCGGCGGGCGTCGGCGACCAGGCCGAGCAGCAGGGGCAGCGCCTCGACGTCGCCGTGCAGGCCGAGCAGGTCGGCGGCCAGCGCCTGGGCGGCGGGGGAGGGCGGGTCGGTGACGGCGGCGCGCAGGTCGGGCAGCACCGGCGTGCCGAGGTCGAGCAGGGCCATGCCCACCACGCCGGCGGGCACCCGGCGCGAGCGGGCCAGCGCCCGCAGCAGCGGGCCGGCGGCGCGGACGTCACCGGCCTTGCCCAGGGCCCGGGCGGCGGCGCAGCGGACGTCGGGGGCGCGGTCGGCGAGCAGCGCGGTGAGGGCGTCGGTCTGCCCGGGGTCGGCGGCGTTGCCCAGCAGCGCGGCCGCCCGGCCCCGCCGCCACGGTGCGCGGGCCGCCAGGTCGGCGGCGGCGCGGGTGACCACGCCGCGGCGGGCCAGCAGCCGGCCCAGCGCGGCCCGGTCGGCGCCGCGCAGCTGGGGCAGCAGGTCGAGCACCAGGTCGTCGAGCGACGCGGGGGCGGCCTCCAGACGAGCGAGCGCCGCGGCGCCGTCCTCGTCGTCGTCGAGGGCGGCGTAGACCAGCGGGGTGAGCTCCGCCCGGCGCCGCTCCTCGCGGGCCAGCCGCCGGCCGCGGCGGGCGTGCTCGACGGCGACGGCGGCCAGCAGGAGCAGCACCGCGCCGGTGAGCACCAGCGTCGCCACCAGCGCCGCCGTCGTCAGGGTCGTCACGGGGTGAGCGCACCCGCCGGCAGGGCGGCGGTGACCCGGCTGACCAGCTCCCGGGGGCTGAAGGGCTTGACCACGTAGTCGGTGGCGCCGGCGACGAAGCCGCGCTCGACGTCGCTCTCCTGGGCCTTGGCGGTGAGCAGGATGACCGGCACGCCGGCGACGGCGGGGTCGGCGTCGGCGCGCAGGGCCGCGCAGACCTCCAGGCCGTTCATCCGCGGCATCATCCAGTCGAGGACGACCAGGTCGGGGCGCAGCTGGCGGGCCGCGGCCAGCCCGGCCTCCCCGTCGGACTCGACCGAGACGCGGGCGCCCAGTCGGCCGATCTTGAAGGCGACCAGGCTGGCGATGGCGGGGTCGTCGTCGACGACCAGGACGTGGGTCACGCGGGGCTCCCGGCGAGGTGGGTGGGGGTGGGGACCGCCGGCAGGCGGACGGTGAAGACGGCTCCGTCGGGGCCGGACTCGGCCGACACCGTGCCGCGGTGCGCGGCGACGGTGTGCGCGACCAGCGACAGGCCGAGGCCGGTGCCCGGCAGGGCCTGCTCGCCGGCGTGGGCGGTGCGGTAGAAGCGGTCGAACACGTGCGGCAGCTCGGTCTCGGCGATCCCGGGTCCGCAGTCGGCGACGGCGACGAGCACCGCACCGTCGTCCGGGCCGCAGGAGAGCCGGACGACGCCGCCCTCGGGGCTGACCTTGGCCGCGTTGGACAGCAGCTCGGCGATGACGCCGTGCAGCCCGCCGGCGTCGCCGCGCACCCACGCCGGGCCGGCCAGGTCGGGCACCAGCCGCTGGCCGCGCCGGGTCAGCTGGCCGGCGACCTCCTGCGCGGCGGCGGCGGCGACGGCGGCCAGGTCGACGTCGGTGTCGTCGAGCACCACGAGCCCGCCGGAGTCGAGGTGCGCGGTGGTCAGCAGGTCCTCGATCAGCCGGCGCAGCCGCTGCGCCTCCCGCTCGACGGTGGCCAGCATGAGCGCCTGCATCGGGTTGAGCGCCCCGGCGTCGCCGTCGAGCAGCACCTCGAGGTTGCCGAGGATGCCGGTCATCGGCGTACGCAGCTCGTGCGACACGGCCGCGACGAAGTCGCCGCGCAGGGTCTCCAGCCGGCGCTGGTGCTCGGCGGCCCGCCGCTCACCGGCCAGCGCCTCGGTGAGTGCCCGGTGGGTGGCCAGCTCGGAGGTGGTGTCGCGCAGCAGCAGCACCAGCTCGGTGCGCTCGGTGCCGTCGGGGGCGGTGGCCGGCACCGGCGGGGAGCTGGCCGCCGACACCGGCACGAGGGTGCCGTCGGCGTGCTGCAGCCAGGTGTCGACGGCGAGGTCGGTCTCACCACGGAGCGCCCGCTCCACCAGGCCGGCCAGCCCGCCGCCGGCCAGGCCGTCGGCGACGGCGGCGCGGGCGAGGTCCCACTCCAGCCGGGTGTCCGGCGTCCGGCCGACCAGGCGGGCCAACGCGGCGTTGACCCGGCTCACGGCGGCCGGAGCGGGTCCGGCGGCGGTGGCCAGCAGCGCCATGGGCGTGGGCGCGGTGTCGAACGCCGTCCGGAACCGCCGCTCGCTGGTGGACCGGGCGGCGTCGATGGCGCGGACGCGGACGACGTCGCGGCAGGTGAGCAGCGCGAGGGGTGCACCGTCGGGTGCGGTGGCCGGGGCGGCCGAGATCTCCCAGACGGCGCCGGGCGCGCCGGTGACGGCGGCGTAGTCGACGGCGAACTCGGCCGTGGCCGTCCGGCCCTCCAGCGCGGCGGTGACCAGGGCGTCCACGTCCCGGGCGAACGAGGAGAGTGCGACCTCCCCGACCGGGCGGCCCAGCACGTCGGCCTCGGTGAGCCCGCGCCGGGACAGCCAGGGGCCGCGGCAGAGGAGGAACCGGTGCCCGGCGTCGAACAGGCACACGGTCAGGTCGGGCACCTGCCGGGTGAGGGCGTCCAGCAGCGCCGACCACCCCGGCAGGGCAGGGGCGGTCACGACGCCCGCCGCAGGGGGGTCGCCGCGGCCAGCTCGGTCAGCCCGGGTGCGAGGGCGGCGGCCGCGGCGGCCAGCCGGTCGGCCAGGGGGACGAGGTCGGCGCCGCCGGGCGCCTCGGCCCGCTCCTCGAGGGCGGCGGCGAGGGCGGCCAGCGAGCCGGCGCCGATGCTGCCGGCGCTGCCGCGCAGGGCGTGCGCGGCGGCGGCGACGGCGGGCCGGTCACCGGTGGCCGCGGCAGCCGAGAGGTCCCCGACCAGCGTCGCCGTGCGGTCGCGGAAGGTGGTCAGCAGCGAGGCGCGCACGGGCGCGACCTCCTCGGGGTCGTCGTCCTCGAACAGCTCGTCGAGACGGGCGCGGACGGTGGTCAGGTCGTCGTCGACCGGGGGGAGGGCGCCGGCCGGCCGGGGGGCGGGGGCCGCGGCGCCGACCAGCTCGAGCACCGCCTGCAGCTCCTGAGGAGTCCAGGGCTTGGGCAGGAAGCCGTCCATCCCGGCCTCCCGGTAGCGGGCGCGGTCGTCGGTCAGCGCGCTCGCGGTCAGCGCGACGACGGGGGTCCGGGGACGGCCCTCGGCCACCTCGGCCGCGCGGATGCGGCGGGTGGCCTCCAGGCCGTCGACGCCGGGCATGTGGCAGTCCATGAACACCGCGGCGTAGCCGCCGGCGCGCACGGCCTCGACCGCCCGGGCGCCGTCGGGGACGACGTCGACGGCCAGGCCGCGGGCCTCCAGGGTCATGCGGGCGACCAGCCGGTTGACCTCGTCGTCGTCGGCCACCAGCACCCGCAGCCCGTGGACGGCCGCCGGCGCCGGGACGGGGGCGGCACCGTCGGCCGGTCCGGCCTCGGGCAGCGGCAGCTCGACGCGGAAGGTGGTGCCCGCACCGGGTGCGCTGCAGGCGGTGATCCGCCCGCCCATCCGCGCCACCAGCCCGGCGGCGATGCTCAGCCCCAGGCCGGTGCCGCCGAAGCGGCGGGTGGTCGAGGCCTCGGCCTGGGTGAACGGGGTGAACAGGCGGGCGAGCTGGTCGCCGGTCATGCCGATGCCGGTGTCGGTGACGTGCAGGACCACGGTCGCGGCGTCGCCGGCCACGGTGAGGGTGACCGAGCCGGACTCGGTGAACTTGACGGCGTTGGACAGCAGGTTGCCCACGACCTGGCGCAGCCGGCCGGGGTCGCCGGTGCGGTGCGGGGCCAGCCCGGGCGCGGCGGTGACGGCCAGGACCAGCCCGCGGTCGGCCGCCGGGGCGCGCACCGGCAGCGCCGCCTCGTCGAGCACCTCGAGCAGGTCGAGCGGGACCTCCTCGAGCTCCACGGCCCCGGCCTCGACCTTGGCGGAGTCCAGGACGTCGTTGACGATCCGCAGCAGCGTCCGGCCCGACCGGTCGGCGGCGGCGGCCCACTCGCGCTGGCGCTCGTCGAGGTCGGTGCCCAGCAGCAGCGAGGTCAGCCCCAGGACGCCGTTGAGCGGGGTCCGGATCTCGTGGCTCATCACCGCCAGGAAGGCCGACGTGTGCGCCATGGCCTGCCCGGCCAGGCGGGCCTGCTCGTCGGCGTCGGCGCGGGCCTGCTCGAGCCCGGCGATGAGGCGCTGCCGCTCGTCGTGGTGCAGCGCGACGACCAGCGCCACGACGCCGGCGACCACGACGTAGGCCTGGGCGAGGCCGGCGCGCAGCCACAGGTCGGCGACGGCGAACGGACCCCAGCCGCCCAGCGTGGTGACGACGACGAAGACGCCGGCCAGCGTGACGTGGACCGCCGCCACGGTCGGGTCGAACCGCAGCGCCAGCCACATGCCGAAGGGCAGCAGCGCGAAGGCCACCGGCACGGGCGTGGCGATGCCCATCACCAGCCCGTAGGCGGTGGAGGTCAGCAGGGTGACCCCGGCCAGCTCGGCGAACCGGGCGCGGCCGAGCTCGGTGCGGGCGGCCCCGGGGTCGACCAGCAGCAGCGCCAGCGGGGCGAAGACGAGGACGCTGGCGGCGTTGCGCACCGTCCAGGTGCCCATGGCGGCCACCAGGTGCCCGTCGTCGAGCAGCCACAGGCCCACCGGCCCGAGCGCGCTGGTGACCAGCGAGGAGCCGACGGCGGCCGCGGCGAGCGCGCCGAGGTCGGTGGGGCGCCGCAGCCGCCACACGTCGGGGGTGCCCCACCGGCGCTGCAGCCGGGAGAACAGGGCGCACGCCACGACCGCCTGGACGGCGTTGGCCACGCCGAGCACCGCCGCCTCGGCCGGCCCGAACCCGGTCAGCCCGTTGACCGTCCCGGCGACGACGGCCAGCACGACGGCGTCCACCACCAGGCGGCGCGGGTGCACCCAGGAGGCGGCCAGCCACAGCACGCCCACGGCCGCGGCCGGCCACACCAGCGCCAGCTGGGAGCCCTCGAGCCGGGTGGCGCGGCCGAGCACGCTCGCGGCCGCGTACACGGCGGCGGCGCCGACTGTGACGACCGGCCAGGGCAGCCGGGCGGCGGCGCTCGCGAGGCCCCCGGGGCCGCTGGGGCTGCTGTGACTCACGGGACGGTCATCGGCGCCCGCTTGCCCCGGCTGAAGCGTTGTGTCCGACTGGAGAACCGACCGGCGGGTCAGCGTCCCCGGGGGTCGACTTGTGCCGCTCCCCGGGGCGTTCCTCCCGCTGCGGGGGTGCTGCAGGACCCGCAGAGCACGAGGAACGCCCCGGGAGCGACCGCGGTCAGGCGCCCTGGCGGGCGGCGTTCGCCTGGACGGCGGTGCTCACCCACTGCGCCAGGCCGGCCGCCCGCCGCTCGTAGTGCGCGGTGAACCGCTCGTCCTCGACGTACAGCCGGCCCAGTCCGGCGTGCACCTCGGGCGAGCAGTCGTAGAAGTTGCGGCTGATCTGCTGCCGCGCCTCCTCGGCGAGGTCCATGGCCTCCGGCGAGTCCGGTGCCACGCCCGCCTGCAGCGCCGCGGCCATCCGCGCCTCGACGTCCTCGCCCTCCGCCGTGACCCGCACCCAGTCGTCCTTGGTGTAGGCCGCGGCTCGCCGGGAGGACTCCCGGTAGGCGTCGGTGTCGCCCCAGCGCTCCTGCACCTCGGCCTCGTACTGCTCGGGGTCGTGGTCGCCGAAGACCTCGAACCGCTCTCGCGGGGTCAGTGAGATCCCCATCTGTCGTGCCTCCATCTCCTTCTCCACGGCCGCGACCATGGCCGCCGTCCGGTCCAGCCGGTCCCGCAGCAGCCGGTGCTGCCGGCGCAGGTGCTCCACGGGGTCGGCGGACGGGTCGTCGAGCAGCGTCGCGACCTCCTCGAGGGGGAACCCGAGCTCGCGGTAGAGCAGCACCTGGTGCAGCCGGTCGAGATCGGCCGCCGAGTAGCGGCGGTAGCCGGCCGCGGTGCGGCCCGACGGCGACAGCAGGCCGATGCGGTCGTAGTGGTGCAGCGTGCGCACCGTGACGCCGGCCAGCGCCGCGACCTCTCCCACGTTCATCCCCGGGTCCCTCCTCCCTTGACGGCGACGAGTGCACAGCCTGACGTCGCGTCAGGGTCAAGCGCAGTCCTCGGACGGCGGAGCGGCGGTGCCTGGGCGAGGATCCCGGCATGGCCGACCAGCACGACGTCGTCTCGCCCCTCGACTCCTTCCCGCGGCACCGGGTGACCGTGCGGGGCACCGAGATGGCCTTCGTCGACGTCGGCGAGAGCGGGGCGGGTGGGAACACCATCGTCTTCCTGCACGGCAACCCGACGTCGTCCTACCTGTGGCGCAACGTCATCCCGCACGTGCAGCACCTGGGCCGCTGCATCGCGCCGGACCTGGTCGGCATGGGGGAGTCGGGCAAGCTGCCCGCGCCGGGGCGGGGCACCTACTCCTACGCCACCCACGCCGCGCACCTCGACGACTTCCTGGAGGCGGTCGGCGTGCGGCGCCGGGTGACGTTCGTGCTGCACGACTGGGGGTCGGCGCTGGGCTTCGACTGGGCCAGCCGGCACCCCGAGGCGGTGCGCGGCGTGGCCTTCACCGAGGCGATCGTGGGCCCGTTCACCTGGGCCGACTGGCCGGCCGACGCGCGCCGCATCTTCCGCACCATGCGCGGTGACGACGGCGAGGCGGTGGTGCTCGACAAGAACGTGTTCGTCGAGCGCATCCTGCCCGCCTCGGTGCTGCGCGGGCTCGACCCGGAGGCGCACGAGCGCTACCGGGAGCCCTTCCGCGAGCGCGAGGACCGCTGGCCCACCCTGGAGTGGCCGCGGCAGCTGCCCATCGAGAACGTGCCGCCGCGGGTGCGCGACGTCGTCTCCCGGTACGGGCACTGGCTGCGCACCAGCGCCGTGCCCAAGCTGTTCCTCGACGCCGACCCCGGCTCGATCCTGGTCGGCCGGCAGCGGGCGCTGGTCCGCAAGTGGCCCTCGCTCACCGAGGTCACCGTGCCCGGCTCGCACTTCGTGCCCGAGGACAGCCCGCACGAGATCGGCCGGGCGCTGGCCGACTGGATCCCGACGCTGCCCTGAGGCGGCGGCTGTCGGGTTCCTGCAAGACACCCCGGACGGGGACGGCCAGGCTGGCCGCATGGCGATCACGCACGGCCGGCCCGACGGCTACACGTCCCTCACCCCGTTCCTCGTCTGCTCCCCGGCGGCGGAGGCGATCCGCTGGTACGGCGAGGTCTTCGGCGCCACCGTGGTCAGCCGGATGGACGGCCCGGACGGCTCGGTCCCGCACGCGGAGCTGCAGTTCGAGTCCGGCCGGCTGCAGCTCGGCGACCCCGACGAGCGCTTCGGGCTGGCCGCGCCCCGGCGCGAGGGCGACCTGGTGAGCAGCTCCACCTGCGTCTACGTGCCCGACGTCGACGCCGTCGTCGCGCGGGCGGTCGAGCGCGGCGCCACCGTCCGCGAGGAGCCGGCCACCTTCGTCACCGGCGACCGGTTCGCCTCGCTCTACGACCCCTTCGGCCACCGCTGGGCGGTGCTGACCCGGGTCGAGGACGTCTCCCCCGAGGAGGCCGAGCGCCGCCTCGCCGACTGGGCGTCGTCAGGAGGCCTGTGAGCCGTCAGTCGAGGGCGCGGCGGCGGAAGCCGGCCAGGCCCAGCGTGCCGAACACGACGAGGAAGCCGGTCAGCGCCAGGGCGCACACCGCGAGCGGCAAGTGCGGCACGTCGGGCGCCATCTCCGCCCGCAGTGCCTCGCTGACGTAGGTGAGCGGGTTGACCGCGCACACCACCTGGAACCAGCGCAGCGACTCCAGCGCCGGCCACGGGAACTGGGTGGAGCCGGTGAACAGCAGCGGCGTCAGGACGACGGCGAACACGACGTTGATCCGGTTGGGCTTGACCACGGTGCCCAGCACCATGCCCATCGCCGCGCCGACCAGCGAGCCGAGCACCAGGAAGACGGCCAGCAGCGGGACGTCGGACCAGGTGACCGGCAACGACCCGAGCACCCACCGGCTGATCGGGAACATGACCAGCGCGGCGACCAGCGCGCGGAGCGTCGCGAACACGATCTTCTCGACGGCGACCAGCGCGGTGGGCAGCGGCGCGAGCAGCCGGTCCTCGATCTCCTTGGTGAACGAGAAGTCGATGACCAGCGGGAAGGCGGTGTTCTGCAGCGCGGTGAGGAACGCGGCCAGCGCCACCACACCGGGCAGCAGCACGTCGGCGTAGGTGTTCGACGTGAAACCGAGCTCGGTGAGCACCTTGCCGAAGACGAAGAGCAGGAACACCGGCTGCAGCACCACCTGCAGCAGGAACGTCACGAACTCGCGGCCGGTGACGAACACGTCGCGCCACAGCAGCGCGGCGAACGCCCGGCCGACGCCCGGCCGGGTGGTCGGGGTGCTCGTCGTGCGCGGCGTCCCGACGGCGGTCATCGCAGCTCCCGTCCGGTCAGCTTGAGGAAGACGTCCTCGAGGCTGGGCTCGCCGAGCCGGACCCCGGTCAGCCGGGCACCGCGCGCGGTGAGCACCTCCGACACCGGGCCGACCGTCGTCGCGGCGTCGGCCGAGAGGTACAGCCGGGCGCGCAGCCCCGCCGCGTCGGCCACCGGCTCCACCCGCTCGGCCTGCGGCAGGGCGCCCAGCGCGGCGAGCACCGCCTGGTCGGTGTCGCCGACGGCCCGCTCGACGTCGACGTCGAGGGTGGCGCTGCCGGGCAGCGACCGGGTGAGCGCGGCGGGGGTGTCCAGGGCCAGCAGCCGGCCGTGGTCCATGATCCCCACCCGGTCGGCCAGCGCGGCCGCCTCCTCCATGTCGTGCGTGGTGAGCACCACGGTGATGCCGTCGGCGCGCAGCTCGCGCACCTTCTCCCACACGAACAGCCGGGCCTGCGGGTCCAGGCCGGTGCTCGGCTCGTCGAGGAAGACCACCTGCGGGGCGTGCATGAGGGCGCGGGCGATGAGCAGCCGCTGGGCCATGCCGCCGGAGTAGGCGTCGACCTTGTCCCCGCCCCGGTCGCCCAGGCCCAGCCGCTCGAGCAGCTCGTCGGCCCGGCGGTTGCGCTCGGCGCGCCGGACGCCGTGGTAGGCGGCGTGGAAGACCAGGTTCTGCCGGGCGGTCAGCGAGCGGTCGAGGTTGGACCGCTGCGGCACCACCGACAGCCGGCTGCGCGCGGTCACCGGGTCGGCCGCGACGTCGACGCCGGCCACCCGCGCCGTCCCGCCGGTGGGCAGCACCCGGGTGGTGAGCACGCCGATCGTCGTCGTCTTGCCCGCGCCGTTGGGGCCGAGCAGGCCGAAGACCTCACCGCGGTCGACGGTGAAGGAGACCCCGGAGACGGCGTCGACCGGCCGCCCCGGGTAGCGCTTGACGAGCTCGGTGACCTCCACGGCGGCGTCCATCGACGGCGATGGTCCCACCGCGGGCGCACGGCCGGTGCCGGTCAGACCAGCGCGCGCACCGTCTCGACCGCGGCGAGGACGGCGAACACGACGAACAGCACCGCGGCCACCCGGCGGATGAGCGCCACCGGCAGCCGGTCGGCCAGCGCCTTGCCGAGGAACACCGCCAGGGCGGACACGGTGAGCAGCGCGGCCCAGGCGCCGACGAAGACCGACACCGGGGCGTCGAAGCGGGCGGCCAGGCCGGCGGTGGCCAGCTGGGAGAGGTCACCCCACTCGGCGGCGAACAGCACGCCGAAGGAGACGGCCGCCGCTCGCAGGAACGACGTCTGCTCCCGCGCGTCGGCGGCCTCCCCGCCGTCCTCGGGCCCCTCGGACGCGCTGCGCCAGAGCAGCACGGCGCCGACCAGGAACAGCACCGCCACCACCCCGGTGACCAGCGCCTGCGGCAGCAGGGACAGCAGGGAGCCGGCGGTCACCGCGATGGCCACCTGCAGGCCGAAGGCGGTGCCGACACCGACGAACACCGGCAGCGGCGGGAACCGGGTGGCCAGGACGAGGCTGGCGAACAGCGTCTTGTCCGGCAGCTCCACGGGGAGCACGAGGAGGAACGCCGTCGCGACGACGGACAGGACGATCACGGGTGGGTCTCTCTTCCGCTCGGCACGGCCGGGCGGGGGCGCACGCCTCCGACCGGCAGTGCGACGACTGCTCCGGTCGAAGGTCTCGCCCACCCGCGCGGGGCGCGGGCCCGCTGACCGGGCACCCGGGGGTGCCAGCGTGTCGACCAGCGGACGGGGGGCTACTCCCCTTCTCGACCGCCCACCCTAGCCGACCGGCGCCGGGAACCCGGGTGCGCCGTGGTGTGGTCCCGGTTACCGTGCGGCCGTGCCGTTCCGTTGACGCCCGGCGTCCGACCCCCTCCCGCCGGCGGCCCGACCGCTGGCCCGCCTCGCCGTGGCCTGGACGGCGCTGTCGGGCCTGGTCCCGGTCTACCCGCTGTACGCGCTGCTGTTCCTCGACACCGGGCTGTCCGCGGCGCAGGTGTCGGGCCTGTTCGCGCTGTGGTCGCTGACCGGCCTGCTCGCCGAGGTGCCCACCGGCGTGCTCGCCGACCGGTGGTCGCGCCGCGGCGCGCTGGTGCTCGCCGGCGTCCTGGAGGCGGCCGGCTTCGCGGTGTGGACGGCGGCCCCCGGTCCGGTGGGCTTCGCGGCCGGCTTCGTGCTGTGGGGGGTCGGCGGGGCGCTGGTGTCGGGCACGGCCGAGGCGCTGGTCTACGACGGGCTGGCCGCGGCCGGCGCGGAGGACGCCTACCTGCGGGTGCACGGCGCGACGACCGCCACCGAGCTGCTGGTCCAGGTGCCCACGGCGCTGCTGGCGGGGGTGCTGGTGGCCGCCGGCGGGTACCCGCTCGTCGGGTGGGCGAGCGTGGCGGTGTGCCTGGCCGCGGCGGGGCTGGCCACCGGGTTCCCCGAGCTGCCGCGCGCGGACGACGGCGAGCCGGAGGTGCCGCTGCGGACGGCGGCCGCGACGGCCCTGCGCCGGCCGGGGCTGTGGCCGGTGCTGGCCGCGGTCGCGCTGCTCGGCGGGCTGGACGCGATCGAGGAGTACTTCCCGGTGCTCGCCCGCGACCTGGGCGTGCCGACCGCGCTCGTGCCGGCCGCCGTCCTCGTCGTCGCGCTGGCCGGGGCGGCGGGGGCCGCGCTGGCCGGCCGGGTCGGGCGGCTGCCCGCCCGCGCCCTGCCGGTGCTGCTGGCCTCCTCCGCGGTGCTGCTCGCCGTGGGGGCGCTGGTGGCGCACCCGGTCGCGCTGGCCGCGGTCGCGGTGTCCTACGGGCTCTATCTCGCGGTGCTGGTGGTGGGGGAGGCGCGGCTGCAGGAGCAGGTGCCCGGGGCGGTGCGCGCCACGGTGACCTCGGTGGCGGGCCTGGGCATCGAGCTCGCGTCGCTGCTGGTCTTCGCCGCCTGGGCGCTCGGCGGCGCGCCGGCGGTGGCGGTGCTCCTCGCCGCCGCCGTGCCCATCACGTGGTCGGCCTTCCGGCCGACACCGCGGCCAGGAGCCGTCCCCGACCGGCGCTGAGCCCTGCCACGCCGTCCCGGCCGGGAGCCTCCGGCCCCGCGACCGGTCCGCCGTCCTCCGCGGGGCGGCTCGCCAGAGGACGTGGCGGGTGCGGGGACGTCTGGACCGCTACCTCGCGGTGCGGCGGGCGATGCGGGCGGCGAAGACGCCGGCGGCGTGGCCGTTGTCGATCGTGCTCACCACGACGCCCGGTGAGGCCGCGTTGAGCATGGTCAGCAGCGCGCCGAACCCGCCGAAGGACCCCGGCTGCCCGGTGGAGGTGGGCACCGCGACGATCGGGACGTCGGTCATGGCGGCCACGGTGGCGGCCAGCGACGCGTCGAGCCCGGCGACGACGACCAGGCAGTCGGTGTCGTCGAGCAGCGTGCGGTCGGTGAGCAGCGGGCGCAGCCGGCTGCCGCCGACGTCGTCGACGCGCACGACCTCGGTGCCGGTGACCCGCGCGACGAAGGCGGCCTCGGCGGCCACCGACGCGTCGGCGGTGCCGGCGCACAGCACGCCGACCCGGCCGCGCGGCTCGGGGATCGGCCCCACCGCCGCCGACATCGCCACGGCGTCGACGGTGGTGGACCCGTCGTGCGCGGCGGCCAGCGCGACGAGGGTGTCGGCGGTCGCGCGCACCACCAGCGCGGGCCGGTCGGGGTGCTCGGCGCGTGCCTCGCGGACCAGCGCCAGCACCTGCTCGGTGCTGCGGTTGACCCCCCAGATGACGTCGGGCTCGGCCGGCTCCGGGCGGCCGGGCGGGCCGGGCGCCGGCTGCGGCGCGAGCGAGGGCTCCGCCGGGCTGCCGGTCGACAGCGGCGGGTCGGGCGACCGGTCGGCCAGCAGCGCGGCGAACCCGCCGACCGGGTCCAGCGGCGAGGTCCGCACGGTGACCCTCGGGGACGGCCCCGCGGTGGGGGCGGGGGTGTCGGGCGGGGCGGCGTCCGGGGCGCGGGTCTGGGTCAGCGCCGAGAGCCGGACGACGCGGTCGCGGCCGCTGCGCTTGGCGTCGTAGAGCACGCCGTCGGCCGCGGCGAAGAGGGTGCGGCGGTCGTCCCCGCGGGTGGCCGAGGCGATGCCGACGCTGATGGTCACCGGCACGGTCACGCCGTCGGCGGCCCAGTCGTGCGCGGCGACGGCGCGGCGGATCCGCTCGAGCGCGTGCTCGGCCTGCTCGGCGGTGGTGTCGGGCAGCAGCACGACGAACTCGTCGCCGGCCCACCGGCACACCTCGTCGGTGTCGCGGCAGCCGGCCAGCAGCAGCTCGGCGACCGTCCGCAGCACCGCGTCGCCGCCGGGGTGGCCGACCGCGTCGTTGATCGACTTGAACCGGTCGACGTCGACGACGGCCAGCGCGGGCGTGGTGCCGGCGCTGAGCAGCCCGTCGAGCCGTGCCTCGGCGTAGCGCCGGTTCGGCAGGTGGGTGAGCGGGTCCTCGTAGGCCTGCCGGCGCAGCTGGCCGGCGGCCCGCTCGTTCTCCAGCAGGCTCTTGCGCCGCCCGAACAGCTCCACCCAGCGGGTGCGCCGCTCGTCGACCCGTTCCAGCTCGTCGGCGAGGTAGGCCTGCAGGTAGGGCAGCGCGCGGCCGGCGTCGTCGAGCTCCGCGTGCAGCGTGCACAGCTCGCGCAGCGCGGCCCGCCGCAGCCGGGGCAGGCCGTGCTCGGTGGCCAGCGCCAGCGCCTTGGCCAGCTGCTCGTCGGCACCGCGCCCGTCGCCCTGGCGGCGCAGCGCCCGGCCGAGCGCGAGCTCCGCCGAGGCCAGCAGCGCCCGGTCGCCGGTGGCGCTGCTGACGCGGACGGCGGCCCGCAGCGGCCCGCTGGCGGCCGCGTGCTCGCCGAGTCCGACCAGCGCCCAGCCGTGCACCACCTGCGCGGCGACGATCCCCTCGGCGTCCGGGGGCAGCTGGGCCAGCGCCTGCTCGGCCAGCCGGCGGGCCTCGGCGAAGTGCGGGGCGGCGGAGGCGGGGTCGCCGTCGTCGAGCAGGGCCTCGCCGAGCTCGGCGCACAGCTCGGCCAGGCAGGTGGCCGCGCGGGCGGCGAGCACCTCGGGGTGCTCGTCGTCGTCGAGCAGGCCCTGCTCGGCGGCCGCGGTGGCCGCCTCCAGCGCGCGGCGCTGGTAGTCCAGCGCCAGCGGCATGAGCTCGAGGTCGGCCAGGACGCCGGCCAGCGTGCCGAGGGTGTCGACCAGCAGCGCCCCGGGCGGCAGGTCGGAGTCGAGCAGGCTCGCGGCCTCGACCGCCTCGTCCATCGCCGCGTCGACCCGGCGGGACAGCAGCTCGATGCGCGCGTGCCGGGCCAGGCCCGCGGCGCGCTGCAGGTCGTCGTCGGAGGCGTCGAAGGCGGCCTTGGCCGAGCGCACCAGCGCGATGGCCAGCGCGGCGTGCGAGGCCGACGCGGAGCGCGGGTCCCCGTCGGGGCGCTCCCCGGGGTGGTCGAGCAGCCCCGCGACGCCGGCGTGCAGGTCGAGGGACTCCGTCGCGGGCGCGTCGATCGGCTCCCCGACCACGCTGAAGCCGGCCACCCGCAGCCGGCGGACGAGCAGCTCGGCGCGCAGGGTGTCGGCCCACGCCCGGCCGAGGGACGGCGGGTCGTCGCGTCCGGCCCGCCCCTCGCGGTCGTCGGGCTCGTAGGGCGAGGAGAGGTCGACGACCGACAGCAGGTGCTCGGCGTCGTCGAGCTGCCAGTTGGCGAGGGCAGCGCTCACCCGTTGGTGCAGGGCTCCGGGTGGCACCAGCGCACTGTGCACGCCGTCCGCGGGGGAGTCGAGCACCGGACCGGGGGCACGCCGGGACGCGGGCGGCCCGTCGTCCGTCGTGTCACGGGAGTCCCAGGCGGGGCCGCGCGTCACGCCGTCGTCCCCTCGGCCGCGACGTCCGCGGCGTCGCTGACCAGGCCGGGTGCGCGCACCCGGTTGCGCCCGCCGCGCTTGGCGGAGAACAGGTGCAGGTCGGCGGTGTCGAACAGCGAGCGCCAGCCGGGCGGGTCGCCGGCGCCGTCGGCCGGCGCGGTGGCCACCCCGATGCTCACCGTGATCGGCGCGGTCAGCGGCAGGTCGCGCCAGTCGGCCTCGGCGACGGCGGCGCGCAGCCGCTCGACGGCGGCCAGCGCCTGGCTCTGGGTGGCGGTGGGCAGCACGACGAGGAACTCGTCCCCGGCCCAGCGGTAGACCTCGTCGTCGAGGCGGCTGTGCTCGCGCAGCAGGGCGGCCACCCGGCGCAGCACCTCGTCGCCGTGCGAGTGCGAGGTGTCGTCGTTGACCTCCTTGAAGCGGTCGACGTCGACGACGGCCAGCGACAGCGGCTCGGCGCCCAGCCGGAGTCCGGCCAGTCGGCGCTCGGCGCTGCGCCGGTTGCCCAGCCCGGTCAGCGGGTCCTCCAGCGCGTGCCGGCGCAGCTCCGCCGCCTGCCGCTCGACCTCGCGCAGTCGGCTGCGCCGGACGAACATCTCCGCCCACAGCTCGCGGCTGCGCGCGTGCGCCCGCCCGGTGTCGGTGCGGTAGGCGTCGAGCCAGTACAGCGCCTCGGCGGGCCGGCCCCTCGCGGCGGTGGCCTGGCCGAGCTCGAGCAGGCACTGGCGGTAGCGGCGGCGGTCGGCGGTCGCGGCGAAGGCGCCGGCGGCGTCGACGAGCAGGTCGGTGGCCTCCTCGGCGTGCCCGCCGCCGCTGTGCAGCTGGGAGAGCCGGCCGAGCAGCCGGGCCAGCGCCAGGTCGGTGTAGCCGCGCAGCCAGGTGCTCCCCGTCCGGTGCACCCGCCGGTGCGCCGAGCGCAGCGGGCCGACGGCGTCGTCGAGGTCGTCGTGGCAGGCCAGCGCCCAGGCCTGGACGACGTCGAGCAGGTCGAGGTCGTCGGGGTCGGGCTCGACGTCGAGGGCGCGGGCGCCGGTGGCGTGGGCCAGCGCGCTCCCGGCGAGCTCCACGCTGCGGTCCACCTGGCCGCGGCGGCGCAGCGTCTGGGCCAGCTCGGTGGACTGCTGCGCGCACAGCCGCATCAGCAGCCAGCGGTCGGCGAGCCCGGGCAGCGCGGAGGCCACCCGGCAGCCCTGCTCGGCCTGGGCCAGCGCCAGCTCCTCGAGGTCGAGCGCGGTGAGGGTCAGCGACAGCCACAGGTGCGCCTGGTGCAGGTCGCGCGTGGGCTCACCGGTGCCGAGCTGCTCGGTGAGCAGGCTGGCGTCGATCGCCAGCAGCATCGCCGCGTCGGGGTGGTCGCCGGCCGCCTCGACGTGCGCCAGGTAGGCCAGCGCCAGCGCGGTCGACGGCGCGGGCGGGCAGGCGGCCAGCGCCTCGCGGGCGGTGGCGAGGTCGTGGGCCGCGGCGTCCGGGTGTCCGTCGACCAGGGCGCGGCGGGCGCCGAGGGCCGCGCGCCAGGCCGCCCAGCGCGGCTCGCTCGCGGCGGCGAGGGCGCCCTCGACGGCGTCGAGCTCGGTGCGGAAGGCGTCGGCGTCGTCCCGCCCGCTGGCGGCCAGGACGCGCCACAGCGCAGCGTCCAGGTCACCGTGGGTGACGGAAACGGGCCCGGGAGTCACGCGTTCCCTTCCGTTCGACGGGTGTCCGGCCGCTCGGCCGGTGGCGGCAGGCCCCCGTGCCGACCTGCGGCTCCGCCCGGTCGCACTACCCTCGTCGGGTGCCCGAGACGCCTCCGACGCGGTTCGCCTACCTCGGCCCCGAGGGTACCTTCGCCGAGGCGGCGCTGAGCACCGCAGTCGGCCCGGACGAGGGCCTCCGGCAGCCGGCCGCCAGCGTCGCGGCCGCCCTGGTGGCGGTGCGCACCGGCGAGGCCGACGCCGCGCTGGTGCCGCTGGAGAACTCCGTCGAGGGCTCGGTGCCGGCCACGATGGACGGCCTGGCCGACGGCGACCCGCTGGTCATCACCCGCGAGGTGTTCCTCCCCGTCTCCTTCGTCCTCGCCGTCCGCCCCGGCACGCGGGCCGCCGACGTGCGCACCGTGGTCAGCCACCCGCACGCACTGGCCCAGACGACCCGCACCGTGGCCACCTGGCTGCCCGGCGTCCCGAGCCTGCCGGCCTCCTCCACCGCCGCCGCGGCGCGCGCGGTCGCCGAGGGCGAGCACGACGCCGCCGTGTGCGCGCCGATCGCCGCCGAGCGCTACGGGCTGGTGCCGCTGGCCGAGGACGTCGCCGACCACCCCGGCGCGGTCACCCGCTTCGTGCTCGTGTCCCGCCCCGGGACGCTGCCGGAGCCGACCGGTGACGACAAGACCTCGCTGGTCGCCGTCGTCGCCGACCGCACCGGCGCGCTGCTCGACGTCCTGCGCGAGTTCGCCGTCCGCGGGATCAGCCTCACCCGCATCGAGTCCCGGCCCACCCGCGACCGGCTGTGGGTCTACTCGTTCTCGCTGGACTGCGAGGGGCACGTCGCCGAGGCGCGGGTGGGGGAGGCGCTGGCCGCCCTGCACCGGGTCTGCGAGGACGTGCGCTTCCTCGGCTCCTACCCGCGCGCCGACGGCCGCACCAACCGCCCGGTGCCCGACGTCGCCGCCGACGCCGCCTTCGCCGACGCGCACGCCTGGCTGGCCCGCCTCCGCGCCGGCGAGGTGTGACCGGGCACTTCCGCGGAACTGCCCGCTCAGACCGGCTCGAGCGCGCGCTCGGGCTCGGGGTGCGGCCGGCGGGCCAGCCGGCTGGGCCACCAGGTGCGGTCGCCGAGCAGCGCGACCGCCGCGGGCACCACCAGCGACCGGACGACGAAGGTGTCGAGCAGCACGCCGAAGCCCACGAGGAACGACAGCTGGGTGAGGAACAGCAGCGGCAGCACCGACAGTGCGCCGAAGGTCGCCGCCAGCACCAGCCCGGCGCTGGTGATCACCCCGCCGGTCACCGCCAGCGCCCGCAGGACGCCGTCGCGGGTGCCGTGCCGCGCCGACTCCTCGCGGGCGCGGGTCATCAGGAAGATGTTGTAGTCGATCCCCAGGGCGACGAGGAACACGAACCCGATGAGCAGGATGCCCGGGTCGCTGCCGGGGAAGCCGAAGACGTCGTCGAACAGCAGCGCGGCCACCCCGACCGTCGCACCGACGCTGAGCACCACCGTGGCCACCAGCAGCAGCGGCGCCACCAGCGCCCGCAGCAGCAGCGCCAGCACGACGGTGATCACCACCAGCACGCTGGGCACGATCACCCGCAGGTCGCGGCCGGCGGTCTCGCGGGCGTCGAGGTTGCTCGCGGTGTCCCCGCCCACGAGGGCCTGCGGGTCGGCGTCGTCGAGCTGCCCGCGCAGGTCCTGGACGACGTCGATCGCCTCGGTGCTGTCGGCGGCCACGGCGAGGGTGACGTCGAGCCGGACCAGCCCATCGACCACCACCGGGTCGCCCCCGGGCGGCCCGCCGGTGAACGGCACCACCGACGCGACGCCCTCGGTGGCCGCGGCCGCCTCGGCGACCTCCGGCCAGGAGCCCTCCGGCGTGACGACGACGGTCGGGCTGCCCGAGCCGGCATCGAAGTGGCGGGCCAGCGCCTCCTGCCCGTCGACGCCGTTGGACTCGCCGCGGATGGCGTCGCTGAAGGTGATGCCCGAGGCGTCGTAGGTGGGCGCGAACACCGCGGCGGCCACCAGCGCGAGGGTGCTGAGGGCCAGCACGCGGCGGGGACGCCGGCCGACGAGGGCGGCGACCCGCTGCCAGCCCCGGCCCCGCGGGGGCTCGCTGCCGTACTTCGGCCGGAACGGCCAGAACGCGGCCCGGCCGAGCAGCACGAGCGCGGCGGGCAGGAAGGTGAGCGCGGCGACGACCGCGAGCGAGACGCTCACCGCCGAGATCGGCCCGAGGCCGCGGTTGGACGACAGGTCGGAGAACAGCAGGCAGAGCACGCCGAGGACGACGGTGGCGCCCGAGGCGACGATCGGCTCCCACGACCGGCGCAGCGCGGTCCGCATGGCGGTGAACCGGGACTGCTCCCGGCGCAGCTCCTCGCGGAAGCGGGAGACCAGCAGCAGGCCGTAGTCGGTGGCCGCGCCCACGACCAGGATCGAGGCGATGCCCTGGCTCTGGCCGTTGACCGTGATGAGGCCGTTGGCGGCGAGCAGGTAGGCGACCGCGTTGCCGGCGGTCAGGGCGAGACCCGCCGTCCCGATGACCAGGAACGGCAGCAGCGGGCTGCGGTAGACCACCAGCAGGATCAGCAGGACGACGCCGAAGGCGGCCAGCAGCAGCAACCCGTCGATGCCGGCGAACCCGTTGGCGAAGTCGGCGAAGATCCCGCCGGGCCCGGTGACGAACGACGACGTCCCGTCGACGGCGATCGCCGCCCGGACGTCCTCGACGACGGGCACGATCTCGTCGCCGATCTCGGGCGTCAGCGGCAGGAGGACCTGCACGGCCTCGCCGTCCTCGGAGGGGATCGGCGGGGTGGGCTCCCCGGCCAGGAAGCCGGCCTCCTCGGCGACGGCGGTCGCGTCCTGCACGCGCTGCGCGATCTCCCCGAGCGTGGCCTGGTCGAGGGGGCCGTCGCCCTCCCACAGCAGGATCGCCGGGATCGACTGGGTCGGCGAGAAGCCCTGCTGCAGCTCGGCCACGCGGGTGGACTCCGCGCTGTCGGGGAGGAAGGCGGCGGTGTCGTTCTCCTGCAGGCCGGTCAGCTTCCCGCTGAGCGCGCCGAGCGGCCCGGCCGCCCCGAGCCACAGCAGGAGGACGACCAGGGGGAGCAGCCAGCGGGCCCGGCGCGCCATGATGTGGTCCTCTCGACGGCCTATCATCTCGATCGTCGAGAGATTAGAGGGGAGGCGGCGTGGCGCGCAACGCGGGCGAGCGGGCCGAGGCGGCCCTGCTGCTGCGCCGGCTCAGCGTCGAGCTCGACGCCGTGGGCCAGCGCTTCGCCGACCTGCACGGACTCGGGCGCACCGACGTGCGGGCCATCGTCGCGGTCATGGACGCCGCGCGGGCGGGGGAGCCCCTCACCGCCGGCGGGCTCGGCACGGCGGTGTCGCTCAGCTCCGCGTCGGTCACCGCGCTGGTCGACCGGCTCGAGCGCTCGGGGCACCTGCAGCGGGTGCGCGACCCGGCCGACCGGCGGCGCGTCGTCCTGCAGATGACCGAGCGGTCGATGGCCGCCGGGGCGGCGTTCTTCGGCGGGCTGCAGCGCGATCTCGTGGCGGCGATGGAGGGGTTCTCCGACGCCGACCTCGCCGTCGTCATCCGCTTCCTCACCGCGATGACCGAGGTGATCGAGCGCCACGCCCAGGCATAGGAGGCTCTCCCCACGTCGGACGGGCCCAGGACGTGGGGAGAGCTCCCTGTGCCTCGCAGCGCCCCTAGAGGTAGAGGCCGGTGGACTCCTCGATCCGCTCCGCGGCGACGGCGTGCACGTCGCGCTCGCGCAGGATGATCAGCTCCTCGCCGTGCACCTCGACCTCGTGCTGGTCCTCGGGGGAGAAGAGCACCTGGTCGCCGACCTTCACCTGGCGCACGCCCGCCCCCACGCCGCGGGCCTCGCCCCACACCAGCCGCTTGGCCACCTGCGCCGTCGCCGGGATGAGGATGCCGCCGGTGGACCGCCGTTCGCCGTCCTCCCGGCGCAGCGCGACCAGGACGCGGTCGTGCAGCATCTTGATCGGGAGCTTGCCCGCGGTCTCTGCCACGCCCGTCACGGTACGCGGAGGTGAGGTGCTGGAACGGCCCCGTCCGCAGGCTCGCCCCGAGCCTGCGAGGGGTGAGGAGGACGGGGTCCTTCACCCCCAGCCGAGCTCGTGGAGGCGCTCGTCGTCGATGCCGAAGTGGTGCGCGATCTCGTGGACGACGGTCACCGTCACCTCCTCGACCACCTCCTCGGCGGTCGAGCAGACGTCGCAGATGGCCTCGCGGTAGACCATGATCCGGTCGGGCAGCGCCCCGCCGTACTGCCAGCCGCGCTCGGTGAGCGCGTACCCCTCGTAGAGGCCCAGCAGCTCGGGCTCCTCCTCGTTGCGGTCCTCGACGAGCACGACGACGTTGTCCAGCAGCGCCATCAGCTCGGTCGGGACGGCGTCGAGGGCGTCGGCGACCAGCGACTCGAAGACCTCCCGCGGGAGGGGCCTCACCAGCTGGTCGGCAGCGGCCGGCCCTCCTCGTAGCCGGCCGCGCTCTGCACCCCCAGGACGGCGCGCTCGTGCAGCTCGTCGACGGTGCGGGCGCCGGCGTAGGTGCACGACGAGCGCACCCCGGCGACGATGCCGTCGATCAGGTCCTCCACGCCGGGGCGGGCCGGGTCGAGGTACATCCGCGAGGAGCTGATGCCCTCCTCGAACAGACCGGCGCGGGCCCGCTCGAAGCCGCTCTGCGCCGCCGTCCGGGCCTTGACCGCGCGGGCCGAGGCCATGCCGAAGGACTCCTTGTAGAGCCGGCCGCCGCCGTCGTCGTGGATGTCGCCGGCGGACTCGTAGGTGCCGGCGAACCAGGAGCCGACCATGACGTTCGCCGCGCCCGCGGCCAGCGCCAGCGCGACGTCGCGCGGGTGGCGCACGCCGCCGTCGGCCCACACGTGCCGGCCCAGCCGGCGCGCCTCGGCCGCGCACTCCTCGACGGCGGAGAACTGCGGCCGCCCGACGCCGGTCATCATCCGCGTGGTGCACATGGCACCCGGCCCCACGCCGACCTTGACCACGTCGGCGCCGGCCTCGACGAGGTCGCGGGTGCCCTCGGCGGTGACCACGTTGCCGGCGACCACGGGCGTCGACCCGGCCACCGCGCGGACCGCGCGCACCGCCTCGACCGCCTTCTCCTGGTGGCCGTGCGCGGTGTCGACGACGAGCACGTCGACGCCGGCGGCCAGCAGCGCCGAGGCCTTGCCCGCGACGTCGCCGTTGATGCCGACGGCGGCGGCGGTGAGCAGCTGGCCCTCGGCGTTGACCGCGGGCGTGTACAGCGTCGAGCGCAGCGCGCCCTTGCGGGTGACGACGCCGACCAGCCGCTCGCCCTCGACCACCGGCGCGGCGCTGACCCGCTCCTCGGCGAGCACGTCGAAGACCTTCGGCAGCTCGGTGCCCGCGGGGATGGTCAGCGGGTGCGCGGCCATGACCTGCGCGAGCTGGGTGAAGCGGTCCACGTGCTGGCAGGCGCCGTCGGTCACCACGCCGACCGGCACGTCGTCCTCGACCACCACGACGATGCCGTGGGCGCGCTTGGTCAGCAGCGACAGCGCCTCGGCCACGGTCGAGGTGGGGCTCAGGGTGATCGCGGTGTCGTAGACCGGGTGCCGGGCGTGCACCCACGCGACGGCCTCGCCGACGACGTCGACCGGGATGTCCTGCGGGAGCACGGCCAGCCCGCCGCGGCGGGCCACCGTCTCGGCCATCCGCCGGCCGCTGATCGCCGTCATGTTGGCGACGACGACCGGGATCGTGGTGCCCACCCGGTCAGGCGTGGTCAGGTCGACCTCCAGCCGGGAGCCCACGGTGCTGTGGTTGGGCACCATGAAGACGTCGGCGTAGGTGAGGTCGGTGGCCGGGCGGTTGCCGCCGAGGAAGCGCATGGGTCCGAGTGTCCCAGGACCGGCCCCGCCGCGGTGCCGGCCCCGGGCTCGGCGCCGGCGCGGCCGACACCTCCCCCGCGGCTGCCCTGCACGGCACCCGGCCGGACCCCGGCGCCCGGCCGGTGCGGGTCCTCCCGCGCCGCCGGCCGTCGCTGCTGCCGGTCGCCGGAGCCGGTTCCGGTGGCTCTCTACGATCGAGGGGTGATCGACCTGCGCCTGGTGCGCGAGCACCCCGACGTCGTCCGTGCCAGCCAGCGTGCCCGCGGCGCCGACGAGTCCCGGGTCGACGCCCTGCTGGCCGCCGACGAGGCCCGCCGCGCCGCGGTCAAGCGGGCCGACGACCTGCGCGCGGAGCAGAAGGCCGCCTCCCAGGCGGTGAAGAGGGCCACGCCCGAGGAGCGCCCCGCCGTGCTGGAGCGGGCCCGGGCGCTGGCTGCGCAGGTCAAGGAGGCCGAGGAGGCCCAGCGGGCGGCCGACGCGGCGCTGCGCGAGGCGCACCTGGCCATCGCCAACGTCGTCCACGACGGGGTCCCGCCCGGCGGGGAGGACGACGCGGTGACGCTGCGCACGGTGGGGGAGGTGCCCACCTACGACTTCGAGGTGCGCGACCACCTGCAGCTCGGCGAGGCGCTCGGCGCGATCGACACCGAGCGCGGCGCGAAGGTCTCCGGCGCCCGCTTCTACTTCCTCACCGGCCCCGGCGCGCTGCTGGAGTTCGCGCTCGCCCAGCTGGCGATCTCCCGCGCGGTGGCCGCCGGGTTCACCCCCGTCGTGGCCCCGGCCCTGGTCAAGCCCGAGGCCATGGAGGGCACCGGCTTCCTCGGCGAGCACGACGAGGAGGTCTACAAGGTCGAGCGCGACGACCTCTACCTCGTCGGCACCTCCGAGGTCGCGCTGGCCGGGATGCGGATGAACGAGGTCCTCGACCTCTCCGCCGGGCCGCTGCGCTACGCCGGCTGGTCGTCCTGCTTCCGCCGCGAGGCCGGCTCGTACGGCAAGGACACCCGCGGCATCATCCGGGTGCACTGGTTCGACAAGGTCGAGATGTTCAGCTTCTGCCGGCCCGAGGAGGCCGCCGCGGAGCACCTGCGGCTGCTGGCCTGGGAGGAGGAGTTCCTCCAGGCCCTCGAGCTGCCCTACCGGGTGGTCGACATCGCCGCCGGCGACCTGGGCACCAGTGCCGCCCGCAAGTACGACATCGAGGCGTGGTTCCCGTCGCAGGGCACCTACCGCGAGCTGACGTCGACGTCGGACTGCACCACGTTCCAGGCGAGGCGGCTGGCCGTCCGCTACCGCGACGAGGACGGGAAGCCGCAGACCGCGGCCACCCTCAACGGCACGCTGTGCGCGATCGCCCGCACCATCGCCTGCCTGCTCGAGGTGCACCAGCGCGCCGACGGCTCGGTGCACGTCCCGGCGGCGCTGCGGCCCTGGCTGGGCGGCCACGAGGTGCTCACCCCCGGCATGACGCTGGCCGCGCCGGTGCCCGCGTGAGCGAGCTCGCGAGCGGGTCCGCGCCGCGGGCGGTCATCTCCGGGCACGTCCCCTCGCCGGAGTCCGAGCGGGTGGTCGACCTCGGCGACCTCGGCAGCTGGCGGCCGAGGCTGGTGGCCAGCGACCTCGACGGCACCCTGCTCACCTCCGAGGGCGTGGTCAGCCCGCGCACCCGGACGGCGCTGGAGGCCTGCTGGGCCGCCGGCATCCCGGTCGTCGGGGTCACCGGGCGGGGCCCGCGGCTGCTCGACAGCGTCCGCGCCGCGCTGGACGGGCGCGGCATCGCCGTCCTGGCGCAGGGCGGGTTCGTCGTCGACCTCGAGCGCGACCAGGTGCTGCGCACGGTCGGGCTGCCCCGCGAGCAGGCGACGGCGGTCATCGAGCGCATCGAGGAGGTCGCCGGGGAGCTGATCGTGGCGGTCGAGGACGCCGCCGAGCAGGCCGAGGCGTACGCCCCGCTGCGCGTGCAGCACGGCTTCGACTGGCCCTACCCCGAGCCCGCGCACCTGCTGCCGCGCCACCAGGTGCTGCCCCAGGGGGCGGTGCTCAAGGTCTTCCTGCGCTCCCCCGCGCTCGGCCAGGACGAGCTGCTCGCCCGCGCCCGGCGCGTCGTCGACCCCGCCGAGGCCGAGGTGACCCACGCGGGCCTCGGCTTCATCGAGGTGCTGCCGCCCGGCGTCACCAAGGCCACCGGCCTGGCCGTGGCGCTCGAGCGCTACGGCGTCGGGTTCGGCGACGTGCTGGTCTTCGGCGACATGCCCAACGACCTGCCGATGATCGGCGCGGTCACCGAGGCCGGCGGCCGCGCCGTCGCGGTGGCCAACGCCCACCCGACCGTCCGGGCCGCGGCCGGCGGACTCACCGGAGGGCACGACGCCGACGGCGTGGCCCGCTACCTCGAGGCGGTGCTGGCCGGTGTCTGACTGGCGTCCGCGGCTGATCGCCAGCGACATGGACGGCACGCTGCTGCGCTCCGACGACACCGTCAGCGACGAGACGGTGGCCGAGCTGCGGCGCTGGGCGGACGACGGGGTGCCGCTCGTCCTGGCCACCGGCCGGCCCCCGCGCTGGATGCGCCGGATCCGCGAGGTGGTGCGCACCGGCACCGCCGTCTGCTGCAACGGCGCGGTGCTGTTGGACCTGGAGCGCTTCGAGGTGCTCGAGGAGGACGCGCTGCCGCCCGACGTCCTGGCGGCGATCACCGGGGGCCTGCGCGCCGAGCAGCCGGGCACCTGGTTCGCCGTCGAGTACGGGCTGGAGTTCCGCCACGAGCCGGTCTACCGGCCGCGGTGGGACGTGGACGCCCCCGGCGTCGCGGAGGCCCCGCTCGAGGAGATCGTCGCGGCCCCCGCGGCCAAGCTGCTGGCCCGCCACGAGGACCTGGACCGCGACTCCTTCGTCGCGCTGGTGCAGCGGGTGGTCGGCGACCTCGCCACGGTGACGACGTCGTCGTCGGACGCGCTGGCCGAGATCTCCGCGCGCGGCGTGACCAAGGCCACCGGCCTGTCGCGGGTCGCCGCCCGGCACGGGGTGGGCCCGGAGGACGTCGTCGTGTTCGGCGACATGCCCAACGACATCGCGGCCTTCGACTGGGTGCGCGAGGGCGGGGGCCGGGCCGTGGCGATGGCGCACGCCCACCCGGAGCTGCTCGCGGCGGCCACCGACGTCACCACCGGCAACGACGACGACGGCGTCGCCGCCTTCCTGTCCTCCCTCTGAGGGGGACGCCGCGATGATCGGGTCACCTGATCATCGCGGGGCGTCCCCTACAGGTACTGGCCGCCGCCCGGGCGGGGTTCGACCGCGGGACCGGGCAGTGCGCGCCGGCGGATCTCCTCCAGCTGCGCCCGGGCGGCCATCTGCTGGGCGAACAGCGCCGTCTGGATGCCCTGGAAGACGCCCTCCAGCCAGCCGACCAGCTGGGCCTGGGCGATGCGCAGCTCGGCGTCGGAGGGGGTCACGCCCTCGCTGAACGGCGAGGTGATCCGCCGCAGCTCCTCCGACAGCTCGGGCGCCAGACCCTGCTCCAGCTCGCGGATCGAGGAGGCGTGGATGTCGCGCAGCCGCGCGCGGCTGGCGTCGTCGAGGGGCGCGGCGCGCACCTCCTCGAGGAGCTGCTTGATCATCGTGCCGATCCGCATGACCTTCGCAGGCTGCTCGACCATCTCGCCCATGCCGTGCGCGCCGTCGTCGTCGCCACCGGCGGCCGGCACGGGCATCGCGCCGACCGGCCGGCCGTCGGGACCGACGACGACGACCTGCTGCGGACGCTCGCTGCCGTTCTGCGGTGCCGTCATGCCCTCCATCCTGCCCCGCGCTCGCGGGACGGCGAACGCGGGGAGCCGGGTCCGGCGGCAACCGGTCCCGTCTAGGGTCGCCCGCATGGGACCGGGGGAGCCGCGGCTGGACGTCGCGCGCGTCCGCGGCCTGTTCCCCGGCCTCTCCGACGGCTTCGTGCACACCGACGCCCCGGCCGGGACGCTGGTCCCCGAGAGCGTCGCGCACGCCGTCTCCTCGGCCATGCGCGTGCCGGTGGGCAACCGCGGCGGCGTCTTCCCGTCCTCGGCCCGCACCGAGGGCCTGGTGGCCAGCGCCCGCGCCGCCGTCGCCGACCTCGTCGGGGGCGTCTCCACCGGCGTCGTCCTCGGCCCCAACACGACCACGCTGACGTATGCGGTGGCCCGGGCGCTGGCCCGCACCTGGCGCTACGGCGACGAGGTGGTGGTCAGCCGCCTCGACCACGACGCCAACATCCGCCCGTGGGTGCAGCTGGCCGAGCAGGTCGGCGTCGCCGTCCGGTGGGCCGAGGTCGACATCGAGACCGGCGAGCTGCCCGCCTGGCAGTACGACGAGCTCATCACCCCGCGGACCCGTCTGGTGGCGGTGACGGCGGCGAGCAACGCCATCGGCACCCGGCCCGACGTCGCGGCGATCGCCGCCCGGGCGCACGCGGTCGGCGCCCTGGTCTACGTCGACGCCGTCCAGGCCGCGCCGCACGTCCTCCTCGACCGGGCGGCACTCGGCGCGGACTTCCTCGCGGTGTCGGCCTACACCTTCTGCGGCCCGCACGTCGGCGCGGTGGTGGCCGACCCGGCGCTGCTGGCCGAGCTGGTGCCCGACCGGCTGCTGCCCGCACCCGACCGGGTGCCCGACCGCTTCGAGTCCGGCACGCCGCCCTTCGAGCTCTACGCCGGCGTCACCGCCGCCGTCGACCACCTGGCCGGCCTCTGCGAGGACGCCGTGGGCAGCCGCCGCGACCGGCTTCGGGTGTCCATGGCCGCGGTCGCCGCGTACGAGGGCGGGCTGTTCGACTGGCTGGACCAGGCGCTGCGGGCCATGCGGCACGTGCAGGTGGTCGGCTTCCCGGAGCACACCACGCCCACGCTGTCGTTCACCGTCCCGGGCATGCGCCCGCGGCAGGTGGCCGCCGAGCTCTCCCGCCGTGCCATCTGCGCGTGGGACGGCGACTTCTACGCCCGCGAGCTGTTCGACGCGCTCGGCGTCAACGAGCTCGGGGGCGCCGTCCGCCTGGGACTGGCCCACTACAACACCGCCGAGGAGGTCGGCTACGTGATCGACTCGGTGGCGGCGCTGCGCAGCACGCTCTAGTCAGGCGTCCGGGAGCAGCAGCACCTTGCCCACGTGCTCGCTGGCCTCCACGACCCGGTGCGCCTCGGCCGCGCGCGACATCGGCAGCCGGCGGTCGACGATCGGGCGCACCACGCCGCGCTCGACGTCGGGCCACACGTGCGCGCGCACCGCCGCGACGATCTCCGCCTTGCCGCCCGGGCCGGTGACCGGCCGCGACCGCAGCGCGGTGGCGTGCACGGACGCGCGCTTGGCCAGGAGCCTGCCGAGGTCGAGCTCGGCCCTCGTCCCGCCCTGCATGCCGATGACGACCAGCCGCCCGCCGACGGCGAGCACGTCGACGTTGCGGGCCAGGTAGGCGGCGCCCATGTTGTCCAGGACGACGTCGACCCCGGCGCCGTCGGTCTCCTCGCGGACCCGCGCGACGAAGTCCTCGTCGCGGTAGTCGATCGTCACGTCGGCGCCCAGCTCGCGGCAGACGTCGAGCTTGGCCCGGCTGCCCGCGGTGGTGAAGACGCGGGCGCCGGCGCGGGCGGCGAGCTGGATCGCCATCGTGCCGATGCCGCTGGAGCCGCCGTGCACGAGGAAGCGGTCGCCGCGGCGCAGCCCGGCGAGGGAGAAGACGTTCGACCAGACGGTGCAGGTGACCTCGGGCAGCGCGGACGCGGTGGCCAGCTCCACGCCGGCCGGGCGGGGCAGCAGCTGCACCGCGGGGACGGCGACCCGCTCGGCGTAGCCCCCGCCGGCCAGCAGGGCGCACACCTCGTCGCCGACCGACCAGCCGGTCACGCCCTCCCCGACCTCGCTGACGACCCCGCTGCACTCCAGGCCCAGGACCTGGCTGGCGCCCTTCGGCGGCGGGTAGTTCCCGGCCCGCTGCAGCAGGTCGGCCCGGTTGACCGCCGTGGCGACGACGTCGACGACGACCTCGCCGGGTCCGGCCACCGGGTCGGGGACCTCGCCCCAGCCGAGCACCTCGGGTCCGCCGGAGCCGTCCGTGGTGACCGCGCGCATGGCCTCGACCCTAGGAGGGCCCTCCCCGGCGTGCCCGTGCCGGTCCGGGCAGGGCACGCCGGGAGGGCGCCTAGACGCGGGCCTTGAGGTCCTTGCGCAGGATCTTGCCGGCCGCGGACTTGGGCACCTGCTCGATGAACTCGACCGCGCGGATCTTCTTGTGCGGGGCGAGCCGGCTGCCGGCGTAGTCCATGACCTCCTGCTCGGTGAGCTCGGCGCCGGGCGCCTTCACCACGAAGGCCTTGGGCAGCTCCTCGCCGCTCTCCTCGTCCTTGACCCCGATGACCGCGGCGTCGGCGATGGCCGGGTTGCCCAGGAGCACGGCCTCCAGCTCGGCCGGGGCGACCTGGTAGCCCTTGTACTTGATCAGCTCCTTGACGCGGTCGACGACGGTGTAGCAGCCGTTCTCGTCGACGATCGCCACGTCGCCGGTGTGCAGCCAGCCCTCGGCGTCCAGCGTCTCGTCGGTGGCCTCCTGGTTGTTCAGGTAGCCCTTCATCACCTGCGGGCCCCGGACCCACAGCTCGCCGCGCTCGCCGGCCGCGGCGTCCTGCCCGGTCGCGGGGTCCACCAGGCGGCACTCGGTGTTGGGCAGCGCCAGGCCCACCGAGCCCTTGGGCACCGCGGGCACGCCCTCGGGCAGCCGGTCGGCGTCGGGGGTGGTGTGCGAGACCGGCGACAGCTCGGTCATGCCGTAGCCCTGGGCGACGACGACGCCGTCGTCCGCGCCCTTGCGCAGCCGGTCCTGGGCGGCCTGGGCCAGCGCCTCGTCCAGCGGCGCGGCCCCGGAGGTGATGCTGCGCAGCGAGGACAGGTCGAACTGGTCGACCATCGGGTGCTTGGCCAGCGCCAGCACGATGGGCGGCGCGACGAAGGCCCGGGTGATCTTCTGGTCCTGGATGGTCCGCAGGAACTGCTCGAGGTCGAACCGCGGCAGGGTGACCACGGTGCCGCCCCACTGCAGGCCCTGGTTCATCAGCACGGTCAGGCCGTAGATGTGGAAGAACGGCAGGACGGCGATGATCCGCTCGTCGCCCTCGTGCAGCGACACCAGGGGCCGGGACTGGCTGACGTTGGCCACCAGGTTGCGGTGGGTGAGCATGACGCCCTTGGGCAGGCCGGTCGTGCCGCTGGAGTAGGGGAGCGTGACCAGGTCGTTCGCGGGGTCGATGTCGACCTGCGCCGACGGCGCGTCGCTGGTGATCAGGTCGAGCAGCGAGGCGTGGCCCTCGGCGCCGTCCATGACGATCACCTCGTCGACCGGCGTCTGCTCGACGGCCTCGAGCGCCCGGTCGAGGAACGGCGAGACGGTGACGAGCACCTTCGCGCCGGAGTCCTTCAGCTGGAAGGCGACCTCGTGCGCGGTGTAGAGCGAGTTGATCGGGCTCATCACGCAGCCGGCGCGGGCGATGCCGTGGAACACCACCGGGTACCACATGGTGTTCGGGCACAGGACGGCGACGACGTCGCCCTTGCGCAGCCCGCGGGCGGCGAGCGCGGCGGCGACCCGGTCGACGTAGGTGGCCAGCTGGCCGTGGCTGATGGAGTCGCCGGTGAGTCCGTCGACCAGTGCCGGGGAGTCGGGACGCGACGCGCCTCCGGCGAGGACGAACTCGGGGACCGACAGGTCGGGGATCTCGACGTCGGGGTAACGACTGGCCAGTGCCACGGGGTGCTCCTCCTGGGGGACGGGTGACGCCAGTCTCACACCCCGGGTGTGTCGTGGGACACGGGGGTTACTCGCGAGTCACCTCATCGGGGCCACAGCACCGACTGGGTGCAGCGGAACAGCGCGAGCGTCTTCCCGGCGCCCGAGGAGACGACCGCGTCCCACACCTGGGTGCTGCGTCCGGCGTGCGCGTTGGTGGCGACGGTCTGCACGCGGCCCTCGCGGACGGTGCCCAGGAAGTTGCTCTTCAGCTCGATGGTGGTGAAACCGGCCGCCCCCTCGGGCAGCAGCGCGCGGGTGGCCAGCCCGCAGGCGGTGTCGGCGAGGGCGACGACGGTGGCGGCGTGCAGGTAGCCGTTGGGCGCCAGCAGGTCCGGGCGGACGTCGAGGGCGGCCTCGAGCCGGCCGGGTTCGTGCGCGGTGATGGTCAGGCCGATGAGTCCCGGCAGCGTGCCGGGCAGCAGCGCGTTGAGCTCGTCGGCGGTGTGGAACCCGGTGGCGGCCATGCGCGGCAACGTAGCGAGCCGGGCCGCCACGATGATCAGGTCACCTGATCGTGGCGCGTCCCACCCGACGTCCCACGGTGCGGTCGGACGCGCGGCGGTGGGGGAGGACGTCCTCCGGTGCGGGAGGACGCACCGTGATCGGCCCGGCCGTCGCGGGCCCCGTCACGGACCGCTGAACTCCGCGGCGGCCCCGCGGAAGCGCCGGCGGTGCGCCCGCACCCGCCCGCCACCGCTGCGCCGGCGCAGGTGCAGCCGCTCCCGGTGCGCCTCCGCCGAGTGGACGACGGTGACCGGGCACGGCGCGTGCAGCACGCACTGCATCGTCGTCGACCCGAGCAGCATCGTGGAGAACCCGCCGTGGCCCCGGCTGCCGACCACCAGCAGGTCCGCGCCGGCCGACTCCCGGATGAGCGCGTCCGCCGCCGCGCCGAGGACGGCCGTCACGTGCACCACCGGGTGCGGCCCGGGCACCTCGCGGAGCACGTCCGCGAGGACGGCCTCGGTGGCCTCCACCGCGGCCCGCTCGGCGGCCGCGTACTGCACCTCGCCGACCGCGTCGAAGTCCATCCACGCCTCGGGCGGGCGGTGCGCGACGACGGCCTCCACGGGCAGGTCCCGGCGGACGGCGTCCTCGACGGCGAACCGCACCGCGGCCCGCGCGCCCGCCGACCCGTCCACGCCGACGACGACCCGGTGCCCCCGGGCCTGCGACTCCTCGACCCCTGCGGCCTGCTCGGTCATGACGGCCTCCTCGACGCCGCCTCCGTGGGGTCCGGCGCCGCCACGGGCCACCCGATCGTCGTCCCGCCGGCCACCCGGCGACAAGGACCTCGCGCCCGCTCCGGGGTCCCGCCCCGGGGTGTGGTGCCCGGCCTCGCGCTGCAGGGTGAGGGCGGGCACCGCGGGGTGGGGGCGGCGGCCGTCGGGTGCGGGACCCGGTCTCCTCAGGCCAGGCCGCGGACGGTGCGCGCGGGCGGGCGGTCGCCCCGGATCGAGGCGACCATGTCCAGGGTCTGGCGGGTCGCGGCGACGTCGTGCGCGCGGAACACCCGGGCGCCCAGCCACGCGCTGACCGCCGTCGCCGCGAGCGTGCCGGTCAGCCGCTCGTCGAGCACGACGTCGAGGGTCTCGCCGACGAAGTCCTTGTTCGACAGCGCCACCAGCACCGGCCAGCCGGTGGCGACCAGCTCGTCGAGCCGCCGGGTGGCCTCCAGCGAGTGCCGGGTGTTCTTGCCGAAGTCGTGGCCCGGGTCGACCAGCACCCGGTCGCGGTCCACGCCCGCGGCGACCGCCGCCTCGGCCAGCGCCGTCGTCCGGGCGACGACGTCGGCGACCACGTCGTCGTAGCGCACGCGGTGCGGCCGGGTGCGCGGCGGCAGCCCGCCGGCGTGCGTGCACACGATGCCCGCGCCGGCCTCCGCGGCCACGGCGGCCAGCTCCGGGTCGACCCCGCCCCACGCGTCGTTGACGACGTCGGCCCCGGCCGCCAGCGCCTCGCGCGCCACCTCGGCCCGCCACGTGTCGATCGAGATCGGCAGCCGCGGGTGCGCGGCGCGGATGGCGGCGACCAGGTCCACGGTCCGGCGGATCTCCTCGGCGGCGTCGACCTCCTCGCCCGGCGCGGCCTTCACCCCGCCGACGTCGACCACGTCCGCGCCCTCGGCCACCACCCGGTCCACCCGCTCGACGGCGGCGGCCAGCTCGTAGGTGGCGCCGCGGTCGTAGAACGAGTCCGGCGTGCGGTTGACGATCGCCATGACGACCAGCGCGCCGTCGGGGACGTCGAGCCGGCCCAGTCGCAGCACCCGTTCCTCCGTCCTGCAGCCGGTGTGGTGGAGTCAGCCAACCAGACCACCGTGAGGGAGGACGTGCGATGGCGCAGACCACCGTGGACGGCGTCGAGGGCGTGCAGGGGCTCGTCGGGCAGCACCTGGGCCACAGCGACTGGGTGGAGGTCACCCAGCAGCAGGTCGACCGGTTCGCCGAGGCGACCGGTGACCACCAGTGGATCCACGTCGACCCCGAGCGGGCCAAGCGGGAGAGCCCCTTCGGCGGCCCGATCGCCCACGGCTACCTGACGCTGTCGCTCCTCCCGGCGCTGCTGCCGCAGATCATCGACATCACCGGCTTCCGCATGGGCGTCAACTACGGCACGGAGAAGGTGCGCTTCCCGTCCCCGGTGCCGGTCGGCAGCCGCGTGCGCGCCGGCGCGACGCTCGCCTCCGCGACACCCTTCGACGGCGGGATCACGATGAACATGGACGTCACCGTCGAGGTCGAGGGCGGGTCCAAGCCGGCGATGGTCGCCACCGTCGTCTACCGCCGCTACCTGTAGGACGCGCACTTCCGCGGATGTGCCCCGGGCACATCCGCGGAAGTGCACGATCAGGCGACGATGGCCTGGTTGACCAGGGCGCGCAGGTAGGCGCGGATCGGCAGCGTCGACGAGGGCAGCAGCTGCGTGAAGAACGTGACGACGACGTCCTCGACCGGGTCGACGTAGAACGCCGTGGACGCCGCCCCGCCCCAGCTGTAGTCGCCCTCGCTGGCCACGCCGCCGTAGCGCACCGGGTCGATCACCATGGAGAAGCCCAGGCCGAAGCCCACCCCGCGCAGCGGCGTCTCGGCGAACAACGGCCGGCCGAAGGTCTCCAGGTCCGCGCCGCCGGGCAGGTGGTTGCGGGTCATGTGCGCGATCGTGCGGGGGCCGAGCAGCCGGCCGCCGTCGAACGACCCGCCGCGGCGGAGCATCTCGGCGAAGCGCACGTAGTCGCCGGCGGTGCCCACCAGCCCGCCGCCGCCGGAGAGGAACGCCGGCTTCGACAGCGCGGCGGCGCCCATGGTGTCCAGCGGGGCGAACCCGGTGGCCGCCCCGCCGGGCTGCCCGGGGACGGCGGCGTAGAGGCGGGCCAGCGACGCGGGGTCGTCGTCCTCCCGCAGGCCGAAGGAGGTGTCGGTCATACCGAGGGGACCGAAGACCCGCTCCTGGAAGAAGACGTCGAGCGTCTGCCCGGACACCACCTCGACCAGCCGGCCGAGGACGTCGGTGGAGACGCCGTAGTTCCACTCCGAGCCGGGCTGGAAGACCAGGGGCGCCGACGCCCACTGCCGGCAGACCTCGGCGGAGTCCGCGCCGGGCGGGGTGCCCCACTCATGGCCCATCGCGCGGTACACGGCGTCGACCGGGTGGGCGTGGTGGAAGCCGTAGGTCAGGCCCGAGGTGTGGGTGAGCAGGTGCCGGATGCGGATCGGCTCGACCTGCGGCTGGGTGACCGGCTTCAGCGCCGACCCGGCCACGTAGACCCGGGTCTCGGCGAACTCGGGCAGCCACCTCGCGATCGGGTCGCCGAGCTCGAAGGCGCCCTCCTCGTACAGCATCATCGCCGCCACCGAGGTCACCGGCTTGGTCATCGAGAAGATCCGCCAGCGGGTGTTCTCCTCCACCGGCAGGCCGCTCTCGACGTCGCGCATCCCGGCGCGGCCGACGTGCGCCAGCCGCCCCTTGCGGGACACCGTGACGAGGAAGCCGGGCAGCTGCCCGTCGTCCACCCAGCGGGCCAACCGCCGGTCGAGGCGCTGCAGCCGGGCGGGGTCGAGCCCCACCTCGGCCGGGTCGGTGTCCAGGGCCAGTCCGCTGCTCACGCGCTCCTCCGTCCCGCGCCGTCCGCCCGTCGGGCGGCGCCTGCCCGGGCATCCTCACCCACGCGGAGGTGGGCGCGGTCACAGGGGGCAGGCGCCGCCCCGGCGGCGGGAGGTCGCACCGGTGCGTCGCCGGGGACCCCGGCGGGTCACACCGGCACGTTGCTGGCGGCCTTCTTCAGGTTCGAGCCGGCGGTCACCTTGACGGTGTTGGCCGCGGGGATGTCGATCGACTCGCCGGTCTGCGGGTTGCGGCCGGTGCGCGCCGAGCGCTGGGTCCGCTCGACGGTCAGCAGACCGGAGACGGCGACCTTCTCACCGCGGGTGATCGCCTCGACGAGCTCCTCCTGGAGGCCGTTGAGGACGGCGTCCACGGTGGAGCTCGGCACGTCGGCGCGCTTGGCGATGGCGGAGACGAGTTCGGCCTTGTTCACGGGGATCCTCTCGTGGGTGTCGCGACCGCGCGGTCTCGGCGGGCCGCGTCCGGTGTGCCGCCGCGCTGCGCGGCGGCCGCCCCGGGCGGGCGCCCGGGGGACGGACCGGTCCCCTTCGCGGTGGTCCGGCCCGGGGCACCGTGTCACGTCCGCGGGGGATCTGGCCAGTCCAGGGCCTCGTCGCCACCCGGCCGGGCACCCAGCAGACCCGCTCTCCCCACCTGCCCCAGCCGCCGTCCGGGCGGCCCGGCAGCGGTCCCGGGGAGGGCCGCCTAGCGTGGGGGAGTGCCACAGCTGCCCGGGACCGACCTGACCGTCAGCGACCTGTGCCTCGGCGGCAACGTCTTCGGCTGGACCGCCGACGAGGCGACGTCGCACGCCGTCCTCGACCGGTTCGTCGACGCCGTCCCCGGCACCCTGCGCCCGTTCGTCGACACCGCGGAGATGTACGGCGACGGCCGCTCGGAGCAGATCCTCGGCGGCTGGATGGCCGAGCGCGGCCTGCGCGACCGGGTGGTGGTGGCGACCAAGGCCTCGCCCCAGCAGAAGGCGCACCCGCTGGCGGCCGGGGAGATCCGCGAGGCCGCCGAGCGCTCGCTGCGCAACCTGCGGACCGACCGCATCGACCTCTACTACGCGCACTACGACGACGAGACGACGCCGCTGGAGGAGACGCTCACCGCCTTCGACGAGCTGGTGCGCTCGGGCAAGGTGCTGCACGTCGCGGCGTCGAACTACTCGCCGCAGCGGCTGACGGAGGCGCTCGACACCTCCGAGCGGCTGGGCCTGACCCGCTACGTGGCGCTGCAGCCGCACTACAACCTGGTGGAGCGGCCGGTCTACGAGGACGGCCTGCGCGACGTCGTCGCCGACCGCGGGCTGGGCTGCCTGCCCTACTTCGCCCTGGCCAAGGGCTTCCTCACCGGCAAGTACCGGGCCGGCGAGCGGGTCGACTCCCCGCGCGCCCGGGGTGCGGCCGCCTACGTCGGCGAGCGCGGGGACCGGGTGCTGGCGGCGCTCTCGGAGGTGGCCTCCGCGCACGGGGTGACGCCGGCCGCGGTGGCGCTGCGCTGGCTGGCCGACCGGCCGACCGTCACCGCGCCCATCGCCAGCGGCCGCGACGTCGACCAGTTGGCCGACCTGCTGCCGATGCAGGACCTGGTGCTCACCGACGACGAGCACGCCGCCCTGACCGCCGCCAGCGCCTGACGCGGGCGGCGAACGGGTCCTCCTAGTGCGCCGCGGCGGCGCCGGCGAGGTCCTCGACGCGCACCAGCCCGAGCACGGCCCCGGCGGTGTCGGTGCAGACGACCGGGTCGAAGCGCTGGGCGGGAGGCCGGCTCAGCGCCCGGTGCAGGGTCACGGCGACGCCGTCGCCGTGGTGCGCCCGCAGCGACACCGCAGCGGTGTACACCGCGCCGGTGCGCGGGTCGGCCAGCCGCAGCGCCAGCGGCGCGCCCGACGGGTCGACCAGGACCACCGGCGGCACGCCCGGTGTCGGCTCGGCCGCCTCCACCTGGCGCACCGGGCGCAGCAGGCCGGCGACGGTGTCGGCTCCCCGGGTGCGGGCGGTCTGCGCCCGCACCAGCGCGGCCACCTCGGGGTGCAGCGGCGTGAAGCCGGACGTCGGACGGCCGAGCAGCCAGCCCTGCGCCAGCGGGACGCCCAGGCGGCAGACGGTGGCCAGCTCCCCGCGGGTCTCGACGCCCTGGGCGAGCAGCCAGGAGTCGGTCCGGCCGGTCAGCCCGGACAGCACCTCGGCGATGGCCTGGCGCACCGGGTCGGCGTCGACCCCGGCGACCAGCGACCGGTCCAGCGCCACCAGGTTCGGCCGCAGGGCGGCGATCCGGCCCAGTCCCGACCAGCCGCCGCCGGTGTCGTCGAGGGCCACCAGGGCACCGCGGGCCCGCAGCGCGGCCACCTGCACGCGCACCGCGGCGGGGTCGGCCACGACGTCGTGCCCGGTCAGGCCCAGGACGACGCCGCGCAGGTCCGGCCGGCCGGCCAGCACGGCCTGCACCGGCCGGCTGTCGAGCAGGTGCGGCGCGACGTTGACGACCAGGAAGGTGTCCCGGGGCAGGTGCGCGACGGCGGTCAGTGCCCGGTGCAGCGCGAGGGCCTGCAGCTCGCCGGCCACCCCGGCGTCGGCGGCCGCGGCGAACCAGACCTCGGGCCCGGCGGTGCCGGGGAAGCGGGACAGCGCCTCGTAGCCGGCCACGCGGGCCCGGGCGAGGTCGACGATCGGCTGGAAGACGACGCCCAGGTCGGCGGGGTCGGCCAGCAGCGGCCGGCAGTCCGGCAGGCGCGAGGTGAGGGTGCCCGGCATGCCCGGGTGGTCGTCGGCCCCGGCGTCGCGCTTGACCGGCGGCAGGCGGAGGATCACCCCGTCGGGGGACCACGCCAGCGGACTCAGTCGTCCGTATCCCGGGCACCGCGTGGCACCATGACCGGTCGCGGCCGCTCGGGCCGCCCGCGCACGAGGAGGGGTCGTGTCCGTCCCCGTGCCGTTGCAGGGTCCTGACCTGCTGCACGACGCCCACCGCGTCGCCGCGGCCCGCCGCCTGCTGGTCGAGGTGCCCGGCCCGGCGGCCTTCGACCGGCTCTCCGGCCTGGCCGCCCGGCTGCTCGGCGCCGGCCACGCCAAGGTCACCATCTTCACCGACCAGGACACCGTCGTGGGGGGCCACGGGCTGCCGCCCGGCGTCGTCGGCGGTCCGGCGCTGCTCACCGGGCAACTGTCCGCGCGGGTGGTCCGGGACGGGCGGGTCCTCGTCGTGCCGGACGGCCGCTGCGACGAGCGCGTCGCGGACCTCCCGGCCGTCACCTCGGGTGCGGTCGTCGCCTACCTGGGCGCGCCCCTGGTCTCGGCGTCGGGCCGGGTGGTCGGCGCGCTCGCCGTCTACGACACCACCCCCCGGGCGTGGCACGACGACGACGCCGCCCTGCTCGAGCACCTGGCCGCCTCCGTGGTCGCCGAGCTCGAGCTGTCGGCGGCCCGCTCGGCGATCGGCGCCTCGCTGGCCCGCCTCGACGTCGCCCTGGAGGCCAGCTCGGTCGGCATCTGGGAGCACGACCCGCGCACCGGCGTGGTGTCGTGGGACGAGCGCTGTGCGGCGGTGCACGGCCTCGAGGGCGCCCAGGAGTTCACCGACGTCGACCGGATGCTCGCCGAGCGGATCCACCCCGACGACCACGCCGCCGTCCGGGCGGCGATGGCCGAGGCGTTCGCCGGGACGGGCGAGTACGTCGTCGAGTGCCGGGCGCTGCACGCCGACGGCGGGACCCGCTGGACGGTGTCCCGCGGGCGCGTGGTGCGCGACGTCCGCGGCGAGGCGGTGCGGGTGCTCGGCACCGTCGTCGACGTCACCGAGGCCCGGGAGCAGGCCGACCGCCGGATGGCCGCGGTGCAGCGCGCCGCCGCGGTGGCCCAGGTGGCCGCGGAGCTCGCCAACGCCACGGCGCTGTCCCAGCTGGCCGAGATCGCGCTGCGCGGCGCGCGGGTCCTGGGCGCGTCGTCGTCCGCGCTGGCCGCCTTCGACCGCGACGGCACCCTGCGGCTGCACCTCGGGCAGCGGCTGGCCGACACCGTGGCCGCGGCCGCCGCCGAGGCCGACGTCGAGGTGGACCTGGGCGAGCGGGGCGTGGTCGTCGAGCTCGACGACGAGCTGCCCACCCAGTACGCCGCCCACCACGGCGAGCGGTTCCTGTTCGCCGACCTCGAGGAGGCGGTCGCGCGCTTCCCGCGGATGGCCGAGGTCGGCCCGGCGCTGGGCGTGCGGGCGATGGCCGCGCTCCCGCTGCGCGTCGAGGGCCGGCTGCTGGGCAGCTTCGTCGTCGTCTGGGACACCGAGCACGCCTTCGCCGACACCGACGCCGAGCTGCTCGACGCGCTGACCGCGCAGATCGCCACCAGCGTCTCCCGCATGCGCTCCCGCGCCGAGCGGGCCGCCGCCGAGGCGGAGCTGCTGGCGGCCAACCGGCGGCTGCAGCTGCTCGCCGAGGCCGGGCAGGTGCTCTCGGGCAGCCTCGACATCACCGAGCAGCTCGACCGCCTCGCCGGCCTGGTCGTGCCGGCGCTGGCGGACTGGTGCTGGATCGTGGTCACCGAGGAGCAGGGCCGGCTGCAGGAGGTGGCCTGGGCGCACCGCGACCCGGCCCGCCGCGAGGACGTCGCCGCCTACGTGCGCGCGATGGTGCCCGGGATGAGCGACGAGCACGCCGCCCGCGTGGTCACCCGCACCGGCCGGCCGCTGGTCGTGCCCGACCTGGACCCCGAGCGGATCGCCCGCTCGCTGCCCGACCCCGCCGCCCGGGAGACGCTGCTGCGGCTGGAGCCGCGGTCGGCGCTGATCGTGCCGCTGGTCGCCCGCGGGCACGTCATCGGCGCCCTCGGCACGGCCAACGGCGCCGAGCGTGGCCCGCACACCCCCGAGGAGCTGGAGACGGCGGTCGAGGTGGGCCGCCGCGCCGGGCTGGCGCTGCAGTCGGCCCGCCTGTACGCCCAGCAGCGCGACCTGGCCGAGGTGCTGCAGCACAGCATGCTCACCGCGCCGCCCCGGCCCCCGGGCTGCGAGATCGTCGTCCGCTACCGCCCGGCGTCCGAGGGCGCCGAGATCGGCGGCGACTGGTACGACGCCTTCGTCGAGGCCGGCGGGCACACGGTGCTGGCCATCGGCGACGTCGTCGGCCACGACCGGCACGCCGCCGCGGTCATGGGTCAGCTGCGCGGGCTGCTGCGCGGGATCGCCTACGCCGGCGACCCCTCGCCGGCCGAGGCGCTCACCCGGCTGGACCGGGCGGCGGTGGGACTGGACCTGGGCGCCATGGCGACGGCGGTGGTGGCGCGGCTCGAGCGGCAGCCCGGGCAGCCGGCGCTGCTGCGCTGGTCGAGCGCCGGCCACCCGCCCCCGGTCGTCGTCGACCCCGACGGCGGCGTCCGCGCGCTCGACCCCGGGCACGCCGACCTGCTGCTCGGCGTCGACCCCGACCGGCCGCGCACCGACTGCACCGACGTCCTGCCGGTGGGCAGCACGGTGCTGCTGCACACCGACGGGCTGGTCGAGCGGCGCGACCGCGACCTCGACGCGGGCACCGCCGAGCTGGTCGCGGTGCTGCGCGACGCGGCCGGCCTGCCGCTGGAGGAGCTGTGCGACCGGGTGCTCGCGCGGCTGTTCCTGCCCGACGCCGAGGACGACGTCGCGCTGCTCGCCGTCCGGGTGCGCTGACACCGCGGTCGTCCGGACCGCACTGCAGCGCGTCCGACCGCACCGCAGCGCGTCCGACCCGACGTCCCACCGTCAGGTGGGACGCGCGACGATCAGGTCACCTGATCATCGCCCGCCCCGCCCTCAGATCTCGGTGACCTCGTAGGAGTGGCCCGCGGCGCGCAGCCGCTCGACGAGCACGCCGTCCAGCGCGGTCGCCGGGGTGAGCGAGCCGGCGCGGTCGGGCAGCCGGTCCCCGTCGAGCGCCAGGCCCAGCGCGACCTCGCCGAGCATGACCGACGTCGCCTTGTAGCCGGGGTCGCCGGGCCCCGCCGCGGTCGCCCGGTAGCGCCGCCCGCCCTCGGTGGCGGCGTCGACGACCATCCGGAAGAAGCCCTTCTCCCGGGCCGCCTCCGACGGGCCGCTGCCGGGCGCGGGCAGCACCCGGTCGAGCAGCGCGCGGGTCGGCGCGAAGGCGAGCGCGCCCAGCCCCGCGGCCAGGCCGGTGGTGATGCCGGCGGCGGCGAGTGCCCCGGGGAGGCCGCGCCCGGCGCTCATCGCCTCCCCGTAGCGCATGTTCCGCCCGTAGGACCACTCCTGCAGCGCGTTGCTGCGCCGCACGATCCGGGTGTTGAACGGCGCCATGACGAACGGGGCGGTCCACCGGCCGTCGGCGGCCAGGGCCGGCGGGGCGGCGTCCGGGGGCTGCCGGGTGCCGGGCTCGGCGGCGCGGTCGGGGGAGAGCGCGTAGGGGTCGCCGATCAGCCGGCGCACCGCGCGGTCGGTCGCCATCGCCTCGATCTGGCCGCGCATGGAGGCGACCGTGCCGCCGCTGAAGCCGCCGCGCAGGCTCGCGACCAGCCGGACGTCGGTGAGCCCGCCGGCGCCGTCCTCCCGCGCCCGCTCGGCGAGCAGGTACACCGACAGGTCGGAGGGGATGGAGTCGTAGCCGGCGGCGTGCACGATCCGCGCGCCGGACTCCCGGGCGACGGCGTCGAAGCGGTCGATCGCCTCGCGGACGAAGAGCACCTCGCCGGTGAGGTCGGCGTAGTGGGTGCCGGCCCGGGCGCACGCATCGACGACCGGCAGGCCGTACCGGGCGTAGGGACCCACGGTGGTCACCAGCACGCGGGTGCTCCCCGCCAGCTGCGCCAGTGACGCCGGGTCGCCGGTGTCGGCCTCCAGCAGCGGCCAGCGCCGCCCCGCCGCCGGCAGCTCCGCGGCGGCCGTGGTCAGCCGCTCCCGCGACCGGCCGGCCAGCGCGACCCGCAGGTCGGGCGGCGCGGCCTCGGCCAGGTACCCGGCCACCAGCCGGCCGACGAAGCCGGTGGCACCGAGGAGGACGACGTCGTGCTCGCGGTCGGGCTCGCTCACGGGCCCATCCTGGCCGTGCCCGGGTGGCCCGCGCGACCGCGGCCGGCTCGCGGTGGTCCCGGTCACCCGCCACGCTGGCCTCCTCCCACACCCAGCGCCGCAGGAGGAACCGTGGCCGTACGCCCGCCGGACGAGACCGAGGTCGCCGCGCTCGCCTCCTCGTGGGGCATGCGCCCCGACGAGGCGGAGGTGGCCGCCTACACCCCGCTGGTCGCCGCGTTCCTCACCTCCTACGACGCCGTCGAGGAGCTGTACGCCGAGGTCGCCCCGCAGCCGCCCGCCGACCGGTCCGGCACCCGGCCCGACGACGCGGACAACCCGCTCGGGGCCTGGTACGTGCGCACCGAGATCCGGGGTGCGGCCGACGGTCCGCTGGCCGGCCGCACGGTGGCGGTCAAGGACAACGTGGCGGTCGCCGGCGTGCCGATGACGAACGGCAGCCACACCGTCGAGGGCTTCGTGCCGGCCCGGGACGCCACCGTGGTGACCCGCCTGCTCGACGCCGGCGCCACCGTCACCGGCAAGTCCGTCTGCGAGGACCTGTGCTTCTCGGGCGGCAGCCACACCTCCGTCAGCGGCCCGGTGCGCAACCCGTGGGACCCCACCCGCACGACGGGCGGCAGCTCCAGCGGCAGCGCCGCGCTGGTCGCGGCGGGCGAGGCCGACCTGGCGCTGGGCGGCGACCAGGGCGGGTCGATCCGCATGCCGGCGGCCTTCTGCGGCATCGTCGGGCACAAGCCCACCCACGGTCTGGTCCCCTACACCGGTGCCTTCCCGATCGAGACGACCCTCGACCACCTCGGCCCGATGACCCGCACGGTCGCCGACGCGGCGGCGGTGCTCGACGTCCTGGCCGGCCGGGACGGCGAGGACCCCCGGCAGCCGGCCGACCTGGCGCCCGACGCCTACGCCGCCGCCCTCGGCGGGGACGTCGCGGGCCTGCGGGTCGGCGTGGTCGCCCAGGGCTTCGGCTGGGAGGAGCTGTCCGAGGACGGCGTCGACGACACCGTGCGGGCGGCGGCGGGGCGGCTGCGGGAGCTGGGCGTCGAGGTGGTCGACGTCGACCTGCCGTGGCACCGGCACGCGCTGCACGTCTGGAACGTCATCGCCACCGACGGCGCGACCGTGCAGATGATCGAGGGCAACGGGTACGGCCACGGCTGGGAGGGCCGCTACGACCCCGAGCTGGTCGCCCACTACGGACGGCGGCGCCGGGAGACCGCCGACCGCTGGTCGCCCACGGTCACCGCGGTCGCCCTCGCCGGCCGCTGGTCGCTGGAGCGGGAGCAGGGCCGGCACTACGCGATGGCGCAGAACCTGGCCGCGGAGGTCCGCCGTCGCTACGACGAGGCGCTGGTCGACGTCGACCTGCTGGTGATGCCGACCGTGCCGATGGTCGCCCGGCCGATCCCGGCGCCCGACGACCCGCTCGAGGTCCGGGTGGCCCGGGGCCTGGAGATGATCGTCAACTGCGCGCCGTTCGACGTCAGCGGGCACCCCGCCACCAGCGTCCCCGCGGGGCTGTCCGAGGGCCTGCCGGTCGGGATGATGCTGGTCGGCCGCCGGTTCGCCGACGCCACGTGCCTCCGGGTGGCGCACGCCTTCGAGCAGCTCGTCGGCGGCTTCCCGCCCCCGCCCGCCCGCTGACCCGCGGGACCGGCGGCCTCAGCGGTCGCGGCGCCGCAGCCGGCGGCGTCCGTCGGGGCGTCCCGGGCGCGTCCGCGCCAGCCGGCTGCGGGCGCGCCCGGGCAGGTCGACGGCGACCGGGGCCTCCCAGCCGCGCCACACCGACAGCACCCGCAGCGCCGCGACCAGGACGATGACCAGCAGCGCCACCGGGATCGGGTCGAGACCGGCCGGGCCGGCGAGCACGGTCAGCGCGGTGGCGCCCAGCAGCGCGGCCACCGCGTTGTACGGGCCCGGCTGCACGATGTCGGCCCGCTGCGCGAGCAGCACGTCGCGGATCACCGCCCCGCCCACGGCGGTCAGCGTGCCGATGAACACCACCGAGGCGCTGGGCAGGCCGGCGAGCTGGGCCTTCTGCGCGCCGATGACGGTGAACAGGCCGAGGGTGACCGCGTCGAGCACCACCAGCAGACTCGTCAGCCGCGACAGCCAGCCGGAGAAGTAGAAGGTCACCGCCGCGGTGATCGCCACGGCCGGCAGGTAGCTCGGGTTCGTCAGCGCCACCGGCGGCCCGGCGGCCAGCAGCACGTCGCGGACCAGCCCGCCGCCGAGCCCGCCGGTGACGGCCAGGAGCAGCACGCCGGAGACGGCGAACCCCTCGCGCGCGGCCAGCAGGCCGCCGGTGAGGGCGCCGACCACGATCGCGGCCAGGTCGACCGCCGCCGGGACGTGCAGGGTCTCGGCGGCCGCGGCGAGGGTGCTCACGGGTGCCCATCCTCCCGCCCGCCGCCGGGGTGTCCCGGACCGCGCTCACCCGTGCGGGGGAGGCCGGCCCCGCCGGGGTCGGCCGGCGCGGCGCGGTGGCCGATGGGGGGCCATGAGCCGCACCGCGCGCACCAGGGCCGGCGGCGCCAGGCTGTTCGCCGCCTACGCCGCGGCCAGCCTCGTGCCGGTGGTCGTGCTGGGCGCCGTCCTCGCCGCGGCGATCCGCCAGGACGCCGTCGACCGCGCGCTGGAGTACGGCCGCGCCCAGGCCGCCGTCGTCGAGGAGATGGCGATCGGCCCGGCGCTCCGCGGCCAGGACCTGGGCACCGGGCTCACCCAGGCCGAGCGCGAGCGCCTGTCGGCGGCCACCGACCTGGCCGTCTTCCGCGGGTCGATCCTGCGGCTGCGGCTGCGCGACTTCTCCGGCGCGGTGCTCTTCGCCGACGACGGCGCCGTGGGCCCGGTCGGCGTGCTGCCCGACTACCCCGCCGGCGAGGACGTCGTCCCGAGCACCGGACCGGGCTTCACCCTCGCCGCGGGCGGCGGCACCGACGTGGCGTTGCTCGACGGCGACGGCCTCGCGGTGGGCCGGGTGATCCGCGTCCTGCAGCCCATCGTGGCCGACACCTCCGGGCGCTCGATCGGCGTCCTCGAGCTGCTGCTGCCCTACGACGCCGTCGCCGCCGAGGTGGAGGCGGCCACGACGCGTACCTACTGGCGGCTGGGCGCCGGCCTCGGCGTCCTGTACGTGGTGATCGGCGCGATCAGCTGGTCGACCACCCGGCGGCTGCGCCGGCAGGCCGCGCAGGCCGAGCACGACGCGCTGCACGACCCGCTGACGGGGCTCCCCAACCGCGAGCTGTTCGCCCGCCGCGTCGAGGCCGAGCTCGTGCGCGGCACCCCGGGCGCGGTCGTCCTCGTCGACCTCGACCGGTTCAAGGAGGTCAACGACACGCTCGGCCACCACGCCGGCGACCAGCTGCTGCGCGAGGTCGGCGCGCGGCTGTCGGCCACCGTCCGGTCGGGGGACACCGTGGCCCGCCTGGGCGGCGACGAGTTCGGCCTGCTGCTGCCCGGCCTGGACGACCCCGCCGACGCGCGCGAGATCGTCGAGCGGGTCAGCGACGCGCTGGCGGCCGAGACCGTCGTCGACGGGGTCCCGCTCGCGGTGGAGGCCAGCTGCGGCATCGCCATGCACCCGGCCGACGCCGCCGACGTCGAGACGCTGATGACCTGCGCCGACGCGGCCATGTACCAGGGCAAGCGCGGCGCCAGCGGCGTCGTCGTCTTCGACCGGCGGTCCACCGTCCCCTCGGCGCACTCCCCGGCCCTGCAGCTCGAGGCCCGCCGCGCGCTGGAGGACGGCGACCTGCGGCTGCACTACCAGCCGCAGGTGGACCTGGCCACCGGCCGCACCGTCGGCGTCGAGGCGCTGCTGCGCTGGCAGCACCCCCAGCGCGGGCTGCTCGGTCCCGGCGAGTTCCTGCCCGCGCTGGAGCAGTCCGGCGTCATGGGCGCGCTCACCGAGTGGGTGCTGCGCCGGGCGCTGGCCGACTGCGCCGCCTGGACCGCCGCGGGCGAGGACTGGACCGTGTCGGTCAACGTCTCGGTGCGCAACCTCGAGGCCCCGGGCTTCGCGGCCACCGTGGCCCGGCTGGCCGCCGCGGCCGGGGTGCCGCCGGCGCGGCTGCACCTGGAGGTCACCGAGACCGCGCTGCCGGCCGACCTCGCCGCCGCGTCGGCGTGCCTGGCCGAGCTGGCCGCGCACGGCTTCGGCGCCGCGCTCGACGACTTCGGCGTCGGCTTCGCCAGCCTGTCGCACCTGCGCTCCCTGGCGCTCACCGAGGTCAAGGTCGACCGCGCGTTCGTCACCGGCGTCGACACGCACGCCGAGGACGCCGCCGTCGTCCGGTCCCTGGTCGAGCTCGCGCACGGCCTGGGGCTGTCGGTCTGCGCCGAGGGCGTCGAGACGCCCGAGGTCGCCGACTGGCTGCGCTCGGTCGGCTGCGACCGCGCCCAGGGCTGGCACTTCTCCCGGCCGCTGCCGTGGCCGGAGCTCACCCGCGCGGCCGCCCTGGTGCCCGCGCTCCCCGTGGAGGTCCTCCCGTGACCCGCTCCCCCCGTGCCCTCGCGGGCGCCGCCGTCCTCGTCGCCGTGCTCGCCACGGCCGGGTGCGACGGGGCCGACCACGCCGCCGAGGCGACCGGGCCGGCCGTGGCCCTCGACGAGGCGCTGCACGCCGCGCTGCCCGAGGACGTGCGGGAGGCCGGCGTCCTGACCGTGGCCAACGACCCGTCGTACCCGCCGGCGTCGTCCTTCGGCCCCGACGGGCGCACGATCGTCGGCTTCGAGCCCGACCTCGGCGCCGCGCTGGGCGACCTGCTCGGCGTCGAGGTGCGCTTCGAGGCCTCGCCCTTCGACACGCTCCTCGACGACCTCGCCGCCGACCGGTTCGACCTGGTGATGAGCGCGGTCACCGACACCGCCGAGCGGGAGCAGCAGGCCGACTTCGTCAACTACTTCCGCGCCGGGTCCTCGATCGTCGTGGGCCGGGGCAACCCGCTGGGCATCCACGACCTGGCCGGCCTGTGCGGCCGCAGCGTCGCCGTCGAGGCCGGGACCGTGCAGGTGGGGCTGCTGGAGCGGGCCCAGGCCGGGTGCGCGCTGCGCATCGCCGTCCAGGAGGTGCCGACCAACGACGACGCGCTGCTCGAGCTGCGCACCGGACGTGCCGACGCCGTCGTCGCCGACTACCCGCCGGCCGTGTACGTGACCACCGACCCGCGCACGCAGAACAGCTACCAGCTGGTGTCCGACACCCAGTACGAGCCGGGCCTGTACGGCATCGCCGTCGCCCCGGACCGCACCGAGCTGCGCGACGTCCTCACCACCGCCCTGCAGCGGCTGGTCGAGGACGGCGTCTACCAGGAGCTGCTCGACCGCTGGGAGGTCGGCCACGGCGCCGTCGACGCGGTGACCGTCAACGGCGCCCTGCCCACCGGGTGACCTCGGCCGTCACTGGCCCGGCGGGACGGCGACCGTCACCGCGGTGTCCCCGTGCGTGCGGCCGGCGGTGTCCTCCCGGTGCATGGCCTCCTGCCGGCGGGCCTCCTCGTCCAGGATCGCGGCGTTCTTCCACGCGTCCGGGATGCCGAACCCGTCGACCAGCGTCACCGCGTGCGGCCGCAGCTCGCCCAGCAGCGCGTTCACCGTCGAGGTGAGCGCCTTGGAGCGGGCCGGGGTGAGGTGGCCGTGCTCGAGCAGCCAGCCCTTGTCGGCCTCCAGCGTGGCGAGCGCGTAGAGGTCGCACACCGCCTCCAGCAGCGCCCGCGCAGCCGGGTCGGGAGTGCGCTCGATGCCGGCGACGAACGCCTCCAGCACGATCCGGTCGACGTGCGTCTGCGCCGTCCGCAGGACGTGGTCCTGCACGCTGTTGAAGACGTCGAAGGGGTCCATGCCGTCGGTCGCGGCGTTGCGGCGCAGCCGGCGGATCGCGCCCTCGAGGGTGTGCCGCTCGCGGGCCTCGAAGACCTTGAGCTGCCAGCCGCGGTCGCGCAGCGGCACGTCCTCGTCGCGGCCGGGGACGGCGTCGACGAGCCGGGCGATCAGCCCGCGGGCCGCCGTCCGCTCCAGCACGGTCTCGCGGACCAGGTCGGCGACGAAGGCGACCCGGCCCCAGCCGTCGAGGGAGCCGAACGCGTCGCGGTAGCCGGTGAGCAGGCCCTTGGCGACCAGCTGCATCAGGACCGTGTTGTCGCCCTCGAAGGTGGTGAACACGTCGGTGTCGGCCTTGAGCTGGGGCAGCCGGTTCTCCGCCAGGTAGCCGGCGCCGCCGCAGGCCTCCCGGCAGGTCTGGATGGTGCGGGTGGTGTGCCAGGTCTGGGCCGCCTTGAGCCCGGCCGCGCGCGACTCGAGCTCGCGCTGGGCGGCCTCGTCGACCTCCTCGCCCCGCTCGTGCACCGCCGTGTGCAGGTCGTGCATCCGGCCGACGAGCTCCTCCTGCGCGAACGCGTACGCGTAGGAGGTGGCCAGGGCGGGGAGCAGCTTGCGCTGGTGCACCAGGTAGTCGTTGAGCACGACCTCCCGGTCGCGGCCGGGCGCGGTGAACTGCCGCCGCACGTCGCCGTAGCGGACGGCGACGTCGAGGGCGACCCGCGTGGCCGCGCTCGCCGAGCCGCCGACGCTGACCCGCCCGCGCACCAGCGTGCCGAGCATGGTGAAGAAGCGGCGGGTCTCGTTCGCGATGTCCGACGTGTAGGTGCCGTCGGCCGCCACCTGGCCGTAGCGGTCGAGCAGCGCCTCGCGCGGGAGCCGCACGTGGTCGAAGGAGAGCCGGCCGTTGTCGACGCCGAGCAGGCCGGCCTTGGGGCCGTCGTCGCCGATGGTGACGCCGGGGCAGGGTGTGCCGCGCTCGTCGCGGATCGGCACCAGCCAGGCGTGCACGCCGCGGCCCTGCCCGCCGGTGACCAGCTGCGCGAACACGACCGCCATCCGGCCGTCCCGCGCGGCGTTGCCGATGTAGTCCTTGCGGGCGGCCTCGTGCGGGGTGTGCAGGTCGAAGGTCTGCGTGTCGGGGTCGTAGGTGCAGGTGGTGCGCAGCTGCTGGACGTCGGAGCCGTGGCCGGTCTCGGTCATCGCGAAGCAGCCGGGCAGGTCGAAGCTCATGATGTCGCGCAGGTGCGCGTCGTGGTGCCGCTGCGTCCCCAGCAGCTGGACGGCGCCGCCGAACAGCCCCCACTGGACGCCGGCCTTGACCATGAGCGACAGGTCGCCGTGGGCCAGCATCTCGATCGCGGTGACCGAGCCGCCGGCGTCGGCCTGCCCGCCGTACTCGACCGGGAAGCCGAGGGAGACCCGCCCGGTGGTGGCCAGCTCGGCGGCCAGCCGGCTGACCCGCTCGCGGGCCTCCTCCACCGACTCGCCGTAGACCGGCGCGTACTTCGGGTCGCCCAGGTGCTCACGGGCGTCGCGGCGCACGTGCGCCCAGCGCCCGTCGAGCACCTCCTGGAGGCGGGCGGGGTCGACGGTGGTCGGGAGGGTGGCGGTCACGTCGTCTCCTCGGTCGGGGAGGGAGTGCGGGGCAGCAGGCCGGACAGGCCGGTCCAGGCCAGGTCGGTGAGGTGGGCGGCGAGGTCGGCCCGGGGCATCGGGCGGTCGGCGCGCAGCCACCAGTCGGCGGCGGAGCGGACCATCCCGACCACGCCGTGCCCCCACGGGGCGGCCGCGGCCGGGTCGCGGCCGGCCCGCTCGAGGGTCGAGGCGACCAGAGCGGCAGCCTGGTCGCCCACGAGGTCCGACAGCGTGCTGACCGGGTCGGCGTCCACCGGCCGGTCGAGGAAGGGGTGGGCGACGACGAACCGGTACAGCTCCGGGTCGGCCTCGAGGAAGGCCAGGTAGGTCTCGACCGCCGCGGCGAGCATCCCGCGCGGGTGGTCGGTGCCGGTCGTCGCCGCGCGCAGCCGCCCGGTCAGCTGCCCGGCCACCCGGGCGCAGACGGCGACGTAGAGCTCGCTGCGGTCGGCGAAGTGCCGGTAGACGACGGTCTTGCTGGTGCCGGCCTCCGCCGCGATCTCCTCCATGCCGACGCCCGCGCCGCACCGGCCGACGGCGGCGACGGTCGCGTCCACGATCTGCTCGCGGCGGGCGCGGCGGTGCTCGTCCCACCGGGAGCTGCGCCGGTCGCGTCGGGTCGCCCGCTCGGCTTTCACGTTACCCACGGTACCGTGTACCGTCGGTACCGGCCACCATGTCGGCCTCCCGTGCGCGGGAGGCGAACCAGGGACCCCGGAGGTCACCGATGAGCTCGTCCCAGCCCCGCCGGGCCGCCGTCCTCGGCGGCAACCGCATCCCCTTCGCCCGGTCCAACTCCGCCTACGCGCAGGCGTCCAACCAGGACATGCTCACCGCGACCCTCGACGGCCTGGTCGCCCGCTTCGGCCTGCAGGGCGAGCGGGTGGGCGAGGTGGTCGCCGGCGCGGTCCTCAAGCACTCGCGCGACTTCAACCTCACCCGTGAGTCGGTGCTCGGCTCGCGGCTGTCGGCGGCCACCCCCGCCTACGACGTCCAGCAGGCGTGCGGCACCGGGCTCGAGGCCGCCGTCCTGGTCGCGAACAAGATCGCGCTCGGCCAGATCGAGTCCGGCATCGCCGGCGGCGTGGACACGACGTCGGACGCCCCGCTCGCCGTGGGCGACGACCTGCGTCGCGCGCTCCTCGAGCTCGCCGGCGCGAGGTCCGTGGGTGCCCGACTCCGGGCGATCGCCCGGATCCGGCCAGGCTCGCTCGTCCCGGAGGCCCCGCGCAACGCCGAGCCGCGCACCGGCCTGGCCATGGGCGAGCACCAGGCGATCACCACCCGCGAGTGGGGGATCAGCCGGGAGGACCAGGACGAGCTCGCCGTCCGCTCGCACCGCAACCTGGCCGCCGCCTACGACCGCGGCTTCCTCGACGACCTGGTCACCCCCTACCTGGGCCTCACCCGCGACCAGAACCTGCGGCCGGACACCACCGTGGAGAAGCTGGCGACGCTGGAGCCGGTCTTCGGCACCGACGACCCCGCGGCCACCATGACCGCCGGCAACTCCACGCCGCTGACCGACGGCGCGTCGGCGGTGCTGCTGTCCTCCGACGAGTGGGCCGCCGAGCACGGGCTGCCGGTGCTCGCCCACCTCGTCGACGCGCAGACCGCCGCGGTCGACCACGTGCACGGCGGCGAGGGCCTGCTCATGGCCCCGGCGTACGCGGTGCCGGTGCTGCTCGCGCGCAACGGCCTGACCCTGCAGGACCTCGACTTCTACGAGATCCACGAGGCGTTCGCCGCCACGGTCCTCGCGACGCTGAAGGCGTGGGAGAGCCCGGCGTTCTGCGAGGAGAAGCTCGGCCTGGACGCCCCGCTCGGCGCGATCGACCGCGACCGGCTCAACGTCAACGGCTCGTCGCTGGCCGCCGGGCACCCGTTCGCCGCGACCGGCGGCCGGATCGTCGCCTCGCTGGCCAAGCAGCTGCACGAGGCAGGGCCGGGCACGCGCGGCCTGGTCTCCATCTGCGCGGCCGGCGGCCAGGGCGTCGTCGCGCTCCTCGAGTCCTGACCCCTTCCGTGCACTTCCGCGGAACTGCACGGTGCACGTCCGTGGACGTGCACGTCCTCGGAGAGGAACACCCGTGAGCGACTGGTACACGACCTTCGCCAACTCCGGCGTCGGGTCCACCCTCGTCACGCAGCTCGGCCTGCCCCGGCCGGCCGTGCTGCGCCGGTACGAGCCCGGGCAGCCGCTGCTGCCCGGCCCGGCCGTGCTCGGGACGGCGGGGGAGGGCCGGCTGCGCGACACGGTCGACGCCGTCCTGCGCGACGCCGGGGTGACCGTGCTGACCGCTGACGCCGACGAGCGCCCCGCCGCGGTCGTCCTGGACGCCACCGGCGTGACCGGCCCGGCGCAGCTGGCCGCGGCCCACGACCTGCTCGCCCCCGCCGTGAAGCGGCTGCGGCCGACCGGCCGGGTGGTCGTGCTCGGCGACCCGCCGGCCGAGGCGGGCACACCGGCCCAGGCGGCGGCCCGCCAGGCGCTCGAGGGCCTGGTGCGCTCGCTGGCCAAGGAGCTGCGCGGCGGGTCGACGGCGAACCTCCTCCTCGTGCCCGAGGGCGCCGAGGCGTCGGTCGCGGGCCCGCTGCGGTTCTTCCTCTCCGGGCGGTCGGCCTACGTCGACGGCCAGGTGCTTCCCGTCTCGCCCGCCGACGTCCCGGCCGGGGCGGACGACGAGCGACCGCTGGCCGGCCGGGTCGCCGTCGTCACCGGTGCGGCGCGCGGCATCGGCGCGGCCATCGCCCGGGTGCTGTCCCGCGACGGCGCGCACGTGGTCGCCGTCGACGTCCCCGCCGCCGGCGAGGCGCTCGCCGAGGTCGCCAACGAGGTCGGCGGGACGGCGCTGCAGCTCGACATCACCGCGCCCGACGCCCCGCGTCGGCTGGTCGGGCACCTGCGCGAGCGGCACGGCGGGGTCGACGTCGTCGTGCACAACGCCGGCATCACGCGGGACAAGCTGCTGGTCAACATGGACGCCGCCCGCTGGAACGCGGTCATGGCGGTGAACCTGCAGGCGCAGCTGGACCTCACCCGGGCGCTGCTGGACGCCGACGGCGTGCTGCGGCCGGGCGCGCGGGTGGTCAGCGTGAGCTCGCAGTCGGGCATCGCGGGCAACCGCGGGCAGACGAACTACGCGGCGTCCAAGGCCGGCGTCATCGGCATGGTGCGCGCGTGGGCGCCGGAGTTCGCCGCGCGCGGGGCGACGGTCAACGCCGTGGCGCCGGGCTTCATCGTCACCGAGATGACGGCGCGGATGCCGCTGAGCACCCGCGAGGTCGGGGCGCGGCTCAACTCGCTGCAGCAGGGCGGCCTACCGGTGGACGTCGCCGAGGCCATCGCCTGGCTCGCCCAGCCGGGCGCGGCCGGGGTCAACGGCCAGGTGCTGCGGGTCTGCGGCCAGTCGCTGCTGGGGGCCTGATGCCGACCACCGTGCTCGACGCCGCACCGAACCTCGCGGCGCTGTACGCGAGGGCCGCCGTCACCGCGCGGGGTCGGGGCGGCGAGCTGCCGGACACGCACCTGGCCCGGCACGGGGTCGGCGTCGACCGGGCGCACCTGGCCGGGTACGCGCGGGTGTGCGGGCTGCCGCTGGACGACGTGCTGCCCGCCACCTACCCGCACGTGCTCTCCTTCTCGCTGCAGATGGCGCTGATGAGCGACCGCTCGTTCCCCCTCGCGCTGCCCGGCATCGTGCACGTACGCAACCGGGTCGAGCTGCTGGCGCCGGTCGGGGCCGCCGCGCCGCTGGACGTCGAGGTCTGGGCCGATCGCCTGGCCCCGCACCGCGCCGGCGCCACGGTGGACCTGCTGGCCTCGGTGCGCGCCGGCGGCCGGGAGGTCTGGCGCTCGCGCTCGACCTACCTCTCCCGCGGCGGGCGGGCGCCCGAGGGTGCCGACCCCGCCGACCTGGACGTCGAGGTGGACGAGCCGGCCCGCACCACGGCCACCTGGCGGGTGCCCGACGACACCGGGCGCCGCTACGCACGGGCCTCCGGCGACGTGAACCCCATCCACCTGTCGGGGCTGACGGCCAAGGCGTTCGGCTTCAAGCACGCGATCGCCCACGGCATGTGGACCAAGGCCCGCGTGCTCGGCGCGCTGGCCGGCCGGCTGCCCGAGGCGTTCGCCTACGACGTGCAGTTCCGCAAGCCGCTGTACCTGCCCTCGACGGTGCAGCTGGCCACGGCGCCGTCCGGCGGGGGCTGGGACGTCGCCGTCCGCAACGCCCGGTCGGGCGCGGAGCACCTGGTGGGGACGGTCCGCCCGCTCTGAGGGGGCGCGCCGGGATCAGGTGACCTGATCGTGGCGCGTCCCACCGGACGGTGGGCGGTCGAGGAGGACGCGCTGCGGTGCGGGAGGACGTCGCCGCCGGCCCACGACGTGCTCGCCGCCGGCACCGGTGTCCCCGTGCGACGTCGGGGCGCTCCGGCGGGCCGCTGTCGGCGAGGCGGAAGCGGGCGGTCACGGCTGCGCAACGATCACCGCCCCGACCTGCGGAACGGCTCCGGCCGGGCCAGGGTCGGCACCGACGACGCCGACGAGCTCCGGAGGTACCCGTGCGCACGAACCGGCTCCTGCCCCTCGCCGCGGCCGCGGCCCTGGTCCTGCCCGCCTGCGGGGGCGGGGAGAGCGTCGACACCGGCGGCGGGGGAGGCGGCGGCGGGGACAACACGCTGATCGCGGCGGTCAGCGCGGAGCCCGACCAGTTCGACCCGCACGTCACCAACGCCTACGCCAGCTTCCAGGTGCTGGAGAACGTCTACGACACCCTCGTCGTCCCCAGCGCCGAGGACCTCACCATGCAGCCGAGCCTGGCCGAGTCGTGGACGACCAGCCCCGACCAGCTGACCTGGACGTTCACCCTCCGCGACGGCGTCACCTTCCACGACGGCAGCGAGTTCGACTCCGCCGACGTCGTCTACAGCTACCGCCGGATCATCGACGAGGACCTGTCCAACGCCTACCGGTTCGCCACGGTGGCCGACGTCCAGGCGCCCGACCCGCGGACCGTCGTCATCACGGTCACCCGGCCGACGCCCAACCTGCTCGAGCTCATCGGGTCCTTCAAGGGCATGGCGATCGTCTCGGAGAACGCCGCCGAGGAGTTCGACCTGCAGAGCGAGGCCAACGGCACCGGCCCGTTCCAGCTGGAGAGCTCCGACGCCAACGGCACCGTGCTCACCGCCTACGAGGACTACTGGGGCGGCGCGCCGACCATCGACGGCGTCGAGTTCCGCTACATCACCGAGGCGAGCTCGGCCCTGACCGCGCTGCGCAACGGCGAGGTGCAGTGGACCGACAACGTGCCGCCGCAGAACGTCGCCGACCTCGAGGGCGACGAGGAGGTCGAGCTCGGCTCGGTCACCAGCGTCGAGTACTTCTACATGTCCATGAACTACCAGGTCCCGCCGTTCGACAACCGGGACGTGCGCCGGGCGATCGCCACCGCGATCGACCGCGACGAGGTCACCCAGGCCGCCCGCTTCGGCGCGGCGCAGACCAACCAGACGGCGATCCCCGAGGGCAGCCCCTACTACCTCGACTACGCGCCGTTCACCCCCGACCAGGACGCCGCCCGCCGGCTCATCGAGCAGGCCGGCGTGCAGACGCCGCTGACGATGGGCCTGATGGTCACCGACGAGTACCCCGAGACCGTGGCCGCCGCCCAGGTCATCGCCAGCCAGCTCGAGCCGATCGGCATCGACGTGGAGATCCAGGAGGAGGACTTCGCCACCTGGCTGGACCGGCAGTCCCAGGGCGACTTCGACGCCTTCATGCTCAGCTGGATCGGCAACATCGACCCGGCCGACTTCTACGAGAACCAGCACCTGTCCACCGGCGGCAGCAACTACCAGAAGTACAGCAACCCGCAGGTCGACGACCTGCTGACCCGCGCCGCCACCGAGGTCGACCCGACGGCCCGCAAGGACCTCTACGACCAGGCCGCGCGGATCATCGTCGACGACGTCTCCTACCTGTACCTCTACAACCCCGACGAGGTGCAGGCCTGGGTGCCGGGGCTCACCGGGTACCAGGTGCGGGCCGACGCCGCGATCAACTTCGAGACCGTGGAGCTGCCCTGACCGGGTACCTGCTCCGGCGGGCCGGCCAGGCCGTCGTCGTCCTGGCCGGCGTGAGCGTCCTGGTCTTCTCCCTCATCCACCTGGTGCGGGGCGACCCGATCCGCCTGGCCCTCGGCACGCGGTTCTCCCAGGAGACCTACGACGCCCTGCGGGAGCGCAGCGGGCTGGACCTGCCGCTGGTCCAGCAGTACCTCACCTGGGCCGGGCGGGCGGTCACCGGTGACCTGGGGGTCAGCTTCCGCAGCGGGGACACGGTCACCTCGCTGATCGCCGAGCGGCTGCCGGCCACGCTGACGCTGGCCCTCGCCTCGCTGCTGGTCGCCCTGGTCATCGCGCTGCCGCTCGGGATGCTCTCGGCGCTGCACCCGCGGTCGCTCGTCGACCGGCTGGCCACCGTCGTCAGCCAGTTCGGCATCTCGGTGCCGGACTTCTGGCTGTCGATCATGCTGATCCTGGTCTTCGCGGGGACGCTGGGCTGGCTGCCCTCGGGCGGCTACGTGCCGCTGACCGAGGACCCGCTCGGCTGGCTGCAGCGGCTGGTGCTGCCGGCTGTGGCCACCGGGGTGGTGTCCGGGTCGGTGATCACCCGGTTCGTCCGCTCCAGCATGCTCGAGGCGCTGGGCTCCGACCACGTGCGGACGGCGCAGGCCAAGGGCGTCCCGACCCGCCAGGTGCTCACCTGGCACGTGCTGCGCAACGCCCTGCTGCCGCTGGTCACGGTGACCGGCGTGCAGCTGGCCTACCTGCTCTCGGGCGTCGTCGTCGTGGAGATCGTCTTCTCCTGGCCGGGCCTCGGGCAGCTGGCCTACCAGGCGGTGCGCGACCGCGACTTCCCGGTGCTGCAGGGCGCCGTCCTGCTCTTCGCGCTGGTCTTCCTCGTCATCAACCTGCTGGTGGACCTGCTCTACAGCCGCATCGACCCGAGGATCGCCCGCCGATGACGCAGCTGCCGACGCCGGGCGCCACCCCGGCCGCACCGCCGCCGTCCGAGCCGCTGCCGACGGCGGCCCCGCCGCGCCCGCGCTGGCGGGAGACGCTCGGGCTGCTCGCGCGCAACCCGACCGCGGCCGTCTCCGCCGTCGTCCTGGTGCTGATCGTGCTGATGGCGGTGTTCGACGAGACGCTCGCGCCCGACGGCCCGAACGACCAGGACCCCTCCCTGCAGCTGCAGCCGCCGAGCTGGGACCACCCGTTCGGCACCGACGAGTTCGGCCGCGACATCCTCAGCCGCGTCGTCCTCGGCGCCGCGACGTCGCTGCGCGTGGGCTTCCTCTCCGTCGCGTTCGCCCTGGTCGTGGGCACGCTCATCGGCCTGCTGGCCGGCTTCTACGGCCGGTGGGTCGACGACACCCTCATGCGGCTGATGGACGTGCTGTTCGCCTTCCCCGCGGTGCTGCTCGCCATCGCGATCGTCGCCATCCGGGGCGCCGGGCCGGCCAACGCGATCCTCGCCATCGGCATCGTCTACGTGCCGATCTTCGCCCGGGTCACCCGCGCCAGCGTGCTCGGCGTCCGGGAGGAGGTGTACGTGCGCGCCTCACGGTCGGTGGGCGCCTCCGACTGGCGGCTGATCACCCGGCACGTGCTGCCCAACGCGGCGCCGCCGATCATCGTGCAGACCTCGATCAGCCTGGCGTTCGCGGTGCTGGCCGAGGCGGCGCTGTCCTTCCTCGGCCTGGGCCCGCGCCGGCCCAACCCGTCGTGGGGGCTGATGCTCGCCGACGGCCGCGGCTTCATCGACCAGGCGTGGTGGTACACCGTCTTCCCGGGCCTGGCGATCGTCGTCACGGTGCTCTGCTTCAACCTGCTCGGCGACGGCCTGCGCGACGTCCTCGACCCGCGGCAGCGCACCCTGATGGCCGGGGGCGGGCGGTGACGGCGCCCGTGCTGGAGGTCGAGGACCTGCGGGTGGACCTGCGCACCCCGCGCGGGACGGCGCACGTGGTCAACGGGCTGAGCTACACCGTCGGCGCCGGGGAGACCGTGGCCGTGGTCGGGGAGTCCGGCAGCGGCAAGAGCGTCTCGGTGCTGGCCCTGCTCGGCCTGCTGCCGGCACGGACGGCGACGGTCACCGGGCGGGCGCTGCTCGACGGCGAGGACCTGCTCACCATGTCGCCCGAGCGGCTGCGGCAGGTCCGCGGGCCCGGCGTCGGCATGGTCTTCCAGGACCCGATGACCTCGCTGAACCCGGTGCTCACCGTCGGCCGGCAGCTCACCGAGGGGCTGCGCGCGCACGGGACGCCGTCCAAGGCGGCGGCCCGGGCCCGGGCGGTCGAGCTGCTCGGCGAGGTCGGCCTGCCCGACCCGGGCCGCGCGGTGGACCGCTACCCGCACGAGCTGTCCGGCGGCATGCGGCAGCGGGTGGTCATCGCGATCGCGCTGTCGAACTCCCCGTCGCTGCTCATCGCCGACGAGGCCACCACCGCTCTCGACGTCACCGTGCAGGCGCAGATCCTCGACCTGGTGGAGCGGCTGCGGACCGAGCACGGCACCGGCGTCGTCTGGATCACCCACGACCTCGGCGTCGTCGCGGGCATCGCCGACCGGGTGCTGGTCATGTACGGCGGGCGCTGCGTCGAGGACGGCACGGTCGACGACGTCCTCGAGCGGCCGGTCCACCCCTACACGCGCGGCCTGCTCGGCGCGCTGCCCGACCTGGCGACGGACGACGACGCGGACCTCGCCACCATCCCCGGCACCCCGCCCCCGCCCACCGACCTGCCGCCGGGGTGCGTCTTCTGGCCGCGCTGCCCGGTGCGCGGCGACACCCGCTGCGAGACCGAGCAGCCGCCGCTGGCCGTGGTGGGTGCCGGCGGCCGCGCGCTGCCGCACCGTGCGGCGACGTGGTGCGCGGAGAGGGAGGCGTCGTGACGTCGCCGTCGACGGGCGCGCCGGACGTGCTCGTCTCCGCCCGCGGCCTGGAGGTGCACTTCCCGGTCCGCTCCGGCGGGGCGCTGCGCCGGACGACGGGGCTGCTGCGTGCGGTGGACGGCGTCGACCTCGACGTGCACCGCGGCGAGACGCTGGGCCTGGTCGGGGAGTCCGGCTGCGGGAAGTCGACGCTGGGCAACGCGCTGCTGCGGCTGGTCCCGCCCACCGGCGGCACGGTGACCTTCGACGGCGCCGACGTCACGCGGATGGGCCGCCGCGAGCTGCGGGAGCTGCGCCGGCGGGCGGGGATGGTGTTCCAGGACCCGTTCGCCTCCCTCGACCCGCGGCGCACGGTCGCCCAGACGGTGGCCGAGCCGCTGGAGGTGCACGGCCTGCACCCGGGCCGGCAGGCGCGGGCCGCCCGGGTGCGCGAGCTGCTGCAGCTGGTCGGGCTGGACCCGGGCGTGGCCGCCCGCTACCCGCACGAGTTCTCCGGCGGTCAGCGGCAGCGGGTGGGCATCGCCCGGGCGCTGGCCGGCGAGCCGGACTTCCTGGTCTGCGACGAGGCCATCGCCTCGCTCGACGTCAGCGTGCAGGCCCAGGTGCTCAACCTGCTGCGCCGGCTGCAGCGGCAGCTCGGGCTGACCCTGCTGTTCATCTCGCACGACCTGTCGGCGGTGCGGCACGTGTCCGACCGGATCGCGGTCATGTACCTGGGCCGGGTGGTGGAGGTCGGGCCCGCGTCCGCCGTCGCCGCCGAGCCGCAGATGCCCTACACCCGGGCGCTGCTGTCGGCCGTCCCGCTGCCGCACCCGCAGCTGGAGCGCTCGCGGCAGCGGATCGTGCTGCGCGGCGACGTCCCCTCGCCGTCCCGGGTGCCCAGCGGCTGCCGGTTCCGGACCCGCTGCCCCGACGTCTTCGCGCCCTGCCCCGACGTCGACCCGGCGCTGCAGCCGGTCGGCTCCGCGCCGGGCCACGTGGCGGCGTGCCACCTGCACGGCGTGGTGGGCACGCCGGTCGAGCGCGAGCGGCCCGACGCGCCCGTGGACGCCGGGGACCCCGCGGCCTGAGGCGGGGTCAGCCCCGGCCGCTGCGGGTGGGGCGCCGGCCCTGCCGGGACCCCGAGCGCGGTCCGCGCCGGCCACCGCGTGCGGCCTCCCGCCCGGTGTCCCGGCCGGGACCGCGGCCACGGGGCGCGCTGCACGGGCGGCAGGTGGAGAACCAGGGGGCGATGGCGGTCCCGCACTCGGCGCAGGCCGCCGACCGGCTGACCGCGATGGCGTCGGGCAGCAGCTCGCTGATCGCCTCGGCGCACTCCTCCTCGACCCACGCGGCGTCGTCGTCGTCCAGGCCGGCCACGCCGGGGAACTGCCGGAGCAGCGTCTGCGCGTCGCGGGCGGCGGCCGCGGCCTGCTCGTACTCCTCGACCGAGCCGCCGACCGGCACGTCGGGCAGCACGAGCTCCGGGGCGACGGGCAGCCCGGCCGCGTGCCGCAGCGCGGCCCGTGCCAGCACCAGCCAGCGGGTGCGGCGGGGCGGGTCGTAGTCGATCGGGAGACTGACCAGCCGCCAGACGGTGTGCAGGTCGCCGGCGGCGCCGAGCGGGCCGCGCAGCAGCGGCAGCAGCGCCTGCACCCGCAGCACCAGGCTCGTGACGTCGTCCGGCGTCATCGCCTCGTCGCGGGTGGCCGCGCGCGCCCACGCCTGCCAGCGGACCAGCGCCTCGGGCAGGTCGACCGCCTCCAGCGCGCCGAGGTCGGCGAGCTCGGGCCGCAGCCGCGGCGCCCGCCGGGGCAGGTCGCTGGCGCGGTCGCCGCGGGCGACCTCGGCCCCGAGGGACACCAGCGCCGTCGACGGCTTCAGCCCCCGCACACCGGTGAGGACGCCGACCGTGCCGTGCCCGGTCAGGCCGTAGCGGCCGGCCCGCCCGGCGATCTGGGCGGCCTCCCAGCTGCGCAGCGGCCGCAGCTCCGTGCCGTCGAACTTCGTCGTCTCGGCGAAGAGCACGGTGGTGGCCGGCACGTTGATGCCGTGGCCGATGACGTCGGTGGTGACCAGGACGTCGAGCTCCCCGGCGGTGAACCGCTCGATGACCTCGCGCCGGGTGGCCGGGGGCAGCGCACCGTAGAGGACGCCGACCCGGCCCGGGCGGTGCCGGTCGAGCTCGGCGGCGACGGCGTAGACGGTCTTGCGGGAGAAGGCGACCACGAGGGTCTGGGGCCGGACGCCGGTGGTGCGGACCGGCGCGCGCAGCACGTCGAGGCGGGACAGCCGCTGGTGGGTGACGACGTCGACGGACCCGGCGTCGTCGACCAGCGGCGCGAGCAGCGGGTGGGCCTCGGCCGCCGAGATCAGGTGCATCTCGCGGTACTCGCCGGTGAGCAGCAGCCGGGCCCAGTGGTGGCCGCGGTCGGGGTCGGCGACCCAGTGCGACTCGTCGAGCACCAGCAGCTCGCCGCGCAGCGGCGCCTTCTCCACCGTGCAGCAGACGACCGGCGCGTGCGGGTCGACCTCCTCCTCGCCGGTGGACAGGCCGACCGTGCCCGCGGGCAGCAGGGCGGAGAGCTTGGCGTAGGCCTCGTGCGCGAGCTGGCGCAGCGGCGCGGCGTAGACCCCGGAGCCGGTGGCGGCCAGCGCCTGCAGCGACTCGTACGTCTTGCCGGAGTTGGTGGGGCCGAGGTGGAAGACGACGCGCTCGGGCGGGGTGCTGCGGACGGGCAGCTCCGGGGCGGCGCCCTCGACCCACGACTGCTGGGCGCGGCGCTCCTCGCGGGCGGCCTCGCGGTCGGCGGCGTGCGCGGCGCTGGTCGCGGGACGCTCGTCAGCGGGCAGCCGCCGGCGGCGGCGGGCGGTGGACGGCGGGAGGACGGTCTCGGGCAGGGGGAGTCCTTCGGTCGACGTGCGGGCAGGAGGTCGACACGAGGAACCCGCGGACCCTTCCCCGTTCCGAACACCGGCCGGGCCCGGTTCATGCCCGACCCCGGGACGCGGTCGGGCCGGGCAGCCGCAGCTGCCCGGCCCGACCGGGGTGGCGTCGCTCAGCGCCGGGGGTCGACCCCGTCGGTGTCGACGTCGATCTGCTCCTTGCGGACGTCGCCGCTCACGGTCTCCTGACCGGTCACGGTCTCGGTGTCCAGGCGCACGCGCTCGACCGGGGTGGCCTCGGTGGAGACGACGGGACGCTCGGCGTGCAGCGTGACCTCGTGCTCCTCCTCGGAGATGGTCGGGCCGTCGAGGGCGTTGCCGACGTTGGCGTCGGTGATCGGCTCGCGCTCGACCCGCACCTCCTCGTGCGACACCGGCACGGTCGCCGTCTCGCGCTCGGTCGTGACGTACTTGCGGAGCCGGGCGCGGCCGGCCTCGACGCGCTGGGTGCCCACCTCGAGGTGCTCCTCGGAGCGGGTCATCGCGCTGTCGGTGGTCGGGCCGGAGGTGTCCCGGCCGACGGCGCGGTCCTGCACGTCGTCGTAGACGCCGTCGCCGTCACGGTCGGTGCGGGTGCCCGCGGTGCCGGTGCCCACGGTGCCGGCCGCCGCGTGGGTGGTGGTCTGGGTGGTCTGCGTGCCGGTGCCGCTGCCCAGGCCGTAGTACCGGTACAGCTCCTGCTCCTCCTGCGGGGACAGGTGGCCGTCGGTGTCGATCTTCGGCGCGTCCTTGACCTTGGCCTTCTCGTACGGGAAGCGGATCGTCTCCCCGGAGACCTCGGCCTGCGCCAGCGGGACGAAGGTCTCCTTGGTGCCGAACAGGCCGGTGTGCACCGTCGCCCACTCGGGGCGGCCGGTCTCGTCGTCGAGGTAGACCTCGCCGATCTTGCCCAGCTTGTCGCCGTCGCGGTCGACGGCGGTGCCGCCGATGACCTGCTGGATCTGCTGCTCGGAGATCATGCGTGCTCCTCGGGGTCGGGCGCGAGAGTGCGCGCACGGTGCTCTCGTGCGCGTCGACCTGCCCCCGTCGGGGGCGGCACTCCCTGGGTGCCCGCCTGTTTACGGGGTAAACACAGCATCGTCCCGGCCGCCGTCGTGGGCAGCTGCACCGCGGGGCCACCCGTCACTACCCCGCGGGGGCGGGGAGGATGCGGGGAGTGCGGTCCCACGTGCTGAGGGGAAGGAGGTCCGCGTGGTCGACGACGCGCAGGACCCGGACACACCGGAGGCCCGCGGCGGTGCGGCGGCTCCCATCGCGACCGTGCCCCCTGACGGCAGCCGACGTCCGCTCGACCGGCGGCGGGTGCTCGGCGCGGCGGTCTCCTTCATCGACGAGCACGGCATCGAGGCGCTCACCATGCGCCGGCTGGGCAGCCACCTCGGCGTCGAGGGGATGGCGCTGTACCGCCACGTGACCAGCCGCGAGGGGCTGCTCGACGGCGTCGTGGAGACCGTGGTCGACGAGCTCTACGGCGACCCCGACGTGTTCCTCGAGCCGCGGCACGGCTGGCAGGACTACCTGCAGCGGCTCGCGCACGGGGTCCGGCGGATCGCGCTGGCCCACCCGGCCGTGTTCCCGCTGGTGGCCACCCGCCCGCCGGCGGCGCCGTGGGTGCGGCCGCCGCTGCGCAGCCTGCGCTGGCTGGAGTCCTTCCTCGACGCGCTGACCGGCAGCGGCTTCTCCGACGCGGCCGCGGTGGCGGCCTACCGGGCCTACACCGGCTTCCTGCTCGGCCACCTGCTGCTCGAGGTCTCGGCGCGGGGCGTGCCGATCAGCTCGCACGACGAGGAGGCCGACGCGGCGTCCCCGCCACCCGGGGCGCTCGACGGCTACCCGCACGTCCGGCGGCTGGAGCCGCTGCTGTCGGAGGACGAGTCGGCGGCGGAGTTCGAGGAGGCGCTCGAGGAGCTGCTCGAGCGGCTGGAGCGCATCCTCCGCGAGTCCCGCCGCGGCTGAGCACCGCCGACGGCGACCGGCGCGCGCCCGACGGGTTAGCCTCGACCGGCCAGGAGGGCTCGCCTAGCGGCCGATGGCGGCGGTCTTGAAAACCGCTATGGGGTCACACCCATCGTGGGTTCGAATCCCACGCCCTCCGCTCCGGCGGCTACGCGTAAGCCGCTGCCTTGGATACGCGAAACTCTCGATCCGCTCTCGCCCTGCTGGGAGGGATCGAGGGGGGTGTCGAGAACCCGGAGGTCGCGAGGAGCCGCCGGGCGCTGGAAGAGCGTCAGCACCATGCGTCGCTATGACGCCAGCAGCCGCTGGGCGGGCCCGGCATCAGCCCGGTTGGGGCTGTGATTGCCTCACGGGAGTGATAGGAAGCAGGGACCGAGCGGCGGGCCCGGAGGTGCTTTCCTCATCTCCGAACCCGCCGCCCAGGTGTCAGGTCCCCCTAGGGGGACCTGCCGTCACTTCTCCCGGCGGACGCCCTTGAACGGCGTCGCCGACGAGGTCTTCTGGTCCATGAAGCGCCCGTTCGAGCCGCGCTTCACCCAGTTGCCGTTGGGAGCCTTGGTCTGGCTGCGCCCGGTCACGCTCCCGTGGCGATAGCCCTTTCCAGTGTTGGTGGCCATCTCATCACCTCCCATCTCTCTCGATGTCTGCTCAGCGGCGGGCAGTTGCTCGCCGTGAGACCTCCTTGACGACGCGGATCCGCTTGCGGCGGACCGTCTCGCCAAACTCAGGGGGGGAACCCCGCGATGACCGCTGCGTCGGCCCAGGTGCAGCCGGGACCGGGGTGGGCCAGGCAGACCTTGCCCTCGTCCGGGGTCATCAAGGCCAAGACCCGATTGAGCCGGTCGTCGTGAAATCCGTAGTCCGCAGGCTCGGGAACTGGCACCTCGTCCCGGACCTGGTCGAGGGCGGTGCCGACGGTTCCGTCGGCACGGGCGATCGGCCGATCCAGGAGCCCTACTGCTCGTCCGTTGATCTGGGTCTCGTAAACCGGCCGGTGGCGTCGAGCCCCGCTAACCGTCTCCCTCCTCAGGTCTGCGAGCAGGCCCGGGACTGCCCACACGTCCACCTCATCGGGCTTCCATCCCGGGTCCAGCAGAGCATCGGCAGCGGCCTGGAGGTGGGCGTCTTCGGGGTGGCGCAAGTCGAGCCACTCCCGAAGGAACGCGCGCACAAGGTCCCAGCGGCCGTGCAGTACCGCGTCCCGAGCCGCACGGGCGGCCCGCAGCGCCCGACGCGCCCAGGCGGCCGACGCCTTTCCCACGTCGGCCAAGTCACGCCAGATCCGCAGGCTCGTCGACAGCCAGTCATGCACGTTCGTCCAGTGGGGCAGCATGTCGCTGACAAGACGAGGCACGAAGTCGAAGGCGGCGCGAGGAATCTCGATCTTGGGGATCAGGTTGCGCAGGAAGGTCGCCTGCATCTCCGCTACCTGAGAGACGGTGAACTTCGGCAGCGCGGGGGCCAGGTTCCGGACCAGGTTGGCGTGCATTTCCGCTACCTGAGGGACGGTGAACTTCGGGAGCGCGGGGGCCAGGTTCCGGACCAGGTTGGCGTGCATTTCCGCTACCTGAGGGACGGTGAACTTCGGGAGCGCGGGGGCCAGGTTCCGGACCAGGTTGGCGTGCATTTCCGCTACCTGAGGGACGGTGAACTTCGGGAGCGCGGGGGCCAGGTTCCGGACCAGGTTGGCGTGCATCTCCGCTACCTGAGGGACGGTGAACTTCGGGAGCGCGGGCACCAGTGACGGCATTACGTCGAAGACCGCGGGCGGCTTCGGGAGGGCGTTGAGCGCGCGGTTCGCCGCCTTGATTTGGGACGACGTGACGATGTGGCTCACGCCCCGCAGGTGAGCGGGTGGCTTCTCTTCAGACATGGGGTCGCTCCGGTGTAGTAGGGCCGCTACCTACTAGCCGCGAGATCGAGCCGGAGCGACAAACAATCTTCGAGCCGTCCTACGAATCCCGCGTCACCGCCTGATTGTTCCTCAGCGGTACGACAGTCCCGGATCCCCGACGGTCGCTGCGATTGCCTAGCGCAGTCGCCCGCCAGGCTGCTTAGGTCACGGAGCCTGAGGTGAGGGGCGGCGCGGGGAGCAACGAGACGGCCTTGCACACGCGAACTGGACGGGTCAAGATCGGCACATGGCCGAACGTTTGTTCGAGGATTACTGAGATGACGCGGTCCCTCCGCTTGCGTGTCCCCAGCGACCCGAGGGCTCGGGCGTACTGGTATCTGGGTTGGGACAAGCGCAACGGGCACCTGCCGTGCGGGGCGCCGAACTGTGCGGAGTGTGTCGCCGCCTTGGCTGCGACCGACGCGGACTTCCAGCGTTTCCCACTGCGCTCCAACTCCGACCCGATCGAGGTGAAGGCCCGCACCCTGGTGCGGGACTTCTACGTCGACCCTGTCGGCTCTGGGTTCGATGAGACGCACGTCCCCTGACGCCAACTCGCCAGGCTCGGTAGCAGGAGGGCGACTCTGTTGGCCTTCACAGTGGGCTCGGGCACCGGTTCGCCTCACCGGATGACTACCGGGCCTGATGTGCAGCGCCGACGTTGTAGTTGTAGGCCGCGAGCGTGAACCCAAGGAGGGTGCGCCGCTTCGACAGCCCGAAGACGAGCGTGTGCTTCTTGTCGAGTTGGGTCATGCTGCTCTTGAGCGCGCTGTTCGCGTTCTCCACCTGCTGGCGCCGCGCGTGATACGCCTTCCAGTGGGCCGTGGTTCCGGCTGGGATCTTCTGCCAGCGGCCCAGTTCTTCAGCGGCGAGCCTGATCTGGCCGTTGCAGCACCGGCTCAGGTGGGCAACGTGACCGCTGACGGGCACGGCCCTTGGGCCGGGCGTCCTGCCGCTGTGGACCGTGAGACTGGTGGCCGACAGCGCTCCTTCGCAGAAGGGACACGTGAACCATGCGGTCCCGTCCGAGTCCGTCCTGTTGAGGCGCAGGCGCCATAGGGCGCGCTGGTTGAAGGGCTGTTCGTACTGCCGCCGGGTTGCCTCGTCGCTGCCAGGCGGTGCGTAGGGAAGCGGTGCGGATCCGGCACTCCTTGCGGAGCGGGAGGCGAGGAGGTTCCTCGGCGTCGCGGGATGCAAGAGCGTGTCATCGCAAAGAACGGCTCCGTCGACGGTGGGACGGATGCCCCGCTGATGAGTCATGGGCTTGTGCAGCACGCTGATCCCGGCCAGCCGTAGGGGCAGGTGGTACGTCTCCATGGAGCACAGGCTGTACCCGGGATCGGCGATGACTTCCTTCAGTTCCTGGCCTGCTGCCTTGCTGCCGAGCAGGGCCGGAATGATGGCATTCGCGCGGTGACTTCCCGCAGGAGTCATCGTCGCGTTGACGATGAATCCGGGAACAGCCGGTCCCAACGTCACCTGGTCCACGTAGTTCGTCCACCGGAGTGCGGGCACCTGCACGGCGAGATGCACCTCGTAGCCGGTGTACCTGCCGCCGCTGCGCCCGTTCGTCACGGTGCGGTAGCCACTGCGGCTGTCGAAATCGAGGGTGTAGACCTTTCGATCGTCCGGTCCGATGCCGAGCGGGCGAGCCCCCCGCGTCCGCATTGCTCCAGTCGTCTCCGGGTCGTATTCAATCTCCCCGTCGAGGTCTACATCCCTGTTCGGGCCATGAAGCCGCGCAGACGTTTCGAACTCTGTCCCATCGACTGCTACGGCGCCGGAGATGGGCAGCGTGGGATCGATGCCCGAGACGGTGGTCGCGTGTAGGTGCCAGTCCGAGTGCACGAGGACGAGCGGTTCCGTGCAAGCACCCGAGCCGTCGAGGTACCCCTCCGGAACGCCCCAGTTGGCAGACCCGTCGGACTTGCGGCGATAGGTCTCCGGCAGCAAGGTGCCGAACCCGAAGGAGAGGGAGTGGGGGATGACCACACCCTCATCGAGGACGGCGGTGAGGCGGTCGAGGTAGCGGCGTACCACGTCATACAGCCCGTTGCTCCGGACAGGCCGCATGAAGCCCAGGCGTTCGCGCTGCGCGTTGGTGAGTCCAGGAAGAACCTTCGTTACGTTGCTGATGAGGTTCCGCTGGTTCGGCGCCAATCCATTGATCTGCGCCGCCACGTGGAAGGCGCGGTAGTTCAGGTCACCTGGGCGCCCGGTCCTGGACGCCATTGCCACTGACATCACTGCCACGGCCGCGCAACGGTCCGCCATTCGCATGGCGATGTCGAATGATTCCGGCGTGGGTGCTGCCATGATCACCTTCTGGTTGATTTCGTACCGGCCGCGGTTCGCCCTCCGGCCTGCGGGCGCAACCCCGAGGCCAACCACCCGACGGGCTTCGCGAAGAGACAGCACGCCGTGCACTGGAAGCACCGGCACATGCCGCCGGGACGGCTGGCGGCGACCAGGGTGATCGGCAACCGTGACCGCAGCCGGGCGGCGCGGCCGAGTGCTACTTGGGGAGGCGGGGGCCTGCGCCGGTGCGCCGGTTGTCGATGCAGGGGCGAAAGAGATTCCCTGCGGTCCTGGGCGCCGCGGCGGCCGACTAACGCCGGGCATGAGCCCTCGCAACACGGCCGATGTTCGCCAATGCGTCATCGCTTACGGGGACGTGCTGAAGAAGTCCCTCCAGGCTGTTCAAACCCTGGAGTCCGGCCGCCGCAAGCAACTCTGGAAGCCGCGTTCCGGCCGTCAAGTGGTGCACCAGCCAGGTGTTGCGCAGACGGGTGGGGTTCAGCCTGGGGTGTGCCGCGCGCGGATCGGTCGCGTGCGCGCCCGGCTGCTTGATGCGCCCGACCAGATGGCTGACGGTGTTCTTGTTGGTGCGAACGGGGCCGCCCAGGAGGGATTCGTCGGACGGCACGCGCGACTTCACATCGAGCAGGCGAGGCGCGAACTTCTGGAGAACGGGGACGTACCGATCCGGCTCGGGCACCCAGACGCAGACCTCGCCGCTTGGCAGGCTGAAGATGTCATCGGGGCGAACGTCAGGGAGCCACCGTCCGTCCAGTCCGGCGCCGAGCCCCAGGGTCAAGATGACCTCCGCGCGGTGGCGCGCCTGCTCGGTAGGCTGGTTACGACAGTCAGCCTCCAACCGCGCAACTTGTTCGGCGGTGTAGGGCGGCTGCGGCTTGCGACGCGCCACCCGACCCTGCTGGTGTGACCAGGGGCAGTCCGGCCACAGAAGCGGAGCCAGCCGCCGAATCCGGGACCGGTACGCGGCAAGACTTCCGGCTTCCTGGGCCGTCCGCGCAGCGACGACCCAACGATTGATCGTGTCCGGGTTCAGAAGATCCCGGATGTCAGCCACAGCGCCCGTTTCCTTCAAGACCCACGCGCCAATGCGCGCGAGTGCATCCAGGTGGACCGGCATCTGACGGACCACGGCGCTGTCCCTGACGCAGAGCGAGGCCAAGGCTGGGCGGATGACCGGTGCCAGCGCTTGCCAATCCCGGAGGCTCACGTCATGCCGGTCCGCGGGTGCGTAGGACTCCACATAGGCCCGGGCGCGCTCGGGAGAGCAAATACGGCTGAGGCGGCGCGTGCCCCGCACGGTCACATCGCTTTCGTCCCAGGTTTCCTCGGTGTCAGAGTCGGCAATCGGCTCGCCCGTGATTCCAGCAACCACTGGCGGCACGGGAATGGCCTGAGGACGCGGAGTCGGTGGCGCGGTCAACGGCTCGTATTTGTTGAACGCCTAGTTCTTTCTGGGTGCTGGCCTCAGACGTTTTCTCTCGTCGGCCAGGTGCGGTTTCGGACCCGATAAAGGTCTGAAATCGCCCAGACAGGTGTGACGCGCATGCTGACTGTGCTGACGCCCGGATTAACCCGAACGGTGGATCCCTTCGCCGCTTCTAACGGCCACACGGCTTCCTGACCTGTAGGTTTGGAACTAGAGCCGACGGCTGGGGTGTGTATGGCCATGCTGACGGCCAGGTGACCGATCGTCCCCAGGAGATTCTTGTGTCTGATGTGCAGGCTGGCTCAATGCGCTGCGAACAGTGCTCGCGAGGCCGCGTTGTCCCCCCGCGTCGCTTCTGCGATCCATGCAGGGTTTCCCGGCGTCGCGCTGGGAATGCAGAGCACCAGCGCCGCCGTCGGGCGAGACTTCGCGAGGCGGTCCTGGCGGATCGGCTTGGAGTTGCGCCGTCCGTGCGCTTCACGCAAGACGACATCAATGCACTGAAGGCTGGTCTGTATGACCTCGACGCTCATCTTCGCCAGGCTCAGAGGCACCTGCACGAGAATGCGTCGCCGCGTCAGGTTGCTGACCGCTTGGCCGTCAACATCCGGCGGTATTGCGACCGCACTAGCGCCTTCCTCGCACAGAAGACAGCGAGCGGACTGCCTCCAGGCAGGACTGGGAGGTGAGGACGCGCGACCCGCGCCAACGCTGCTCGGCGGGTCTAGCAGCCTGAGGGTGCTGGACGGATCGATCTTTCGAAGAGGTTTGGCGATCCGAGATTCCGCGATTACGGAACGGCTAGCCACGGCCCGCTTTCAGATGTCGGTCATGGTGCCAGGAGTCTCACGTTCCATGCGCCAACCTTCCCCTGCACGGACCAGGACCGTGATGCTCTGAGCCACGGCTCGGAGTCGCCCACTCACCAGGTCACCGGTCAGAGTGACCACGTGTACCTCCGCAGTGGCCGCGATAGGAGCGAATGCGTTGTCGTTGCTGGCCACGATGAACCGCTCGACCCCGCGCTTGCGCAGCCGCCGGGCTTGCCGGAGGAGCACCCTATCGGCTCCCTGGGGGGTGCGGCTCCGCACAGCACCCTGATCCCGTTCGCCCGCAGTGTGTCCCCGGCCAACCGGAATGCCCGCCAGTGCACCGATGCGAGCCGTGGCGCATCGGGCTCGACGAGGCCACAGAGCGCTCGTGCGAGGGAGCCGAGGTCCGCGACAGGAGTGGACACGTTGTCGAGGTCCCAGAGAAGGGCCATCCTCGCCCGCTCCATCTCTGGCCTCGTCGACATGGGTGGACGGTGCACTGGGCCACCGACACTATTTGAGAAGTGCCTGCCCAGGCGCCCAGGCGCACGTTGGCGCCAGATGGGCCGGGGGCCTAGACCTCGGGGCATGTGTCGGACCGCCTGGTAGGCGGAGCGCCAGTCTCTCGCCCGCGGGCACCGTGCTTATCGAGAATGTTGCGGACGGCCGAAAACGAGCGGTCGGTCAACTCGGCGATCTCGCGAAGCGAGCGCCGTTCGACCTTAATGACGCCGCTGTCCACGATGTTTCGGAACTTGTGGACCTAGACTGCTGCAACTTCATGTGTCCCCCGTGCCTGTCCTGTGCCTCTTGAACGCCCTGCGGCGTTGCGCTGTGATCGAGCCGACACGCTGGTGGCGGGGACGGACAGCCCGCCCTGACGCAAGACCCCAGGCACTCGCGGCATGCACCCCCAGTCGGCAGCCAGCCCTTGAGTCAGCGAAGAGGTTGAGCCCAGGGCGAGATGCGGGGCGGCATCGAGCCGCCAGGGAGCCAAGGCGTCGAACACCGTTCGCGACCACCGACACGCCAAGCCGTGCGAGAGTCCTGCTCCCGCCCGGACGGCTCGCCAGCGGTGACTAATGAACCGAGTGGCCGACGTGACGATCGTCTCGACGCCCCTCTGACGCTCCGACACCCCGGGGTCCTGGCCCAGAACGGACGATCCATCCTCTGCCTGTGGTGTCGCGACCCGGCTCCGTCGGATCCTGCCGATAGCGTTCGGTGCTGCTACGCCCCGGTCCGCCGGGGTGCCGCCCTGAACCATCCGCTCGTACAGCGCCGCTTGCGGCCTGCCACATGCATCGACCGACCGACAACCGAGGGCTATCGCACTGATGACAGACCTGCCGCTCATCACCTTGGAACTCTTCCATGCCGCTGCGGTCGAGTTCGCGGAGGCACTAGCGGTCAGCCCTCTACCCGACCTCTATGGCGCAACGGACGGCAAGGCCGTAGGTACCAAGGTCGAGTCGATGTTCAAGGAACACCTGGCCGAACGGTACGACTTGACCGTCGGTAACGCCGCCCGAGGCATCGACTTCCCGGACTTGAACGTGGACCTGAAGGTCACGTCATTGAAACAACCCCAGTCCTCATCGCCATTTGATAGCGCTACGCAGAAGATTTACGGACTCGGCTACCACCTGCTCTGCGTCGTCTACGTGAAACGGGACGTGCCCGAGGAGCGCGCAGCCTACCTCGACATTCGTCACGTAGTCTTCATCCACTCCGCTCGTACAGGTGATCACACAATCACCCGCTTGATTAGGGATGTTGTTCTAACCCCGGACCCCACTGGGGCGGAATCCCGTGAAACCAAGATCGAAGACGTGGACGCCATTCTCCAAGACAAGAATGTCCCCCTGGACGAGGTGAGTCGCCGGTCACTCGCCGAGCGGATCGTGGACGATGTGCCAGAGCAGGGTGTACTGACAATCTCGAACGCACTCCAGTGGAGACTTCAGTACGGGCGAGCGATCGCTGCCGCCACGAATAAGACTTTCGATCGGGAAGTGGTGGACCTCCGTGCCTAACAACGAGTTCGGTGATTTTCAGACGCCGCTTGAACTTGCGCGACAGTGTCTAGAACTCCTTTCCGTTGATGACCATTGCCGGGTCTTGGAACCGACCTGTGGTCTCGGGTCGTTCTTGCAGGCTGCATCCGAACTCGCACCCGGTAGCGAGCGCATTGGCGTTGAGATTCAGCCCGAGCATGCGGCAGCGGCGGCTGCGCATGGCAAGGTTCTGAACTCCAACATCTTCCACATGGATCTGGCCCGGGACATCCCCTGGGATTCGAGTGCACGGCTCGTAGTTGTTGGCAACCCCCCCTGGGTCACCTCGGCCGAGTTGAACCGTATGGACAGCAATAACCTGCCGAAGAAGGAAAACTTCAAGGGAGCACGCGGTCTGGACGCGCTTCTGGGGGCGTCCAACTTCGACGTGTGCGAATACATCATCCTCAAGTTGCTGACTGAGCATCGGTCGTCCCGGCTCACTCTCGGGATGCTTTGCAAGACACACGTGGCTCGCAACGTCATTGAGTACGCCCACTCGGCGCGACTCCCGATCGTCGACTCCGCTATCTACCGGATTGACGCAATGAAGTGGTTCAACGCTGGCGTCGACGCATGCTGGTTCACTGTGGTCGTGGACCCGGCAGGCGAACCGGACTACACAACGGCGGTCTACGAGTCGCTGAACGCCCCGAGAAGCAACGCGCCAAGGTTCGGGTTTGTTGATGGACGAATGGTGTCGGACGTTGCCCGCTATCAGCACGTTCGCTCCGCGGATGGCACAAGCCCTTACGTATGGAGATCAGGACTCAAGCATGACGCATCATCGGTCTTTGAACTTGTCGCCAACCCCGAGCCCACGACTCGCGCAGGCGAGGTGCTCAACCTTGAACCTGCCTATGTTTTCCCCTTCCTGAAGAGCACTGACCTCTTTCGCGGACGGCACGACACCCTCTCGAAATGGGTGATCGTACCGCAGACAACTTTTGGCGCAGAGACCGCATCGCTGGCGCACATCGCACCAAACCTGTGGCAATACCTTAACGCGAACGCTGACTTGCTGGACGGTCGCAAGTCGTCGATCTATCGCAACCGTCCACGCTTCTCGGTGTTCGGCCACGGCCCCTACACCTACGCGCCCTACAAGGTCGCGATCTCGGGGCTGCACAAGAAGCCCGTCTTTCGTCTAGTCGCTCCCCTCAACGGACAGCCCGTTGTCCTCGATGACACCTGCTACTTCCTGCCCTTCGAGGACGCTACGGAAGCCCTGATTACCTGGGCTGTGCTGTCGAGTCCGGCTTGCGAGGATTTGGTCGAGTCCTTGGTCTTTTGGGACGCCAAGCGGCCGATCACCAAGAAACTTCTCTCGCGCATCGACGTAAACTTGCTTCCCTTCGGCGCCGACGCCGCAAGATCAATGGCCTCACGTGAGGCGACAAGGCTGGGCATCGAACTGAACGCAGAGCGTGTTGAAAGCCTGCTTCGCCGGTTCGGAGCGGTGGAAGCGGACGCCCTGTTCTGACACGCGAGGGTGAAGCGCGGGGTCTGGGAGCGCTGGGACGGCACCGCAGACGCAGTACCTGACTCGTGGCTCGGCGCGGTAGGTGACGGCATGAAGCCGTCAGCAGATCAGATGGCGGCGCTCGTGGCCGCGCACGGCCGGATCACCCGCTGTCGGGGTGCTGGTTGCGCTGGTCGACCGGACAACCGGCACGCCTCGTTGAGCACTCCGGGTGCGAAGGAATCGCGCCGTCCGGCGACGACAGTGGTCCTTACTGCTACTGGGTCGACGGTCAGCCAGGGCTGCACTCGTCCGGCGACGAACGCTGGGGAGACGCCGTCGCCTAGGTTCTCAGTGCCTGTTCAGACACGGTGGCGTCGAGAGCGGCCACTGGGAACGGCATGGTGTAGTACCGGCGCTCGACGGGGAGGGGAGCGGGGATTGCTATCGACTACTCGCCGCCCCTGTCGATCGAGATGGCGCTGATGGCGACGCTGCCTGGATTCGGGTTCACCGGCTACCGCAGTTTCCGCGGCGACATGCAAGTGCTGGGGCCGCTCCGCAAGGTGAACTTGGTCGCGGGTCAGAACAACGCGGGAAAGTCCAACATCCTCCGGTTCGTACAGCGCTACCTCGGGGCCGGAGCGCCGGTCCCCGAGGGTCTCGACGCTCCGCGTCAGCCCGATGCCTCGCCGTTCCGCTTCGCCATCGCCCGAGAGATTGACGAGCCAGATCTGGCGCTGCGCGTGCCGTCGCCGGACCAGCACAGCGGCCAGGATCTGATGCGGCGGCTACGTGAGGTGTTCGCGCACGACCTATTTCGGCTATCTGGAGACGACCTGGTCTGGTTCCAGTTCGTCCCCAATCCGCCGCCGCCTAGCGGTGCGCCGCTCGTCCATCACTACCAACTGGACCCCGACTGGCTCCGGACGGTCGCCGAAGCGATGGCCGACCACCTACACATCCTCAGCCTTGCTCTCACAAGCCACGGTGGCGGCATCGTGGACGACGCCCAACGCGTGCTCCAACGGTTCTCGCCGCTAGATCGGCTGCCCGCGGTCCACTCGGTGGAGGCGTTCCGGCAGATCGTCCCGGGCGACGACGACAGCAGCGACGCCGCCTTCTACACCGGACGGGGACTGGTTGCCGGGCTACGACGCCTTCAGGCGCCTCCGCTGGACCGGCAGGAGGACAAGCAGCGGTTTGAGGCCGTCAACGATTTCGTGCGCACCGTCCTGGAGGATCCCAGCGCCCGGCTGGATGTCCCCTACGACGCGCAGGCGCTGCACGTCATCCGAGGCGACCTCGTGCTCCCGCTGGAGAACCTGGGCACAGGGGTCCACCAGGTGATCATTCTGGCCGCCGCCGCGACCTTGCTGGAGAACAGCCTGGTCTGCATGGAGGAGCCGGAGGTGCACCTGCACCCGATCCTTCAACGGAAACTGGTCCGCTATCTCACCGAGAAGATCAGCAACCAGTACCTCATCGCCACGCACAGCGCCCACATGCTCGACCACACCCGCGCCACGGTCTTTCACGTCCAGCAGACCCCGAACGGCACGGAGGTCCAGCGCGCCGGAACACCGGCGAAGGTCGCCGACATCTGCGCCGACCTCGGCTACCGCCCCAGCAACCTGCTGCAAGCCAACGCAGTCATCTGGGTCGAGGGACCCTCCGACCGGATCTACCTCGCACACTGGATCAGCCTGATCGACGACACCCTCATCGAGGGCATCCACTACTCGATCATGTTCTACGGCGGTCGCCTGCTCAATCACCTGACGGCCAACGACCCCGAGATCAACGAGTTCATCTCGCTCCGGGCGCTCAACCGGCACATCGCCATCCTCATCGACAGCGACAAGCAATCCGCCCGAGAACGCATCGGAGCAACCAAGACGCGCGTTCGGGATGAGTTCGACGCCCCGGCGTATCCCGGCTTCGCCTGGATCACCGACGGTCGCACGATCGAGAACTACGTTCCCCTCGACATCCTCACCCAGGCGCTCGCCGAAACCCATCCCCACGTCAGGCTGACCTACGACGACAGCAAATGGGACGACCCACTCGCGGTCGACCCCGACAAGCGGGGCCAGCATCCACGTGTGGACAAGATCCGCGTCGCGCAGGCCGCCCGCACGCTCTGGCCCCGCGACCGACTCGACCATCGAGACCTCCGTCGGCAAGTGCAGCGGGCTGTCGAGTTCATCCGGGTCGCGAACGGCAGTCCGATTGACTGACCGTGCATGCCCAGTGCGCTCCCTCAGGACTGCGGGAGCGTGTCATAACGTCAGGAGGGGGGTGCTTCTGTGAGCAACGCCGTTGAGCGCGTGGGGGTTGATGGGCCGGGTTGGGTCCAGAGCGACACGAGGACTATCCGCGGCCTGTTCCCTTTGTCCGTCGAGCGGTACCTCAATCGCGTGGTGGCCCGCCTGGCTCCTGGAGTCACCACGGTTACCACTGGCGCGCGGTACTACGCGCTCCACGGATTGATCGCCGACGAGGCCGACGCCGCGGGTCTCAGCATGCCGGAGGCCCAGAACCTGCTCCGTCGGTCCGAGGTCGTCCTGGCCGTCGCATCCCAAGTCCATGAACAGCGAAGTGCTGGCATCCATCAACCGCTCGCGACCGCACACGCGGCGGACACCGTTCGTGTCCGCCTTCGGGATGGGTCGCTGGACATGCGCGAGGTAGCCAAGACCGGGGTCGGGTCCTACGCGCGTGGCAACTGGGGGTTCATGGGGCAGTACCGCGGCTCCGAGATGACTCTCCGCATCGTGGGTACCGGTAGCCGCCTGGCTCCAGGGCCGAACTTCGACGCGGGCATGGTCCGTGAAGCACTGTCCCCAGTCCTGACCTTGGCCAGGCAGGACACCCTCTCGGAAGAAGACTTGGAGCAGTACCCGGACTTGTGTCTGTGCCGTACGGCGTACTGCACAGATGGCGCATGGCTGGCGCGGCTGTTCGCCGCCACGGACCCCACCGGGGAGACCAGCAGCATCCGCCGCCAAACCATGCAAATGCTGACGACCGCGGTGGAGGAATCCCCGATACGGACCGTGGACGGGGACCTCACGGCTTTCGTCGCCTACAGCCCGGCTCTGTTGTCACACGATCGCCTGGCTGATTCAGCCATCTGCCGACAGTGGCGCGGCGTCGTCTTTCGGTACGAGTCGGTCAACGCCTGGCGGTCACTCTGGGAGGCTCTCGTCGACCGCATCGGACAGCACGCCACGGTCACCCGGCAAGAACTCCGGGACTGGCTGGCAGACCATGTCCCAGCCGGGACCGTGGCCGATTTCCAGCGCAACCTCCCCGACACCCTGGACAACCTGGGCCAGCCCGCTCCTGCGGAGCGGACCGAGGAGGTGCTGTCGGCGCCGCAGCCCCTCCGTTGCATCAGCATCTTGGCCCTCGGAGCGCGCCGTCACGGGGAACTCACCGGCCAGGAACTGCTCGGGTTCCAGGGGCCCGCCCAGAACGATGTGTTCGAAGAACTAGCACCGATGTGGATGGCCCATCGGCTTCACTCGTGGGCAGACCGCCCAATGAGGGACTTCGCCGCGGACCTGGTCGACGTGCTGATCAACAGGTCGCAGCGGATCGCTCTGCTCAAGACCCGCTTCGACCGTCGGACGGGCCGGGTGACCATCCCAACCCGCGTTCAAGTCCGTGATGACCTCGTGTACCGGCTGCACACCGAGACGGCGCTGACGGCATCCCTGCGGTGGTGGCAGTTGCTCCGGATGGGGGAGCAGACCGGTCTCTTCCGGCGAGATCCGTCACTAGGTACAGGCGCGGGTGAGGCTGCGACATGGCGGCTTGGGCCACGCGGAGACCTCCTTGTCTGAGCCCTCGACCTTCTCTGAGCCCTCGACGCCAGGAGTCGCCATCCAGCACGTGTCTTCCCTGCTGGAATACCTCTACGCGGAGGAGCGGCGCGGCCAGGGAGGCGCCCGGGAAGCGCTGTTCTTCACATTCAACGTCGATCTCGGCTTCTTCGAGACGCGCCTGCTCGGCCTCACCCGCGCGGCCGGAGCGCTGGTGACCGTGATCGCCGACGCACGGATGTTCGACCCGGATGTTCGCGCGATCCGCTCAGCCGGAACCGCCTACATCCCCGGCCTCGCGGCCACACCCGGCGGTGCGTTCCACCCCAAGGTCAACATTCTCGTGGGTGAAGACCGGACCATCATCTCCATCGGTTCTGGGAATCTCACCCTCAATGGGTGGCATCTCAACGACGAACTCTGCACCGTCATCACCGGAGATCGGGAACAAGGGTGTCCGGACCTCGTCGTTGAAGTCGCCGACTGGCTGCGCGGTCTGGACCAGCAGGTACGGCTGAGCCCGGCGGCTCGGCCGCGTATTCACCGCACCATCGACGCCTTGGACGATCTTGTCCGGTCCGCCCCGGTGCTGCCCACGGCACACCGACTGGTGCACAGCGGAACGACTCCCATCCTGGAGCAACTTCCCAACGGCCCCGCCGAACGGCTGCGCCTGTATGCCCCGTTCCACGACCCGGCAGGCATCGCTCTCGGAGCACTGATCAATCGCTACAAGCCGAGGACCGTCACCATCGCCGTCCAGCCCGGCCAGACGGTCCTGACACCCCCGGCGCTCGTCGCAGCCGCCAATGGTTCGGGCGTATCCCTGACCTTCGAGAGGGCCGCGGGCGAGCGCTACCGACACGGCAAACTCATCGAGGCCACCCGTCCGGACGGCAGCCAGTGGGCTCTCACCGGCAGCCCGAACCTTTCATCCGCAGCGCTGGTGCGCACACTGAGCGGCGGGGGCAACTGCGAAGTCGGCGTGCTTACCGAGCCCACGACCTTTTCGCTGTACCCCGGCGACGGGACCCCGGTGCCCGCCGCAGACGTACCCACTCACACCGTGCGGGACGGGCCACCAAACCCGGAGGTCGCCGGTGGCGTACTTCTGCTGGGAGCCGTCCGTAGCGAAGGCAACCTCACGGTCACGCTGCACAAGCCCGCGCCCGCGCCCATCACCGTAGAGGTGTCGCACTTCCACGACCTGCCCGAGTCGTACACCTCCCTCGGAGTGATACCTGCCGGTCAAGCAGACGCCGTCTTTGACGGGGACTTCCCCGGCGGGAGCCGAATCCGGCTCACGTGGCTCGTTGCCGCCTCGGTGCCCGGCGAACCGCTCCAGCGGCGATACGGCCCGGCAGTCCCGCTGACCGATCCGGCACGAGCGGCCCAACGACGGGGAGGGCAGACCGGGAACCGCTCAGCCCCAAACGATCCCCTGGACCTGTTCGGCGACCCCAGGCTGGCGGAGCAATGGCTCGCTGCGGTTGGCAAGTTGGCGACCAACCGGACACGCGTTCCCCCGCCGCGATCAACATCCTCAGGAAGCCGCACCGAGCCAGCAGATCGCGCCCGTCTCGCGGATGCAGCCGGATGGCGCCAAGACAACGATCCTGATTCCTGGGCTCGCTACACCGACGAAGCGGTCGAGCGACTCGGACAGTCGATCTTCGTCCTCGCAACCGGCGGCCTGCCCCGTCTTGGCTCGCTGCTCGGGGACACCCACGAGCCCACCGCCCCCGTCTGGGCCGACCGAGTGGCCGAGGAAGACAACGGAGCGGTCGAAGGCGACACGATCGAAGAGCAGGACTCCCGGACGGACAATGAGCCCGAGCCCGAGCCGGGAGCGGAAAAGCCGGACCGTGAGGCGCATCGGCGGGCCAGGACCGCTGCGGAACAGAGGCGATACCGCGCGTGGCTGACCGATCTGGTCGGGAAGATGCGCGGACGACCGGCCATCGATCGCGCTGCGATGCACGCGCTGATGCTGATCGGTACCGCGGGCAAGTTCTGGGCAGGACCGAGCGGCGGCCAAGGCTGGTTGCACCTGCTGGCGGACGCGACCGTCGCACTGGATGGCGATGACATACCGGCCGCCCTCGAACCCCAGTTCGGCAGCCTGGCTGCGGTTGCTCTCTACCTCATGCGGGATGCGATTCCCTATGGAGCACGAGGGCACGATCGAGACACCTACCTCGCCGCGTTAGCCGCCTCCGAGCACCTGCTGGTCGAAGCCGACCTCGACCTGGTCAGGGCCTACAGCGAACCGCTGCGCAACGACGCCGGGTTCCCGATCGACCCGGCGGCCGTCATGGAACACGCGACGGCGGCCGTCCAAGACGACCCAACCGCGGATCTCGTTGCCACCGTCCAGGGCGCCTACCCCGACTGGGAGGTGCACGCCCATGGCCCTAACCTGCTCCACGTCCACGGCACCTTCGGCAAGCCATTCCTGGCGGCTGGAAAGGCGCTCGACCTGACGGACGCGCTCCCGACCGTTGGTGTGTGGGCCACCAACCACAACGGCGACTGGGCGCTGGCCATCGTCAACGAAGGCACCCTCAGCCGGGTCGAACCCGGTCGGGACCGGATCGTTCGCCACTACGACTACGCCCTGTCCACGCTGCTCGGACCCGGCCGAATAGCCGCTGGCGGCGAGGCCGAGCGGAACGCCGACCTGCGCCACCGGCCCCAGAACAGGCCGTCCGACCTCACGCGCACTGCCATGTCGGCAGTAGCAGTCGATTCGGCCGTTGGTCCTCCGTCCGGATGCCCTGCCGCGGGTGGCGCTGCGGCTGCTCCGTCATCCCTTCACGACGGGGACCGACCCTAGGAGGCGCCGAGGGCAAACCTCCCTTCGAGGAGCACGTTCACCGGCACATACGACGTGGCGGCGGCATCATCGCGGTCATTACGCTGCGGCCGAAATGCAGCCCCGAGACGTGCTTCTCCACGCTTGGGCGTCCCCGGCGAGTCGCGGCTTAGTGTCGTAACAGTTCCGTACGCTGCTCCGTGGGCCGCGTTCGTGAACTCATGGGTTCCTCCTGGCGCGGCTCGTCCGGGGGTCGCCCCCGCGTACGAAGGGTCCTAGCCCCCGGGAGTCGCTACCCCGTCGAGTACGCGGACCAGGGCGGCCCTTGTGGCGTCTGCCTAGGAGGCTGCCCGTCCCGACGGTCGCCCATGGCGGCCTGTCCTGCGGATCAAGTTGCGCCGCGACTGTTGCCGATGTCCCTGAGCGGCCCTTTTGAGCGCATCGTCATACGGTCGTCGACGTGAACACTGGTCGAGGGCCTATGCGGGGCGTGCAGTGATCGACAGGTACGAACGAGTCCGCTGGGCTGTCTGAAGTGACCCCCGTCGGCTGAACACCTCCAGACTTGGCGCAAGCCGAGGAGGGAGGGCCCGGGTGGGCCGACGGAGCAAGTACCCCGAGGAGTT
>NZ_PVTG01000015.1 GCF_003002915.1 Geodermatophilus tzadiensis | reverse complement strand
GGTCGCCCGACGCCGGCCGGGCCGCGGCGAACTGCGCCACCGCCCGGGCCCGCAGCGCGGTCTGCCGGGCGATCTCCCGGTCGGCCGCCTGCACCACACCCAGCGGCCCCGACGCCCAGCCGACCGGCGGCACCGGAGCGGTCAGCACGTCGTCCACGCGTTCGATCATACGTTCGAAACACTGGTGGGACAAGCCCTGTGGACCACGAAACCGCAGGTCAGACCGGTGGCAGGTGCGCGACCGTACTGGCGATCCCGGTCAGGTGGGCCAGCCGCAGGAGCTCCGACCGCCGGTACACCGGGCCGCCGGACCGGCCGAGCACCACCGCCGTGGCTGGGTCGCCGAAGGGCGCGGCCATCATCTCGATCGCCATCTCCCGCCACCGCTCGGGCAGCCAGTCGTCCTCGCTGGGCAGCAGCCGCGGCGAGGAGAGCGGCAACCAGGGCAGGGGCACGTCCTCGAAGCGGGGCGCGGCGTCGGACGCCGCCAGCACCTCGCCGTCGGCCCGCACCACCGCCGCCCAGCCGCTGTGGAACACCCGCGGCAGCTCCGCGGCCAGCAGCTTGACCGCGGTGCCCTCGGCCGCGCGGGCCAGCGCCTCCAGCAGGTCGAGCTCGCGGTGGGTGTCGAGCGGGCCGTGGAACGGGCGCAGCGCCTCGACCTGCACGCCCGGCACCGTCTGCGCGACGGTGATCAGGCTGTCGGGCAGGCGGTCCCGGGGGAGGTCCACGACGACGTCGTCGACCGCGACCCCGCCCCCGCGCTCGAGCACGTCGACGGAGACGATGTCGATCCCGGCGACACCCAGGGCGGTCGCCACCGCCCCGAGCAGACCGGGGCGGTCGGGGACGACCAGCCGCAACAGATAGGACACGGTTCCTCCGCAGACGACGTCGAGGTGCGGCCGATCCTCGTCGATCGCGTGGCGGGAGCAGCTTCCCCCACGAGGCGCCCCCAGGTCGAGCGGCCGTCCCGGGAGGCCCCCGGCCCCACGTACAGTGACCGGGTTGCGTCCCTGGCGCCGGCCGGCGCCGACGACAGGAGTCCCAGCCCCAGCATGAGCACCGAGCCCACCCCCGACACGGCCGCCCACCCGGCCCTCGACCGCCAGGACATCGCGCACCTCGCGCGGCTGGCCCGGCTGGCCGTCACCGACGAGGAGCTCGACCGCTTCGCCGGCCAGCTGGGCGCGGTCCTCGACGCGGTGGCCCAGGTCCAGCGCGCCGACGTCGCCGACGTCGCCCCCACCACGCACGCCGTCCCGCTGACCAACGTGCTGCGCGCCGACGTCACCACCCCGTGCCTGCCCCGCGACGTCGTCCTGGCCGGCGCCCCCGCCGCCGAGGACGGCCGCTTCCGCGTGCCCCGCATCCTGGGGGAGGAGGCGTGAGCGACCTCACCGCGCTGAGCGTCGTCGAGCTGCAGCAGGCGCTGTCGGCCGGCGAGACCACCTCCGTCGAGGTCACCCGCGCCCACCTCGACCGCATCGCGGCCGAGGACGGCGCCCTGGGCGCCTACCTGCACGTCGAGGGCGAGGCCGCGCTGCGGCGGGCCGGCGAGATCGACGCCGCCGGTACCGCGGGCACCGGCCTGGCCGGCATGCCGGTGGCGCTCAAGGACGTCTTCGTCACCGAGGGCGTGCCCACGACCAGCGGCTCGCGGATCCTCGAGGGCTGGCGGCCGCCGTACGACGCCACCGTCGCCCGCAAGCTCAAGGACGCCGGCACGGTGCTGCTGGGCAAGACCAACATGGACGAGTTCGCGATGGGCTCGTCCACCGAGAACTCCGCGTACCGGCCGACCCGCAACCCGTGGGACCACGACCGCATCCCCGGTGGGTCCTCCGGTGGGTCGTCCACCGCGGTCGCCGGGCGGCTGGCGCCCGTCGCCCTGGGCACCGACACCGGCGGCTCGATCCGCCAGCCCGCGGCGCTCACCGGCCTGGTCGGGCACAAGCCCACCTACGGCTCGGTGTCGCGCTACGGGCTGATCGCGTTCTCCTCCAGCCTGGACCAGGCCGGCCCGATGGCCCGCACGGTCCTGGACGCCGCCCTGGTGCACGAGGCCATCGGCGGCCACGACCCGCGCGACTCGACCAGCATCGACGCGCCCGTCCCCACCGTCGTCGAGGCCGCCCGCCGCGGTGCCGGCGGCGACCTGGCCGGCCTCCGGGTCGGCGTCGTCCGTGAGCTCGGCGGCGACGGCGCCCGCGAGGGCTACGACGCCGGCGTGCTGGAGCGGGTGGCCGAGGCGGTGGCGCTGCTGGAGGGCGCCGGGGCCGAGGTGCGCGAGGTGTCCTGCCCGTCGTTCGGGCTGGCCCTGCCGGCGTACTACCTCATCGCGCCCAGCGAGGCGTCGTCGAACCTCGCCCGCTTCGAGGGGATGCGCTTCGGCATCCGCGTCGGCGACGACGGCAGCCGCGACATCGACGAGGTCATGGCGCTCACCCGCGAGCAGGGCTTCGGCCCCGAGGTCAAGCGTCGCATCATCCTCGGCACCTACGCGCTGTCGGCCGGGTACTACGACGCCTACTACGGCCAGGCGCAGAAGGTCCGCACGCTGATCACCCGCGACTTCCACGCCGCGTTCGACGACGTCGACGTGCTGGTCAGCCCCACCAGCCCGACGGTGGCCTGGCCGATCGGCGCCCGCGTCGACGACCCGCTGGCCATGTACGCCGCCGACCTGTGCACGCTGCCGGCCAGCCTCGCCGGCGTCCCGGCCATCTCGGTGCCCTGCGGGCTGTCCGAGGGGCTGCCGGTGGGCCTGCAGGTCATGGCCCCCGCGCTGTCCGACGACCGCTGCTACCGGGTCGCCGCCGCGGTCGAGGCGGCCCTCGGCGCCCCGCTGACCGACCGGCTCGCGGAGCGTGCCGCGTGAACGGCGCGCTCAAGGCCGCCTGGGCGCTGACGGCCTTCGTGGTCGTCGTGGGCCTGGTCGGCTGGATCCTCTCCGGCGAGGCCTTCTTCGCCGTCTTCATCGTCCTGGGGCTGGTCACCGCCGTCGGCGCGTGGCTGTCCGGGCGCAGCACCACCCCGAAGGGAGACCCCTCTCCGTGAGCGAGCCCCTCGTCGCGTTCGACGACGTCCTCACCCGGTACGAGCCGGTCATCGGCCTGGAGACGCACGTCGAGCTGGGCACCGAGTCGAAGATGTTCTGCGGTTGCTCGACGACGTTCGGCGCCGAGCCCAACACCCAGACCTGCCCGGTCTGCCTGGGCCTGCCCGGATCGCTGCCGGTGGCCAACGCCGCCGCCGTCGAGTCCACGATCCGGATCGGCCTGGCGCTGGGCTGCCGGATCGCGTCCTGGTCGCGCTTCGCCCGGAAGAACTACTTCTACCCGGACATCCCCAAGGGCTTCCAGACCAGCCAGTACGACGAGCCGCTGTGCACCGCCGGGCACCTCGACGTCGAGGTCGACGGCGAGACCTACCGCGTGGAGATCGAGCGGGTGCACCTGGAGGAGGACACCGGCAAGAACCTGCACGTCGGCGGCGCCACCGGCCGCATCCACGGCGCCGACCACTCGCTGGTCGACTTCAACCGCGCCGGCATCCCGCTCGTCGAGATCGTCACCCGCCCGGTCCCCGGCGCCGGCGCCAAGGCCCCCGACGTCGCCCGCGCCTACGTGACCGAGCTGCGCGAGATCATCCAGACGCTCGGTGCCTCCGACGTGCGGATGGAGCAGGGCAGCCTGCGCTGCGACGTCAACACCTCGCTCGCGCCCGTCGGCAGCCTGGAGTGGGGGACCCGCACCGAGACCAAGAACGTCAACTCGCTGCGGTCGGTGGAGCGGGCGGTGCGCTACGAGATGCGCCGGCAGGCCGCCGTCCTCGACGCCGGCGGCCGGGTGCTGCAGGAGACCCGCCACTTCCACGAGGACACCGGCAGCACCTCGCCGGGGCGGAGCAAGGAGGAGGCCACCGACTACCGGTACTTCCCCGAGCCCGACCTGGTGCCGCTGGCGCCCGACACCGAGTGGGTGGAGAAGCTCGCCGCCGAGCTGCCGGAGCTGCCCGCCGCCCGCCGCACCCGGCTGCAGCAGGAGTGGGGGCTGTCGGCCACCGAGATGACCTGGCTGGTCAACGCCGGGGCGCTGGGGCTGGTCGAGCGCACCGTGGCCGCCGGCGCGTCACCGGCCGACGCCCGCAAGTGGTGGCTCGGGGAGCTGGCCCGCCGGGCGAACGACGCCGGTGTCGAGCTCACCGAGCTGGCGGTCACGCCGGCGCAGGTGGCCGAGCTGACCGCGCTGGTCGCCGAGGGCACGGTCAACGACAAGCTGGCGCGCCAGGCGCTCGACGGCGTGCTCGCCGGCGAGGGCGACCCGCGGGCGGTCGTGCAGGCGCGCGGCCTGGCGGTGATGGGGGAGTCCGACGAGCTCGGCGCCGCGGTCGACGCCGCCATCGCCGGGGCCCCCGACGTCGTGGCCAAGGTGCGCGGCGGCAAGGTGCAGGCCCTCGGCGCGCTGGTGGGCGCGGTCATGAAGGCCACCCGCGGCCAGGCCGACGCCGCCACCGTCAAGCGCATGCTCGAGGAGCGCCTGCTCGGCGGTTGACCCGTCAGATCGGGCTGGAGCCTCCCGAGGACGGCGGCAGGATGCGCAGCACCTTGTCGTCGTCCTCGGCGGGCGTGCCGCTGCCGTCCCCGTTCGACGTGGTCACCCACAGCCCGCCCTCGGCGTCGAGCGCGACGGTCCGCAGCCGGCCGTAGCGTTCGGGGATGAGCGCGCTCGGCTCCTCGGTCACCCCGCCGCCCTCGACGGTGACGACGTAGACGCGCCGGCCCTCGAGCGCGCCGAGGAAGACCGTGCCGCCCACGGCCGCGCAGCCGCTGAGCCCGCCCGCGTCGTCCGGCACCTCGAGCAGCGGCCCGGTGCTGGTCGCCCCGGGGGTCGGCCAGCCGAGGTCGCTGTCCTGCAGGACGGCGTTGAGCTCGTCGGGGCCGTCCGTGGCGTCGTCGACGGCGTAGAGCCCCACCGGGTCGTCGAGACCCGGGCACAGCGCCCGCACGTCGGCGTGCCCGCGGCTGAAGACCGGCCCCGAGCCGACCGGCTGGCCGAAGACGTCGACGTGCAGCACCTTGCCGCCGAGCGACGCGGTGTCCTGGGCGAGCGCCGGGTCGCCGGTGTCACCGGTGCCCACGAACAGCGTGCCGTCGGGGGCGAACGCCAGCCCGCCGCCGTTGTGCACCTCGCCGCGCGGGATGCCGGTCAGCACCGGGTTGGGGGTGCCGCCCAGCGGGAAGCGGACGACGCGGTTGTCGGTGGCCGTGGAGACGTAGGCGTAGAAGAGCCCGTCCTCGTCGAACGTGGGCGACAGGGCCAGGCCCAGCAGCCCGCCGTCGCCGGCGGTGTCGATGCCGGGCACGACCATGAGCTCCTGCGGCGGGGAGCGGTCGGGGAAGACCTGCAGCAGCCGGCCGGTCTCGCGCTCGCCCACGACCGCGGTGCCGTCGGGCAGCACGACCAGCCCGGTGGGCACCGCCAGGTCGGTGGCGACGACGTTCGGGTCGCCGCCCGACTCGCCCGAACCCGGGTCGGCGGGGTCGCCCGGCGCCGGCGCCGGGGTGGACTCGGTGGGCGGCCCGACCTGCGGCGGCGGGCCCTCGGGCAGCGGCCGGAAGGGACCGGCGGGCTCGTAGCCGTCCTCCGCGCAGCCGGCGAGGACGAGCGTCAGCGCGACCGCGCACGCGGCGCCGGCGACCCGCCGCCCCCGCTGTCGCCTCACCCGGTCCACAGTACGGGCGGACCCCGGCCGGGCGGTGCCGGCGGCGCGGAGCTGGGACCATGGTCGGTCGTGGCCGACCACGCACGCATGCGGCTGAGCCGGGTGGCCCTGGTGCCCGTCGTCTTCCTCGCCGTCTGCGTGCTGCCGTTCGCCGCGGCCGCGCCCTGGACCGCCGTCGCCCTGGTGGTCCCGCTGCTGGCCGCGGCGTGGGTGCTGCGGGTCGGCGTGGACGTCGACGACGAGGGCATCACCGCCCACACGCTGGGCCCCTCCCGCCGGGTGGCGTGGACGGAGCTGGCCGGCATCCGGGTGGTCCGCGGCGCCCGGTTGCGGCTGGTCACCACCGCCGGGTCGGAGCTGCGGCTGCCGGTGCTGCGGGCCCGCGACCTGCCGCGGCTGGCGGCGCTGTCGGGCGGCCGGATCGACGCGCCCTGAGGCTCAGTCCGCCAGTGCGGCCAGGCGACGCGCGGCGTCGCTGCCCTCGGCCGCGGTGTAGACGACCAGCTGCAGGCCGGGGGCGTCGGCCGGCGTCAGCTGGTGGTGCTCGAGCAGCAGGGCGCCCACCTCGGGGTGCTCGAAGCGGCGCTCGGCGGAGCTGAAGCGGTCGACGTCGCGGCTGGCCCACCCGGCGCGGAAGTGCGGGCTGGCCGCCTCCAGCCGGGTCACGAGGTCGACCACCGCCGGGTCGGCCAGCCGGGGACCCACCTCGGCGCGGAACTGGGTGAGGAAGCGGCGGCTGTCGGTGGGCCAGTCGCCGAGCAGCTCCCGGACGGCGGGGTCGGTGAACACCAGCCACAGCAGGTTGCGCTCCGCCGGGGCGACCGCGGCCACCCCGGGGTAGAGCCGCTCGTAGGCGCGGTTCCACCCGGCGATCGCCCACGTCGCGGTGATCGCGTAGGCGGGGGAGGGGCCGAGCGCGTCGAGCAGGCGCTGCACGTGCGCCGGCATCCCCTCGCCGGCGACGGGCAGGGGAGCGCCGCCGTGCCCGGTCAGCCGCCGCACGTACTCGTGCTCGGCCGGCGACATCCGCAGCGTGCGGGCCAGCGCGTCGACCACCTGCCGCGACGGCCGGATGTCGCGGCCCTGCTCCAGCCACGTGTACCAGGTGTGGCTCACGCCCGAGAGCAGCGCGACCTCCTCCCGGCGCAGCCCCGGCGTCCGCCGCGTGCCGCCGGCGGGCAGCCCGGCGTCGCGCGGGTCGACCTGGCGGCGGCGCGAGCGCAGGAAGCCGGCCAGCTCACGGCGGGTGGCCGGGGGATCGGCACGGCGGGCGGGGTCGGACAGGGCGGGCTCCTCGGTGGTGGTGTCGGTACTAGTATCGGCGGCGCCTCGGCACGCGCCGCCGTCCGGCCTACGCTCGGCGTCCGTGACCACCGTGGACGAGCCCCGCACCACCGCCGACGTCAAGCCCCGCAGCCGCGAGGTGACCGACGGGATCACCCGGGCCCCCGCGCGGGCGATGCTGCGCGCGGTCGGGATGGGCGACGACGACTGGGAGAAGCCGCAGGTCGGCGTCGCCTCGTCGTGGAACGAGATCACCCCGTGCAACCTCTCCCTCGACCGGCTGGCCAAGCGGGCCAAGGAGGGCGTGCACGCCGCCGGCGGCTTCCCGCTGGAGTTCGGCACGATCTCGGTCTCCGACGGCATCTCCATGGGCCACGAGGGCATGCGCGCCTCGCTGGTCTCCCGGGAGGTCATCGCCGACTCGGTGGAGACGGTGGTGTTCGCCGAGCGCCTCGACGGCACGGTGCTGCTCGCCGGCTGCGACAAGTCGCTGCCCGGCATGCTCATGGCCGCCGCCCGCCTCGACCTGGCCAGCGTGTTCCTCTACTCCGGCTCCACGCTGCCCGGCAGGCTCGGCGACCGCGACGACATCACGATCATCGACGTCTTCGAGGCGGTCGGCGCCTGCGCCCGCGGGCTGATCACCGAGGACGAGCTGGGCGCCGTCGAGCGCGCCGCCTGCCCGGGCATGGGCTCCTGCGGCGGCATGTACACCGCCAACACCATGGCCAGCGTCGCCGAGGCCCTCGGCATGGCGCTGCCCGGCAGCGCCGCCCCGCCGGCCCCCGACAGCCGTCGCGACGCCTTCGCCGTCGCCTCCGGCGAGGCGGTGGTCAACCTGCTCCGCAAGGGGATCACCGCGCGGCAGATCATGACCCGCGAGGCGTTCGAGAACGCGATCACCGTGGTGATGGCGCTGGGCGGCTCGACCAACGCCGTCCTGCACCTGATGGCCATCGCGCACGAGGCGCAGGTGGACCTCTCGCTGGACGACTTCAACCGGATCGGCGACCGCACGCCGCACCTGGCCGACGTCAAGCCCTTCGGCCGCTACGTGATGACCGACGTCGACCGCATCGGCGGCGTGCCGGTCGTGCTGCGCGCACTGCTCGACGCCGGGCTGCTGCACGGCGACGTCCTCACCGTGACCGGGAAGACGATGGCCGAGAACCTCGCCGAGATCGCCCCGCCGGACCCCGACGGCGCGATCATCCACGCGATGTCCGAGCCCATCCACCGCACCGGCGGGCTGACGATCCTGCGCGGCTCGCTCTCGCCCGACGGCGCGGTGGTGAAGTCGGCCGGCTTCGACCGGGACGTCTTCGAGGGCACCGCCCGCGTCTTCGACGGCGAGCAGGGCGCCATGGACGCGGTCACCGACGGCACGCTGCAGGCCGGCGACGTCGTCGTCATCCGCTACGAGGGCCCCAGGGGTGGCCCGGGCATGCGCGAGATGCTCGCCGTCACCGGCGCCATCAAGGGCGCGGGGCTCGGCAAGGACGTGCTGCTGCTCACCGACGGCCGCTTCTCCGGCGGCACCACCGGCCTGTGCATCGGCCACGTCGCCCCCGAGGCCACCGACGGCGGGCCGATCGCCCTGGTCCGCGACGGCGACCCGATCCGGCTGGACCTGCGCACCCGCACGCTGGACCTGCTGGTGGACGACGACGAGCTGACCCGCCGCCGGCAGGACTGGCAGCCGCTCGCCCCGCGCTACACGACCGGGGTGCTCGGCAAGTACGCCAAGCTCGTCGGCTCCGCGGCCCAGGGGGCGATCTGCGGCTAGGGGGCAGGCCCCCCTCCTTGGGGTGAGGGGGGCCCGCCGTGCCTCCTGCCGGCCCGCCGCGCTGCCGACACCCCGGGTGTGGACAGGCGGATCAGGTGGCTGGTGACGTGTGCCCTGCCCGCGGCCGCGGTGTGTCTCGTCGCCGCGCTCGTCCCGGCGCTGCACCCGCTCGGTGAGGTCGTCACGGCCCTGGCCGGGCTGGCGACGTCGGCGGTGCTGTGGACAGCCGGCGACGCGGCCGACCCCTCCGGCCGCCCGTGGCGGCTGCTCGCCGCCGCCGCGCTCTTCCCGGTCACCGGGCTGCTGCTCACCGTCCTCGTCGCGCCCTCCTCGCCCCTCGAGGAGGTCGTGCTGCGCTGGGTGGTCATCGTCCCCGGCTACGTCCTGGTCGTCGTCGGGCTGCTCGGCATGGTCGAGCGCGCGGCGCTGCGGCGCACCTGCCCCCGGTCGGCGCTGGAGCTCGCGCTGTTCAGCACCGCCGCGCTCGTCGTCATGCAGGCGCTGCTCATCGGGCCCGGCAACAGCTGGACGGCGCTCTCGCCGGCCGCCCGGCTCGTCCTCGGCAGCGCCGTGGTGGCCACCGCGGCCACCATGGCCGCCGGCCTCACCGTCCTCGGCGGGGTCGCCGCGCACCGCCAGCGGATGGCCGCGGTCCTCTTCGCCGGCCTCGTCGCGCTGTGCGTGGGCCGCGGCACCGGCACCTCGACCGCCCTGCTCGGCGCCGTCGACGCCGTCCCGCTCACCCGGGTCGCCGTCGTCGTCGGGCTCGCGCTGCTCGTGCTCGCCCGGCTGCTCGACGCGGCCCCCGCGGCGGAGCCCGCCGCCGCCGGCCGGGCGGCGCAGCTGCGCTCGGTGCTGCCGCACCTGGCGCTGGTGGTCGTCGTCGGCATCGTCGTCGTGCCACTGGCGCTCGGCGTCGCACCCACCGCGGTGACCCTCGCCGGCGCGCTGCTGTGCGGCGGGTTGTCGGCGGCCCACCGCTGGGTGGCCGCGCGCGAGGAACACCTCCGCGGCGCCCGGCTGCGCCGCGACGAGGCCTACTTCCGCAGCCTGGTGGCCTCCACCAGCGAGGCGGTGCTCGTCCTCGACGCTCGCCTGCGCGTCGGCTGGGCCTCCCCGGCGCTGGCCGACCTGCTCGGCAGCACCCCGGCGGACCTGGCCGGCCGCGACCTGCTCTCCGGCCGCTCGGCCGTCGATCCCGACGACGCCGCCGCCCTGCGCCTGCGCCTCGAGGCGGGGGAGACGGGCGGCCTGCTGACCCTGCACGTCCGCGACGGCGCGGGCGGTGTCCGCTGCCTGGAGGCCACCGTCTCGGACCTGCGCGCCGACCCCGCCGTCGCCTCGGTGGTGCTGCACTGCCGCGACGTCACCGAGCGCGAGGCCCGCGAGCGGGCGCTCGAGGAGCTGGCGTTCACCGACTCGCTGACCGGCCTGCCCAACCGGGCGGGCTGGGAGGCCGCGCTCGCCGCCGCCGTCGCGGGCGCCGCCGAGGGGCGCGCCGCGGACGCCCCCGGCCAGGCGCTGCTGCTCGTCGACGTCTGCGGCCTCACCGAGGTCCGCGAGCACGCCGACCGCGACACCGTGTCCGGCGTCCTGGTCGAGCTCGGCCGGCGCCTGCGGGCCACCGTGCGCGGCGAGGAGGTCGTCGCCCGGGTCGCCGGCGGCGTCTTCGGCGTGCTGGCCACTGGCGACGGCGACACCGCCGACCGGCTGGCCGACCGGTGCCTGGCCGCCCTGGAGCGCCCCGTGAGCACGCCCGCCGGCGTCTTCGACCTCACCGCCGACGTCGGCGTCGTCGTCGTCGAGCCGGGCCTGACCGTCGCCGCCCTCACCAGCCGCGCGGAGACCGCGGTGGCGGCCGCCCGGACCGGCGGCTCGGCACGGGCCACCCGGTGGACCGACGCGCTCGGCGCCGCCGCGGCCCGCCGCGACCGGCTGCGCGAGGACCTGCCCGGCGCCGTCGGGCGCGGGGAGCTGCGGCTGGCCTACCAGCCCATCGTGTCGATGGACGAGCAGCGGGTGGTCGGCGTCGAGGCGCTGCTGCGCTGGCGGCACCCCGAGCTCGGCGACGTCCCGCCGCGCGAGTTCGTGCCCATCGCCGAGCGCGCCGGCGTGATCGGCGAGCTGCAGCGCTGGGTGCTGCGCGAGGCCACCGCGACCGCCGCCGGCCTGCCCGACAGCGAGGGCGTGCCGCTGCGGCTGGGCGTGAACACCTCCGCCTCGCACGTGGCCGCCCGCACCTTGGTCGACGACGTCGCCGCGGCGCTGGCGTCCTCGGGCCTGGCACCCGAGCGCCTGGTCCTCGAGGTCACCGAGGCCACCCTGCTCGACGACGGCGACTTCGTGGCCATCGACGTGCAGGCGCTGCGGCTCATGGGCGTGCACGTGGCGCTCGACGACTTCGGCACCGGCACCTCGTCGCTGCTGCACCTCACCCGGCTGCCGATCGACGTGCTCAAGCTCGACCGCGCCTTCGTCTCCCGCGTCGACCGCGACGCGCAGAGCCGCGCCCTGTGCGAGGCGGTGGTCACCGTGGGCCGGGCGCTGGGCGTCGACGTCGTGGCCGAGGGCGTGGAGACCCCCGCCCAGCTGGGCGTGCTGCGCGGCCTGGGCCTGGGCTTCGCGCAGGGCTTCCTGCTGGCCCGCCCGCTGCCACCGGCCGAGCTGCTGCGCGTGCTGCGGGAGGGCGCGGGCTCGCTGTGGCCCGGCCTGGTCGGCCTGTCCCACGACGTGTTCCCCGCCGCCGGGGACCCGCCCGTCCGGGTCGGGCACGGTGCGTGACGCCACCGGGCGCCCCGTCGGCCCGGCCGCGCTCGCCGCCGTCCTCGGCCTGCTCGCCCTCCTCGGCGCCGGCACCACCGCGCTGCAGCTGACCGGCGCGCCGTCGGCCGCCGTCCTCGTCCCCGCGGCGCTCGCCCTGGCCTCGGGCACCGGCGCCGCCGTCCTGGCCGCCGGCGCCCGGCGGCTGCCCGGCCGGGCCGGCCGGCCGTGGCGGGCCCTGGCGCTGGCCGCCGGCCTGCTCGCGCTCGGGCAGGCCCTGGCCGTGGCCCGCGCCGGCCGCGACCTGGCCGCCGGCGGGATCGAGGAGCTCCCCATCCTGCTGGCCGTGCCGGTCGCGGTCGCGGTGGCCGTCCAGCTGCTGCCGCCCCGGGCCGGCCGGCGGGTCGGTTCCCGCGTGCTGGTCGACGGCGTCGTGGTCACCATCGCCGTCGGGGTCCTCGGCGGCGTGGTGCTCGACGACCTGCTCGACGGCCTGTCCGACGGCCGGCCCGGCGACGTCGCCGGACCCGGGCACGAGCTCATCGCGGCCGGCTACCCGCTGGTCGGTGCCGTGCTGTGCGGCGTCGGCCTGGTCACCGTCACCGCGGTGCCCGAGGCGCGCCGCCGGTCGGCGACCTGGCTGCTGGCCTCCTTCGTCGCGATGGCCACCGTCGCCGTCAGCGGCGCCGTGGGCCGGACGTCGGACGGCGCCGCGGCCCCGGGGTGGTCCGTCGTCACCGTCCTGGCCTGGCTGGCCATGCTGGGCACCGGCCTGTGCGCCGCGGCCGCCGACCGGGCCGCGACGGCGCCGGGCGGACGGCGCGCGCTGCCGCTGCGCGGCGCCGTGGTCGCCCACGCCGCGGCCAGCGTCGCGCTGCTCGCGGTGACCGGCGGCGTCCTCGCCGGCCGCCCCGTCCCCGCCGCGGAGGCGGCCGCGGCCGCCGTCCTGCTGCTGCTCACCTCGGCCCGGACGCTGTCCTGGGCGCTGGACGCCGCGCGGCTCACCCGCCGCCTGGAGCGCACCGAGGGCTGGTTCCGCGCCCTGGTGCACAGCGGCGACGCCGTCACCGTCGTCCTCGACGCCGCCGGCCGGGTCACCTCGGTGTCCGGCCCGGTGGCCGCCCAGCTCGGCCGGGCGGAGGAGGAGCTGGTCGGCCACGCGCTGGTCCCGCTGCTGCACCCCGACGACCGCGACCTCGTCGAGCGGGTCGCCGCGGCGCTGCGCGACGGCGCCCCCGACGGGCTGCCCGCCACCGGCCGGCTGGCCGGCGTCGACGGCGGCTGGCGCGACGTCGAGGTCTCCGGCGCCGCCCGCACCGGCGGACGGCGGGCCGACGAGGGCCTGGTGCTGCACCTGCGCGACGCCACCGAGCGCCGCGCCGGCCAGCGCGAGCTGGAACGGCTGGCCTACACCGACTCGCTGACCGGCCTGCCCAACCGCGCCCGGTTCATGGCCGCGCTGGAGGGCGCCCTCGACCGGGCCGCCCGCGGCCGGCGGGCCTGCGTCCTGCTCGTCGACCTCGACGGCTTCAAGTCCGTCAACGACGTGGCCGGGCACGACGCCGGCGACCGGCTGCTGTGCGAGGTGGCCGACGCGCTGCGCGCCGAGGCCCGCTCGGGGGACCTGGTGGCGCGGCTCGGCGGCGACGAGTTCGCCCTCCTCGTCGACGCCGGACCCGACGCGGCGATGGCGCTGGCCGAGCGGCTGGTCGCGCGGCTGGACGTCTCCCGCCGCTACGGCGGCGCCGACGGTGGCGTGGACGGCGGCCCCGCCGGCCCGGTGTTCCGCGTCTCGGCCAGTGTCGGGCTGGCCGAGGTGGTCACCGGCGCCGACGCGTCGGCCACCGTCCGGGAGGCCGACCTGGCGCTGCGCACGGTCAAGGCGCAGGGCAAGAACGGCGTCCGGGCGTCGGGTGAGGGGCTGGTCGAGGCGTCGGCGCGGCGCAGCCGGCTGGCCCGCGACCTGCCCGGCGCGATCGAGCGGGGCGGGCTGCGGCTGGTCTACCAGCCCGTCGCCGGCGTGCAGGAGCGCCGGGTGCTCGGGGTGGAGGCGCTGGTGCGCTGGGACCACCCGGTGCTCGGCCCGGTCCCGCCCGAGGAGTTCGTCGGCCTGGCCGAGGACGACGGGCTGGTCGTGCCGCTGCAGCGCTGGGTGCTGGAGACCGCGACCGCCGAGCACGCCCGGCTGCTCGCCGGGGGCCGCGACCTCAAGCTCGGCGTCAACATCTCGGTGCGGCACCTGCAGGCCCGCTGCCTGGTCGAGGACGTCACCCGCGCGCTCGAGCGCTCCGGCCTGCCGGCGCGGCTGCTGATGATCGAGGTGACCGAGAGCGTGCTGATGGACGACGACGAGCGGCTGCTCGCCGAGCTCGCGGAGCTCTCCGCCCTCGGCTGCATCGTGTCCCTCGACGACTTCGGCAAGGGCTACTCCTCGCTGGCCTACCTCGCCCGGCTGCCCGTCGACGTGCTGAAGATGGACCGCGGCTTCGTCTCGGGCATCGACACCGACCCGCGGGGCGCGGCGCTGGTCGGCAGCGTCGTCGACCTCGGCCGCACGCTGGGCATGGACGTCGTCGCCGAGGGCGTGGAGACCGCGGCCCAGCGCGAGGTCCTGGTCTCGCTGGGCTGCGGCTTCCTGCAGGGCTGGCTGACCGGCCGCCCGGTGCCGGCCGCCGAGCTGCCCGCGGTGGTCGACGGCTTCGACCCGGGTCTGCTCGGTGCGCGGGAGGAACCGCTGTCCGTCCCATGAATCGGCCGACACGGTCCACTGTGTGGGACGGCCTTGTTGACGTCGGGACGGCGGAGGCGCACAGTGTGTGCGTGCCCTCCGCCTGCCTGCTCCTCGTAGTCGCCTAGCGCGCCGGTCACCCGACCGACGCGCTACGCCCCTCTGTGCCCGCGGCACGAGGGGTTTTTTGTTGCCCGAGCAGGCACCCGACCGCACGCCCCACCCGCACGTCCGGCCCAGGAGACTCACCGCCATGACCACCACCCCGAGCGAGTCCGCCACCCGCGAGGCCGCGGAGGCGCTCACCGGTGTCGAGACGACGGCCCGCTCGATCGCCGAGGCCGCCGCCGAGCCCGCCACCGGCATCACCGGCGCGCAGAGCCTGGTGCGCTCGCTGGAGGCCGTCGGCGTCGAGGTCGTCTTCGGCATCCCGGGCGGGGCGATCCTGCCGGCCTACGACCCGCTGTTCGACTCGCACGTGCGGCACGTCCTGGTCCGCCACGAGCAGGGCGCCGGGCACGCCGCCACCGGCTACGCGCAGGCCACCGGCCGGGTCGGCGTCTGCATGGCCACCTCCGGCCCCGGCGCGACCAACCTGGTCACGCCGCTGGCCGACGCCTACATGGACTCGGTCCCGCTGGTCGCGATCACCGGCCAGGTGCCCAGCCGGGCGATCGGGACCGACGCCTTCCAGGAGGCCGACATCCGCGGCATCACCATGCCGATCACCAAGCACAACTTCCTGGTGACCGACGCCGCCGAGATCCCGCAGCGGATCGCCGAGGCCTTCCACCTGGCCGCCACCGGCCGCCCGGGCCCGGTGCTGGTCGACATCTCCAAGGACGCGCTGCAGGCCACCACCGACTTCTCCTGGCCGCCGCGGCTGGACCTGCCCGGCTACAAGCCGACCACCCGCCCGCACGGCAAGCAGGTGCGCGAGGCCGCGGCGCTCGTCGCCGCCGCCCGCCGCCCCGTCCTCTACGTCGGCGGCGGCGTGCTCAAGGCGGGCGCCACCGAGGAGCTGGCCGAGCTCGTCGAGCTCACCGGCGCGCCGGTGGTCACCACCCTCATGGCCCGCGGCGCCTTCCCCGACAGCCACCCGCAGAACCTCGGCATGCCGGGCATGCACGGCAACGTCACCGCCGTCACCGCGCTGCAGAAGGCCGACCTGCTGGTGGCCCTGGGGGCCCGCTTCGACGACCGGGTCACCGGCGAGCTGAGCTCCTTCGCCCCGCACGCGCAGGTCGTGCACGCCGACATCGACCCGGCCGAGATCGGCAAGAACCGCAAGGCCGACGTCCCGATCGTGGGCGACGCCAAGGAGACCATCGCCGAGCTGGTGGGCGCGCTGCGCGCCGAGCACCGCGCCGGCCGCACGGCCGACCTGTCGGCCTGGTGGGCCCAGCTCGACGACTGGCGGTCGCGCTACCCGCTGGGCTACGAGTGGCCCGAGGACGGCTCGCTGTCGCCGCAGTACGTCATCGAGCGGCTCGGCGCCCTCGCCGGCCCCGACGCGATCTACGCCTCCGGCGTCGGTCAGCACCAGATGTGGGCCGCGCAGTTCATCCGCTACGAGAAGCCGGGCACCTGGCTCAACAGCGGCGGCCTCGGGACGATGGGATACGCCGTCCCGGCGGCCATGGGCGCCAAGTACGGCTGCCCGGACACCACGGTCTGGGCGATCGACGGCGACGGCTGCTTCCAGATGACCAACCAGGAGCTGGCCACCTGCGCCATCGAGGGCATCCCGGTCAAGGTCGCCGTCATCAACAACGGCAACCTCGGCATGGTCCGGCAGTGGCAGACCCTCTTCTACGAGGGCCGCTACTCCAACACCAAGCTGCACCCGGTCGACGCCGAGGGCCGGCCCAAGCCGGTGCGCATCCCCGACTTCGTCGCGCTGGCCGAGGCGCTGGGCTGCGTCGGCCTGCGCTGCGAGTCCAAGGACGACGTCGACGCCGTCATCGAGAAGGCCATGGCGATCACCGACGCGCCGGTGGTCATCGACTTCGTCGTCGGCGCCGACGCGCAGGTGTGGCCGATGGTGGCCGCCGGCGCGAGCAACGACGACATCCTGGCCGCGCGCGACCTGCGCCCGGTCTTCGGCGAGGGTCAGGTGTAAGTCGAAGGACCCCCCTTCCCCCCACCCCTCGCTCCGCTCGGGGCGGGCCCCTGAAGGGGGGCCACCCGGCACCCGGTCAGTTCTGAGAGGAACGTCCCGCTATGACCCGCCACACCCTGTCGGTCCTCGTCGAGAACAAGGCCGGTGTCCTGGCCCGCGTCTCGGCGCTGTTCAGCCGGCGCGCGTTCAACATCGAGTCGCTGGCCGTCGGCCCGACCGAGAACCCCGACCTGTCGCGGATGACGATCGTCGTCGACGCCGAGTCCGCGCCGCTGGAGCAGGTGACCAAGCAGCTCAACAAGCTCGTCGAGGTCATCAAGATCGTCGAGCTGGACGGCGCCGCCGCGGTGCAGCGCGAGCTGCTGCTCGTCAAGGTGCGCGCGCCGCTGGCCGACCGCACCACCGTGCTGCAGACCGCCGAGCTCTTCCGCGCCCGCGTGGTCGACGTCAACACCGACACGGTGACCCTCGAGGCCACCGGCACGCCCGACAAGCTGCAGGCCCTGCTCGCCGTCCTCGCCCCGCTGGGGATCAAGGAGATGGCGCAGTCGGGCACCGTCGCCCTGGGGCGGGGACCGCGCTCGATGAGCGGCGCCGGTACCTTGCGCCCGGTCGACCGCAGCGCCTGAAGTCCGACCGACCCCTCACCTCCGAAGGAGCACCACCGCATGGCCGCCGAGATCTTCTACGACGACGACGCCGACCTGTCGATCATCCAGGGGCGCACCGTCGCCGTCATCGGCTACGGCAGCCAGGGGCACGCGCACGCCCTCTCGCTGCGCGACTCGGGGGTCGACGTCCGGGTGGGCCTGCCCGAGGGTTCGACGAGCCGCGCCAAGGCCGAGTCCGAGGGCCTGCGCGTGGTGACCCCCGCCGAGGCGGCCGCGGAGGCCGACCTGGTCATGGTCCTCGTCCCGGACCACGTGCAGCGGAAGGTGTACACCGAGGCGATCGAGCCGAACCTGCAGGACGGCGACGCGCTCTTCTTCGCGCACGGCTTCAACATCCGCTTCGGCTACGTCAAGCCCCCGGCCGGCGTCGACGTCGCCATGGTCGCCCCCAAGGGCCCCGGCCACCTGGTGCGCCGCGAGTTCGAGAACGGCAAGGGCGTCCCGGCGCTGGTGGCCGTCGAGCAGGACGCCAGCGGGCAGGCGCTGCAGCTGGCGCTGTCCTACGCCAAGGCCATCGGCGGCACCCGCGCCGGCGTCATCCGGACGACGTTCGCCGAGGAGACCGAGACCGACCTCTTCGGCGAGCAGGCCGTCCTCTGCGGCGGCATGTCCGCCCTGGTGACCGCCGGGTTCGAGACGCTCACCGAGGCCGGCTACCAGCCCGAGATCGCCTACTTCGAGTGCCTGCACGAGCTCAAGCTCATCGTCGACCTCATGTACGAGGGCGGCATCGCCAAGCAGCGCTGGTCGGTGTCCGACACCGCCGAGTACGGCGACTACACCTCCGGCCCACGGGTGATCGACGCCCGTGTCAAGGAGACGATGCAGGACGTCCTGGCCCGCATCAAGGACGGTTCGTGGGCGGCGGAGTTCATCGCCGACCAGGACGCCGGCGCGCCGGACTTCAAGCGCCGCCGGGCCGAGGCCGAGGCGCACCCGATCGAGGAGACCGGCCGCAAGCTCCGCGGCCTGATGAGCTGGGTGTCGGCGTCCGACGACTACACCGGCACCGCCGCCCGCGGCTGACCTCCCGCGGACGCAGAACGGCCTCCGCTGCCGGCCGGCAGCGGGGGCCGTTCTGCGTGGTCAAGGCGGAGCTCAGGACCAGCTGCCCAGCGGCGCCTTCGGGTCGGGGCCGTGGCGGTTGGGGTGCCGCTGCCCCTCCAGGCAGTAGAAGACCAGCAGCACGATGCCGCCGAAGGGCACCAGCCCGATGAGCAGCCACCACCCCGACCGGTCGGTGTCGTGCAGGCGCCGGACGCCCACCGCCAGGCTCGGGATGAACAGCCCCAGGCTGACGACGATCTGGAGGAGCGGGAACCCGATCAACGCGTCGATGATCGCGGCCACCACCACGACGGCCACGCTGAACAGGGCGAACCACCAGTACTCGGCGCGCCGGGCCCGCCCGGTGAAGTCCGCGTACCGGGTGAGGACGCTGCGGACGGCGTCGGGGAAGGTCATCGTGGCGCCCTGGGCGGCCGGGGTGCCGTAGCCGCCGTAGGGGGACGGCTGCCCGTATCCGCCGTAGGGCTGCTGCCCGTACTGCTGCTGTCCGTACTGCTGCTGTCCGTAGCCCTGCTGGCCGTACCCGGGCTGCTGGCCGTACGGCTGCTGCCCGTAGCCCTGCTGGCCGTACCCGGGCTGCTGGCCGTACTGCTGCTGGCCGTACCCGGGCTGCTGGCCGTACTGCTGCTGGCCGTAGGGCTGTCCGTACCCGGGCTGCTGGCCGTAGGGCTGGCCGTAGCCCTGCTGCTGGCCGTACTGCTGGGCGGGGGCCTGCGGATCGTGTCCTGGCTGGTCCCCGGACGGGGTGTCCTTCTCGAAGCTGGGGCCGGTCATGGTTCCTCCCGTGGTGTCGCGCCGCGTCAGCGCCCGGCGGCGGAGTGTATGGCTGGTGGGACGTGCACGGGAGCGCCGACGAGGGGCGGCTCCCACGCGCGGGTTGGTCAGTGAGTGGAGTGACGCGCGAGGAATGCACGCGACGACGGTCGGCCGAGCAGGACGACGATGGTTACGCCAACCAGCACGAGAAGCGCAGTCCAGAGGCTGAACACTCCACTGAAGAGCGCCAAGACGAGGCCCAGTGCTCCGAGGCAAGCGATCAGCGCGCTACCGATCGTGAGCATCAGGCCGCCCCTGCTCGTCAGGGCCCGCACACCACCCCATGTGCAGAGCACGGCTATGCCCAGGTAAACGGCGCCGAAGACGGCGTAGAAGCCCGCGACGGTGGCCGCCGTGAAGAGCGTCAGCGAGTACGTAAGGGCGTAAGCGCCCAGCAGGAACCCGAGACCGGTTGCCACCAGGACGGGGACTGGCCGCGTGATCCGCGAGTCACCGGATGTCGGCTGGGCTGGCTCAGGGATGCCGCGGGACACTGGTCAGCGGCCGCGGCGGGCGCGGTGCGCGGCGAAGTAGGTGGCCGCCGGCCGCAGCGACAGCAGGACGACGATCGCCAGGGCCGCCAGGAAGAACAGCAGGCTGGTGATGATCCCGCCCGCGCCGGCCGTCTGCGCGTCGGACAGGTTGGCGATCAGGCCGATCAGGGTGAACACGAGCGCGATCGAGCCGCCGACGAGCAACATCACGCGGCTGCGCCCGGTCAGCGCCCACACCGAGCCCCAGAGGGTGATGACGGTCCAGACCAGCGCCAGCAGGCCGATCACCAGGAACACGCCGCCGAACGCGCCGGCGACCGAGCCGAAGCCCGGGATCTCCTGGTCCAGGTCGCCATCGCCCGCGCCGCTGAACACGGCCCCAGCGAAGATGAGCACGAGGCTGATCAGCACGCCGATCGCCCCGAGGATGAACCCGAGGACGGCGGCGGTCACCACGCCGCCCGGCTTGGCCGGGACCGCGTCCTGCCCGTACTGCTGCCCGTAGCCGCCGTACTGCTGGGCGTACTGCTGGCCGTACTGCTCCGTGCCGTAGCCCTGCTGGCCGTAGGGCGTGGTGCCGTACTGCTGCTGCCCGTACTGGCCCGGCTGTCCGTATCCCGGCTGCCCGTACTGCTGCGGCTGGCCGTAGCCCTGCTGGCCGTAGCCCTGCTGGCCGTAGGGCGTGGTGCCGTACTGCTGCTGGCCGTACTGACCCGGCTGCGCGGGCTGCTGACCCCGCTGGTCCTCCTGACCCTGCTGGCCCTGGCCGTACGGGGTGGCCCCGCCCGAGCTGCCCGAGCCCGGGTCCTTGCTGAAGTCGGTCATGGTCCCCTCCGGACGCGTCGGCCGGCGCCGACGCTGCTGGCCGCCAGGATGGTCGGACGTCGTCGGCGTCGGCAACCACGCTCTACCCCGTCGGCAGGGTGTCGTGGCCCCTGGGACGCGTCGTTCCCTGCCCGTGACCCCTCGCCCGTGCGGGGCGGCGGAGGGGATCGCTCCCCGCCGTCCCTAGGCTGTGGCCCCGTGACCCAGAGCGCTCCCGTCGTCCTGATCGCCGAGCAGCTGGCCCCGAGCGTGCTCCAGGTGCTCGGCAGCGACGTCGAGATCCGGCACGTCGACGGCGCCGACCGGTCCGCGCTGCTGCCGGCGCTGGCCGACGCGGCCGCGGTGCTGGTCCGCAGCGCCACGCAGATCGACGCGGAGGCCCTCGCCGCGGCCCCCAACCTGAAGGTGGTCGCCCGCGCCGGCATCGGCCTGGACAACGTCGACGTCGCCGCGGCCACCGCGCGCGGCGTCATGGTCGTCAACGCGCCGACGTCGAACATCGTCAGCGCCGCTGAGCACGCCGTCGCCCTGCTGCTGGCCGCCGCGCGGCAGATCCCCGCCGCGGACGCGTCGCTGCGCGAGGGCGCCTGGAAGCGGTCGCAGTTCATGGGCGTGGAGGTGGCCGACAAGGTGGTCGGCGTCGTCGGCCTGGGCCGCATCGGCCAGCTGGTGGCCCAGCGGCTGGCCGCCTTCGGCACCACGCTGATCGCCTACGACCCCTACATCCAGCCCGGCCGCGCCGCCGGGCTCGGCGTGCGGATGGTGTCGCTGGAGGAGCTGCTGCGCGAGGCGGACTTCATCACCATCCACCTGCCCAAGACGCCCGAGACCCTCGGGCTGATCGGGGCCGACGAGCTGGCCACCACCAAGCGCGGCGTGATCGTCGTCAACGCCGCCCGCGGCGGGCTCGTCGACGAGGCCGCGCTGGCCGACGCCCTGCGGTCGGGGCAGGTGGGCGCGGCGGGCCTGGACGTGTTCGCGCAGGAGCCCTGCACCGACAGCCCGCTGTTCGGCCTGCCCAACACCGTCGTCACCCCGCACCTGGGTGCCTCGACGACGGAGGCGCAGGACAAGGCGGGCACCGCCGTCGCCCACTCCGTGCGCCTCGCGCTGCAGGGCGAGTTCGTGCCCGACGCGGTCAACGTGCAGGCCGGCGGCGTCGTCGCCGAGGACGTGCGCCCCGGGCTGCCGCTGGCCGAGAAGCTGGGCACGGTGTTCACCGCCGTCGCCGGCGGGCTGGCGCAGTCGGTCACCGTCGAGGTGCGCGGCAAGCTCGCCGAGTTCGACGACGCGGTGCTGCAGCTGGCCGTGCTCAAGGGCGTCTTCTCCGACGTGGTCGAGGAGCAGGTCACCTACGTCAACGCCCCGCTGCTCGCCGAGCAGCGCGGCCTCGACGTCGCGCTCACCAGCGACCTCGAGAGCCCCGACTACCGCAACCTCGTCCGGGTGCGCGGCGCGATGGCCGACGGCCGCGAGGTCGCCGTCTCGGGCACCCTGTTCGGCAAGAACCAGGTGCCCAAGCTCGTCGAGGTCGACGGCTTCGACATGGACCTCGACCTGTCGGGCCACCTGCTGTTCTTCGTCTACACCGACCGGCCCGGCGTCGTCGGCACGGTCGGGGCGGCGCTCGGCGAGGCGGCGGTCAACATCGCCGGCGCCCAGGTCAGCCGCACCACCCGCGGCGGCGAGGCGCTCATGGCCGTCACCGTCGACAGCCCGGTGCCGGCCGACCTGCTGGCCGACATCGCCGGCCGCATCGGCGCGCGCGAGGCCCGCAGCGCCGACCTCGACCCCCGCTGACCTAGGGTCGTCGCCATGCGCCTGGCAGTGATCGCGGGAGACGGCATCGGCCCCGAGGTGGTCACCGAGGGCCTCAAGGTCCTCGGCGGGGTCGTCCCCGACCTGGAGACCACGGAGTACGACCTCGGCGCCACCCGCTGGCAGCGCACCGGCGAGCTGCTGCCGGACTCGGTGCTCGACGAGCTGCGCGGCCACGACGCGATCCTGCTCGGCGCGATCGGCGACCCCGGGGTGCCGCCGGGCATCCTCGAGCGGGGGCTGCTGCTGCGGCTGCGCTTCGAGCTCGACCACCACGTCAACCTGCGCCCGGCCAAGCTCTACGACGGCGTGCGCAGCCCGCTGGCCGAGCCCGGCCCGATCGACATGCTGTGCGTCCGCGAGGGCACGGAGGGTCCCTACGTCGGCAACGGCGGGGTGCTGCGCCGCGACACCCCGCACGAGGTGGCCACCGAGGTCAGCCTCAACACCGCCTTCGGCGTCGAGCGGGTCGTGCGGTACGCCTTCGAGCGGGCCACGGCCCGCCCGCGCCGGCACCTCACGCTGATCCACAAGACCAACGTGCTCACCCACGCCGGGTCGCTGTGGTCGCGGACGGTCGAGGAGGTCGGCGCCGAGTTCCCCGAGGTGACCGTCGCCTACCAGCACGTCGACGCGGCCTCGATGTTCTTCATCACCGACCCGGGCCGCTACGACGTCATCGTCACCGACAACCTCTTCGGCGACATCGTCACCGACGTCGCGGCGGCGGTGACCGGCGGCATCGGGCTGGCCGCCAGCGGCAACCTCGACGCCTCGGGCACCCACCCGGGCATGTTCGAGCCGGTGCACGGCTCGGCGCCCGACATCGCCGGGCAGGGCGTCGCCGACCCGACGGCCACGGTGCTGTCGGTCGCGCTGCTGCTCGAGCACCTCGGCCTCGGCGACCAGGCGCGCAAGGTCAACGCCGCCGTCGCGTTCGACCTGTCCACCCGCGACCCGCAGCAGCCGGTGCGCACCACCGAGGTCGGCGACCGCCTCGCCGCGCTCGCCGGCGGCTGAGCGTCCCGACCGACCCCGCCTCGCGGTGCCCGACCTCGCGCTGCGGGGTGAGGCCGGGCACCGCGGGGTGAGGTCGGGGGCGCGCTAGACTCCGCGGCGATGCACCTGTCCGGCACCACCCTCATCATCGACTAGCGCGCGGTCAGCACCCCGACCGCGCGCAGACCCTCCGTACCCGGGGGGTCTTCTTCGTGTGAGGGGCCCGATCGCCGTCGACACCCGGGAGCACCCGTGGCCACCGACGCCTCGTTCCACGTATTCGACACCACCCTGCGCGACGGCGCCCAGCGCGAGGGGATCAGCTTCTCCGTCGCCGACAAGCTGGCCGTCGCCCGGCTGCTCGACGAGATCGGCGTCGGCTACATCGAGGGCGGCTGGCCGGGAGCGCTGCCCAAGGACACCGAGTTCTTCGCCCGCGCGCGCACCGAGCTCAAGCTGCGGCACGCGGTGCTGGTCGCCTTCGGCTCCACCCGCCGGGCCGGGGTCCGCGTCGAGGACGACCCGCAGGTGCAGGCGCTGCTGGACGCCGAGACGCCGGTGGTCTGCCTGGTCGCGAAGTCCGACGTCCGGCACGTGCGCGAGGCGCTGCGGACGACGCTCGAGGAGAACCTCGCGATGGTCGCCGACACCGTCGCGCACCTCGTCGCGCACGGCCGGCGGGTGTTCGTCGACTGCGAGCACTTCTTCGACGGGTACGCCGCCGACCCCGACCACGGCGTGGCGGTGCTGCAGGCCGCGTTCGCCGCGGGCGCCGAGGTCGGCGTCCTGTGCGACACCAACGGCGGCATGCTGCCCATGGGCGTGGGCCGCGTGGTGGCCGACGTCCGGTCGCGGGTCGACGGGCGACTGGGCATCCACTGCCAGGACGACACCGGGTGCGCCGTCGCCAACTCGCTGGCCGCCGTCGAGGCCGGGGTGACCCACGTGCAGGGCACCGCCAACGGCTACGGCGAGCGGGCGGGCAACGCCGACACCTTCGCGCTGGTGGCCAACCTGGTCACCAAGATGGGCCTGCCCGTGGTCCCCGCCGAGTGCCTGCCCGAGCTGCAGCGGGTCAGCCACGCGATCGCCGAGCTCGCCAACATCGCCCCCGACGACCACCAGCCCTTCGTCGGGGCCTCGGCGTTCGCGCACAAGGCCGGCCTGCACGCCAGCGCGATCAAGGTCAGCCCGGAGCTGTACAACCACCTCGACCCGGCCGTCGTCGGCAACGACATGCGCATCCTGGTCACCGAGATGGCCGGCCGCGCCTCGGTGGAGCTCAAGGGCCGCGAGCTCGGCGTCGACCTCGACGGGCACGGCGACGTCGTCGGCCGGGTGGTCGACCGGGTGAAGGTGCTCGAGGCCGAGGGCTGGTCGTTCGAGGCGGCCGACGCCTCCTTCGAGCTGCTGCTGCGCGCCGCGCTGCCCGAGGCCCCGCCGCCGCTGTTCGAGCTGGAGAGCTACAAGACCTCCGTCGAGCACAGCCGCACCGGCGACGTCGTCAGCGAGGCCACCGTCAAGGTGCACGTCGACGGCGAGCGGATCATCAGCACCGCCGAGGGCAACGGCCCGGTCAACGCCCTGGACAACGCGCTGCGCCAGGCGCTGGTCAGCCGCCACCCGCAGCTGGCCGACGTCTCGCTGGCCGACTACAAGGTCCGCATCCTGGGGTGGAAGGGCGGCACCGGCGCCACCACGCGGGTCCTGGTCGACACCACCGACGGCGTCGGCGAGTGGACCACCGTCGGCGTGCACGCCAACATCGTCGAGGCCTCCTGGCACGCCCTGGTCGACGCGCTGACCTACGCCGTCCGCCACCGCTGACCGCGACCGCCGTCGTGCACACCGTCGGCGCTGGTCCACAGACCGCCCGCCGCACCGGGACCGCCAGCGGTGGGCCCGCAGGGTCCGTGCGGTGGACGTCGACGCGGTCGTGGGGGAGCGGGGCTGGGCCACCCGGGCCGAGCTCCTGGGCCGCATCAGCGCGAGGACCCTGTCCACCTGGGTGACCGGCGGCCGGCTGGTCCGGGTGCAGCCCGGGGTCTTCGCCACACCCGCCGCGGCACGGCGCTGGCGGGTGCGGGTGGCCGCCGCGCTCGCCGGCCGGGACGCCGTGGCCAGCCACGGGACCGCGCTGGCGCTCTGGGAACTGGTCCCGCCCCCGGCCGGGCCGGTGCACCTCACCGTCGAGGACGGTCGCAGTGCGCGCGGGTCCGCCGGGGTGGTGGTGCACCGCAACTCCCGCGCCTGTACCGACCGCCGGCGCGTCACGGGCCTGCCGGTGACCTCGGTCGAGCGGGCGGTCGTCGACGCGTGGGGCAGCCCCGCCCCACCGTCGAGGGCCGAGGTCCGGGCCGCGGCGATCACGGCCGTCGCACGGCGGCTCTGCCGGCCCGCGGACCTCGCCCGCGAGCTGGCGGTCAGCATCCGGGTGCCGCAGCGAGCCCAGCTGGCGACCCTCGTCGGCCTGCTCGCCGACGGCTGCCGCAGCGAGCTGGAGATCTGGGGGTGCACCCACGTGCTGCGCGCACCGGGGATGCCCGCCTTCGTGCAGCAGCGCCGCGTCACCGTGGGCGGCCGGACCTTCGTCCTGGACGCCGCGTACGAGGAGGCGATGCTCGCGGTGGAGATGGACGGCGCCGCCTGGCACGGGTCAAGCCGGCAGCGGGAGTCCGACATCCGCCGGGACTCGCTGCTCGCGACGGTCGGCTGGCAGACGCTCCGGTTCAGCTACCGCAGGCTCACCGGTGATCCGCAGGCGTGCCGGCGCGACGTCCTGGCGGTGTACGAGACGCGCCGACGGGTGCTGCGCGGCGACGGAGTGCGCTGAGGTGAAGTACAGGCCACCAGACCTGCACCGCAGCGCACACTGTCGCCGCGCCGGAGCCACCCGCGCCGGAGCAGCCCGCGGGCGTCAGCGCCGGGGCTGGACCTCGCCCATCGGGCCGAAGCCGCTGACGTCGGGGGTGTCGACGTAGATGATCTGCGGCTGCTCGGCGACCAGGTCCGACATCCAGTCGAAGGCGGCCTTGGCGTGCGGGGTGGCCACGTGCGAGGCGCCGGCGGCGGAGTCCCGGAAGCCCTCGATGCACACGAAGGTGTTCGGGTCCTCGACGCTGCGGGACCACTCGAAGAACAGGCTGCCCTCCTCGGCGTTCACCGCCCGGGCGTACTCGTCGGCGTGCGTCCGGAACTCGTCGATCGCGTCGGGCCGGACGGGGAACTTGATGACGATCAGGATCACGGGGCTCTCCTCGGGTCGGTCACAACGGGTCGAGCCGGCGGCGGAGCAGGCAGAAGGGGTTGCCCTCCGGGTCGGCGAGCACGTGCCAGCTCTCCTCCCCGGTCTGCCCGACGTCGGCCCGGGTGGCGCCCAGGTCCAGCAGCCGCGCGAGCTCGGCGTCCTGGTCGCGGTCGGTGGCGCTGACGTCGAGGTGCAGCCGCGGCTCGGCTGGCTCCCAGTGCTCGACGGGCGTGAACACCAGCGTCGGGGCGGCGCCGCCGAAGCCGGCCTCCGGGCCGATCTCCACGGCGCCGTCGTCGTCGCGGCCCAGCACCCGGTAGCCGAGGACCTCCGCCCACCACGCCGCCAGCGCCTCGGGGTCGCGGCTGTCGACGACGATCTCGCTCAGGCGGCAGGCCACACGGGTCACCGTAGGCGGGCGGGCCGTCCCGCGCGGGGTCAGTAGCCTCGACGTCGTGCGCATCGTCCGCTTCGCCTCGCCCTCGGGCATGTCCTTCGGCGTCCTCGACGGGGACGGCCAGGTCGCCCAGATCGAGGGCCACCCGTTCGGCACCATCTCCTTCACCGGCCAGCGCTTCCCGCAGGCCGACGTCCGGCTGCTCTCGCCGATCCTGCCCAGCAAGGTGGTCTGCGTCGGCAAGAACTACGCCGAGCACGTGCGGGAGATGAACACCGGCGACGCCCCCGAGCGGCCGCTGCTGTTCCTCAAGCCCTCGACGTCGGTCATCGGCCCGGGCGACGCCATCCGCATCCCGCCGGGCAGCACCAACGTGCACCACGAGGTGGAGCTCGCCGTCGTCATCGGCGCCCGCGGCGCGCGGAACCTGGCCCCGGAGCAGGTCGCGGGCAGCGTCTTCGGCTACACGATCGCCAACGACGTCACTGAGCGGGACATGCAGAGGAGCGACGGCCAGTGGACCCGCGCCAAGGGCTTCGACTCCTTCTGCCCGCTCGGCCCGTGGATCGAGACCGACCTCGGCGCCCTGGGCAAGGACCCGGCCGACCTCGGGATCACCTGCACCGTCGACGGCGAGCCGCGGCAGGCCGGGCGCACCAGCCAGCTGCTCTTCGACGTCCCCACGCTGGTCTCCTACATCTCCCAGGTCATGACGCTGCTGCCCGGCGACGTGGTGCTCACCGGCACCCCGGCCGGCGTCGGCCCGATCAGCCCCGGCCAGCGGGTCGAGTGCTCGATCGAGGGCCTGGGCTCGCTGGTCAACGGCGTCAGCGGCGCCGACACCGCCTCCACCGCCGGCGGCGCCCGGTGACCGCACCGGTGCGCACCCGCTTCTGCCCCTCGCCGACGGGCACGGTGCACGTCGGCCTGCTGCGGACGGCGCTGTTCAACTGGGCGCACGCGCGGCACACCGGCGGCAGCCTCGTCCTGCGCATCGAGGACACCGACGCCGCCCGCGACTCCGAGGAGTCCTACCGCCACCTGCTCGACAGCCTGCGCTGGCTGGGCCTGGACTGGGACGAGGGCCCCGAGGTCGGCGGCCCGCACGGGCCCTACCGGCAGTCGCAGCGTCACGACGTCTACCGCGAGGTGGTCGACAAGCTGGTCGAGGCCGGGCACGTCTACGAGTCGTTCTCGACCAACGAGGAGGTCGAGGCGCGGCGGCTGGCCGCCGGTCAGGACCCCAAGCTCGGCTACGACAACGCCGACCGGTTCCTCACCGACGCGCAGAAGGCCGCCCTCCGGGCCGAGGGCCGCGAGCCGGTGCTGCGGCTGCGGATGCCCGACAGCGACCTCGCCTGGACCGACCTGGTGCGCGGCGAGGTCCGCTTCGCCGCGGGCTCGGTGCCCGACTTCGTCGTCGTCCGGGCCAACGGGGTGCCGCTGTACCCCTTCGTCAACCCCGTCGACGACGCCCTGATGGGCATCACCGACGTGCTGCGCGGCGAGGACCTGCTGCCCTCCACCCCCCGCCAGCTGGCCCTCTACGCCGCCCTGCAGGACGTCGGGGTCGCCGGCGGCACCCCGCGCTTCGGCCACCTGCCCTACGTCACCGGTGAGGGCAGCAAGAAGCTGTCCAAGCGCGACCCGCAGTCCAACGTGGACGTCTACCGGGAGCGCGGCTTCCTGCCCGAGGGGTTCGCCAACTACCTGGCACTGCTGGGCTGGTCGATCGCCGAGGACCGCGACGTGTTCTCGATGGCCGAGATGGCGGCGGCCTTCGACGTCACCCGGGTCAGCGCCAACCCGGCCCGCTTCGACGTGAAGAAGGCCGAGGCGATCAACGCCACCCACCTGCGCGAGCTGCCGGTGGAGGAGTTCGTCGGGCGGGCGGTGCCCTTCCTGGCCGGCGCCGGCCTCGTCGCCGACCCGCCCACCCCCGAGCAGGACCGGGTGCTGCGCGCGATCGCCCCGCTGGCGCAGGAGCGCAGCGTGGTGCTCTCCGACGTCGTCGGCCTCCTGGGCTTCCTGTTCGTCGACGAGGTGGAGATCGACCCGGCCGCCGCGGCCAAGAACCTCCGCCCCGAGGACGGCGAGGTGCTCGACGCGGCGGCCGACGCGCTGCGCGGCCTCGACGACTGGTCGACCGCGGGGATCGAGCAGGCCCTCAAGGCGGCCCTGGTCGAGGGCCTGGGCCGCAAGCCGCGGCAGGCCTTCGGTCCGGTACGGGTGGCCGTGAGCGGGCGCACCGTCTCCCCGCCGCTGTACGAGTCGATCGAGCTGCTCGGACGGGACCGCACGCTCGCCCGCCTCGCGGCGGCCCGGGGCGCGGCGGGGTGAGCCTCCCGCCGTGGGCGCCGCCGCCCGGCCCCGGTGGCTGGGACGGCGAGGCCTACACCGGCCCGCCGCCGACCGCTCCCTACGGCGCCCCGCCGCGGGTGCCCGGCACGTACGCGGGTGGGCCGGGCGGGGCGGTGCCGTGGGGACCGCCCGGGGGAGCGGGGGTGCCCGCCGGGCCGGTGCCGTGGCCGCTGGGGCCGGTGCCCCTGCCGCCGGGGCCGCACGGACCCGCCGGTCCGGGCCCGCTGCCGCCGGGGCTCACGCTCGCCCCGCCGCCCGGGACGCCGCCGCACGACGAGCCGGTGCCCTTCCTGCTGGCCATGCGCTCTCGCGACTGGGCGTGGTGGCGGCCGCTGCTGGGCCTGCTGCTGTTCGTCGTCGCCTACTCGGTGGCCGCCTTCGTCGTCGTCCTGGTGACCCTGCTCACCGGGATCGAGCCGGACCTCGAGCTGCTCGACCTGGTCGACCCCGGCGTGCTGCTGATCACCAACCTCTCGCTGATCGTCGCGATCCCGATCGTGTCGCTGCTGTGGGTGGCCGCGCACGGGATGAGCCCGGGCTGGTCGGCGTCGGTGCTGGCCCGGCTGCGGTGGCGGCTGTTCGCGCCGTTCACCCTGCGCGCCCTGGCCACCCTCGGAGTGGGCATCGGGCTGTCGGTGGTGCTCGGCTTCGCGTTCGGCGACGGCGGGGTCAGCGGGCCGGTCGACGACCTGGTCTGGCTGCTGCTGGTCGTGGTGCTCACCACGCCGATCCAGTCGGCCGCCGAGGAGTACGTCTTCCGCGGCTACCTCAGCCAGGCGATCGCCGCGTGGATCCGCGGTCCGCGGGCCGGCGCGCTGGTCGCGGCCGTGGTCACCGCGGCGCTGTTCTCGGCGGCGCACGCCCCCGGCGACGTCGCCACCTTCCTCGACCGCTTCGCCTTCGGCCTGGCCGCCTCGGCCGTGGTGTGGCTCACCGGCGGGCTCGAGGCGGCGATCGTGCTGCACGCGGTGAACAACGTGCTGGTCTTTCTCCTGGCGGGCACGCTCGGCGACGACGTCGCCACCGAGGAGGTGCCGGCGGGTACCGGGCTGCTGTTCCTGCTGCTCACGGTGGTGGCGATGGCCGGCTACGTCGCCCTCGTCGCCGCCTCCCGGCGGAAGCTGCGCCCGGAGCTGCTCACCCCGGCGCGCGACCTGCGCGTGCCGGCCGGCGACCCGCGCACCCGGGGGTGGTGACACCCCCTCCGCGGGCATCGGGTATGGTCGTACCCGGCGCCGCGAGGTGCCGGCCAAGCCTTGGGGTATGGGGTAATTGGCAGCCCGACGGTTTCTGGTTCCGTTAGTCTAGGTTCGAGTCCTGGTACCCCAGCGAGGAAGCACCACCTCCTCACGCACCACCCGCACCACCGCACGGCCCCGTCGTCTAGCGGCCCAGGACGCCGCCCTCTCACGGCGGTAGCGAGGGTTCGAATCCCTTCGGGGCTACAGCGAGCGAGAGCCCCCGGTCCCCGGACCGGGGGCTCTCGTCGTCCCGGGGCCGCTCGCGGCCCGCGTCCGGCCCCGTGGCACCATGGAGCGGTCCGGCCCCGTCGTCTAGCGGTCCAGGACGCCGCCCTCTCACGGCGGTAGCGAGGGTTCGAATCCCTTCGGGGCTACGGCGAGCGAGAGCCCCCGGCCACCCGGCCGGGGGCTCTCGTGCTGTCCGGCCGGTGCCCGAGTGGCTGGAGATCACCACCGGGCATAGCGTTCGCAGGGCCCACCCGCGGGCCCGGAACGGGAGGCGGACGACGGTGATCCGGACGAGCGCTCGGCTGGCAGACGGCCGGGAGGTCCTGTACTTCGACGCCGACGGCTCACCCGTCCGGCACCCGGCCGAGGACACCCGCGACCTGCCGCCGGTGAGCACCCGCTCGCAGCTGCGCCGGGACGCGCTGCTGGACGAGTGGGTGGTCGTCGCCGCGCACCGGCAGACCCGCACCTTCCTGCCGCCGGCCGACCAGTGCCCCCTGGACCCCTCGCGCCCGGGCCGGCCCACCGAGGTGCCCGAGAACGACTACCAGGTGGCCGTCTTCGAGAACCGCTTCCCCTCGCTGGCCACCTCCGTCGACCGCGACGTCGCGCCGCACGCCCCCGGCGACCCGCTGGCCGAGCTGCGCCCGGGCTTCGGCCGCTGCGAGGTCGTGCTGTTCACCAGCGACCACGACCAGCACTTCGCCGGCCTCAGCCGCGAGCGGGCGCGCCTCGTCGTCGACGTCTGGGCCGAGCGCACCGCGGAGCTCGGCGCCCTCGACGGGGTCGAGCAGGTGTTCTGCTTCGAGAACTCCGGCGAGGAGATCGGGGTGACCCTGTCGCACCCGCACGGGCAGATCTACGCCTACCCCTTCGTGACGCCGCGCGTGGCGAAGGTGCTGGCCTCCGTGCGCCGGCACCGGGAGGAGACCGGCGGCGACCTGTTCGCCGAGCTGGTGGCGGCCGAGCGCAGCGGCCCGCGGGTGGTGGCGGCCAACGACTCCTGGGTGGCGTTCGTGCCGGCGGCGGCCCGCTGGCCCTACGAGGTGCAGCTGTTCCCGACCCGCCGGGTGCCCGACCTGCCGGCCCTCGACGACACCCAGCGCGACCACCTGGCCGCGCTCTACCTCGACGTGCTGGGCCGCTTCGCGCACCGCTTCGACACCCCGATGCCCTACATCGCCGCCTGGAACCAGGCGCCGGTGCGGGAGGGCCGCGAGGACTGGTGGCTGCACCTGCAGCTGTTCTCGCTGCGCCGGGCCCCCGGCAAGCTCAAGTACCTGGCCGGCTCGGAGTCGGGGATGGGCGCGTTCATCACCGACACCAACCCCGAGGACGTCGCCGAGCAGCTGCGGGCCGTGGTGGTCCCGTGAGCGAGGTGCCCACCGACGAGGAGGCCGCGGCGCGCGCGGTGGCCGCCTTCACCGACCGCTTCGGTGGCCCGCCCGAGGGCGTCTGGGCCGCTCCCGGCCGGGTCAACGTCATCGGCGAGCACACCGACTACAACGGCGGCGCGGTGCTGCCGGTCGCCCTCCCGCACACCACCCGCGCCGCGGTCGCCCGCCGCGACGACGGCCGGCTGGTGCTGGCCTCGCTGCAGCACCCGGGCGCCGACGCCGAGGTGGCCGTCGTCGACCTGGCCCCGGGGAGCCCGGGCGGCTGGGCCGGCTACCCGGCGGGCGTGGTGGCCGAGCTGCGCGACTCCGTGACCGGCGGGCTGAGCCTGCTCGTCGACGGCGACGTCCCCGCCGGTGCGGGCCTGTCGTCGTCGGCCGCGCTGGAGTGCGCGGTGGCCCTGGCGCTGCGCGACCTGCTCGGCCTCGACCTGGGCCCGGGCGACCTGGTCGACGTCGCCCGCCGGGCCGAGAACGACTTCGTCGGCGCGCCCACCGGCATCCTCGACCAGTCGGCCTCGGTGCTGTGCACCGCCGGCCACGCGCTGTACCTGCAGACCCGCGACCGGCGCAGCGAGCAGGTGCCCCTCGACCTCGCCGCAGCCGGCCTGGCGCTGCTGGTGGTCGACTCGGGCACCACCCACAGCCACGCCGAGAGCGGCTACGGCGACCGCCGCCGCGAGTGCGAGGAGGCCGCGCGCCGCCTGGGCGTCGAGCTGCTCTGCGACGTCCGGGACGTCGCCGACCTGGCCCCGCTGGACGACGGCGACGAGCGCGGCGCGCTGCTGCTGCGGCGCGCCCGCCACGTCGTCAGCGAGGACGCCCGCGTGCGCGAGGTCGTCGGGCTGCTGGGCGGGGGCGGCGACCCGCGCGCCGTCGGCCCGGTGCTCACCGCCGGGCACGCCTCGCTGCGCGACGACTTCGAGGTGTCGGTGCCCGAGCTCGACGCCATCGTGGAGACCGCGCTGTCCGCCGGCGCGCACGGCGCCCGCATGGTCGGCGGGGGCTTCGGCGGCAGCGCCGTCGCCCTCGTCGACGCCGCGGACGCCGACGCCGTCGCCACGGCCGTCACCGAGCGCGCCGGCGCGACCCGTTCGTTCGTCGTGGTCCCCTCCGCCGGGGCCCGGCGGCTGCCCTGAACCGACCCGAGTGGAGGCCTGAGTGGACGACCTGAGACTGGACGCGACGTTCGTCGACTACCTGCTGGTGGCCGCCTACTTCGCCGTCGTGCTGCTCATCGGCGCCGCCGCGCGCCGGCGGGTGTCCGACAGCCTGGACTTCTTCCTGTCCGGCCGGTCGCTGCCCGCGTGGGTCACCGGCCTGGCGTTCATCTCGGCCAACCTCGGGGCCGTCGAGATCGTCGGCATGTCGGCCAACGGCGCGCAGTTCGGCATGAGCACCATGCACTACTTCTGGATCGGCGCGGTCCCGGCCATGCTGTTCCTGGGCGTGGTGATGATGCCCTTCTACTACGGGTCGAAGGTCCGCTCGGTCCCGGAGTTCATGCGCCGCCGGTTCGGCACCGGCGCCCACCTGGTCAACGCGCTCAGCTTCGCCGTCGCGCAGATCCTCATCGCCGGCATCAACCTCTACCTGCTGGCCACCATCGTCGAGGCGCTGCTGGGCTGGCCGCTGTGGCTGTCGCTGATCGTGGCGGCGGCCGTGGTGCTCAGCTACATCACGCTCGGCGGGCTGTCGGCGGCCATCTACAACGAGGTCCTGCAGTTCTTCGTCATCGTGGCCGCGCTGCTGCCCCTGACGCTCATCGGCCTCAACCGCGTCGGCGGCGTCGGGGGGCTGGTCGACCGGGTGACCGACTCCGGGCGCGCCGAGGAGCTGACCTCGTGGCCGGCCACGGAGCTGTCCGGCATCGGCAGTCCCGTCCTGTCGGTCATCGGCATCGTGTTCGGCCTCGGCTTCGTGCTGTCCTTCGGCTACTGGACGACGAACTTCGTCGAGGTCCAGCGGGCGATGGCGACCAAGTCGATGTCCGCGGCCCGCAGCACGCCGATCATCGGCGCCTTCCCGAAGATGTTCGTCCCGTTCATCGTCGTGATCCCGGGCATCATCGCCACGGTCCTGGTCCCGGAGGTGGTGGAGGCCCGGGCGGCGTCGGCCACGGACTTCGACTACAACAACTCGATCCTGCTGCTCATCCGCGACACCCTGCCCAACGGCCTGCTCGGCGTCGCCCTGGCCGGCCTGCTCGCGGCGTTCATGGCCGGCATGGCGGCCAACATCTCCGCCTTCAACACCGTCTTCAGCTACGACCTGTGGCAGCAGTACGTGAAGAAGGACCGGCCCGACGGCTACTACCTCGCCGTCGGCCGGTGGGCGACGGTCGGCGCCACCGTGGCCGCCATCGGGACGGCGATCATCGCGTCGGGCTACACGAACCTGATGGACTACCTGCAGACGCTGTTCGGCTTCTTCAACGCCCCGCTGTTCGCCACGTTCATCCTCGGCATGTTCTGGCGGCGGATGACGCCGACCGCCGGCTGGATGGGCCTGGTGTCCGGGACGCTGGCCGCCGTCGCCGTCGCCTTCCTCAGCGAGGACGCGTTCGGCACGGCGTCGCTCGGGCTGCTGCCGATCGGCGGCCAGGGCGCGAGCTTCGTCGCCGCGAGCGCGGCCTTCGTCGTCGACATCGTCGTCAGCATCGTGGTCAGCCAGGTCACCGCGCCCAAGCCGGTCGCCCAGCTCGCCGGGCTGGTCTACTCCGAGACGCCGAAGGAGCAGCGCACCGACCCCGACGCGCACCGGCTGCCCTGGTACCAGTCGCCGACCAAGCTGGCCGGCATCGCGCTGGTGATGGTGATCGTCCTCAATGTCGTCTTCCGCTGACCACAGGAGCCCGGCCATGAGCAGCAGCAGCAACAGCGCCACCCCGGCCAAGCACGCAGCGGGGGCCTTCGACGTCCGCAACGTCATCGCCGCGCTGATCGGCTTCTACGGCGTCGTGCTGGTCCTCCTGGGCCTGTTCAGCGACACCGCGGCCGACCGGGAGCGCACCGGCGACGTCAACGCCAACCTGTGGGCGGGCCTGGCGATGCTGGTGTTCGCCGCGGCGTTCGCGCTGTGGTCCCGGCTGCGCCCGATCGTCGTCGAGGCCCCGCCGGACCGGCAGGACCCCGAGGACGACGGCAGCGGGCGGGCCACCGCCGGTCACTGACGGACGGTGACCGGCACCCGCTGCACCAGGTTGTTGGCCATGCCCTGGCGGTTCCAGCGCTGCTGCACCGGCTGGGCGCCCTCGGCGTCGGCGGCGCGCACGACCAGCTCGTGGCGGCCCGGGCGGGCGTCCCACGCGCAGGTCCACGCCCGCCACGTCCAGGGGTGCGCCGGGTCGGCCGGGGCCAGGTGGGCCGGGGTCCAGGTGGCGCCGCCGTCGGTGCTCACCTCGACCCCGGTCACCGGGGCGCGGCCCGACCACGCCCGCCCGGTGAGCGCCACCGGGCCCGGGCGGAGGAAGCGCTCGCGGGTCAGGAAGTCCGGCCAGCCGGGTGGGGCCAGCAGCGCGCGGGGCGCGATCCGGGTGACCGGGACGCCGGCCTCGTGCGCGTCGACCTTGATCCGGTAGGCGACGGCGTTCTGGAAGCCGGTGAACGGCCGGTCGAGCACCTCGATCCGGGTCAGCCACTTGACGTGCGCCATGCCGTACCAGCCGGGGACCAGCAGCCGCAGCGGAGCGCCGTGCTGCGGCGGCAGGGGAGCGCCGTTCATGCCCCAGGCCAGCAGCACGTCCGGGCGCAGCGCCTCGGCCAGCGGCAGGCCGCGGGAGTAGTCCTGCTCCCGGCCGCCCTCGACGCCGTGGTCGGCGCCGGTGAAGGCGACGTCGACCGCGCCGGGGGAGACGCCCGCCTCCCGCAGCAGCGGGGCCAGCGGCGTGCCGGTCCACTCGGCGCTGCCCACGGCCTCCAGCAGCCAGGGCTGGCTCACCGGCCGGGGCTCCAGCCGGGCGCGGCCGTTGCCGGCGCACTCGAGCAGCACGCGCGCGGTCACGGCCGGACGGCGGCGCAGCGCGTCGAGGTCCAGGCGCAGCGGGCGCGCCACCGCGCCGCCGACCTCCAGCGACCAGTCGCCGGGGTCGACGGCGGGGATGTCGTAGTGGGTGAGCACGTAGTGCAGGCCCGGCGGCGTGACGTCGTAGCGCAGCGCCTCCAGCGGCATCCCGTGGTTGCGGGTGGCCAGCGCCAGCTCGTCGAGGCCGATGCCCTCCCCGGGCTCGGCGATCCGGGCGCGGCCGCGGTGCGTGGGCTCCGTCGTCGCCATGGCGGGAGTCTTCGCCGGGCGGACGGCACGGGGAACCCCTCGGGGTCCGTCAGCTGCCCGCGGCGCGCCCGATCGCCGAGGCGGCCTCGAGGACGGCGCCGACCACGTCCGGCGACGGACGGCGGCCCAGCCGCTCGACCGGGCCGGAGATGGACACCGCGCCCAGCACCGCGCCGCCCGGGTCGCGCACCGGCGCCGACAGCGACGCCACCCCGGGCTCGCGCTCGGCGACGCTGTGCGCCCAGCCCCGCCGGCGGACGTCGAGCAGCGTGCGGGCGGTGAAGCTGGCGCCGGGCAGCAGCGGCGTGACCTCCTCGGCCGGCGCGAACGCCAGCAGCGCGTGCGCCGCCGAGCCCGCCGTCATGGGCAGCCGCGCGCCGACCGGCACGGTGTCGCGCAGGCCGTGGGCCCGCTCGGCGGCCGCCACGCAGACCCGGGTGCCGCCCTCGCGCACGTAGAACTGCGCGCTCTCCCCGCTGGCGTCGCGCAGCACCACCAGGTGCCGGCCGGCCAGTTGCGCGAGGTCGGCGCTGCCGTGGCCGAGCTCGGCCAGCGCCGGGCCCGGCGCCCACGAGCCCGCCGGGGTGCGCCGCAGCAGCCGGTGGCCCTCCAGCGCGACGGCCAGCCGGTGCGCCGTGGCCCGCGGCAGCTCGGTGCGCGCGACCAGGTCGGCGAGCGAGGCGGGCTGCTGCGCGACGGCGCGCAGGATGGCCACCGCTTTGTCCAGCACGGCGACGGGGTTAGGCTGTCCCACACAGCAATACTCTCATCTCACTCAATGAGATGGCCACCCCGGGAGGGACCCGTGCCGAAGACCCTGGCGGAGAAGGTCTACGACGCCCACGTCGTGCGCAGTGCCGAGGGCGAGCCCGACCTGCTCTACATCGACCTGCACCTCGTGCACGAGGTGACCAGCCCGCAGGCCTTCGACGGCCTGCGCGCCGCCGGTCGCACGGTCCGCCGGCCCGACCTCACCATGGCCACCGAGGACCACAACGTCCCGACGCTGGACATCCTCGCGCCGATCGCCGACCCGGTCAGCCGGGCCCAGGTCGAGGCGCTGCGGACCAACGCGGCGGAGTTCGGCATCCGGCTCGCGCCGATGGGCGACCGCGACCAGGGCATCGTGCACGTCATCGGCCCGCAGCTCGGGCTGACCCAGCCGGGGATGACGATCGTCTGCGGCGACAGCCACACCTCCACCCACGGCGCCTTCGGAGCGCTCGCCTTCGGCATCGGCACCAGCGAGGTCGAGCACGTGCTGGCCACCCAGACGCTGCCGCAGTACCGCCCGAGGCAGATGGCCGTCACCGTCGAGGGCCGGCTCCCGGAGGGCGTCTCGGCGAAGGACGTCATCCTCGCCGTCATCGCCCGGATCGGCACCAACGGCGCCGCGGGCCACGTCATCGAGTACCGCGGCAGCGCCATCGAGGCGCTGTCGATGGAGGCCCGGATGACGATCTGCAACATGTCGATCGAGGCCGGCGCCCGCGCCGGGCTGATCGCCCCCGACCAGACCACGTTCGACTTCCTGCGGGGCCGCCCGCACGCCCCCCAGGGCGCCGACTGGGACGCCGCCGTCGAGCACTGGCGCACGCTGCGCACCGACGAGGGCGCGGCCTTCGACACCGAGGTCGTCCTCGACGCCGCCGAGCTCACCCCGTTCGTCACCTGGGGCACCAACCCCGGCCAGGGGCTGCCGATCGGCGAGTCGGTGCCCGACCCGGCCGCCATGACCGACGAGAACGAGCGCCGCGCCGCCGAGCAGGCCCTGGCCTACATGGGCCTGACCCCCGGCACGCCGCTGCGCGAGATCGAGGTGGACACCGTCTTCCTCGGCTCCTGCACCAACGGCCGCATCGAGGACCTCCGGACGGCCGCCGCGCTGCTGCGCGGGAAGCGGATCGACGCCTCCACCCGGATGCTCGTCGTCCCCGGGTCGGTCGGCGTCAAGCTGCAGGCCGAGGCCGAGGGCCTCGACCGCGTGTTCACCGAGGCCGGCGCCGAGTGGCGGGGGGCGGGGTGCTCGATGTGCCTGGGCATGAACCCCGACCAGCTGCAGCCGGGGGAGCGGTCGGCCTCCACCAGCAACCGCAACTTCCAGGGCCGCCAGGGCAAGGGCGGGCGCACCCACCTCGTCTCGCCGTCCGTGGCCGCCGCCACCGCCCTCACCGGGAAGCTGACCGCCCCCGCCGACCTGGCCGACGTCGCGCCGTGACCACCCGCCCCACCACCCCGGCAGGAGTCTGAGATGCAGCCCTTCACCACGCACACCGGCACCGCCGCCCCGCTGCGCCGCAGCGCCGTCGACACCGACCAGATCATCCCGGCCGAGTACCTCAAGCGGATCACCCGCACCGGCTTCGAGGACGGGCTGTTCGTGGCCTGGCGGCGCAACGAGCCCGACTTCGTGCTCAACCAGCCGCAGTACGCCGACGCCTCGATCCTGGTCGCCGGCCCCGACTTCGGCACCGGCTCGTCGCGGGAGCACGCGGTCTGGGCGCTGATGGACGGCGGCTTCCGCGCCGTCATCAGCTCGCGGTTCGCCGACATCTTCAAGAACAACTCGACCAAGGCGGGGCTGCTCACCGTCGTGCTGCCGCAGGCCGACGTCGAGGCGCTGTGGGCCGCCGTCGAGGCCGATCCGGCCACGCCGGTGACCGTCGACCTGCAGGAGCGGCGGGTCACCTACGGCGACACCACCGTCGCGTTCGAGGTCGACGAGTACACCCGCTGGCGGCTGCTCGAGGGCCTCGACGACGTCGGCCTCACCGAGCGCCACCTCGCCGACGTCCAGGCCTACGAGGCCCGCCGCTCCCCCTGGCTGCCGAAGGCGCTCCCGGCGCTGCCCGCGTGACCCGGATCCCCGGCGCGCCTCAGGGCGCGTCGGGGTCGGGGCCCAGGTCGCGGTAGTAGTCGGCGGCCAGCGCGCCGGGCCGGCCGCCCAGCGCCCAGACGCTGCCCTTGGCCGCCGGCGGGTGCACCCGGGTGCCCTCCCACCGGACGCCGAGGGCCACCAGCACCGACGGGATGGCCCCGCCCTGGCTGCACACCACGCTGACCCCCGGGGCCCCGCGCGGGGCCAGCAGCCGCTCGACCACGGCCAGGGCGGCCTCCGGGTCGGCGGAGAACTCCTCCTCGCCGAGCTCCGGCAGGTCCTGCAGCGGCAGGCCGGTGCGCAGGGCCAGCGGCTCCAGCGTCTGGCGGCAGCGCACCCGCGCGGCGGTCAGCAGCTCGACCGGGCCGAACAGCGGCAGCACCTCGGCCAGCTGCCGGGCCTGCCGCCGGCCCTGGGCCTCCAGCGGCCGCTCGTCGTCGGGGCCGTCCCAGTCGCTGCGGCTGCCCGCCTTGGCGTGCCGCACCAGCAGCAGCCGGGGCACCCGCGGGAGGTCGGTGCGCGCGAGGTCGGCCAGCACCGCGCGGTCGTGCTCGTGGGTGACGAGGTCCGCGGCCTCGTCGACCGGCAGCCAGCGCAGCTCGTCGACCTCGTGGTTGGGCGTGAACTCCCGCGGGTCGCCGACGGCCTGCATCAGCCAGTAGTCGACGTGCTTGTCGCCCTGGGCGACGGTGTACCGCGTGCGCAGGCTGCGCCGGCCGGCGACGACGTCGAGGCCGGTCTCCTCCCGCACCTCGCGGACGGCGGCGGCCAGCGCGTTCTCCCCGGCGTCGAGCTTGCCCTTGGGCAGCGACCAGTCGTCGTAGCGCTCGCGGTGCACCAGAGCGGTCTCCAGCCCCCCGCCGGCCGTCGTCCGCCAGACGGCACCGCCGGCCGCGGCGACGACCCCGCGTCCGCCCTCAGCCGGCATGCTCGGTCACCGCGGCCGTCAGCGCGGCCTGGTAGTCGCGCCCGGCGGTGCGGGTCCAGGTGCCCTCGGGGCCGAGCTCCCAGCAGCCCACGCCCGGGGCCATCGCGGCGTCGAAGACCCGCTGCAGCTCGCGCTGCGCGGTCTCGTCGCAGACCCGCAGCAGCACCTCGACGCGGCGGTCGAGGTTGCGGTGCATGAGGTCGGCGCTGCCGATCCACCACTCCTGCTCCCCGCCGTTGCAGAAGGCCATCACCCGCGAGTGCTCCAGGAACCGGCCGACGATCGAGCGCACCCGGATGCCCTCGGACAGCCCGGGCACCCCCGGCCGCAGCGCGCAGATGCCGCGGATGAACAGCTCCACGGGGACGCCGGCCCGCGCGGCCTCGTAGAGCGCGTCGATGACCCCCTCGTCGACCAGGGAGTTCACCTTGAACCGGATGCCGCAGGGCCGGCCCTCGGCCGCGTGCCGCGCCTCCCGGCGGATCTTGTCGACCAGCCCGCTGCGGATGCCGTGCGGCGCCACCATGAGCTGCCGGTAGCTGGTCTGCCGCGAGTAGCCGGTGAGGGTGTTGAACAGGTCGGTGAGGTCGGCGCCCACCCGCGGGTCGGCGGTGAGGATGCCGAGGTCCTCGTAGAGGCGGGCGGTCTTGGGGTTGTAGTTGCCCGTCCCGATGTGCACGTAGCGGCGGATGACGCCGCTCTCCCGGCGCACCACCAGCGCGGTCTTGCAGTGCGTCTTGAGGCCCACCAGCCCGTAGACGACGTGGCAGCCGGCCCGCTCCAGCGACCGGGCCCACGTGATGTTGGCCTCCTCGTCGAAGCGCGCCTTGACCTCCACCAGCACCACGACCTGCTTGCCGGCCTCGGCGGCCTCGATGAGCGCGGTGACGATCGGCGAGTCGCCGGAGGTGCGGTAGAGCGTCTGCTTGATCGCCAGCACGTGCGGATCGGCCGCGGCCTGCTCGATGAAGCGCTGCACGCTGGTCGCGAACGAGTGGTAGGGGTGGTGCACCAGCACGTCGCCCTCGCGCAGCGTGGCGAACACGCTCTTGGGCGTCTCGCCCTCGGACAGCCGCGGGTGGGTGGCCGGCACGAACGGCTCGTCCTTGAGCTCCGGCCGGTCGAGGTCGTACAGCGCCCACAGCGACGCCAGGTCGAGCAGGCCGGGCACGGTGACGACGTCCTGCGGACTGACCTCGAGCTCGGAGACGAGGACGTCGAGGATCTGCGGGTCCATCGTCTCGGTCACCTCCAGCCGCACGGCCGGGCCGAACCGGCGGCGGGCCAGCTCCCGCTCGAGGGCCTGCAGCAGGTCCTCGTCGCGGTCCTCCTCCACCTCGAGGTCGGCGTTGCGGGTGACCCGGAACAGGTGGTGGTCGACCACGTCGAGACCGGGGAACAGCGACGTCAGGTGGGCGGAGATGAGGTCCTCGAGCGGCAGGAACGTCGCCTGGCCGGTCGCGTCCGGCGCCTGGGCGGCCCCCACCGGGACGAACCGCGGCACGTTGTTGGGCACCTTCAGCCGGGCGAAGTGCCGGTTGCCGGTGTCGGGGTCGCGCACCTGGACCGCGAGGTTGAGCGACAGGCCGCTGATGTAGGGGAACGGGTGCGCCGGGTCGACCGCCAGCGGGGTGAGCACCGGGAACACCTGGTCGCGGAAGTACTCCCGCAGCCGCCGGGTCTCGGGCTCGGCGAGGTCGGACCAGTGCACGATCCGGATGCCGGCCGCCTCCAGCCGCGGCGTGACGTCCTGCTCGAAGGTGACCGCGTGCCGGTGCACCAGCTCCTGCGTCCGCTCGGTGACCCGCGCCAGCTGCTCGCGGATGGTGAGCCCGTCGGGGGAGCGGACGGTCAGCCCGGTGCTCAGCCGCCGCTTGAGGCCGGCGATGCGCACCATGTAGAACTCGTCGAGGTTGCCCGCGAAGATCGCCAGGAACTTGACCCGCTCCAGCAGCGGCAGCGTCCCGTCCTCGGCCAGCTCGAGCACCCGCGCGTTGAAGTCCAGCCAGGACAGCTCCCGGTTGAGGAAGCGGTCGGCGGGCAGCGCCGGCGGTCCCTCCCCCTGCGGCGTGCGCGTCGTGTCGGCTGTCGTCGTCTCCGCTGCCACGGCGTCATCGTGCCGCACCCGGGTGAACGGCGGACGACCCGCGGCGGGTGGCTCAGCCGGTGCGGGGCAGCAGCCGGGGCAGCAGCACCGCGGTCGCCGTCCCCACGCCCAGGGCGGCGGCCGCGGCGAGGTCGGCGGGGGTGTCGACGTCGCGGCGCAGCCCCGGCCAGTCCCCGCCCAGCGGCCGCGCCCCGGCGGCGGCGTGCGCGGCGGCCGAACCGCGCCCGAAGTGCGGGTCCAGCGGCACGCCGGCCGCGGTCAGCAGGGTGGTCCCGGTCCCGGCGGCGTCGGCGACGAAGCCGCGCGGTGCCGCCTCGGCGGCGTCCAGCGCGGCCGCCAGCTCGGCCGGGCGCAGCGCCGGCAGGTCCGACGACAGCGCGGCCACCGCCGCGGTCGCGGCGGCGCCCGCGCCGTGGGCGAGGGCGGGGTTGAGGCCGCGGTCGGGCGCGTCCGGCACGGTGCGCGCCCCCAGCGCGGTGACCGCCGCGGCGGCGCGGGCGTCGTCGGTGACCACGACGACGTCGTCGACCGCGGGACAGGCGCGGGCGGCGGCCACCGTGTCGGCCAGCAGCGCGAGCACCAGCACCGCGTGCCGGTCGCCCGCGCCGGGCCCGCCGGTCAGCGGGTGCAGGCGGGTCTTGGCCGCGCCGAGCCGCTTCGCCGGGACGACCACGGACCAGTGCACGGGGTCCATGTGAGCACACCGCTCCACCGCCGGACGGCACTGCCGGACCGGGGCCGCGGGTCCGGTGCGATCATGTGCCGGTCATCACGACCGAGCGGAGGGGTGCCGGTGACCGAGGAGCAGTCCGCCGGGCGCGGGACGGTCGCGCAGCAGCGGCCGCGGGTCCTGCACGAGCGGGGCCGGCTGCCGTGGTCGCTCCGGCTCGCCGTGGTCGTCATCTACCCGGTGGCCTCCCTGCTGTTCCGGCTGCGCTACCGGCACGGCGAGCGGTTCCCGCGCACCGGCCCGGTGCTGCTGGTGGTCAACCACGTGTCGGTGCTCGACCCGCTGGCCTGCGCGCGGCTGGTCTACGACCACGGCCGCATCCCGCACTTCCTGGCCAAGCAGGCCGTCTTCCGGGGGCTGGCGGGCCGCATCCTGCTCGACGCCGGGCAGATCCCGGTCGCGCGCGGCTCCTCGGACGCCCGGGGCTCGCTGTCGACGGCCGCGGCCGACCTCGAGGCCGGCAACGTCGTGGTCATCTACCCCGAGGGCTCGGTCACCCGCGACCCCGACTGGTGGCCCATGGAGGCGCGCACCGGCGTCGCCCGGCTGGCGCTGACCACCGACGCCGTCGTGCTGCCGGTGGCGCAGTGGGGCCCGCAGCGGGTGCACGACTACCACGCCAAGAAGCTGCACCTGCGGCTGCGCACGCCCACCGACTACGCGATCGGGGAACCGGTGGACCTCTCCGCGCTGCGGGCGGAGGTGCGCGCCGGGCGGGCGCTGACGCCCGACCTGCTCCGCTCGACCACCGACCTGCTCATGGGCCGGGTGCGCGACGAGCTGGCGGCGCTGCGCGGGGAGCCCGCGCCGCCGGTGTCCGCCCGGCGGCCGGGCCGGTCGCTGCCCGGCGACCTGCCCGGGAGCGCCGCGTGAGCGGGCCGGAGCGCTCGGGTCGCGGCACCCGCGCCGCGGTCCTCGGCGCGGGCTCCTGGGGGACGACGTTCGCCAAGGTGCTGGCCGACGCCGGCTGCGCGGTGACGCTGCACGCCCGCCGCCCGGAGCTGTGCGAGGCGATCACCGAGACGGGGGAGAACCCCGACTACCTCCCCGGCGTGCGCCTCCCGCGGACGCTGACGGCGACCGTCGACGCCGCGCTGGCCCTCGACGGCGCCGACGTGGTCGTGCTCGCCGTCCCCTCCCAGTCGCTGCGGGCCAACCTCACCGCCTGGGCGCCGCTGCTGCCGCCCGACGCCAGTCTGCTCTCGCTGATGAAGGGCATCGAGCTGGGCAGCACCAAGCGGATGAGCGAGGTGATCTGCGAGGTCACCGGCGCCGGACCCGAGCGGGTGGCCGCCCTGTCGGGCCCCAACCTCGCCCGCGAGATCGCCGAGGAGCAGCCGGCGGCCACCGTCATCGCCTGCCCCGACGACGACCGGGCGACGGCGCTGCAGGCGGCCTGCCACACCCCCTACTTCCGCCCCTACACCAACCGCGACCTGGTCGGCTGCGAGCTCGGCGGGGCGGTGAAGAACGTCATCGCGCTGGCCTGCGGCATCGCCGAGGGCATGGGGTTCGGCGACAACACCCGAGCCTCGCTGATCACCCGCGGGCTGGCCGAGACCGCCCGGCTCGGGACCGCGCTCGGCGCGGAGCTGACCACCTTCGCCGGACTGGCCGGCCTCGGCGACCTGGTGGCCACCTGCAGCTCGCCGCTGTCGCGCAACCGCACCTTCGGGGAGAAGCTCGGCCGCGGGATGTCGCTGGAGGAGGTGCAGCGCGAGACGCGCCAGGTGGCCGAGGGCGTCAAGAGCTGCCGGCCGGTGCTGGAGCTGGCGCGCGCCCACGGCATCGACGTGCCGCTCACCGAGGCGGTCGTGAAGGTCTGCCACGACGGCGTCCCGGCCCAGCTGGTGCTCAAGGAGATCATGTCCCGCGAGGCGAAGCCGGAGTGACGACGCCGCCCGACGGGTGGGGGGACGGCACCCGGTCGGTCCACGCCGGCGACCTGCCGCCGGTGCCCGGCACGCCGCTGCGCCCCTCGCCGGTGTTCGCCGCGCCCTACCACCTCGGCGCCCTGCCGCCCCGCGCGAACGGGACCGACGCCTACGCCCGCACCGAGCACCCCACGTACCGGGCCTTCGAGACCGCGGTCGGCGCGCTCGACGGCGGCCGCTGCCTGTCCTTCGCCACCGGGATGGCCGCCGTCACCGCCGCGGTGACGGCCCTCGTGTCGGCCGGCGACCGCCTGGTGCTGCCCGCCGACGGCTACTACGCCACCCGGATGCTGGCCCGCGACGAGCTGGAGCGGCTGGGCGTGCGCGTGGAGTACGTGCCCACGCCGGAGATCGCCGAGGTCGCCGCCCGCGGCGACCTCGAGGGCGCCCGGATGGTGGTCCTGGAGACGCCGAGCAACCCGCACCTCGACGTGTGCGACGTCGCCGCCGTCGCCGCGGCCACCCGCGCCGCCGGAGCGCTGCTCGCCGTCGACAACACCACGGCCACCCCGCTCGGGCAGCGCCCCCTGGCCCTGGGCGCCGACCTCACCGTCGGCGCGGACACCAAGGCGCTCACCGGGCACAGCGACCTGCTGCTGGGCCACGTGTCGACGACCTCCGACGAGCTGTACGACCGGCTCAAGGGCTGGCGCGACCACACCGGTGCCACGCCCGGCGCCTTCGACGCGTGGCTCGGCCACCGGTCGATGAGCACGCTGGACCTGCGGCTGGCCCGCCAGGCGGCCACCGCCGACGCCGTGACGGCCGTGCTGGCCGGGCACCCGGCGGTCACCGGCGTGCGCTGGCCGTGGCGGCCCGGCGACGCCTCCTACGCCCTGGCGACCCGGCAGATGCTGCGCCCCAACGGCGTCGTGTCCGCGGAGCTGGCCGACGAGGACGCCGTCCTGCGCTTCCTCGCCGCCACCCGGCTGTGGACCGCGGCGACCAGCTTCGGCGGCGTGCACAGCACCGTCGACCGGCGGGCGCAGTGGGGCGGGGACGCCGTCCCGGCGGGGTTCGTGCGCTTCTCCTGCGGCATCGAGGACACCGACGACGTCGTCGCCGACCTGCTCGCCGGGCTCGACGCCGCCTGACCGCTCGCCGGGCGCACCCGCCCACGACCGGTGGGGTCAGGCGGCGGCGCGGGCGTCCCGGCGGCGGCGGTGCGCGGCGCGGGCGGTGAGCCACCCGCTGAAGGCCAGGTAGTAGACGACGTAGGCGAACGACACCACGACGACGACCGGGTTCGGGTCGGGCAGCTGGACGACGAGCACGGCGTAGCAGATGAACCAGACCGCCGTCAGCAGCATGCTCACCTGCCACAGCGCCTCGGTGCGCGACGGGTACAGGTAGCGCACCGGCACGAAGACCAGCACCGAGCAGACGACGAGGGTGACCGCGACGGCGACCTGCGACAGGTCGAGCACCACCGCGTAGAACGCCACGACGTTCCAGTAGCTCGGGAAGCCGAGGAAGGTGTGGTCGTCGGTCTTCGCATCGACCCGGCAGAACTGGTAGCTCGACGCCAGCAGCGGCAGCGCGCCGAGCGCCCAGCCCAGCGGTCCGTGCGGCAGCGCGCCGGTGGTCCACAGCAGGACGACGGGCGCGAAGACGTAGGTCAGGTAGTCGACGATGTTGTCCAGCAGCGCGCCGTCGAACCAGGGGATCGTCTCCTTGACCCGCGCGCGGCGGGCCAGCATCCCGTCGGTGCCGTCGACCACCAGTGCGGCCAGCCCCACCCACAGCGCGGCCTCCACCTCGCCCTCGAGCGCGGCGAGCACGAACAGCAGCGCCAGCACCGAGCCCAGCGCGGTGTAGGCGTGCACCGCCGCACCGGCCAGCCGCAGCCGGAGCGGGTGACGGCGCGCCGGGGCGGCCCCCTGGTCAGGCCCCTCGTCGTGTGCCGTCGTCGCCGGAGGCCGGGGGTCCACCGGGGGGGCCGCGTTCTCCCGCATCGCGACGAGAGTCCCACACGGCGCGCGCCACGGCCCTGCCGGAGCGCGGGACGCGTCCGCGGCGTCGACTAGGGTCGGCCGCGATGAGCGGGACAGGCAAGGTGCGCGTCGCGGTCGTGTTCGGGGGGCGCAGCGCCGAGCACGCCATCTCCTGCGTCTCGGCGGGCAGCGTCATCGCCGCCCTCGACCCGGAGCGCTACGAGGTGGTGCCGGTGGGCATCGCCCGCGACGGGCGCTGGGTGCTGCCCGACCCCGGGCAGCAGCTGGCCATCGACGGCGGCCGGCTGCCCGAGGTCACCGGGGGGACGGCGGTGTCGCTGGTCGGTGACCCCGGCGGCCGCGGCCTGGCGGTGCTGGAGCCGACCGCCGCGATCGGCCCGGCGCTGACCGAGGTCGACGTCGTCTTCCCGGTGCTGCACGGCGCCTACGGCGAGGACGGCACCGTCCAGGGGCTGCTGGAGACGAGCGGGCTGCCCTACGTCGGGTCCGGGGTCTTCGCCAGCGCCGCGTCGATGGACAAGGAGTTCACCAAGAAGCTCCTGGCCGCCTCCGGGCTGCCGCAGGGCGACCACGTGGTGCTGCGCGACGCCGGGGGAGCGCTCTGCCCCGACCCCGACGTCCTCACCGCCGCCGACCGCGAGCGGCTGGGGCTGCCGGTGTTCGTCAAGCCCTCCCGCGCCGGGTCGAGCATCGGCATCAGCAAGGTCACCGACTGGGCGCAGTTCCCGGAGGCCGTGGCCACCGCCGCCGCCGTCGACCCGAAGGTGGTCGTGGAGGCCGCCGTCCCCGGGAGGGAGATCGAGTGCGGCGTGCTGGCCGGCCGCGACGGCGGCCCGCCCGAGGCCAGCCTGCCCGCCGAGATCCGGCTCAAGGCCGGCACCGACTGGTACGACTTCAGCGCCAAGTACCTCGAGGACGCCGTGGAGTTCGACGTCCCGGCCGACCTCACGCCCGAGCAGACGCGGATGGTGCAGGCGGCCTCCTGCCGCGCCTACCTCGCCCTGGACTGCGAGGGGCTGGCCCGTGTGGACTTCTTCCTCGGCACCGGCCCCGACGGCGCCGAGCGGCTGGTGGTCAACGAGGTCAACACGATGCCGGGCTTCACGCCCATCTCGATGTTCCCGCGGATGTGGGCGGCCAGCGGGGTCGGCCACCCCGAGCTGGTCGACCGGCTGGTCGCCTCGGCGCTGGCGCGCGCGGGCCGCCCGGGGGACGCGCGGACCCCGAGGTGACACCGGGCCGGTCGGTCGCGCTCGCCGTGGGCCTGCTGGTCCTCACCGGCTGCACGCCGACGGTGGTCGGCAGCGCCACCCCGGCCCCGGCGACGGCGACCCCGGCGACGGTCGAGGAGCTCGGCGCGCTGGTGCTCACCCGGGTGCCCTCCGGCCTGGCCCGCATCCCCGACGGCGACCTGCAGCCGCCCGCCGGTGCCAAGTCCGTCGACGACGTCGCCGCCTACGCCGAGGACCCTGCCCGCGAGCGCACCGTGCTGCGCGACTACGGCTACCGGCACGGCTGGGAGCGCTTCTGGGGCTCGACCACCGGGCCGCTGACCAGCGTGTTCGTCGACCAGTTCGACGAGCACGCCGGCGCCGCCGCCTACGCCGAGGACCTGGCGGGCAACGACGCGGCGCTCTACGAGGGGGTGCTGCGCCGCGACCCGGCCGACCTGCCCGGCGGCTGCAGCCTGCTGGTCGTGACCACGCCGGCCGACGGGGCCGACCCGGCCACCCGCCTGGCCGGTCCGGCCGTGTTCGCCTGGTGCGCCCACGGCGTGTTCAGCGTCGCGGTGACCGCGGTCGCCGACAGCACGGAGGCGGCCACCGAGGAGCTGCGCGCGGTGGTGCTCGCCCAGCTCGACCGGCTGCCGATGGCCTGAGCTACCGGGCGGGCAGCGTGGCGGCCAGGACGTCGCTGAGCGCGGTCACCGGGGCGCTGTCGACGTCCGGCGGCAGGCTCACCTCGACGTAGACGGCCCGGTCGACCGCGGTCCACACCGTGGCCTCGGGATCGGTCTGGTCGACGTACCAGGTCACCCCGTTGATGGTGAACAGCCCCTCGCCGGGGACCAGTCCGGCCGGCTGCGGCACGCCGCACACGAGCACCACCGCGGGGTCCCCCCACGCGGCGGCGTAGGGGGTGTCGCTGTCGACCAGCCGGGCGGGGTCGCCGAGCAGGTCCAGGGGGAGCACCTGCATCAGCTGCGGGCAGTTCGCGTCGGCCTCGGGTGTCGGGGCCGGCACCTCGACCGGCAGCGGCGGGAGGTCCTCGGCGCGCTGCGGGCTGGTGCCGCTGCTCACGTCCGCGACCGCGCCGTCGTCGTCCGCGTCGTCCCCGCCGAGGACGGTGGTCAGCACGAGGACCACGACCAGCACCGGGACGGCGACGGCCAGCGCGAGCAGCGCCGGCCGGCGCAGCGGGTCGGGTCGCCGGTCGGGCGCGGCCCCGGGACCGGTCCCGCCGTCGGCGGGGGGAGGCTCGCTCAGCGGTCTTCAGATGTTGACGACGGGGCAGGTGAGCGTGCGCGTGATGCCGTCGACCGACTGCACGCGGGCGACGACCAGGCGGCCGAGGTCGTCGACGGTGTCGGCCTCGGCGCGGACGATGACGTCGTAGGGGCCGGTGACGTCCTCGGCCTTCGTCACGCCGGCGATCTCGCTGATCGTCGACGCCACCTGGGCGGCCTTGCCGACTTCGGTCTGGATCAGGATGTAGGCGTGGACCACGGGACGACCTTCCTCGGGCAGCACTGCCGGTGCCGGTCCGGCACCGGCGGCCGGATCGGAGCGCAACCTACCGCAGCCCCCCGGAGGGCCCGGTGACACGACCCCGTCCGCTGGTCCCGCGCGAGGACCTGGCCGACAGCGTCCGCGTGGTCGGGGAGTTCGGGGTCATCGCCCGGGTGGTCGCGCGGGCCGGGTCCGCGGCGGCCGCGGAGGTCGGACCGGGTGACGACGCCGCGGTGCTGCGCGTGCCCGACGGCCGGGTGGTGGCGACCACCGACGTGCTCGTGGAGGGCCGCCACTTCCGGCGGGACTGGTCCTCGGCCGAGGACGTGGGGCACAAGGCCGCCGCGGCCAACCTCGCCGACGTCGCCGCGATGGGCGGGGTGGCCACCGCGCTGCTGGTCGGGCTGGCCTGCCCCGCGGACACGCCCACGTCCTGGCTGGAGGGCGTGGCCGCCGGCATGGCCGCCGAGTGCGCGCCGCTGGGCGCCGCGGTGGTCGGCGGGGACACCGTGGCCGCCGCGCCCGACAGCGCCGCCGTCGTGCTGTCCGTGACCGCGCTGGGCGACCTCGGCGGGCGGGCGCCGGTGCTGCGCTCGGGCGCCCGCCCCGGCGACGTGCTGGCCGTCGCGGGGCGGCTGGGCTGGTCGGCCTGCGGGCTGGCCGTGCTGCGCCGCGGCTTCAGCAGCCCGCTGGCCGCGGTCACCGCGCACCGGCGGCCCAGCCCGCCCTACGCCGCGGGACCGGCCGCCGCCGACGCCGGCGCCACCGCCATGTGCGACGTCAGCGACGGCCTGCTGGCCGACGCCGGGCACCTCGCGACCGCCAGCGGCGTGGTGGTCGACGTCGACCGCGCGGCGCTGGTGCGCACGATGCTCGAGCCGCCGGGCCCGCTGCAGCAGGTGGCCGCCGCGCTGGGCGCCGACCCGCTCGCGTGGGTGCTCACCGGCGGCGAGGACCACGCCCTGCTGGCCACCTTCCCGGGCGGGGCCGCGCTGCCCCCGGGCTGGGTGACGGTCGGGGAGGTGCGCTCCGGGGAACCGGGGGTGACCGTGAGCGGGGAGCCGGCCGCGGAGGTCGCGACGGCGCTGGGTGCGGGGAGGACCGGGCATGTCCACTTCGGCTGAGGTCCGGCTGCGGGACGGCTCGGTCGCCGTCCTGCGCGCGGTGCCCTACGACGACCCGGTGGCCCGCGCGCTGGTCGACCGGGTGCAGCAGGAGTACGTCGACCGCTACGGCGGACCGGACGAGGCCGTCGTCGACCCCGCGGAGTTCGTGCCGCCGGCGGGGGTGTTCCTCGTGGCCGAGGTCGACGGCGTCCCCGCCGGCTGCGGCGCGTGGCGGCGGCACGCCGAGGGTGCCCCGGGCGAGGCGGAGGTCAAGCGGGTCTACGTGGCGCCGACGCACCGCCGCCGCGGGCTCGCCCAGGTGGTCGTGACCGCCCTCGAGGTGTCGGCGGCCCGTGCCGGGTACCGCGCGGTGGTGCTCAACACCGGGTACCGCCAGCCGGAGGCGGTGGCGCTGTACGAGGCGATGGGCTACGGGCCCGTCCCGGGGTTCGGCGTCTACGGCGGGGAACCCGGAGCGGTGTTCCTGGGCAAGCAGCTGGCCGGTCCGGCCGGGGAGCGGGAGGAGCAGCCGTGGGCATCGTGACGGTGTCGGCGTCCTACGGGTCCGGGGGGCCGGAGGTGGCCCCGGCGGTGGCCGAGCGGCTCGGCCTGCCCTTCCACGACCGCGCCATCCCGGCGCGGGTGGCCGGGCGCCTGGGGGTGTCGCAGGACGACGCCGAGGCCAACGACGAGCGGGTCCTGCGCGGCCTGTGGCGGCTGGTGGCCTCGCTCGGGGCCATGCCCGACCCCGTGGGCGGCGTCGTCCCGCTGCCCGCGCAGCCCGACGAGCGGGCCTACCGGGAGCAGACCGAGCGGGTGCTGCACGAGATCGCCGACGGCGCCGGCGGGGTGGTCCTCGGCCGGGCCGGCGCGATGGTGCTGCGCGACCGTCCCGACGCGCTGCACGTGCGGCTCGACGGGCCGCCCGAGGCGCGGCTGCGGGCGGCGGTGCTGCGCTACGGCCGGCCCGAGGACGAGATCCGGCAGGAGATGCAGGCCAACGACCGCACGCGCGAGGCCTACGTCCGCCACTTCTACCGGTGCGACCCGGCGGCGGCGCGGCACTACCACCTCGTCGTCGACGGGACGGCGCTGCCGCTGGAGACCGTCGTCGACCTGGTCGTGACGGCGGCGCGGGCGCGGGGGATCGGCGGCTAGCCCGGATCCCGGGCACGCGCAGGACCCCGGAGGTCGTCGACCTCCGGGGTCCTCGTCCCGTGCTGGAACGGCCCTCCTGCAGGGGCCCGCCGCGAGCCTGCGAGCGGTGGGGGGCAGGAGGGTCCTTCGACTATGCGCGGACGACCTTGCCCGCGCGGATGCACGAGGTGCAGGCGTTGATGCGGCGGCGGTTGCCCGGCGCGACCAGCGCCCGCACCGACTGGATGTTCGGGTTCCAACGGCGCGGCGTGCGGCGGTGCGAGTGCGACACCGACATACCGAAACCGGGCCCCTTGCCACAGACATCGCACACGGCAGCCACGGTGGATCACTCCCAGAAGTTCGTCAGCAAACGGCGGCGCACGGACGGCGACCGCAAGACCGTCGGCCAGTCTAACCGCTCGTCGCGCGGAGCGTCGCCGCGGCCGGGCAGCGGCGCCGGCCGGGGCGGCGCGGCCGGGGCGGTCGGTGCCCGTGGGTACCCTCCGGCCGTGCTGCAGGCGCTGGACGACGCCGCGGTCGGACAGTGGTGCCGGGCCGCGGTCGCGGCGCTGTCCGCGGGCCGCGACCAGCTCGACGAGCTCAACGTCTTCCCGGTGCCCGACGGCGACACCGGCACCAACCTGCTGCTCACCGCCGAGGCGGCCCTCACCACCCTGGAGGCGGCCGGCGCGGAGCCCGCCTGGGCGGCGCTCGCCCGCGGCGCCGTCCTCGGCGCGCGCGGCAACAGCGGCACGATCCTCGCCCAGCTGCTGCGCGGCCTCGCCGACGTCCTCGCCGGCCAGGAGCCCGCCGACGGCCCGGCACTGGCCGCCGCGCTGCAGAAGGCGGCCGACACCGCCTACACCGCGGTCGCCGACCCCGAGGAGGGCACCTTCCTCACCGTGGCCCGCTCCGGGGCCGAGACCGCGGGGGAGGCCGTGGCCGCCGGCCGCGCCGGCCTCGCCGACGTGGTCACCGCCGCCGCCGACGGCGCCCGCGCCGCGCTGGCGGCCACCCCCGGCCAGCTCGACGTGCTCCGCGACGCCGGGGTCGTCGACGCCGGCGGCGCCGGGCTGTGCCTGGTCCTCGACGCGCTGGTCGCCACCGTCACCGGGGTCGAGCCCACCCGCCCGCCGCTGCTCGCCGGCGCCCCGCGCCGCCGCGACCCCGCCCACACCCCGCACCAGCCCCCGCCCGGTCCCGGCAGCGAGGTGCAGTACCTGCTCGCCGACGCCGACGAGGCCGGTGTGGCCCGCCTGCAGTCCCGGCTCGCCGCGCTCGGCGACAGCCTCGTCGTCGTCGGCGTCGACACCCCCACCGGCCGCGAGTGGAACGTGCACGTGCACACCAGCGAGGTCGGCGCGGCGATCGAGGCCGGCATCGAGGCCGGCCGGCCGCACCGGATCGCGGTGACCCCGCTCGCCCCGGTGCTCCCCGCCGCACCCGTGCCCGGCCGCCGCGCGGTGGTCGCCCTCGTCCCCGGGGACGGCCCCGCGGAGCTGTTCACCGGAGAGGGCGTGCACGTGGTCACCGGCGGACCCGGGGGCGTCGGGGAGGACGACGTGCTCGCCGCGGTCCTCGCCTCCACCGCCACCGACGTCGTCGTGCTGCCCAACGACGCCGCGCTCACCCCCGTCGCCGCCCGGGCGGCGGCCCGCGCCCGGGAGGCCGGCCGCGACGTCGCGGTGGTCCCCACCCGCGCGCCGGTGCAGGGACTGGCCGCCGTCGCCGTCGCCGACTCGGCCCTGCGCTTCGGCGACGACGTCATCGGCATGGCCGAGGCCGCCGCCGCCACCCGGTGGGCCGAGGTCACCGTCGCCGGGCAGGACGCGCTCACCAGCGCCGGCCCGTGCCGCGCCGGCGACGTCCTGGGCTCGGCCGAGGGCGACGTCGTGGTGGTCGGCGCCGACCTCGCCGGCGTCGCCCGCGACCTGCTCGACCGGCTGCTGTCGGCCGGCGGCGAGATGGCCACCCTGCTGGTCGGCCCCGACCGGGCGCTGGGCGACGCGCTCTGCGCGCACCTGGCGCGGGCGCACCCGACCGTCGAGGTGGTCCGCTACGACGCGGGGGGCACGGTCCCGCTGCAGGCGGGGGTCGAGTGACGTGGCGGTGACCCTCGAGACCCCGCTGTCCCGGGTGCTCGGCCCCAAGACCGCCACGGCGATGGCCGAGTCGCTCGAGCTGCACACCGTCCGCGACCTGCTGCGCCACTACCCGCGCCGCTACGCCCGCCGCGGCGAGATGACCCGGCTCGACGACCTCCAGGTCGGCGACCGCGTCACGGTCCTGGCCCAGGTCCGCCGGGTGACCACCCGCAAGATGCGCAACCGCCCCGGCTCGCTCACCGAGGTCACCGTGGGCGACGGCGCCGGGGAGATGCAGCTGGTCTTCTTCAACCGGAAGCACGGCAACCTGCGCGAGGGTGCCTGGGGGCTGTTCGCGGGCACCGTCGGCGAGTACCGCCGCACGAAGCAGTTCGCCCACCCCGACTTCCACCTGATCACCGGCGACGACGACGAGGACTGGGCCCGCGCCCTCATCCCGATCTACCCCGCCACCAAGGACGTCTCCAGCTGGGTGGTGCAGAAGTCGGTGCGGCTGCTGCTCGACGCCTCGGGCGGCTTCGGCTTCGTCGAGGACCCGCTGCCGGAGGACCTGCGCGCCCGGCACGGGCTGCCCAGCCTCCCGGCCGCCCTGCTCGACGTGCACCGCCCGACCTCGCAGGACGACGTCGACCGCGCCGCCGAGCGGCTCAAGTGGGACGAGGCGCTCACCCTGCAGCTGGTGCTCGCCGCCCGGCGCCGCGCCGCCGCGCTGGAGCCCGGCACCGCCCGCCCGCGCCGCGGCGGCGGCCTGCTCGACGCCGTCGACGCCGCGCTGCCGTTCGAGCTCACCGAGGGCCAGCGCGCGGTGGGGGAGGAGCTGGCCGCCGAGCTCTCCCGCGACCACCCGATGCACCGGCTGCTGCAGGGCGAGGTCGGCTCGGGCAAGACGGTCGTCGCGCTCCGGGCGATGGCGCAGGTGGTCGACGCCGGCGGGCAGGCCGCGCTGCTGGCGCCCACCGAGGTGCTGGCCGCCCAGCACGCCCGCAGCATCGCCGCGATGCTCGGCCCGCTCGCCCGCGCCGGCGAGCTCGACGGGGACCCGGCGGGCACCCGGGTGGTGCTGCTCACCGGCTCGCTCAGGGCCGCCGCCCGCCGGGAGGCCCGCGCCGCGGTCGCCGACGGCAGCGCCGGCATCGTCGTCGGCACCCACGCGCTGCTGCAGGAGGGCGTCGACTTCGCCGACCTCGGCCTGGTCGTCGTCGACGAGCAGCACCGCTTCGGCGTCGAGCAGCGCGACGCCCTGCGCGCCAAGGGCAACCGCCCGCCGCACGTGCTCGTGATGACCGCCACGCCCATCCCGCGCACGGTCGCCATGACCGTGTACGGCGACCTGGAGACCTCGGTGCTGCGGCAGCTGCCCAGCGGCCGCGGCGGGGTGGCCAGCTCCGTCGTCCCCGCCAGCGACAAGCCGGCCTGGCTGGACCGGGCCTGGGAGCGGCTGCGCGAGGAGGTCGCCGCCGGGCGGCAGGCCTACGTCGTCTGCCCGCGCATCGGCGACGACGACACCGGCACCGCCGAGACCGACGCCCCCGACGACGCCGACGGCGCCCCCGAGGAGACCCCGGGCGGCGACCGGCGCCCGCCGCTGGCCGTGCTCGACGTCGCCGAGGCGCTGCACGAGGGCCCGCTGGCGGGGCTGCGGCTGGCGGTGCTGCACGGCCGGATGACGCCCGAGGCGAAGGAGGCGACGATGCGGGCCTTTGCCGCCCGCGAGGTCGACGTCCTGGTGGCCACCACCGTCGTCGAGGTCGGCGTCGACGTGCCCAACGCCACCGTCATGGTCGTCATGGACGCCGACCGCTTCGGCGTCAGCCAGCTGCACCAGCTGCGCGGCCGGGTCGCCCGTGGCAAGCACCAGGGGCTGTGCCTGCTGGTGACCGAGCTGCCGCTGACCACGGCCACCGGGGCGCGGTTGACCGCGGTCGCCTCGACCTCCGACGGCTTCGAGCTGGCCCGGGTGGACCTCGAGACGCGGCGGGAGGGCGACGTCCTCGGCGCCGCGCAGTCGGGCCGGCGGTCGAACGTCAAGCTGCTGTCGTTGCTCGAGGACGAGGAGCTCATCGCCGCCGCCCGGACCGAGGCCGCCGCGCTGCTGGCCACCGACCGCGGGCTGGCCGACCACCCCGGGCTGGCCGCCGAGGTCGCCGCGCTGGCCACCGACGAGCGCGCGACCTACCTCGAGAAGGCATGACGCGGCTGATCTCCGGCGCGGCCGGGGGACGGCGGCTCAGGGTGCCGCCCAGCGGCGTGCGGCCCACCGGCGACCGCGCCCGCGAGGGCCTGTTCAACAGCCTCGGCACGCTGCTCGACCTCGAGGGCGCCGCCGTGCTCGACCTCTACGCCGGCTCCGGTGCGCTCGGCCTGGAGGCGCTGTCCCGCGGCGCGGCGCAGGTCGTGCTGGTGGAGAACGGCCCCCGGGTGCTGCCGGTGCTGCGCGCCAACGTCGCCGCCGTGGGGCTGCCCGGCGCCCGGGTGGTGGCCGGGCCGGTGCGCGGCGTCCTGTCCGGTCCGCCGCCGGCCCGCTTCGACCTGGTGCTCGCCGACCCGCCGTACGCCACGCCGGCCGCCGAGGTCGACGACGTGCTGCGGGCGCTGGTGGCGGGGCGGTGGCTGGCCCCGGGTGCCGTGGTCGTGGTCGAGCGGCCCGCGCGGGAGGCGCCGGGGGAGTGGCCGACACCCCTCGAGCCGATCCGCGACCGCCGCTACGGCGAGGCGCTGCTCCGGTACGGTCGGCTCCCGTGAGGCGAGCGGTCTGTCCCGGGTCGTTCGACCCCGTCACCAACGGGCACGTCGACGTGATCACCCGGGCCGCCGCGCTCTACGACGAGCTGGTGGTGGCCGTGCTGGTCAACCCCGGCAAGGCGGGCCTGTTCACCGTCGACGAGCGCATGGAGCTGCTGCGCGAGGCGGTGGCCGAGCTGCCCAACGTCGTCGTCGACAGCTTCACCGGCCTGCTGGTCGACTACTGCCGGAGCCACGACCTGCCGGTGGTGGTCAAGGGCCTGCGCGCCGTCTCCGACTTCGAGTACGAGCTGCAGATGGCACAGATGAACCGCGAGCTGGCCGGGATCGAGACGCTGTTCGTGCCCACCGCACCGCAGGTGGGCCACCTCTCCTCGAGCCTGGTCAAGCAGATCGCCACCTTCGGCGGGGACGTGTCCCGGCTGGTGCCCAAAGGCGTGCTCGAGCGGCTGCTGACCAAGCGGGAGACCTCGTGACCGAGGTCGTCTACCGGCTCTACGAGGTCGTCGACGAGCTCAGCCGGGTCATCGAGAACGCCCGCAGCGTGCCCATGTCGGGTTCCTGCATGGTGCCGCGCGACCACCTGCTCGACCTGCTCGACGACCTGCGGGAGAACCTCCCCGACGAGGTGCACGCCGCCGGGGCGATCGTCGAGCAGCGCACCGAGATCCTCGAACAGGCCCAGGCCGAGGCCGAGCAGCTCACCGGCCGCACCCGCGAGGAGGCCGACCGGCTCGTGGCCGCCGCCCGCCGGCAGCGCGAGGAGGTCCTCGGCTCCGCCCGCCGGCAGCGCGACGAGGTCCTCGCCCAGGCCCAGGCCGAGGCCGACGACCTGCTCGCCCAGGCCGAGGCGGAGGCCGACCGGGTGCTCGCCGAGGCGCGTGCCCACCACGAGGCGCTGCTCGCCGACGCGCAGGCCCAGCAGGCGGAGCTGCTGGCCGCGGCCGAGGCCGAGCACGAGCGGCTGGTCAGCGAGACCGAGGTCTACCGCGGTGCGGTCCACCGCTCCGACGAGCTGGGCGCGCAGACCGTGGCCGAGGTGAACCGGATGCGCGCGGAGGTCGACGAGTACGTCGACACCCGGCTGGCCGACTTCGGCAGCACCCTCGAGCGGATGCTGCGCTCGGTGGAGAAGGCCCGCTCCACGCTGCGCGACTCCTGACAGCAGGGGTGGGCGCGCGAGGATCAGGTGACCTGATCGTCGCGTGTCCCACCGCACCGTGGGACGTCGGGTAGGACGCGCTGCGGGGAGGGAGGACGCCGGCTCCCGGTCGGCCGGACGGCGTCCCCGCGGGATCGGGTAGTCTCGGGTGCTGGTCCACCGGTGACCTCCCCGGCCGGATCCCCTCCCACCTGCGACCCGCGAGTACCGACATGCCTGCCGCACCGAACCGCCCAGGCGCCGCGTCCACCGACGCCCGGCGTCCCGCCGCCAACCCCTGGGCCGTGGAACTGCGCGAGCTCGGCCGCCGCGCGGGCTCCCTGCAGGAGCTCGACCGCACCATCCCGGCACCCGCGGGCTGGCGGCTCGAGCTCATCGGCGTGCCCGACGGCGCCCCGGTGCACCTGCGGCTTCGCCTGGAGTCGGTGATGGAGGGCGTGCTGGTCTCCGGCGACGTCGAGGTGCCGGTGCAGGGCCAGTGCGCCCGGTGCCTGGACCCGGTCGAGGACACCCTCGAGCTCGACGTCCAGGAGCTCTACGCCTACCCCGGCAGCACGACGGAGGCCACGAGCGAGGAGGACGAGGTCCGCCTCGTCGAGGGCGAGCGGATCGACCTCGAGCCGATGGTCCGCGACGCCGTCGTCCTGGCCCTCCCGCTCTCGCCCACCTGCACCGAGGACTGCGCGGGCCTGTGCTCGGGCTGCGGCCAGCGCCTCGACGACCTCCCGGCCGACCACTCCCACGAGCTGGTCGACCCCCGCTGGGCCGGCCTCGCCGGCCGTTTCACCACCGGAGCGGTCACCGACCGTCCGGACGACCCTGAGGAGAACTGACCGTGGCCGTCCCGAAGCGGAAGATGTCCCGCGCCAACACCCGCGCCCGCCGGTCGCAGTGGAAGGCGAGCGCCCCCACGCTCACCCCCTGCCCCAACCGCGCCTGCGGTCAGCTCAAGCCGCCGCACCAGGCCTGCCCGAACTGCGGCCAGCACGCCGGCCGCCAGGTCCTCTCGGTCTGACCCGGCTCCTCGTGGGCAGCGCCCCTCCCCGCACGGCAGCCGTCCCCGACGGCGGCTCGCCGGCGGGACAGGCGCACGCCGACCGCGCGGCCGCCTGGCTGCTCGACGCCCTCGGCGTCGAGCTGCCCGGCGGCCTGCTGGCGTTGGCGCTGACGCACCGCTCCTACGCCTACGAGCACGGCGGCCTGCCGACCAACGAGCGCCTGGAGTTCCTCGGCGACTCGGTGCTCGGCCTGGTCGTCACCGACGAGCTCTACCGCAGCCAGCCCGACCTGCCCGAGGGCCGGCTGGCCAAGCTGCGCGCGTCGGTGGTCAACATGACCTCGCTGGCCGGCGTCGCCCGCCGGCTCGGCGCCGGCGGACTCGGGCCGCACCTGCTGCTCGGCCGCGGTGAGGAGACCACCGGCGGCCGCGAGAAGGACTCCATCCTCGCCGACGCGCTCGAGGCGCTGATCGGCGCGCTGCACCTGGGTCTGGGGCTGGACACAGCGGCCGCGATCGTGCACCGGCTGTTCGACCCGCTGCTGGTCGAGTCCGCCACCCGCGGCGCCGGCCTGGACTGGAAGACCAGCCTGCAGGAGCTCGGCGCCGCCCACGGCCTGGGCGCACCGGTCTACGCCGTCGCCGACGAGGGTCCGCCGCACGCCAAGGTGTTCACCGCGGCGGTGTCGCTGGCCGACGTCGTCCGCGGCCGCGGGACCGGGCGCACCAAGAAGGCCGCCGAGCAGGAGGCCGCCGAGGCCGCCTGGCGCGCCCTGTCGAACGGGCGGGAGACCGCCGACGACGCCGGGGCCTGACCCGTGCCCGAGCTGCCCGAGGTCGAGGTGGTGCGGCGCGGCCTGGCGCGCTGGGTCGCCGGGCGCACCGTCGCCTCCGTCGAGGTGCACCACCCCCGCGCCGTCCGCCGCCACCTCGAGGGCACCGAGCACTTCGTGGGTGCGCTGACCGGCCGCACCCTCACCGCCGCCCACCGCCGCGGCAAGTACCTGTGGCTGCCGCTGGCCGAGCCCGACGGCACCGCCTCGGGGCGGGCGCTGGTGGCCCACCTGGGCATGAGCGGCCAGCTGCTGGTCGAGAAGCCCTCCCAGCCCGACGAGTCGCACCTGCGCGCGCGGTTCACCTTCACCGACGGCGGCCGCGAGCTGCGCTTCGTCGACCAGCGCACCTTCGGCGGTCTGGCCGTGGAGGACGCACCGGACGGTGAGGGCGTCCCCCCGCGGGTGGCGCACATCGCCATCGACCCGCTGGACCCCTCCTTCGACGAGTCCGGGTTCAGCGCCGCGCTGCGCCGCCGGCGGACCGAGGTCAAGCGCGCGCTGCTCGACCAGACGCTCGTCGGCGGCGTCGGCAACATCTACGCCGACGAGGCGCTGTGGCGCGCCCGGCTGCACGGCACCCGCCCGACCGACCGGCTCACCCGCGCGCAGGTCGCCGATCTGCTCGACGGCGTGCGCAGCGTGCTCGGCGAGGCGCTGGCGCAGGGCGGGACGTCGTTCGACTCGCTCTACGTCGACGTCAACGGGCAGAGCGGCTACTTCTCCCGCTTCCTCGCCGTCTACGGGCAGGTGGACCGGCCCTGCCCGCGCTGCGGGACGCCGATCGTGCGGGAGTCGTTCATGAACCGGTCGAGCTACAGCTGCCCGCAGTGCCAGCCGCGCCCCCGCGCGAGGCGGTCGTGAGCGACGCCGTCCGGGTGCACGCGCTCGTCTCCGGGCACGTGCAAGGCGTGGGCTACCGCTGGTTCGTGCGCGGCCTGGCCGACGCCGCGGGCCTGGCGGGCTGGGCGCGCAACCTGCCCGACGGCCGCGTCGAGGTGGAGCTGGAGGGGCCCGCCGACGACGTGCGCGCCGTCGTCGCCGCGCTCGAGGGGCCGCGCGCCCCCGGCGCGGTCACCGGAGTGGTGCAGGAGGAGCGGCCGCTGAGCGGGGGACGCGGGTTCACCACGGGGTGACCAAGACGACATCCGCCCGACACGGGAGGACTGCGTCCTTGGCGTTGACCTGCGTGTCCGGTGCTGTCACCCTGGTGGTACCGAGCCCGCGCCGACCGACGTCCCGGGGCGCCGGGCAACCCCCACGAGCTGTGAGAGGCCGTTTCGCCATGGCCAAGGCCCTGTTCGGTTCCGTCGTGTCCGGTGCGGAGCTCCGCGTACTCGAGGAGAACGCGGTGCTGCGGGCCAAGGTGCGCCGTCTGGAGCAGGAGCTGGCCGAGCTGCGGTCGCAGCGGGACGCCGCCATCGCGCACGAGCTGCTCAGCCTGGCCGGCGACAACGCCGAGCCCGCCCTCGCCTAGTAACTCGGCCCCGTCGACGGGGTCCTGCGCGTGCACCTCTCCAGCCTGACGCTCAAGGGCTTCAAGTCCTTCGCGTCCCCGACGACGCTGCGCCTCGAGCCCGGCATCACCGCCGTCGTCGGCCCGAACGGGTCGGGCAAGTCCAACGTCGTCGACGCCATCGCCTGGGTCCTCGGCGAACAGGGCGCCAAGAGCCTGCGCGGCGGCAAGATGGAGGACGTCATCTTCGCCGGCACGGCCGGCCGCCCGGCGCTGGGCCGGGCCGAGGTGACGCTGACCATCGACAACGCCGACGGCGCCCTGCCGATCGACTACACCGAGGTCTCGGTGACCCGCCGGATGTACCGCTCCGGCGAGAGCGAGTACGAGATCAACGGCGACAAGGTCCGGCTGCTCGACGTCCAGGAGCTGCTCAGCGACGCCGGCATCGGCCGGGAGATGCACGTCATCGTCGGCCAGGGCCAGCTCGACGCCGTCCTGTCCGGCCGCCCGGAGGACCGCCGCGCCTTCATCGAGGAGGCCGCCGGCGTCCTCAAGCACCGCAAGCGCAAGGAGAAGGCGCTCCGCAAGCTCGACGGGATGCAGGCCAACCTCGACCGGCTGGCCGACCTGACCGCGGAGCTGCGCCGCCAGCTCAAGCCGCTGGGCCGGCAGGCTGAGGTCGCCCGCCGCGCCGCGGGTGTGCAGGCCGATCTGCGCGACGCCCGGCTGCGGCTGCTCGCCGACGACCTCGTCGGGCTGCGGGATGCGCTGGAGAAGGACGTCGCCGACGAGACCGCCGCCCGCGCCCGCCGCGCCGTCGTCGAGGGCGAGCTGGCCGAGGTGTCCCGCCGGCAGGGCGCGCTGGAGGCGGCGCTGACCGCCGACGCCCCGCGACTGGGGGCGGCGCAGGACACCTGGTACCGGCTGTCCGCGCTCACCGAGCGCTTCCGCGGCGTCGCCCAGCTGGCCGCCGAGCGGCACCGCCACCTGTCCGCGGCCGGCCCGGCGGGCACCGGCGGCCGCGACCCCGAGCAGCTCGAGGCCGAGGCCGACCGGGTCGCGGCCACCGAGGCCGAGCTCGCCGACGGGCTGACGGCCGAGCGCGGCCGGCTGTCCTCCGCCGTCGCGGCGCGGGCCGGGCTCGACGAGGCGCTGGCCGCCGAGGAGCGCGCCTGGGTGGCCGCCACCCGCGCCCTCGCCGACCGCCGCGAGCGGCTGGCCCGGCTGTCCGGCGAGGTCGCCGCCGGGCGCTCGCGCGCCGCCGCGGGGCAGGCCGAGGTCGAGCGGCTGGCGCAGGCCGCCGGTGAGGCCGCGGCGCGCGCCGAGGCCGCGCGGGCCCGGCTCGACGAGCGCCGCGCCGGGGTCGCCGACGTCGACGACGAGGACGTCGCGCTGGTCACCGCGCACGGCGACGCCGTGGCCGCGCGGACCGCCGCCGCCCGCGAGGTCACCGAGCTGGCCGACGCCGAGCGCGCCGCCGAGCGCGACCGCGCCTCGTGGGCGGCCCGCCGCGACACCCTGGCCCAGGGCCTGGCGCCCGCCGACGGTGCCGCCGCGGTGCTCGCCGCGGGCGCGTCGGGCGCGCTGGCCGGCGTCCTCGGGCCGGTCGCCGAGCTGATCACCGTCGCGTCCGGCGCCGAGGTGCCGCTGGCGGCGGCGCTGGGCGGGCTGGCCGAGGCGCTCGCCGTCGCCGGTGTCACCGCCGCCGCCGACGCGCTGGCGCACCTCCGCGACGTCGGCGGCGGCCGGGCCGGGCTGCTGGTCACCGGCGGCCCGGCGCCGGCCGGACGGGAGGGGTGGCCGGCCCTGCCCGACGGCCCGCGCTGGGCGGTCGACCTGGTCGAGGCGCCTCCGGAACTGCGGCCGGCGCTCGCCCGGGCCCTCGACCGCGTCGCCGTCGTCCCGACCCTCGGCGCCGCCGCCGCGCTGGTGACCGCGCACCCCTCCGTCCGGGCGGTCACCGCCGACGGCGACGTCGTGGGCGCCGACCGGGCCTCCGGCGGGGCCGCCGAGGCGCCGTCGAACCTGGAGGTGCGGGCGCGGGTCGAGGAGGCCGAGCGCGAGCACGCCGCCGCGGCCGCGCGCGCCGCCGAGCTGGCCGACCGGCTGGCCGCGGCGCGGGAGACCGCCCGCGCCCGCTCGGCCGACGTCGACGCCGCACTCGCCGCCCGGCAGGCCGCCGACCGCAGCCGCTCGAAGCTGGCCGCCGAGCTCGCCGAGCTCGGCGCCGCCGCGCGCTCGGCCGACGCGGAGGCCGAGCGGTCGGCGGCCGCGCTGCGGCGGGCCGAGCGGTCGCTGGAGGAGTCGGCGGCCGCGCTGGCCGAGCGGGAGGTGCGCCTGGCCGCGGCCGAGGCCGCGCCGGTCGAGCAGGAACCCTCGCCCGAGCAGCGCGACCGGCTCCGGCTGGAGGTGGCCGCCGCCCGGCAGGCCGAGACCGAGGCGCGCCTGGCCGTGCGCACCGCCGAGGAGCGGGCCCGCGCGCTGTCCGGCCGCGCCGAGGCGCTGCGCCGCCAGGCCCGCCAGGAGCGGGCCGCCCGCGAGCGCGCCGCGACCGCCGCGCTGGCGCGCCGCCGGGGTGCCGAGGTCGCCGCCCGCGTGCGCGCCGGGGCCGAGGAGGCGCTCACCGCGCTGGCCGGGTCGCTCGCCCGCGCGGCCGCCGAGCGCGACGAGCTGGCCCGGCAGCGCACCGCCCGCGAGGCCGAGCTGCTCGAGGTGCGCACCCGCGTCCGCGCCGCCACGGCGGAGCTCGAGCGGCTCACCGACGAGGTGCACCGCGACGAGGTCGCCCGCGCCGAGCAGCGCCTGCGCATCGAGGCGCTGGAGGAGCGGGCCGCCGAGGAGTTCGGCGTGGACCTGCCCACGCTGGTCGCCGAGTACGGCCCGGCCGCCCCGGTCCCGCCGACGCCGGCACAGGTGGCCGCCGCCGAGGCGGCGGGGGAGCCCGAGCCCGCGCCGGTGCCCTACGACCGCGCCGCCCAGGAGCGGCGGGCCGCCCAGGCCGAGCGCGACCTGACCACGCTGGGCAAGGTCAACCCGCTGGCGCTGGAGGAGTTCGCGGCGCTGGAGGAGCGGCACACCTTCCTCGCCACCCAGCTCGAGGACCTCCGGGCCACCCGGCGCGACCTGCTCACCGTCGTCCGCGAGGTCGACGGGCGCATCCACGACGTCTTCGCCGCCGCCTTCGCCGACGTGGCGCGCGAGTTCGAGGGCGTGTTCGCCACGCTGTTCCCCGGCGGGCAGGGCCGGCTGCTGCTCACCGACCCGGAGGACATGCTCACCACCGGCGTGGAGATCGAGGCCCGCCCGCCCGGCAAGAAGGTCAAGCGGCTGTCGCTGCTCTCGGGCGGCGAGCGCTCGCTGACCGCCGTCGCCCTGCTGGTGGCGATCTTCCGCGCCCGGCCCTCGCCGTTCTACGTGCTCGACGAGGTGGAGGCCGCCCTCGACGACGTCAACCTCGGCCGGCTGCTCACCCTGGTCGGGCAGCTGCGGGCGACGTCGCAGCTGATCGTCATCACGCACCAGAAGCGGACGATGGAGATCGCCGACGCGCTCTACGGCGTGAGCATGCGCGGCGACGGCATCACCGGCGTCATCAGCCAGCGCCTGCGCGAGCCCGAGCCCGCCTGAGGTCGGGCACGTCCGCGGAAGTGCCCACCCTCACACCCCCGAGGGGACGAGCAGGTCGACGGCGAGGGGCAGGTGGTCGGAGGCGCCGCCGCCGTCGAGGACCCGGGCGCCGGCCACCGCGATGCCGGGCGTCACCCACACCTGGTCGATGCGCACGTGCGGCGAGCGCGCGGGGTGGGTGAGCCCCTCCTGGCGCTGCCAGAACCGCCAGCGGGCCTGGTCGTCGCGCTCGGTGGCCAGCGTCCACGCGTCGGCGAAGGACTCCCGCAGCGGCGCCAGCTCCGGGGCGTCGGGGCCGGCGTTGAAGTCGCCCACGACCACGCCGGTGGCCATGGGCTCGGTGTGCAGGTCCCGGAGCAGCCCCGCCTGCTCCGCCCGCTCGGCGGCCGACCGGGTGGACAGGTGCGTGGTGGTCACCCACAGCGCGCCGCCGTCGAGCTCGACGAGGGTGCGCAGCGCGCTGCGCGGCTCGCCGCCGCCGGGCAGCGGGTGGACGTCGCTGACCAGGATCGGCAGCCGCGACAGCAGCGCGTTGCCGTACTGGCGGCGCGGCGAGCCGGCGCGGCCGGGCTCGTCGATGGCCGGGCCCCACGCCAGCTGCATGTCCAGCGCCCGCGACAGCAGCACCGCCTGGTCGACGTCCTCGCTGCGCTCGCCGAAGTGGCTGTCGACCTCCTGCAGGCAGATGACGTCGGCGTCGGCCGCGGCCAGCACCGTGGCCAGCCGCGGCAGGTCGTGCCGGCGGTCGTCGCCCACGCCGTGGTGGGTGTTGAAGGTGACCAGGCGGACCGGGATCGGCGGCTGGTCGGGGCCGGGCGCTGGTCGGGTCACCCCGTCAGCCTGTCACCTCCGCCGGTACCGGGTCGGCCAGCGGGAGGTCGAGCACCGTCCGCAGCTCGGCGCCGGCGTCGGGGTCGGTGCCGGTGACGTGCAGGACGAACCGCGCCTGCCGGCCCTCGAGCACCAGCTCACCGACCTGGTTGCCGAAGTAGGGCCCGGCGGCCTTGGCCCACTCCACCGAGGGCGGCCGCACCCGCGCCGCCCGGGCGAGCGCGCCGGTCAGCCGCCGCGCCCAGCGGCTCCAGCCGATGCGGAAGCCCACCCGGATGGGGTGCGGCGCCTGGTTGTGCAGCGGGGAGACCGTCAGCTGGTGCACCCGGGTGGTGAGGTCGCCGGGGGAGACCACCTCGGCGGCGTAGGCGTGGTGGACGTCGCCGGAGAGCACCACCGCCGTCGACGGCGCCCGGCCGTGCTCCCCGCGGGCCAGCGCCGTCAGCGCGGCGGTCAGCCGGTCGAAGGAGTGCCCGAACGCGGCCCAGTGCTCGAGGTCGGCGGCCTGCCGCAGCGCCTCGGCGAGCCGGCCCAGCGGGCGGCCGTGGTGGCGCACCGCGAGCGCCTCGTCCCAGCGCTCGATCGAGTCGATGGCGTGGGGGAGCAGCCACGGCAGCGACGTGCCGACGAGCAGGTGCTCGACGCCGTCCTCGACCGCCTGGCGCACCGCCGCCTCGATCCAGGCGAACTCCTCGTCGTCGACCATCCGGCGGGCGTGCTCGTCGAGCACCCGCCCGGCCCGGCTGTCGACCACCAGCAGCCGGGCGTCGCCCCAGTGCCGCACGTAGCTCCAGCGCACCGTCCGGGGGTCGCGGTCGGCGGCCCGCGCCATCTCGCGCAGCACCGGCTCGGCGTCGGCGTCGGCGGGCAGCGCCAGCACCGCCTGCCAGGTCGCGTTGTCGGCCAGCTCCTGGGGGCTGAGGTTGCCCAGGTGCTGGTAGACCCAGTAGCTGACCAGCCCGCCGGAGATCCGCGCGTCCCACCAGTCGGAGGCGGTGACCCGGGCGCGCCAGGCGGCCGAGGTGTTCCAGTCGTCGATCATCTCGTGGTCGTCGAAGACCATGGACGACGGGATGGTCGACAGCAGCCAGCGCACCTGCGGATCGCTCCAGGACTCGGCGTACAGGCGGGTGTACTCCTCCAGGTCGCGCACCTGGGCGTCGACGGGCACCGGCTCGCCGCGGCGGCGGGAGAGCCAGTCGCGGGTCGCCGTCGTCAGCTCGTCGGCGTAGACCTGGTCACCGAGCAGCACCAGCGCGTCGGGCCACTCCTCCTCGGGCAGCGCGGCCACCCGCACGGAGTAGGCGTCGAGCGCGTCGGGCGGGATGCCGTCGGCGAGGTCGACGGTCGTGGGCGCGGCGTAGCGGCAGGAGCCGAACGCCAGCCGGAACGGTCCCGGGCGGCCGGGCGTGCGGATCCGGCTCGGCGGGAACGGCGCGGAGGCCTCCGGCCACACCCGGACGCCGTCGAGGCGGACCTCGTAGGGCGTGGTGCTGCCGGGCTCGAGCCCCTCCACGAGGACGAGGGCGTACCAGTGACCGCCGACGCGGAAGGTGCGCGCGCTGCGGCCGAGGACCTCGACGTCGCACGCGCGGTCGGTCTCGACCCACACGGTCGCCGAGACGGGGTCGACGTGCCGCAGCAGGGGGCCGAGCAGCAGGGTGGGGGTGTCTGACCCGGGCAGCGACATGCTCCCCAGCCTGTCCCACCGGCCCGGGTTCCGCCCAGAGTCGTCCGTGCGCGGGCTGGGAGACTGACCGGCATGGAGTTCGTGCTGATCGCGATCGCGATCCTCCTCGTGGCCCTGGTCGCCGGGGTCGGCCTGCTCGTCGGCCGCGGCCGTCGCACCACCCGGCTGGACGACGACGCCGCCTCCGGCACGACGCTCACCCGGCCGCGCCCGCCCGCGGCACCGCCGACGGCGGAGCAGCCGCCCCCCGCGGGTGCGACCGCCTCGGGCCTGGGCCTGGCCCCGGCCGAGCCCGACGCCGTCACCCCCGAGGCGCCGCCGGAGGTCGAGCTCCCGCCCGCCGTCCCCGAGCCGGACCTGGTCTTCGAGACCCCGCCGCCCTCGGCCGGCCGGCTGGTGCGGCTGCGGTCGCGGCTGGCCCGCTCGCAGTCCTCGCTGGGCCGCGGCCTGCTCACCGTGCTGGCGCGCGAGCGGCTCACCGAGGACGACTGGGAGGAGGTCGAGGAGACCCTCCTGGCCGCCGACGTCGGCGTCGCGGCCACCACCCAGATCGTCGACCGGCTGCGCACCCAGGCGATGGTCCTGGCCACCGCCTCACCCGCCGACCTGCGCGCCCTCCTGGTGCGCGAGCTGACCGCCGTCCTCGGCCCCGACCTCGACCGCACCCTGGGCACCGACCGCCGCGAGGGCCGGCCTGGCGTCGTCCTCGTGGTCGGCGTCAACGGCGCGGGCAAGACGACGACGGTCGGCAAGATCGCCCGGGTGCTCGTCGGTGACGGCCGCAGCGTCGTGCTCGGCGCCGCCGACACCTTCCGCGCCGCGGCCGCCGACCAGCTCGAGACGTGGGGCGAGCGCGTGGGGGTGCTCACCGTCCGCGGCCGGGAGGGCGCCGATCCGGCGTCGGTGGCCTTCGAGGCGGTGCGCACCGGCGTGGAGGCCGAGGTGGACACCGTCGTCGTCGACACCGCCGGGCGGCTGCACACCAAGTCCGGCCTGATGGACGAGCTGGGCAAGATCAAGCGGGTGGTGGAGAAGCAGAGCCCGGTCACCGAGACGCTGCTGGTCCTCGACGCCACCACCGGCCAGAACGGCATCGTCCAGGCGCGGGTGTTCACGTCGGCCGTCGAGGTCACCGGCATCGTGCTCACCAAGCTCGACGGCACCGCCAAGGGCGGCATCGTCGTCTCGGTGCAGCGGGAGCTCGGCATCCCCGTCAAGCTGATCGGCCTGGGGGAGGGCGCCGACGACCTGGCGCCCTTCGAGCCCGAGGTCTTCGCCGAGGGCCTGGTCGGCGGCGCCGACTAGACCTCGACGGTGTAGGAGCGGATGGTGGTCAGCCGGCCGCCGGTGAACTCGTGGACGTCGCACGAGGACACCCGGCCGGCGCTCCCGTCGGCGTCGGCACAGCGGGTGACGGTGTCGACCGCGACGACGTCGCCGTTCCCGGCGACCACGCACCGCTCCACCGTCGCGGTGCCTCCGGCCAGGGCGGCCGGGGTGCCCTCGCAGGCGTCGACCACGGACTGCCGGCCGACCAGGGTGTCCTGCCCGACGAGGTCCCACCGGACGTCGTCGGCGAGGGCGGGGTAGGCCTCGGCGGAGCGGTGCGCGGAGAACGCCTCGGCCACCGCGCGCGTGCTGCTGCTCACCTGCGGCCGTGTGGACCCGGACGGGCGACGGACTCCTGCGGGGCGGCCGTCAGGGTGTGTCGGCCGCCCAGCGCTGCTCGATGCGGCCGAACCGCCACACCGCGACGGCCACCGCCCAGGTGGTGACGAACAGTCCGACGATCGCGAAGCCGACGTGCTCCAGGTCCAGCGAGGCCAGCCACACCAGCGGCGCGGCCTCCAGTTGGAGCCGCTCGACGAGCAGCCCGACGAGCACCAGCGTGCCGATCACGAGCGCGACCGTCACCGACAGCACGGTGATGGTCAGGTTGTAGAAGACCTTGCGCACCGGCTTGAGGAACGCCCAGCCGTAGGCGCGGGTCATCAGGACGCCGTCGGCGGCGTCGAACAGGCTCATCCCGGCGGCGAAGAGCACCGGCAGCACGAGGATCGCGTACCAGGGCAGCACGAACGCCGCCGAGCCGGCCGCGAGCACCAGCAGCGCCACCTGGGTGGCGGTGTCGAAGCCCAGGCCCATGAGCAGGCCGACCGGGTAGAGGTGCCAGGGCCTGCTGACCCGGCGGGTCACCCGGCCCAGCAGCCGGGCGAGGAACCCGCGGTTGTGCAGGTGGTGCTCGAGCTCGGCCTCGTCGTACTCACCCGAGCGCATCCGCCGGAAGACGCGGGCGATGCCCACCGCCGAGCCCAGGTTCATCAGCCCGATGAGCAGCAGGAACGTGCCGGCCACCAGGGTGCCGACGAGACCGAGGGCCTGGCCCACGGAGTTGTCGTCGGACTGGACGACGCCGGCGACCGACCGCACCCCGGCCACCAGCAGGAGGCTCGCGGCGAACACCACCGACGAGTGGCCGAGGGAGAACCAGAAGCCCGTGCTCACCGACGGGGTGCCCTCGTCGACCAGCTTGCGGGTGGTGTTGTCGATCGAGGCGATGTGGTCGGCGTCGAAGGCGTGCCGGACGCCGAGCATGTAGGCGGTCAGGCCGACGCCGACCCCGAGCACCCCGGTGCTGCCCAGCTGGTACTCCGCGGGCGCGACGGCGAAGACCAGCACGCCCCACCCGACGACGTGCAGCAGCAGGACGAACGCGGCCATGCCGCCGATGGAGCGCCACTCCCGGGGGCTGAACGAGCCGGCCGCACGGGCCCGGCGCGCCGGGAGCCCGAGCCGGGCGGACGCGGCGGGGACGCTCACGCTGCCTCCAGGGACGTCGGGGACGGACGCGGCGACCTTATTGCACACGAGTTGCAACTGCACACCTGTCGCATCGGGCAGGTCCCCCGGAACGGCGGGCGCCCGGCGGGGCGGGCGCAACACGGCCGACACACGCCGCGCGGACACGCGGCCGGGAGTTCACCGACCGGAAACGGGCGGACGACGTCCCCGGAAACACCGGCCCGGCACGGTGAACGCCGCGTCGCCCACCCCGTCGGCCACCGGTGGCCGCGGGCGGGCGCAGCTCGACACACCCCGGGTCCTCCCCGCGTCCCGGGTCCGCCTGTGGCCCTGCCACACCACTCGGTCAGGAGGTTGCCGTGGACACCGGTGACACCGCCTGGGTCCTGGTCAGCGCCGCGCTGGTGCTGTTCATGACCCCCGGTCTGGCGCTCTTCTACGGCGGCATGGTCCGCGCGAAGAGCGTCCTCAACATGATGATGATGAGCTTCGGGGCACTCGCGCTGATCAGCGTGCTCTGGGTGCTCTACGGCTACTCGATGGCCTTCGGGAACGACGTCGGCGGCGGCCTGCTCGGCAACCCGTTCGAGTTCTTCGGGCTGTCCTCGCTCATCGGCACGGCCGGCCTGGACGGCGCGTTCGCGCCCGACAACCTGGTCTTCACCATCCCGTCGCTGGCCTTCGTCGCCTTCCAGGCCGTCTTCGCCATCCTCACCGTGGCGCTGATCTCCGGCGCGATCGCCGACCGCGCCCGCTTCGGCCCGTGGATGGTCTTCGCCGGCGTCTGGGCCACGCTCGTGTACTTCCCGGTCGCCCACTGGGTGTTCGCCTTCGACGGCGCGGAGTCCGAGACCGGCGGCTGGATCGCCAACGACCTGCTGGCCATCGACTTCGCCGGGGGCACCGCGGTGCACATCAACGCCGGCGCCGCGGGCCTGGCGCTCGCCCTGGTGCTCGGCAAGCGGCGCGGCTTCGGCCGCGACCCGATGCGGCCGCACAACCTGCCGCTGGTCATGATCGGCGCCGGCATCCTCTGGTTCGGCTGGATCGGCTTCAACTCCGGCTCCGCGCTGTCGGCCAACGGCCAGGCCGCCGAGGTGTTCGTCACCACGCTCGCCGCCACCGGCGCCGCCACCCTGGGCTGGCTGCTCACCGAGAAGCTCCGCGACGGGCACGCCACCTCGCTGGGCGCGGCCTCCGGCGTGGTGGCCGGCCTGGTGGCCATCACCCCGGCCTGCTCCTCGGTCACGCCCCTCGGCGCGATCGCCGTCGGGCTGGTCGCCGGCGTGCTGTGCGCCCTGGCCGTCGGCCTGAAGTACCGACTCGGCTACGACGACTCGCTCGACGTCGTCGGCGTCCACCTCGTCGGCGGCCTGTGGGGCACCGTCGCCGTCGGCCTGTTCGCCTCGGCGGCCACCACCGCCGGCGTCGACGGGCTGTTCTACGGCGGCGGCGTCGACCAGCTGTGGCGGCAGGCGCTGGGCGCCCTCGCCGTCCTGGTCTACTCGTTCGTCCTCACCCTCGTCATCGGCGGCGTCGTCGCCAAGGTCATGCGCTTCCGCATCGCCGAGGAGGACGAGGTCGCCGGCATCGACGGCGTCGTCCACGCCGAGACCGGGTACGACCTCGCCTCGCTCGGTGGCGGTGGCGGCTCGGCCCTCGCGGCCGGCGGCCAGTCCCGCGCCGAGGCCCGGGGCACCACCCTCACGGAAAGGAGCCGGGTGTGAAGCTCGTCACCGCGATCGTCAAGCCGTTCAAGCTCGACGACGTCAAGAACGCCCTCGAGCTGATCGGGATCACGGGGCTGACGGTCAGCGAGGTCCAGGGCTTCGGCCGCCAGCGCGGGCACACCGAGGTCTACCGCGGCGCGGAGTACCAGGTGGACTTCGTGCCCAAGGTCCGCATCGAGGTGGTCGTCGGCGAGATCGACGCCGCCCGCGTGGTGGACGCCGTCGTCGAGTCGGCCTCCACCGGCCAGATCGGCGACGGCAAGGTCTGGGTCACCACGATCGACGAGATCGTGCGGGTCCGGACCGGCGAGCGCGGCGAGGACGCGATCTAGCCGTCCGCCGGCCCTGGCCCACTGCAGGGGCCCGCGACGAGCTCGCGAGTCGTGGGGGGCAGGGGGTCCTCCCTGCGCCGGCCGGGGTGGTGGGGGACCACCGCCCCGGCCGACGCCGTTCCACACGCCACCACCGAGGGGGGACCGTGCCGGACCTGGGGTCGCTGCCCGACCTGTCCCGCGCCGAGCGGGTGCGGGTGCTCGACGACTGGCTGGGCGGCCTGCTCGCCGACGCCGTCGCCGGGACACCGCCGCCGCGCCAGCGCCGGGGCGGGCCGCCCCCGCGGTCCGGCGCCGACGGGGTGGCGCTGGTGGCCGTCGGCAGCCTCGGCCGGCGCGAGCCCCCGCCGCACGGCGACCTGGACCTGGTGCTGGTGCACGACGGCCGGCCCGAGGTCGCCGCCCTGGCCGACGCCGTCTGGTACCCGATCTGGGACGCCGGCGTGCGGCTGGACCACTCGGTGCGGTCGGTGGCCGAGGCGGTCGCGGTGGCCTCCACCGACGTCAAGGCCGGGCTCGGCCTGCTCGACGCCCGGCTGGTCGCCGGTGACGCCGGGCTGGCCGCCGCGCTGCGGGCCGCCACGCTGGCCAGCTGGCGGCAGTCGGCGGGCCGGCTGCTGCCCCAGCTGCGCGACCTGCGCCGCACGCGCGCCCGGCAGGTCGGGGAGCTGGCCTTCCTGCTCGAGCCCGACCTCAAGGAGGCCTACGGCGGCCTGCGCGAGGGGCAGGTGCTGCGCGCGGTCGCCGCCGCCCAGCTGGTCGACGAGCCCTCCGCCGAGGTCGAGGCGGTGTACGCCTTCCTCCTCGACGTGCGCGACGAGCTGCGCCGCCGCACCGGCCGCCCCGGCGACGTCCTCGTCCGGCAGGAGCAGCGGCCGGTCGCGGCCGCCCTGGGTCTGGCCGACGAGGACCGGCTGCTGCGCGAGGTGAGCCTGGCCGGCCGCCGGCTGGCCTTCGTCGCCGACGACACCTGGCGGCGGGTGGAGGCGGCGCTGGTCCGCCGCCCCCGCGCCCGCTACCGGCGGGTCCGCCGCGAGCCGCTGGCCGAGGGCGTGGTGCGCCAGGGCGACGAGGTGGTGCTCGCCCGCGACGCCCGCCCGGCCGCCGACCCGGGGCTGCTGCTGCGCGGCGCCGCGGCCGCCGCCCGCGAGGACCTGCTGCTGTCGCCGTACACGCTCAAGGTGCTCGCCGTGCACTCCCCACCGGTGCCCGAGCCGTGGCCGGCGGAGGTGCGCTGGTCGTTCCTGCGGCTGCTGGCCAGCGGCCGCCCGGCGGTGCCGGTGATCGAGCAGCTGGACCAGGAGGGGCTGCTGGCCCGGCTGCTGCCCGAGTGGGACCGCGTCCGCTCGCTGCCGCAGCGCCACCCGTGGCACCGGTTCACCGTCGACCGGCACCTGGTCGAGGCGGCCGCGGCGGCCGCCGAGCTCACCCACGACGTCGACCGGCCCGACCTGCTGCTGGTCGCCGCGCTGCTGCACGACGTCGGCAAGGGCTGGCCCGGCGACCACAGCGTCGTCGGCGAGCCGGTCGCCGCCGCCATCGCCGCGCGGATGGGCTTCTCCGACGTCGACGCCGCCACGCTGGGCACGCTCGTGCGCCACCACCTGCTGCTGCCCGACACCGCCGTCCGCCGCGACATCGACGACCCGGCCACCATCGACCGGGTCGCGGCGACGATCGGCGGGGACGCCCAGGTGCTGCAGCTGCTGCACGCGCTGGCGCAGGCCGACGGCGCGGCCACCAGCAGCTCGGCCTGGTCGCCGTGGAAGGCGCACCTGGTCGCCCACCTGGTGGCCCGCGTGCAGGCCCGGCTGGGCGGTGTGCCGGCCGCCGGCGCCGACCCCGGACCGGTGCTGCACCCGACCGAGCCGAGCGTGCGGGCCGCGGGGACCGACGGCGCGGTGACCGTCGGGGTGGAGGACCTCGCCGACGGTCAGCAGGTGACCATCGGCGCGCCCGACCGGCCGGGGTTGTTCAGCCGGCTGGCGGGGGTGCTCGCGCTCAACCAGCTCGACGTCCGGGCGGCGAAGGTCAACGTCGTCGACGGGCGGGCGACGGCCGTGTTCGCCGTCCGCCCGCGCTTCGGCCGGGTGCCGCAGCCGACGATCCTGGCCGACGCCGTCCGCGCCGCGCTGGAGGGGACGCTGCCGCTGGCCGACCGGCTGCGTCAGCGCGAGGCCGACTACCGGCAGGGCACCGGGCGCGCCACGCCGCCGCGGATCTCCTGGCACGACTCGGAGGTCAGCGGCGAGGCGACCGGCATCGTCGAGGTGCGTGCCGCCGACCGGGCGGGCCTGCTCTACCGGCTCACCGCGGCGCTGGCCGCCGAGGGGCTCGACGTCACCTCCGCCCGCATCGAGACCCTCGGCGCCGACGCCGCCGACTACTTCTACGTGGTCAGCCCCACCGGCGAGCGGATCGACGCCGGGCAGCGGGCGCGGGTGGAGACGGCCCTGGTCGCCGCCACGCGCGGTGCGGTACCCGACGTCGCGCACAGCGGGGGAGGGGACACGCCGGGCTGAGCTCCCCGGGACTGTCGGTGGGGCGTGTCACCGTCGCGGCAGAGCGGGACGGACCGGTCCCGGCACGCGACGGAACGGCGAGGAGGTGTCCGGAGTGGACGCCCAGCAGCACTGGCCCTGCCCGACCTGCGGTGACGAGCGGGTGTTCGAGCAGCCCCCGTGCGTCGACGGGCACACCGACGACGGCGCCGAGTGCCCCGAGTGGGTGTGCTCCGACTGCGGCACCGCCTTCTTCCTCGGCGGCCTGGAGGCCGTGGTCGAGGCGGTCGCCGGGCGCCGCGCCGCCTGAGGTCGGTATCCGCCGCGCGTACGGTGCCCGGCGTGACCGCGTCACCGCCGGGGTGGACCTTCCTCTCCAACCACGGCCACGTGCTGGTGAGCCTGGCCGCCGACCCCGAGGCCCGCGTCCGCGAGATCGCCGACCGGGTGGGGATCACCGAGCGGTCGGTCCAGATGATCCTGGGCGACCTGGAGAAGGCCGGCTACGTCGTCCGCGAGCGCGTGGGGCGGCGCAACCACTACACCGTCGTCGACCGCGGCCGGTTCCGGCACCCGCTGGAGGGCCACGTGCGGGTCGGGGACTTCCTGGCGCTGGTGGTGCGCGACCGGGCTCCGGCCGACCCCGCCTGAGCGGGCGCCGGGGCACGCCGCCCCGCCCCGCGCCCGCGGAGCCGCGGAGCGGTGGCCGCTTCTCGATACGCTGGACACCAGGAGGCGTGCAGGCCCGGCCGGACCGCGGCCGTCGCCGTGTCGCCGGTCGCGCGCCGACCGGGCGGGCCACGCCGCGAGCTCTGACGAGGACGTGCTGTGTTCGAGACCCTCTCCGACCGCCTCGACAAGGTCTTCACCGGCCTGCGGGGCAAGGGCCGGCTGACCGACGCCGACATCGACGCCACCGCGCGCGAGATCCGCATCGCGCTGCTGGAGGCCGACGTCGCGCTGCCGGTCGTGCGCGCCTTCATCGCCGCCGTCAAGGAGCGCGCCCGCGGCGCCGCGGTGTCGCAGGCGCTCAACCCGGCCCAGCAGGTCATCAAGATCGTCAACGAGGAGCTCATCGAGATCCTCGGCGGCGAGACCCGCCGGCTGCGCCACGCCAAGCAGTCGCCCACGGTGATCATGCTGGCCGGTCTGCAGGGCTCCGGTAAGACGACGCTGGCCGGCAAGCTCGGCCGCTGGCTCAAGGGCCAGGGCCACACCCCGCTGCTGGTGGCCTGCGACCTGCAGCGGCCCAACGCGGTCAACCAGCTCTCGATCGTCGCCCAGCAGGCAGGCGTCGACGTCTACGCGCCCGAGCCGGGCAACGGCGTCGGCGACCCGATCCGGGTGGCCGCCGACTCCATCGAGCACGCCCGCCGCACCCAGCACGACGTCGTCGTCGTCGACACCGCCGGCCGGCTGGGCATCGACGCGGAGCTGATGGCCCAGGCCGCCGGCATCCGCGACGCCGTGCGCCCCGACGAGACGCTGTTCGTCGTCGACGCGATGATCGGCCAGGACGCCGTCACCACCGCCGAGGCGTTCCGCGACGGCGTCGGCTTCACCGGCGTCGTCCTCACCAAGCTCGACGGCGACGCCCGCGGTGGTGCCGCGCTCTCGGTGCGGTACGTGACCGGCCAGCCGATCGTGTTCGCCTCCACCGGCGAGAAGCTCACCGACTTCGACGTCTTCCACCCCGAGCGGATGGCCTCGCGCATCCTCGGCATGGGCGACGTGCTCACCCTCATCGAGCAGGCCGAGCAGGCCTTCGACGCCGACCAGGCCGAGAAGATGGCCGGCAAGCTGGCCAGCCGCGAGGGCTTCACGCTCGAGGACTTCCTCGAGCAGATGATGGCCATCCGCAAGATGGGCCCGATCGCCAACCTGCTCGGCATGCTGCCCGGCGCCGGGGCGATGAAGGAGCAGCTCAAGCAGGTCGACGACCGCGACCTCGACCGCACCGCGGCGATCATCCGGTCGATGACGCCGCAGGAGCGCGTCGACTCGAAGATCATCAACGCCTCGCGGCGGGTGCGCATCGCCAACGGCTCCGGCGTCACCGTCACCGAGGTCAACCAGCTGCTGGAGCGCTTCGCCCAGGCGCAGAAGATGATGGGCCAGATGGCCGGCAGCATGGGCCTGCCCGGCATGGGCCCCATGTCGAAGAAGGCCCGCGGCCGCCAGATGCAGGCGCAGTCGGCCAAGAAGGGCAAGGGCAAGAAGGGCGGCAAGGGCAAGGCCCCGGCCCGCCGGCCCATGGGCGCCCCCGGGCTGCCGACCGGCGCCGGCTTCCCGGGCCAGCTGCCCGGCGGGATGCCCTCGCTGCCGCCCGGCCAGGCGCTGCCCGATCTCTCCAAGCTCGACTTCAGCAAGTTCGGGGACGAGCGGCCCGGGCGGTGAGCGCCTCCGCGCTGCACCTGAGCGGCGTCGTCCTCCCCGAGGGCGAGCACCGCGACCTGTGGGTGCGCGACGGCCGGGTCACCTTCGACCCGGTGCCGGGCGCGGAGACCGTCAGCCGCGGCGGCTGGTTGCTGCCCGGGCTGGTCGACGCGCACTGCCACGTCGGCATCGGCCCCGGCGGGGTGCCGGTCGAGGACCTGCCGGGGCTGCGGGAGCAGGCGCTGGCCGAGCGCGCCGCCGGGGTGCTGGCGCTGCGCGACTGCGGCTCGCCGGTGGACACCCGGGCTCTGGACGGCGAGCCCGACCTGCCCACGATCGTGCGGGCCGGGCGGCACGTCGCCCGCACCCGCCGCTACATCCCGGGGCTGGCCGTCGAGGTCGAGCCGGACGGGCTGGTCGGGGAGGTCCGCACGCAGGCCCGCCGCGGCGACGGCTGGGTGAAGCTGGTCGGCGACTGGATCGACCGCTCGGTCGGCGACCTGGCGCCCGAGTGGCCGGCCGACGCCCTGTCCGCGGCGATCGCGGCCGCGCACGAGGAGGGCGCCCGGGTCACCGCGCACACCTTCGGCACCGACGCGCTGCCCGGGCTGGTCCGCGCGGGCATCGACTGCATCGAGCACGGCACCGGGCTGACCGAGGACCTCGTCGGCGAGATGGCCGCGCGCGGCACCGCCGTCGTCCCGACGCTGGTCAACGTGGAGAACTTCCCGGGCTTCGCCGAGGCGGGGGAGAAGCGGTTCCCGGCCTACGCGAGCACCATGCGGCGGCTGTACGCGCAGTCGGGTGCCGTCGTCCGCGCCGCGTACGAGGCCGGGGTGCCGGTGTTCGCCGGCACCGACGCCGGGGGCGGCATCGCGCACGGCCGGATCGCCGATGAGGTGCGCGCGCTGTGCCGGGCCGGCCTCCCCGCCGAGGCGGCGCTGGCCGCGGCGTCCTGGGCGGCCCGCCGGTGGCTGGGCCTGCCGGTGATCGAGGAGGGCGCGCCGGCCGACGTCGTCGTCTTCGACAGCGACCCGCGCACCGACCTCGACACCCTGACCCGCCCGGTCCTCACCGTGCTGCGCGGCCGCGTCGTCTGAGCGCCGCGATGACCAGGTGACCTGATCGTCGTGTGTCCTCCCCGACGGTGGGCGGCGGCCCTCCTGCAGGGGCCCGCCGCGAGCGTGCGAGCGGTGGGGGGCAGGAGGGTTCTTCGCGCGCTGCGGTGAGGGAGGACGCGACCCGGTGGGTCCGGACGGCGGCCTCGCGGAAACGGCTCGCCCGGGCCTGGGAGACTCCTCCTGTGCTCCTCCGCATGTCGACGCTGTTCCTGCGCACCCTGCGCGACGACCCGGCCGACGCCGAGGTCCCCAGCCACCGCCTGCTGGTCCGGGCCGGGTACATCCGGCGGGCCGCACCGGGCGGCTTCACCTGGCTGCCGCTGGGCTACCGCGTCTTCCGCAACGTCGAGCGCGTCATCCGCGAGGAGATGGACGCGATGGGCGCGCAGGAGGTGAACTTCCCCGCGCTGCTGCCGCGCGAGCCCTACGAGGCCACCAACCGCTGGACCGAGTACGGGCCCAACCTCTTCCGGCTCCAGGACCGGCGAGGCGTCGACTACCTGCTCGGCCCCACGCACGAGGAGATGTTCACGCTCCTGGTCAAGGACCTGTACTCGTCGTACAAGGACCTGCCGCTGGCGCTGTACCAGATCCAGACCAAGTACCGGGACGAGGCCCGACCCCGGGCGGGGCTGTTCCGCGGCCGCGAGTTCACGATGAAGGACAGCTACTCCTTCGACGTCGACGACGCCGGCCTGGACAAGAGCTACGCCGCGCACCGCGACGCCTACATCCGCGTCTTCGACCGACTGGGCCTGGAGTACGTCATCGTCTCGGCGATGTCGGGGGCCATGGGCGGGTCGCGCAGCGAGGAGTTCCTGCACCCGACCGAGATCGGCGAGGACACCTTCGTCCGCTCGCCCGGCGGCTACGCCGCCAACGTCGAGGCGGTCAGCACCGTCGTCCCCGAGCCGGTCCCGCTCGAGGGCCTGCCCGCGGCCCACGTCGAGGACACCCCCGACACCCCGACCATCGAGACGCTGGTCGCCGTCGCGCGGGAGCTGTTCCCCGACGCCGGCTACACCGCGGCGCACACGCTGAAGAACGTCGTCGTCACGCTGGTGCAGCCCGACGGCACCCGGGAGCCGCTGGTCGTGGGCCTCCCCGGTGACCGCGAGGTCGACGCCAAGCGCCTCGAGGCGCAGGTCGCGCCGGCCGAGGTCGAGCCGTTCGCCGAGTTCGACCAGCACCCCGCGCTGGTCAAGGGCTACATCGGCCCCCAGGTGCTCGGTGCCGGGAGTGCCTCGGGCATCCGCTACCTCGTCGACCCGCGCGTCGTCCCGGGCACCCGCTGGGTCACCGGCGCCAACGAGCCCGGCAGGCACGTGTTCGACCTGGTGGCCGGGCGCGACTTCACCTGGGACGGCGTCATCGAGGCCGCCGAGGTGCTGCCCGGCGACCCCGCGCCCGACGGCTCGGGCCCGCTGGAGCTGGCCCGCGGCGTGGAGCTCGGCCACATCTTCCAGCTCGGCCGCAAGTACGCCGAGGCGCTGGACCTGAAGGTGCTCGACGAGAACGGCAAGCTCGTCACGGTGACCATGGGCTCCTACGGCATCGGCGTCTCCCGCGCCGTCGCCGCGATCGCCGAGTCCACCCACGACGAGCTGGGCCTGGTGTGGCCTCGGGAGGTGGCGCCGGCCGACGTGCACGTCGTCGCCACCGGCAAGGACGCCGCCGTCTTCACCGCCGCCGAGGCCCTCGCGCAGGAGCTGGTCGGCGCCGGGCTGACCGTGCTCTACGACGACCGCCCGAAGGTGAGCCCCGGCGTGAAGTTCAAGGACGCCGAGCTGCTCGGGATGCCGACGATCGTCACCGTCGGCCGCGGGCTGGCCGAGGGTGTCGTCGAGCTGCGCGACCGGGCGACGGGCGAGCGGTCGGAGGTGCCGGTGGCCGACGCCGCGGCCGCCGTCCTCGCTCAGGTGCGCTCGGCGACCAGCTCGACCTCGTAGCCGTCGGCGTCCTCGAGGTAGGCGGCCCGGTGCTGCGGGCCGCCGGCGAAGGGGTGGCGGTCGGCGAACAGCAGCCGCCACCCGTGCGCCGGGGCGTCGGTCACCAGGGCGTCGAGGGCGGCGGCGTCCCCGGCGTGGAACGCCAGGTGGTTGAGGCCCGGGCGCGTGCGCTCGTGGGTGCCGGCGCTGAGCGCGGGGGACTGCTCGACGACGACGTAGACCCCGCCGAGGCGCCAGGACCGGCCGTGCTCCCACGACTGGTACGGCGCCGCGCCCAGCGCGGTGAGCAGCCACCCCCAGGAGCGCTCGGCCCGCGCGAGGTCGGGCACCCACAGCTCCACGTGGTGGAGCAGTCCCCGGCTGGTCACTGCACGCCTCCCGGCATCTGGCATCATGGTCGGTCGAACACGGCGGCGCGCGGCCCTCTCACCGCCGCCGGCCGTGTCCCTGGCTCCGCCCCGGCGTAACCCCACGCGTCCGTCCGGCGAGCACCGACAGACAGCGTTCGAGGAGAACACGAGCCACCGTGGCCACCAAGATCAAGCTCATGCGACTGGGCAAGATGCGCGCCCCGTACTACCGCATCGTCGTCGCCGACGCCCGCACCAAGCGCGACGGCCGCTCGATCGAGACGATCGGCAAGTACCACCCGAAGGAGGACCCCTCCTTCATCGAGGTCGACAGCGAGCGCGCCCAGTACTGGCTGGGTGTCGGCGCGCAGCCGACCGAGGCCGTCGCGGCCATCCTCCGGGTCACCGGCGACTGGCAGAAGTTCAAGGGCGAGCCGGCCCCGCCGCCCATGAAGGTCGCGGCCCCCAAGCCCGACCGCAAGGCCCTCTACGAGGAGGCCGTCCGCAGCAGCGGCGACGAGCCGGCCGCCGGCGCGACCACCCCGAAGAAGAAGGCCGCCCCCAAGGCCGACTCGCCCGCCGACACGGTGGCCGAGGCCTCCGCCGCCGGCGGTGAGGGCCCGGCCTCCGGCGGCGCCCCGACGACGTCCGCCGAGTAAGACGTGCTCGAAGAGGCGCTCGAGCACCTGGTCAAGGGCATCGTCGACCACCCGCGCGACGTCACCGTCGACATGGTGGGCGGTCGCCGGGGCAAGACCCTCGAGGTCCGGGTGCACCCCGACGACCTCGGCAAGGTGATCGGCCGCGGCGGCCGCACCGCCAAGGCGCTGCGCACGGTCATGGCCGGCGTGGGCGGCCGCGGTGTGCGGGTCGACGTCGTCGACACCGACGGGCGCTGAGCGCCTCCCGTCCCTTGGACGCAGTGAACACCCCACCGGACACCGTGGTGGTCGGCCGCATCGGTCGGCCCCACGGTGTCCGTGGTGAGGCGACCGTCGAGGTCCGCACCGACGACCCGGACGACCGCTTCGTCCCCGGCGCGGTGCTGCTGACCGATCCCGCCGCCCGCGGCCCGCTCACCGTGGCCGGCGCCCGCTGGCACCGCGAGGTCCTGCTGCTCGCGTTCGAGGGCTACTCCAGCCGCGAGGACGTCGAGACCCTGCGCGACACCCTGCTCGAGGTCCCGGTCGCCGACCTGCCCGAGCTCGAGGACCCCGAGTCCTTCTACGACCACCAGCTGGTCGGCCTGGCCGTCCGGCTGGCCGACGGCTCGCCGCTGGGCACCGTCACCGCCGTCCGCCACGAGGGCGCCGACCTGCTCGTCGTGGCCCGCGATGGCGGCCGGGAGCTGCTGGTGCCCTTCGTCACCGCGATCGTGCCGACCGTCGACCTGGCCGCCGGCGTGGTCGTCGTCGACCCGCCCGAGGGCCTGCTCGACCTGTGACCCCCTACCGCGTCGACGTCGTCACGATCTTCCCCGAGTACCTGGCGCCGCTGCGCCAGTCGCTGCTCGGCAAGGCGGCCGAGCGCGGGCTGGTCGCCATCGGCGTGCACGACCTGCGGCGGTGGACCGACGACGTCCACCGCACCGTCGACGACGCCCCCTACGGCGGCGGGCCCGGGATGGTCATGCGGCCCGAGCCCTGGGCGCGCGCCCTGGAGGCGGTCCGCCCGCCCGGCACCCGCCTCGTGGTGCCCACCCCCGCCGGGCGGTCGTTCACCCAGGCCGTCGCCGCGGAGTGGGCCGCCGAGCCCGGCCTGGTCTTCGCCTGCGGCCGCTACGAGGGCATCGACCAGCGCGTCGCCGACTGGGCCGCGCGGCACGGGCCGGTGTCGGAGGTCTCCATCGGCGACTACGTGCTGGCCGGCGGGGAGTCCGCGGTGCTGGTCATGGTCGAGGCGGTCACCCGGCTGATCCCGGGCGTGGTCGGCAACCGCGAGTCGGTCGAGTACGACTCGCACGCCGACGGGCTGCTCGAGGGCCCCTCCTACACCCGCCCGGCGTCCTGGCGCGGGCTCGACGTCCCGCCGGTGCTGCTCTCCGGCGACCACGCCGCCATCGCCCGCTGGCGGCGCGCGGAGTCGCTGCGACGGACCGCCGCCCGGCGCCCCGACCTGCTCGCCGCGCTGCCCGAGGACGCCCTGGGCCCGGCAGACCGCGCGGTCCTCGACGGTGCCTGAGAAGGCGTGGGTGCGGCCGACGGCGCGGGTGGTCGTCCTCGACCCCGACGGGCGGGTGCTGCTGCTCGGCGCCCGCCTGACCGATCCCGCCGTCCCGCCCGGCGACGTGCTCTTCTGGTACACGCCCGGCGGGGGAGTGGAGGACGGCGAGAGCGTGCGCGAGGCCGCCGCCCGCGAGCTCGCCGAGGAGATCGGGCTGGTCGTCGAGCTCGCGGCGCTCGAGGGCCCGGTGTGGTTCCGGCGGCACGTGGGCGCCTTCGCCGGCGTGCAGGTCGACTCGCGGGAGACCTTCTTCGTCCTGCGCGACGTCGTCCACGAGGTCGACGCCACCGGCCGCACCGAGCTCGAGCTGCTCGGCGCGGAGCCGCACCGCTGGTGGTCGGCCGCCGAGGTGGCCGCCTCCGACGAGGAGTTCGCCCCGCGGGAGCTGGCCGCGGTGCTGCCCGAGCTGCTCGCCGGACCGTGGCGCCGGCCACCCCGCGTGGTCGACTGAGCGGTCCGGCCCGGCCCGCGCTCGGCAGGCCGCCGCGGATGTGGCACAGTAGGGGGCTGCTGCCGACCGGAGGCGCCCGCCGACGGGCACTCCCGGAGTCGCAGCCCCCTGGTCCGGCGCGCGGGAACCCGCTGCCCGGGCCGACGACGAGCCACCGCTGAGACCGAGGAATGCCGCGATGAACACCCTGGACGTACTCGACGCCGACTCGCTGCGCGACGACATCCCCGAGTTCCGCCCCGGGGACACCGTCAAGGTGCACGTCCGCGTCGTCGAGGGCAACCGCTCGCGCATCCAGGTCTTCCAGGGTGCGGTCATCCGCCGTCAGGGCGGCGGCATCCGCGAGACCTTCACCGTCCGCAAGGTCAGCTTCGGCGTGGGCGTGGAGCGCACCTTCCCGGTGCACACCCCGGTCGTCGAGAAGATCGAGGTCGTGACCCGCGGTGACGTCCGCCGCGCCAAGCTCTACTACCTCCGCGAGCTGCGCGGCAAGGCCGCCAAGATCAAGGAGCGTCGCGAGACCGTCGCGCGCTGACCTCCGCGTGACCCCCGGCCCCCAGCGGCCGGGTCCGACCACGGCGGGCCCCCCGCGGCCGTACGCTGGCTCCCGATGAGCAGCGACCGGTCCGGGGGGCCCGCCGACGTCGTCCCGGGGGACGAGCCCCAGCCCGGAGCCGAGCAGGCCGCCCGCCGCTCCGGCCGCCGGCGCCGCGAGCGGCCCGAGCAGAAGAGCTCCCTGCTGCGGGAGCTGCCCGTGCTGCTGCTGGTGGCCTTCGTGCTCGCCCTGGTCGTGAAGACCTTCTTCGCGCAGGCGTTCTTCATCCCGTCGGGGTCGATGGAGCAGACGCTGCACGGCTGCCCCGGGTGCACCGGCGACCGCGTGCTGGTCAACAAGATCCCGTACTGGTTCGGCGAGCCCGAGCCGGGCGACATCGTGGTCTTCCAGGGGCCCGACACCTGGGTGCCCGAGGTCGAGGTCCAGGACCCCTCCAACTGGTTCACCGGCGCGCTGCTGTGGCTGGGCCGGACGGTGGGCGTCGCGCCGCCGAGCGAGGACGACTACGTCAAGCGGGTCATCGCCACCGGCGGCCAGACCGTCGAGTGCTGCGATCCCGAGGGCCGCGTGGTGGTCGACGGGCAACCGCTCGACGAGCCCTACATCTACGAGAACACCCCGCGGGAGAGCCGAGAGTTTGCCCCGGTGACCGTGCCCGAGGGGCGGCTGTGGGTGATGGGCGACCACCGCTCGGCCTCCGCCGACTCGCGCTCGCACGTCGGCGACCGCTACAGCGGCACCGTCGCCGTGGACGACGTCATCGGCAAGGCGGCCCTCATCGTCTGGCCGGTCAGCCGTTTCGGCACCCTCGACGACCCCGACATCCAGGGCGTGCAGGCGGCCGTCCTGCCCGGTGCGGGCGCCGTCGGCACCGCGACGCCGGTGGCCTCCGCGCTGCCGCTGGCCGCCGGGGTGGCCGGCGCGCTGCCGGTGACGGCCTGGCGGCGCCGACGGCGCTCCCGCCGGGCCGGCGGCGGCTGACGTCCCCCGCCCACTGCCCGTCGACGGCGTCGTTCCCTCCGGGACGGCGCCGTCGTCGCGTCCGGGGACGGGGACCGTCGCTGCCGGCTGCCATTCCCGGGAAATGGCGTCCGCATGTCGACAATCCGCGGGAGGTGACCTTTCTGCGTTACCGGTGTGACTGCCGACGCGATCTGCCGCCATTTCGGACCGGCGCGAGAAAATCCCGAAAAGGGGTAAAGGAGTCGCCAATCCACTCCGATGAGGTGTTCGAGAGCAACTCGGTCCACCGAAATGGAGTAAGTCGTGTCCGCACCCATGGCGAGCGCCGCCCGAGGCGTCACCCGCGTCCTCCTCCTCGCCGACGCCCCCGTCCTGCGCCGCGGTCTGGTCAGCATGATCAACGAGACCGCCGGCATGCAGTCGGTGGGGACCCCGGGCGAGCTGCGCCGGGCGCTGACCCTGGTCGAGACCGCCCGCCCCGACGCCGTCGTCGTCGAGCTGGGTGCCGGCCGGGCCGCCACGCTCAACGTCGTCCGCGACCTGCGCCGCCGCTTCCCGCGGGTGGCGGTCGTGGCCCTGGCCACCTCCGAGGACCCGGCCGTGGTCAACGAGGCCGTCGCCGCCGGCGTCCGCGGCTACCTGCTGCTCAACACCTCGCCGACCCTGCTGGGCTGGGCCATCCTGGCCGCCCGCGCCGGCCGCACCGTCGTCGACCCGCAGATCCGCCGCGTCGAGCCCAGCGCCGCCCCGGCCGGCAAGCCGCTGACCCCCGAGGTGCCGCTGACCCGCCGGGAGTCCGACGTGCTCGACGAGCTCCTCCAGGGCCAGTCCAACCGGCAGATCGGCCGCAACCTGTTCATCAGCGAGGACACCGTCAAGTCGCACGTCAAGGCGATCCTGCGCAAGCTGGGTGCCCGCGACCGGGCGCACGCGGTCTCGCTGGTCCTCTCCTCGCGCGGCGGGGGCAGCTGCACCTGCGGCGCCCACGGTCTGGCCACCCCGGCCCCGGCCCCCGCGGAGGTCTGAGGGACCACCCTCCTGCCCCCGGCCGGACCGTCCGCCTCCTCGGCGGTCCGGCCGGGGCGCCGTCGGGCCCGAACGGCCCGGCTCCGGTCCGCGGGCCGGTCCCCTCTGTCCCCGGGGACCGGCCCGCGGTCGTCCCCGCCTCCGCGCACCCGGACGGTCCGGGTCCCGACGTACTGTCGGACGGCGATGGCCGGCCCTCTTCCCTCCCCGCACCGGGTGGCCGCGGCACCGTCCGCCCGCACCCGCACCCGCACCCGCACCCGCACCCGCCGCCCCGCCCTCCCCGCCGCGGACCGCCCCGACGACGCGCTGTGGGACATGGAGCGCTCGCTGCGCCGGCGCGGCTTCGCCGCCGTGGCCGGCGCCGACGAGGCCGGCCGCGGTGCCTGCGCCGGACCACTGGTGGCCGCCGCCTGCGTGCTGCCTCCCGGGCGCCGCGGCCGCGTCCCCGGGCTGGCCGACTCCAAGCTGCTGACCGCCGCCGCCCGCGACCGCGTGTACGACGAGGTCGTCGAGCGGGCGGTGTCGTGGTCGGTCGTGACCATCCCGGTCCCCGACCTCGACGCGCGGGGGATGCACGTGACCAACCTCGAGGCGCTGCGCCGCGCGGTGAGCACCCTCGACCCCGCCGCCGACTACGTGCTCACCGACGGGTTCGCCGTCCCCGGGCTCGGCCTGCCCACCCTCGCGGTGTGGAAGGGCGACCGGGTGGCCGCCTGCGTGGCCGCGGCATCGGTGCTGGCCAAGGTGACGCGGGACCGCATCATGCTCGACCTGCACGAGCGCTGGCCGGAGTACGACTTCGCGGTGCACAAGGGCTACACGACCGAGGCGCACACCGCCGCGCTCGAGCGTCACGGCCCCTGCCCGGAGCACCGGTCGCGCTTCGTCAACGTCGTCCGCGCCCGGCACGCACACGCCGGTCGGGAGCTCCAGCTGACCGGTCCCGGCGGCATGGTCGATGATGGGGGCATGCCCACTGTCTCCGGAGAGCCGCGATGAGCACCGAGGACCTGGAGAAGTACGAGACCGAGATGGAGCTGCAGCTCTATCGCGAGTACCGGGACATCGTCCGCCAGTTCACCTACGTGGTGGAGACCGAGCGGCGCTTCTACCTGGCCAACTCCGTCGACCTGCAGGTGCGCGAGGCCGGCGGCGAGGTGTTCTTCGAGCTCAAGCTCTCCGACGCCTGGGTCTGGGACATGTACCGGCCGGCCCGGTTCGTCCGCAACGTCCGCGTGCTGACGTTCAAGGACGTCAACGTCGAGGAGCTGGACAAGCCCGACCTCGAGCTGCCCGACGGTCCCCGCATCACCTGATGTCGCCACGCCCGAGAACCTGACCTCCCGGGCCGACGGCACCGGTCGGGCCGTCCACAGCCCGGTCCGCCGTCCACAGACCGCCTCCCCGTCCGCCCCGGGGCGGCGCCGCGGGCGACGGTCGGCGGGTGTCCACCACCACCGAACTCGGCAGCCGTGGCGAGGCGATCGCCGCGGCCCACCTCACCGACGCCGGGCTGCGCGTCCTCGACCGCAACTGGCGCTGCCGCGACGGTGAGCTCGACATCGTCGCCCGCGACGGGTCGGCGATCGTCTTCTGCGAGGTCAAGACCCGGCGCGGCACCGGCTTCGGCCACCCCGTCGAGGCGGTGACCCGCGCCAAGCAGCGGCGGCTGCGGTTGCTGGCGCAGCGCTGGCTGGCCGCCCACGACGAGCACGCCCCCGACCTGCGCTTCGACGTCGTCGGCGTGCTCGTGCCGCCCGCGGGGCTGCCGCGGGTCACCCACCTGCCCGGGGCCTTCTCGTGACGCTGGCCCGCACCTGGTCGGTCGGCCTGGCCGGGGTCGCCGGGGCGATGGTGGAGGTCGAGGTGGACATGTCCGCCGGCGTCCCCGGCGTGGTGCTGGTCGGCCTCCCCGACGCGGTGGTCCGCCAGTCGGTGGACCGCGTGCGCGCGGCGGTGGTGAACACCGGTGCCTCCTGGCCGATGCGCCGGATCACCATCGGCCTGTCGCCGGCGTCGATGCCCAAGCAGGGGAGCGGCTTCGACCTGGCACTGGCCGCCGCCGTGCTCGCCGCCGCCGGGACGCTGCCGGCCGACGCCGCCGACGGCCTCGTCCTGCTCGGCGAGCTCGGCCTCGACGGCTCCGTCCGGGCGGTGCGCGGCGTGCTGCCGGCGGTGCTGGCCGCCGTGCAGGCCGGGCACGACACGGTCGTCGTCCCGGCCGGCAACGCGGAGGAGGCGGCGCTCGTCGCGGGGGTCGCCGTGCTGCCCGCGGCCACCCTCGGCGACCTCGTGGCCCACCTGTCCGGGCGGGCGCGGCTCGCTCCGCACGCCCGGGGGCCGCTGCCCAGCCCCGCGCCGGTGCCCGACCTCGGGGACGTGGTCGGCCAGGCCGCGGGCCGGCGCGCGGTCGAGGTGGCCGCCGCGGGCGGGCACCACCTGTTCCTCACCGGCCCGCCGGGAGCCGGCAAGACGATGCTCGCCGAGCGGCTGCCGGGCCTGCTGCCCGTCCTCGACGAGCGGGCCGCGCTGGAGGTCACCGCCATCCACTCGGTGGCCGGCACGCTGCCGCCGGGCGCGCCGCTGCTCAGCCGGCCGCCGTTCGAGTCGCCGCACCACTCGGCGACGATGGCCGCGCTCGTGGGCGGGGGATCGGGGGTGATCCGGCCGGGGGCGCTGTGCCGGGCCCACCGCGGCGTGCTGTTCCTCGACGAGGCGCCGGAGTTCCCGCGGGCCACCCTCGACACGCTGCGCCAGCCGCTCGAGCGTGGGGAGGTGACGATCGCCCGCGCCTCGGGCGCGGCGACCTTCCCGTGCCGCGCCCAGCTGGTCCTCGCCGCCAACCCCTGCCCGTGCGCCAGCGCCGCCGGTGACGCCGCGTGCACCTGCAGCCCGCTGGAGCGGCGCCGCTACCAGGCCCGGCTGTCGGGTCCGCTGCTCGACCGCATCGACCTGCGGGTCGACCTCCCGGCGGTGACGCGGGCGGCCTGGCTGGCCGGACAGGACCCGCCCGAGCCGAGCGCGGCGGTCGCCGCCCGGGTGGCCGCCGCCCGGGAGACGGCCGCCGCGCGGCTGGGCGGAGCGGGCCTGGCGCTCAACAGCCAGGTGCCCGGCCGGCTGCTGCGGGAGCGGTGGCCGGTCCCGCGCGCCGCCCTGGCCCTGGCCGAGCGGGCGCTGGAGCGCGGGCTGCTGTCGGTCCGCGGCCTCGACCGGGTGCAGCGGGTGGCCTGGACGCTGGCCGACCTCGGCGGGCGGCCGGTGCCCGACGGGGACGACGTGGCCGAGGCGCTGGGCATGCGGCTGCAGCGGGTGGCGGCGTGAGCGCCCCGAGCCTCGAGGAGGACCTGGAGGACGCGCGGGACGGCCCGGCGGCGGTCGACGGGGTCGGCGTCCCCGGCATCCGGCGCGCGCGGGCCTGGCTGACGCGCGCCGCCGAACCCGGGTCGGTCGGCTTCTGGCGCTGGGTCGACGACGTCGGGCCGGTGACCGCCGTGCGTGCGCTGCGGGCCGGGACGGCGCCGGACGGGGCGCGGGCGCTGGTCGGCGCCCGCGCCGCCGAGGACACCAGCCTGGCCGACCTGCGCCGCGCCGAGCGCTGCGGTGCGCGCCTCGTGCTGCCCGAGGACGACGAGTGGCCCGCGCTGCCGCTGCACTCCCTGACGCTGGCGGTCGTCGGCCGTGACGGCGACGTCGAGCAGACCGACCGCACCACGGCGCTGGTGCCGCCGGTGGCGCTGTGGGTGCGCGGCACCGCCCGACTGGACGAGGCGGTCGACCGCTCGGTGGCCGTGGTCGGCTCCCGCGCCTCCACCGCCTACGGCGAGCACGTGGCTGGCGAGTTCGGGCACGAGCTGGGGGAGCGCGGCTGGACCGTGGTGTCCGGCGGTGCCTACGGCGTGGACGTCGCGGCCCACCGGGGTGCCCTGGCCGCCGGCGCCCCGACCGTCGCGGTGCTCGCCTGCGGTGTCGACCGCGCCTACCCGGCCGCGCACTCGACGGTGTTCAGCCGGATCGTCGACTCCGGCGGCCTGCTCGTCAGCGAGTGGCCGCCCGGTGCGGCCCCGCACCGGCACCGCTTCCTCGTCCGCAACCGGATCATCGCCGGGCTGACCCGCGGCACGGTGGTGGTCGAGGCGGCCGCCCGGTCCGGCGCGCAGGCCACCGCCCGGCGGGCGCAGCGGCTGGGCAAGGCGGTGCTGGTCGTGCCCGGGCCGGTGACCAGCGCGATGTCGGTGGGCTGCCACGACCTGCTGCGCGACGAGGACGTGGGCGCCCGGCTGGTGAGCAACGCCGCGCAGGTGGTCGAGGCGGTGGGCGGCCTGGGGATCGACCTCGCCGAGCCGCCGGAGCGGCCCGCGAAGGCCCGTGACGGCCTGACCGACCTGGCCCGCCGGGTGCTCGACGCCTGCCCGGTGCGGATCGGCGTGAGCGCCGAGCGGCTGGCCGCCGTCGCCGGGTGCGACCCGCTGGAGGCCGTGCGGGTGCTACCCGGGCTGGAGGTCGGCGGGCTCGTGCAGTGGACCGGGACCGGCTGGCGGCTGGCCCCGCCGCCGACGCGGCGGCGCGACGGCTGAGACGGCGGTGGCGGGGGACGCCTGCCGGGAGCGGCGGGACGGCGCGGCGGCTTGACCGTCGGCGGGCTCCGTCGGACGGTCGGACGGTGACCGCCCGCACCGCCGACGCCCGCGCCGCGCTGCCGCCGGCGCTCGCCGCGGCGCTGGAGGGCTACGAGCAGGCGCTGCGCGAGGAGCGCGACCTGTCCGGGCACACCGTGCGCGGGTACGTCACCGACGCCGTCTGGCTGCTCGACCACCTCGCCCGCCGCGGCGGCACCACCGTCGGCGACCTCGACCTCGCCGCCCTGCGCAGCTGGCTGGCCCAGGGCCGCACCCGCGGGGCCAGCCGCGCGACCACCGCCCGGCGGGCCGCCGCCGCGCGGTCGTTCACCGCCTGGTTGCGCCGCTCGGGCGCCACGGCCGAGGACGTCGGGCTGCGGCTGGTCAGCCCCAGGGCGCACCGCACGCTGCCCGACGTGCTCGCCCCCGACCAGGCCCGCGCGGTGGTCGAGTCGACCGCCGGTGCCGACGACCCGGTCGGACTGCGCGACGCCGTCGTCCTCGAGCTGCTCTACGCCAGCGGCATCCGGGTCAGCGAGCTCGTCGGCCTCGACGTCGACGACGTCGACCGCGGCCGGCGGCTGCTGCGCGTCCTCGGCAAGGGGCGCAAGGAGCGCAGCGTCCCCTACGGCGCGCCGGCCGAGCTGGCCCTCGACGCCTGGCTCGTGCGCGGCCGCCCGGCCCTGGCCACCGTCGAGTCCGGCCCGGCACTGCTGCTGGGCCTGCGCGGCCGCCGGCTCGACGCGCGCGAGGCCCGCCGCACGGTGCACACCGCCGTCGCGGCCACGCCCGGCGCCCCGGACGTCGGCCCCCACGGGCTGCGGCACTCCGCGGCCACCCACGTGCTCGAGGGCGGCGCCGACCTGCGCTCGGTCCAGGAGCTGCTCGGCCACGCTAGCCTCGCCACGACGCAGATCTACACGCACGTGACGGTCGAGCGGCTCCGGGCGGTGCACGCGCAGGCGCACCCACGCGCATGACCACGTCGTCCCCACCCACCCCGCCGGCCGCCGCGCCGGCGTCCACCGCGAGACCCCGAGCCCACCAGAGAGCGGGAGTGCACACCGTGCCCGAGGCGACCATCCACCGGATCGGCGGCGAGTCCGAGGAGGACGCCGACGCAGTCATCGCCGACCTCTGGGCCCAGTACGTCACCGAGCGTTCGCCGGCCCTGCGTGACCGGCTGATCCTGCACTACGCGCCGCTGGTCAAGTACGTCGCCGGCCGGGTCGGCAGCGGCCTGCCCGCGCACGTCGAGCAGGCCGACCTCGTCTCCTACGGCACCTTCGGGCTGATCGACGCCATCACCCGGTACCAGCCCTCGCGCGAGGTCAAGTTCGAGAGCTACGCGATGGCCCGCATCCGCGGCGCGATCATCGACGAGCTGCGCAGCACCGACTGGATCCCGCGGTCGGTGCGGATGAGGGCCCGCCAGTTCGAGCGCACCGTCGCCGCCCTCGAGAGCCGGCTGCAGCGCAGCCCCACCGAGGAGGAGGTGGCCGCCGAGATGGACATGGACGTCGAGGAGGTCCGCAAGTTCCTCGGCCAGCTCTCCCTGGTCAACGTGGTCGCCCTCGACGAGCTGCTCACCGACGACGACGGCGGCGCCCCCCGGCTGGTCGACACCCTCCGGGACGTCAACGCCGCCGACCCGCAGGCCGTGGCGGAGCACGGGGAGGCCCGCCAGCTGCTCGCCCGCGCGGTCGAGCAGCTGCCCGAGCGGGAGAAGGTCGTCGTCAGCCTCTACTACTTCGAGGGCCTGACCCTGGCCGACATCGGCCGGGTCCTCGGCGTCACCGAGAGCCGGATCTGCCAGCTGCACACCAAGGCCGTCCTGCACCTGCGCACCAAGCTCGCCGACATCGCCTGACCGGCAGCCGGCGGTGCCGGCGGTGTCGGACCGAGGTCAGGCCGCCGTGGTGCGGCGCCGGACCACGGCCTCCAGCGGCCCGGACAGGAACAGCAGGAACAACGCCCAGTAGCTCACGCCCGGCAGCAGCGTGCCGACCACGAAGGCGAGGAGGAACAGCGCGCTGGCGACCAGCGACGGCCACGGGAGCGGGACCGGCGTGGCGGGGTGGCGGCGCAGGGCGGGCCGCCGCCACAGCAGCAGGCTGATCGCGGTGAGACAGAACGAGCTGAGCGTGATCGTGCCGATGTAGAGCGCGATCGCGGGCCGGTCGGCGCCGTACCGTGCGGACACCTGGGTGGCGAAGGGCAGCAGGACGATCGTGAGGATCCACAGCAGGTTGGCGGCGAGGAACGCCCGGTCGTAGGACCCCACGGTCTCGACCACTTGGTGGTGGATCAGCCACAGCCGCGCGATGACGAGGAAGCTGAGGAAGAACGCGCCGATCTGCCCGGCCTCGTCGGCCAGCAGGGTGCCGAGGCCGCTCCGCGGCTGCGCGCCGTCGAGCAGCTCGGTCAGCGGCAGCACCAGCAGGGTGATGGCGATGGCGACGACCGCGTCGAGGAACGAGACGAAGCGGTCGAGGCCCCGTTCGGTCTGCACCCCGCGCACGCTAGGGGTGCCCGCCGACGGTCCGGGGCGATCCCCGCGCCCCTCACCCGGTGGGCAGCAGCCGCACCTCTGGCGGGCGCAGCAGCGACAGCGGGTCGAGGTACACCTCCCCGCGGCGCAGTCCCCAGTGCAGACAGGCCGCGGCCGGGCAGCCCTCGTGGCCGGCGAGCAGCGTCCCGAGCGGCGCGCCGCGGGCCACCGCCTGGCCGGCGGCGACGACCGGCGCGACCGGCTCGTACGTCGTCCGCAGACCGTCCGCGTGGTCGACGCTCACCACCGGGCGGCCGGCCACCATGCCGGCGAAGACGACCACGCCGTCCCCGGCGGCGCCCACCACCGTGCCGGGCGCCCCGGCCAGGTCGGCGCCTCGGTGCCCCGGGCCGTACGGCGAGGGCGGCGGCGCGAACGGCCGCGGGACCACCGGCGGGTCGCCCACCGGGGACACCCAGGCGGGGGCGACGGCCACCCCCGGCCCGGCGACCGCGGGCGCCGGGAGCAGCAGCGCGGCGAGCACGAGCAGGACGGCGGGCAGGGAGCGCGCGGACACCCCGCGAGCCTCGCCGCGGGACCGGCGCGCCGGGGCGGCCGCGCCCGGCCTGTGGACGGCGCCGACGGCGGGGGAGGGCCGCCCGGCGCGCGGCGTATGCTGTCCGGTGCGACCCGCCACGGCGGGTCGACTCCGCGCGTCCTCCTCCCGCCGCTCCGGCGGGGCAGCCCCACCTCGGTCCCGGTCCGACACCGGGTCGGTGGCGCCGCGGGACGCCAGGGCGGGACACCACCCGGTGCCCGCGTCAACCGAGGAGCGTGGCCGCCGGGCGGCCGCGCGCAGACAGGAAGGCTGCGGCCATGGCAGTCGTCAGCATGAAGCAGCTGCTCGACAGCGGCGTCCACTTCGGGCACCAGACCCGTCGCTGGAACCCGAAGATGAAGCGCTTCATCTTCACCGAGCGCAACGGCATCTACATCATCGACCTGCAGCAGACGCTCGGGTACATCGACTCGGCCTACGAGTTCGTCAAGCAGACGGTCTCGCACGGCGGCTCGATCCTCTTCGTCGGCACCAAGCGCCAGGCGCAGGAGGTCGTCGCCGAGCAGGCGCAGCGCGTGGGCATGCCCTACGTCAACCAGCGCTGGCTGGGCGGCATGCTCACCAACTTCTCCACCGTCCACAAGCGGCTCCAGCGCCTCAAGGAGCTCGAGGACATGGAGCAGACCGGCGTGATGGCCGGCCTGTCGAAGAAGGAGCAGCTGGGCCTGACCCGCGAGAAGGCCAAGCTCGAGCGCAGCCTCGGCGGCATCCGCGACATGCAGAAGGTGCCCAGCGCCATCTGGATCGTCGACACCAAGAAGGAGCACATCGCCGTCGGTGAGGCCCGCAAGCTGGGCATCCCGGTCGTGGCGATCCTCGACACCAACTGCGACCCCGACGAGGTCGACTACAAGATCCCGGGCAACGACGACGCGATCCGCGCCATCAACGTGCTGACCCGCGTGATCGCCGATGCCGTCGCCGACGGTCTCATGGCCCGCTCGGCCGCGCAGGCCAACGCCGGCCGCGAGGACGGCGGCGCCCCGGTCATCGGTGGCGACGAGCCGCTGCCGGACTGGGAGCGCGAGCTGCTGACCGGCGGTGCGGGCGACCAGGCCGATGCCGCGTCCCCGCTGCCGGAGACCCCCGTCGCCCCGCCGGCCGTCACCGCCGAGGAGATCGCCCCGGTCGAGGGCGTGCCCGCCACCGGCGACACCTCCACCGGCACCCAGGGCGCCCAGAACGGCTGACGCGCCGGCGCCGCCGTCCGGTCCGCGGGCCGGACGGCGGCGCCCTCGCACGTCCGCACCCACCCACTCCAGACCCGTGAGGAAGTGACATGCCCGCCTTCACCGCTGCCGACGTCAAGCGCCTCCGCGACGCCACCGGCGCCGGCATGATGGACGCCAAGAAGGCCCTGACCGAGGCCGACGGCGAGTACGACAAGGCCATCGAGCTGCTGCGCATCAAGGGCGCCAAGGACGTCGGCAAGCGCCTCGAGCGCTCCACGACCAACGGCATCGTCGTCAGCAAGCACGGCGCGCTGCTCGAGCTCGACTGCGAGACCGACTTCGTCGCCAAGAACGCCGACTTCGTCGCGCTCGCCGAGCGGCTCCTCGAGATCGTCCTCGAGCAGTCCCCGGCCGACCTCGACGCGCTGCTGGCCACCGAGGTCGACGGCCAGACCGTCGCCAAGCTGGTCGAGGCCGAGTCCGCGCGCATCGGCGAGAAGCTCGTCCTCTCGCGCTTCGCCACCTTCGAGGGCCCGACCGCGGTCTACCTGCACAAGCGCGCCACCGACCTGCCCCCGGCCATCGGTGTCGCCGTGCAGTACCAGGGCGGCAGCGAGGAGGCCGCGCGCTCGCTGGCGATGCACATCGCCGCCGCGCGCCCGCGGTTCCTCACCCGCGACGAGGTCCCGGCCGAGGCCGTCGAGACCGAGCGCCGCGTGGCCGAGCAGACCGCCAAGGAGGAGGGCAAGCCCGAGCAGGCGATCACCAAGATCGTCGAGGGTCGGGTCAACGCCTACTTCAAGGACTTCGTCCTGCTCGAGCAGCCGTCGATCACCGAGCCCAAGCGCACGGTGAAGCAGATCGTCGACGAGGCCGGCCTGACCGTGCAGCGGTTCGCCCGCTTCGAGGTCGGCCAGGCGTAGGCGCCCGCGGATCGAAGGACCCCGCCACCCCCGATCGGCCCCGCCACAGGGGCCCGCGCCGAGCATGCGAGGCGTGGGGGGTGGCGGGGTCCTTCGTCCGCCCCGACCCGGGGCGGGGCCGGTGGCGTCTGCGGGCCCGGCTGGCGCCCGGCCCACCGTTTGGCAGGATCACGCCCAACGACGTCGAGCGAGGGATGAGCAGTTGACCGACACCGCCGCGCCGCAGACGACCTCCCAGCACCCGCCGCTCTCGGCGCCCAGCGCCTTCCAGCCCGCCGACGGCGACGGCTACCAGCGGGTGCTGCTCAAGCTCTCCGGTGAGGCCTTCGGCGGCGGCAGCGTCGGCGTCGACGGCGGCATCGTGCACAGCATCGCCGAGCAGCTGGCCTCGGTCGTGCACGGCGGCACCCAGGTCGCCGTCGTCGTCGGCGGGGGCAACTTCTTCCGCGGCGCCGAGCTCGCCGAGGCCGGGATGGACCGCCGGCACGCCGACTATATGGGCATGCTGGGCACGGTCATGAACGCCCTCGCCCTGCAGGCGTTCTGCGAGCAGGTGGGCCTGGAGACCCGCGTGCAGACCGCGATCACCATGGGCCAGGTCGCCGAGCCCTACATCCCGCGCAAGGCCGTGCGGCACATGGAGAAGGGCCGGCTGGTCATCTTCGGCGCCGGCGCCGGCATGCCCTACTTCTCCACCGACACCGTCGCCGCGCAGCGGGCCCTGGAGATCGGCTGCCAGGTGCTGCTGATGGCCAAGAACGGCGTCGACGGCGTCTACGACGACGACCCGCGCACCAACCCGGCCGCCACCATGTACGACGACCTCGAGTACGCCACGGTGCTCGCCGACCAGCTCAAGGTCGCCGACGCCACGGCCATCAGCCTGTGCATGGACAACCGGATGCCGATCGTGGTGTTCAACCTGCTGCGCGACGGCAACATCGCCCGCGCCGCGGCGGGTGAGAGGATCGGGACGCTGATCAGCTGAGCGCGCCCGCACGAGGACACCGCACCGCAGGACGACGGCGGGGACGCACCCGCCGCAGGAGGAGAGACCCGTGATCGACGACACCCTGCTCGACGCCGAGGAGCGGATGGACAAGGCCCTGTCGGTCGCTCGGGAGGACCTCGGCTCGGTGCGCACCGGCCGCGCCGCCCCCTCGATGTTCAACAAGATCCTGGTCGACTACTACGGCGCTCCCACCCCGGTGCCGCAGATGTCCTCGATCACCGTGCCCGAGGCGCGCATGGCGGTCATCAAGCCCTACGACAACAGCCAGCTGACGGCGATCGAGCGGGCCATCCGCGACAGCGACCTCGGCGTCAACCCGACCAACGACGGCCAGATCATCCGCGTGGTCTTCCCGCAGCTGACCGAGGAGCGCCGCCGTGACCTGGTGAAGATGGCGCGCAGCAAGGGCGAGGACGCCAAGGTCGCCATCCGCAACGTGCGCCGCCGCTCCAAGGAGGAGCTCGACCGCATCGCCAAGGACGGCGAGGCCGGCGAGGACGACGTGCGCCGCGCGGAGAAGGAGCTCGACGACCTCACCGCCCAGCACGTCTCGGCCATCGACGAGGCGGTCAAGAACAAGGAGAGCGAGCTGCTCGAGGTCTGAGCCGCTCTCCCCGGTCCTCCCATGACCTCCCGTCCCGACGCCGCCGGGGCCGGCCCGTCCCGGGACGCCGACACCGGGCCGGTCCCGGTCGTCCGGCTCCCCGCACCGCCGCCGCCCCCGCCCCCCGGTCCGGCCCGGCCGGCCTCCCCGCCGACCGGCCCGCGCACGGCCGCCGCGCCCGTCGCCGCGCCGGGACCGCCGCCGGTACCGGCGCCGGTCCCGGGCACCCAGGAGATGCCCGTGCCGGCCGGTGGTCCTCCCGCCCCGACCGGGTCGACCCTGGCCGCGCCGCCGGACCCCGAACCCGACCTCGTCCCGCCGACGAGCAGCCGCGCCGGGCGGAACCTGGTCGCCGCCATCGGCGTCGGCCTCGGGCTGGGCGCGGTCATCATCGCCTCGCTGCTGGTCTACCGCCCGGCGTTCCTGCTGGTCGTGGGCGCGGCGATCCTGGTCGGCGTCGTCGAGCTGGTGCGGGCACTGGAGGCCGGGGGAGCGCGGGCCCCGCTCGTCCCGCTGGCCGTCGGCACCGTCGCCATGCTGGCGCTGGCCTGGACCCGCGGTCCCGACGGGCTGGTGACCGCCTTCCTCCTCACCGCGGTCGCCGTCCTGCTGTGGCGGCTCGGCGACGGGCCGGAGGGCTACCTGCGCGACGCCTCGGCCGGGGTCTTCGTCGCCCTGTACGTGCCGCTGCTGGCCGGGTTCGCGGTGCTGCTGCTGGTGCCCGACGACGGGGCGGTGCGGGTGCTGCTGTTCATCGCGACGGTGGTCGGCAACGACGTCGGCGGCTACACCGCCGGCGTGCTGTTCGGCCGCCACCCCATGGCGCCCACGGTGAGCCCGAAGAAGTCGTGGGAGGGCATGGCCGGGTCGCTGGTGGCCTGCATCGCGGTGGCCACCCCGCTGGTCACCCTCGGCCTCGACGGGCCGTGGTGGGGCGGGGTGCTCTTCGGCGCCGCGCTCGCCGTCAGCGCCACCGCGGGCGACCTCGGGGAGTCCCTGGTCAAGCGGGACCTGGGCATCAAGGACATGGGGACCCTGCTGCCCGGCCACGGCGGGATCATGGACCGCTTGGACAGCCTGCTGCCCTCCGCCGCGGTCGCCTACCTGCTGCTGTCCTGGGTCGCCCCGGCCTGAGGGTCCGCGGCGGCGGTCACCTCCCACGTCGAGCCGACGACGGTGAAGCCCCGCCGGGCGTACCAGTGCCGCGGCCAGTCGGCGGCGTCGGCCTCCAGCACCGCCAGGTCGCAGCCGGCGTCGGCGGCCCGCTCCAGCAGCCGGGCGAGGACGGCGTCGGCGTGCCCGCGGCCCCGCGCCTCGGGGGCGGTGCCCACCGCCTCGACGGCCGCCGTCGCGCCGTCCACCCGCAGCTGCCCGGAGGCCACCACCCGGCCGGACTCCCGCACCGCCACGTCGGTGACGGCCACGACCCGGTCGGTGCGGTGCTCCCGGCCGACCAGCTGCGCGACCACCTCCTCGAGGTCGGGCGTCCCGGCCAGGCCCCGCCGCCACCCGGCCTCCCAGAACGGGTGCACCTCGCGCTGGTCGACCACCTCGGCCCGCTCCGCCCCGGGCAGCGCCGGCGCCGGCGGGCGGGCCATGACCTGCAGCTCCTCGGCCTGCCACCCGCGCCGGGCCAGCTCCGCGGCGACGTCGTCCGCGCCGGCCCAGGCCAGCGTGGCCGCCGGGTGCGGCAGGCCGGTGGTGGTGGCGGCCCGCTCGACGGTGTCGGCGTCGACCGGCTCGACGACCACCAGCCGGTTGTCGTCGCGGGAGTGCGGGAAGCGGGGGTCGAGCACCACGACGCCGCCGGGCACGTCGCGCACCTCGGCCGCGCGGCGGGTGCGCACCGACAGCGCGAGCGCCACCGCCCGGCCGAGGGCGTCGTCCGGCGCGGGCAGCAGCGGCGGCACGGGCGGCCGGTACGGGACGACGGCGACCACCGCGGGCGCCGGCAGCGGCCCGTACAGGTGCGGGAAGCGCGCGCCCTCGGGGTCGCCGGGGACGCCGGGCTCCTCGACGACGGGGTCGGCCAGCCGGGCCGGGTCGACGACGAGCAGCACCAGGTCGCGCCGGGCGGGGAACAGCCGGGTGGCCGGCAGGTGCACCTGCTCCGGCCGCGACAGGTGGACGAAGGCCCCGTCGGGGTGCAGCGCGCCCACCGCCAGCGCCGCCCGCCAGGTGGCCGGCTCGCAGAGGTGGACGAGGACGCTCACGCGGGCAGCGCGTCGGGGTCGATCCCGCGGGCGGCCAGCGCCGACTCGATCGCCTCGCACACGGTGCGGACGACGGCCACCCGCGCGTAGCGCTTGTCGTCACCGGGGACGACGGTCCAGCGCCCGCCGGGGTGGTCGGTGCGCTCGAGCATCTCCTCGACGGCGTCCTCGTAGGCCGCCCGCTTGTCCCGGTTGCGCCAGTCCTCGTCGGTGAGCTTCCAGGCGCGGTAGGGGTCGGCGGCGCGGGACTCGAAGCGGCGCAGCTGCTCCTCGGGCGAGACGTGCAGCCAGAACTTCACCAGCACCGTGCCCTCGGCGGCCAGCGTGGTCTCCAGGTCGACGATCTCGCCGTAGGCCCGCTGCCAGGCCTCCTCCGTGGCGAAGCCCTCCACGCGCTCGACGAGCACCCGGCCGTACCAGGTGCGGTCGAGGACGGCCATGCCGCCCCAGCCGGGCAGCACCGGCCAGAAGCGCCACAGGAAGTGGTGCCGCTTCTCGTCCGGGTTGGGCGCGGCGAACTGGGCCACCCGCACGTGCCGCGGGTCGAGCTCGTCGACCAGCCGCTTGATGGCCCCGCCCTTGCCGGAGGCGTCCCAGCCCTCGAACAGCACGCACACCGGTGGCCCGATCGGCCCGCCGAGCTGCCCGCCGAGGAACAGGCGCAGGTGCACCAGCCGCTGCTGGGCGGCGGCCAGCTGGTCCCTGGCCTCCTTCTTCGGCAGCCGGGCGGACAGGTCGACGTCGTCGAGTCGGCTCACCCGACCGAGCCTGGCGCACCGGCGGGCGCTCGGCACCCTCACCCGCGCTCGACGGTGTGGTGCAGCAGCACGTTGCCCGAGCCCGGCAGCGGGCGGGCCTCGCGCAGAGTGAGGCGGGCCGCGGTCCCGGGCGGGAAGGCGGCGAGGCCGGCGCCCAGCACGACCGGGGAGACGAGCAGGTACAGCTCGTCGACCAGGCCGGCGGCGAGCAGGTCGCCCCACAGCGTCCGGCTGCCGAAGACCAGCACCTCCCCGCCGTCCTCCTGGCGCAGCCCGGCCACCGTGCGCCGGGCCTCGGCGCGCCGCACGACCGTGGTCGTGTCCGCCCACGGGCCGCCGTCGGCCGGCGTGAGGGTGTCGGACACGACCACCTTGGGCAGCCGGCCGTTGCGCTCGGCCGTCTCGCGGTGCACGGGCGCCACCGACGGGTCCAGGCCCACCGCCGGCGACGCCGACGGGTCGGCGGCGACGGCGGGCCAGTACGCCGACATGCCGCGGTAGGTGGTGGCCCCCATGAGCAGGGTCCGGGCGGCGCGCAGCCGCTCGAGGTTGTGGGCGTCGAAGGACGCGTCCATGGTCAGGCCGGAGATGTCCCCGCCGGGGCCGGCGACGTAGCCGTCCAGGGACACGATGCTGCTGACGACGACGGTGCTCACGGTGCTCTCCTCGGGTCGGGTGGGTTCCTCACCCGTGCAGAGACACGGGAGGGCGCCGGTTCATCGGTCGCCCGCGGACCCGGTTGCGAACACCGCGTGCAGCGCCGGGTCGACGAAGCCGGCGATCCAGCCGACCCGGCCCTCGCGCAGCCCGAGCACGGTCACCGACCCCGGGCGCCAGGCGCCGTCGGCGTGCTGCTCGCAGAGCAGCCCGAGCGAGGCGTTCACCGTGGCCGGCCGCAGCCGCCACGGGGTGGCGAACACCCGCCGGGCGAGGAAGCGGCCGACGTCGTCGCGCCCGGCGAACCAGGCCGGCAGCGGGGGCATGGTGAACCGGACGTCCTCGGTGAGCAGCTCCAGCAGCGCGTCGACGTCGGCGCGCTCCCAGGCGGCCACGAACCGCTCGACCAGCGCGGCCCGGCCCGCGTCGCCGAGCCGGGCCAGCTCGGCCTGCTGGCTGCGGGCGGGCAGCCGCTGGGCGAGGCCGCCGCGGGCCCGCTGCAGCGCGCTGTTGACCGAGGCGGGCGTGGTGTCGAGCAGCGCCGCGGTCTCCGCCGCGCTGTAGCCGAGGACCTCGCGCAGCAGGAGGACGGCGCGCTGGGTCGCCGGCAGGTGCTGCAGTGCGGCGACGTAGGCCAGCTCGACGCTCTCCCGGCGCAGGTAGGCGGCGGCCGGGTCGAGGTCGTCGGCGTCGTCGTCGACGAGGTCCTCGGGCAGCGGCTCGAGCCACACCGGCCCCGGCACCGGCTCGCCGAGGTCGGTGACGTCCGAGCGCGGCGGGCCGGCGTCCGGGGACAGCAGACGCGGCCGGCGTTGCGCCTGCCGCAGGCAGACCGACGTCGCCACGCGGTACAGCCAGGTGCGCAGCGAGCTGCGCCCCTCGAAGCCCGGCAGCCCGCGCCAGGCGGCCAACAGCGTCTCCTGCAGCGCGTCCTCGGCGTCGTGCGGCGAGCCGAGCATCCGGTAGCAGTGCGCGGCGAGCTCCCGGCGGTGCCGCTGCGCCAAGCGGGTGAACGCCGCCTCGTCCCCGGCGCGGGCGGCGGCGACGTCGTCGTCCGGTGTCACCGGACCTCCGCGTGCCGGCGGATCCACGCGTGCATGGCGATCCCCGCGGCGACGCCGGCGTTGATCGAGCGGGTGGAGCCGAACTGGGCGATGGACAGGACGTCGTCGGCGACCTCCCGCGCCTCCGCGGACAGGCCGGTGCCCTCCTGGCCGAAGAGCAGCACGCACGCCCGCGGCAGCTGCGCGGTCTCGATCGGCCGGGCGCCGGGGAGGTTGTCGACGGCGAGCACCGGCAGCCCCGCCGCGCGCGCCCACGCGCCGAAGGCGGCGGCGTCGGGGTGGTGGCGCACGTGCAGGTACCGGTCGGTGACCATCGCGCCGCGGCGGTTCCAGCGCTTGCGGCCGACGACGTGCACCTCCGCGGCGAGGAAGGCGTTCGCGGTGCGCACGACCGTGCCGATGTTGAGGTCGTGCCGCCAGTTCTCGATGGCGACGTGGAAGGCGTGGCGGCGCGGGTCGAGGTCGGCGACGATCGCCTCGACGGTCCAGTAGCGGTACCGGTCGACGACGTTGCGCCGGTCGCCGTGCGCGAGCAGGTCCGGGTCGTAGCGCGGGTCGTCGGGCCACGTCCCCTGCCAGGGGCCCACCCCCACCGTGTCCAGCGGGGTGCTCCCGGTCTCCGCCTCGGTCACCCGGCCGACGCTAGTGGGCTGCCGTCGCGCCTCCGGGAGTCCGGCCGGTCCGTCCGGCACCATGTCAAGACCCAGTGTGACTGGATGACAACTAGCGGTAATCGAGGTGGGATGGCGGCGCAGCAGGACGACGAGGGAACGGACGACCGGGCGCCCGGCACGGAGGGACCCGTGCCGCCCGCCGAGGAGTGGGCGGACTGGCTGCCCGACTGGCTGGGTGCGGACGAGGTGCCCGGGGGCGGCGATCCCGCCGAGGGGCGACCGGACGGTCCCGCGGACGGTCACGCGGACGACGACGCCGACGACGAGGCCGACGAGGACGTCGACACCCACGAGGGGCCGCCCGGCGAGGTGGTCGTCGAGCCCGTGGTCAACGAGCCCGTGGTCGTCGAGCCCGTCCTCGAGCCCGTCACGGTCGGACCCGACCCCACGGAGGACGTCCTCACGGACGACGTCGCGGCGGCCGTCCCAGCGGACGGCGTCGCCACGGACGACGTCGCCACGGACGACGGGCCCCGTCCCGCGGACGACCCCGAGCCGGCCGGTGCCGTCGCGGCCGGGGACCGGCCGGTCGTCGTCGGCCCGCGGCCCCGCCCCCGGCGCCGGGTGGGGATCGTCGGTGCGCTCGTGCTGCTCGCCGCGGGCGGCATCGCGGGCGCCGCGACGCTGGTGACCTCGGCCTCCGGGCCGGTCCCGACCGCGGCCGTGGAGGTGTCCCCGGAGCGGGCTCCCGTCCCGACCCGGGCCGCGCCCACGGCCGGGCCCTCCGGCGCGGCCGACCTCGTCCCCGCCGCCCCGACCAGCAGCATCCCGGTGCCGACCACCCCGGCGCAGGCCGCCGACGTCGTCCCGGCACCGGCACCGGTGCGCAGCGCGCGGCTCCAGGTGGGCCCGCCGGCGACCCCGCCGGCTCCCGCCACGACGCCACCCGCGGTGGTCCCGCCAGCTCCGGCCGCGCCACCGCCCGCCGTCGCCGCCGTCCCCTCGGTCCCCGCCGTCGAGACTCCCGCAGCGGTGCCCGGTGGCGGCCAGGTCCCGGCCGGAGGACCGCCGGACCCCGTGCCGCCGGCGGAGGAGCCGGTGCCGCCGGGCCCCTGGGAGGCGCCCGTGCCGGACCCCGTCGACCCGCCCGACACCCCGCCCGCCCCACCCGACGTCCCGCCCGTCGTCCCGCCCGTCGTCCCGCCTGTGGAGGAGCCCGTCCCGCCCGCCACGCCCCCGGACGGGACCGACCCGACGGACCAGGCCGGGACGCCGACCTCCACCCCCGGCACGCCCGACCTCCTGGCGGTGTCGCCCTGAGCGAGCCAGCTCACCCGTAGCGGGACCCGCCACGCGCCCGGGGGTGGGACCATGGGGAGGCCATGACTGCCCTGCCCCTGGTCCTCGACGCCCCGCGCCGGGGCAAGCCGCCGCGCCACCTCGCCGACCTGACCCGTGAGGAGGCGCGCGCCGCCGTGGCCGAGCTCGGGCACCCGGCCTTCCGCGCCGACCAGCTCGCGCGGCACTACTTCCGCGGGGTCACCGACCCGGCGCAGATGACCGACCTCCCGGCCGCCGCCCGCGAGGCGCTCACCGGTGCGCTGCTGCCCGGCCTGCTCACCCCGGTGCGCACGCTGAGCGCCGACGGCGGCCGCACCCGCAAGACGCTGTGGCGGCTGCACGACGGCGCCCTGGTCGAGAGCGTGCTCATGCGCTACCCCGACCGCGCCACCGTCTGCATCTCCAGCCAGGCCGGCTGCGGCATGGCCTGCCCCTTCTGCGCCACCGGCCAGAACGGCCTGACCCGCAACCTGTCGACCGCGGAGATCGTCGGCCAGGCCGTCGCCGCGGCCGCGGCCATGGCGGGCGGCGAGGTCCCCGGCGGGCCGGGCCGGCTGTCCAACGTCGTCTTCATGGGCATGGGCGAGCCCCTGGCCAACTACCCGCGGGTGCGCCAGACGCTGCGCGCGCTGCTCGGCCCGGCGCCGTGGGGCCTGGGCCTGTCGCAGCGCTCGGTCACCGTCTCCACGGTCGGCCTGGTGCCCGGCATTCGGAAGCTCACCGAGGAGGGCATGGCGGTCACCCTCGCGGTCAGCCTGCACGCCCCCGACGACGAGCTGCGCGACACCCTCGTGCCGATCAACACCCGGTACAAGGTGACCGAGGTCGTCGAGGCGGCCGACGCCTACGCCGCCCGCACCGGACGTCGGTACTCCGTCGAGTACGCGCTCATCCGCGACGTCAACGACCAGCCCGAGCGGGCCGACCAGCTGGGCCGGCTGCTGGCCGGGAAGCTGGCGCACGTGAACCTGATCCCGCTCAACCCCACGCCGGGCAGCCCGTGGGACGCCAGCCCGCTGCCGGCGCAGCGGGAGTTCGTCGCCCGGCTGCGCGCCCACGGGGTGCCGACGACGGTCCGCGACACCCGCGGCCAGGACATCGACGGCGCCTGCGGCCAGCTCGCCGCCGCCGACCTGGGGGACGACGTCGGCGTCCCCGCCCTGGCCGTTCCCACTCCCACGACGCCCGCCCCGACGCTCGAGGCGCCCGTGCCGCTCGGCGCCGAGGCCGACGTGTGACGTCGGAGACCGACGAGCAGGTGCCGGACGGGCCCGCCGCGGAGCACGAGCACCACCACGCCGACGTCTCGGGCGGGTGGCTGCGGGCCGCCGTCTTCGGGGCGATGGACGGGCTGGTCACCAACACCGCGCTGGTCGCCGGGGTCGGCGGCGGGGGAGCGGCGCCCCGCGCGATCGTGCTCACCGGCGTCGCCGGGCTGGTCGCGGGCGCCGTGTCGATGGCGCTGGGCGAGTACACCTCGGTGAAGACGCAGAACGAGCAGCTCGACCTCGAGGTGGCCAGGGAGCGGCGCGAGCTCGACCGCCACCCCGAGGAGGAGCTCGCCGAGCTGGTGGGGATGCTGCGCGTGCGCGGCGTCGAGGACCGGCTGGCGCGCGAGGTCGCCACCCAGCTCTCCCGCGACCCGGAGGTCGCGCTGCGGCTGCACGTCGTCGCCGAGCTCGGCCTGTCCCCGGAGGACAGGCCCTCGCCGCGGACGGCGGCGGTCTCGTCGTTCCTGACCTTCGCGGTCGGTGCGGCGCTGCCGCTGCTGCCCTACCTGGTCGGGCTGTCGCTGCTGTGGGTGGCGCTGCTGTGCGGTGGCCTGGGCCTGGTGGCCGCGGGCGCCCTGTCGTCGCGGTTCACGCCCCGGCCGTGGTGGTACGCGGGGCTGCGCCAGCTGCTCTTCGGCGCGATCGCGGCGGGCGCCACCTACCTCGTGGGCGCGGCGATCGGCGTCACCGCGACCTGAGGCGCCGGCACCCGCCGACCGCCCCCGCACACGGCGCGACCCGGCCCCGCGGGGCGCGGGAGCCGGGTCGTCGGGTCGGGTCGGGGAGCGCTAGGGGCGCCAGGCGGTCCGCTTGCGGCGCAGGTCCCACAGCAGCATGACGACGAGTCCGGCGGCGATGCCGATGAGCCAGAGGTCCTCCATCCGGCCCTCGTGGTTGCCCCACAGGTAGGCCAGCATCGCCAGCACGGTCAGCCAGCCGGCGATCTGCGCCCACTTGCCGGCGCGGCCGTGCCAGCCCCAGTCCTCGGGGCGCTCGTGCTCGACCGGGTGCTCGCCGGCGCGGACCACGCCCTCCTCGCGGTTGGGCTGGTTGACGCGCGTGGTCAGCGGGTTGTGCTGGCGGACCCCGGGGCCGTGCTGATCGCTCACGCCCCCATCCTGCCAGCCGTGGCCGCCGTCCACCGGACGAGGTGGGGGCGGGTCGTCAGCGCCGGCAGGACAGCCCGGCCGCGGCGACGGCGGCGGCGGTCGCGTCGGTGGGCAGGCGGGCCAGGGTGCCGCCGAGCGGGTCGCCGGCCGGCAGGACCTCGACCGTGCCGACGTCGGCCCGCGCCAGGTCCACCAGGTCGGGGACCGAAGTGCCGGGGTCGACGGCGAGGGCGCCCGACGCCGTCCAGGCCACCGACTGCAGCCGCCACGGCACGGCCGCAGACCCCCGCACCTGGGAGACCAGGCCGGTGAGGACGGCGGCCGCGGTCGTCGCGCGCCCGTCGGGGTCGGCGGGCGCCGGCGTCCACGTGCCGGCGACGCGGTGCTCGGGATGGCGGGAGCGGACGAGGGCCAGGGCGGTGGCGCCGTCGACGGTCCGCCGCCCGGCGTGCTCCACCAGCAGGCCGGCCGGCCGGTCGCGGACCGGCGCCGGCACGTCGACCTCCACGCCGCCGACGGCGTCGACCAGCGCGGCGAAGCCGGCGAGGTCGACGGTCACGAGGTGGTCGGCCGGGATCCCGAGCTCGCAGAGCGCAGCGACCGTGGCGGCCGGTCCGTCCAGCCAGCTGAGCGCGAGCCGGCCGGTGCCGGCGACGACGTCGCGGGGGACCGACAGCAGCGTGGTGCCGGCGTCGGTCCGGTGGACCACGACGACGACGTCGGCACGGCTGCCGGGGACGTCCTCGGGCGTGCCGAAGTCGCCGACGTCGGCGCCGTCGGGCAGCGCGGCCCGGGAGTCCAGGCCGACCAGGACCCACGTGCGGCCGTCGGAGTCGTCGGCCGACAGGTCGACGGCGACCTCGCCGACCCGGCCGGTGAGGACGGCGGCGTCGGTGCCGATGGCGAGCAGCAGGAGGACGAGGACGGCGAGGGCCGCCCGCGGCCAGCGGGGCCGTCCGGGACGACGCCGACGCCGGCCAGGCGGTGCCTGGCCGGCGTCGGCGTCGGGTGCTGCGGTCATGCTCAGGCCTGCGCGGCCTCCGCGGCCTGCGGCGCCTGCGCGGACCGGCGGCGGGCGAGCAGGAGCAGGCCGCCGCCGAGGGCCAGGGCGCCGGCGCCGATGCCGACCGGCGCGGCCACGCTGGCGCCGGTGTAGGCCAGCGCCGGGGAGGAGCCGGCGGGGGCCACGGTGAAGGCCTCCTGGTAGTAGGTGCCCAGGTCGCCCTCATAAGCGAGGGTGTGCGCCCCGGCCGGGGTGCCGGCGGGCAGGGTGAACTCGACGCGCACGGTGCCGGTGGCGTCGGCGGTGGCGGTGGCCACCGTCTGCGGGGTGGAGTGCAGGGTGACCGTGACGACCTCGCCGGGCCGGAAGCCGGTGAGGACCTTGACCACCTTCTGCCCGACCGCGGCGGTGTCGCCCGTGGCCGCGCCGGTGTCGGGGCTGGCCACGCCGCGGGTGTTGGCCGACGTGCCCCGCAGCGCGCCCGTCGCCGGGGTGGTGGCGGCTGCCGTGGTCGTGGTGGGGGCAGCGGTGGTGGTCGGGGCCGCGGTGCCGGTCGGGGCCGCGCCGGTCGTCGAGGTGGCCGTGCCGGCCGGCGCCACCACGGTCAGGGTCACCACCGGGTAGTCGACCTTGCTGTCGTACAGGTCGCAGGTCGCCTTCACCTGGTACGTGCCGGGGGCCACCGAGGGCCACACGGACAGGTCGAACGTGAAGGTCCCGTCGTCGTATGACTGCATGCCGTTCCCCTCGAAGTCTCCGGAGAAGTTGATGGAGGCACCGACCAACGCTTCGGGGCGGCCCTGGGCCTCCGTGCAGCCCGAGCCGGAGATCCAGACCCGCGACTCCTTCCCGGCGGTCACGGTGCTCGGCGACAGCGTCGGGGCGGGCAGCGACGTCGGGGCCGCGAGGGCGGCGGGCGCCAGCAGCACGCCGGCGGCGACGGTGCCGGCGGCGACCGCCGCGGCGGCGCGGAGACGGAACGGGGACACGCGGTGCACGGGCTCTCCCAGGTCGGTGGCCCGGGAGCCCGGGCCGTCACCGGGCACATCGGCAGCCGCAGGTCCCGCTGTAGCCGGACGGGGCGCACGGGACACGAGGGGCGTGCGGGGCGGGTGGGGCGCAGGTCACCTCCCGGGTCGGGGAGGATCGCGGCATGAGCGAGCCGCGCGAGGTGACCCTGCTGGGCTCCACCGGCTCCATCGGCCGGCAGGCGGTCGCCGTCGCCGGGCAGAACCCCGACCGGCTGCGGATCACCGCGCTGGCCGCGGGCGGTGGCGACGTCGCCCGGCTCGCCGAGCAGGCCCTCGCCCTCGGCGTCCGCACCGTGGCGGTGGCCCGGGCGACGGCGGCCCAGGACCTGCAGCTGGCCTTCTACGCCGCCGCGTCGCAGCGCGGGTGGGCGAAGGGGGAGTACGCGCTGCCGGAGATCCTCGCCGGCCCCCGCGCGGCCGAGGAGCTGGCCGCCCGCCCGGCCGACGTCGTCCTCAACGGCATCACCGGCTCCATCGGGCTCGGGCCGACTCTGTCCGCGCTGCGGGCGGGCACCACCGTGGCCCTGGCCAACAAGGAGTCGCTGGTGGCCGGCGGCGACCTCGTCCTCGCCGCCGCGGCGCCCGGTCAGCTGGTGCCGGTCGACTCCGAGCACTCCGCGCTGGCCCAGTGCCTGCGCGGCGGCGCGCGCGGGGAGGTGGCCCGGCTCGTGCTCACCGCCAGCGGTGGCCCGTTCCGCGGCCGCGACGCCGCCGAGCTCGCCGACGTGACGCCGGAGCAGGCGCTCGCCCACCCCACCTGGGACATGGGCCCGGTGGTGACCGTCAACTCCGCGACCCTGGTCAACAAGGGCCTCGAGCTCATCGAGGCGCACCTGCTCTTCGGCGTCCCCTACGACGACATCGACGTCGTCGTGCACCCGCAGTCGATCGTGCACTCGATGGTGACCTTCGCCGACGGCGCCACCATCGCCCAGGCCAGCCCGCCGGACATGCGGCTGCCGATCGCACTCGCCCTGGCCTGGCCCGACCGGCTGCCGCACGTGCAGCCGGCGCTGGACTGGTCGACGGCGAGCACCTGGGAGTTCGCGCCGCTGGACGACGAGGCGTTCCCCGCCGTCCGGCTGGCCCGCGCGGCGGGGGAGGCCGGCGGCGTCGTCCCGGCGCTGTTCAACGCCGCCAACGAGGAGGCGGTCGCCGCCTTCCTCGCCAGCCGGCTGCGCTTCCCGGACGTCGTGGGACTGGTCGCGCGTACCCTCGACGACGCGCCGGACCTCGGCGCACCCACCTGCGTGGACGACGTGCTGGCCGCTGAGCGCTGGGCCCGGCAGCACGCCCGCGCCGCCCTGGCCGGAGGACCGAGCTGAGCACGCTCCTGACCGTCCTCGGGATCGCCGCCTTCTTCGTCGGGCTGCTGTTCTCGATCGGGTTCCACGAGTTCGGCCACTTCTTCTGGGCCCGGAAGTTCGGCATGCGGGTGCCGCAGTTCATGGTCGGCTTCGGCCCCACGCTGTTCTCCCGGACGCGGGGGGAGACCGAGTACGGCGTCAAGGCCATCCCCCTGGGCGGCTACATCCGCATCGTCGGCATGATCCCGCCGGCCGAGGAGAACGAGAGCACGCGGGCCACCCGCATGCGCTCGTTCATCGCCGAGGTCCGCGGCCAGGCCCTCGACGACGTCCGGCCCAGCGACGGCGACCGGGTGTTCTACCGGAAGCCCTGGTGGCAGCGCGTCATCGTCATGTTCGCCGGGCCGTTCCACAACCTGGTGCTCGCGCTCGTGTTCTTCGCGATCACGCTGACCGCCATCGGCACCAACGTCATCACCACCCAGGTCGGCTCCGTACCCGCGTGCGTGGTCCCGGCCGGCGCCGAGAGCATCCAGCTCGCCGAGGAGCAGGACCGCGACGTCTGCGACATCCCGATCGTCGCCGCCGGCGCCGACGCCGGCCAGGTCTGCGAGCAGGGCACCCCCGGGTGCGCGGCCCCCGTGGCCAGCCCCGCCGCGGAGGCCGGGCTGCGCCCCGGCGACACCATCGTGGCCGTCGACGGGCGGTCGCTCGACCCCACGGCCTACGACAGCTGGACGACGGTGCAGCAGGCCATCCGGGGCTCGGCGAACGAGCCGCTCGAACTCACCGTCGAGCGCGACGGGCAGCGCCGCGAGCTGACCGTCACGCCGATCGAGAACGTCGTCGCCACCGACGACGGCGAGGGCACGATGACCGCCGGATACCTCGGTGTCGGCCCGGTGTTCGGCTTCGCCCGCCAGTCCCCGTCCGCCCTGCCGGGCTACTTCGGGATGGTCGTCTCGCAGTCGGTGCAGCGGCTGGTCGAGATCCCCGAGCGCATCCCACAGCTGTTCCGCGCCGCCTTCCTCGGCGAGGAGCGCGACGCCGACGGCCCGATCGGCGTCGTCGGCGTGGGTCGCATCTCCGGCGAGGTCTTCGCCATCCAGGAGTTCAGCGGCGCGGAGAAGCTGAGCTTCTTCCTCAGCCTGCTGGCCAGCGTCAACCTGGTGCTGTTCCTGTTCAACCTGCTGCCGATCTACCCGCTCGACGGCGGGCACGTGGCCGGCGCGCTGTACGAGAAGGCGCGCGCGGTGGTCGCCCGCTGGCGCGGCCGCCCCGACCCCGGGCCGTTCGACATCGCCCGGCTGATGCCGGTGGCCTACGTCGTGGCCGGCCTGTTCATCGCGCTGTCGGGGCTGCTGCTGGTCGCCGACGTGGTCAACCCGATCACGCTGCGCTGAACGGCTCGGGCTCCGCCGGCCGGCCGGCCGGGGCCACGACCGGCAGCCCGGCCCAGCGGCGGGCGACCCCGAGCACCTCGCCGGGCTCCCCGCTGTAGGCCCACGGGAACTCGGAGAGGGCGCGGCCGATCGCCGCCAGGTGGGGGCGGGCGCCGTCGGCGTCGTCGGCGAGCCAAAACGCGTAGGCCACGACGTTGTGCGCGGACGCCCGTGCGCCCGGCTGCGGGGCGCCGTCCGGTCCGGCCAGCCACCGCGCGACGCAGGCACGCAGCTCGGTGCGGGTCGCGCCCGAGGTCATGTGCCGCGCCGCCGCAGCCGGGCCGCCGCGGCCGGTCTCCAGGTGCAGGTGGTGCTCGACGTGCGCCACCACCGGCAGCAGGCAGACCGCGGACCCCCCGGGCGCCTCGGCGGCCAGCTCGCGGGCGACGTCGAACATCAGCTCCGTCGAGCCCATCCACTTGGCGCACAGCGTCTGCAGGACGGCGAGGGAGCCCTGGACGTGGTGCGGGGCGCGTTCGACGAGCTCCTGCACCCGCCGCTCGAACTCCTCCTGCGGCACCTCCTGGCCCCGCGCCATCTGCACCAGCGTCGCCCACGGCGTGGGATCCGCCGGCGCCAGCTCGGCGGCCCGCCGGGCCAGCCGCTCGGCCTGGTCGAGACCGGTGAGGAAGGCGCGCGCCTGCTGCTCGCCGGTCTGGTCGGCGTAGGCGGCGCCGCGCGCGGCCCAGGCCCGCTGCAGCGCCAGCTCGGCGCGGACGGTGTGCACCAGCGGGTCGGCCGGACGGGCCGCGTACCACTCCTCGACCCACTGCCCGTCGTGCACCGACTCCTGGGCCAGCACCCAGGTGCGCTCGTAGCGGACGTCGTCGTCAGCGGTGGCCCCCAGCAGGGCCGCCGGCTGCTGCCACTGGCCGCTCCGCGCCGCCTGCAGGGCGTGCGCGAGGTCGACGTCGTCGCCGACCGGGTCCGCGGCGACGACCTCGTCGGGGGACAGCTGCCCCTCCACCGCGGTCCGGCCGCCCAGCAGGAAGGTCGTGTACCGGGCGAACCGGGCGCCGGTCAGCACCAGCACCCCACCGGCGGCGGCGAAGCCGGCCTGCACCGGCAGGGCCGTCGTCTCGACCAGCGGGGCGACCAGACCGTGCGTCAGCCCCCAGACGGCGACCAGCGCGGCGGGGTAGGCCACCACCAGGCTGGTCGCGCGGACCCCGGTCGGGTTGATGAGGAACGGCGCGTCGGGGTGGATGCCCACGAGGCGGCCCAGCGGGCTGCCCGCCAGCGCGAACAGCACGAGGAGGAGCAGCACGACGATCCCGGCGGTGGCCGCGACGTTCCCGCCGAGGGGGTCGATGGTCATGGCGCGGGACCGTAGGGCGGGGTGCGCGGGCCCCCGCGGCGCCGCGCCCGGCGGAGCGGGGCGGGCGTCACTCCCGTGACAGCAGCACCGACCTGCGCGGAACGGGGATACTCGGGGGCATGGCCACCTCCGTCGGTCTCGGCATGCCCGCGCTGCCCCCGCCCGTCCTCGCCCCGCGCCGCAAGACCCGCCAGCTCATGGTCGGCGACGTCGGCGTCGGCAGCGACTTCCCGGTCAGCGTGCAGTCGATGACGACGACCAAGACCGCCGACGTCAACGCGACGCTGCAGCAGATCGCCGAGCTGACCGCCTCGGGCTGCCAGATCGTGCGGGTCGCCGTCCCCGACACCGACGACGCCGAGGCGCTGCCGGTCATCGCCCGGAAGTCGCAGATCCCGGTCATCGCCGACATTCACTTCCAGCCCCGCTACGTGTTCGCCGCGATCGACGCCGGCTGCGCCGCGGTCCGGGTCAACCCGGGCAACATCAAGAAGTTCGACGACAAGGTCGGCGAGATCGCGAAGGCGGCGAAGGGCGCCGGCATCCCGATCCGCATCGGCGTCAACGCCGGGTCGCTGGACAAGCGGCTGCTCGCCAAGTACGGCAAGGCCACCCCCGAGGCGCTGGTGGAGTCGGCGCTGTGGGAGTGCTCGCTGTTCGAGGAGCACGACTTCCGCGACATCAAGATCTCGGTCAAGCACAACGACCCGGTGGTCATGGTGCGCGCCTACGAGCTGCTCGCCGCGCAGTGCGACTACCCGCTGCACCTCGGCGTCACCGAGGCCGGCCCGGCCTTCCAGGGCACCATCAAGTCCGCCGTCGCCTTCGGCGCGCTGCTGTCCCAGGGCATCGGCGACACCATCCGCGTCTCGCTCTCGGCGCCGCCGGCCGAGGAGGTCAAGGTCGGCAACCAGATCCTCGAGTCGCTCAACCTGCGCCAGCGCGGCCTGGAGATCGTCAGCTGCCCCTCGTGCGGGCGCGCGCAGGTCGACGTCTACAAGCTGGCCGACGAGGTGACCGCCGGGCTCGAGGGCATGGAGGTCCCGCTGCGCGTGGCGGTGATGGGCTGCGTCGTCAACGGTCCCGGCGAGGCCCGCGAGGCCGACCTCGGGGTGGCCTCCGGCAACGGCAAGGGCCAGATCTTCGTCAAGGGCGAGGTGGTCAAGACCGTCCCCGAGTCGCAGATCGTGGAGACCCTCATCGAGGAGGCCATGCGCATCGCCGGCGAGCAGGTCGACGACGACGGCGTCGCCTCCGGCCCGCCCGTCGTCACCGTCGGCTGACCCGCCCCGTCCCCGTGCTCCGCTCGCCGACCGCCCGCGTCCTCGACGAGACCGACGAGCCGGCCGTCCGCCGGCTCCTGGCGCTCGACCCGGTCGGGGCCTGCGTGATCGCCGGGCGGGTGGAGGTCGCCGGCACCGCGCCGGCGGCGCTGGGCGCCCCGCTGTGGGGCATCGGCGGCGGCCGCTCCCTCGACGCGATCTGCCTGGCCGGCGCCAACCTCATCCCGTTCGCCGTCCCCGGCGCCGAGCGGGCCGCGGCCACCGCCTTCGCCGAGCGCGCCCGCCGGGGCGGCCGGCGCTGCTCGACCATCGTCGGGCCCGCCGCCGCGGTCGAGCCGCTGTGGGAGCTGCTCGAGCCCACGTGGGGCCCGGCGCGCGACCACCGGCCCCGGCAGCCGCTCCTGGCCGTCGAGGGCCCGCCGGCGGTGGCGCCCGAGCCGCGGGTGCGCCCGGTCCGGCCCGCCGAGGTCGACGTGCTGCTGCCGGCCGCGGTGGCCATGTTCACCGAGGAGGTCGGCGTCAGCCCGCTGCGGGTCGACGGCGGCGCGGGCTACCGGGCCCGCGTCGAGGACCTCGTGCGCGCGGGTCAGTCGCTGGCCTGGATCGAGGACGGCCAGGTGCTGTTCAAGGCCGAGATCGGCGCGGTGTCGCGGGCGGCCTGCCAGGTGCAGGGCGTGTGGGTCGCCCCGGCGCTGCGCGGCCGCGGCCTCGGCGCCGCCGGCATGGCCGCCGTCGTCGAGTACGCCCGGACGGCGATCGCGCCGGTGGTCAGCCTCTACGTCAACGACTACAACGCCCCCGCCCGGGCGGTGTACCGGCGGGTCGGCTTCACCGAGGTCGGCTGCTACGCCAGCGTCCTGTTCTGACGGAGGACCACCCCCGCTCCCACGCCTCGCTCCGCTCGGCGCGGGTCCTTGGAGGGCGGCCGTTCCCGCACGTCGCCGTCGGGAGGGCCCCATCGTCTGACAGGGTGGGTGGCCGTGGGAGCACGACGCACGGCGGTCCTCGGTTCGGTCCTGACGCTGCTCGCCGCCCCGGCGCTGGCGGCCTGCTCGGGCGGCTCCGAGGACGACGTCCGCGCCGCCGCCCAGGCCTTCCTCGACGACTGGTCGGCCGGCGACCCGGACGCCGCCGCGGCGGCCACCACCGACCCCGACGCGGCCGGCGCCCTGCTCGAGCAGACCGCCACCGACCTGCCCGGGGCCACCCTCGCCGCCGAGCTCGGCGAGGTCACCGTCGACGACGGCACCGCCACCGCCGGCTGGACGGCCACCTGGGACCTCGCCGCCGCTCCCGACTGGACCTACGACGCGACCCTCGAGCTGCAGGAGGGCGACGAGGGCTGGCAGGTCGTGGCCGCGCCCACCGTCGTGCACCCCGAGCTGGGGGAGGGACAGCGCCTGCAGCTGACCCGCACGCTGCCCGAGCGCGCCGCCCTCACCGACGCCGCGGGCCAGCCGCTGTTCACCCCCACCGAGGTGGTCAACGTGGGCGTGGCCAAGGACGAGGTCACCGACCTGCCGGCGCTGGCCGCGGCGCTGTCGGCGGCCACCGGCATCCCGGCCGAGCAGATCACCGCCGACGTCGAGGCCGCCCCGGCCGGCCAGTTCGTGCCGGTGATCACCCTGCGCCGGCCCGACTTCGAGGCCGTCCGCGCCCAGGTGTTCGACCTGCCCGGCGCGGTGTTCCCCACCGAGACCCGGCTGCTGGCCCCCTCGGCCCGGTTCGCCCCCGCGCTGCTCGGCCGGGTCGGCGCGGCCACCGCCGAGGTGATCGAGGAGACCACCGAGGACGACGAGGCCGTCTACGCCGCCGGCGACCAGCTGGGCCTGTCGGGCCTGCAGCGCGCCTTCCAGGAGCAGCTCACCGGCACCCCCGGCTTCACCGTCGCGGTGGTCAGCACCGACGAGGCCACCGGCGACACCGGCCGCCAGCTGGACGCCGTCGACCCGGTGCCCGGCGAGCCGGTGCAGACGCCGCTGGTCCGCCCGCTGCAGGACGCCGCCGACGCCGCCGTCGCGACCCAGCCGCTGGCCACCCACCTGGTCGTCGTGCGGCCCGGGACCGGTGAGGTCCTGGCGGTGTCGTCCAACGAGGCGGCCGCCGCCGGCAACGCGCTGACCGGGCAGTACCCGCCGGGCTCGAGCATGAAGACGATCACCGCCACCGCGCTGCTGTCCGCCGGCGGGCTCACCCCGGACACCCCGGTGGCCTGCCCCGGGACGACGGTCGTCGAGGGCCGCGAGTTCGAGAACCAGGACCAGTTCGACCTCGGCACGGTGCCCTTCACCGAGGCCTTCGCCCGGTCGTGCAACACGACGTTCATCCAGGCCGGCCTGCAGCTGCCCGACGACGCGCTCGCCGCCGCGGCCGCGTCCTACGGCGTCGGCACCGACTGGCAGCTGCCGGTCGACGTCTTCTCCGGCAGCGTGCCCGCCGACTCCACCGGCACCACCAAGGCGGCCGACGCGATCGGCCAGGGCCAGGTGCTGGTGAGCCCGGCGCAGATGGCGCTGGTCGCCGCCGGCATCGCCAGCGGCACCCCCGCCGCCCCGGTGGAGGTCGTCGGCGCCGAGCCGGCCGGGCCGGCGCCGGAGGGCCCGGGTCAGGCGGTCCTCGACCAGCTGCGGCCGATGATGCGGCAGGTGGTGCTGTCGGGGACGGCGACCGCGCTGGCCGCCCGCGGCGAGGTCTACGGCAAGACCGGCACCGCCGAGTTCGGCAGCAACACCCCGCCGGACTCCCACGGCTGGTTCGTCGGCTACCGGCTCGGCGGCCCGCAGGGCGACATCGCCTTCGCCGTCCTGGTGGAGGCCGGGCAGTCCAGCAGCGCCGCCGTCGGCGTCACCGACGCCTTCCTCGGCGCCCTGGGCTGAGGGTCAGGTCAGGACAGGCCGGGCAGGGCGGTGGTGAGCGGGGTCCGCCCGGCGGCCACCCGCCAGCCGACGGCGCGGACCTCGGCGGCCTGCAGGCCGTCCACGGCCAGCTGGCGCACCTCGATCTCCGCGGCCGCGTCGAGCAGCGCCACCCACGAGCCGCTGACCCCCTCCTCGAGGACGACGGCCAGCGCCGCGGCGTCGACCGCCGACAGCACCGGGAACGGCAGCTCGTAGCCGGCCCCGGCCGGCGTCGGGTCCGCGCCGCGCCCGTCGAGCAGCGCCGCCAGCCGGTCGCGGGCGTCGCGGTGCGCCTGCTCGGCGTCGGTCGCCGGCGCCCGCCCGTCGGCCGGCAGCGCCGCACCCACGACGCCGTAGCCCCACACCGCGGCGTGCTCGGCGGCCAGCGCGTCCTGCAGCGCGGTCTCCTCGGCACCCGCCGCGCCGTCCCCGTCCTCGGCCATGACCGTCCCCCTCACGCCAGCGCGGTCTCGTGACCGCGCAGTCCGGCCGCCACCGACCCCAGCAGCGCCGCCCGCGCCCCGGCCACCTCGACGCAGGCCGTCGCGTGGCTCGTCGCGGCCGTGCCGACCTGCTCCCGGAGCCAGGCCCGCACGTCCCCGCCGGCCGGCGGTGCGGCCGCCGGCGCCGCGGTCGAGGAGGCCGTGGCCGTGGCCGTGGGCGCCGCCTCGCGCAACCGGTCGAGCTGGTCGCGGGCCTGGTCCGCGGGCACCGCGAGCTCGGCGCGCAGCGCCGGGTCGGCCGTGCCGGCGGCGGCGTAGGCGGTGACCACGGCCTCCTGGACGGCGACCTGCGCGGCCAGCCGGTCGACCTGCTCGGCGGTTTCCCGGGCCGCCTCCCGGGAGCTGCCGGGGGTGCACCCGGCGACGGTGGTGAACAGGGCCAGCCCGGCCGCGCCGGCGAGCAGGCCGCGCCGGGAGAAGCCGGTCGGGACGGGGGGAGCGGGCGGTGCGGACATCACCGCCATCCTCCCAGGACCGCCCCCGCCCGCCGGACAGCGACGGGCGGGTGCCGCCCGGGCACCGGCGCCCGGCCGACGGGCGAACGGTCGGCGGGGGAGCGGTAGCCTGACGGCTCCCCCGGGTAGGCACGGCCGGTGCCGTGCGACGCGCGCCGCCGGGCGCCGCCCCGGGCGGTGCGGTCCGCCGAGCACGAGCTCCGACCGGTCCAGGAGGGAGGGAGCCCGTGTCCACGCGACGGCAGGACCCGGCCGCAGGTCGACGGCAGGACCCGGCCGCAGGTCGCCGGCAGGACCCGGCCACGCGCCGGGGCCGGGACGACCCGGCCGCCACCCGGCTGGCCGGCTGGATCGCCCCCCTGGTCGGCGCCGCCGGCTACGACCTCGAGGAGCTGGTGGTCACCCCCGCCGGCCGGCGCAGCATCGTCCGCGTGGTGGTCGACCGCGATCAGGGCGTCACGCTCGACGACGTCGCGGAGGTCAGCCGCGCGGTGTCGGCGGTGCTCGACGACGACGACGGCGAGTTCGGCGCCGCCCCCTACGTGCTCGAGGTGACCAGCCCCGGCGTCGACCGGCCGCTCACCGAGCCGCGGCACTGGCGGCGCAACACCGGCCGCCTGGTCGCCGTCGCCGTCGGCCCGGCCGGCGCGACCGAGCAGGTGACCGGGCGGGTCACCGCCGTCGACGACGACGGCGTGACCCTCGCCGTGGAGAAGCCGGGCAAGCCCGGCGCGCGCCGCAAGCCGCCCACCCCGCGGCAGGTCCCGTGGGCCGAGCTCGGCGCCGGGCGGGTGCAGGTCGAGTTCGCCCGCCCCGGCACGGACGACGACGCGCACGACGACGACGCGCACGACGAGCTGCCGGACGACGAGCTGCTGGACGACGAGGGCGACGACGGAGGAGGACAGTGAACATCGACGTGACCGCCCTCAAGGCGGTCGAGCGGGAGAAGGGCATCCCCGCCGACACGGTCATCGAGGCGATCGAGACGGCGCTGGTGACCGCCTACCGGCACGCCGACGGCGCCGCCAAGCACGTGCGGGTGCACGTCGACCGCAAGACCGGCGAGGTCGCGGTGCTCGCCCAGGAGCTGGGTGCCGACGGCGAGGTCGTGCGCGAGTGGGACGACACCCCCTCGGACTTCGGCCGGATCGCGGCCAGCACCGCCAAGCAGGTGATCGTCCAGCGGCTGCGCGACGCCGAGCACGAGCAGACCTTCGGCGAGTACGCCGGCAAGGAGGGCGACATCGTCAGCGGCGTCGTCCAGGCCGACGCGCGCCGCAACGCCCAGGGCTCGGTGCTGGTCGACATCGGCAAGGTCGAGGCGGTGCTGCCCTCCGCCGAGCAGGTGCCCGGGGAGAAGTACCCGCACGGCAGCCGGCTGCGCGCCTACGTCGTGTCGGTCGCACGCACCTACCGCGGGCCGCAGGTGACCGTCTCGCGCACCCACCCGAACCTGGTGCGCAAGCTGTTCGCCCTCGAGGTCCCCGAGATCGCCGACGGCAGCGTGGAGATCGTCGCCGTCGCCCGCGAGGCCGGGCACCGCTCGAAGATCGCCGTCCGCACCTCGGTGCCCGGGCTCAACGCCAAGGGCGCCTGCATCGGGCCGATGGGGCAGCGGGTGCGCAACGTCATGAGCGAGCTGCACGGCGAGAAGATCGACATCGTCGACTGGTCCGACGACCCCGCCACCTTCGTCGCCTCGGCGCTGAGCCCCGCCCGGGTGAGCGCCGCGACCCTGGTCGACCCCAAGGCCAAGGCGGTGCGGGTCGTGGTGCCCGACTACCAGCTGTCGCTGGCCATCGGCAAGGAGGGCCAGAACGCCCGCCTCGCCGCCCGGCTCACCGGCTGCCGCATCGACATCCGCAGCGACGCCGCCCCCGACGACGCCGCGCCCTCGCCCGGGGTGGGCCGCCCGCCGCTGCGCTCGGGCCCGCCGCCGGTGCGCGCCGGTGCTCCGGGCGGCCGGCCGGCCCCCGGTGGGGGTGCCCTCCGACCCGGTCAGCGGCGCCCGGAACAACGAGGTCCCGCAGCGCGCTAGAGTGACGGGTGGCCGAAACGTCGATCCCGGTGCGCACCTGTGTGGGCTGCCGGGAACGCGCTCCGGTCACCGACCTGCTGCGTGTCGTCGTCCGGGACGGGGCCCTCGTGCCCGATCCGCGACGGCGGCTCCCCGGCCGGGGCGCCTCGCTGCACCCCACCCCGGAGTGCCTGCGCGCAGCGGAGCGACGCCGGGCCTTCCCCCGGGCGCTGCGCCTCCCCGGAGGCGGCGGCGCCGCGGTGGAGGCCGGTCCGCTCCGGACCCACGTCCTCGGTGCACCAGCACCCGCGGACGCCCGGCCCGGGCGGGCGCACCACCTCGAACGACAGACCGCAGTCCCACCGGCGGACCGGCCCCAGGCCGGTGCGCACGTCGAGAGCAGGACGTCGTCGGATGAGCCAGCCGTGAAGTCCCCACGATGACAAGCCAGACCATGCACCACTGACGACGAGGTCGCGCGGGCGAGCCGCCGGCCTCACCAGAGGAGATCCGTGCCAGGCAAAGCCCGCGTCCACGAACTCGCCAAGGAGTTCGGGGTCGACAGCAAGACCGTGCTCGCCAAGCTCAAGGAGCAGGGCGAGTTCGTGAAGTCCGCCTCCTCGACCGTCGAGGCCCCCGTGGCCCGTCGGCTCCGGGAGGCCCTCGGCGCGTCCGCCGGCGGCAATGGCAACGGCGGCGGTGCCCCCGCGGCCCGTCCCGCCGCGCCGTCCGCCCCGCGCCCGTCCGCGCCGCGCCCGTCCGCCCCGCAGCCGGTGGCGAGCGCTCCGCAGGCCCCCGCCGCCCCGTCGGCGCCGGCCCCGGCCGCCGGTCCCACCCCGGGTCCGCGTCCCGGTGCCCCGCGTCCCGGCGCACCCACCCCCGGCCCGCGTCCGGCCGCGCCCCAGGCCCCGGCCGCCGGCGCGCCGGTCCAGCAGCCGGCCGCCCCTGCCCCTGCCCCTGCCCCGGTCCAGCAGCCGGCCGCCAGCGCCCCGGTGCAGCAGCCGGCCGCCCCGCAGGGCCCGCGTCCGGGCGCCCCGCGCCCGGGTGCCCCCGCGTCGCGTCCGGCCGGCGGTCCGGTGCCCGGTCCCGCGCGTCCGGCCGCCCCGCGACCGGCGGCTCCCGGCGCGCAGCGTCCCGGCGCCCCCGGTGCCGGTCCGGCCGCGCCCGGTGCCGGTCCGCGGCCGGGTCCCCGCCCGGCGCCGCGTCCGGGCAACAACCCCTTCAGCAGCGCCCCGCGGCCGGGTCCGGCCGCCGGCGGCCCGCGTCCCGGCCCCGCGGCCGGCGGTCCCCGGCCCGGTCCCGGCGCCGGTGGACCCCGTCCCGCGCCGGGTGCCGGCGGTCCCCGTCCCGGTGGCCCGCGTCCGGGTCCCGGTGCCGGTGGCCCGCGTCCGGCCGCCGGTCCCGGCGGTCCCCGGCCGAACCCGGGCATGATGCCGCAGCGTCCCTCGCCCGGCATGATGCCGCCGCGTCCGGCCGGTGCCGGCCGTCCCGGCGGTGGTCCCGGCGGTGCCGGTGGCCGTGGCCGCCCGGGTGCGCCCGGCGGTGGCGGCGGCTTCCGTCCCGGTGGCGGCGGTGGCCCCGGTGGCGGCGGCGCGCCGGCCGGCGGTGGCTTCCGCAGCGGCGGCGGTGGCCGCGGTCGCGGTCGCGGTGGCTCCGGTGCGGGCACCGCGGGTGCCTTCGGGCGTCCCGGCGGCCGTGGTCCGGTCCGCGGGCGCAAGAGCAAGAAGCAGCGGCGTCAGGAGTTCGACTCCATGGCGGCGCCCAGCATGGGCGGCGTCAGCCTGCCGCGTGGGCACGGGCAGGTCGTCCGGCTGCCCCGCGGCGCCTCGCTGACCGACCTCGCCGAGAAGATCGGCGCCCAGCCGGCCGCGCTGGTCACCGCCCTGTTCCACCTGGGCGAGATGGTCACCGCGACGCAGTCGGTCAACGAGGACACCCTGCAGCTGCTCGGTGCCGAGATCGAGTGGGACATCCAGGTCGTCAGCCCGGAGGACGAGGACCGCGAGCTCCTCGAGACCTTCGACCTCACCTTCGGCGACGAGGGTGACGAGGCCGACTGGGAGGCCCGCCCGCCGGTCGTCACCGTCATGGGTCACGTCGACCACGGCAAGACGAAGCTCCTGGACGCCATCCGCAACACCAACGTGGTGGCGCGGGAGGCCGGTGGCATCACCCAGCACATCGGCGCCTACCAGATCGTCACCGAGCTGGAGGACTACGAGCGGCCGATCACCTTCATCGACACCCCGGGTCACGAGTCGTTCACCGCGATGCGCGCCCGCGGCGCGAAGGTGACCGACATCGTGATCCTGGTCGTGGCCGCCGACGACGGCGTCATGCCGCAGACGGTCGAGGCGCTCAACCACGCCCAGGCCGCCGAGGTGCCGATCGTGGTCGCGGTCAACAAGATCGACAAGGAGGGGGCCAACCCCGCCAAGATCCGGCAGCAGCTCACCGAGTACGGCCTGGTGGCCGAGGAGTACGGCGGCGACACGATGTTCGTCGACGTCTCCGCGACCACGCGCCAGGGCCTCGACGAGCTGCTCACGGCGATCCTGCTGACCGCCGACGCCTCCCTGGACCTGCGCGCGAACACCGAGCAGGATCCCCAGGGCGTCGTCATCGAGGGCAAGCTGGACAAGGGCCGCGGCCCCGTCGCGACCGTGCTCGTCCAGCGCGGCACGCTGCGCCAGGGCGACTCGATCGTGGCCGGCGACGCCTACGGGCGCGTCCGGTCGCTGCTCGACGAGCACGGCAACAAGCTCAAGGAGGCCCTGCCGGCCCGCCCCGTGCAGGTCGTGGGGCTCACCTCGGTGCCACGTGCCGGTGACACGTTCCTCGTCGTCGAGGAGGACCGTGTCGCCCGGCAGATCGCCGACCGTCGTCAGGCCCGCATCCGCAACGCGCAGAACGCCTCCATGCGCAAGCGGATCAGCCTCGAGGACCTCGACGCGGCGCTCAAGGAGAACCGCCAGCTCAACCTGATCATCAAGGGCGACAACTCGGGCACCGTGGAGGCGCTCGAGGAGGCCCTGATGAAGATCGAGGTGAGCGACGACATCTCGCTGCGGGTCATCCACCGCGGCGTCGGCGGCATCACCAAGAGCGACATCGACCTGGCGCTGGCCGACGACGTCATCGTCCTGGGCTTCAACGTCCGGGCCGAGGGCCAGGCCACCGAGCTCGCCAGCCGCGAGGGCGTCGACGTCCGGTACTACTCGGTCATCTACCAGGCGATCGAGGAGATCGAGGCGGCCCTCAAGGGCATGCTCAAGCCGGAGTACGAGGAGGTCGCGCTCGGTACGGCGGAGGTCCGCGAGGTCTTCCGGGTGCCGCGCATCGGCAACGTGGCGGGCTCCATCGTCCGCAGCGGCACGATCACCCGGAACTCCAAGGCCCGGCTGGTCCGCGACGGGGTGGTCGTCGCCGACAACCTCACCGTCGAGTCGCTGCGCCGGTTCAAGGACGACGTCACCGAGGTCCGCGACGGCTACGAGTGCGGTATCGGGCTCGGGTCGTTCAACGACATCAAGATCGAGGACGTCATCGAGACGTTCGAGATGCGCGAGAAGCCGCGCGCCTGAGGAAGCACCCCCCTGCACCCCACGACCCGCTCCGCGCGCCGTGGGGTGCAGGGGGGCGTCCGGGACGTCGCCAGCGACAGGGAGGAGCACCCGTGTTCACGGGGGCGCTGACCGCCGACCTGCTGCTGGGTGACGTCCACTCGCTCAAGGGCAAGCGCGCCGTGGTCCGGCCGATCGTGGCCGAGCTGCGGCGCCGCTTCGCCGTGGCCGCGGCCGAGGTCGGCGACCTCGACCTGCACCGCCGTGTGCAGGTCGGGGTCGCCACGGTCGCGGGGGACGCCGGTCAGGTGACCGACGTCCTCGACGCCTGCGAGCGGTTGCTGGCCGAGCGGCCGGAGGTGACGCTGCTGTCGACGCACCGGCAGCTGTTCTCCGACTCCGACGACTGAACGAAGGACCCCCTCGCCCCCCACCTCTCGCAGGCTCGGGGCGGGGCCCTGCGAGGGGGCCACCCGCTCGTCCCCCGCCCGACCCGGGCGCGCCCCGTGGCGCGCCCCCGACCCCCGGAGGTCCGCCGTGGCCGACCCCGCCCGCGCCCGCAAGCTCGCGGTGCGCATCCGACAGATCGTCTCCGCCGCGATCGAGTCGCAGATCAAGGACCCCCGGCTGGGCATGGTCACCGTGACCGACGCCCGTGTCACCAGTGACCTGCGCGAGGCCACGGTCTTCTACACCGTCTACGGCGACGAGACCGCGGTGGCTGACTCCGCCCGCGCGCTGGCCAGCGCCACCGGCGTGCTGCGCTCGACGGTGGGCAGGCAGACCGGCATCAAGTTCGTGCCGACGCTCGAGTTCGTGGCCGACCACGTCCCGGACACCGCCCGGGAGCTCGACGAGGCCCTCGAGCGGGTCCGGCACGCCGACGCCGAGCTGGCCCGGCTGCGCGAGCACGCCACCTACGCCGGGGACGCCGACCCCTACCGGCACCCCGAGGACGACGACGACCCCGAGGACGTCGGCTCGTCCTCCGAGCACAGGAGCGCCTCGTGAGCGAGAACGACCCCGACCCGTACCTGCCCGGCGAGGGCCAGGGCCGCTCGGAGCTCGGCGGCCGCGCCGAGCCCAGTGCCGGCGACCCGACCGACGGCGGCCGCCGGGGCCAGATCGGCGAGGTGCCCAGCATCGCCGAGGACGAGCCCGACGACGGCGGCCCCCCGCTGCCGCCCGGCGGCGGCCGGGTCACCGAGGACTCCAACGCGTCCCCGGTGGCCGACCCGGGCCCCGACGCCTGACCCGGTGACCGTCCCGACCACACCCGGGCGCACCCCGGCCGCCGTGCTGGCCGCGGCGGCCGACGCCCGGGCCACCGTCGTGCTCTCCGGGCACGTGCAGCCCGACGCCGACGCCCTCGGCAGCACCCTCGCCCTCGCCGAGGGCCTGCGCCGCCGGGGCGCCCGGGTGCTGGCCACCTTCCCCGGCCCGCCCACGCTGCCCGCGTCGCTGGGCTGGCTGCCCGGCGCCGAGGGGCTGGTGCCGTCGAGCGCGGTGCCGGCGGCGCCCGACGTCTTCGTCGGCCTCGACGCCGCCTCGCCGGGCCGGCTCGGGGAGCTGGCCGCGGTGCTCGAGCGCGCCGGCACGTCGGTCGTGCTCGACCACCACGCCAGCAACCCCGGCTTCGGCGACGTCCGCCAGGTCGACCCCGCCGCGCCGGCCACCGTGGTGCTGGTCGCCGCGCTGCTCGACGAGCTGGGCGTCGACCTCGACGCGGAGCTGGCCACGCTGCTCTACGCCGGGCTGGCCGCCGACACCGGCTCCTTCCGGTTCGGCAGCACCCGCCCCGACACCCACCACCTCGCCGCGCGGCTGCTCGGCACCGGCATCGACCACGCCGCGATCAGCCGGCGGCTGTTCGACACCGCCCCCTTCGGCTGGCTGCGCCTGCTCTCGGCGGTGACCGGCCGCGCGGCGCTCGAGCCCGAGGTGGGCGGCGGCCTGGTGTGGACCTGGTCGACCACCGCCGAGGCCGCCGAGCACGGCCTGCCCGGCGAGCAGCTCGAGGCGCTGGTCGACGTCGTCCGCAGCACCGCCGAGGCCGACGTCGCCTGCGTGCTCAAGGGCCAGGACGACGGCACGTGGTCGGTGTCGCTGCGCTCGCGCGGTGCCACCGACGTCGCCCGGGTGGCGATGGCCCTGGGCGGCGGCGGGCACCGCGCCGCGGCCGGGTTCACCTCGCACGAGGACCGCGAGAGCACCGTCGAGGCGATCCGCACGCGGTTGTCGTCGGCGTGGTGACTGCGCGGGGCCGGTTCCGCGGTCCCCGCGCCGTGACCGCGGGGGAGCGGCGGTCCCCGTCAGTGCTGGGCCTGGCCGTCCCGGCGCTCGTGGTCCTGGCCGCCGAGCCGCTGTACCTGCTCGTCGACACCGCGGTCGTCGGCAACCTCGGCACCGTCCCGCTCGGCGGGCTCGCCGTCGGCGGCGGCCTGCTGGCCTGGGCCGCGGCGCTGCTGAACTTCCTCGCCTACGGCACCACCGCCCGCGCCGCGCGCCGGGCCGGGGCCGGCGACCGGGCCGGTGCCGTCGCCGAGGGCGTGCAGGCCACCTGGCTGGCGCTGCTCCTCGGTGCCGCCGTCGTGCTGCTGTTCCAGCTGCTGGCCGGCCCGCTGACCCGGGCGCTGGCCGGCGGCCCCGGCGAGGTGGCCGAGGCCGGGGAGCAGTGGCTGCGGGTCGCCGGCTGCGGCGCCCCGCTGCTGCTGGTCTCCCTGGCCGGCAACGGCTGGCTGCGCGGCGTGCAGGACCTGCGCCGCCCGGTGCGCTTCGTCCTCGCCGGGAGCCTGCTCAGCCTGGTCCTCTGCCCGCTGCTGGTGCACCCGGCCGGCCTCGGCCTGCCGGGCTCCGCGGTGGCCAACCTCGTCGGCCAGTCGCTGACCGCGGCGCTGTTCGTACGCGCGCTGCTGCGCGAGGGCGCCGACTGGCGGTTCCGCCCGGCCGCCGTCCGCGCGCAGCTGGTGCTCGGCCGCGACCTGCTGCTGCGCGCGACCGTGCTGCAGCTGGCCTTCCTCGTGGCCGCCGGCGTCGCCGCGCGCACCGGGCAGGCCGCCCTCGGCGCCCACCAGATCGCCCTGCAGCTGTTCCTCTTCCTCGCGCTGGTCCTCGACGCCTACGCCATCGCCGCCCAGACGCTGGTCGGCCACGCCCTCGGCGCCGGGCGGCCGGACGAGGCCCGCGCCACCGCCCGGCGGGTGACCCTGTGGGGCCTGGGCACCGGCGTGCTGGTCGCCGCGGTGCTGCTGGCCGGCCGCGACCTCGTCGTCCCGCTGTTCACCGACGACCCCGCCGTCCGCGCGCAGGCCGGGCTGGTGTGGTGGTTCCTCGCCGGCTTCCAGCCGCTCGCCGGGGTGGTGTTCGCCCTCGACGGCGTGCTCATGGGCGCCGGCGACGTCGGCTACCTGCGCACGGTGACCGTCGGCGCGGCCCTGGTCGGCTTCCTGCCGCTGTCGCTGCTGTCCGGGCCGCTGGACTGGGGCCTGGCCGGGGTGTGGACCGGGCTGACCGCGTTCATCGCGCTGCGGCTGGTCGCGGTCCTGGCCCGGGTGGCGGGGGACAGGTGGCTGACCGCACCTGCCACGGTGGGCGCATGAGCCGCCGCCGCGCCGCCGACGCCGACGTGACCCCGGGGGTCCTGCTGGTCGACAAGCCCGGCGGGATGACCTCGCACGACGTCGTCGCCCGGGCCCGGCGGGTGCTGTCGGTGCGCCGCGTCGGGCACGCCGGCACGCTCGACCCGATGGCCACCGGCCTGCTGGTGCTCGGCGTCGGCGCCGCCACCCGGCTGCTGGGCCACCTCGGCGGCTCGGACAAGGTCTACGAGGCCACCGTCCGGCTCGGGCGGACGACGGTCACCGACGACCGGGAGGGCGAGGTGCTGACCACGACGTCGGCCGCCCACCTCGACGACGACGCCGTCCGCGCGGCACTGGCCGGCCAGACCGGGCCGCTGCAGCAGGTGCCCTCGGCGGTGAGCGCGGTCAAGGTGGACGGCCGCCGCAGCTACGAGCGCGTGCGGGCCGGCGAGGAGGTCGTGCTCGAGCCGCGCTCGGTCACCGTGCACCGCATCGACGTGCACGCGATCACCCGGCCCACCCCCGACCTGGTCGACGTCGACGTCACCGTGGCCTGCACCGCCGGCACCTACGTCCGCGCCATCGCCCGCGACGCCGGGGCCGCGCTGGGCGTCGGCGGCCACCTGACGGCGCTGCGCCGCACCGCCTCGGGCCCGTTCACCACCGCCCGGGCCGCGCCGGTCGAGGAGGCCGCGGCCGCGCTCGCCGCCGGCGGGGGCCCGGGCGTGCTGTCCCTGCCCGAGGCCGCCACGGCGCTCTACCCGGAGCGCCGGCTCACCGACGACGAGGCCCGCGCCCTGGGGTACGGGCAGCGGATCGCCGCCACCGGCCGCCCCGGGCTGGTGGCCGCGCTCGACCCGGCCGGGCGGCTGGCCGCGCTGGTGCAGGACGCCGGGACGACCGCCCGCGTCGCGGTCGGCTTCCCGCGGTGAGGCGCGGCGACGGCCCCCGCTCGGGGGTCCGCCGTCAGCCCCGGGCGACCTTGCCGATCAGTGAGTCGTCGAGGTGCTCGAGCAGGTCGGCCGGGGTGGCGTACACCTCGTCGGCGCCCTCCTCGAGCAGCTCCTGCCGCGAGATCCCGCCGCAGGTCAGCGCGATGCAGGGGAAGCCGGCGTCCCGGGCGGCCCGCACGTCCCAGATGGTGTCGCCGACCGCGACGGTCCGGTCGGGGTCCAGGCCGTGGGCCTCCGCGGCGGTGCGCAGCAGGTCCGGCGCCGGCTTCGCCGACTCGACGTCGGCCGACGTCGTCGACCCGTCGACGACGTCCTCGCCGCCGATCGCCGGCACCATCCACTCCAGGTCCGACTCCTCGCCGCTGGTCGCCAGCACCACGGCCAGATCCCGCTCCCGGCACGCGGCGAGCAGCTCGTCGACCCGCGGGAAGGCGGCCACCTGCTCGCGCAGCGGCTCGTAGCGGCGGCTCTTGGCCTCCATCACCTCGTCGACGTCACCCGCGTCGTCCCCCAGCAGGTGGGTGACCAGCTCGGCGCTGCCGATGCCGATCGACCGGTGGCAGTCGGCCATGGACACGTCGTCGTGCCCGGTGTCGCGGAAGGCCTGCCACCAGGCCAGGACCTGCAGGTAGTTGGTGTCGAGCAGGGTGCCGTCGACGTCGAGGAGCACGCCGGGCCGCTTCTCCGGGGTCACCGCGCCATCCTCGCCCCGGCGGCGGACCCCCGCAGTGGTTGGCGGGTGGCGCCGCCGGGAAGGGGGCGTCCATGAGCGTCGTCAAGATCAACGCGATCAGCGTCCCGCCCCACGCGCAGGAGCGCTTCGAGGAGCGCTTCCGCGGCCGCGCCGGCGCCGTGGAGAAGACCCCCGGCTTCGAGTGGTTCGAGCTGCTGCGCCCGCTGGAGGGCACCGACCAGTACCTGGTCTACACGCGGTGGTCGAGCGAGGAGGCCTACCGGGCCTGGGAGGACGGCCAGGACTTCGCCCGGGCGCACGACGGCGGCGGCGACGAGCTGGCCCCCGCGGCCAGCGACTCGCACCACCTGTGGTCCTACGAGGTGATCGAGAGCTCCGCGCCCGACCGGCCCTGACCCCGGCCGGACCGGGCCCGCCCGGCCCGCGGCGGCGGTCGGCTCCCGGCCGCCGCCCTGCCCGGCGCTACTGTGAGCGGCGGGCCGGTCGTCCGCCGGTCCCGCCCCGAGCTCGCCCAGGTGGGAGACATGACCGACACGCTCGCCGACAGCCGCACCTCGTCCCGGGTCTTCTCCGAGGGTGTGCCGGTGACCGTGGAGGACGTGTCCCGCCGCCCGGCCGCCGAGCGCGAGGCGGTGCTGGCCGACCCCGGCTTCGGCCGGCACTTCACCGACTCGATGTTCGTGGCCCGGTACACCGCCGGCCGCGGGTGGCACGACGCCCGGCTGACCGCCTACGCGCCGCTGCAGGTCGACCCGGCCACCGCGGCCCTGCACTACGCGCAGTCGATCTTCGAGGGGCTCAAGGCCTACGCCCAGCCCGACGGCAGCGTGGCCACCTTCCGTCCCGAGGCCAACGCCGCCCGCTTCGCCCGCGGCGCCCGCCGGCTGGCCATGCCGCCGGTGCCCGAGGAGGCGTTCATCGCCGCCGTCGACGCGCTCGTCGACGCCGACCGCGACTGGGTGCCCACCGGCCCCGACCAGACGCTGTACCTGCGGCCCTACCAGCTGGCCACCGAGCCCTTCCTCGGCGTGCGGCCGGCCCACGAGTACCTCTTCCTCGTCATCGCCAGCCCGGCGGGCGCCTACTTCCCGCGCGGCGTCCACCCGGTGTCGGTGTACCTCTCCGAGGACTACATCCGGGCCGCGCCCGGCGGCACCGGCGACGTCAAGTGCGCCGGCAACTACGCCGCCAGCCTGCTCGCACAGGAGCAGGCCATCGCGGCCGGCTGCGACCAGGTGGTCTGGCTCGACGCGGTGGAGAAGCGCTACGTCGAGGAGATGGGCGGGATGAACCTGTTCTTCGTCCTCGGCACCGGCGACGACGCCGAGCTGGTCACCCCCGAGCTCACCGGCACGCTGCTGCCCGGCATCACCCGCGACTCGCTGATCGCCGTCGCCCGCGAGCGCGGCATGCGGGTCACCGAGCGCCGGTTCAGCGTCGACGAGTGGCGCGCCGGCGTCGCCGACGGCACGGTCACCGAGACCTTCGCCTGCGGCACCGCCGCCGTCATCACCCCGGTCGGCGAGGTCAAGGCCCGCACCGGCGACTTCACCGTGGGCGACGGCGAGCCCGGCCCGGTGACCATGGGGCTGCGCGAGCACCTGCTCGACATCCAGCACGGCCGGGTGCCCGACACCCACGGCTGGCTGCACCGGGTCGCCTGAGCGACCCGGTCGGGCGGGGACGGGAGAGCGGGGGACGTGCGCCGCTGGCGGGGCCTGCCGGCGACCCCCGGCGACCTGGGCCGCACGGTGGTCACCATCGGCATGTACGACGGCGTCCACCGCGGCCACCAGGAGCTCATCGGCACCGCGGTGGCCCGCGCCCGCGCGCTCGGCCGGCCCTGCGTGCTGGTCACCTTCGACCCGCACCCCACCGAGGTGGTCCGCCCCGGGACGCACCCGGCCATCCTCACCTCACTCGACCGCAAGGCCGAGCTGGTCGCCGACCTCGGCGTCGACGCGATGTGCGTCCTGCCGTTCACGCAGGAGTTCAGCCGGTGGACCCCCGAGGAGTTCGCCCACGAGGTGCTGGTGGAGAACCTGCACGCGGCCGCCGTCGTCGTCGGGCAGAACTTCACCTACGGGCACAGGGCGGCCGGCACCGTCGAGACGCTGACCCAGGAGGGCCGCCGGTTCGGCTTCGCCGTGGACGGCGTGCCCCTCGCCGGTGACGCCTCGGCCGACGGCGAGGTCACCATCTCCTCGACCTACGTCCGCGCCTGCGTCGCGGCCGGCGACATGGCCAGCGCGGCCCGCGCACTGGGCCGGCCGCACCGGGTCGACGGCGTCGTCGTCCGCGGCGACCGGCGCGGCCGCGAGCTGGGCTACCCGACGGCGAACGTGGAGAGCCCGCCCTGGACGGCCATCCCCGCCGACGGCGTGTACGCCGGCTCCCTCGTCGTCCGGGACCTCGCCGGCCGCACCGTCGACAGCCGCCCCGCCGCGATCTCGGTGGGCACCAACCCGACCTTCCAGGGCACCCGGCGCACCGTCGAGGCGTACGTCCTCGACTTCTCCGGCGACCTCTACGGCGAGCACGTCGGCGTGGAGTTCGTCGAGCGGCTGCGGCCGATGACCTCCTTCGTCGGCGTCGACGAGCTGGTCGCCACCATGGCCGACGACGTCGCGCGCACCCGCGCCGTGCTGGGGCTGCCCCCCGCCGGGTGATCGCCGCCGGGGCCCCGCCGGCCCGCTGGTAGCCTCGGAGCGGTCGGGCTCTCGCCCGACGTGTGTGTCACCTGCCCCCGTGAGTCAGACCGGGGGCCACACGAGACCTGGCCAGGAGGCCCGTCCATGGCGCTCGACAGCGCGACGAAGCAGCAGATCATGACCGACTACGCGACGGTCGAGCGGGACACCGGCTCGCCCGAGGTCCAGGTCGCGATGCTCACCCGCCGGATCAGCGACCTGACCGAGCACCTCAAGCAGCACAAGCACGACCACCACAGCCGCCGGGGCCTGCTGCTCCTGGTCGGCCGCCGTCGCCGGCTGCTGAACTACCTGGCGAAGACCGACATCAACCGCTACCGCTCGCTCATCGAGCGGCTCGGTCTGCGCCGCTGACCCCGGAGGGGGCCGTCCCGCCGGGACGGTCCCCTCTCTCGTGGGGCACCCGCCCCGCGAGCCCCGGCGCCCCGCCGCGCGCCCCGACGCTGGTCGGTCCTCGGTGGTGGCCCCCGGGTGTGCCCCTCCGCGACGGAGGGAACCGACCCCGTGGGCTTCGATCGAAGACCGGTCACCCGGCAGCAGTCCGGCGCAGGACGCCACGAAGAGGACGTCGCCGCATGCGACGCAGGAAGAGGACGACGTGTCCGCACCCACCACCCAGGGCAGCCAGGCCACCAACGGCGTGGCTGCCGAGTACGACCCCGAGGACGGCGTCACCACCGCCACCGCCGTCATCGACAACGGCAGCCGCGGCAGCCGCAGCATCACCTTCGAGACCGGGCGGCTGGCCAAGCAGGCCGCCGGCTCGGTCGTCGTCACCACGGGCGACACCATGCTCCTGTCGGCCACCACGGCCGGCCGGCAGCCCAAGGAGCACTTCGACTTCTTCCCGCTGACGGTCGACGTCGAGGAGCGCATGTACGCCGCCGGGCGCATCCCCGGCTCGTTCTTCCGCCGCGAGGGCCGGCCCAGCGAGGACGCCATCCTCACCTGCCGGCTCATCGACCGCCCGCTGCGCCCGACCTTCGCCAAGGGCCTGCGCAACGAGGTCCAGGTCGTCATCACCGTGCTGGCGCTCGACCCCGACCACCTCTACGACGTGCTGGCGATCAACGGCGCCTCCGCCTCGACCCAGCTGTCGGGCCTGCCGTTCTCCGGCCCGGTCGGCGGCACCCGCGTCGCGCTCGTCGACGGCCAGTGGGTCGGCTTCCCGACGCACTCCGAGCTCGAGGACGCCGTCTTCGACATGGTCGTCGCCGGCCGGCTGCTGCCCGACGGCGACGTGGCGATCATGATGGTCGAGGCCGAGGCCACCGAGAAGACGATCCAGCTGGTCGCCGGCGGCGCGTCCGCCCCGACCGAGGAGGTCGTGGCGCAGGGCCTCGAGGCGGCCAAGCCGTTCATCCGGGCGCTGTGCGAGGCGCAGTCGGCGCTGGCCGAGAAGGCCGCCAAGCCGGTCGCGGAGTTCCCGCGCTTCCTCGACTACTCCGACGACGTCTACGCCGCCGTCGAGTCCGCCGCCCTCGAGCGGCTGACCCAGGCGCAGTCGATCGCCGGCAAGCAGGAGCGCAACGACGCCACCGACGCGCTCAAGGACGAGGTCACCGCCTCGCTGGCCGAGCAGTTCGCCGGCCGTGAGAAGGAGGTGTCGGCCGCCTTCCGCGCCGTCACCAAGAAGGTCGTCCGCCAGCGCATCCTGCGCGACAAGGTCCGCATCGACGGCCGCGGCGTCACCGACATCCGGCCGCTGTCGGCCGAGGTCGAGGTCGTCCCGCGGGTGCACGGCTCGGCGCTGTTCGAGCGCGGCGAGACCCAGATCCTGGGCATCACCACGCTGAACATGCTCCGCATGGAGCAGCAGCTGGACACGCTGTCGCCCGAGACGCGCAAGCGCTACATGCACAACTACAACTTCCCGCCGTACTCCACCGGCGAGACCGGCCGCGTCGGCTCGCCCAAGCGGCGCGAGATCGGCCACGGCGCGCTCGCCGAGCGGGCGCTGCTGCCGGTGCTGCCCGACCGCGAGGAGTTCCCCTACGCGATCCGGCAGGTGTCCGAGGCGCTGGGCTCCAACGGCTCGACGTCGATGGGCTCGGTCTGCGCCTCCACCCTGTCGCTGCTCAACGCCGGTGTGCCGCTGCGCGCCCCGGTCGCCGGCATCGCGATGGGCCTGGTGTCCGACGAGGTCGACGGGAAGACCGAGTACGTCGCGCTGACCGACATCCTCGGCGCCGAGGACGCCTTCGGTGACATGGACTTCAAGGTCGCCGGCACCAAGGACTTCGTCACGGCCCTGCAGCTGGACACCAAGCTCGACGGCATCCCGTCCGACGTGCTCGCCCAGGCGCTGACCCAGGCCCGCGCCGCCCGGCTGCACATCCTCGACGTGATGAACGAGGCCATCGACGCCCCCGACGAGATGAGCCCGTACGCCCCGCGCGTGACCACGGTGCGCATCCCGGTCGACAAGATCGGCGCGGTCATCGGCCCCAAGGGCCAGATGATCAACTCGATCCAGGACGAGACCGGCGCCGACATCACCATCGAGGACGACGGCACGATCTACGTCGGCGCCTCCGACGGCCCCTCGGCCCAGGCCGCGGTGGACCGCATCAACGCCATCGCCAACCCGCAGATGCCGAAGGTCGGGGAGCGCTTCCTCGGCACGGTCGTCAAGACCACGCCGTTCGGCGCCTTCGTCTCGCTGCTGCCGGGCAAGGACGGCCTGGTCCACATCAGCAAGCTCGGTGGCGGCAAGCGCATCGGCAAGGTCGAGGACGTCGTCAACGTCGGCGACAAGCTGCAGGTCGAGATCACCGACATCGACGCCCGGGGCAAGATCAGCCTCGTCCCGGTGGCCGCCGAGGCCGCCGGCGACGGCGCTGACGCCGGTGACGCGGCCGCTCCGGCCGACGCGCCCGCGGAGGCCTGACACGACCGCCGACCCGACGACGACCGGGGCCGGGACGGGCACGGGGTCCACCGACCTCGGGCTCGTCCCGGCCCCGGTCGGTGTTCCCTCCGTCCTCGACGTCGACGACGACGGCGGCCGCGTGGAGCGCACGGTGCTCCCCGGCGGCCTGCGGGTGCTCACCGAGACGATGCCCGGCGTCCTGTCCGCGACGCTGGGCATCTGGGTGGGCGTGGGCTCGCGCGACGAGACCGACCGCGTCGCCGGTGCCTCGCACTTCCTCGAGCACCTGCTGTTCAAGGGCACCCGCAGCCGCAGCGCGCTGGAGATCGCGACGGCGATGGACGCCGTCGGCGGTGAGATGAACGCCTTCACCGCCAAGGAGCACACCTGCTACTACGCCAACGTGCTCGCCAGCGACCTGCCGTTGGCGGTCACGCTGCTCGGCGACCTGGTCACCGAGGCGCTCAACACCCCCGAGGACCTGGAGTCCGAGCGGACGGTGGTGCTCGAGGAGATCGCCATGCGCGACGACGAGCCCTCCGACCTCGTGCACGACCTGTTCGCCGAGACGCTCTTCGGCGGCGGCCCGCTGGGCCGGTCGGTGCTGGGCAGCGTCGAGTCGATCGAGGGCCTGACCCGCGACGACGTCGACGGCTGGTACCGCTCGCGCTACGCCGTCCCGTCGATGGTGGTCACCGCCGCCGGACGGGTCGACCACCAGCAGGTGGTCGACCTGGTGACGGCGGTCTTCGGCGACCGGCTCGCCGGTGACGGGGCCCCGGCCCCGCTGCGCCGGGGCGAGGACGTCGCCCCGGCCCGGCCCGCGCGGCCGACCGGACTGGTGTCGCGCCGCACCGAGCAGACGCACCTGCTGCTGGGCAGCCTCGGCCTGAGCCGCTTCGACGACCGGCGCTACGCCGCGGCGGTGCTGGAGACCGCGGTCGGCGGCGGGATGAGCTCGCGGCTGTTCCAGGAGGTCCGGGAGAAGCGCGGGCTGGTCTACAGCGTCGGCTCGGCGCTGACCTCCTACGCCGGCACCGGCTCCTTCTCGGTCTACGCCGCGTGCTCCAAGAAGCGGGTGCCCGAGGTGCTGCGGCTGGTGCGCGAGGAGCTGGCGCGCGTGGCCGCCGACGGGCTCACCCCCGAGGAGGTCGCGCGCGGGCGCGGTCAGCTGCGCGGCGGCACCGTCCTCGGCCTGGAGGACACCGGGTCGCGGATGAGCCGGCTGGGCAAGAGCGAGCTCTCGCACGGGGAGTACGTGCCGGTGCGCGAGGTCCTCGAGCGGATCGCCGCGGTCGACGAGGAGCAGGTGCGCGCCACGGCCGCCGACCTGCTCACCCGGGAGACCTGCCTCGCCGTGGTCGGTCCCTACCGCACCGCCGACCTCGACCGGCTATGAGCGGCGACCCGTCCGTGGCCACCCGGCGCGAGCACCCGGCGCTGCGGGTCCACGGCGCGCTGTCGCGCGCGGCGTTCGCCGTCACGGTGCTCGTCTCGCTGGCGGTGCTGTTCGCCCCGGCGTCCGACGTGCCGGCGGCACCGCCCGGTGTGGACAAGCTCGTGCACCTCGCGCTGTTCCTGGCGCTGGCGCTCGCCGGGCGGTGGGCGGGCATCCGGCCGGTGCACCTCGGGGTCCTGCTCCTGGCCTACGGCGCGGTCAGCGAGGTGGTGCAGGCCGTGTCGGCCCTGGCGCGCTCGGGCTCGGTGCTCGACTGGGTGGCCGACGCCGCCGGGGTCGGGCTCGGCCTGCTGGCGTGGTCGGCGGGGGAGCGGCGCACCGCCGTCCGCTGACCGGACCCGGTGTTGCACCCCGATCCGGCGCCGGGAAGCCTGGCGCGGTGACCACCACTCCCTCCGCTCCCGACCACCAGGCAGCCGGCGGGGAGGCGGCCGAGCCGCCGCGGATCGCGGTCGGCGTGCTCGGTGCCCGGGGGCGGATGGGCACCGAGGTGGTCAAGGCGGTCGACGCCGCCGACGACCTCGAGCTGGTGGCGATGGTCGACGACGGCGACTGGCTGTTCAACGTGGCCGACGCCGGCGCCCAGGTGGTCGTGGACTTCACCCGCCCGGACGTCGTCATGGACAACCTCCGCTTCTGCATCGACCAGGGCATCCACTGTGTGGTCGGGACGACCGGCTTCGACGAGCAGCGGCTGGCCACGGTGGCGCAGTGGCTGGAGCCCAAGCCGGACGTCGGCGTGGTCATCGCCCCCAACTTCGGCATCGGCGCGGTCCTGCTCATGCGCTTCGCCCAGGAGGCGGCCCGGTTCTTCCCCTCCACCGAGGTCGTCGAGCTGCACCACCCGAACAAGGTCGACGCCCCCTCGGGGACGGCGGTGCGCACGGCCCGGCTCGTCGCCGCGGCCCGCCGGTCGGCCGGCCTGCCGCCGGCGCCCGACGCCACCACGGACGCGCTGCCCGGCGCTCGGGGTGCCGACGTGGAGGGGATCCCGGTGCACGCGGTGCGCCTCACCGGGCTGGTCGCCCACCAGGAGGTGCTCATGGGCGCGGCGGGGGAGACCCTGACCCTCCGGCACGACTCCTTCGACCGCGCGTCGTTCATGCCCGGGGTGCTCCTGGCGGTCCGCGAGATCGGCCGCCGCCCCGGCCTGACCGTGGGCATCGAGTCCTTCCTCGGCCTCTGACCGGAGCGCCCCCGGTGTGACGGAGACCCCGCGTGCACGACCCCCGGAGGTGGTGTACTGTTCTCTTCGCGCCGGACGGGGCCGAGAGGCCCGCGGAGAGCACCCCAGCGGTGCAGACCTCCGTGAGACGGCGTAGAGTGGGACAAGCAGCCACCGAGGACACCCGAGAGGGTCGAGTTGGTGTGCGTCCGCTCCTTGAGAACTCAACAGCGTGCCGAAAGTCAGTGCCAAGTAGTAACCCCG